>OZ246973.1:0-1910000 GCA_965232445.1 Woeseiaceae bacterium | reverse complement strand
TTGCAAGCCGTCAACACTTATTTGAAAGAAATGTGACGGCCCGATTCTTGGCCCTCTCGGGGGCAGATTTGGGGCCTTCCCGGGCGGAAAAAAGGCCTGTTTTTGCCGGGAAAAATGGCGGTTTTGGGGAATTCGGGCTGCGCCCGATGCGGCGGCGCAACAATGGGGGCTCGAGCGGTCTGGCCGAAAAAATTTTGGCCGTTTGCGCAGAATCCAGCGGCGGCACCGGTGCTCGAGCCTGATCGGCCGGGCCTGGGGTCAGGCGGTAGCGTCATGCCACCGGACGGCGCCTCGGTCCGAGCCGGTGCCGGCCAGTTTTGCGCGCCCCTCAGCGGACGCTGGCGTTGCATCGTCGACAAGCCTTACCGACGTCAAAGTTCTTCAGGATCGAATGAGTCGCGGAACACAAACAGACGCGTCGATCCGTCGTGTCTGGGGAAGTACAGACCCTCTGGCAAGTATCCGGAGCGCGCCGTCGCCGTCCACTCGTAAACGACCGACCTGTGCTCCGACGCAAACTCGTGAGGTGACATCAGGAAGTCCACGGCACAAAGTTCAGCCATGCAGGTCACTTCGACTTTGCTGCTGCCCTGATCCGGCGCGAACCAGGCCGACAATTGTGTCTCGGCACGTGAAGACCATTCATCGTCTGGAGCGCTCGCATCGAAGTAGTTCTGCAGCTCGTGATGAAGCGCGCCCGGGTCGCACTCGAACGAGTAGCGAAGCACGTGTGCTTTGTACGTCGCTACGATGTCTGCCCGCGCGGATTCGGCGAACACGGCAAACAAGGCTGCAACGAGGATTGCCGACATCGAAAAACGCATCTCGGTGCTCGCTTACTCCTCGATGTACCAGCTGAGAATGAATGGACCCTGTTCGCTCAGACTCTCATCGAACTCGCGGTACACGTCTTTTCCAGCATCGGAGCGCTCCACTTGCACAAGTTCGCCTGAGACGTCGAACGTGCAGCGAAACGTGTTGCTGCTCACCGGCGCGATTCTGATCTGCGGCCACGGTCCGAGCTTCTCGAAATTGTCAGTCACCCGCTCGTACTCTTCTACGGTCATCGGCCGGGTCGGCACACCTTCCTGACCGAAGACGCCTTCGAGAACGCTCATCACCACCTCACGGGGAATATCGTCGCGCGTACCGCTCGAAAGAAAACCCTTTAGTGAGCCAAGAATCTCCTCAGTTGTGACGTCGAGATTCGGGGACTCGGTAATCTCGAAGTTCGGATCGATCTCGCAGTCATCGGTCAAGCGGTACTCGACTCTCAACTTGCCGAACTCGATGCCGGCGGCGAGCCAGCGTTCCGGCCATGGCGGAGCCTGCTGCGCCGAAGCGATGCACGGCACCGAAAGAGCGAGCGCGAGCAAAAGCGGTGTGCAGAGTTTCAATTTCTGAACCGGGAGCTGTCGTCAGTCGCCACGGTACACCATATAGACGTCGGCTCGCTCGTACGCGGGCGGTTGTGGCGGCGTCGCGTGTTCGAAGCCCGATCGTTCGTACAAGCCAACGGCAGTGGCGAGACCCGATTCCGATTCCAGAAAGAGCGTCTTGCCGCCGAGCTCCCGGTATCGCGCTATGCAGGCGTCCAGCAGACGCCGGCCAACCCCGAGACCCTGGCTGCTACCCGTGACCGCCATCTTGGTCAGTTCGTACACGGCATCGCCGTGATGCTTCAGCGCCACGGTTCCGACGACATCGCCGCCAACGCGCGCAAACAAGATCGAACCGCCGGGATCGATAACGTGTTCTTGCGGGTGGTTAAGTACCTCGTGATCGAGTGGCTCCACCTGGAAGTACTTCTCCAGCCACTCGATGTTGAGGTCACGGAAGTGCGCCGCGAGGGACGGCTCGAAATCGAGAATCTCGATAGGCGCTTCAGCCGGATTCCGGGATGACATTCTCGGTAGCCCAGGCCCGATACTCGGCCGAGCGGACGAAATAGCGGAATAGCGGATCCTTATTCAGAGTCTCGGGATCGAGCGTGTGCCCATATTCTGCCTTCAACGTGTCCACGACTTCGACGGCACCGGCATGATTCTGAAGAACGACCCGGGAACGCAGCAGTGCCCACCAGCCGATCTCGAGTTCCGGCTCCAGTTCGATGGCGCGCTCGGCGTACTCGTTCGCTTCCTCTATCTCTCCCAGGACCAGTGTCGCGGACGAGAGTCGCGCCGCCATCACGCCATCGTCGATTCGCAACTCTCTCTGCAATCGAACGAGCGCGTCATGGGCGAGCTGGTACTCCTCGGTCGGGAAGTAGATGTCGAGCAGCGACAGCGCATAGAGCGGCTCATCGGGAAAGTTCGCCGCCATCGCTTCGAGCATTCTGCGCTGATAGGCGCGCCGGCGAGCGACACGAGCGGCGTCGAGTCCGATCAGGATTACCACGCGCTGCCGCTGCAGCCGCGGGTCCATGTTGTCGTAGATCTGGAAGAAGCGATCAAAGTTGTAGTCGCGCGCCGCTTTCAGGATCTCGGTGACCTGGAAGACGTCCTGCGAACGGACATTAATGTCGATGAGCTTACGGACCGCATTGTCGTTGGGATGCGCCTGCACCATCGACAGGCCCATGCGCTCGGAGAACGTGTGCCCCCACAGGTAGTCGGTCCAGTCGTTGATGACGACCCGGCCGCGGCTATCGAGCGCCAGGTCGTATTCCATGTAGTTGACCTGGTAGAAAGGCATGTCGAAGCGGATCACGGCGCGGCCACGATCGCCGCGGGACTCGACGATCAGCAGGTTTGCCTTGATGCCGTCCTGCGCCTCCGCCTGATACGTCGCTTCGATGAAGGAGGAGAAGTTGTCGAACTCCTCCATGTCTTCGCGGAAGTCGCGTTGAATGCGCTGATCGATCAGCCGGAGCCCGAAAATCCGATCGATCATGTCGTCGGAGTTGATCGCGGAAACGAATCGATAGAAGGACTGCGTGTTCAGGTCTGCGACGATCGCCTCCATACCGTCACGGAATGCCTGCTGGCGGGCCAGTTCGGCCGCTTCGCGCTCGGCGTAGTCGTCCTGGGCAAGCGCCGGCGAAGCAATAGCGACAACAACCAGGGCCAGCAGCCAATGAATTCTCTTTCTCACGCGCACCTCCATCCGGAGAAGGTTTGGACCGCGATCGGCGCCACGGATTCCCCGGCTAGGTCAGCTTAACCCGGGCGAACTTGCGCTTGCCCACCTGGTAGACGTGCGTCGTACCCGCGTCGATCTGGAGCCCTCGATCCTCGACGCGCTCGCCGTCAATACGAACCGCGCCCTGCTTGATCATGCGAAACGCCTCGCCCGTGCTACTCACGAGGCCGGCACCCTTTAGTATGTAGGCAATCCCGAGGGTGCCGTTGTCGGACTCCAGCGTCTTCTCGGGCATCTCATCGGGGATGGCCCCCTCGCGATGCCGTGAAATGAAATCCGCCTGTGCCTTCTCGGCCGCCGCCTTGTCATGGAAGCGCGCGACGATCTCCTGCGCCAGCTCGAACTTCGCATCGCGGGGATTCATGCCGTCGTCCACCTTCTTCCTGAGCGCCGCGATATCGTCGAGGCTACGGAAACTCAGTAGCTCGAAGTAGCGCCACATCATGTCGTCCGAGATCGACATGAGCTTGCCGAAAATCTCACCTGGCGGCTCAGTGATGCCAATGTAGTTGCCCTTCGACTTCGACATCTTGTCGACGCCGTCGAGACCTTCGAGCAGCGGCGTCGTCATGACGATCTGCGGTGCCTGCTCGAAATCCTGCTGCAGTTGACGGCCGACCAGCAGATTGAACTTCTGATCGGTACCGCCAAGTTCAACGTCCGCTTTCAGCGCCACCGAATCGTAGCCCTGAACCAGCGGATACATGAACTCGTGGATCGAGATCGGGATGCCACCCTTGTAACGCTTGTTGAAGTCATCGCGTTCGAGCATGCGTGCGACCGTGTGGTGCGATGCAAGCTTGATCAGGCCCGCGGCGCCCATCTCGCCCATCCAGTTCGAGTTGAACTCGATCCTCGTGGCATCCGGATCGAGAATCTTGAAAACCTGCTCTTTATAAGTGTCGGCGTTGGCGTTGATCTCCTCCCGCGTCAACGGCGGCCGCATCGTGTCGCGGCCGGACGGATCGCCAATCATTCCGGTGAAGTCGCCGATCAGAAAAACGACGTCGTGCCCGAATTCCTGAAACTGACGCATCTTGTTGATGAGGACGGTGTGACCGAGGTGCAGATCGGGCGCGGTCGGATCGAAGCCCGCTTTGACGACCAGCGGCCGCCCTTCCTTGAGCTTTGCGGCGAGACCGTCCTCGGGCAGCACCTCGTCGGTGCCGCGCTGCAGCTCAGCCAATTGATGTTGCGTGTCGGTCATGGTGTCCGGCGCGTGATGGATCGGTGGCGAAGGTTAGCATTCTGGACGCGGTCTCAATAGTACGGTCAGGCCAGACTTGACCCTCTCGTCGCACAATTGCGTCCGTTTCTCCACATTGGCGCCGGAATCCTGCTTAAAGGACTGAGTCACAACAGGTTTTTGACCTTCGGCGGGCACCGCGCTAGAGTACGCCCTGGTCGCCCATCGGAGAACCGGACGTGCATCGCAGGCCGACTACGCTGCTTCACGATTACAAGCCGTCTGGCAATTCAAAACCAAAAAAAACCAAGGCACTACAGTGGTTTGCAGTGGGCCTCGGGGTTCCGCTCATCGGCTTGCTACTGATCTCGACGATGAGCAGTGGACCGTCCACACCGACCTCGAGTGAAAATCCCTCGCTGGTCGCCAGCGGATCGGCGCCGCCGCTGCCCGAGCGTCTGCCGTTTGAGGTCCCCGAACTCGAGATCGTTCCGGAATTCGACAGCATCGTCGTGACGATCGGCCGTGGCGACACGATGGACGGCATCTTCCGGCGCAACGACCTGAACCTCGGTCACCTGGCCGCTATCGCGAGTCTCGAAGAGCCGCGGCAGCTGTTCCGCCGGCTGCAACCCGGCGACGAGTTCGAGATCGTGCACGATCACGGCAGCATCGTCAGCCTCTACGCCGTATTGGATCTGACGAGCGCGCTCAACGTGACGCGCGGCGACGACGGTTATCAGGCCGAGATCGTCGAGCGCCCGATAGAGATTCGGACTCGCATGGCGTACGGCGTCATCACGAATTCGCTGTTCGAGAGTGGCGCGGAAGCCGGCCTGTCCGACCGAGTCATCATGAATATGGCCGGGATCTTTGCTTGGGACATCGACTTCGTGTTCGACATCCGTCAGGGCGACAACTACTACGTGCACTACGAGGAGATCTGGCAGGACGGCGAGTTCGTCCAGGACGGCGAGATCATCGTTGCCGAGTTCAACAACGACGGCGACACCTTTCACGCGATCCGATTCCGCGATTCGGAAGGCCGCTCCGACTACTTCAATCCGGAGGGCGAGAGCGTCCGCCGGGCGTTCCTGAGAAATCCCGTCGACTTCACCCGCATCAGTTCGAACTTCAATCCGAATCGACGGCACCCGGTCCTGAACACGATCCGCGCTCATCGCGGCGTCGACTACGCTGCCCCGCGCGGCACGCCGATCGTCGCGGCCGGTGACGGCCGCGTCATCTTCCGCGGCGTCAATGGCGGCTACGGCAACACGATCATTCTGCAGCACGGCGGCAATATCACGACGCTGTACGCACACATGTCGTCGTTCGCCCGGAGCGCCCAGAACGGCTCGCGCGTGCGCCAGGGGCAGACGATCGGCTACGTCGGCTCGACCGGCCTTGCGACCGGAGCCCATCTTCACTACGAGTACCGTCTGAACGGCGTCCACCGAAACCCGCGCACCGTGCCACTGCCGCAGGCCGAACCGATCGACGCGCAGTACCGCGAGCGGTTTCTCGCGAGCGTCGGGCCGATCCTCGAGGAACTCGAAGCGTTTAAGCAGACGCAGCTGGTCAGCACCACTACTTACAGCGCACCCTGAGCGCGGCTCCGCGGCACAATGCCTGACTACTACATCGGCCTCATATCGGGGACGAGCATGGACGGTATCGATGCCGCGCTCGTTCGCTTCGGCGAGTCTTCGATCGAGGAATTGAGTACTCACGAGCACGCCTATCCGGACGAACTCAAGGACAGACTCCGTGCCGCGATCACGCGGTCGGACCTGCGCGCTGCAGACGACGTTGCCGAACTGCATCGCGATGTCGGCTACTGTTTTCGCGACGCTGCAATCGCATTGCTGGCGAAGGTAGGCGTCGACCCGGCAGAGGTCGCCGCTATCGGCAGCCATGGTCAGACCGTCCGCCACGAGCCGAACATCAGCGAACCGTTCTCGCTGCAGATCGGCGACGCCGACATCGTCGCCTCCGGAACCGGCGTCACCACCGTGGCCGACTTCCGAACCGCCGACATTGCGGAAGGCGGACAGGGCGCCCCGCTGGCTCCGGCATTTCATGAATGGTTGTTGCGCGATCCAGGCGAATTGCGGGTCGTCGTCAATCTCGGCGGGATCGCGAACGTGACGATCCTGCCGGCAGGCGGCGATGCGACGACTGGCTACGACACGGGCCCAAGCAATACGCTGCTCGATGCCTGGTGCCGGGAACATCAGGGGCGGCCTTACGACGAGTCCGGTGCCTGGTCGGCCAGCGGCCATGCCGATGAGGCCCTGCTTCGACGGCTGCTGGTGGACCCTTATTTCTCCGCAACGCCGCCGAAGAGCACCGGTTTCGAGTACTTCAACCTCGATTGGCTGAGAGCCTACGGCGTCGACAGTCTGGATCCGGTCGACGTGCAGTCGACCCTCGCCGTGCTGTCGGCGAGGACCGTCGGCGACGCGATACGAACGGCCGGATCCGACGCGTGCGACGTATTCGTCTGCGGTGGCGGCGTCCACAATCGGGAGCTCATGCGGCTCCTGACGGCCGAGCTCCCCGAGTACCGGGTGCAGTCGACCGCCGCGGCCGGGCTCGATCCGGATTGGGTCGAGGCCGTCGCCTTCGCCTGGCTCGCGAAGCGGCGTCTCGAAGGGAAGACCGGCAGCCTCGCCTCGGTCACTGGCGCCAGCCGCGATGCCGTCCTCGGAGAGATCCACAACCCTCGATAATCGGACCTCGTTAAAGGTTCGGAAACACCGTCGTTGCTATACTGATCGGCCGATCACGCCGGATAGCCGAACGACATTGGACGCGTCTGCCTTACCACCTGCCGAACTCTATATAAACCGGGACATCAGTCTGCTGGAGTTCAATCGGCGCGTACTCGAGATGGCGGAGGACGATTCCGTCCCGCTCCTCGAGCGTTTGCGGTTCCTGTGCATAACGTCCACGAATCTCGACGAGTTCTTCGAGATCCGCGTCGCCGGCCTGAAACAACGCATCGAGATCGGCGCTCCGGCGCAAGGCCCTGAGCAGCTATCGGCACAACAGATATTTGACGCCATCCGGCAGCGTATGGTCGGCGTCGTCGCCGATCAGTACCGGCTGCTGAACGATGTGTTCTTTCCCCAGCTCGCCGAGGCCGGCCTGCGCTTTCTGCAGAGTCACGAGTGGAACGAGGAGCAACAGGCGTGGCTGCTGGAGTACTTTCGTGAGCAGGTCGTCCCGGTCCTGACGCCGCTCACCTTCGATCCGTCGCGGCCGTTCCCGCGCATCCTCAACAAGAGCCTGAACTTCATTCTAAGGCTGCATGGCAAGGACGCCTTCGGGCGCCGTCGCCATCGCGGCATGGTGCAGGCGCCGCGATCGCTGCCGCGCATCATCGAGCTGCCCGAACATCTGTCGGAGCCGGACACGCACAGCTACGTGTTCCTGTCGTCGATAATCCGCGTCCACGTCGCCGAGCTGTTCCCCGGCCTGAAAGTCGACGGCTGCTATCAGTTCCGCGTCACACGCAACAGCAACCTCTATGTCGATGACGAAGAGGTCAACGACCTCGTTCGCGCGCTGGAAGGTCAGCTCGAGGCGAGCCGTTACGGCGACGCCGTCCGCATCGAGATCAACCACGAGTGTCCCGAGGATTTGCAGCAGTTTTTGCTCGATCACTTCGGTCTCGAAGAACACGATATGTACCTCGCCGACGGGCCGGTCAACCTGAACCGGCTCGCGACGATCTGCAACGTCGGCGACCGGCCGGAGCTTCTGTACCCGCCGTTCGCACCCGGGCTGCCAGACGTGTTGATGAACTCCGACAACATCTTCAACACGCTGACGAATAGCAACGTCCTGCTGCATCACCCGTATCAGAGCTTCGCTCCGGTGATCGATTTCGTCGCGCAGGCCGCGAGAGATCCGAACGTGCTGGCGATCAAGCAGACCCTGTACCGCACGGGCGACGAGTCGCCGGTCGTGGATCATCTGGTCAAGGCAGCGAGGTCAGGTAAGGAAGTCACCGTTGTCATCGAGCTAATGGCGCGCTTCGACGAGGCGGCCAACATCTCGCTGGCGAACCGGCTGCAGGAGGCCGGCGCACACGTGGTGTACGGGCTCGTGGGCTTCAAGACGCACGCCAAGATGACGCTGGTCGTCCGCCGCGAGAACGACAAGCTCATGCGCTACGTGCATCTCGGCACCGGCAACTATCACCACGCGACGTCGCGGATCTACACCGACTACGGCTACATGAGCAGCAGCCAACGGCTGGGTGAGGACGTGCATAAGGTCTTTATGCAGCTGACCAGCCTGACGAAGGTGACCAATCTGTCGCGGATGCTGACATCGCCTTTCTCGCTGTTCGACGCCTTGATCGAGAAGATCAATCGGGAAGCGGAGAATGCGCGCAACGGCAAAGACGCGCGAATCATCGTCAAGATCAACTCGCTCAACGAGCCGCAGATCATCGACGCGCTGTACGACGCGTCGGCCGCGGGCGTGCAAATCGATTTGATCGTACGCGGCATCTGTTCGCTGCGGCCGGGCGTGAAGGGGCTGTCTGAGAACATCCGGGTTCGCTCGATCGTCGGCCGCTTCCTCGAGCACTCTCGGGTTTACTACTTCCTGAACGACGGCAACGAGGAGTTCTATTGCTCCAGCGCGGACTGGATGGATCGCAACCTGTTCCGGCGCAACGAGTCCTGCTTCGAAGTCCGTCAGAAACACCTGAAGGAACGAATCCGCGAGGATCTCGAGCTATTCCTGGCCGACAACTGCCAGTCATGGCTACTGCACGGCGACGGAACCTACGAGCGCCTGACGGCCGGCAAGGATGAGCCCGTGTCGGCTCAGCGTGAATTTCTCGAGCGGCTTGGCATGCCCGCCGGCCGCTGATTTCACACGCTACAGATAGTCGAGCTGGTAGCCGACGGCGGCCAGATAGCCGTGCTCGCGCTTCAGATCTGCGACCGTCAGTGGATTCGCCTCCTGCCATTCGGCATCGAACCTGAGGGTCACCGAGTCCCCGCTAACGCCGACTTCGATCGGCGGTAAGCCGATATCGCGCCGGCTCCGATTCAGGAGTACGGCCAGCCGCAGCAACATTACCAGCCGCAGCGCCGGTTCCCGCCACGCCCGCGGCAGGTCGTTCTGGATGCGCGGATTGATCGAGTGGCGCTGTCCGCCGATCAGACAGGCGAGAAAACGCTGCTCCGCTCGGGGGAAACCGGGCATGTCCGCATGCTCGGCGATGTAGGCACCGTGGCGCTGGAATCCGTCATGGGAAATGTCCAGCCCGATTTCATGCAGTCGGGCGCCCCAGTCGAGCATCTTGGCCGCCAGTTCCGAATCGAGGTTCCAATCCGCCGCGCACTGATCGAGCAGTTGTCTCGCGGTCGATGCCACTCGGCTCGCCTGCTCCTTGTCGACGTGGTAGCGGGCAGCCATCGCGCGAACCGTCCGCTCACGGGCGTCCTCGTGCTGCAGCCGCCCCAGCAGATCGTAGAGCAGGCCCTCGCGCAGCGCGCCGTCCGACACGCGCAGGCGTTCGATGCGGAGCACGTTGATGAGTTCGGCGAGGATCGACAGGCCTCCCGGCCACACCTGCGCACGCCGCTCCGAAAGTCCGCGGAGCCGGATGTCGGCGACGTTGTCGAACTCCAGTAGACGCTCGATCAGCGCGTCGATCGTCTCGAGCGTAATCTCGCCCGATTCCTGCAGTCCGAGGCTCGCCGCTACACGTTCGGTCGACAGTATCGTTCCGGAGGTCCCGATCGCTTCGATGGCCTCGCTGCCGCGAAAGAAAGCCTTGACCGGCCGCAGCTCCAGGCGTGCCGCAACGCGCGCTTTTTTGAAGCCGCGGCGCGTCAGCTTGCCGCCGGGGAAGAATCGCTCGGTCATCGAGACGCAACCCATGTGCAGGCTTTCCAGCGCCTGCGGTTTCGCGCCCTGTCCGAGGATGAGCTCCGTGCTTCCGCCGCCGATGTCGAGTACCAGCCGCAGACCGTCCGCCGGCGGAAGGCTGTGTGTCACGCCCATGTAGATGAGCCGCGCTTCTTCGATGCCGGAGATCACTTCAATGGGATGGCCGAGCGCCGCCTCGGCCTCGGTCATGAAAGTCGAGTCCTCGCGCGCCCGGCGGATAGTGCTCGTTCCAGCGGCTCGCACGCTGCCCGCGTTCATCGCGCGAAGGCGCTCGCCGAATTGAGACAGGCAGGTGAGCGCGCGCCCGCGCGCGTCGCTCGACAACTCGCCCTTCTTCGAGAGTCCTTCTGCGAGACGAACCGTCTCGCGCAGCCGGTCGAGGATCGTGAGCTGGCCGTGGCGCAGCTCGCCGACAATCATATGGAAGCTGTTTGAACCCAGATCGACCGCGGCAATAACCTCGGTCAGTTCGGTCGTGGAATCAGACCGTGAAGGATTGTCCGCAGCCGCAGGTCGTGGTCGCATTCGGATTTCTTATCACGAACTGAGCACCCTGCAGGTCTTCGGTGTAGTCGATCTCGGCCCCCATCAGGTACTGCACGCTCATTGGATCGACGAGCAGTTTGACACCGCGGTTCTCGACCTCGCTGTCTCCGTCTTCGATCTTCTCGTCGAACGTGAATCCGTACTGGAATCCGGAACAACCACCGCCGGAGATGAACACACGCAGCATCAGGTTGGGATTGTCCTCGTCCCTGATGAGCTCGCCCACCTTGTCAGCCGCGGCGTCGGTGAAGACGATCGGCGGTGGCGGCATGTGGTTCACAGGCTGAACGTTGTCCGTCATTTCTTTTGTCTCATGCAGCAGTCTGGTCGATCTTCGCGGTCTGCTCCAGCAAGGGAACCTGCCCCTCGGGCTGGTGGACCAGCTTGCCGTTGATCTCGGCACCGATCGCCATCTCGATCAGATTGTAATACACATTGCCGATGACGCGTGCCGTCGCGCCCAGAATGACGCGTTTGTTCGCGAAGACGTCACCTTTGACGATGCCCTCGAGCAGTACGTGCGGCACGGTCACGCCGCCGTCGATCGTCGCGCCGTCGGCAAGACTCAATGAGGCTTCGCTGTCCGGATCGGCGGACACGTTGCCGTGCACGATCCCGTCGACATGCAATCCGCCGGAGAAATGCACGTCCCCGCTGATCCGCGTCTCAATGCCGACAATCGTATTTGCCGAGATGTGCCTGCTTTTCTTTCGCCCAAACATTCGCTTCTCCGCAGAGAGTCAATCAATACTCTGGCTCAGCTTACGCTGGTCAGCCAGCCGAAATTCTCGTCGATGCTGTCGATCGAACGCGTTCTCGACTCGACGTGCACACTCACGCGCTCCGGCGTGAAACCATCCGGCAGGATCACCTGCCGGTCGAAGTCCTGAAAGTAACGGAACGAGAACGCCCAGGTGCCGTCAGCATCCTCGGGCAGCAGGTCCGCGTAGCTGTAGGACTTCTGCTCGCCGTTCTCGGTTCCCTCGACGACCAGCTCGACCTCGCCGGATACCCGGCGATCGTGTTTCATCGCCTGGATCAGCACGAGCCGGATCGTGTACTCACGTTCCTCGGCGCCGCGCGTCAGCCGGAAGTCCTGAACTCTCAGGCCCGAGTTGCCGTCGGCGGGCGAGACGATGCCCCGATAGAAGGCAATGGCATCCTGCTGTTCCTGGATCCGAGTCTGCAACTCCGTAAGGCTCGTCTCGACGTCCGCGTACGCCTCACGATCGATATCGCGATGCGTCTCGATCACCGCAATTTCCTCGTTGAGGGCGATGATCTCGTTTTCAAGCCTGGCGATCTCTGCCTCGAAGGCTGCCCGTTCCTCGGCCGCGCTGACCAGATTGTAGCCAGCCTGGATTCTGCCGAATTCGTAGACGAGGTACCCGGCACCCAAAACCAGTGCCGAAATGACGACGCGCACGACGATGCTGCTGTTGCTACCACGCTGCATGGATATTGGCGGCTCGAAACCCTGAGAAGTCGCTGAAAGCGTTATGTTACTTAGGTCCCGCTGCAAACAGAAGTGCGCCACGTCACGTTTGAGGATACTCGCTCGCGCCCGCTGGTCCGCTTTTGTATCCTGCCCGCCATATGCTGTATCTGACGATCAAGGCCCTGCACGTAGCGTTCATGGTGACGTGGTTCGCCGGCCTGTTTTATCTGCCGCGCCTGTTCATTTACCACATTGAGGCCGAGGACGCGCCGAGCCGGGAGCGCTTCACGGTGATGGAGCGGCGCTTATTCGCGATCATGACGATCGGTGCCGTATTGACCGCTATTTTCGGGTTCTGGCTGCTCTATCTGAGTCCCGGCCTACTGCAGCAGGGGTGGTTCCACGCCAAGCTGGGACTGCTCGTGCTGCTGGCGGTCTACCACTACCGTTCGTATCTGTGGATCGGGCGGCTCCAGGCGACCACGGAACCCGGCAACAGCCGCTGGCTTCGCTGGTTCAACGAGGTGCCGGTGATATTCCTGCTCGGCATCATCGTACTCGCGGTGACCAAGGCGTTCTGAGCGGGGCAAGCGGGCCTAAGGTTCAAGCTCGCGGGTCTGTCGCGCAGCTTTCCGAAGTAGCGGCTCACGGACGCCCATTCTTCGTCGGAGATCCAGTGATCGTTGGCGAATACGAGATTTTGCAGCCTGGCAGAGCAGATCTCGGCGAGTTCCAGGGTCTCGTCGTCGAGGACGGGTTCTATCCTCGCAAATCTCAGTCACCGTCCTCGAGCGACCGCTCCTTGCGGCGGATGTCTTTGTCGAATACCACACGCCAGCGCTTCGGCCACCAGCGCGGCCGCGGCGGCAGGTCACCGGGATAGGCGGTCGTTCCCAGCTCGTGCAGTGCGCTCGCATAGACCCGGCGCTTGAAGTAGATCACCTCGTTGACCGGCCGCCAGTACTGCACCCAGCGTCCGCGGTCGAACTCCGGCGAATCGCAAAGATCGAATCGCACCTTTTCGGGCGAGGCGGCAAGCCGCAGCATGAACCAGCGCTGCTTCTGCCCGATGCACAGCGGCTTGGAGTGCTTGCGGATGTACTTGTCGGGGAGGCGGTAGCGCAGCCAGTCGCTGGTCACGCCGAGGAGGTCGACATCGGCTTCTGTCAGCCCGATCTCTTCCTCGAGTTCGCGATACATGGCTTCCTCGGGGTCCTCGCCGCGCAGCATGCCGCCCTGCGGGAACTGCCAGCCCTTTGCCCCGACGCGGCCGCCCAGCAGCAGCCTGCCATCGTCATTGGTGAGGATGATTCCGACGTTGGCGCGGAATCCCTCATCGTCGATCCAATCGTTGCTCATGGCAACCGATACAAAAACTTCAACTGCCGATTACTTTACACTAATCCGCCGATTTGACGACGGAGACCGGGTTGCGGCTCGCGAGGACGACTTTCCTGTTCATTGCCCTGGGCCTGCTGGCCGTCGCTTCGCTGGCCCTCGCGATCGCCTCCGGCAGCGCCGATCTGGGCTTTCTGGATGCTCTCTCCGCACTCTCGGGACGCGCATCGGAGGAAACCTCGGCGCTAATCGTCGATCTGAGACTGCCGCGGGCCCTCACCGCCTTTTCCGTCGGCGGTCTGCTCGCGGTGGCTGGCGTGCTGATGCAGGTGCTGCTTCGCAATCCGCTTGCCGAACCCTACATCCTCGGCACCTCCGGCGGCGCCGCGGTCGCGGCCCTGATGGCGATGCTGCTCGGCGCATCGAGCCTGTTGATTGATGCCGCGGCATTCGGCGGTGCCCTTGCGGCGACCGTGCTCGTGTTTTCGATCGCGCGCGGTACCGGAAGCTGGGCGCCCGCCCGGCTGCTCCTGACGGGCGTTGTGCTGGCCGCCGGATTCAGCGCGGCGACCACGCTGATCCTCGCGTTGAGCCCGGAGCATCAACTTCGCGGCATGCTGTTCTGGCTGATGGGGGATCTGAGTTTCGCCTACGAACCGGCGCCGACGCTGTGGCTGCTCGCGGTCCTGACAGTCGCCGCCACGCTCGGCGCGCGACAACTCAACGTGCTCGCCGGCGGCGAACTGCAGGCCGCCATCGTCGGCCTGCCGGTTACCGGCTTTCGCTATCTGGTCTTTGTCGCTTCGTCGCTCGCGGTCGCCATTGCGGTCACAACCGTTGGCGTCGTCGGCTTTATTGGGCTGGTCATTCCGCACCTCGTGCGGATCGTCGCCGGCAGCGACCATCGAATCGTCGTGCCGGCCTCGGCCCTTGCGGGGGGCGCGTTGCTGGTCGTCGCAGATACCCTGGCGCGCACGGCGATGGCGCCACGGCAACTGCCGGTCGGTGCGCTCACCGCCGCAATCGGGGTCCCGCTGTTCCTCGTGCTGATGAGTCGCAGCAAGCGCTACGGATAACGCGCGCGCTCGGCGAGCAGTATCGCTTCCTCGCCGCGCCAGCCGGCGACGCTGACTTCGCGCTCTGCGATTCTCGTCCGAGCCGAACAATGCAGATCCGGCACATCGCAATGCATCAACACGCCAGTCTCGATGGGGTCAGCCGGTACGGCCTTCATCGCCATCGCGTGGCGTCGTTGGTTCGCCTCGTGCAGCATCCATGTGACAAGACGATTGGCCTTTTCGGGTTCGTGGGCATGCCTGACAATCGCGACACCTTCGATGTTTGCGTAGGAAGGCTCGGGGAAAATCACGCCAAGCGCGCTGTCGTTATAGGCGGCGTAGGCACCCGACGAGGAAACGATGCCTATTCCGCAGGTTCCGGCATCCATGGCCGCCAGCAATCTCTCGTCGCTCTCGAACGGTTCAGCGGCGAGGTTTCGGATCCATTCGCGCACAACAATCTCGGCAGGCCTAACCCCCAGCTCATCGATGAGCATGGCGATCAGTGCGCGATTCGACGATAGCTGCGATGTCGTCAGGCACACCCTTCCTCGCAACTCATCGGCGCCGAGATCGGAGTACTTCGACGCAACTTCGGCACCGAACTCCTCGTGACGATAGACAACAACGGCCGGATTTACCGAGAAACCGACCCATTGCCCGTCGGGATCCTGAAATCGCGGATCGACGAGAGCGTCGAGGTTCTCGACGGTCAGCGGGCGGAGGGCGCCTTCATCGGACGCACGCCAGAGCTCGTAAACGTCGTTCACAATGAGCACATCCGCGGGAGGTGTCCCGCGATTGGCGATTACGTCGTTCACGTTTGTCGCCTGCTCGCGCGTCCGGACCTGCACTCGAATACCCGTGGCGTCAGTGAACAACGTGAACCACTGCGGAAGGTAGTTGCCGTCGTCGTAGCTCGCGTACACGACCACCGGCGCACGCGGGTCCGGCTGCTCGGCCTGCCCTACTTGCGTCGTTTCCGGTGCTGCCGGCTCATTCGCCTCATTCGGCTGCTCACCGCCGCACGCGGCCAGCAACAGCGCTATCAGGACAGTGACGGCGCGCATCAGGCGGCCTCCGCGATGGAAACACGGTCGCGCCCGTCGGACTTGGCGCGATAGAGCGCGACATCCGCTCTAGCGATCAGGGAATCGCCCAGCGTCTTGAGGTCCTCGACGTGCCTTTCCGGCGCGACGCCGGCAATGCCTATCGATGCGGTGATGGTGACCTCCTCGCCGTTCGGCAAGTCCACCGGCGACGCCGAAATCGCCTTGCGGATGCGTTCGGCCAGACGTACACCCGATTGGGTATCGGTATTCGGTAACAGCACGACGAACTCCTCTCCTCCATAGCGAGCCGCGACGTCGCTGGTGCGAACTTCGGCCTCGATGCGATGCGCGATCTCCCGCAAGACGGTGTCGCCCGCGGCGTGTCCCCAGGTGTCGTTGACCCGCTTGAAGTGATCGATGTCGAGCATCAGGCAAACGAGATTCGATCCTTCGCGGCTCACTCGGGCCAGCTCTTCCTTCATACGCACCTGCAGATAGCGGCGGTTGTGCCAGCCCGTCAGCACGTCGGTGAAACCGCTACGCAGCAGGCGCGCGCGGTTGATGACGTTCTCGACGCAGTACGAGGCAATCACGCCCAGGTGGGCGAGAAAGTCGCTCGCGTGATCGGAGGTGAACCGGAAACGATTGGCGCTGCCGAGATTGACGCTGCCCATGAGCTTGCCGCGGTGCGTCAGAGGGATCAGCGCGACACTGCCGAGGCTCTTGTCGCCCGGCAGAATGATCTGATGATCGGCCGCGGCGTACGGGCCCATCCACGGTTGCCGGAGCGCCACGTATTGCGGTGCGACCCCGGTCATCGATTCGACGAAAATCAGCTCGTCGATATCGTCGGCCGGCGTGCCGGCGGCAAGCAGCAGGTGCCGGATGTCGTGGTCCGGGTCGCAGAGCACGACGCTGACCGCCTCCAAACCACTGCTGGTCTTGAGGCCGACCGTCAGCTCGTGGAACAGCGTTGCGAGATCTTCCGCCTCCAAGAGCCGCATCTCGCGCCGCTGCGAGCGGCGCATCTTGGCCTCGTTGCGCGCAACTTCCGCGGTCAGCTCATCGAGCCGGGTTTGGGTTGCCGCAAGTTTTGCCTTGAGCTCCTCGGCGGTCGACACGGACGTGGTTCCTGACAGCGGATGTCGGATTTATTTACCAGATTCCGCCCGCGCCGTCGCGTGCGCACCGCCCGATTACTCCAATCGGTCAGCTATCCGCGCAGCTCGAAGTAGTCGCGGCCCTTTTGCATCAGTTCCACGAAGCCCTCTTCATCGCCCTTGGAGACCAGCTCGCGGATGCGGTCCGCCGCCTCCGACAATGCGTCCAGCGGTCCGAGCCCGAACTTGTTGAGGTTTTGAATCTCGAAATACAGCCGCGGATTGTCGTGGGCCACTGCCTCGGAAACTTCGAGCTGGGAGTCGAAGGTGGTGGACGACATCCTGGCCAGCTTCGGTGCGGCCTCGCCGCTTTCCGCCAGCGCGGTGAAAAAGGCGATATTGAGCGCGTGCGAGAGTCCGAGCACGTAGGCGATCAGCCGGTCGTGATCCTCGAGGCTCATGTCGAGCTGCTCGACCATCGTCGAGGCAAATAGCTGCTTCGCAGCGTCCGTCGCTTCCGCTGAACCGACGTCGCAGACGATCAGGTGGCGGCCGGAGAGCAGTCGAGTATCGGGACCGAACATCGGGTGCAGGGAGGTGACCTGACAGCCGGCCCGCTGGAGTTCGCCAAGCCCGTCGAGCAGCGGTGTTTTCAATGAGCCGATGTCGAAAACGAGACCGCGGGGTTTGAGCACGGCGAGCTGCGCGAGGATGCGTCCGCTGACCGCCAGCGGGGCAGCAACGACAATCACGTCGAAGTCGACGCCGGCGTCCGTCCAGTTCCTGAATCGGCCAGGGCCGTCCTCGATCGCCGCATCGGCGATCGACGTCGTAAAGCCCTGCGAGGCGAAGAAATCGACGAACCAGCGACCCATCTGGCCGGCGCCGCCGATCACGAGCACGGTGCGGCCGTCGCCCTTGCCCTCGGCCACCACCCGATCGCGCTCCTGACTCTCCAACGACGAACGGATCAGTTGCCGCAGGACGGTCTCGGCCAGGTCCGGATCGATTCCGGCTTCTTCGGCACGAGCGCGGCCGCGATCGAGCACTTCTTTCTCTCGGGCATAGTCACGCGTTCCGGTGCCGGCGTCGCGCTTGGTCCGGCCGATATCGGCCACGACCTGTTGTCGCTCGGCGATCAGATCGACGATGCGTGTATCGATGGACGAGAGCGTGTCCCGTAGTTCGTCGAGACTCATGGGGTGCATTCCGCGCGAAGAAGACAGGCCGAGGGTTGTAACCGAGAATCGGCGTTCGTAGCAAGCGGGAGATCCCTTAGGCTCCCAGTGCCGGCAATCCCCAGTCCTCTGGCCGGAATTCCGTCAGGCTATCGAGAACGACGTCGGCTGCCACGAGATCCGAGTCGACCAGGCGTTCCTCAGGAACGGCAATCACCGACATGCCCGCGGCGCTGGCGGCCTGTATCCCCGCCGGTGAGTCCTCGAAAGCGAGGCAGTCCTCGGGATCGGCACCGAGACGCCTGGCCGCAGCCAGAAAGACGTCGGGTGCGGGCTTGCCCGCCGCGACGTCCGGGTCTTCCACAAGGACGATCTGACCGATCCGGTCGATCCACTGCCGGTGCCTTTGGATTTTCAGCAAGAACAGTTCTCGCGGCGAACTCGATGCAACGGCCTGCCTGACACCGTGTTGATTTAGATGCGTAACCAGTTCTTCGGCTCCCGGCTTGGCTTCTGCGGCGACAAAGCGCTGCACAAGGATCTCGTTTCGCTCCGTCAGGTAGGCCGCGGCGGATAACGGCAAGTCAAACGCCTCGACCGTAATCCTCGCCGAGTCCAGCGCCGGAAGACCGATGATCCGCGACTTGAAGGCGGGATCGAACACCTTTCCGTACCGCGCGACGACCTCGCGCATGGCCTCGGTGTAGATCTTCTCGGTGTCGAGGAGAAGACCGTCCATGTCGAAGATGACGCACGCGATGGGACGGCGAGGCAGATTCGGATTGTTGTTGTCCGACATCGATGTGACTAAGCTTTGGATACAGCGTCGATCGGCATTGTCGCTGCGGAAACCAATGAATCCAGACGACTACACAAGCTTCGAACGGCGGCTGCTACAGCAGGACGAGTGGCAAAGCCGGGAGATCGAACTGACCGTCGATCAGGCGGAGGAGCTGATTTCCTCAGGATTCTATCGGCGGAGTACCGGGTATCCCTATCACGCGACGCAGTATCGCCGATCCAACGACGACGGCTCGTGCCTGCATCTGGTTTGGCGCGCCGGTCGACCCTGCCTCCACCGCGATGCGTTCGATCCGCACGCAAGCCCGATGTCCCTCTACATGCACCTGACAAACGAAGCGCGTTTCGAGGCGGCCGAGACCGTTGCGCTTGCCTGGAGCCTGATCCGAGTTCTGGCACGCTAGGTTCTCAGGAATCCGGTTTCAGATAAGACTCGGTCGCCATCACCAGTTTTTGCCAGTTCGTCTGTACGATGCGGTACGCGATGGTCTCGACGCCCATGCGGCTACCGAGCCCGTTGATCGCGACGTCGAGTGACACCCGCGTGGCCCTGCCGCCCATCGCGTCCTCGAGCTCAACGGTTGCCGTGCAATCGATCGACTCGCGAACGGCATGCGGCTCGATGCGCCAAAGACTCTGAAATTCGTTGTCCGTCCATTCCACGGTTGCGGTCCAACGGAAGTAGTCATCGTCGATGTGCGGCGCAAGCAGCGGCGGAACGCTTGCTTTGGCACGCCACTCATGCGTTGCCGAGCGACGGGGCTCCGCGTTGCTCTGGTCTGTAAGCACCGCGCTGTCGATATCGTCGAGCAGCGCCGCCAGCTCCCAGGTCCGCTCAACCAGAACCTCATGAACCCGGTCGCGCGGGTGTTTCACGATCAACATGCTTCGGGATGCCACGACTCTCCTCCAATCATCGTCCGCAGGTACGAAGTAACCAGCTCATCGGGTTTCAGCCGGTCGACGACCGACTCATTGAGAAACGCACGATGCATGAGCCAGGCGATGGCTTCGGCGATCGCCGCACGCGCGGTGCGCGCGCTGTATCCGAGCTGCCCGATCGTTTCACTCGAGTACCAGTAGTATCGACACGCCATTGCCGCCTCCTCGCGGGTTACTGCCGGTCGTGTGTTCATGAATCGCGCCGCTATCTCCGTCGCGGCTGCCGCCATATACGTTGCCGTGTGATTCAAAGTCAGTGACGGACCGAACGTTCCCCCGAGCTCCGATATCTGAGTGTGAACATCTCGCCAGGTCAGATTCTCACCGCCCAGCACGTAACGACACCCGGGTGCTCCCCGCTCGGCGGCGATGATGTGCCCGTCGGCGACATCGTGTGCTGACACGATATTGCACCCGCCGAGGAAGGTAGACCGCAACGGATCGTTCAGATAGTTCACGATACTGGCGTTGCTCGGGCTGAGCCGGTAGTCGAAGGCGCCTACCGTCAGGCCCGGGCAAACGACCACGATGTCGATGCCGGCGTCGCGCGCGAACTCCTGTGCGGCCGCTTCCTGCCGTATTTTGGAAAGCGTATATCGCGACGGGTATTCCTCATCTGCCGCCGACGATTCGTCGCGAACAACTGGGTCACTGGATGAACCCAGCGTCACTGTCGACGACGTAACAACGACTCTGTCGACGCCGCACCGCGCCGCCTCCCTCAGGACATTTTTCGTTCCACGAACGGCGAGCTCGTCGAGCGCCTGCTGCGAATAGCCCGCGTAAGCGAACACCGCCGCCGCATGAAACACCAGGCCGCACCCGTCGCACATGCCGGTCAGCGAGCGCTCGTCGAGCACGTCGCCGAACCACCGTTCGACTGGTAGCAGCCGAAGCGCGATCGCGTCGCTGCCAGGCCGCAGCAGCACGCGAACGTCGTAGCCCTGTCGCAACAGCGCGCGCACCAGATTGGCCCCAACGACGCCGGTGCCGCCCGTCACCAGAACCTTCACGGCTGGTCCTTGCCATCGTTCTTGTCGGCGAAGGCCTCGAGATCTCTCTGCACCGCACTTGCCAGGCCGGCGAACAGCTCGGGCGTGTCCGTGATTGCCTCCTCTATGCCCTTCAGGTATCCCAGCGATTCTTTCATTGGCCGGTCGTAGCGGGTGCCACTCGGCGTTGGACCGAAATGCTGAAACCCGTCGCCAGCCGTGGCCGGCGCCGGCACGACGGTGTTGGTCCAGGAGCGTGCTGCAAACCACTCGCCGACACCCGCCATGTCGCCTTTGTGACGCAGCAGTTCACTAAGAGTCGCGAACGCCGTCGCCAGGTAGCGTGAGGCGAAGGCCAACTCGCCCTCGTCCGTCTGGTCCGCCGCCCCGAAGCCGACGCGATAGTCTCGCCCGTCGAAGCAAGACCGCATGTTGGAGATGGTTCGTTCGAAGAAATTGCGATAGCCAGCTTCGACTATCGGCTCCCGTATGCCGGGAAAAAGATCGATCCTCGACAGCTGGAAGAAAGTCGGCAGCGCGAATTTCTGTCGCGTGAATATCTCGAGCCGAACACAATCATTGTCCGTTCGCGAGAAACTTACCCTGCCGTCGTCGCTCTGCGCCGAACCGTTCGGGCTCGCCACCGTCTGCCAGAAAATCTCCTGCCTGTCTTCCTGATACCTGACGAGTTCGATCTTCTCGACATCGATGACATCCCCACCAAACAACACGATCCAGTTGGGTTGTTGCAAATACAGGTTCCGCTCCGCCTGAAGCTCGATCCCGGCCGACCTTCGCTCGGCGACCGTGGTCATGGAACCACCGATGTAGTCATTCATGTATTGAATCGAGCGGCGGATGTCCACGCGGGCAACGAACTCGTCGTACCGGATCGGGAATTCGTAGCTGCCGAAGAACAGCGTCGCGTCGTCGAAACGCTTCAGGAGAATCTCCCCCGACGGCAGGTCGGGCACCTGGTTGACGAGTTGTTCAAACGGCGCAAGAAACTCGGGCAGGCTCAGGTAATCCTCTTCGTCGAACTTCGAAAGATCCGTCTCGAGGGCGCGGACTTGTTGGCGCAGTTTGCCCTTGGAGAACAGCGTGTTCTGGGCAAGAATCGCGCTGCCTATGCCTGAGATCGCGATATTGAGAAAGACGATCAGCCAGCGCGCCCGGGCGTCTTCACCGATTCGCTGCATCACCGGGGCAATGAAGGAATTGAAACGGTCGCTGTAGAACTCTCGAAACGGAAAGTGATCTCTGTCGACGGTTTGAAACCACGCCTCGGCCGCGGCCCCGATTCCGTGAGCCTCGTTCCGTCGCCGGGCTGTCTCCGCCACCAGCGGGTGCACGTTCTGCCACAAGGGATAGACGGAGAGATCGCCGTCGATGCCGTGCAATGCCGGCATTCCTAAGATGCTCAGGCACTTCGCGCTTATCGGCGAAATGTATGGGTCGAGCCCCATCTTCGATGCGCCGACCACGTCTACCAATAAGGCACTGTCACCAGCCAACAGCGTGCAGGTCTCGATAGCAACTGGAGCCCGTTCCCCGGCGGCACCGTGAAAGCTCGTGAACGCGTCGACGATATTGAAGTCGGGCGGGCACGCCCGGAGGACCTCGAGGCAGCGGCCGCTCAAATCTGAACGGGAGATGCCCCGTCCGCTGACCCCCAGAAGATTGTGAGTGCACAGAGCGAAGCTCTGCGATTCGTGGGTTCGATTCTTCGCGAAGTTGATTCGGAAATCGGCGTTCGACCAGTAATCGGCGGCGGATGCGGTCTCGCCATCGCCGACGATTTCGAACAGCTCGCCGGAGAAATCGTAGCGCGCGAAGTCCGCGACCATCAGCGGCTCCCGGTTGAGAAGCCAACGGTCCCGGCTGTTGCGCGCATCGATGACCAGTATCGACTCGAATCCTTTGTCGCGCAGCAGCCGCGCAAGATGCGAGACGAGGTCCGGGTCCGTGCCGCTGGGCAGAGCGGCATTGTAGACATCGAGATCAGGCTTGATCGCGATCGTAGCCGCGCCGGGGCTTCGGTCCCTTTCGCGGCAGACCGACTCAATGCGCTCCCAGAACGCCGCCGCGTCCAGCACCTCCTCGAGCAATGCCGTCGCGTCGCCGGCCGGCGCCTGACGAATGCACACTTTGGGTGAATTCCTGTTCATGTCCCTGGGCGAGCATTCCGCTTGTTGCGAATCTGCACTAACATAAACTCAAGGTAGTCAATCCACAACGAGCGCCGAATGATACGCGGGAGCACATGAGCAGATCGTACCCTCACAAGTTTCATGTTGCGCTCGACGGTAGCGGCCTGAACGGACTCGAAGGCCGAGCCGGTGTTTGTATTTTTTTATTCGACCCGGCCGACAATTCACACGCCTATCGGATCAACTACTTCGACGGGATCGGCGGCGGTCATTCGCTGTCGGTCAATCCCGGCGGCACCTGCGGTTACCTCGGCAACACCGGTCAACATCTGTTGCTCTACGACGCCCAAACCGGTGACGAACTCGATCGTCAATCCACGCTGACCTTCGAATCGGTCGACACGTCGCTGCAGGGCAGCACGCACGCGGTTTGGCTGAGCGATTCCGAGTTTGTCACGGCAATCGGCGAGAACTTCTACAAGTTCGATACGAGCGACCTCAGCCGCCCGGAGAAACTCGGCCCGCACGGCGTGTACCTGCCGCACGCCATCAAGCTCAGTACTGGCGGCACGCATCTCGTATACGGGTCGATGGACAACCCGGCGCTGGGAGCGGACGGCGAGGCCCGCTCTATCGGCCTGTTCGACCTCGCGCGCGGCAGCCATCGAGTCGTGTCCTTGCCGACGACGTGCTGGCACGTCGCGACGCACCGGACCGACGATCTTGCGTACGCGGTTTCGTTTCGGGTGCTGCCGCAGGCGTACCGCGATTATCACGACTGGGCGATGGCCTATTACAAGGAGTATGCCTTCGAGATCGACGTGCAGACCGGCACGGTGACGCGGCACTGGGTCGCGAGTCGCGACATACCGGCACACATCAACTCCGATATCGTCGTCTCCGATTCCGAGCTGATTTTTTGCAACGGCGGCAGTCAAACAATCGTTTTCGTGGATCTCGAAACCTATGCAAGCTATCGAATAATCGATGAACGCCCTGAATTGAACCAACTGCTGAACAACAAGCGAGAAATCGCGAGCCAGATCGCTGACGGCTTTTCTCGCGGCAGTTTCGTTCCCGATAGCCGCCACTTTCTGACGGCCTTGCGCATTTCGCGGTACGCAATTCTCGATTCCGTCTACGCGTGCCAGATCTCGGCCGATCAGTCCCTGCTCTTCACCGCGAATCGCGGCCTCAACCACATTACCGTTTACGACTATCCGAGCAACGAGATTCGGCTTCGGATCAAGATGCCGGACATTCAGGAGTTCGTCGACGCGCCGCCTCAGGGCGATCGCCGGCTCGGCTTCCATCACGGCCATCTGTGTGGCTAGCCGGACCCTATTTCTTCTTCGCCGCCTTCCGTCGGGTCTTCCGGGCGGTCGCTTTTTTCTTCCGCGCTGATTTCTTCGCGGCCGGCTTCGCGTCTGCCGCAGACTGCCCATCTTCTACCTGGACCGATATCCGCATCGACATGTCGGGTACGCCCACGATTGCGATCGATCCGTCGTAAACCTCTCCGGCATCGAAGTCGTCAGACATGGCCAGCGAACACTGGACGAGCCGCTCTGACTGCGGCTCGAGCCGGCAGCTTGCGGGCGTAAAGCTCGCCGCCGGCTGTATGCTCGCGCCGCTATCACGGCCGACCACTTCGCCGACCGAGAACTCGACGTCTACGGCATGCTGCTGGTCGTTCGAAACGAGAAACGCGTTCACCGCTTCCTCGCCGCGCATCCCGTGGAACATTAGTGAGCCACCGTTCTTGCCGCTGACACGGCCGGACGAAGGCGCACCGTCGCGCAACACGGCGCTCAGGTAGTTCTGCATCGACTGCAGGCTGAGATCCGCCATCGTGGAGAAGTAGTTGATATTCGCCTCGGCGAGCCGGGTCATGAATTCGGGACCCTGCGAAAGCATGAAGTCCGAGTAGCGGCGCTGCAGCTCCGCCGAATCCCTGACGTCGGTGGGGATCGGCTGCGAGCGGCCAGCATCGGACATCCCGTTGAACAGCTCCGCGTATTGCTGCAGTACGCGCGTGTACTCGGATACGTAACGGGTGCCCAGTGACTGGACGGTGCGCAAGAATTCGTTCGACTCCATATTTCCTCCGAGGTTTCTTTGCGGTCACCCGCTGCGGTTGTGTGCTCTCGAGAAGCAAGGGCGCGCACAATAGAAATGGTCGTACCAGTGGTGCTGGTAGTCGGGGCAATCTTCGATGGTCGCTTCCACACAAGAACCGGATTCGCCGTCGGCAACCTTGATGTACCAGCGTGCGTAGTGATCGTTGCAGCCAAGCACCCACACTAACAACTCCAGCGCCTCGCCTTTGCAGGCGTCCGCGGGAATCTTCGCCGCTATCGTGATCCACTTCCGCTCCATCGGGTCCAGGACGACGCTTTCGGGCGTGATCTCGACGGCAACGTCGCTATCGGTTTTTGCAGCGACTTTAATTGTGCTTCGGACAGGCTGACAGTTCGTGACGCGTATGCGGAACAATGCCGTACCGAGTGGACAGGCGCGGCTCTCGAACTCTCCGAAACAACGCGGCAGCCAGCATGCCGGCGGAATATCGCAACAGGACTGTCCCTGGAGACTGAACTGCGAGCCCGCGGCAGTGACGAGGTCCGAAATCTCCTGCACGGCGTCGAGATAGATCTTTGCCGCCTCGAGTCCAACGCGCGTTACGGACTCGAACGACAGCTCATCGCCGACCTTTTTCATATCTGTCCTCCCATTGGCGGCCCTATTCACCGCCAGCCGATTGAACGTCAACTCGTATGCGCGCCCCGTAGATGGACGTGCTGCCGGACCATGACGTGCCGTCATCGAGGTCCGCCGGAACCCGAAATACCAGCTCGACAGTCACGCACTGCTTTGGCGCTATGGCAGGAAGGTCGTCCGGCAGGTCGACCTCCATCTCGTGACTCTCGAATTCCTGAATCGATTCCCCGATGGCCACCAGCCGGTCCGCGAAATCTCGCGTCTTCTCACGAAAGGCAGAGGCAACGCTCTCGCGCAACGCGCCAGCGGGGCGCAGCCTGACCGACGGAACATCGCCCGGCGGCAGGTCAGAGTTGCCGGCATTCGTCACGGTGATCGAGGACGAAACCGATGCGCCCGGCGTGGCTTCGATTCGGATCGACGGAGGTTCGAATACGGCTCTTGCGGATGGCAGCACATCCACGATCGCCGGAAACCGCTGTCCGCCGACGTAGACCTCACCTTTGACCTTGCCCGGCTGAGTCTCTGCAGGCAGCGAAAACGCAAGCAGCGTCGCCGAATCGCCACGGATGCTGGTTCGTATTGGGAATTCCTCGTCGCCGATCGCAATGTGCGGCACATCCCGAGTGGCGTTCGGAAACGATCCGGATGCTGAGATGTTGCCCGGCGGACCCGAAAAATCGACGGTGGTTTTTCGTGCCGGTGCCATCCCTTCGCTACCCGTCTGCACCCTTGACCGGTATCGCCGATACCCTGCCTGTTACGTCCTTACTGTCACGCGGGCCACAGACCTCGCAGGGATTGGGCTCGTAGGGCTCGGTAATGACCATTCCCTCGCCGCACAGCCGGATTGCGCCGATCTCCAGGCCGAACAGCGAGAACCCGACGCAGTAGTTGACCGGCAAGCGTGCCCGCACGCTGGGAATTTCCTTGATCGAGATATTCGTATCGATCGGATCGATCGTCAGCCGGACGGGCTTCAGCGTGACGGTACTTTCGAGGGGGTCGACACCAATCGAAATCTTATCGATTTCAGGGACCTTGATCGTGTAGGTATCCGGAATCCCGGACAGGGTGACCGGCCCGACGGCGCCGAAGGTCCCGCTGACCGACGTTCCAACTGATCCACTGAGATTCGAGTCAATTTCCAGATCGGCCATGGCAACCTCATTGATAGATGCCTACCTCAATAATAGTAGGCGGCACATATGAGAATTCAAATTCACCTGAACTAGAGAGCGCAATTGCTCCGGCATTTCGATCGCGATACCGCCGAACCGAGGAGAGCCTGCGTTGCTGTACGATCGCTCAGTAACCGTATTTGGCGATCGCCGCTACGGACTAACGAGCGGCAGGGGCACTTGACCGGGTAGTGTGGCTCTCGAGCCGCGGTGATACCGTCCGGATATGGAGTTCCAGAAACCCTGTCATCTCGCCGACGGCGACACTGTCGCTGTCCTCAGCCCGTCCTGGGGCGGACCCCACGCTTATCCCGGAATTTTCGACGCCGGACTCGCGCAACTCCGCCGGCTCGGACTCACAGTGAGGGAGTACCCGTCGACGCGCTGGAGTGAAACGGAGCTCTACGGAAACCCGCAGCAGAGGGCCCGCGACTTGACCGACGCGTTCGGCGACCCTGAGGTCAAGGCAATATTCGCAAGCATTGGCGGCGACGACTGCGTTCGTCTTCTCCCGCATCTGGATTGGGACGCGATCCGAGCCAATCCGACGATTTTGATGGGGTATTCGGACACCACGGCCTTGCTCGCGGCCATCAACCTGCAGGGCCTTGTGACATTTCATGGTCCGTCCGTCATGGCAGGCATCGCGCAGCTGGACGCGTTTCCGAATCGGGCGACTCACCTCAAGCGGATGCTGTTCGAGCACACGGCCGGGCTTGTTTTCGAAGAACTCGAGTCCTATTCCGAGGGCTATCCGGACTGGTCCAGGCCGGAACTGCTCGGGCAGGTGCTGGAGCCGCAACCGGCCGCCGGTTGGCGATGGCTGCAGGGCGAAGGCGTTGTCCAGGGCACTCTATTCGGTGGATGCATCGAGGTGCTCGAGTTCCTCAAAGCAACTGAGTACTGGCCGGAGGTCGAGTTCTGGAACGACAAGATCCTGTTTCTGGAGACGTCCGAAGAGAAACCTTCGGTCGCGCAGGTCAAACGCTGGCTTCGAAACTATGGAATGCAGGGCGTCTTCGATCGTGCGTCTGCCCTATTGTTCGGCAGAGCCAAGGCGTACACAGACGAAGAAAAGGAGGCCCTCGAGCAGGCAATCCTCGAGGTCATCGGCGTCGAGTTCGGCGCGCCGGCGTTTCCGGTCGTTGCCAATATGGACTTCGGGCACACGGACCCGCAGCACATTTTGCCGCTGGGCGTCGCGGCGGTCCTCGACTTCGAGTCCAGCGTCTTTCGCCTGAACGAAGCCGCGACCGCGGCTCGATAGCGCTACTTGAGTCGTAGTCCTTTGAAGTCGTTCGCGATGACCGATCGCGTCCCGATCACATCTGCCGAAAGTCGAAATCTGCGCCTGACGCGCCGGACAGCGTGTGCGCGCAGTACGTATCCCAGACTGTCACCGGGTCATTCAATTCGAAAAGATCGTTGGGCTGCGAACGGTCGGAGTGGAAGAACGTGCCAGTCTCCTCGTCGACGATGAGCAGATCACGCTCGGACATCATCCACACTCTGGATCCTGCCGGCGCCGGTATGCCGTCGAAGTGGTCGCTGTTCAGATTGAGAAACTCCGCTGCTTCTTCCAACGTCCTTCTTCCCACGAAGCCGAGAGGGAGGTCCGTCCACGCCAGGCCTGGATTGCCGGAATCCGAGACCATTTGCAGGCCGTCCGTCACCATGTAGTAGGAGCGAATCGCCTTCGGCAACGCTTTGTACGTCTCGTCGATATCGTAGAGATCGTAATAAAGCCGCGACTGCGGGGTGCCCACCAAACATCGCCCTTCGGCCAGAAATAGAAGATCGACCTTTTTCTTTAGATGACCCACGACGGGTTTGGTGCCGATGCACGGTGGGCTGAAGCAAGACTGAATGGCTGCGAAGGTCTGCGGAAGATCTTCGGCCATTTCGACGAATAGATCCGCGATGTTGCCGGTGAATCGCCGCATGAAGAATTCGCTCACGCACTCCTTGGTGTAGTCAGGCAGCGCCTCCGAATTGTGGAACAGCTCATACACGTCAGAATAGGCCATTTGGTCTTCCTTCCAGCCGGAACCTGTCCGAATATACCAAGCCGAGCACCGCTTCCGCAGAGACCTCGGCTCGATAGCCGCTACTCGACTCGTAGACCTATCGAGTATTTCTCAATGACCTGATCCACTGACAGGTCACGCCACTTTTTCAGCAGGCGGCGAATCAGCGATGACGCGGCGCCGATCGAGCGCGGGATCGCCCGCATGGCGGGCTCCTACGAGAAAACAATCGACGTTGCCTACCGTTTGTTGCTGCCGCGCCGTTCGTGCGATTATCGGTCGCCGTCAGACAGCCTATTGCGGAGAATAATCATGAAAACACGCGCCGCCGTCGCCTGGGAAGCGGGCAAACCACTGGAAGTCGAACTGATCGACCTCGAAGGGCCCAAGGCCGGCGAGGTGCTCCTGCGCAATGTCGCAACTGGCGTTTGCCACACGGACGCCTTCACCCTTTCCGGCGAGGACCCGGAGGGGCTGTTCCCTGCCGTGCTCGGTCACGAGGGCGGAGCGGTTGTCGAAGAAGTTGGCGAAGGAGTCAGCTCTGTCGCCGTCGGCGATCACGTGATTCCGCTTTACACGCCCGAATGCGGCGAGTGCAATTTCTGTACGTCCGGCAAGACGAATCTGTGCCAGGCGATCCGGGCTACCCAGGGCCAGGGCCTCATGCCCGACGGGACGTCGCGGTTCAGCGCCAACGGCAAGATGGTGCATCACTACATGGGCACGTCGACTTTCAGCGAATACACGGTGTTGCCCGAGATCGCGGTTGCGAAAGTGAGCAAGGAGGCGCCGCTCGAGAAAGTCTGCCTGCTCGGCTGCGGCATCACCACGGGCATCGGCGCGGTCCTGAATACCGCGAAGGTCGAGCCCGGTGCCACCGTGGCGGTTTTCGGTCTCGGCGGCGTGGGCCTGAGCGCCATCCAGGGCGCTACGATGGCCAAGGCCAGCCGGATCGTCGCAATCGACATCAATGAGGACAAGTTCGAACTGGCGACGCAGCTCGGCGCCACTGACACCGTGAATCCGAGCAAGTACGACGCGCCGATCCAGGAGGTCATTGTCGAACTGACCGGTGGCGGTGTGGACTATTCGTTCGAGTGCGTCGGCAACGTCGATCTGATGCGCGCCGCTCTCGAGTGCTGCCACAAGGGCTGGGGCGAATCGGTCATCGTCGGTGTCGCGGGCGCTGGACAAGAGATCAGCACGCGACCCTTCCAACTCGTGACCGGCCGCGTTTGGCGCGGCACTGCGTTCGGCGGCTGCAAAGGGCGCTCGCAGCTGCCCGGTATGGTCGACCAGTACATGGACGGCGAGATAAAGGTCGACGAGTTCATCACCTACACGATGCCGCTCGAAGACATCAATCGCGCCTTCGATCTCATGCATGAGGGTAAGAGCATCCGCTCGGTGATCCACTTCCAGAGCTGATACTCGACGCAACATGCCCGGCGTAGCGGTCGCAACGACCTCACAACTCGCCGCCGATGCCGCCCGCGAGGTCGCGGAGTCCGGCGGCAATGCGGTCGACTGCGGCCTCGCGGCCGCCCTTCTGACGATCAACACGGAGCCCGGCGTCTGCGCGCTGGCTGGCGGCGGCTTCGTCACCGTCTGGCCTGCCGGCGGCGCGCCGGTCACGATCGACGGCAACGTTTCCGTGCCCGGTCACGGGCTGCCGGAATCGCGGCGCGGGCAAGCGGCCGACTCGGTCGAGCTCGACTATGGCGGCGGCATCTCCACGATGGTTGGCTCCGGAACTGTCGCAGTTCCTGGTACGCTGGCGGCGATCGAGCGCGCGTGGCGCCGCTTCGGCAGCGTTCCATGGGAAGCCATCTTCGCCCCGTCAGTTCGCGCGGCCCGCGAGGGCTTTCCGCTTTCCGCCGCGTGTCATTACTACCTCGGCTACTCGGGCGAACCGATCTACGGCCGGTCGAAAGACGGCTACGGCGCGCTTCACGACGGCGACGATCTCAAGCCGGCCGGCAGCCGAATTCTCGTCCCGCACCTCGCCGACAGTCTCGAACAGATCGCGCGGGAAGGCGCTCGTTGTTTCTACGAAGGCGATATCGCGAAGGCTATAGACAAGCACTGTCAGGACGGCGGCGGCCTGTTGAACGCCGAGGACCTGAAGCGCTACGAGGCCATCGAGCGCGACGCGCTGCTGACCGAGCTCGGGGCCTGGCGCATCGCGACCAACCCGCCGCCCGCCGTCGGCGGCGTCATGCTGACGGCCATGCTCAATGCCTTTGCGGCGGAGCCCTTTACTCGCTGGGACGAGGCAACGGTCGCCCGTCTCATCGACGTGCAGCGCGCGTGTCTCGAGTACCGGAGAGATCATCTCGACTACTCCGACGACGTGCCAGCCGATGCGGCCGACTTCCTCGGCGCCGTCGCTGAGGGCCGGCACCATCGGCCGTCCGCTTCGACGGTGCACACTTCGGCCGTCGATAGCGACGGGCTCGGCTGTGCGCTGACTGCCTCCTCCGGTTACGGCTCGGGCGAGATGCCCGAAGGCACCGGCCTGTGGCTCAACAACTGCGTGGGCGAACTCGAACTGAATCGGCGCGGCTTCGAGGCCGGTCCGGTGGGCGCCAGGCTGCCGTCGAACATGGCGCCGAGCGTCGCGCGCAACGAGGACCGCGTGCTCGCCGTTGGCTCTCCCGGGGCGGACAGAATCACGACGGCGCTGCAGCAGTTCCTGATCAACGCGCTGATGGCGGACATGCCGCTCGAGGACGCCGTCCGTCACCCGCGGGTGCACGTCGACACGAGCGGAGCGACGCCGAAACTGGCCGCAGAGTCGGGCGTTCCGCTACCCGCGACCGACCTGCCCGTTCGTGATTTCGGGGCGCTCAACATGTACTTCGGCGGCGTCGGGGTCGCGGGCCACAGTGAGGCACTGGGTTTCGCCGTTGCAGCCGATCCGCGCCGCGAGGGCGGCACGCTCGTTTGGGACGGGTGATCCGCTTCTGAGCCTCTGGTAGGCTGCGCGCCTCTGGCAGCGAGAAGCCCGTGGCCGATCCTTATCTGACACAGACTCTTCCACAGCCATTGCCCGATGACCCAATGCACTGGGCCGAGGCATGGCTCAACAAGGCGACTGAAGACTCGGTCCGCCGGAACCCCAATTCGATGACGCTGGCGACGATTGACGAAAAAGGCGGGCCGTCATCGCGCGTCGTGCTTTGTAAGCGCTTCGTGCCCGACCCCGGCTATCTGGCCTTCTACACGAACTACAACTCGCAGAAGGCTGCCGAACTGGAAGCGAATCCACGCGTGTCCGTGTGCTTCCACTGGGACGCGATCGGCCGCCAGGTCCGCCTCGACGGATTCGCGGTGCTGTCGCCAGTGGACGAGAGCGACGCCTATTTCGCATCCCGACACTGGGGCAGTCAGCTGGGCGCATGGGGGAGCGATCAGAGCGACAGCATCGTGTCGCGCGACGCGCTGCTCGATCAGATCCGCGAGCGAGCGCGCGAGCTCGGCGTGCCGGTCAGCGACGATCTCCAGACGCTCACTGAGCCCTACGACGATTCGCTGGCGCGTCCGCTGCACTGGGGTGGCTACCGGATCTGGCCGGACCGCGCCGAACTCTGGCTAGAGGGGCGCGACCGCGTCCACGACCGCGCGCGATGGACGCGGACGCTCGATCCCGCCGACGAGCACTCCTTCGTCTGTGGACCCTGGGCGGGCACGCGCCTGCAGCCGTGAACCGATGGCTCACAGAACGGCGGATCGGTTGTCCGTTCTGTGGCGAATCCATCACAATCCTCATCGATGCATCCGCGGGATCACAGCAATACACGGAAGACTGCCAGGTCTGCTGCCGGCCGATCCTCGTCTCGGTCGAGGCGGATGACGGCGAGCTCGAGTACGTCTATGTGGAGTGCGGCAGCTAGCGTTTTCCTGCTGTTGGTGGCAGCGGCCGTGCGCGCCGACGTCCTGCTCACCGAAGGCACCAACCTGAGCGTCGACGTCGCGCCGGATGGCCGAGTCGTCACTGACCTCCTCGGCCGGCTCTGGGTCGTGCCCGCGCAGGGCGGCGATGCGACATCGCTGACGGACGGACTGCGCCCGGCAAGGCGGCCGCAGTGGTCGCCGGCCGGCGACCGCATCGTCTACGAGTCGAGCGATGCGGCCGGCACCACGCTGTGGCTTTACGACATGGACACCGGCGACGAGCGCCAGCTCGGCGACACCCGTCACTCCAGCCGCGAGCCGGACTGGCATCCCGACGGCACTCGGGTGGTCTATTCCTCGGCCAGACACGACAGCGGCCTCGACATCTGGGAGGTGGACGTGCCGACCGGGCTTAGCTGGCGGTTGACTCGGACGCCGGGAGCGGAGTCCGAACCGGCCTGGTCGGCAAACGGCCGCGATCTAATCTGGATCCACCGGCACGAAGATGCGTGGTCGTTAATGCTTAGGCGGCGCGGCGGCCGCGATGAAGTCTTGGCGACCTCCGACACGCCGCTGGCCGCGCCGTCATGGCGACCCGACGGCAGCCTGATCACCTACCTGCGCTACGACGAAGGCCGCTGGACGGCGCGCATGTCGATCCTCTCGGAGCCGCGCCTCGACCGGCCGTTGCTGGAAGAGGAGGATTTGTTTCTGTCGCCCATCGCGTGGCTCGACCGGCAGCAGATGATCTACGCAGCGGACGGCCAGATACTCGAGCGCGAATTCGGCGAATGGACACCGAACACGCTGCGCTTCACGGCGAGGGTGGACGAGTCGAACGGATTTGCACGGGCAAGCGTCACGCCGAGGCCGCTGCCCGACATCGAGCGGCCGCTGGGCCGCATCGTCATCCGGCCGGCACGTCTCTATGACGGTCTTGGCGACCGCTACCTGACCAACCGGGACATCGTCGTCGAGGGCGGGCGCATCGTCGCCGTCGAACCGCGCCGGGATCGCGCCGGCGAAGCTGTCATCGATGTCACCGACCTCACGGCATTGCCGGGCATGGTCGACGCGTGGGCCGAGCTGCCCGTGGACGCGGATCCGGCCATCGGGCCACTCTTGCTCGCGTTCGGCGTGACGACGATGGTCGTCGATCGCGACGTCGCCGCGCTGAGCGCCCTCTGGTCGGGCAAGGAAGTGCCGGGGCCCAGACTGCTGCGAGCGGCCGCCGTTACCGAGCGGGTGGATGCCGCTGGTGACGCCTGGCTCGCCCACGTCTCGGCGGATCAGGGAGATTCCGGCGAGCTGGCCACTGGAGTGGCGGCCTGGCAGGATCGCGGCGTCGCGGTGCTTGCCGAGGGCTGGCAGATCGGTGTCAGCACCGGTGCGGGACTCGTTCTGGGATGGGACAACCGGCCGCCGTCGCCAGGCGGGATACGCTACGACGATCAGCTCGTGGCCGCCGGCCGCGGCGCGATCACCTACCTGTCCGGTCTGGCCGATGCCGGTACAACCGACGTGTTGTCGATCTGGAATGCGCGTCCGGTCGAATACCTCTCCGCTCCGCCGCGGCTCGCCAATCGCTTCGCCGCCAGGCGCGATCTTTCCGCAGTGGCCGCCGACGTTGTACTGGGCAGCCGTTCCAACGGCATGCCGCCAGGCATCGCGACCCACGCCGAACTCCGCGCGCTCGTGGATTCCGGCCTCTCGGCGCCGCAGGCATTCCGGGCCGCCGGCGCGAATTCCGCGTCGGCACTGGGCCTCGGCCTCTCGGTCGGGCGGATAGCGCCGGGGGCGGAAGCCGACCTCGTGCTGGTCGACGGCGACCCTTTGAGCAGCGTCGCTGACGCGCTGAATGTCGTCGCAATCGTACGGAACGGGCGCTTCTACAGCGTCTCGGGACTCATCGACCGGCACCTGCAGGCCGAATCTGTCGAATAATTTGACAATTTCCAGCCTTCGGCCGTCAACGTCGGACGGCAATTCAATGGGCTGCGGCGCGCGCGGTCGGGCCCTTGTGACCCGAAATGCTGCGTGCCCCCAGATGCGGTGGCAACGCTATATTTATCATGCAGTTATCCACAGTTTTTTCAGGCCGCATGATGTGCAGCGCAACATTTTGTCGGGAATCTTTACAAAAACGCCTTTTAGATTGAGTCCGAATGCAGCCACGGTTGGCTAAGCACCTGAAAACAAGCGGGCTATGACAGCGTTGGCACAGGACTTGCTTTTAGTATTCTGCCCAAGCGAAGTGTAACTGCATGAGGCGGCAATCAACGGACCAGTACAGGATTTAGACGCCAGAAGAAAAATAACGACAAAAACAAAAATCCAGATCCAATAACTACAATATCTCTGGGTCCGGCTACCGAACTCGCAGTTACCTCTTTTGATAAAAAAAGAGAAATTAGCCCCGCCGCTCACGCCGCGGGGCTTTTTATTTGTGGACCCGAAATGGCGGTCCGCTGGCGGCAAGGGGCCCGTCGCCGCTTTGCGTTCCCAGGCGTTTGCGCCGATCATCGGTCCATTCCCTGGCGAGAGAGGAATCGGCCATGAAACATCCACTTGGGCTACTGCTTATTGCGGTCGGACTCGCTGCCTGCGGCCAATCATCGGACGCGCCGCCGGCACAAGCCGAGGTCTCGGTCTACGCGGCCGCGCTCGCCGTGGAGACGCGCCTCGACGTCGACGCCGAGCGCGATCCGCTCCGCCGGCCGGACGCCGTGCTGGAGTTCTTCGGTGTCGAGCCCGGTGACCGGGTTCTCGACATGTTCTCGGGCGGCGGCTACTACAGCGAGATGATCTCCCACGTCGTCGGACCGGAAGGGGCGGTCACGGCCCATTCCAATGAGGCCTACCTGGGCTTTGTCGGCGAGGAGTTCGAGCGCCGCTACGCGGATGACCGGCTGACCAACGTCGATGTGCTCATGGCGGAGAACAACGAGCTGTCGCTCGAGCCGGGCAGCTACGACGCGATCATCCTGGTCCTCTCCTACCACGACCTGTATTTCGCCGCTCCGGAGGACGGCTGGCCGGCCTTCGACGTACCGGCCTTCCTGGCGGAACTCCACCAGGGACTCGCGCAGGACGGCGTGATCGGCATCGTGGATCATCGCGCAGACGCGGGCGAGCCGCGGGAAGTCGGCGGCACACTGCACCGCATCGATCCTGCGGCCGTCATCGAAGACATGACGGCGGCCGGCTTCGCGCTGGACGGCGAGACCGATCTGCTGGCCAACGATACTGACGACCACTCGCTGAACGTTTTTGACGACCAGGTGCGCGGCAAGACAGATCGATTCATCCTGCGGTTCCGGAAAGCCGACTGATGTGCCGGCTCGTGCTGGTTGCGGTTTGCCTGACGCTTGCCGCCTGCGAGCGGGAGCCCGGCAATTTCGAGGAAGCCAGCATCGCGGAGCTGCACGATCAGATGCAGCGCGGCGAACTCAGATCCGAGGAGCTGGTTCGTTTCTACCTCGATCGCATCGAGACCATCGACCGGACCGGCCCGGAACTCAATTCGGTTATCGAGCTCAATCCCGATGCGCTGATGATCGCGCGCGCATTGGACGAGGAATGGGAGGAGTCGGGACCGCGCGGCCCGCTGCACGGCATCCCGGTACTGCTCAAGGCGAACATCGACACCGCGGACAATATGCACACGACCGCCGGGTCGCTGGCGCTGGCGGATCACATCGCAGCAGAAGACGCGTTTCTCGTCAGCCGGCTCCGCGATGCCGGCGCCGTGATCCTCGGCAAGGCCAATCTCAGCGAGTGGGCGAACTTCCGCTCGCGCCGGTCATCGAGCGGCTGGAGCAGCATCGGCGGTCAGACCCGCAACCCATACGATCCGCAGCGTAATCCTTGCGGTTCCTCGAGCGGATCGGGCGTAGCCGTTTCGGCCAATCTCGTCATGGTCGCCGTCGGCACCGAGACCAACGGTTCGATCGTCTGCCCGTCCGGCATCAACGGCATCGTCGGCATCAAACCGACGCTGGGACTGGTAAGCCGCACGGGCATCATTCCGATCGCGCACAGTCAGGACACGGCGGGACCGATGGCGCGTAGCGTGCGCGATGCGGCCCTGCTGCTTACCGCCATGACGGGCACCGACCCGAACGACCCCGCAACCGCGGATTCGCCGCCCGCGGCCATCGACTACGCCGCGGCGCTGGCCGCGGACGGACTGGACGGCGCGCGGATCGGCGTCATCCGCTCCTACTTCGGTGCCGGCAGCAATCCGGCGGTGGACGAACTGCTCGAGGCCTCTGTTGCCGCGATCGCGGCACAGGGCGCAATCATCGAAGACGGGCTGGAAGTCGACATCACCGGCATCGGTGGCAACGAATACCAGGTGCTGCTCTACGAATTCAAGGCGGGCCTCGCGGATTACTTCGCACGGTCGGGGGCGCCGCTCTCGACCCTTGCCGACGTCATCGAATTCAACGAGGCGCACGCGGACGACGTAATGCCCTTCTTCGGCCAGGACATCCTGACCCGCGCCGAGGGAACCGGCAGCCTGGAAGACGCGGCGTATCTCGAGGCGCTGGACGCCAGCAAGACCATCGTCCGCAACGGTGTGGATCAGCTGTTCGACGAATATAACCTGGACGCGCTCATCGCGATCACGAACGGGCCTGCGTGGATGACCGACCATGCCAACGGCGACCACTTCAATATCTCGAGCTCGCGCTACGCGGCCGTCTCAGGCTATCCGAACATTACCGTTCCCGCCGGCTTCGTGTCCGACTTACCCATCGGTCTGTCCTTCATCGGCCGGCCGTACTCCGAGCAGCAGCTCATCGGCATCGCCTATGCCTTCGAGCAGGCGACGCTCGCGCGGCGCCCTCCGGCGCTGATCCCGGCCGCGCCGAGCGACTAGTCTCGAACCTAATCGGCGGGTCGCGACGCGGTTCTCGGCGCAGGACGCCGGTTTGTGGCTAAATCCCCGCTATGTTCAAGGCGGTCCGCATCGGCATCCTCCTCCTCGTCCTGCTCGTGGTCGTGGTCAACACATGGCTGCTCAAGTCGCGCAGCACCGACTGGAACAACAGCCTGTGGGTGAAGATCTACCCGATCAACGCCGACGGCCACGACGAGACCGCGCGCTACATCGAAAGCCTGTCGCTACGGACCTTCGAGGAGATAGAGACCTTCATCTCGCGCGAAGCCGAACGCTACGGGCGCGATACGCCGCGCCCGGTCCGAATCGAGCTTGGCCGGCCGATCCGAGAGGAGCCGCCGGAGCTGCCCGCCAATCCTGGCAGGCTGGACATCGCGCTCTGGTCGCTAAAGATGCGCTGGTGGGTCAATAGCGCCACCAACGACCAGGACGACATCGAACCCGACGTCAGTATTTTCGTCCGTTATCACCGGTCCGAGGGCGTGCTGCGCCTCGAGAACTCCGTGGGTCTGCAGAAGGGCATGTTCGGCATCGTGCAGGCCTACACCGGACGTCGTTTCACCGGACGCAATAACGTCATCATTGCCCACGAGTTCCTGCACACGCTCGGCGCGACCGACAAGTACGATTCGGCGACCGGATTGCCACTGGCACCGGATGGACTTGCCGAGCCGGATCGGCGACCGCTCTACCCGCAGCGCTACGCCGAGATCATGGGCGGCCGCGTAGCCGTGTCGGCCAGCGAGGCCGAGATTCCGCGGAACCTGAGTCTCGCGATCATCGGACCCGAAACCGCCACCGAGATCGGGCTCATCGACTGACGCTTCCCGACTTCGGCCGGGTCCGGTACGCTCGTTCGATGTCCGCCGAACGGAAAACTCACCTGGACGTGCAGGACCTGTCCGTCGACGTGCCCGGACGACGGCTCGTCGACGCGCTGAACGCGCGCTTCACGCCTGGCGAATTCGTCGCGGTCCTCGGGCGTAACGGCACCGGCAAGACCATGACGATGCTAACGCTCGCCGGGCTTCGCGAACCCGCCGGTGGCGGCGTCCGCATCGACGACACCCCGGTGGCGGAAATGAAGCGCCGCGACGTCGCATTGAAACTCGGGCTACTGCCGCAGACCGTCGACGACATCTTTCCCGCTACGGTGCTCGAGACAACGCTAATCGGCAGGCACCCGCACATCGGGACGCTACAGTGGGAATCGGACGCGGACCGCGACATCGCGATGAACGCGCTCACCGCGGTCGATATCGCGGACCTCGCCGCCCGGGACGTGCTGACTCTCTCCGGCGGCGAGCGCAGGCGCCTCGCAATCGCCCAGGTTCTCGCGCAGTCGCCGTCGATCTACCTGCTGGACGAACCGACAAACCATCTCGACCCGCAGCATCAGCTCGACGTCCTCGAACTGTTCCGCGGTATCGCCGATGCCGGCGGTACGGTCATCGCGACCCTGCACGACGTAAACATGGCGGCGCGCTTCGCCGATCGTTGTCTGCTGCTGTACGGCGATGGACGCTGGGACCTGGGCGCCCGGGACGAGATTCTCGATGAGCGGACCCTGGCAGAACTCTACGACACCGCCATGGAAACCGTGTCGTGGCGCTCGCGGAAACTATTCGTCGCCGCGGATCGCAATCAGCCGACGAACCCCGACAGCTTCGCCAAATAAGCCGAGTGCAGCGCCGGGTTCGCGGCGAGCACCGAACGAGTCTCCAGCGCTACGGCCGCGCCGTTCAGATCGGTGAAGACACCGCCGGCTTCTTCGACGATGATCGACAAGGCCGCGATATCCAGAATATTCACGTCGGATTCGATCACTGCCTCGATCTTGCCGGCGGCGAGCAGATGGTAGTGGTAGAAATCGCCGTACCCGCGGATCCGATCCGCGCGTGCAACGATTTCACCGAGCGCCGGCCAGCCGTCACCGCTTGCGAGCGATTTCAGGTTGCCCGTCGATACGGCCGCAGCATCGGGATCGTCGATGGCACTCACCCGAATACGATTACCGTTCAGCCACGCACCGCCACCCTTCTCGGCCCACGCGAGTTCGTCCATCATCGTGCCGCTGGACACACCGAGCACGATCTCGCCTTTGTACATGAGTGCGATCTGCGTCGAGAAGAACGGGTACTCTCGGACGAAACCCTTCGTGCCGTCGATCGGGTCCACCAGCCAGAGATAGTCCGCATCGGCACGCGTCTGTCCGGTCTCCTCGCCATAGAAACCGTGCTCGGGAAACCGCTCGAGGATCGTCTCGCGGATCGCCTGCTCGCATTCGACGTCGGCTTGCGTCACCGGGGTCTTGTCGGCCTTCGTTTCAACCTTGAAGTTGCCGGCGTAGTAGTGGCGGGAAATGTCGGCAGCGCGCTTTGCGGCAGCAAGTGCGACGGCCAAATGGCTGGATGAATTTTCGTTGGCGGAGCGTTCCACATCGTTCTCTGCGGCGGGCACCGGCGAACTATGGCGGTATCGTCGTGAGGACTCAAGCACTGACGCCGCGCGCGCCACGCGTGTCTTGACAGTGTTCCGGGCGCTGCCTACTGTAGCCCCCTCATCAGGTGAACCCGAGTTGGCAGATTCGGGTGAACGGGAAGCCGGCGAAAGGCCACAAGGCCCTAATCCGGCGCTGCCCCCGCAACGGTGATCGAGTTAAGTCCTGGCCCCCGCGCGACGCAATCGCGCGAAGCCACTGCGGACCCAACACGGGTTCGCGGGAAGGCGCCAGGAGCGGCATACAGCCACTCGTCAGCCCGGAGACCGGCCCGATGAATCGCGAGCGGCGCGGCGGGCGCTGGTACCGGCGAACGTTGCCGACATCCATCCCTCCTCGAGATCGCTCACCGACACAATAACAAGTGCGTGCGGGCGGCACGCAGCGAGGAAGGAATGAAAACAATCAATTGCGTGCTCCTGGCCGCACTGCTCGGCACTCCCGTCGCGGGCTTCTCCGCCGACGTCTCCCCGTCCGACACCATCGTCGTGACAGCCACTCGGAACGAGATTCCACTGGATGACGCCATCGTGCCGGTGAGCGTCATCACGCGCGCGGACATCGAGCTGTCGTTGGCGACCGATCTCGCCGAACTGCTTCGCTTCGAGGCCGGCCTGGACCTCGGTCGCAACGGTGGACCGGGACAGGCAACCTCGGTGTTCATTCGCGGCGCGGAAAGCAATCACACGCTGGTGCTGGTCGACGGCGTGCGCGTCAATCCGGGCACGCTCGGCGGCGCGGCGCTGCAGCACATTGCCCCCGAGATGATCGAGCGCGTCGAGATCGTGAAGGGCGCGCGCTCCGCACTGTTCGGCACGGACGCGATCGGCGGCGTCATCAATGTGATCACCCGTCGCGCCGACGACAGTTTCGTCGACGGTAGCGTCGGCGCCGGCAGCTTCGACTCGCGCTCGGCAAATGTCTCCGCCGGCCTGAACGGCGACGCGGGCGAATTCGGCGTGGCGGTCAACTGGCAGGACACCGACGGCTTCGCGCCGCGGCTCGACTCGGATCTCGAGACCGGCTACGACAACCTGACCGTGAACATGTACGCGGCCCGCCAGTTCGGTTCGAGCGAAATCAGCCTGCGGCACTGGCGTGCCGAAGGTAACGTCGAGTACCTCGACTTTTTCCTGAGCCCGGTGGATCAGGACTACGAGAATCAGGCCAGCGCACTTCAGATCGACACGGATCTCGGCGAGCGGCTGGCCAGCAAACTCATCGTCTCGCACATGGTTGACGATATCCGCCAGAACCAATCGCCCGATTTCGTCGAGTCCAGCCGCGTGAGCGTCGATTGGCAACTCACGCGAGCGTTCGACACGCACACGTTGACGGGCGGCATCTACGTCGTCGATGAGACGGCCGAGACGCTGTCGTTCGGTGCCGGCTTCGACGAAGACACCGACGTTCGAGCGATTTTCATCCAGGATCAGATCAACTTCGACCGGCACCGCGCGTTCGTTGCGTTGCGGCTGACGGATCACGAGACCTTCGGCAACGAAACGACATGGAACGCCGAGTACGCCTACGATCTGAACGACGACTGGAGTATCAATGCCGGCCTCGGCCGCGCTTTCCGCGCACCGGACGCCACCGACCGCTTCGGCTTCGGCGGCAACCCGGACCTCGATCCCGAACTGTCCGACAGTGCCCAGTTCGGCCTGCGCTATCGCCCGGGAAATCGCCACAGCTTCGACATCGAGCTGTACGCGAATGACGTCGAGGATCTGATCGAGTTCGACTTCGCGACGTTCACGCTCGTTAACATCGATAAAGCCGAAATTCGCGGCGCCGAACTCGCGTGGGAGTATCGCGGCGATGCCTTCGTACTGCGCAGTGAGCTGAATGCACAGCAGGCCGACAATGCCGGCACGGGCGGACGCTTGCTGCGGCGTGCCGAGCGAAGTGCGACGGTGAGCTACGTCCACAACGTCGGCCCGCACCGCCTCGGGGTCTCGCTGCTCGCCAGCGGCGATCGCGAGGACTTCGGCGGCGTGGAACTCGACAGCTACGTCACTGCCAATCTCACGGGCCAGTTCCGGCTCGGCGAGCAGTGGCAGCTCAACGCGCGCATCGAGAACCTGTTCGACGAGGAGTATCAGACGGCCGCGAACTTCCGCATGCAGGAGCTAAGCGGTTTCGTCGAACTCCGGTATCGTTGGCGATGAAACATGGGTAACAGGCTCAGCAAAATCTATACCCGCACTGGCGACGACGGCACGACCGGGCTGGGTGACGGCAGCCGCACCGAGAAGGACAGCGCACGCGTCGAGGCCTATGGCACCGTCGACGAAGCGAACAGTGCAATCGGGCTGGTTCTCGCAAAAGACGTGGTACCCGAGAACGTGCGGGAGCTTCTCGTCGGCGTCCAGCACGACCTGTTCGAACTCGGCGGCGAACTCTGCATTCCGGGCCATGCCGCGGTGACCGACGAATTCGTTGCGCGCCTCGAGACCCGTCTTGACGACCTGAACAGCGATCTGCCGCCGCTGAAGGACTTCATCCTGCCAGGCGGCGGCCGAGCCACTGCCGCTTGTCACCTGGCCCGCGCGATCGTTCGGCGGGCCGAACGGCGGGTCTTGACGCTTGCCGCTGCGGAAGACGTACGGCCGGAGACGGTACGCTACCTGAACCGACTGTCGGATCTGCTGTTCGTCGTCGCCCGCGTGCTCGCGCGCAAGGAATCGGGCCAGGAAGTGCTCTGGGACCGCGAGCGCTGAAGCTTAGAGGTGCTTGCGCATCAGCACCGCATCGGCCGGACACAGGCTGGAGAATTCCGCGGTTGACTGAATCGCTGCCGGCGCATGCTCACGGCCGAGGGCCTCATAACCGAGTTTTGCAAACCACGCATCGGCGTCGATGGTGAGCAACCAGAGCTGATCGATGCCGGCATCGCGAGCGATCGCCTCCAGCGCATCCACGAGCCTGGCCCCGAGGCCGGCGCTCCGGCCCGCCGTCGCCACCACCAGGGAACGCAGCAGACCGACGTCGCCGTAGCTCTCCAGACCGATCGCGCCGACCACGGCCCCGTCGCGCTCGGCGATGAGCGCCAGCGCTTCTTCGGTCAGATCTTCGGTTGGAAGGCCTTCAGCGACGAGCAGCGCTGCCACCAGCGCAACATCGCCAGCGTTCGTCGAGCGAAGAAGAGTGTCCATGCCTTTTCTCGGAGCTGCGATTGTCCCGAGTGTACGCTGCCGACATGGGCGAACAGAAATCGCTAGTCGAATCGCCAGGTCGCGCTGATGCCGAAGGAGTCCTGATCGGCGTCGCGGACTTCGGATCCGCCGACGAAGACATTGCCGAGGAAATCGACGTCATCGCTGCGGTAGCTGGCCGAAAGTCGTAGATTTGGCCTGACGAACCAGCTCGCAAAGCCAGCGTAACTGGACTCGCTGCCGGCGAAACCGATATCGCCGATCGCCTCTGTTATCGCTATACCGAATTCCAGGTTCCGGGTCGGGTAAAGAGACAATGACGCACCGATGGTTTCCTGATCGAAGAAACTGCGATCCGCTCTATCCCAATTCACGTCGACACCGTACTGCCAACGGTCACCGAGCGCCCCAAGGTGCTCAACCGACACCTCATAGAGCGTTGTGTCCTCAAAGTCGAACTCGATCCGGCCAGTGCCAATGGAAACCGTCGTGTTTTCGAAGAGGTATTTGCCGGCACTCACGCGCCACTCGGTTGCATCGAGCGACGCATCGACAAGGCCGCCGGGGCCGGTCTCCGAGACCTGCAGTCTCACACCACCGAACCAGCCGCTGTCACGATCGACGTGCCGATAGTCGACTGCGAACAGATCCCCGCTGGTCTTGAATCGCGAATCCAGTGGCGTGATGAACGGCAGCGACGGATCGTCGTTCGTCAGAAAGGCCGAGGTTTCGAGTTCGAGTCTTGCGTATTCGAAGCTGAGAGACGAAGCCCGGCTCGTCAGGTCCGCGCGAGCTCGTGGTCCGTCAGCGTCTGACAACCCGTTGAGGTACCACGTGCCGTCAATACTCAGGCGATCGGTGTCGAGCGTTCCGGAATTGAAGATCGTACCGCCACTTGTCGTGATCGTCTTGTTGCCATCGAAACGGGTGCTGCCGAAATCAACGTCGAGTTCGAAGTCGTACTCCTCGGCCGATAGCCTGGACGCAGCCATCGACAAAGCAATCGCCAGCCAGACCGCGCGTGTGGAAAGTCTCATATCCTCTGTCCCCCGCCATTTGTGGCAGCGCCGCCTGCGGCCCGGCCGTTTATTGTGAGTCGGTAGCTTTCACTTCGATTGATGCTGCGGCGCTGAAAATGGTCGCAGAGGCCCAGAGTCGTCGAGCCGATGTTTCGTTTGCCGCCCGGGCGGGCAATGAATTATTGAGTCGCCGGAATTTCTGCCAGCCGACGGCGTGCCGTTGCGAGGTGCTCGCAAACCTCGGCAGTGGCATCCACCAGCCGCACCGACGGGCGCCCGATCGAATCGGCATCGACGGTAAAGTGATTGCCCAGCCGATTCGCGCTGATGTGCGGCCAGCGTTCCCAAATCTCGAATGGCGCATCGCCACCGGCATCGGCTGCCAGCATCGCGTCCGGATTTCTGTCGATCACAGCCTCGACACTGATGGCGGGCGCCAGATCGCCGAGATCTCCGAACACGTTCTGTCCGCCGCAAAGGGCAATGATGTCGGAGATGTAGTGCGATCCGCCGACGGTATACAAAGGCCGGCTTGCGATCTGATAGAAAACGGAGATCGAATCCGAATTCGAGTATTGAGCGCGCAGGTCGTCGATGCCCTCGCGGAACTGCTGCGCGACATCGCTCGCGGCCGCGTCCCCGCCAGCCAGTTCCCCGATGCGTTCGATCGCAAGCGGGATATCGGTCAGGCCGTGCGTACGGATGGCTTCGACCCGATAGCCGGTCGCCGACAGCTCGTCGATGAGCGGCCGCGGAGTGCCGCCGTCCCACGCGAGGATCAGCGTTGGCGCGAGGATCGCCAGCTGCTCCTGATCGACGGTAAAGGCATCGCTGATGACGGGAATCTCCAGCGCCTCGGGCGGGTAGTCCGAGTACGCGCTGACGCCGACGAGGTACTCGCCGGCACCGGCAGCGAAAACGAGTTCGGTAAGGTGTGGCGCGAGCGTGACGATGCGTAGCGATTCGCCGCCAGGCACAGACGTCGGCCGTTCGCAGGCCCACAGCAGACTGCTCAGCAGGCCGAGCGCAAGAATTTTTCGCATCAGAAAGAGAGTGGCGCCGCGTCGACCGCGATCACACCGCCAGGCCGTACAGCGTCAGCGCGGCGATGATGACGGCCCAGATCACGAGCAGCCGGAATACCAGCCGATTGGCGGCAGTCGCGCCGCGAACGCCGCGCTCCTTCAGATCCTCGTCATCCTGATCGTGCAGAGCAAGGGCACCAATGCCGACGCGGGCGAGCAGGTTCTCGCTGGCTTCGGACGCGGTCTCGGGTGCCGGGTCGGGATGCCGCCGCCATGCAGCGAAGGCCGCATCGTAGTGACCTGCAATCGCGTAGCCGACCGCCGTGAGTCTGGCCGGAATCCACGCCAGCCAGCTGTGCAGCTGGACGGCCGCATCGCGTAGTCGCGTCGTCTTTTCAATCTCCGCCTCTTCTTCCGCGCGCGCGGCGGAGAATACGGCCCTGCGCCGGATCAGGTCGGTGACCCGGTACAGCCACGCCCCCAGCGGGCCGAAGGGGCCGAGCACGATGAACCAAAAGATGATTGCGTAGAGACGATTGTTTGCCTGCACGAAAACGGCGGATTCCACGGCGTGGATACAGTCCAGCGTGTCTACCGGAACGTCGCTCTCCACCAGCGCTTTCGCGGTCTGCTGGAGACGTTCTTCGTCGTCTTCCTCGAGCGCGGCACAGTACTCGCTGACGTCTTCGCCGATGTCATTCGGTCCGAGCGAAAAGAACAGCACAACGATCGCGAGGATCAGATAGGGAAAACCCAGCAGCGCGTCGCCGAGCGCAACGATCACTATGAAGACCGGCAGCGCGAGCAGGAGAGCAAGCAGGATGACCGGCACCACCGGCGGCCATTCCTTGATGCGCTCCGCATAGCCGAATCCCGAGTCGATAATGCGATCCATGAATCGCATGCGTCGCCAGTGGAATATCTGGGTCGCGAGTCGTTCGATGACGAGGCCGATGAGTAACGCTAGCAGGCTCATGACAATCCATCATACAGTCGCAGCCAGTCGAAAGCAGGGCCGGGGTCGCTTTTTCGGCCGGGCGCGATGTCGGAATGAGCGGCGATATTGCGGTCGACGATGCTGGGGTAGGCCTGCTGCACGGCGTCGATCACGGCGATCAGCGATGCGTATTGCGCCTCCTCGTAGGGCGTTTCGTCTTCGCCCTCCAACTCGACGCCGATGGAGAAGTCATTGCAGCGTGTTCTGCCGTGGAAGCGTGACTGACCGGCGTGCCAGGCACGCTCGGTGAAGTGCACGAATTGAACGACTTCGCCGTCGCGCCGGATCAACAGATGTGCCGATACCTCGAGACCGCGTATGCCGTCGAAGTAAGGATGCGCGTCCCAGTCGAGCGTATTGGTGAACAGTGATTCGATCTCGTTACCGCCGAACTCACCGGGCGGCAAACTGATGCCGTGGATAACGAGCATCTCCGGCGCGGCCCCACTCGGGCGGGCGTCACGGTTCGGACTCGCGACGTAGCGCGCCGGTGTCAGACGGCCGCTAGCCGGGTCGACCTCGAATACCGGCCGCTCGGTGGATGAGGCATCATCTGTACTCATGACGACGAGGCTATTTGTTTCCGAGCGGCTGAGCAACGGTGCCGAAGTGACGCTCGACGCCGAGCGCGCTCACTATCTCGGCCGCGTACTCAGGTGTCAGACCGGTGAGACGGTCAGTGTCTTCAACGGCGACGACGGTGAGTTTCTCGCGACCATCGAAGCACTGCGCAAGAACCGGGCGACCCTGCTCGTCCGCGAAGCCGTCGAATCGAACCTCGAGTCGCCGCTCAAGCTGCACCTCGTGCAGGGCGTGTCCCGCGGCGAGCGCATGGATTTCGTCGTGCAGAAGTCGACGGAGCTCGGCGTCAAGCGGATTACACCGGTACTTACCGATCACGGCGTCGTGCGCCTCGATGCCGCCCGTGCGGAGAAGCGCCGAACGCACTGGCAGCGAGTCGCGGAGAGCGCCTGCGAGCAGTGCGGCCGAACACGCCCGCCGCTGGTGGACGCCCCGATTGCCCTGAACAAGTGGTTCGGCGAAGGCGGCGGTGCCGATGCGACCCAGCTCGTGCTGACGCATGGCCCCGGTGTGCCGCCGTTCACGGGTATCCAGTCGCCGCCGGTCAAGCTGTGCCTGTTGATCGGACCCGAGGGCGGTCTTAGCGAGAGCGAACTTGACGATGCCTCGCTGGCCGGATTTCAGCCGGTGTCGATGGGTCCGCGGGTGTTGCGGACGGAGACGGCGGCGCTCACCGCGGTCGCGATCGCGCAGTCGCTTTGGGGAGACTTCAGGCCCGAACCGATTCCTCGGTGAGCATCATTTCGAGTTGCTCCAGGTCGGGGATCAGCGGGAATTCGTTGATCATCTTCACGCGGCAGAGCACGGGCGCGTTCTCCGGCCAGCCCTCGGTGGATTCCAGCTTGAGCACGTCCCGATTGACGCGCACCAGCTGTGGGAAGCCCTGGGTCAGCACGCCGAAGTAGCCGGTCTTCAACAGGCCGCCGCTTGCGAGGAATACGACGATACGCGTTCGGCCGGTGACGGCCGGAATGTCCTGGCCGAGCACGCCCTCGAAGGACACGACCGGGAGCTCACGACCGCTCCAGTTGACGGTTCCGAGCATCCAGTCGTGCGCACCGGTTTCCCGGTCCGGCTTCATGAAGCGCACGACTTCGGCCACGCAGGCGCGGGGCACGATGAGCCGGTCGTCGGCGAGCGGTACGAGCAGGCTGTAGAGTTCTTCGGATACCGCGCTCACGACAGATTAATCCCTTTCTCCTCGAGCTGGCGCTGGATGGCCTCCAACAGCTGCGAATCCTGATACGGCTTGCCGAGGTAGTCGTTGACCCCGAGCTCGATCGCCCGAGCGCGGTGTTTGTCGCCGACGCGCGATGTGATCATGATGATCGGCACGTCGGCAACGCGATCGTCGTTGCGGACGTGCGATGCGAATTCGTAACCGTCCATGCGCGGCATCTCGATATCGAGCAGGATCACGTCCGGCTTGGCGTCCTGCATGACGCTGATCGCATCCAGACCGTCCTTCGCGGTCATGACGCGCATGCCGTTGCGCTGCAGGAAACGCTCGGTGACGCGGCGAACCGTGATCGAGTCGTCGACGACGAGTGCCAGCGGCCTGTCGTCGGTCGGCGTCGGTGCCGCCTTCTTGATTTCGACGACCGGCGCGCCGGTTCGAACCAGTGCGTTGATGTCGAGGATGAGCACGATGCGCCCGTCGCCGAGGATCGTCGCTCCGGAGATGCCGCGGATACCCGCGAGCTGAGGACCGACAGACTTCACGACGATCTCGCGGCTAGCGAGCATCTCGTCCGTCAGTAGCGCCGCGGAGTACTCTCCCGCACGAACCAGGATGACCGGAATGAACGCTTCGTCGGCCGGCAGCGTCGCCGCCTGACCGCCGAGGTACATGCCGAGGTGCCGGAATTTGTAGACCTGCTCGCCGTACTCGTAGCTCGGCTCGGTCTGACTCAGCAGATTCTCCAGTTCGGCACGCGGAATCCGGGCAACGCCTTCGACCGCGGGCAGCGGCAGCGAATACACCTCGTCGCCGGTACGAACGATGAGCGCTTGAGTAATGGCCAGCGTGAACGGCAGACGCACGGTGAAATTCGTGCCCTGCCCCGTCACCGAGGCGATGCGCAGCGAGCCACCGAGCTTCTTGACCTCGTTTGCGACGACGTCCATGCCGACGCCGCGGCCAGCGGAATGCGTAACCTCGCGCGCCGTTGTGAAGCCCGGCGTCAGGATCAGCTGCATGATCTCTTCGTCGGTAACCTTCGAATCCGGCTTCAGCAGGTCGAGTTCGTAGGCCTTGCGCCGGATCGCATCGACGTCGAGGCCGCGGCCGTCGTCGGAAACGTCGATGACCATCTCGGAACCCTCGCGATGCAGGCGGATCGTAATCTGCCCGGTCGGCGGTTTGCCGTAGTCCTGTCGCTCGTCGGGCGACTCGAGGCCATGCACGACCGCGTTGCGCAGCATGTGCTCGAACGGCGGCAGCATTTTGTCGAGTACCTGCCGGTCGAGTTCGCCGGACGCACCCTCGACGGCGAGTTCGGCTCGCTTGTCGGCCTCGGTTGCGGCCTGTCGGACAAGTCGCGTCAGCCGGCCGACGTGACGCTCGAACGGCACCATGCGCGTGCGCATGAGACCGTCCTGCAACTCCGCGGTAACGCGCGACTGCTGCACGAGCAGACTTTCGGCCTCGGTGGTCAGGTTCGACAACATGTCTTTCAGACTCGCGAGGTCGTTGGCCGACTCGGCGAGTGCGCGCGAGAGCTGCTGGATATTCGAATATCGATCCATCTCGAGCGGATCGAAATCTTTCGATGCGACCAGCGTGTCCTGATGGCCGTGCATGATCTGTGCTTCGGTCTCGATTTCGAGCTTCCGGAGCTGCTCGCGGAGACGAGCGACCGTCGCGTTCATCTCCTCGACGTTGAACTCGAACGCGTTGACCTGCTGGCTGAGGCGCGAGTGATAAATGCTGATCTCGCCCGCCGCGTTCAGGAGGTCTTCGAGCAAGTCCGCGTCGATTCGTGCGAATTCCTGGCGCTGATCGGCGGCGCGCACCGCCCGCAGTTCGGGCCTGGGTGCCGCTTCCGGCGGCGGTGGCGGCGCGGGCTCGGGTTCCGGTTCGGGCTCCGGCTCTGGTTCCGGCTCAGGCTCTGGCTCTGGCTCAGGTTCCGGCTCGGGTTCGGGCTCCGGTTCCGTTGCCGCGTCGAGCTCCGCCCCGAGTTCGGCCGCGGCTACGAGCTCTTCCTCGAGTTTCGCCGCGGCTTCGCGCTCTGCTTCCAGCTGTGCCGCGGCTTCGAGTTCCGCTTCAAGTGCCGCGGCAGCGTCCGGCTCCGGCGTGGCTGCCGGCGGCACGGGCGGAGTCGCGACCTCGAGCGCTTCGATTTCCTCGGCCGCCTCGATCTCGAGCGACGGCTCTTCCGCGGACTGGCCGATCTGGGCGAGTTCGTCGGCCAGCGGCGAATCCACGATCACCATGCTCACCGTGTCCTCAGGCTCGATCGTGAACTCGGTAGGCGGCTCGGACCCCGGCGTCTCGACCACCACTTCCTCGGCCACTTCAAAGCCGGCGTTCGCCTGCTGGATCCGCTGCTCCAGATCGGTCGCCGGGGCGACCGGCTTGCCGGCGATGACGAGGTCGCGCATACGGTGCAGTTCGTCGATGCTCCGCTGCATCAGCTCGGCCATCGCGCCCGACGGTTTGACGCGCCCTTCGTCCACGGATAGCAGCAGGGTCTCTATCTCGTGGCTGAGATTGCCCATGGCCATGATCCCGGCCATGCGAGCGCCACCCTTCAGCGTGTGCAGGTGACGCTTGAGTTCGTCCAGCGCGTGTCTCGATTCGTGGTCCTTCTGCCACTCGTCGAAAGCCTTGTCGGTTGCTTCCAGGAGCTCCGCCGATTCCTCGGTGAAGATGGCGGCGATCTCGGCGTCGTACTCGATCTCGACCGGCTCCTCCGCCTTCGCGGGCGCCTCGGCGACTTCCTCTTCGGGCTCGTCGAGCATGTCCTCGATGCTGACGAGCGTCGGGTCAGCTTGCTGCACGGCCTCGGTGAGCTCACCGAGGTGGTCGATCAGCGTCGTGTAGTCGGCGCGCTCGCGATCCGGCTGATTGATGTCTGCGACGATCGTCTCGATCGCCGTCGACGCGTCGCGCAGCGCGACCAGCCCCGCGTCCTCGAAGCCAACCTTGTAGTCGTAGACGCGGCGCACGAAACGATTGAGCGCGCCGGCGACCGCCACGCCACGCTCGACATTGGCCATGTTGGCGCTGCCGTGCAGGGTGTGGCAGGCGCGGTGCAGTTTGTCGGTGACGTCGAACGGCGGTGAATGCCCTTCGCAGGCAGCCAGATAGTCGCGGATGACACCCAGGTGACCCGCGGTCTCCTTCGAGAAAATATCCAGCAGCACCGGGTCCATTTCCAGTGCGGCCTTGTCTTCCGCCGGTTCGCCGGCGGGCGCCGCAACGGTGAGCACGGCGGCTTCCGGATTGCCGTCCGCGAACGCCTGTGCGCGCGCGATCAGCGTGCGGAGGTCCGATTTCGGTTCCGTGCCGACTTCCAGCTGTTCGACCAGCTCCGGCACCGCCCTCGCGGCCTCCAGAATGAAATCGACCATCGGTGGCGTGCGCACCAGCGTACGGTTGATCAGGCGATTCAGCAGATTCTCGACCGCCCAGCAATATTCGCCGATCCGCTGTGCACCGACCATCCGGCCGCTGCCTTTCAGCGTGTGGAACGAGCGGCGCACGACAATGAGCGACTCCATGTCGTCCGGATCTTCGCCCCATTGCGGAAGCTTCCGCTTGATCGTCGAGATCTCTTCCTTCGCCTCTTCGATGAAGAGCTCGATCAGTTCGGGGTCGAGGTGCTCGGCGTCGGGAGCGACAACCGGCAGCTGCGGCGGCGCTTCCGGCTGCGGCTTGGGCAGATTCGCCATCGCCGCCGCCTCGATATCGGCCCGCGCCATCTTCATGGTAGTAACCGCGGCCTCGGGCCCTTCCTCGGCCGCTTCGGGTGCCGGCTCGGGCTCGGCCGGTGGCTCGGGCTCGGGCACGACGGCCATGCGTGCCTCGACGTCCTTCAGAACCGTCAGGCAGGCTTCGGCGTTGTCGAGCATGTACCACGGCTCGCTACGACCGGCCTTCACGGTCTCCATGTAGTACTCGATGCTGACGATGGCGTCCGCGAGCCGGTCGGTCTCCTTCTGCGCGAGCTGGCCCGGTCCGCCGCCTTTCAGAGTCAGCGTGACGATCCGGCCAATACGGTCGACGACCTCCATTGCCCGCGTCTTGTCGAGCATCATCAGACCCGCCTTGATGCCCTGGATCAGCGACGGCACGCTGTCGAGGCCCTGCGACGGCGCATTCGACGCCATGCTCTGGCTGATCGTTTCCTTGATCCGCGCGAGATTGATGATGCATTCGCGCATGACGGATTCCGCGACCTGGCGGTAGTCGGCAGCTTCGGCCTCCGGCATGTCCGCCGGCGCTTCCGCAAGTGCGGACTCTTGCGGGGTCGTCAGCTTGATCAGTTGCTGGTCGAGGCGGTCCTCGACCCGCAGCAGGGTGGATGCGATGTCGAGCACGAGCTGTTCGTTGGCGACGCCGCCGCGTTCGACGACGGACTTCATTCGCTCCATCTCACCGTCGATGTCGCTGCGCAGCTCGCCGAGTCCGAGAACGCCGAGTGTGTCCGAGATCTTCTTCAGGAGTTCGAGCTGCGGCACCAGTTCGGCCGACTTGTTGAGGCCGGTGCGAACGAAGATATCGAGCACGTCCTTGACGCTCGACAGGTCTTCCTTGATCGCCGACGCAACCGTCTTCATCAGCTTCACGCTCGGCGCTGACAGCGCCTCGCGTGCGTGCTCGACCTGCTCGTCGCCAGGCAGCAGTTCGGACAGATTGAACGCGGCGCGTATTTCGCTGATCCGTTCGCCAGTGGTCGTCGAACGGGCGACGTAGTAAAGGAGATTGTTCAGTAGATCGTCGACCGGGTGTGTGTCGAAGGCCTCGATGCCTTCGTCGATCAACGCCTTGATGTGGCGGTCCGCCTGACCGAGCAAACGCTTCAGCGCGACGGTCGTTTCCAGACCGCCTTCCTGCAATGCTTCGAGCACACCGCCGACGACCCACCAGAGCTGGTACATGTCGTCGCGCGTCGCCGCGTTTTGCATCGCGGACGCGACTTTGGCCAGCGTCTGAACGTGACGCTCCGAATCGCCACCCTTGATCCAACCGAGCAGCGCGAGCTGGAACTTCGGCCGCAGCCGCCGTGCGACGACGACCGGCTCCTCACCGCTGCCTTCGCGGCTGGCCTTGCCGGCATCATTGCGCCGCGGCGAAAGATTGAGCAGCAGCAGCGTGCCCTCGGAGAGCAGCGGCTGACCGCGCGCGGCGCGCAGGTCGTTCAGCATCGGCAACAGGACGAGCGCGATATCGCGTCCGCCGCCCAGCAGGCGCTCAATGTAGATGGGCAGTTGCACCATCGAGCGCGTCAGCGCGTCAAGGCCGTCGTCGCGAGCCTTGCCCGCCTTGATCGCGACCAGATAGCGGGCGGCGAGCTCCATTTCCTCGGCAAGCAGGGCCGCGCCGTAGGTCTCGGTGATCTGCAGTGCACCGCGCGCCTGGTGCAGGAGTTCCGCGGCACGCGCCAGCGCGGCGGACCCGCCACGGCCGTCGACGCAGTCCTCGAGCGCCAGATGCGCGTTGCGGATCGTCTCGTTCAGCTCGTTGCTGACGATCGCAAGCGCGCGTACCGGGCTATCGATGCCGTCGGTCGGTGCCTGCTCTATGCTCGTGGAGCCCGTCATCTGCTAATTCGCTGTCCCTGGAATCGCTCGGAAGCGCTTAGCCTGCGCTGGCCTGCCTCTGATCCCCGACCGGCGCCTCGTTCGTCCCCGCGGCCTGCAGGTTGCTCTGTGGCAGCTGGTCCTGCGGCAGCGTGAAGCCAGCGACGCTCATCCGGAGCTGCGAGGCGAACTCGGACAGCTTGGAGATAGCAGCCGCGGTGGCGGTCGTCGCCTTGCCGGTCTGCGTGCTGATCTCGCCCAGGCGCGTCGTGCGCCGGGTCACGTCGGCGGCAGAGCGTGCCTGCTCGCGCGCGGACACGGAGATGTTCTGTACCAGGTTCGCGATCTGATTCGACACCTGCTCGATCTCGTCCAGTGCCGCGCCGGCGTTCTCGGCGAGTAGCGCCCCGCCGACCACGTCCGTCGTGCTGCGCTCCATCGAGACGACGGCTTCCTTGGTATCCGCCTGAATCGTGCTTACCAGGACTTCGATCTGCTTGGTTGCGTTCGTCGAGCGTTCCGCGAGCCGCTGAACCTCGTCGGCGACGACCGCGAAACCGCGTCCCGCCTCGCCGGCCATCGATGCCTGGATCGAGGCGTTCAGGGCCAGGATATTCGTTTGCTCGGCGATGTCGTTGATCAGCTCGACAATGTTGCCGATCTCCTGCGAGCTTTCGCCGAGCCGCTTGATGCGCTTGGACGTCTCCTGGATCGTCTCGCGGATCGTATTCATGCCGTCGATCGTGCGGCGCACTGCCTCGCCGCCCTTATGCGCGACATCGACCGAGTGGCGCGCGACGTCCGAGGAGCGCTCGGCATTGCCGGAGACTTCCTCGATCGAACCGGCCATCGATACGATCGATTCGGTCGCCGCGTTGATCTCTTTGGTCTGATTGTCGGCTGCACGGGCCATGTGCGATGCCGTGCTTTCGGTTTGCTTCGCGGCCGAGTCGACCATGATTGCGGTCTCGTTGACCGTCGTTACGAGTTTGCGCAGTTCCTCGATCGCATAGTTGAACGAGTCGGCGATCGTACCGGTGATGTCTTCCGTCACCGTGGCTTCGACCGTCAGGTCACCATCGGCGAGACTGCCCATCTCGTCGAGCAGCCTGAGAATGGCCTGCTGGTTCCGTTCGTTCTGCTCGGCCTGCTCTTTCGCCGTCCGTTCGAAGGTCGAAGAGCGTGAGTTGAGCCCGATCAGCACCATCACGAGTATGACGCCGAGACCCATGAGGCCGATCGGCACCCACGGTAGACTTAAGACTCCGGGCAGGCTGCCCTGACCGCCGGACATCGCGCTGTTCATCAGGTTGGCCGATGCCGACTCCAGGCCGGCGAGCTGATCGCGCAACCCCGCCATCTGCATGGCGCTCGCGCTCAGGGCTTCGCTCTGCAATTCCAGTTCGGCGACGTAGGCCGCCAGCGGTGCCACAACGGCGTCCTGACCGGCCGCGTTGAGTGGCCGCACGTCCAGCGAAGACGCTTCGCCGCTCAGTGCGTTCACGACGTCTCGCAGGTAGGCGACATCGGCCGCGACGGCTTCGGCCGCCTGACCCGCGTCCGGTGACAGCGCGAGGCCAGAGGTCTCCGTCGCCAGGCGGCTGCTGCGCTGTTGCAGCTCCTGCACGACCGCCGTCGATGGAGTGCTGCTCAGCAGCTGGTCGCTCAGCGACAGGATTTCCGCCGCGGTCGCCGAGATACCCGACGACGCCGTGTTCAACGCCTCGATGTCGGTCCGCCGGCTGAGGATCGACTCCGCACGTGTCGAGAGTTCGCGCCAATCGGCCGTGCTGCCCGGTGCCGCGCCGCTGAGACCGTCCAGTGCCGACACGCTGTCCGCCAGCGCGGGAAAGCCGCCTTCCTCGCCGAGCAGGGCATCGTTCGCCTGCTGTGGAAGCGCCTGGGAGATCGCCGCGAGGGCGGTCGCCGGTGACGATCCGGCCTGCAGGAAGACGAGGCCGGCCGCACCGATGAGCGCCAGCGCGATGACCAGCGCGACGGTGCGGAAGGCGGTAGAAGTGTTCGTTTTGTCAGCCATAGCGTGTGACTCGTTGGTTTGCGGTACGCCGCGCGCTTATTCGGCGGCTGCCTGCAGAAACAGGTTGCTCTCGATCAGCGAGAACAGATCGAAGATCGGCCAGCGCTCGTCGTTGCGGACGTAGCTGCCCTCGAGGTAGCGCTCGCAGCGGGCGACTGTGTCCATTGGTGTCTCGCCGCGTTCGTGATCCATGAAGCGACGGAAGCCGAGCACCTCGTCGACGACGAGTCCGGCGGGAATCTCGCGGTGATTCACGGAGATCACGCGCGTCGTTCGGCGAAGCGACGTGCGGCCGCTGCCGAGCATGAGTTTTACGTCGACCAGCGGCAGCAGGTGGCCGCGAAGATTGGCGATGCCGAGCAACCATCGTTTCGCGCCGGGCACTCGCGTCATGCTCTCGGGCAGCATCAGCACCTCGCGTACCTGATCGCGGTGCGCGACGAACTGCTCGTCGCCGATCCGGAAACCGACGCCCACCCACTCGGCGTGCGATGCCCCGGCCGCCGCGCCGGACTGCGCGGCCGCGCTGCGGCGTTCGATCTCACGCAGCAGCTCAAACGGCTGCTTGACGAGTGAAGCAAGCTCGGCGCTTGTAGTCATTCGTGGCTCAGGCCGCCATGACGGCGTTGACCATATGGATGAGCTGGTCCTCGCCGATCGGTTTCACGAGGTATTCGACGGCGCCCTGGCGCATGCCCCAGATCTTGTCCGTCTCCTGGTCTTTCGTCGTGATGATGATGACGGGAATGCCCTTGGTCGCAGGGTCCTGGCTCAGTTTGCGAGTGGCCTGAAAGCCGTTCATGCCCGGCATGACCACATCCATGAGAATGCAGTCGGGCCGCGACGTCTTTGCCTTCTGCACGCCCTCTTCGCCGCTGTCGGCGACGAGCGTCGTGAAGCCGTTCTTCTCCAGCATGTTCTGGAACAGATGCAGCTCTGTCGGCGAATCGTCGATGATGAGCACGGTTGACATTGATCCTCCTTGAATCAGTTGATCTGGTTAGAGATCGCGCCCAAGAGTTCGTCCTTGGTGAACGGCTTGGTCAGGTATTGTTCGGAGCCGACGATGCGGCCTCTTGCACGGTCGAAGAGACCGTCCTTGCTCGACAGCATGATGACCGGCGTTTGCTTGAACAGCTTGTTGTGCTTGATCAGCGAACAGGTCTCGTAACCGTCCAGCCGCGGCATCATGATGTCGACGAAGATAAGGTCAGGTTGATGATCGGCGATCTTCGACAAAGCGTCGAAACCGTCGATGGCCGTAAAAACCTGGCAGCCTTCCTTGGTCAACAGTGTCTCAGCGGTGCGGCGGATGGTCTTGCTGTCATCAACGACGAGAATCTTGAGTCCGTTAAGACTTCGAGATTGAGTGTTGGACACCGGAATTCCTCCAAACCCGAACCCCCATTTCGCGGTCGCCCATTGCCGCGAATTGTTCGGGAACACGGACTTTTACCATATTGACATAAGTGCCGCTACGACGCCCCTCTCGCGGCCCAAAAATGTCGTGAAAACCGGAGCTTGCCGTGCAAATCGGGGGCTGTATAGTGGGCCGCTCACAGTTTCCCGGAGAAATTGATCGAGATGGCAAATCGGCGCTTGAGAGTCGGTATCGTGATGGACCCGATTGGCTCGATCACGACCAAAAAGGACAGCTCTTTTGCGATGCTGCTCGAGGCCGAGCGGCGCGGCGCCGAATTGCACTATTTCGAGCAGGCGGACCTGAGGCTCGTTGCCGGTGAAGCGAGAGGCTTGTCGCGGCGACTGACGGTTCGCGACGACCCGAACGACTGGTTCGAGTTCGGCGTATCAGAGGACGTGGCGCTGGGCGATATCGACGCCATCCTGATGCGCAAGGACCCGCCGTTCGACATGGAGTACGTCTACACGACGTACATTCTCGACCGGGCTGCGACCGCCGGCGCCCTGATCGTCAATGCGCCGCAGGCGCTTCGGGACATGAACGAGAAGGCCTACACCGCCTGGTTCCCCGAGTACACGCCGCTGACGCTGATCACGCGTTCGATGGACGACCTGCGGGCCTTCGCCGCCGAGCACTCTCGCATTGTCGTCAAGCCGCTCGACGGGATGGGTGGCAAAGGCATTTTCGTCGTCAACAAGGGCGACAACAACGCCAATGTCATCTACGAAACGCTGACCGACTACGGCCAGCAGTTCGCGATTGCACAGATCTTCCTTCCTGAGATCAGCGATGGGGACAAACGCATTCTGCTGATCAACGGCGAGCCGGTGCCGTACGCGCTTGCGCGGATCCCGCCACCGGACGACAACCGGGGCAACCTCGTCATGGGCGCCGTCGGGCGCGGACAGACGCTATCGGATCGCGATCGCGAGATCTGCGATCAGGTCGGTCCGGTGCTTCGCGATGCCGGCGTGATCTTCGCCGGTATCGACGTCATCGGCGACTACATGACCGAGGTCAACGTAACGAGCCCGACGGGCATCCGCGAACTCGATGCGGAGTTCGATCTCAACATCGCCGGTCTTCTGTTCGATGCCATCGAAGGCGCGCTCGACTAGCGCCTCGATTGCACCGCTCACTACCGTCGCCTACCTGCTCCGCGGAGTGCTGCCTGGCCGGCCGCAACGGCGCTTTCGATCCGGCCGAGAGTGACGCAGTTCTCATTTCCTCAGTGGCTCCGGGAGTACACTGAAACTTCTTTGAGCGATTCTCGGGCGATGCAATAAGCGCTTGTTTTTAGGACAAAACAGGCGGATCATTCGCGCCAGCAGGGCACCCGACATAATCTTATGAGGAACGACCCAGGCATTGTGGACCCGATCGCCGAGCTCAGGCTCGTCGCGAAGCCCGCGCCTGACCGGCTGCCGGCCATGCTGTTCCTTGCAGCCCTGATCCACGGCGTACTGATCATCGGCATTGCCTTCAATCCCGCACTTTCCGAGCAGTTCGCCGACGCGATCACGGTCGAGGTGACGATCGTCGCCGAGACGGACCAGAACATCGATCGTCCCGATCGCGCCGAGTACATCGCGCAGGCCAGCCAGCAGGGTGGCGGCAACACCACCGAGCAGGTCCGGCCGACGGCGGCCGAGGAGAATAACTCGCCGATCGACAATCTCGGTGAGGCCAACGGCGACAGCTTTGCCACCACGCAGCAGCGCGAGCGATCCGCGGATCAGCTCGTGGCGAGCGAGCGATACGACGAGCAGCGAGTTGCCGACACGCCGCGTGACCTGGCCTCGGACAATACTCGCGTTGCCATGGCCCTCGAGAGAGGCGCCGATCAAACGCTGCCGCTGCCGATCGACGATCGGGCATCCATGCTGATCCACGATGACGATCCGCGTCAGCTCGTCATCAGCGCCGACACCAGTCAATCCGAAGTTGCGCCCTATCTCGCCGGCCTGCAGCGCCGCATCGAGGCCATGGGCAGAGAGTACTTCCCGGAGATTTCCGGCCTCGACGAATTCTCCGGCGGGCCGACGCTGCAGGTCCGTATCGACGCGAGCGGCGAACTCGGCGAGGTCATCATTCGTCGCTCGTCCGGCTCGGCCATCGTCGACCAGGCCGCGCTGGAGATTCTGCGCCGCTCATCGCCGTTTGATGCCTTCCCGGAAGGTATCCGCGATCAGTACGACTCGCTGACATTCACCCGCAAGTTCTTGTTTGCTGAAGACGTACTGCCGGCCACCGCCAGCGTCAACTAATCGCTTTGCGTGCATCAAGTTGTGCCGGCGCCTGCGTCGGCGGATACTGGCTGTATGGAAGGCACGCTCGCCAATCATCTGCTCATCGCGATGCCCGGTATGGCGGACCCCAACTTCTCCAGCACGGTCACGCTGATCTGCGAACACAATGACGACGGTGCGCTCGGCATCGTCATTAACCGTCCTTTGACGCTTAAGCTCGGCGGCCTCTTCGAACAGCTCGAGGTGAGCGAGGCCGACGCCGCGGCCGCAGACCATCCCGTGTTGATGGGCGGACCGGTCGGCCCTGAACGGGGATTCGTGCTGCACCAGCCCGCCGGCTCGTTCGAGAATTCGCTTGCGGTATCGAGCGACATCCACCTCACGCTCTCGCGCGACGTCATCGATGCAATGGCGGCCGGGTCGGGGCCTGACAAGACGCTGGTCGCACTGGGCTACGCCGGCTGGCAGCCCGGGCAGCTCGAAGACGAGATGCTGGCCAATTCGTGGCTGACCGTTCCGGCAAGCCCGAACATCGTTTTCGACCTTCCCTTTGGCGAACGCTGGACGGCGGCCGCCCGGACCCTGGGCATCGACATTAGTCAGATGGCTCCCGACGCGGGCCATGCCTGACGCTTCCACGCCCGAAACCATTCTTGCGTTCGACTTTGGCCTGCGACGCATCGGTGTCGCCGTCGGCCAGACCGTCACGGGCAGTGCCAGCCCGCTCGGCATCGTCGACAACGGGGAACGCGGGCCCGATCAGGCCCGCATCGACGCGCTGATCAAGGAGTGGCGGCCGAGCGGCATCGTCGTTGGCATGCCCTTGCACGCTGACGGCTCGCCGGGGGAACTCGCACCGACCATCCGCGCTTTCATGCGCGAACTGGAACGCTTCGGCGTGCCTGTCGTCGAGATTGACGAGCGGCACTCGTCGCAGGAGGCCGAGGCCGCCCTGATCCGCGCCCGCCAGGCTGGCTCGAAAGGCCGAATCTCGAAGTCCGACATCGACGCCGCCGCGGCAGTGATGATCGCCGAGCGATACCTGGCTCTGAATACGTAGCGTCATTGAAGTAGAATCCGCGACCCATGAACGATGCCGCGCCCGAACTCTCCGACGAATCCGAACTGCAGTTGAACCCCGACGGATCGCTGCGCCACCTGCTGACGCTCAAGGGGCTCGATCGCGAATTGCTCGTCAGGCTGCTGGACGATGCGGAAGGCTTCCTGAACGAGCCGGGCGACCTGCCGGTACGGCGCGAGTCGCTGGCCGGACGTACGGTCGCGAACCTATTCTTCGAGCCGAGCACGCGAACCCGCGCATCGTTCGATCTCGCCGGCAAGCGCCTGGGAGCCGACGTTCTCAATCTGGACGTCAACACGTCATCGCGGAAGAAAGGCGAGAGCATCCTCGACACCATCTATACGCTCGAGGCGATGATGGTCGACGTCATGGTGGTGCGCGATGCGAGCGAAGGCGTACCCGCCTACATCGCCCGGCACGTGAAGGATCACGTGAGAATCCTCAACGCCGGCGAGTCCGATGTCTCGCACCCGACGCAGGGCCTGCTGGACGTGCTGACCATCCGCCAGCACAAGCCGAATATCGAAGACCTGACGGTTGCCATCGTGGGCGACATCGAGCATTCCCGCGTCGCCCGGTCGGCGGCCCATGCGCTGCACACGCTGAACGTCGGCGAGCTGAGACTGGTCTCGCCACCCGCCATGGCGCCGCGTATCGGCGATCTGGACTTCGCGCGCATCGTCGACAACCTCGACGACGGCATGCGCGACGCCGACGTCGTTATGGCGCTGCGGATACAGCGCGAGCGCATCGGCAATCTCGACGGCATTCCCGGCATCGACGAGTACTTCGCGAACTTCGGCGTGAGCACCGAGCGGCTCGCGACCGCGAAACCCGATGCGATCGTGATGCACCCGGGCCCGATGAACCGCGGCATCGAGATCGAAGGTGCCGTCGCCGACGGTCCGCAGTCGGTGATCACGCAGCAGGTCACGAACGGCGTCGCTGTGCGTATGGCCGTTCTCGAGCACGTCGCGGGGCACAAGAATGACTAGTGCCGCGCAGGAACATGCACAGCGTAATCGCGGCACGATATTCGTCGAGGACGGCGAGATCCTGCGCCGCGAGTCGCTTGCCGGCGACCAGTTCGTGCAGCGAATACGCGCGCCGAGGACGGCGGCCAACGCCAAAGCCGGCAGCTTCGTCCATATCACCTGCGATCCGATGCTGCCGATGCGTCGGCCGATGTCGATCATGCGCGTGCAGGAAGACTGGATCGAGATCCTCTACAAGACGCACGGCGAAGGCCTGACGCTTCTGTCCGAGAAGGAAGCGGGCGCGACGGTGAGCGTCCTCGGTCCGATCGGCATGCCGTTCAATCTCGATCCGGCCAAACCGAATTGCCTGCTCATCGGCGGTGGTGTCGGCATTCCGCCAATGGTCTACCTCGCGGACGTCACGCGGAGCGACGACAGCTACCGGCCGATTGCAATCCTCGGCTCCGAGATCCCCTTCCCGTTCGATCTCGTGCCGTCGGCACTGCCGTTCGCTGGCGTTGCCGGCGAGATCACCTCGACCATGCCGCTGCTGGAGAGTTGGGGCGTGCCGGCACGGCTGACGACAAAACAGGGCTACGACGGCTGTTTTGACGGCTTCGTCACCGATCTCGCGGACCAGTGGCTCGCCGGCCAGGACGCCGACACGATCGCAGCCACGAAAATCTTCACCTGCGGCCCGACGCCGATGCTCCGTGCGGTGGCCGAGCTTGCCGCGCGCTACGGCGTGGACTGCGAAGTTTCGCTGGAGGAGTACATGGCCTGCGCCGTGGGCGGTTGCGCGGGCTGCGCCGTGCTGATCGATACGCCAGAGGGACAGGCCATGAAGCGCGTCTGCGTGGACGGCCCGGTGTTCGACGCGGCAACCGTCGTCTGGGACACGTAGGCCTCGCGGGTAAACCCGGGCGGTCTGCGGCTCAGACCTTCCGGAAACAGAGCAGCGTATTCAGCGATGGGTCGTTGGCCTGCAGAAGACGCTTGCCGAGATCCTCGAAGTCGTGCCGGACGATCGCGTCCACCCAGAAGTCGACGCCCTCGAACAGCCTGAGCTCCTCCCGGTCCTGTTCCCATGACACGCCGAGACCCGCATTGAAGACCGTGTGCACCAGCGCACAGAACGTGCGCATCGCGTCGTCCCCGGCGTCGTGGTCACGCAGCACGAAATAGCCGCCCGGCCGGAGCACACGCCGGATCGACGCGATGTAGTCGTGCAGCTTCTCGCGCGGGCAGTGATGGAGCCCGATGTAGCAAGTAACGAGGTCCAGTGACTCGTCCGTGATGACGTCGTCGGGTATCGGCGCATAGTCGTTCAGCGGGAAGAATTCGCCAACCTGCTGCAGACCGCCGCGCTCCATGATCTCGGGCGGCGAATTGTCCGGCGCGACGTCGTTGCTCAGGTAGATCGGTCCGCTCAGGTTCAGGGACTTTTTCAGGCTCTTGACGTAGCGGCCGGTCGAACCGATTTCGAGGTAGCCATTGAAGCTCGACGGCTTCGGCAGTATTGCCGTCGTCTGCGCCGCCATCTCCTTCTTTTGTGTCTTTAGCGCCGGCAAGGCGTAGGTGAGGTCCGACAGGAACGTCTTGATGGCCGGCAGTCCCGCGGCGACCTCCGCGTAGATCGCCTCGTCGGTGTCGTGCCGCTCGCAGGCCTTGATGATGAGTTCGTGGAAGCGATCTTCCGGGTACAGGTGATAGATCACCTGCAGGAAGCGATAGAAATCGTCACGCGATTTCGTCCTGCCGTACACGGTCAGGAACTCCGAACCGTCGGTATCGCGATCGCCGAAGTGCGGTAGCTCCCGGTCCTGCCGGTAGTACTTCGCCCAGAGCGAGTTTTGGAAGCGGTAGTTCGGATCCAATTTGTCCTTCAGCGCGAACAGTTTCGGCGCGTCAGGATAGGCGCGATGAAATTGATCGAAGCGGGCGTGCGGTTGGTACGGCAGGTAGTAGCAACCGTCATGGTCGAGCACGGCGTCGATGAGTTCGCGCGTCCAGACCGCGACCCGCTCCCGCTGGCAGGCAGACGTGCCCTGCTTGTAGTACAGCACCAGTGCAAACGCCTCCTCACGCGCCCACGCGAGCAGCGAGCCCGGGTCCGGCCGGGCGTGGCGGATCGATACGTTGACGACCTGTACTTTGTGACGGTTCAGAATCTCGGTCATCGCGGCGGAGAACGCGGTCACCCGATCGACGGGGACGAAGTACTCCTGCAGGACGTAGGTGCTTTCCTGGCGCGACAGCGGTTCGAGCTCCGCGACGTCGTAGTCCGCCTCGTCATTGCGGTAGGTCACTTTCGGCCGCAGGTACAGAAGCGTCTCGTAGAGGTACTCGCGGCGCAGGTGGCCGAGCGGCGTCTCGGTGATCGCCCACAGCATGTATTTCTCGGCGAGGTACAGGTTGCGTTTGCCGCCGGTTCTCGGTTTCGCATTCGCGGGCTTTTCCGTCACCTTCCACGAGATGGCGCGTACTTTCTCGAACTTCGGCGGCACCATGTCCGCGTTGTGGAATACGACCGATTCGTCCTCGCGAATCTGCTCGCGGAAGAACGCCGGGTACTCCGCCAGACTCATCTTGCGGCTGACCCGTTCGATGCGGGTGTTTAGGGCCAGGTCCAGTTCCGCTTCGACGATGATGCCAAGCGCGCCGTAACCGCCGATCGCGCCATAGAACAACTCCGCGTTCTCTGCCGGCGAGGCGTCGACGATCTCGCCGTCGTGAAGCATCAATCGTATCGAGCGTACTGAGAGGATCAGCGGGCCCAGACCGATGTAGCGTCCGTGGCAATTGACGCTCAGCGACCCACCCACGGTAAAGCTCGAGTAGGTCTGCATGATGCTGATCGCGAGGCCATAGTCGTCGATGACGCGCTGAACGTCCTTCCAGCGTGCGCCTGCCTGAACCCGCACGGTGCGCGCATCGGCGTCGAGCTCCAGCACCCGGTCAAGCCCCCGCATGTCGATATGCAGGGTGTCCGGCTGCGCAACCTGACCGCCCATCGAGAATCGTCCGCCGCCGATTGAAATCGGTTTGTCGGTGGCACGCAGCAGAGTTTGGAGCTGCTCGACGGAACCGGGCGCGAACAGGCTGTCGACCCGGACCGGATTCAGGCCGGAGATATCGTTGACGACGTTGGTGCTGGTCTCGCGGCCGAAGTTGTCGACGCCCGGGCGCTGGTCGTGCTCGAGCAGCAGGCGCATTCGTTTCAGGCGCGGCAGTCCGTACTTGTCGACGGTCACCCCGGTGCCCGATGTCGAGACCGTACGGAAGCCGTAGCGCTCGTAGAACCGGATACCGCCATCGTTGATGTCGGTCACGTCCAGTTCGACACAGCGGTAGCCACGCTTTCGAGCGGTATCGACAACATGGTCGAGCAGGCGGCGGCCAAGTCCCAGGCCACGGCGGCTGGCGTCGACGGCGATGTTGTTGATGTAGTAGGCGTCGTCGGCCGGCGGCGGAACGTAGCCCGACAGAGCCCGATTCACGGGACCCATAAGATGCGGCCAGCGACGCATCGGCATGGCGCGGAACATGTGTAGGATGCCCGGCAATTCCTGGGCCGCGAGCTGCTCGGCGTCGTAGCCCAGCTCCGCGCCGACCAGTTCGCCGTCCGCCAGCATCATCGTCGCGAATCCGTGTCCGAACTGGCCACCCGGCCGGCGCAGCAGCGTGGCCAGTGCGGCCTCGGCCGTATCCCGATCGCCGAACATGAAGCCGAGCAGCTCGTGCGCGCTGTCGTAGATCAGCGGGGCGACGGCTTCGGCGTGGAACGCATCTGCAGGCCGGAACGTGATCTCCGGCTGAACGTCTGAATCAGTCATGCGCGCAGGCTATCACGCTGCCTGGCGGACGGAACTGAGTTTTGGCTAATGATCCGCTGAGGGCCGGACATCGGGTGCATCAACGACGGACTGCGACGGCGGCGAGGTAGTGCGTAGGCCCCGCTGGAGGCTAAACTTGAAGTCACACTCTTCGGAGAACCCCAATGCGCCGTACCGTTTCCGCTCTCCTGCTCATCGTATTCGCCGGCGTTTGCGCCGTCGCCGAAAGCTCCATTTCTCCGATCGATACCGGGCGACAGCTTGTCGAAACCTTCTACGAAGATGACATGGAAAGCCTGTGGTCCGTGATGAACACCGATATGCGCGAAGCGCTCGGCTCGATTGAGGGTCTTCAGCAGTTTCGGGACCAGATCGGCATCAGCTTCGGCGCAGAAACCAGCGTCGTTTCGGAGGACGTTTCGGAGATTCCGGAGCATGGAGTTTTCGTCTATTCGCGAGTCGCTCGATTCGAGTATGCGCCGGTGCCGGTCGTCGTTTCGTTTAGCTTCGACATCAATGGCACGGTTGCCGCCTTCTTCGTCAAGCCGCAGCAGCCCTCGTAGGTACGGTCGACGGTGCGATCCGAATCGGACATCGAGCGTAGAGGGGCGCACGCGAACGTGTAACCCTGAACCAAGTCACGGCACGTTTACAGGACCAGCCAATGGTCCACGCCCTACCTGGAGGAGTCGACGAATGCGTCTCACGATTCTTTCTCTCTTGCTGATTGTTCTGACGCCGGTAGGCGCCGAGCAGTCCTTCGACCCATTAGCGGCAGGCAGACACTATGCCGACGTCTTCTATGCCGACGATATCGGAACCCTATGGGCCGCCATGAACGACGAGATGCAGTCAGCTTTGGGGTCGCAAGGCCGGCTGCAGCAATTCCGTGACCAGGTCGGCACGACGCTCGGCGAAGAAACCGCGATTCTCAGCGAAGACCTGAGCGAGTTCGCCGGGTACGACGTATACGTCCGGCGTGCGCGTTTCGAGTTCTCGCCGACGCCCATCGTCGTGACACTGAGCTTCGACGCAAACGGCCAGATCGGCGGGTTTTTCATTCAGCCTCAGAGTGAGGCGGCGGGATCGCCCTACCTGGAGTACGAAACCAAGGCCGATCTGAGACTTCCGTTCGATGGAGAGTGGTTCGTGTTCTGGGGCGGACGCACGGTCGAAGAGAACTACCACGCCGTGGTGAGCGACCAGCGGTTTGCGCTGGATCTGCTTATCGTTCGGGACGGCAAGTCCTACAGCGGCGACGGCACCCGCTTGGACGACTACTACTGCTGGGGCCAGCCGATTCTGGCGCCGGCGGCCGGTACCGTCACCTGGACCGTGAAGGGACACGTCGACATGGCGCCCGGACAGATGGACCCGGAGAATCCGGCCGGAAACTTCGTCATCCTCGATCTCGGCAACGACGAGTACGCGATATTCGCGCACTTCCAGCATGACAGTATCGTGGTGAACGCGGGTGACGAGGTATCGCCGGGCGATCCGTTGGGGCGCTGCGGCAACAGCGGCAACACCACCGAGCCGCATCTGCACTTCCACATTCAGGACTCGCCGAACTTCGGACACGGAGATGGCAAGCCCGTGTTCTTCAACGACTACCTGTCGAATGGCGAACCGGTGGAGCGCGGCGAGCCGCGGCGGGGAGAATTTATCTCGCCGGCCGATTAGTCCGACCCGGGGAGCACCTCTCGAAAATACTCGACAGCGAAGTCGACGAGTTCGCGCGTGCGGAACAGCAGCGCATCGGCCTGACCGACCCTGCCTTCGACGACCCTGCCGGTCGCCATGAAACGCTCGCCGACGATGGGGAAATGCTCGCCGTTGTCGTAGCCCATGTCCGGGTTCTCGACCCAGACTCGCTCGCCGTCCTCAATGACTGGATAGCGATGCGTCGTCGTGCGCCGGTTCGGCGTCAGTGATTCAGCATAGTGCAGTGACGTGCAGCGGTTGAAGCCGACGCCGAGCAGCAGCGTGTAGGCGTCCAGTTCGTAGAGCTTCGCAAACGGCGTGTTCGCGCCCTCACCGAAGGGAAGCGAATGCTCGCTGGTGATCTCGTCAGCCTGTGCGCCGTTGGCGCAGACTGAAACCAGCGGATGATCGCTGCGCCGGGTGCCGGGCCACGTGCGAAACGCCTCCGGCACCGCACCGAGCGTCGTCGGCGTCGTCAGAGGATCGAAGACCGGCATGTGTGCGCGGATCGTGTCGTCCCATTCGGGTCTTGCCCGCGGATCGCGGTTGATTGCAGGGTCGAGGAGCTGCGGCGATTCGCAGGGCATGACGAGCGTGCCGCTTTCGCCAACTGCTTGTTGTAGAGCGCGGATTAGAGCGGCTGGCCCGCCGATGGTGTAGCCCACGCGGCCAAGCGCGGAGTGCACCATCAGCGTCATTTCAGGCATGACTCCGAGCTTGAGAACATCCCGGAGCAGAGAATCGACAGTTTCCGGCGTCGCTGCGGTAGTCACCTTTCGCCTGTTCCCCGGAGCACCCGAATCTGACTTTCGCCGCTGTGTGCGTCGACATAGACCATGTACTTGGCACCACCCGCCGACTCCATGTTCATGCGCCAGTAGATCCGTGGTGGATCATCCAAATCATGTGGGTAAATCAGGAGTGCCGGACCTCTGCCTGTTGGAGAAGGTGAGGGGAAGTTCGAGTTGGCCGCCTCTGCGTCCAACTGCGCCAGATAGTTGCGCAGCGCCTCACTCCCCAATGCAATCGCGTCGCGCTCGAGAATAGATGGCAGATTATCTACCGCTTCCGGATGCACTACATTGGTCTGGAGTTTCGTCACGTTGCCGCTCTGATCGAAGTAAATGCTGCTTCCGGGGCTCACGCGAATGCCGTGCACAAGCTGAGTAAAGACTATGTGTCGGTTCCGAACGCCGCCGAACAGCAAGAGTTCATAGTCTTCGTCGACACCGGTCCACTCACCATGCTCTTGAAGAAGCTAGACAATGCTCGTGACATTACCTTCACGAATCTCGTCGAGATCAATTAGTCCAATGTCGCCGTCTTCGATCGTGACGTATGTCCACGTGGTCCCACTCCCATAATCGGTGATCTTGAACGGATGTGGCGGTTTCGGTGGTTGGTCGGCGAAAGCGCTCAGCCATGAACAAGCAGCGTACGCGCCGCATAGGAAAATCAGGATTGAGCGATGCAAAGATTGGGCGCTAACCGCCGAAATTGATTTTCGCTTCCAGATTGGACCGGGAATCTGCATGGGACATCGCCTCTTCGAGAGTGATGGTTCCCGCCTTGTACAAGTTTAGCAGTGCTTCATCGAAGTTCTGCATGCCCTGCTCGCCGGACTCCTTGTGAGCTTCCTTCACTTCCGCGATGTCGCCCTTCAGGATCAGGTCTTTGATGTGCGGCGTGTTGAGCATGAGCTCCACGGCCGCGACCCGTTTGCCGTTGCGCGCACGGACCAGACGCTGCGAGAGGATCGCGCGCAGATAGTGCGCCAGGTCCATGAAGACCTGCGAGTGCTGTTCCTGAGGGAACAGGTTGATGATTCGGTCGAGCGTTTCCGGTGCGTTGTTGGAGTGCACCGTTGCCAGCACGAGGTGACCCGTGCCGGCCATGTCGAGTGCCGACTGCATCGATTCGGTATCGCGGATCTCGCCGATCTGGATGACGTCCGGCGCCGCGCGCATTGCGCTCTTCAGTGCGCGGGCATAGGACTTCGTATCGAGCCCGACTTCGCGCTGATTGACGATCGACTGCTTGTTCGGATGCAGAAACTCGATCGGGTCCTCAATCGTGAGGATGTGCGACGAAGTCTTCTCGTTGCGGTGATTGATCATCGCCGCGAGCGTCGTCGACTTGCCTGCGCCCGTGGCACCGACCATCAGGATCAGGCCGCGGCGCAGCATGGTGAGTTCCTTGAGCTGCTCCGGCATGCCGAGTTCATCGAGCGTCGGCAATTCGTTGGTGATGTAGCGCAGCACCATGCCGACGTTGCCGCGCTGGTGGAAGACGTTGATGCGGAAGCGGCCGAGGCCGGGCTCAGAGATAGCGAAGTCGATCTCGAGCTCGCGCGTGAAGTACTCCAGCTGATCCTCGTCCATCAGCTCGATAGCCGCCTGCTTGACCATCTTCGGCGTCATCTCGAGCTTGTTGACCGGCATGATCTTGCCTTCGATCTTGATCTTGGCCGGAGCGAACGGTGCGAAAAAGAGGTCCGAGGCCTTCTTCTCCACCATCAACTTGAATAGCGGTTTTACGTTCATCGCGTGAGCGGTTCCCTATGCCGCGACTCAGAAGGTCTGAGCCGTGTCCTCTTCCATGATGCGCAGGCTCTCGGACTGCTGGTCGGCAATCGCGGAGTCGCGCTTACTCTCGAGCTTGACGCGCAGGCGCAGCTCGTTCTTCGAATCGGCGTTGCGCATCGCCTCTTCGTAGCTGATGGTGCCGCCCTCGTAGAGGTCGAACAGCGCCTGATCGAAGGTCTGCATGCCGAGCCGCGTCGACTTCGCCATGATCTCCTTGATCTGGCCGACCTCGCCTTTGAAGATGAGGTCCTGAATCAGCGGCGTGTTGAGCATGATCTCCATCGCCGCAACACGGCCGATGCCGCCTTCGCGCGGTACGAGACGCTGCGACACAAAGCCCTTGGTGTTCAGGGACAGGTCCATGAGCAGCTGCTGCCGCCGCTCCTCGGGGAAGAAGTTGATGATGCGGTCCAGTGCCTGGTTGGCGCTGTTGGCGTGCAGCGTCGCGAGACAGAGGTGACCGGTCTCGGAGAACTGGATGCCGTATTCCATCGTCTCGCGATCACGGATCTCACCGATGAGGATGACGTCCGGCGCCTGACGCAGCGTGTTCTTGAGCGCGGCGTGCCAGGTCTCCGTATCGACGCCGACCTCGCGCTGCGTGATGACGCAGCCTTTATGCGGGTGGACGTACTCGACCGGATCCTCGATCGAGACGATGTGGCCCCGCGAATTCTCGTTGCGGTGACCGATCATCGCGGCCAGCGTCGTCGACTTACCGGAGCCCGTGCCGCCGACAACGATGACGAGGCCGCGCTTGTTCATGACGACGTCTTTGAGAATCGGCGGCAGTTCCAGATCCTCGAGCGTCGGAATCTCCGTGGTAATCGTACGCAGTACCGCGCCGACATAACCCTGCTGAATGAACGCACTGACGCGGAATCGACCGATGCCCTGCGGCGAGATCGCGAAGTTACATTCCTTGGTCGCGTCAAACTCTTTTATTTGCTTATCGTTCATGATCGCGCGAACCATGATCGCGGCCTGATCCGCCGTCAGAGGGGTGTCGGTCGCTTTGTGAATCGTGCCGTCGACCTTGATCGCCGGGGGGAAGCCGCGGGTGATGAAGAGGTCCGAGCCATTCCGCTCGACCATCTTCCTAAGCAGGTTCTGTATCAGTCGTACCGCTTGTTCGCGTTCCATCTCTATCCAGCTCCCGGCGCTGCCCTACGGCGTAGCCCTAGAAGTTTTCCTTGTTGGCCGCCTTGAAGCGCGCCTCTTCCTTGTTGATCAGACCTTTGGCCATCAGGTCGGCCAGGTTCTGATCGAGCGTCTGCATTCCGGCCTGCTGACCCGTCTGAATCGCGGAGTACATCTGCGCGATCTTGCCTTCGCGGATCAGATTTCGAATAGCCGGCGTGCCGATCATGATCTCGTGCGCTGCGATGCGTCCGCCGCCGATCTTTTTCAGCAGTGTCTGCGAAATGACCGCGCGCAGCGACTCCGACAGCATGGCGCGCACCATCTCTTTCTCCGCTGCCGGGAATACGTCGACGACGCGGTCGATCGTTTTGGCGGCGGAACTGGTATGCAGGGTGCCGAAGACGAGGTGACCGGTCTCGGCGGCGGTGAGCGCCAGCCGGATCGTCTCCAGGTCGCGGAGCTCGCCGACGAGGACGACGTCGGGGTCCTCACGCAGCGCCGACCGGAGCGCTTCGTTGAAGCCCAGGGTGTCGCGGTGAACTTCTCGCTGGTTGATCAGCGACTTCTTGGACTCGTGGACGAACTCGATCGGATCCTCGATCGTCAGGATGTGATCGGGTTTGTTCTCGTTGATGTAGTCGACCATCGCGGCCAGCGTGGTGCTCTTGCCGGACCCGGTCGGGCCGGTGACCAGCACGATGCCGCGAGGATGCATCGAGATGTCCTTGAAGATCGCCGGGGCGCCGAGGTCGTCCAGCGTCAGGATCTCCGAAGGAATCGTTCGGAACACCGCGGCCGAACCGCGGTTCTGGTTATAGGCATTGACGCGGAAGCGAGCGAGCTTGGGAATCTCGAACGAGAAGTCGGTCTCGAGGAACTCCTCGTAGTCCTTGCGCTGCTTGTCATTCATGATGTCGTACACCATGCTATTGACGTCTTTATGAGTCAGCGCAGGCATGTTCACACGCTTGATGTCGCCATCGACCCGGATCATCGGCGGGACACCGCCCGACAGATGCAGGTCGGACGCGTTGTTCTTCACCGTGAATGACAGCAATTGGGCGACATCGACGGGCATTATCTTCGCTCTCCATGGTCGGCCGGATTTACCATAACCCGGCAGTAATCTCGGCCTAGTATAGCGAAGCACCCGGAGCAAAACGTGATTGGAGTCACGGAAAACCTGCTAAAAATCCGAGATTTGCTGGCTTTTTGCGCTACCGAAGCCGGGCGTCCCGCCGACGCTGTGCGCCTTCTCGCCGTCAGCAAGAGTCAGCCGCTCGAAAAGCTCTTCGAGGCCGCTCGAGCCGGACAGCGCGATTTCGGCGAGAACGTCGTGCAGGAGGCCCTGGCGAAGTTCGAGGAAACGGCCTCGCTGGACGTCACCTGGCACTTCATAGGCCACCTGCAGACCAATAAAACACGAGCGGTCGCCGAGCACTTTGACTGGGTTCACAGTATCGACCGCCTGAAAACCGCCCACCGGCTGAGCAGCCAGCGGCCGGACGGGCGGGAACCCATCAACGTCTGCCTGCAGGTCAATATTGACGGCGAGGACGGCAAGTCCGGCGCGACGGTCGAGGCCCTGCCCGAACTCGCGCATGCGGTCGCCGAACTGCCGAACCTGCACCTGCGCGGGCTGATGTGCCTGCCAGCGGTTCGCGACGATTTCGAAGCGCAGCGCGAGCCCTTTGCGCGGTTGCGGGAGCAGCTCGAAGCACTCAACAGCGAAGGGCTCGAACTCGACACGCTTTCCATGGGGATGAGCGGCGACTATCGCGCGGCGATACACGAGGGCGCTACGATCGTGCGCGTTGGCACGGCCATATTCGGACAGAGGGACGTATGACGAACAGAATCGCATTTATCGGCGGCGGCAACATGACACGAGCGATCGTCGGCGGTCTCATCGACAGCGGCGCCGATCCCGCGACAATCTCGATCTCCGAGCCTCTCGAGGCAGCGCGCTCTCAACTCGCTGCCGATTTTCCGAAAGTTGTGATCGACGCGGACAACTCGGCAATTGCGGCATCCGCCGACTGCGTCGTTCTCTCGGTCAAGCCGCAGGTCCTCGCGAAGGTCTGCCGCGAACTGGAGCCGGCGGTTCAGGACGGCCGGCCGCTCATCGTATCCATCGCCGCGGGAACTCGCGGTGCCGATATCGACGCCTGGCTGGGCGGCGGCCTGTCCGTCGTCCGGGTCATGCCGAACCAGCCCGCCCTCCTTCGGCTTGGCGTTTCCGGCCTGCACGCGAACGAGAAGACGACGGCCGACGAGCGAGCACGGGCGAACGCGATCATGCGCGCGGTCGGCACGGTGGTCGAAGTCGACAACGAGGAAGATATCGACGCGGTCACCGCCGTATCGGGCAGCGGGCCGGCGTACTTCTTTCTGTTCATCGATCAGCTTGCGGCGACGGCCGTGGATCTGGGCCTCGACGCCGACGCGGCGCTGGCGCTCGCAATCGAAACCGCGCGCGGCGCCGCCGAACTCGCGGCCCAGGCGGACGCTCCGATGACCGAGCTCATCGCCCGCGTTCGCTCGCCCGGGGGCACGACTGCAGCGGCACTGGACAGCCTCGAAGGTGCCGACGTTCGTGGTATCTTCGCCACAGCCATCACGGCGGCGAGGGATCGAGCCGTCGAACTTGCTGACGCGGCAACCACGGAGTAGCAGGACTTGAACAGCAGCTCGCGCGAGGCGCTGATTTTCATTCTTCAGGCGTTCGTACACATCTACGTGTTCGTTCTGTTGCTGCGTCTGTATCTGCCCTGGCTCTACGTGTCGTCGAACAACCCGATGACGCAGGGTCTTCTGCGCATTACGTCTCCGCTGGTCGTGCCGCTACGCCGGCTGATTCCGGCGATCGGGCGGGTGGATACGGCGACCCTGCTGATCGCGTACGGCATCGAGTTGTTGCTGACCGCGGCGATCGTCTTCATCACCACCTACCCGCTGCTCCCGATCAACGTCATCGTCACCGCGGCGGTACGACTGGTCATCCTCGGCATTTGGGTTTACATCGTCGGCATGCTCGTTCGCTTCGTTCTGAGCTGGACCGGTCAGGGCGGCTACCATCCCATGGGCGAGATCGCCTACGCCGTGTCCGAGCCGATACTTCGGCAGGTCCGGAGGGTCGTCAAGCCGGTGGGGTCCTTCGATCTGTCCTTGATGGTCGCCTCCATCCTGCTGATTGCTCTGACGATTCTTCTCGGCGGTCTCAAGATGTATCCGCAGCCCCTTTGACTACGCTATAGTTGACGGGCACCTCATAGGGGATAAGAAACGTGAAGATTTCAAACACTCTCGCCGCCTGTTGCCTTGCGTTTCTGTTGACGGCCTGCGGCGGTCCCGGCGACAACTCGCAGGTGCCGCAGGCGCAGCCCGCCGAAGCAACCTTCGCCGAAGTCGGCGACTGGGTCGTGCACTTCAACGCACAGACGACCGATCAGCTGTCGCCGGAGATCGCGAGTGCGTACAGCATTACCCGCAGTCAGAATCGTCCGATGATGACGCTATCGGTACTGCGCAAGGAAGACAACACGCCGGTGCGCGCCGACGTATCGATGCGCGCGGTGAATCTGACCGGTCAGCTCAAGAACTTCACCATTCAGGAAGTCACGGATCAGAGCGCCATCTACTATCTCGGCTTCAGTTCGACGACGGTTGCCCATCTGGAAAGGCTCCGGTTCGAGATTTCCGTGACGCCGGAAGGTGCCACCGAAGCGTCGGACGTCGTCTTCACGAGGCAGTTCTACATCGACTAGAAAGTTCCGGTCCGGTCAGAACGCGAAGCACAGAAACCCCCTAAAATAAAGGCCGAAATCGGCTTACCGCCGCTGTATTTTTCTGCTATCGTCGCGCTGCTTTTGACGCGGGCGGTACGCCCGCTTTTCATTTTTACTCGGAGTTAGTTTTTCATGGCAGCCAAACCCAAGAAGGCACCGACCAAGTCGGAGATTTACGCGAAGATCGTCGAGGACACGGGCCTGACCCGTAAGGATGTCGCGGCGGTATTCGAATCGCTGAACGGTCAGATCAAGAAGAATCTCGGTAGCCGCGGTGCACCGGGCACGTTCACGATTCCGGGGCTTCTGAAGCTGCGCGTCGTGAAGAAGAAGGCAACGAAAGCTCGCAAGGGCGTCAACCCGTTCACGGGTGAAGAGATGATGTTCAAGGCGAAGCCGGCATCCAAGGTCGTCAAGGCGACGGTGCTGAAGGGCCTGAAGGACATGGTCTGACCGCGACGACGGTTGGACGAAGAGCCGGGGCCCTGTGCCCCGGCTTTTTTTTGCGTGCTCAGTTCGCGTGCCGGTCGATGAATTCGTCGACGGCCTCGCGCAGTTCGACGAGGCGGCCGTGGAAGAAGTGCTCGGCCCCCTCGAAGACCAGCAGATCCGGTCCCGGCTCCAAACCGTTGAGCCACTCGATAGTCTCGTCGACGTCGACGAGTTCGTCCTCGTCGCCCTGAACGACGAGCCACGGACAGTCCGGCTGTGTATCGAGCCCGTTCGCAAAGCGGGACACCGCCGGGGCGACGCTGACCAGTCCGGCGACGTCCGTCGAAATGGCGGCACGAATTGCGATTGCGGCACCGAAGGAGAAGCCGCCCAGCCACATCGGCAGCCCGGGCATCTGCGCCGCCAGCCACTCGAGGGCGGCAAGCGCATCGGCCAATTCTCCGTTGCCCGCGTCGTATTCGCCGTCGGACCCCTCGGTACCGCGGAAATTGAAGCGCAGCGCCGCATGTCCTCGACGTACGAACGCCCGCGCCAGCGTATGCGCCACCTTGTTGTGCATCGTCCCACCGTGCTGCGGGTGCGGATGCAGGACGACGGCAAGCCCGGAAAGCGGCGCGTCGTCGGGCGTCTCGAGGATCGCCTCGAGGCGGCCGGCTGGCCCCTCAAGAAACAGTCTCTCGGTCTTCGAAGGCTTTGGCATGGAAGGCTAAGTTGCTGGCCCGTGCGGCGCTTATTGTCGTAAAATTATGATCTTATAGAGCTTTTGACACGCTCGGCAAGGGACCAGGGCGGAGTCTGAGGTGTGAAGAATGAGTGCACGAATCGAACTCGAAGACCGCTACTGCGCGCATAACTATCACCCGCTGCCCGTCGTGCTGACGCGGGGCGAAGGCGTGTTTCTGTGGGACGAGAACGGCAAGAAATATCTCGACATGATGAGCGCCTACTCGGCCGTCAGCCATGGACACACGCATCCGCGCTTGGTGAAGCTGGTGCAGGAGCAGGTGGCGACGCTCAACATCGTCTCCCGCGCTTTCCACTCGGACCGTCTCGGACCGTTCCTCGAGCGTGCCTGCGAACTGACGGGCATGGACATGGCGCTGCCGATGAACACCGGCTCGGAGGCCGTCGAGACGGCGATCAAAGCGGCTCGCAAATGGGCGTACACCGTCAAGGGCGTGCCGCAGGACAAGGCGGAGATTCTTGCCTGCGACGGCAACTTCCATGGCCGGACAATCGCGATCGTCGCAATGTCCGAGGAGCCGCAGTACCAGGAAGGCTTCGGCCCGTTCCCGCCAGGATTCCAGGCGGTCGACTACGGCGATATCGATGCGCTCGAGGCGTCGATCAATGAGAACACGGCGGCCCTGATCATCGAGCCGATCCAGGGCGAGGGCGGCATTATCGTGCCGCCTGAAGGCTACCTCAGCGCCGCGGCAGAGCTCTGCCGGAAAAACAACGTGCTGCTGATCGCCGACGAGATCCAGACCGGCCTCGGCCGGACCGGCGCACTGCTCGCCTGTGAGCACGAAGGCGTCAAACCGGACGGACTTATCCTCGGCAAGGCGCTCGGCGGCGGCATCTTCCCGGTGTCGATGTTTTTCGCCCGCAAGGACGTCATGGACGTATTCCGGCCCGGCGATCACGGCAGCACCTTCGGCGGCAACCCGCTGGGTGCGTCGATCGGACTCGAAGCGCTCAATATCCTCGTCGAGGAAAAGTTGCCGCAGCGCAGCGCGGAGATGGGCACCTACCTGATCGAGCGGCTCAATGAAATCGATAGCCCGCTGATCAAGGAAATACGCGGTCGCGGCCTGTTCGTCGGCATCGAGATCGACAGTTCGCTCGGCAGCGCGCGCGCCATCTGCGAAGCGCTGCTGGAGCGCGGTTTGCTCAGCAAGGAAACGCACGAGACGGTTGTTCGTCTCGCGCCGCCGCTGATCATCGGCAAAGCTGAAATCGACTGGGCGGTCGAGCAGATTCGCGACATCCTGAGTGAAATGGACAAACTTCGCCTTGCGTCCTGACTGACTGCGGACAGGGAATGCCGGAACTCTCCTTCATCCACATTGGCATCGGCACGGCGGCCGTTCTGGTCGGCGTCGTCGTGGGTTGGCTGGTACGCAGCAAGCTCGCCAGGCAGGAGAAAAGCGCGATCAACGCGGGCTGGCAGGAACAAATCGAAGCGCAGCGCGCCGAGCACGGCAGACTGGTCGATCAGAACAAGAGCCTGATGGAGCAGGTGAATCAGTTCAAGGCGTCGAGCAAGGATGCGACCAATCGCGCGAAGGAACTCTCTGACGCGCTCAAGGAAGCCTTCGGACGGCGCGACGAACTGCAGCGCGAGATCAAGGACGTACGCGGCGATCTCGAGTCCCTGGTCGCGGAACGCAAGCGCCTCCAGTCCGGCGGTGCGACGGAAGGCAGTGCCGACGACAGCGAGAAGAACGACAAGATATTCCGTCTCAGCCGCGAACTCGAGAGTTGGCAGAATCGCCTGCCGCCGCTGATCGATAAATTCCGCGAGCGCGACGCTGACGCCAAGCGGCTGGAAAGCGAACTCGCCGAGGCGCATGCGACGATCGAGGATCTCGAGTCCAGACTGTCGTTCGATCAGACGCTCGTCGAGCCGGCGGCAACCGACCCCGGCGATCTCGACGCCTCGAACGAGACCCTGATCGAGCCTATAGATGGCACCCTGGCCGAACGTCTGGACAGCACGATGGCGGAGACGTTGGCCGAAACGATGGGCGAAGCCATGGCCGAGTCCGAGGACACTCTGGCCGAGACGATGGCCGATACTGCCGTCGAGACCCAGCTTGAATCGGATGAGCATGACGACGCCGCGTCCGGCAACGGCGTGGATCCTTACCCGGAGGACGCTGCCGAGGACAGCAGCGGCGCGCTGCGGGACGACCTGCAGATGATCAAGGGCGTCGGGCCTGCGATCGAGAAGACACTGAATGAACTCGGCATCTTCCGCTATAGCCAGATTGCCGGAATGAGCGAATACGACATCGACCGCATTGCGAAACGGCTCAAGGGTTTTCGCTCACGCATCTACCGGGAAGACTGGATCGGTCAGGCGCGCGAGCTCGATGACCAGCGAGCCGGCAGCCTCTGACGAGGTGGGACGCCGTGCGCCGCTTCAAGTACCTGTTGCTGGCCGTCGTTGCGGTAACCGCGCTCATCGGCGCGACGCCGCTCGACGGCGGCGCGCAGCTGCCGCCGATCACGGCGCTCGTTGTCTCAATCCAGCAGGGTGACCTCGCCGTCGATGGCTACGCCGCGCCGGAGATGCGTTCCCGGGTCATAGCGCTTGCCGAAACGATGCGCTCGGGCAGAGCCGAGCTGAGCGAACGGTCATTCGAGTTGAGCGGGGTCACTTCGACCGATTCGGGCTTCGCGGGTCAGCTCGCCGCGCTGCGCGGCGAGCTGAACGAGCGGCTCGCCACCGAAATCGACGTATTCGTCATCGACAGCGCTCAGGCCGGACCTCAATCCTGCGAACGGATGTTCGACAGCGTGTCGGCGCTGCCGGCGCAGTTCGACGAGACCGGCATCCTCGTGCGCACGTCGTCGCAGCCGACGCTCGACCGTATCGTCGACTTCGCACAGGATTGCGGGGAGTTGCGGATAGAGCTGGTCGGTCACAGCGACGCGACCGGCCCGGAAGCGGCGAACATCGCATTAAGCCTCACGCGTGCGCAAAAAGTCGCCGACTATCTGATCGCGCGCGGCGTCGACAGCGAACGGTTACTGCTGAGCGGCGCCGGATCCGCCGAGCCGATCGCCGACAACGAAACCCGCCTCGGCCGCGAGCGCAATCGCCGCGTGGAATTCCGGCTTAGCCTCGGCAACTCGCCGATGTAGCTGGCCGAAAGGCCCTACTCCGTTGTGTCGGCCGGACCTTCAGCGGCGAACAATTCGATTTCGAAAATCAGCGTTGCTCCACCGGGAATCGGCCCGCGGCCGTTTTCGCCGTAACCGAGCTCCGCCGGAATTGTCAGCACGCGGGTCTCGCCGATCAGCATGCCTTTGACGCCGTCGTGCCAGCCCTGAATGACCCGGCTTTCGTCGATCGTGAACTGGAACCGGTCGCGGTCCGGATTCCGCGAGCTATCGAACTGTTCGCCGCGATTGTCTGCCGCGTTCTCGTCGTACAGCCAGCCCGTATAGTGGACGGTTACCCTGTCGCCGGTCTCTACGGCACGCCCGTATCCGTTGTTGATCGTTTCGATCCCGACGACCGGCCCCGCATCGGCCTGCGGCTCCGCGGCGGCTTCCTGCATCTCTTCAGCGGCGTCCTGACCGCAGCCGGCCAGAACAAAAAGCGAGGCGAACAAGATCGATAGTCTTTTCATAGCGTAAGAATCCTTGAAGGTAATCAGTCGTCGTCGAATCCGAGCGACGCGGAATTGATGCAGTAGCGAAGGCCGGTCGGTTGAGGTCCGTCTTCGAAAACGTGGCCGAGATGGGCGCCGCAATTGCTGCAGACCACTTCGTCACGGATCATGCCGTGGCTCATGTCGCGTTTCGTCGTCACGGCCTCGCCGGCAAGCGGCAACCAGAAACTCGGCCAGCCCGAGCCGGAGTCGTATTTGTGTTCTGAACTGAACAGGGGCGCGTCACAGCAGACGCAGCTATAGGTTCCGTCTGCCTTGTGATCCACGAACTTGCCCGTAAACGGACGTTCGGTTCCCTGCTCCTGGGTGATGCGGTACTGCTCGTCGCTGAGCTTGTCGCGCAAGTCGTCTTCTGACGGTTTCATATCGGGTTCTCCTAACAGGGCTCTCGAAGGAGAGCGCAGACATTACTCGGGATTCGCCCCGGATTCCAACTTTCGGCGCGGCGGGGCTTCCGTACTCAGCCGCAGGGTGGCGGCGGTCTATTTCGCAACCGCCTCCGCCAGCAGATCGTTCATGCGCTGCACGTAACGTGCCGGATTCTCCAACTGCGAACCTTCGGCCAGCAGAGCGTGATCGAGGACGATATTCGACAGTGCCGTGAAGCGTTCGTCATCCCCCTCGCCGGACAGCCGCGAGACCAGCGGATGATTCACGTTGATCTCGAGGATCGGCTTCGTCTCCGGCAGCGGCTGACCGCTGGCCTCGAGCATCCGCCTGATCTGAGGACTCAGGTCGTCGCTGGCAGACACCACGCAAGCGGCGGAATCGACCAGCCGCTGACTAACAGCGACAGACTCGACACGCTCCGCCAGCACTTCGCGCATCTTCTCGAGCAGTGGCTCATGTTCCGACTCGTCGACATCCGGCGGCGCCTCTCCGTCGGCGTCTGGCAGATTGAGATCGCCCCGAGCGACATCGACGAAGCTCTTCTCCTCGTACTCGCGCAGATGATCGACGACCCACGCATCGATCGGGTCCGTCAGTAACAGGACTTCCACGCCGCGGCTCCTCAGCCGTTCCAGATGCGGGCTGGCCGCCGCCGTCGCGTGATTCTCGGCGAGCAGGTAGTAGATGCTGTCCTGACCTTCAGCGGCGCGCGAGAGATAGTCGTCCAGTGACTCCGTCTGCTCTGCCTCCACGGCATTCGTTGTCGCAAATCTCAGAAGTTTTGCGATCTTGTCCTTGTTGCCCGTGTCCTCGACAACGCCCTCTTTCACCACGTTGCCGAACTGGTTCCAAAAGCCCTGGTAGTCGTCCCCGTCACTCAGCTTTCGGAGCATGTCGAGCACGCGACGCGTCAACGCGCTGCGGATCGCGGTCAATTCCGGGTTCTGCTGCAGGAGCTCACGGGAGACGTTGAGCGGCAGATCCGAGGAGTCGACGACGCCCTTGACGAAACGCAGGTAGAGCGGCAGAAACTGCTCCGCGTCGTCCATGATGAAGACGCGCTGCACGTACAGCTTGAGCCCGCGCGGCGCCTCCCGATTCCAAAGATCGAATGGGGCGTTCGACGGTACGTACATCAGGCTGGTGTATTCGCGCTTGCCCTCGACCTTGTTGTGGCTCCAGACGAGCGGATCGGCAAAGTCGTGGCTCAGATGCTTGTAGAACTCCTTGTACTCCTCGTCCTCGATTTCGGTCCGAGGGCGTGTCCAGAGCGCAGTGGCCGAGTTGACGACCTTTGCCTCCTCGTCGCCGGCGACCAGAGAGACGGGGAAGCCGATGTGATCGGAGTACCGGGTGATGAGCGACTCGACCCGGAAGGCCTCGGCGAATTCGGCCTCATCGTCCTTGAGGTGCAGGGTGACGCGCGTGCCACGTTCCTCGCGGTCGATCGTCTCGATCGAAAACTCGCCCTCGCCCTCCGATGTCCAGCGAACGCCCTCGCCTGCATCGGCGCCGGCGCGACGAGTCTCGACGACGACGTTTTGCGCGACGATGAAGGCCGAGTAGAAGCCGACACCGAACTGACCGATGAGCTGTGCGCCTTTCTTGTCCGACTCTCCGAGCTGCTGGAGGAACTCGGCGGTGCCGGACTTCGCAATCGTGCCCAGATTGGCGAGCACTTCGACGTGCGACATGCCGATACCGTTGTCGACAACAGCGATCGTTTTCGCGTCACTGTCGATCTCGATGCGTATTCCGAGTTCGGAATCGCCCTCGGTCAGAGCCGGCGACGCCAGCGCCTCGAATCTGAGCTTGTCGGCGGCGTCCGACGCATTGGAGATCAGCTCCCGCAGGAATATCTCCTTGTTGCTGTACAGCGAGTGGATCATCAGCTTCAGTAGCTGACGAACTTCTGTTTGGAATCCGTGAGTTTCGGCGGTCACGCAATGCCCCTTTTCTTCTGCGGACGGTGAGACCGCATTCTTATAGGGACGTTGACGAGAAAATCAACAGAGTCGGTCGAATCGAGCCGGTCGGGTGCTGTGTAGGAAAGGGCGGCAGGTGCCGCGAACTCAGACGGGCGCTGCTTCCGGAACCGGCCGAACGACCGAGAGATTCATGAGCCAGATGACCAGCAGCGTCACCACGGCGAGCGCGAGCGGCGGATCGGCCAGCGCCAGCAGCACACCGCCGGTCAGCCCGGCGCCGAACAGAAGCACGCCCAGAACGAACAGCGCAGCACGGCGGATCTGCTCGGCCTTCAGGCGCAGAGCGCCGATCAGGTCGTCGAGGTTGTCCCAGTACTGCAGCAAGAACTCCATGTCCGCCCCTACCGTACGATCGTCAGCAGCGGGCCGGAGCTGTCGCAGTCACTGCTGTGACCGTCTGCTTCGACCAAAGCGTCGTAGTTCGACTGCTTCGCGTGGGCGATAGCGCGATGGAACAATTCCCAGCGCTGGCGCGCGGATTCGTTCTTTAGCCCTGCCGTCGGCGAATCAATTTCCGTGTTCTTTCGTGACATCCTGTGACCGCGGTTTCGACCAATCCATTACAGTCTGTAGACGACTATATGACCGGCTGTGGACACGCTCCGTGAGGCGCATCACAGCTTCCAGCAGAGTCTCGAAGTTTCGCGTCAGAATGTCGAAAACAAGACGCAGTACCGGTTCGCTGCGAGGCGAAAATCACATTTGGTTAAATCAGTAAGCGAGATTCGTTCCGCGTTTCCCGCAACGAAAAACGCGCCTTATAGAAGGCGCGTTTTTTTGTGTCGTATGGGGGGGACCGTCAGTCGGAGTCGCCGCCTTCGTCGTTCCAATTGCGGCGAACCTGTTCCGTCCAGTTCCGATAGCCCTTCCACGTGAACAGCGCGGGGTCGATACCCGCCCGCTTGCTCTTCGGCGTGGGAGCTTTAGAGATCCATCGGCGGTATTGCTGCCAACCGTCGGCATCGTTTGCCGCGGGTTGATCCGGCGCTACCTTGGGTTCCTGGTCCGACGTCTGCTGATCCGTGTAGTCGTCGAGCCAATTGGCGTTCTTGCTTTCGGGCATTGAACTTGCTCGGTCAATCCTTTGAGCAAATGTTAAGTCTCGAGAGCGCGTAATCACAGGAACTGCATCACAGAGCGGAGCAGTGAATTCTCTTTTTAAAACAGGCGATTACGTCAGATTTTACTTAATCCGATAGCACGGTGCGTAATCCGCCGTGGCGATCTTCATGCGCCTCTGCTCGACGAACGCCTTCAGCAGATTATCGAGCAATCGCATGATCTCACCCGACCCATTGATCTCGAACGGACCGTGTTCGTCGATCGCCGCGGCCGTGTCTTCGCGAACGTTTCCGGACACGATGCTCGAGAACACCCGGCGCAGGTTGGCCGCTAGTTCGTGTGTCGGCCCGCCCCCGCCGATGTCGAGAGCGGCGACGGATTCGTGCGTTGCGGTGAACGGCTGCTGGAACTCCCGGTCGATCTTGAGCCGCCAGTTGAAGTAATAGGCGTCACCAAGCCGGCGCCTGAATTCGCGGACCTCGTGCAGCGACTCGCTCATCGTCTGCGCGACCGCCACCGGATTGTCGATGATGATCGAGTAGCGCTTCTGTGCTTCCTCGCCGAGAGTGGCGCCGACGAATTCGTCGATCTGCCGGAAGTACGGTTCGGCTTCCGCGGGTCCCGTCATGATCATCGGCATCGGCTGATCGGCATTGTCCGGATGCAGAAGTACACCGAGCAGGTAGAGAATCTCCTCGGCGGTACCGACGCCGCCCGGGAACACGATGATGCCGTGGCCGACGCGCACGAACGCTTCGAGCCGCTTCTCCATGTCGGGCATGATGACCAGCGAGTTGACGATCGGGTTCGGCGACTCGGCGGCGATGATGCCGGGCTCGGTGATGCCGATGTAGCGCCCGTCGCGAATCCTCTGCTTGGCGTGGCCGATGGTTGCGCCCTTCATCGGGCCTTTCATCGCGCCCGGCCCGCAGCCGGTGCAGACGTTGAGGCCCCTAAGGCCCAGTTCGTAGCCGACGAGCTTGGTGTACTCGTACTCGGGCCGCCCGATCGCGTGACCGCCCCAGCACACGACGAGATTGACGTCCGCGGGCAGCGTCAGCAGACGCGCGTTACGGACGATGTGAAACACCGCGTTCGTCGTGCCGCTTTCCGAGCTCAGTTCGAATTTCGGATCCTGAACGATCTCGTTGCGGGTGAAGACGATGTCGCGCAGTACGGCGAACAGGAGTTCGCGGATACCGCGGATCATCTTGCCGTCGACGAAGGCGTGCGCCGGTGCACCCTGCAACGACACTTTGAGACCGCGGTCTTTCTGCAGAAACCCGACCTCGAAGCCCGCGTACGCTTCGAGTACGGCACGGGTATCGTCAATCGTGCTGCCGGAGTTGAGCACGGCGAGCATGCAGCGCCGCAGCAGCGGGTACAGCCCCTGCTCACCGGTCGAGCGGAGCTGGTCGACTTCGACCTGCGACAGAACTTCGAGACTGCCCTCGGGCCAGACTTCGGCGTCCACGGACGCGACCGAAGTACTTGCTGCGTTCATCGATTCAGGGCCGGATTTCGATCGGTGTGTTTTCGCCGGTCATCAGCCATATGTCGATCATGTCCGAGTTCGACAGGGCGATGCATCCGTTGGTCCAGTCCTGAGTCCGGTAGTAGGCCTCGGAGCGGGTCGGCGTATTCGGCTGCCCGTGGATCATGATCGCGCCACCGGGGTTCACGCCCATCTCTCGCGCCGCGCGGCGGTCCTCTTGATTCGGATAGGAAATATGGATCGACAGAAAGTACTCGCTGTGCGGATTGCGGCTATCGAGGATGTAGCGGCCCTCGGGCGTTCGGAAATCGCCCTCCTGCTGTTTGTCGCCGCGCGGCTGGATGCCGAGCGCGATATCGAAGGTCCGGAAGACCGAGCCGTCCTGCATCAGATGCAATTGCCGCTCGCCCTTTTCCACAAGCACGAAATCGGCAACCGGAAACTCGTTGGCGACCGACGGCAGCAAGGCCATCGTCAGCAACACCACTGTAGTCACGAGTTTCGGCACTCGGCCCATCGACTTCTCCGCCAGGAATCCGGCAAGACTAGCAAACCAGGATTACAGAACCAAAGGACCTGTCCGAGGTTTCGAATCGCGGCGTTCAGACGTTCCTGCCGACGATCCAGCCGATCGCGAAGCCGATGCCACCGGCGACCACGGTGTATATCGGCAGGAAGCGGAAGAGCTGTCCGGGTCCGTCGGCGAACATGTCGTCGAGGTTGACGCTGTAGGCGTAGTGCAGATACGCCGTGAGCCCCAACGCCGGGATCGCGAAGCCGACAATGCCGAGCGGTAACTTCCAGCCTGCGCCGGTCCAGCGTCCTCCTCCGCGCAGAAGCGCCAGCACGGACAGCGCGACGATCAGAGCGAGCGGCACGAGGTTGCGGACGACCCAGGGGCCGCCCTGCTGCACGTCGTTGAACCAGACACCGGCGGCAATGGCTATCAGCAGAACGGGCGCGAGCCTGAGCAACAGTTGCCCGGGCGATACTGCCATCAGGCGCGATCCACGATCACCGGGAAGCGAATCGTCGTGCCGGGCTGCACGCGGTGAAAATCGAGCTCGGGGTTGTATTGCCGGAACAGCCAGATGGGAACGTTGTACTGCCGTAGCGACAGTATCCACACCGACTCGCCGCGCCGGATCACGTGTTCGGTAACGCCGGTGATCACGTGCTGGCGGAAATACGCGTCCTGCTGAGCGCGGTGGTACGCGATGCGCCGGCTCTCGAACTGCGCTACGTCGCCATTTGTTACGTCGAGGCGAATCCGCTGCCCGACTTCGACCGGCGTCCGAAATGCCAGACCGTTGATGTCGCGCAATCGCTGTGTACGGATCCCGAGCCAGTCGGCATAGTGGCCCAAGGTCTCCAGCGGCTGGACCTCGATGGTGCCGTCACCGGACACGTTGTAGTCACTCGGATCGGAAAGCAGCGCCGTCTGCAGGCCTTCGAAGGTCGGTGCCGACACATCGCCCGCCATTGTGCCGGGAGTCAGCTCGGTGACCTCGACGTCAACCTCTTCCGCCGGTTCGGTCGCGGCCACAACGGCCGCTTCGACGGCGGCAGCCGTCGTCGCCGGCGCTGCATCAGCCGTCGGCGCGGGACCAGCCGCAGGGAGCCGCAGCCGCTGACCGATGCGGATGCGATGCCGGCTGTTGAGGCTGTTCAGGGCAACAAGTGTCGAGACGCGCGTGTCGTAGCGCTCGGCAATCTGCGAGAGCGTGTCGCCGCGGGACACCGTGTGGAACAGATCGGGCAGCTGATCGGTCGCCCACAAATCGCCGGGGATCGATGCCAGGAGGCTATCGATCGGTTCGTCCAGGTCGCCGCGCGGAATCCGAATCAGGAAGCCGGCGGGAAGATGCTTACTGCCCTGCCAGACGGTCGGCTGCAACGCCGGGTTATGCCGCGCCAGCAGTGCGGGTGAGACGTCGAATGCGTCCGCGAGCTCGGCTACCGGCAGGTAGCCGGGCAGCTCCGCCGTCGCATAGTCGACCGGCGATTCCGGCGTCACCTCACCGAAGTATCGCTCGGGATTCTGATCGACCTCCATCGCGGCAAGAAACGCGACGTAGAAGTTGCGCGACGCGAAACCGAACGTGCGGCCATTGTAGTTGCGCATGATGTCCACGTAGGCGGTGTCGCCATGCTGGCGCATCGCGCGTCGAACGCCGGCGAGTCCGTGGTTGTAGGCCGTGATGGCCATCGGCCAGTTGCCGGTGATCGAGTAGTTGTAGGCAAGTAGCTGGCCGGCACCGATCGTGGCTTCGAAGGGATCGTTGCGTTCGTCGACGACGTGATCGACGCGCATGAAGCGCCGGCCGGTACTGCGCGTGAACTGCCAGATGCCCGAGGCACCGACGTGCGAGCGCGCGTCCGGGTTGTACGAAGACTCGACGTGCGGCAGCGCCGCCAGTTCGAGCGGCACCCCGAGCGCCGCGAATTCCGTCTCGATGTGGCCGCGCCATCGCCCGGCCCGTTCGAGTCCGCGCCTGAACCGGTCTCTCAGTCCCTGCTGGAATCGGATGCGTCCGATCGCGGCGCGCAGCGTGGCGTTGCTGACGTCGTCAGGCCACAACCCGAGTATCCGCGCCTCCTCGGCGGTCAGGTTGTCGCGCTTGCCGCCCGCAAGCACCTCGAGCACCGCGCGTATCTCGTTTCGTTCGGCTGTGATCCGGCGTTGCCGCTCGCGTCGCGAGAGACCGCCCGGCATGTCGATGCGGCCGTACACGACACCCATGTGCCGGTTGTCGTGGAGCACGCCCTCTTCCGTCGAGTATTGCGTGAATATATCGATCCAGAATTGGACGTCGGGCTCGAGTTCGGGTGGCCGTGGGAAGCGATCGTCGGCGACGGCGTTGCCCGCCACAAAAACCACGAAAATCAACAGGATTTGACTTTTTCTCAGCATTTGGATTTAGTCACGTACTGGGCGCAAACTCTTGATTAGTTCACAGAAAATCTCACCGGATTACCGTAACCTGGGTGCTCTGGACGGGCAACACGCGGGATGCGGCGGGCCGACGATGCGAAACGGAATTCGACAATCGATTCTGGCGTTCGTTCTTGCGCTCGTCGCCTTGCCCTCGGCCGCCGAGGAACCGCCCGTTCCTCTCGTTCTCGAGCCTATCGCCATTCTCGGCACCGACATCGAACCCGGTTCGTCCGCCCGGCTCAGCTGGACCGCGACCGAACTCTTCGAGGGCGTGCCGGTATCGACGCCGGTGCTGGTCGTCAACGGTGTACAGCCGGGACCGACACTCTGCCTGACCGCCGCCGTGCACGGCGACGAGCTCAACGGTATCGAGATGGTGCGCCGGGTGCTGCACGACGTCGAGCCCGAGGATCTGTCGGGCACGCTGATCGGCGTGCCGATCGTCAACGTGCAGGGCTTCCGCCGCGGCTCGCGTTACCTGCCCGACCGCCGCGATCTGAACCGGTACTTTCCCGGCAATCCCGACGGCAGTGCCGCCGCCAGGATCGCGCACTCCTTCTTCCAGAACGTCGTCATGCACTGCGACGCGCTGATCGACCTGCACACCGGCTCCTTCGAGCGCACGAACCTGCCGCAGATCCGCGCCGACCTGCGCGACCCGGACATCGTCCGGCTCAGCGAGGGCTTCGGCTCGACGGTGATCCTGCATTCGACACCGGGTGACGGCACGCTGAGACAGGCCGCCACCGATGCGGGCATCCCGGCCGTCACGCTCGAAGCGGGCGGACCGCTGCAGCTCGAGCCGAGCGAAGTGATGGACGGCGTGTCGGGTATCGAGACGCTCTTGAGTTCGCTCGGAATGATCGAGGCACCGCGCCGCTGGTTCGGCAGTCCGGAGCCTGTCTACTATCGATCCAGCTGGGTGCGCGCCGATTCCGGCGGCATACTCCTGTCCGACGTCAGCCTGGGCAGCACGGTCCGCAAGGGTGACCTGCTGGGCACGATCACCGACCCGATGAGCAACCAGGCGACCGAACTTCGATCGCCGTATGCCGGGCGCATCATCGGTATGGCGCGCAACCAGGTAGTCATGCCGGGCTTCGCGGCATTTCATGTCGGCATCCAGACCGACCAGGCGACTCCCGACGACGCCATCAACGGTGGCGACGACGGCGCCTACATCGACGGAATCTCCGAATAGGTCCCGACCGAACTCGCCGGGCGAGTCTCGCCGGCGCGCAACCGCCGGCGGTCCGCGTGCAGTCCCCGTGCAATTGGTGACGGATGCGGGCTAAGCTCCCGGCACGATGACGGAAGACCGCAAACCCTTAAGCGCGTACAAGAGCCCCCGCTACTGGCCGATCTGGATCGGCATGGGACTCCTGTGGCTCATCTGCAAGCTGCCGCACCGCGCGGCGCTCGCCGTGGGCCGGACGTTCGGGCGCGCCGCGCACGGGCTGGCGGGCTCACGACGCGCGGTGGTTCGCCGCAACATCGAGCTTTGCTTTCCGGACTTGTCCGTCGCCGAACGCGACGACCTCACGCGCCGTCACTTCCACGCGCTCGGCATGTCGCTCATCGAGATGGGCATCGGTCGGTGGGCCTCGGATGAGAAGCTCAATGCCCTGATGACGCTCGAGGGCGTCGAACACCTCGATGCCGCCGTCGCGGAACAGCGCGGCATCATTCTATTGAGCGCGCACTTCACGACCCTGGAAGGATCCGGCCGCGTGCTCGCGCAGCACTGCCCGCCGTTCGATGCGGTGTACCGAAAGAATCGCAGCGATTTCATCACCGAGCTTCTGCGCCATGGGCGCGAGCTCTCGGCGGACGGCACGATCGAAAAGCGGGACATCCGGCAGATGGTCAGGAGCCTGAAGAACGCGCGCCCCGTCTGGTACGCACCGGACCAAAGCTACGATCGGAAGGGCGCCGAGGTCATCGAGTTTTTCGGCGTGCCCTGCATGCACACGACCGCCACGTCCACGCTAGCGCGTCTGGGGAATGCGATCGTTCTGCCGTACTTTCCGCGCCGCAATGCGGACGGGACGTATTCGCTTCGCATACTGCCGCCGCTCTCCGACATTCCGAGTGGGGATCTGGTTGCCGATACCAATCAGTACATCGCCGTGCTCGAGGAGCACATCCGCACCTGTCCGGAGCAGTACTTCTGGATTCACAAGAAGTTCAAGAACCTGCCCGAGGGCTATCCGGACTACTACGCGGACCTCGACGCGTCGAAATAACCTTCGAGCAACGCCTGCCAGTCATCCTGTCCGAAATGCAGCGCCGGATGGCGCGCGCGGATCTTGATGAGCGAGCGATGCAGGCGGTCCAGCGTCTTCTGCTGCCACGTACCAGGCTGCCGCAATCGGCCCTTGTCGAAATCGAGCATCCACAGTCTGTCCCTGGCATCGATCTGCAGGTTGTAGGCGTTCATGTCCGCATGGAAAACACCCGCGGCGTGGAATTCGTGAATGTCTGCGCCAACCGATGCCCAGAACTCCTTGCTGCGCGGTGCCTCGGCAATCACCGACGACAAGGGCCGCACGTCCGGTATGCGGACGGTGATGATGTCCGCCTTGTAGAAGGTGCCGCGCCGAACGTAGCGCGCGGCCGCCGGCCGCGGCACGCGAAGGTCGAAGTCCGCCATCTTGGCCAGCAGGCGCCATTCGGCAAACGCCCGGGTCTCGTTCTCACCCGAGAATACGTAGCGGTCGCGATTGATCCGGCCGACGAGGCCGCCGCGCACGAAGTGGCGCAGGACAAACTGCCGCGGCACGTTGCCGACGAAATAGGTATTGCCGCGACCGCCGGAGCCGAGTTCGCCGCCGATCAGCTCGGAGTGCAGCCAGCCATCGGGTAGGAAGCGATCCTCGGAGATTTGGTTGATGATCTGTCGATCGTATAGGATGGCGCCGGTGCTGGTTCTCTCGACGGTTTCGGTCAACGCGTCCGTCCCTTGTTATCGATTTGTCTCAGCTCTTCGCTCAATCCGCACCACGACGAATCTGCCTTATTCGTTTATCGGCTATCGGTGATACCTGTCACGCGCTCGCTGTCGTGCGCAATCTGCAGGACAACTGGCCGGACGTTGAGATCACCTGGATTGTCGGCAAGACGGAAGCGGCGTTGCTGTCGGATGTCGCGGGCGTCGAGTTTATCATTTTCGAAAAGGCCAAAGGCCGGGCCGCCTACGCCGACGTCCGCGAAGCGATGCGCGGCAAGCGCTTCGACGTCGCGCTGTGCATGCACGCATCGATGCGTGCTAACCGTATCTGCCGACTGATTCCCAGTTCCATCCGTCTCGGCTTCGACTGGCGGCGAGCGAGGGACTTCCAGTACCTGTTTACCAACCAACGAATTCCGGCGGTTCCCGAGCAGCACGCACTCGACGCGATGATGGGTTTTGCGCGGCACATCGGTGCGTCACCCACGCCCGTGCGCTGGGATATTCCCTTGAGCGAGGAGGACCGGCGCTTCGGTGCCGACCGGTGCCAGTACCCGACGCTGGTCATCAGTCCCTGCAGCAGTCAGCGCAGCCGGAATTTTCGCAACTGGCCTGCGGAGCGGTTCGCGGCCGTCGCACGCTACGCCCAGAACGAACACAAGGCGAGAGTGCTTCTCACCGGCGGCAACTCGGAGCTCGAGCACGAATACGGCGAGGCGATCGTCGATGGCGCGGGTGCGAGCGTGATCAATCTGATCGGCCGAACGACGCTCAAGCAGTCGCTGGCCGTCTTCGCCGCGTCCAACGCCGTACTCTGCCCCGACTCGGGACCCGCGCACATGGCGACCGCGGCCGGAACGCCTGTCATCGGCCTGTACGCGACGTCCAATCCAGCACGGACCGGGCCCTACGTGTCGAGACAACTGACCGTCGACCGCTACGTGGAGGCACTGGATACCTTCATGGGCAAGACGGTGCAGCAGGTTCGCTGGGGACAGCGCGTTCGAGACCCGGCGGCAATGGAGCTCATCGAGGTCGAGGACGTCACCGCCAAAATCGATGCGGTTTTCGGTCACTGACCGGCATTGCCGATCCCCGCAGCGACCGCTTCCGCCGAAATCTCGCGCAGGCAGCGCAGATGTTCCAGTGGGCATTCGCGCTGGAAGCACGGGCTGCACTCGAGTTCGAGCCAGTGCACGGTACACCGCTCGGTCAATGGCGGTGTGAAGTGCGGCGATGACGAGCCGTAGACGGCATGCACGTGCGTGCCGACCGCCGCTGCAATGTGCATGAGACCGGAATCGTTACTCACCGCGTGCGTCGTGTAGCCGAGCAGGTCGATGACGTCTTCGAGCGAGGTCTTGCCGCACAGATTGGTCGCTTGGCTCGACGCTGCGATCTCCGCGCCCGCCGGGTCGTCCTTCGCCGAACCGAGCAGCCACACCTCGAAGCCCGCGTCGTCGAGCAGATTCGCCAATGCCGCGAATCGCTCGAGGGGCCAGCACTTTGCCGGCCCGTACTCCGCGCCCGGCATGAAGGCCACTACCGGGTTTTTCGGCGACAGCTTAAGCTCCTCGAATACCCGCCGCTGATTCTCCGCGGAAACGGACAGCTTCGGATGCGGAATATCGTCGAGGCTGGCACCCGGGTCGCGGCCGAGCGCGACGAAGCGCTTGACGGTCTGGTCGAGGCGCTGGCGGTCGAACGGCTGCATCTCGTTCACCAGCCAGTAGCGCACCTCGCCCTTGTAGCCGATCCGTCTCGGTACCTTCGCGAACCAGGGGATCAGCGCGGACTTCCACGACCGCGGCAAGACGATCGACCGGTCGTACGCGCCGCGCAGATCGTGGCCGATACGGCGGCGCTTGGAGAGACCGAATTCACCGTGTCCGGTCTCCGCCGCGATTCCGTTCCTGACTTCGGGCATCCGCGCAACAACGGGTAACGACCACGCTGGTGCGAGTACGTCGATGGGTCTGTCGGGTTCGCGGCGCTTCAGGTCAGCGAACAGTGCCTGTGCCATGACCATGTCGCCGACCCACGAAGGACCGACGACGAGCGTGGCGGAAGGCTCCATCCGTCTTAGCCGGCGAGTTCGTCGAGGTAGTCGCTTACGCCCTGCTCCACACGGCGGAACGCGACGTCGCAGCCGGTCGCGCGCAGCGCGGTCAGGTCCGCCTGCGTGTAGCTCTGATACGCACCCTCGAGGTGCGCCGGGAAAGGCACGTAACGAATGTTGCCCTTGCCGTGCCAGTCGATCACGGCATTGGCAACGTCATTGAAAGCCTGCGCGTGACCGGTGCCGGCATTGAAGATGCCGGACACGTTCGGATGCTCGAGGAACCAAAGATTGAGCGAACAGATGTCGTCCACGTAGACGAAGTCGCGCAGCTGCTCACCGTCGCCGTAGCCGTCGGTTCCCTCGAACAGGCGGACCTCGCCGTCGGCAAGGAGCTGATTGTTGAAGTGGAAGGCGACGCTCGCCATCGCATCTTTGTGCTGCTCGCGCGGTCCGTAGACGTTGAAGTAGCGAAGACCGACGACCTGGCTGCCGGGCGATGCCGCAACCCGGCGCACGTAGCGATCGAACTGCAGCTTCGAGTAGCCATAGACGTTCAGTGGCTTCTCGTTGTCGGGATGCTCCGTGAAGGCCTTCGATGCGCCGTAGACCGCGGCAGACGACGCGTAAACGTAAGGGATCCTCTGTTCGAGACAGCGGTGCAGAAGCCGTTGCGAGTAGTCGTAGTTGTTCCGCATCATGTAGCGGCCGTCCCACTCGGTCGTCGTGGAACACGCGCCCTGATGCAGAATAGCCGCTATGTCGCCGTCCAGATCGCCGCGCTCGAAGCGCTGCACGAAGTCGTCCTTATCGAGGTAGTCGGCGATCGCAAGGTCGGCGATATTGACGAACTTGTGGCCGTTACTCAGATCGTCGACGACCACGACGTCGTCACGGCCGGATGCCAGAAGCTGGCGCACGAGATTGCTGCCGATGAATCCGGCGCCGCCGGTCACGACATACATGGGCCTACGCCGGGTCCTCGTCGCTCAGAAAATACTGTGCGCCGCAATAGGGGCACTTGGCCTCGCCCGTCTCCTCGATGGGCAGATAGACCTTCGGGTGCGAATTCCACAGGTACATGCCCGGCATCGGGCACGACAGCGGCAGGTCGCTGCTTCGAACCTGATAGCGGTGTTGTGCGTTGGCCGGGATCAGATTCTGATCGACCGTTCCTGCTCTGGCTGCCACGATATTCCTCGCTTGTGTTGTTGAGCGCGAAGTATACGCCGAGCGCTCTCGCATGTTGAGAATCGGCTACGTGCCCAGGCCCTCTTCGAACGCCTGCGCCCACAGTCTGACGACCGTTTCTCGCTCGGCGGCGAAGTCCGCCGCGCTCAGCAGGGGCTTCTGGCCGTCCAGTACGAGATGGTGCTGCCGGCGGCGATAGTCCCGATAGATCTGCTGCAGTTCCGCGGCCTCCTCCGCCGGCACGATACCGCCATTGGCCAACGCGTCGAGCTGCCGGATGTTGTCGGAATACTCGATCAGCGACGACTGCTCCTTGGCATTCGACAGTACGAGAAACTGCACGAGAAACTCGATGTCGCCGATCCCACCGCGGCCGTGCTTCAGATCGAAGGTCTCGTCGCTGCCGCGATCGAGCTCGTCGCGCATCTTCGCGCGCATCGAGATTACGTCGCCCCGCAGCGTGTCCAGGCGGACCATGGAGCGCAGAATCTCGGACCGGGCACCTTCGAACTCCTCGAGCACGGACGCGTCGCCGGCCACGGCGCGGGCGCGCAGCAGTGCCTGATGCTCCCACGTCCACGCGTTCTCCTCCTGATAGCGGCGGAAGGCGTCGACGCTGGTGACGAGGAGCCCTTTGCGCCCGCTCGGGCGCAGCCGGGTGTCGATTTCGTACAGCTGTCCCGCGCTGGTCTGGGTCGTCAGAAAGTGGACCAGACGGCGAATCAGGCGCGAGAAAAACACCGCGTTGTCGAGCGGCCGCGCCCCGTCCGTTTGCTGTTCGCTGCCGACCGAGTTGTGCAGAAATACGATGTCGAGATCCGAGCCGTAGGAAAGCTCCAGTCCCCCGAGCTTGCCGTAGGCGACGATGCCGAAGCCGGCCGCCCGCCGCTTGCCATCGACGACACAGTGCGGCACGCCGTGCTTGGCGGTGAGATCGCTCCACGCGGCCGCCAACGCGGAGTCGAGCACGGTCTCGGCGAGCCAGGTGAGGCTGTCGCTGACCTTCATGATCGGCAGGTCGCCGCTGAAGTCCGAAACCGCGACGCGGAACATGATCGCGCGCTGGAAGTGCGCCAGCAGTTCCATTCGGGTTTCCGAATCGGTCTCGCGGCCCAGTCTGGCATCGCGCTCGGTTTTGAGCTCTGCTTTGGGAATTGCGTCGCTGAGTCCACCGGACTCCAGCAGTTCGTCCAGCAGCACCGGGTGCCGCGCGAGCTGCTGGGCGATGTAGGCACTGCGGTCGCACAGGCTGACGAAGCGCTCCGCCGCCGCACGATTCTCGTTGAGCAGCGCGAGATAGGCACTGCGCCGAAGGACCTGCTCGACTACCGTAAGGCAGCGACCGAGCGCGATCTCCGGGCGCTGGCTGACTTTGGTCATCTCGAGCAGCCTCGGTACGAAGGCTTCGAGGCGCTCCTCCGCGGCGGTGTCGGCCTTCAGCGTCCCCGGCGCTCGCCGGAACCGAACCACGAGATCGGCCAGTTGCTCGGCGGATCTGTGTCCCGCGGCCTCGAGCTCTGCCTGCCAGCGCTCTGCGTCGGCGTCGGCGTTCCACAGCTCGGTGAGCCGGCCGAGTTCGGGCGTTGCCGACGCGGCCCCGTCGCGGAATGCGACTCGCGCGAATTGATCCGATACGGCACTTCGATGACGATCGAGTGCCTCCATGAGCGCCGCCCAATCGTCGAAACCCATCGCGATACACAGGCGCGCACGATCGCAGTCCGATTCCGGAAGCTCGTGAGTCTGTTTGTCGCCGGCCGCCTGAATCTGGTTCTCCACCTGCCGCAGGAAGCGGTACGCGCTGGCGAGCGTGCTGGCGGACTCCCGGTCGAAGCCGCGCTGTTCCGCGAGTCGCGGCAGGGCATCCAGCAGCGACGGCGAGCGCAATTCACTCTGCCTGCCGCCGCGGACGATCTGCAGAGACTGCACGATGAATTCGATCTCGCGGATTCCGCCCGGCCCGAGCTTGACGTTGTTGGCGAGCTCCCGGCGCCTGACCTCCGCCGCGATCATCGCGTGCATCTCGCGCAGCGATTCGAAAACGCCATAGTCGAGGTACCGGCGGTAGACGAACGGCCTGATGAGCCCTTCGATCAACTCGTCGCTCACCGCGGCATCCGGCCTCGCTCCGACGATGCGCGCCTTGACGTACGCGTAGCGTTCCCAGTCGCGGCCATGCTGTTGCAGGTAGTTCTCGAGGGCGGCAAAGCTCACGACCGGCGGTCCGCTGTCTCCGAACGGGCGTAGCCGCGTGTCCGTGCGGAAAACGAAGCCATCGCCCGTCACCTCATCGATCAGCGAGATGAGCTGGCGGGACAGCCGGTCGAAGTAAGGCTGGGCTGCCAGCGGGCGCGCACCGTCACTCTCGCCGTCGGACGAGTAGAGGAAGATAACGTCGATGTCCGAGGAGTAATTGAGCTCACCGCCACCGAGCTTCCCCATTGCGAGAACAATGAAGGGCACGGTATTGCCTGCACGGTCGCGAACTTGTCCGTGCCGTTCCTCGGCCCTGACAGTCGCATAGCCGGCGGCGGCGCGCAGCAAAAGGTCCGCCACCCTGGACCAGTTTTGCTGCGATTCCTCGAGGTCGGCGAAGCCCGCCAGGTCCCGCCACAGGAGATGCAGGAAGGCCCGATTCCGCGCCTGCCGGAGCATGGCCTTGACCTGGTCGACCTCGCGATCGCCCTCCGCGATGCCGTCCGCGAGTTTTTCCAATGCTCCGAAGTCGAGCGGTGCGTCGAGCGCATCGATCAGGCTCGGCATTTCAGCGGCAAGCCGAGCAAGCGTCGTCGCGGCAAAATCGCTGGCGGCGAGCACACGCAGCAGACGTTTGCATTGTTCGTCCGTCAGATCCGCGACGCCATCGCCCAATCGCTCCAGACCCTGTTCGACGACACGAGCGACGTCGGCCTGCAGTCCGTCGAGGTGCGCTTCGATCCCCATGCGGGCAGTGTATCGCCCGCCGAATAGCGCCGTAAGGCACTGTCGGCGATTTTCGGCGGGCGATACACTGCAGCCATGGCCGAGCAGAAGCACCTGCTGATCGTCTATCACTCGCAGTCGGGTTCGACCTCGAGGATGGCGGAAGCCGTCATCGACGGCGCGAACGACAGCGACGTTGCCGATGTCGAGGTCCGGACACGCGAAGCGCTGGAGGCAACGGCGGAAGACCTTCGGTGGTGTGACGGATTCATCCTCGGCACGCCGGAGAACTTCGGCTACATGAGCGGTGCAATGAAGACCTTCCTCGACCGGACCTACTACCCCTGCGAAAACGAACTGACCGGCAAGCCGTACGCGCTGTTCATCCGTGCCGGCAACGACGGTAGCGGTGCGCTCACGAGTCTGCGCCGCATACTGACCGGGCTTCGGGTCCGCGAGGTGCAGGAACCGGTCATGATCGTGGGCGAATTCGACGAATCCCGGCTCGACGAGTGCCGGGTACTGGGTCTGACGATGGCGGCCGGGCTCGAAGCGGGGGTGTTCTAGCCCGTCGACTCCCTGGGCTCGGCGATACGCTCAAGCACCTCATCGAGCGGTTGCGGCCGGCCGATGAAATGACCCTGCACGAACTGCACGCCGAGTTCGGCGAGCAAATCGCGCGCCGCGGCGTCCTGCACGTACTCGGCGACCGTTTCGAGGTCCATGACCTTCGCCACCTGAGTGATGGCGGCAACCATCGATTCGGAAATCTGGTTCTGGCAGATGTCGCGGATGAAGCTGCCGTCGATCTTCAGGGTGTCGACGTGGAAGTTCTTAAGATAGGCGAAGGAACTTAGGCCCGCACCGAAGTCGTCCAGTGAGATCCGGCAACCGCGTTCGTGCAAAGCGTCGATGAATTGCTGTGCGGCGGTCAGGTTCGAAACAGCCGCCGACTCGGTGACCTCGAAGCCGATGGATTCGGGCGGCACGCCGGTTGCCTCGAACTCCTCTACGATGAAGGCGAGAATCTCGGCATCGCCCAGCGACTGGCCCGACAGATTGATGGAGAAAATCGCGTTTGCGTTGCTGACCGCCTCCGCATTCTCCATCAGCCTCGCCATCATCGTGCTGACAACCCAACGATCGATCTGCGGCATGATCTGGTAACGTTCCGCCGCGGACAGGAGGTCGCTGGTGGCGACGGATTCGCCGTCGTCGCCGTGCATCCGCAGTAAGACCTCGAAGCGCGGCCGGTCGTCGTCCTTGTCCAGCGCCTCGATCGGCTGCACCTGCAGCTCGAACAGATCGCCATCCAGGGATCTCTGAATCTCGGAGACGAGCTGCATGTCGTCGTGCCGCTGGATCATGCTCTCGTTGGTCTGATCGAAGACCTCGATCCGGTCGCGGCCGTGGTCTTTCGCGGAGTCGCAGGCAAGACGCGCTGTCGTCAACGCTCTGCCACCGTCGCCGGACGAGCGCCGGTAGGCCGTGATGCCGGCGCTCATCGTGACCTGCAGGGACTTGTCGCCCTCCAGATAGCGTAACGCCTTGCCGCGCTCGCGGACGTCCTTCGCAAATTCCATCGCCTCATCGACCGTCGCATCGGTCAGGAGTACGCAGAAGTCGTCGCCGGTGAGGCGTGAAACGACCGCACTGCGCGGAAGATCCTCTTCGAGTATCGCCGCAAAGCGCTGAATGACCTCGTCGCCGGCCTTGCGGCCGAAGGTGTCGTTGACGAGCTGAATATTGTCGAGATCGAAGTACAGCAGCTGATGGCAGCCGTCGGATTCCTTCAGCGCCTTCCAGGACTCGCGAAGCTGCGACTCGAATGCCGCGCGGTTCATCAGACCGGTCATCGCGTCGAAGGAACGCTCGATCACATACTCGACCTTGCGCACGATATGCGACATGAAACGGCGGTGAGTGTCGTTGAACGGCTCCTTCGATACCCGCCCCAGCTGCGCGAGCACGCCCTCGATGTTGCCGCCGGGAGCGGTCAGGGGGCACAGCAGCGCCTGGTATTCCTGCTCTGATTCGCCGTCGGCGCCGTCGACGGCCGGCATCTCGAAAATCACCGGCGAACGCTTTCCCTCGATCTTCGGCATCAACTGCTCGGCCAGGTAGCGGTCGAGCACCTTGCGATTGACCTGCTTCCAGCTCGAATGCGTCGCGCTGACGCGGATACGCTTCGAGGGAATCAGCAGAACGCTATAGCAGATGTTCAGGAAGCGCCCGCTCTGGCCGACGAGCTGGGCGAGTCCCGCATGGCTTTTGGATGTGCCGTGGATCTTCTCGTCTATCTCGTAGACGAGCGTGAGTTCCTTCTGCACGTCGGCGATCTGTCGCGCCCGATGGTCGAGTTCCTCGCCCACCCGTAGCGATGCCGCGAGCATGTCGACAGCCGGTGCGAGCACCCCGTGGAGCATGCTGGGATTGAACCAGGAGGACTTGCCCGCGTTGCGCGAGAAGACGACGACCAGCAGTCCGAGGTTGTCGCGCCGGTCGACTCGGACCGGCAGCACGAGCAGCGTGCGGCCGGACTTCAGCGTATGCCGGAGGTAGTCTGGCGCATCGTCCTCGTCGAACAGATCCGCCGGCAGTTCCTCGACATAGCCGTCTGTTTCATAGTCTTCCACGCCGTCCGATGACCATGCGCAGCTGCGGGTCAGATCGTAAAAGCAGAAGCACTGCGCCCGCGGAATCAACGAGTGCAAGAGCCCTTTGGCATTGCCGAAGTTCCGGCGTGTGGACAGGCTGACGGGATCTGCGGCCAAACGAGGCTCCGCGCTGCGGATAACAGCCGTCAAGCTTGCCACTGCGCTGCTCCGGGCGCTGTGATCGGGGTCTCAGCCCGCTATGGGCAGCGGCCACAGGGGCCGTCAGACCCCTGTTTCCTCGGATCTGACGGGTTCGAGCTATGTCACAAGAGCGGCTCGCTTAGACCGCTTCTTACAAGGATGCGAGCCACTCGTCGTCGCTGCCCTCGTTGACGCCTTCGAACAGCGGCGTGGACAGATACCGCTCGCCGGTATCCGGCAGCATCGCCAGCACGACCGAACCCTTCTCCGCGGCGGCAGCCACGTCGAGCGCCGTCGCGAGCGTCGCGCCGGCGGAAATACCCGTGAAAATGCCTTCCTGTGCGGCAAGCTGACGCGAAACTTCAATGGCGCGGTCGTCCGTTACGGACTCGAGGCGATCGAAGATCTCGCGGTCGAGCACGGCCGGGATGAAATCCGGCGTCCAACCCTGGATCTTATGCGGCGCCCATTCGTTGCCCGCTAGCAGTGCCGCGCCGGCCGGTTCGGTGGCGATGATTTTCACGTCCGGCCGGGCCGCCTTGATCGTTCGGCCCGCGCCCGTCATCGTGCCGCCGGTGCCGTACCCGGTGACCCAGTAGTCGAGGCGCTTGCCGGCGAAGTCGCGCAGAATCTCCGGTCCGGTGGTGTTGGCGTGGTACTCGGGATTTGCCTCGTTCTCGAACTGCCGCGCGAGGAACCAGCCGTGCTCTTTCGCGAGTTCCTCGGCCTTGCGGACCATACCGGTGCCGCGCTCGGCGGCGGGCGTGAGGATGACCTTCGCGCCAAGCCCGCGCATGATCTTGCGGCGCTCGACCGAGAACGAGTCCGCCATCGTCGCGACGAACGGATGCCCCTTCGCGGCGCACACCATTGCGAGCGCGATCCCGGTGTTGCCGGATGTCGCTTCGACCACCGTCTGGCCCGGCTTCAACTCGCCGCGATTTTCGGCGTCGTTGATGATCGCGAAGGCCAGCCGGTCCTTGACCGACGCCATCGGGTTGAAGGATTCGACTTTGACGTAAACGTCGACGCCCTCTGGAGCGAGCCGATTGAGACGCACGATCGGGGTATTGCCGATCGTGTCGAGAATATTGTCGTAGATCATCTTGTTGTTCCTGTTCTTCCGGTAGGGAAGAGTTTAGTGGTTAAGTCGAGCTAATAGCGTTCAAAGTCTCGGAATCGCCTCGCGGGACCTCTATCGACTGGCTGAAGCCCCGCCCGCGCTTCGCGACGTCGCCGATGATTAGGATCGCCGGCGACTCGACGCGATGCGCCGCCGCCAGTATCGGCAGCTGTCCGAGCGTGCCGCGCAGCACCCGCTGCTCGGGCGTCGTGCCGCGCTCGATGATCGCGACCGGCGTGTCGGCGGGCCGGCCGTACTCGATGAGCTTCTGCATGATATCGCCGAAGCGCCTGACGCCCATGTAGACAGCGAGGGTCTGTCGATCTCGAGCGAGTGACGGCCAATCGAGATTGTCGACGGACTCGCGGCCGTGACCGGTGACGAGCACCACGGACTGGGCGTCGTCGCGGTGCGTCAGGGGGATCCCCGCGGCGGCCGCGCAGCCCGCTGCCGCCGTTATCCCGGGGACGATCCGGTACGGCAGGCCAGCGTCCGCCAGCGCGTCTGCCTCTTCTCCGCCGCGGCCGAAGACGAAGGGATCGCCGCCTTTCAGGCGGCAAACGCGCTTTCCGTCGCTCACGAGCCGAACCAGCAGCGCGTTGATCTCTTCCTGTCGATTGGCGATGCAACCGGGCGCCTTGCCGACGGAAATGAATTCCGCGTCTCGGCGTGCCAATGACAGTACGTCGTCGGATACGAGCCGGTCGTGGAGAATGACGTCTGCGGACTGCAGGCAGTTGAAGGCAGCGAGCGTAATCAGATCGGGATCGCCGGGGCCGGCACCGACCAGCATCGCTTCGCCGACAGCGTCCGGCTGGCTGCTTTCGAGCATCGACTCGATGATCCCATCGACTGCAACCTCGTTGCCGTTCGCGACGGCCCCCATCGCCGGGCCGTCGAAAAACGCCTCCCAGAAACGGACGCGTTGACTGAGATCGCCGACGGTTTGCGCGACGCGGCTGCGCCAGCGCCCGGCGATTTGCGCGAGCTTGCCGAGCCGCGCTGGCAACGTCGACTCGAGTTGCCGGCGAATGCGGCGCGCCAGCACCGGTGCGGTTCCCGCGGACGAAATCGCGATCACCACCGGGTCGCGATCGACGATGGCGGGCGTAATGTAACTGCAGTTGTCGACGTCATCGACGGCATTGCAGAAAACGCGCGCGCGTTCGGCGGCGCGCGCGACCTGACGCTCGACATCGGGTTTACCGGTCGCACTTACGACCAGCCATTTTTCGTCGAGGTCGGCGTCGCGGAATTCACGTTGCTCCGTTCGGAGCTCACCGCGTTCCGCCTTATCGGCGAAGAAGTCCGCGATGTCCGGCGCGACGACTGTCAGGCTTGCGCCCGCATCGAGCAGCAACCGCGCCTTGCGGACGGCAACGGCACCGCCGCCGACCAGCAGAACGGCGCGTCCATCGAGCTTCAGAAATGCGGGGAAGAATTCCAAACCGTGTCCTTCGCGGACCCTAAGGGGATCGAGCCGCCACTATAGTCAGCCCGCTAAGCCTCGAAAAAGACGCAGTTTTTCTGGCCTTATATCTCTGTGTTATATGTAGGAATCGCACGGGCGGATTTATGCGCATAAAGCTCGCCCGTATCGATATTCCATAACAGGACAAGACCAATGCGTTATTTGCCGCGTTTTCGGAAACGAACCTTGCTTCGTGCGGTCATAAGGTAAAAGCGCGGGGGGGCTTTGCGTATCCAATGAAACTACAACAGCTCAAGTATTTACTTGCGATTGTAGACAATGGCTTGAATATCACTGCAGCCGCGGAACGCCTGTACACATCGCAACCGGGAGTCAGCAAACAACTCAAGCTGCTCGAGGAAGAACTCGGCATGCAGCTGTTCGTTCGCAAGGGCAAGAGTCTCGCGGGCGTCACGCCGGCGGGACAACAGGTCATCGACCGTGCGCGGCTCATCATGCAGGAAGTCGACAATATCCGCAGCCTCGCATCGGACTTCTATCACGAAGAAGAAGGCGCGCTGTCCATAGCGACGACCCACACGCAGGCGCGGTATGTCCTGCCCGACGTTATTCGCGAATTCCGGAAACGCTATCCGGGCGTTAGCCTGAACCTCCATCAGGGTACGTCCGAACAGATCGCGGACATGGTCTCGCAGAACTCGATCGACTTTGCCATCGCGACCGGTTCACGTGACCTGTTCAGCAATCTTCTGCTGGTCCCGAGCTATCGCTGGGATCGAACCATCATCGTCCCCAACGAGCACGAGCTCACCGAAATCGAGGGCAAGGTCGGGCTCGAAGACCTCGCCAAGTACCCGTTGGTCACCTACGTCTTCAGCTTTGGCGGCCAGTCGTCGCTGAAAAAAGCCTTCGCGGACAGGGGCCTGGAACCCGATGTCGTGTTCACGGCGCGGGACGCGGACGTCATCAAGACCTATGTTCGCATGGGCCTCGGCGTGGGCATCGTTGCGAGCATGGCCGAGGACTGCGACGACCGTAAGGATCTGACGACGATCGACGCGGAGGGCCTGTTCCCGCGCAGCACGACGTGGATCGGTTTCCGGAAGGAATCGGTACTGCGCCGCTACATGCTGGATTTCGTGCAGCTCTTTGCGCCGCACATCACGGAGGCTCAACTCGAGCACACGCGGCACGCGAGAACGCAGGCGGAGATCGACGAGCTGTTCGACGATGCCGATCTGCCGATTCGCGGCGGATGCTCGGACGGTATGACCGCCGCCGCCTGACCCCGATCAGGCCGTCCGCCCGAAGTCCATTTCATGCAGTCCGCATTCGCGGTGCAGGCCATTGAATCGCGTCTTCTCGCCGCTGCCCGCCTCCGCAAGTGTCCGCGTCGTGTGCACGTCGCCGATCGACACGTAGCCTTTTTCCCAGAGCGGGTGATAGGGAAGATCGTGAGCTTTCATGTAGCGGTAGACGTCGCGGTCGGACCAGTCGGCAATCGGGTGGACTTTCCAGCGCTCGCCGGATGAGTCGACGAAACGAGTGTTCGCGCGAGTCGAGGATTGCACGCGTCTGAGGCCCGCAAACCAGGTGCTGGCTTCGAGCTCGTCGAGCGCGCGCTGCATTGGCCGAACCTTGTTTTGTTCGTTGTAGGCGCGGATGCCGTCCGCGCCGTCTTCCCAGCGTCTGCCGTGCCGCGCCTCCTGCCAGGCCGACGATACGCCGGACCGGTAGACTTTGAGATTCAGCGCGAGACGGTCCGTCAACTCGTCGATGAAGCGGTAGGTCTCCGGAAACAGATAACCGGTATCGACAACGACCACGGGGATGTCCGGCTTTTGACTCGTGATGAGATGCAGCATGACCGCGGCCTGCGCGCCGAAGCTCGAGCTCAGAACGTGATTGCCGGGCAGCCTGTCCAATGCCCAGGCGACGCGCTCTTCGGCACTGCGACGCGCCAGCTCGTCTTCGCAGACGATCTCCGCAGCCCGGCGGCTGGACGCTTCGTTGAGCTTAAGCATTGGCCGCGACCGCCGGCACGTGAAAATCCGCGCTGCTACCGTCGACGGACAGTTCGCCGGTGCGATGCAGGAAGTCGCCGAATCGCTCGCCGTCGTTGCGCTCCTGCCCGTAGCGCTGGAGCAGCGGGTCGAGCGCGGCGAGGATCTCCTCCTCGGCGGCATTGTCCAGGTAAAGACGACCCAGCCGGTCACCGGCAAATCCGGCACCCAGATAGAGGTTGTAGCGTCCGGGACCTTTGCCGACGAGTCCGATCTCGGCGATATACGGGCGCGCGCAGCCGTTCGGGCAGCCGGTCATACGAATTGTTATCGCATCCGAGGCGAGGTTCGCCTCGCGCATCTGCATATCCAGCTTGTCGATCAGCGCCGGCAGATAGCGCTCGCTCTCCGCCATGGCCAGACCGCAGGTCGGCAGCGCGACGCAAGCCATCGAGTGCAGCCGGAGCGCGCTCGCCTGCCGGTCGTTCGCGATGCCGTGGGTTTCCAATAATTCGTCTATGCCCGCCTTCGCGTCCTCGGACACGCCGCTGATCGTCAGATTCTGATTCGGCGTCAGCCGGAATTCCCCGTCGTGCTGCTCGGCGATCGCCCGCAGCCCGGCCAGCAGGCGCCGCTCACCGACGTCGCTGACGCGCCCGTTCTCGACGAACAGCGTGTAGTGCCAACCGCCGGAGTCGTCGCGCTGCCAGCCATAGACGTCGCCGTTACCGGCGAAGGCGAACGCGCGCGGCGCCTCGAGCGTCACACCCGAGCGCTCGACCACCTCGGCACGGAACCAGTCGATGCCGCGGTCTTCGATCGTGTACTTCAAGCGCGCGCGTTTGCGATTGACTCGATCGCCGAAGTCGCGCTGTGTCGTGACAACGGCCTCGGCGACCGCGATAAAGTCGTCGACGGAGCAGAACCCGAGCACGTCGGCCAGCCGCGGATGGGTCGCCGTCTCGCCGTGTGACATGCCCATGCCGCCGCCCACCGTGACGTTGTAGCCGGCAAGCCGGCCTGACTCGACGACCGCGATAAAGCCTAAGTCCTGCGAGAAGACGTCAGTGTCGTTTTGCGGCGGGATGACGAACGCGGACTTGAATTTGCGCGGCAGGTAGGTCGGCCCGTAGATCGGCTCGACCTCCGGCTCGTCGCTGTCGAGCTTCTCGCCGTCGAGCCAGATCTCGTGATACGCGCGCGTTGCCGGCGTCAGATGGGCACTCAGCCTCGACGCGTGCTGCTGCACTTCGCGATGCACGCTCGACAGGTCGTAGATGGTCGGCGCCATGACGTTGCGATTGACGTCGCCGCAGGCGGCCAGGGTGTCCATCATCTCGCGATTGATCGTGGCGATCGTAGCCTTGAGCTTCGCCTTGATGACGCCGTGGAACTGCACCGCCTGACGCGTCGTCAGACGGATGCTGCCGTTCGCGTTCCGCGTCGCGATGCGATCCAGGTTCAGCCACTGCTCGGTCGTGCAGATGCCCGCTGGCACACGCGCGCGGATCATGAAACTGTAGGCCGGCTCCAGACGCTGTCGCATGCGTTCGCTGCGCACATCGCGGTCGTCCTGCTGATAGATGCCGTGAAACTTGGACAACGTCGTGTCGTCGTCGGCGAGCGCACCGGTCACCGGGTCGACAAGGCTGTCGGCCAACGTGCCCCGCAGCCGGCGGCTCTCCGCCTTGATTCGTTCGACGTCGGCCATCAGTAGACGTCCCGCTGGTAGCGCCCGTCCCGGCGCAGCTGCCTGAGCGCGCCGCTGGCATCGTCGATCTCCATGCCGGCGTGCGTTGCGATGACCTCGGCGAGCGCCGCGTCCACGTCGGGTGCCATGTGCTTGGCGTCGCCGCAGACGTAGATCGACGCGCCGCTTTGGATCCACCGCCAAATATCGGCGCCGCGTTCACGCAGCCGGTCCTGCACGTAGAACTTCTCGGCCTGATCGCGCGAGAAGGCGACGTCGAGCCGATTGAGGTTGCCCTGCTTCAAATGACGCAGCCATTCGAGCTGGTAGAGAAAGTCGCTCGACAGATTGCGGTCGCCGAAGAACAGCCAGTTTCGGCCGGACGCCTGCCGCTCGACGCGTTCTTCAACGAACGCGCGGAACGGTGCGACGCCCGTTCCCGGCCCGATCATGATGATGTCCGTGGCATCGTCCGGCAGCCGGAAGCGGGTGTTCGATTCGACGTAGACGCTGACCGGCTGACCCTCGGCAACGCGATCGGAGAGGTACGTCGATGCCGCGCCCCAGTGGTCGGAACCGAAGGCCTCATAGCGCACCGGCGCGACAGTGAGATGGATTTCGTCAGGATTGGCGCGATGACTGGAAGCGATCGAATAGGACCGGGTGCTCAGCCGGCGCAGCGAATCGACGAAGGTCTGCAATTCGACATCGGCCGGGAAACGGCGGACGACGTCGATGATCTGATGGCTGTCGACGAAGGCGGAAAGCGCCTCTTTGTCGCTGCCGTCCAACATTTGCGCCAGCGATTCGCTCGCCGAAAACTCTGCCCAACTCCTAAGGAAGCCAAGATTGACGGCGGTAATCTCCACATCGCGCGTTAGCACGTCGGCAGCAGCCCGCTGATCGTCGCCGAAGCGGATCTGCGCGTCCTGTTCGGCACCCACGGCCTCCAGCAGCTGTTCGACCAGCGCGGGCGGATTCTCTGCGACGACGGCGAGCGAATCGCCGGGCTCCCAGACCAGGCCTGAGTCCTCGACCGATAGCTCGATATGGCGGACGTCCTTGGTCGATTCCCGTCCAGTCAGTTTCTGATTCAGCAGCACCTCGGCGGCCAGCGGCCGCTGGCGATCGAAGAGGGGCTGCGACTCCACGGCGTGCAGATGCGGCACCGGGCTGCTTGCTTCCAGGCGCTCGGCGGCATGTTCCAGCACGTTGTCGCGCCAGGCAGCCGCCGCGTCCTCGTACTCGACATCGCACTCAACGACGGGCAGGAGGCGCGTCGCGCCGAGTTCCGCCAGACGCTCGTCGAACTCGCGGCCGGTCTGACAGAAATTGACGTAGCTCGAATCGCCCAGCGCCAATACGGCGAAGTGCAGGTCGTCCAGGCGCGCAGCCCGATCGGAAAGCAGGAGTTCGCGGAACAGCTCGGCGTCGTCGGGCGGATCCCCTTCGCCGTGCGTTGAGATGACGAAGGTAACGAGCTTCTCGCGCTTCAAGGCGCTGAACCGGAAATCGGCCAGGCTTTCGAGGCGGGTGGCATAGCCGCGCTGTTTGGCGTCGGCCTCCAGCCGCCGGGCGATGGCCTCGCCGTTGCCGGTCTGGGAGCCGTACAGGATCGTCAGCGTGGTTTGCTCCACCGGCGCTTGTGCCGCCGGCGACACGGGTCCCACCGCGCGGCCTGCGGCATAGCCGCTGACCCACTGCAGCTGCGCCGGTGACAATCCGGCCAGTGCCAGTTCGAGCTTCTCAGTCTGAGCGGTATCGAGGGGGGCGATCGATGCCAGCGCCATGTGACGTCTCCGGTAGCAGAAAACCTGTGACCTGAGACGGCACCCTAGGGGCCGCGAGCCGCGCCGTGAACGATTGCTTGTTTATCCGCTTATAACCGAGCGGAATATATGCCGGTCAGTAGACGCGAATTCCGCCGTGGCGCTTGCGGTTCTGGCGGTCGACCCACCACAGCCCGAGCAGGAAGCCGCCAATCAGACAGATGAGGATCGCGCCGCCCACCCATGTGTACGGCAGGCTGTACTGATAGCTTGCGGCGCGGCGCTCGTACGCGGCGTTCGCCTCTTCCAGCGATGACGCCCGGTCATTGGCTTCGCCGAGCTGCTGGGTCAGGTCCGCGGCCTGCTGTTCGAGGTTTTCGATCGCCGCGGCGGGTTCCGCGAACGACTCCCGGAGTTCCTCGAGCTCCCGATTCAGGCGATCGTTGTCCGCCTGTGTCTGCGAGACGATCAGCCGGGCAGGCGGGTCGTAGACGATGTAGGCCGCTCGGACGTAGCCCGTGGCGCCGTCCTCGAGCTCGACGTGTGCCGACAGTTGGTCCCGCGAGAGCACTTCGAACGCCTCGCCGCTCTGCAGCGTGCGAACGGCACTGCCGCTGAAGTCGGAGGTCGCGTAGACATTGAGCCTTAGGTTGTCGGTCACGTAGGCCGTCTCGGCCAACGCGGATAGCGGCACGAACGCCAGCAGCACTATCCATCGGCGCATGTTTCTTTCTCCAGGAGCCCGGGGCGAGTGTATGCCTCTATTGATCGTAGAGCCAGCGAAGGAGTGCCGTTTGCACCTCCTCGCCCGGTCCTCGGTGAATGTCTTCGTGGTTGTGCAAAACGGCAACCGCAAAGCGTCTGCCCGAGCGCGATTGCATGTAGCCGGCGATCGAAGAGACGTGATCGAGCGAGCCGGTCTTCAGGTGCGCCTGTCCCTCCAGGCCGAAGTCATCGAAGCGGTCGCGCAGCGTACCGTCGTGTCCCGACAGCGCCATGGAGGCCGCGAACTCCGGCATGTAGGGCTGCCGCCACGCGTATTCGAGGATTGCGCCGAAATCGCGCGCGTTCATGCGCGCTTCCCGCGACAGACCCGCGCCATTGTCGAGCTCGAGGCTTTCAATCTCGGGAATGTTGTCGGCGAGCCAGTTCCGGATCACCTCGCGACCGCCGACTTCGGTGCCCGGCGCGCCGTAGGTCTCGGCGGCGAGGGTATACAGCAGCTGGCGCGCCATGACGTTGTTGCTGTGCTTGTTGACCCGCGTGATGATCTCGTTGAGCGTCAGCGACGGGAAAGACACGATCGGCTCGGCGTCCTCCGGCGCGAGCGCCGGCCGCCAGCTGCCCTCGAACACGCCGCCGGACTCGCGCCATAGGGCGGCTACCAGTCCGTACGCGAAGGCATTGTGATCGAGCGCGGTGCGGTCCATGGCGTAGCGCCGGCAGCGGCTCGGGAAGTGGCCTTCGAGGAACATGGTGTCGTAGTTTTCGTTCGGAATGATCGAGATGCCCCGCTGATAGCCGCGGCAGCTCCGGTCTGCCAGCGACAGCCGATTCTCTACCCGCAGGTTATCGAGCGGCGGGTCGAGCATCACGCGCACGCCGTTGGTGTCCGGGTCGGGCTCGAACCAATAGCGGACCACTTTGAAATTCATCAAGAGTGCGTTCGGCGCCACGTTATAGGCGCGCAGCGGCTGCCGGTCGAAGCTCGCCGGATCGTGCGGCCCGACGTCGAAGTGGCTGTCGTCGATGAGCAGATCGCCGGCGATCTCGCGAACGCCGGCCTGATTCAATGCGCGGAGCAGTTGCCACACGCGCTCTGTGACGAGGAACGGGTCGCCGTAGCCTTTCAGGAGCAGATCGCCGTCGAGCCTGCCGTCGTCGATATCGCCGAGGGCGTAGACGTCGGTCTGCCAGCGATAGCTCGGGCCGAGAATGTCGAGCGCGGCGAGCGAGGTCACGAGCTTCATCGTCGAGGCGGGATTGCGCGACACGTCCGCGTTCCACAGCAGCACCGTCTCGCCGGACTCGACGTCGGACACGTAGATGCTCAGCGAATCGTCGGGGACCTGGCGCAGGTCGAGGACGTTTCTGACAAGGGCCGGAAGCGTCGGATCCTCGGCGGCGGCCGGAGAAAAGAGAATAAGAGCTGCAGCGATGAGCGCGATGCGGGTGAGGATTCGGAACTCGGTCATGCTCTTTCGGGTTGCGGAGTACAGAGATCGGACGAGCGCCTTTGTACCGCGCACATGACTATCAATACAACTGCTCTGAATCGAGGCCGCGATGAGCGCGTCAGTGCCGATCCGGCTTACGGATATTCAGCGCCCGGATTCTGTCCGCGAGCGTCGTGGGGCGGACGCCAAGCAGCTCCGCGGCGCCCCCTTCGCCGGACACGCGCCAGCCCGTCTTCTTCAGCGCGGAGACGATATTGTTGCGCCGGAAGTCCCGCATTTCGCTTTCCGTCAGGATTTCCTGCTCGGGCGCCGGGGCCGGTTCGGGCGCCGATTCCGACCCGGTCGCCAGCGGCAGCGACGCTTCCAGCCGCAGCATCGTCCCCGGCGACAGGATGACGGCCCGCTCGATGACGTTCTTGAGCTCGCGCACGTTGCCCGGCCAGTCATAGCGTTTCAACGCATCGGCCTGCGCTCGCGTCATCGTCATCTGTTCGCGGCCGAAGTCGCGGGTGGTCTGATCGAGGAAATGCTGCGCGAGCTGGACGATGTCGTCACCGCGCTCGCGTAGCGGCGGTACCTCGACCGGAAATACGCTGAGACGGTAGTAGAGGTCCTCACGGAAATTGCCCTCGAGAATCAGCTCCTCCAGATCGCGGTTGGTTGCGGCGATGACCCGCACGTCGACCGAGCGAGTGACGTCGTCGCCTACGCGCTCGAACTCGCTCTCCTGCAGAACGCGGAGCAGCTTGCCCTGCAGTTCCAGAGGAATCTCGCCGATCTCGTCGAGGAAGATCGTGCCACCGTCGGCCAATTGAAAGCGGCCCACGCGATCGCGGTGCGCACCGGTGAACGCGCCTTTGACGTGACCGAAGAATTCCGACTCGAACAGTTCCTTCGGAATCGACGCACAGTTGACCTTGACCAGCGGTCCGTCCGCGCGCGGGCTTCGCGTGTGGATCGCCCGTGCGATCAGTTCCTTGCCGACGCCCGACTCGCCGAGCACCAGCACGCTGGCCGGCGTATTGGCGACCGCTTCCACGCGCTGCAGCATGCGAGTCAGTGCCGGGCTCGTGCCGACGATCTTGCCAAAGTTCAGCGCGACATTGACTTCCTCACGCAGGTAGTCGCGTTCGCGTTCGAGTTCTTCGCGCAACCTCGCGTTTTCCGCCAGCGTCTGGCGGAGCTTTCGCTCGGCGCGATTGCGCGCCGTGATGTCCTTTGACGCGACCAGCATGCGATCGACGCGGCCTTCAGCGTCCCGGTGCGTGATCGACGACTGCACGAGATCCAGTAACTCGCCCCTGCGCGTGACCATCTGCCGCTCGACGTTGTTGAAGTCTCCGCGGCTGATCCGCTCACGCAGTTCTCCCTCGGGGAAGCGTCGCCGGTCGTTGTCGCTGTAGAAATCCGATATCGGCCGGCCGATGACCTGCTTGCGGCGGTAGCCGAGCTTTTGCAGCCAGTGATCGGTGACGGTGACGATCAATCCGTCGCCATCGAGCGTGTGCAGCATCGCCGGTGTCGAACGGTACAGCGTTCGATACTTGAAGTTGGCGCGCGCTTCCTCGCTGACTTCGCTGTACATCGCGATCGTCCGCATGAAGGCGCCGTCGGCCGTGTATTCGACGATGGCATTGGTCATGCAGACGACGATCTCGCCCTGCTTGGTGACGAAGCTCATGGGCTTGTTTTCGAGCTTGCCGGTCCGCCTCAGCGCGGGACGAAACTCATCGGCAATGCGTTTCGCGCTCTGTTCGGTGACGAATTCCTCCGGACGCCGGCCGATCATGTCGCCGCGCTCGTAACCGAGCCGATCGAGCAGCGCGTCGTTGACGTCCAGAAAGACGCCGGCCTCGGAAATCGAGGTGGTCATCGCGGGCGCCTTGCGAAACAGCCACTGATAGTCGTCATTGCCGAGCATCGCGTGAGTGTATACGAAATTCCGTAAATCAGCTTACGATTTTTCGTAATTTACGGAATTCCGTAATCCGCGGTTTGAGGCTAAGTGATTGTTTTTATTGTAATTGCAAAGTTGGCACGGCTTGTGCACTAGGAGAACTGAGATATGTAGTTACGGCGGCATTGGGCGCCGCCATTGGAAAAAAGGATTTCGTCATGCACAACCGCAATTTCCCTTACGGGCTGTGGCTGGCCGGTGCGCTGGTCGTACTGTTCAGCCTGATGTACGCAACTTCGGTCGCCGTTACCAACGTACCGACCGGGCTTTGAGTGGGGCGCTTGAATTCATTCGAGCCAACCACATGACTTGTCACTAAGGGCCTAAGGGCCCTTGATAGACCCCCCCGCGGTGGTCGACCGGCCGGGCTCTCTCCCCCGATTTACCTGGCCTCGAGATCGCCGCAAACCGAGCCGCAAGGTTCGGTACAGGCGGACCGCAAGGTCCGGCGGCACCCCTGCCGCGAACCTGGGCGCCGGAGACCGCTCCGTGTCGGACGGCCCGCTGTTTCGATCATCGAATTCAGCTCTCCGGCGCCGCTTTTTTCCTACGAATTATTCGCCCCCGAGCGCTGTCAGCGGTCGGGGTCGACGCGTTGCCGGTGGGCTTCGGCTCGCTCCGCGCGCTTCTCCGAACTCCGGCTGCTGATGCTGTTGCGCAGCTTGCGGAGCCAGTAGCGCGCCCAGGCGAACTCAATGCTGAGGATGGCGAGGCCGAGCGGGATCACGACCAGCCCGGGACCGGGCGTTACCAGCATCACCGCACCCAACAACAGAACGGTAAGGCCGACGACCGTGATGACGATGCGTCGCGCAACCTTGTAGGTCATGTGCGCGAATTTGCGGATCACTGGCGTGCCTCGTGTCAGTTAAGACGGGTCCACGCTGCTGGCGCGTTACTCCTCGTCCTCGGGTGCGAGCGCTCTGGCGAGAAACTCCGCGGTCCGGCGCCAGGCATCTGCCGTCGTAGCCGCGTCGAATGTCGGCCGCGCCGGATCGGCGAACGCGTGTCCTGCCCCCGGATACGAGTGAACGGTGATGTCCTTGCCGACCCGCTCCATCGCCTCGACGAATTCGGACACGGTCTCCGATGTGACGCTTCGGTCACGCTCGCCAAACAGTCCGAGAACGGGACCGTTGATCAATTGCAGCACTTCGCTGTCGTCGGTTACCTGCCCGTAGTAGACGATTGCGGCATCTACGTCGTCCGGGAACCACATGGCGGCATTCAGCGACCAGCGCCCACCGAACCCCCAGCCCAGCGTCGCGGTACTTGGCGCACCTGCCACCTCGAGGAACTGCAGTGCCTGGCGAATATTCGTTTCGACGTGTTGCGGATTCTCGATCACCGGGATCATTCGGCGACGCGCTGCGTCGACTTCGTCGACGGTGTCGCCACCGTAGAGATCGATAGCCAGCACCATGTAACCGTAGGAAGCCAGCTGATTGGCAGCATCGCGAGTATCGTCGTTGAGGCCCCACCAATCGTGCACCACGATCACGGCCGGCAGCGGTTCGATCATGTCCGAAGGCGAGGCGAAGTGACCGTAGACCAGGCGCTCATCGACATCGGCGTACGCCAGTGTCTCGGAATGAACCGGACGCGCCTCGACGCCGGATTCGGCGGCGCCGTTCGCCGGCGTGCTGGCGGCCGGCTGGCCGTTCTCCGTGCGCGGGGCGGTCGGCGTCGCCGTGCCCTCGCCGCCACCGCAGGCGCTTAGCAGCAACGCAAAGCTGCCGATCGTCGCGGTCATGCAGCGACACAGGTTTCGGTTGTCACCCATTCGAAAACCCTTGAGATTTTGCGCCAGTGTAATCGAAAAACACCAAGCGTCGAAGCAACGGTTCACGAAACGGGACAAGAGAATCGTGGCACGCGACGCCGAACGTCAATTCCAGTCGTCGTCTTCGTCGTCCCACTCACGGAGCTTGCTCTTGTCGACCTCTTCCCATTGCTGCTCGGACTTCCTCATGTAGCCGGTGACTTTGGCCAGTGTGTAGACGACGACGCCCGCGATTATCGCGAGAACGAACCAGAGGCCGTCAGGCATTGCTTGCTCCTTCGTACAACGGGGCAGGAGATCCGCGCCCCAATCGACATTCGATGAGGATATCATCGGCGTCAACCGAAGCGGACCGCGAGACGACTCCCGCAATGAACGACCTTTCACACCTTGCCGACATCGCCGAGATCGTCGGTGCCGCGATCGTTATCGGCGGCGTCTTCTTTGCCGTCATGCAGATGCGTCAAATCCGGCAGCAGCGCCGCGAGATGGCCGCCATCGAACTCTTCCGGTTCTTCGGCAGTCCGCAGTTTTCGAAGGCGTATCACTGCGTCCTGAACCTCCCGGACGACCTGTCGACCGAGGAACTCCGCGAGATCCAGCCCGAGGCGGAAAACTGCGCGATGCTGATCAGTACGACGATGGAGAATATCGGCGTCATGGTGTTTCACCGGATCGTCCCGTCGATCGTCGTGAAGGACCTGATGGGCACGAGTGCGGTAATACTCTGGACCAAGCTCTCGAGATGGGTCGGGGACATGCGTGAGGATCTCGACAACCCCGCGGCGTTCGAGTGGTTCGAATGGCTGGCGCGGGTGCTCGAGGAATTGAGCAACAAGGACTGCACGCCGGCCTACGACAAGCACAGAGACTGGAAGCCCAGCCGCAGCACCCACGAAATCTGAGCGCGCGTGCACGAGCCGCCCCTGATCGAGATCCGGAACGCGACGATATGGCGCGGCCGTACGCGCGTTTTCGATGCACTGACGCTGACGATCGAAAGGGGCGAACACGTAGCGCTGCTCGGCCCCAACGGCTCGGGCAAGACGACGCTGCTTATGGCGATAACACGTGAGCTCTATCCCGTCGCCAGTGACAACACCGTGTTTCGGATACTCGGTCGAGAACGCTGGAACGTGTGGGACCTGCGCAGACACATCGGCATCGTGTCCCACGATCTGCAGGCTCGCTACGCACCCGGCTCGACCGCGCTCGACGTCGTTGCGTCGGGCTTCCGTTCCAGCATCGGTACACACTGCGAGGACGAAACGGAGCGCGGCCGTGCGCTCGAGATCCTGCGCGATCTCTGCATCGACGAACTCCGCGATACGCCTTTCCGGCGAATGTCGACCGGCCAGCAGCGACGCTGCCTGCTCGGGCGCTCGCTCGTGCACGAGCCGGACACGCTGATCCTCGACGAACCGACGGCCGGCCTGGACCCGGCCGGGAGCGCCGATTACCTAGCCCGTATTCGCGCTCTGGCGGCAGACGGCCGCAGTCTCGTGCTGGTGACGCACCATATCAACGAGATTCCGCCAGAGATCGACCGCGTCGTCCTGCTTCGCGACGGGGCGGTCGTCGGGGACGGGAACAAACGCGAGATGCTCACGTCCGAACGCCTGTCGCGGGTATTCGGGACCGCGCTGACCGTCCACGAGCTCGACGACTACTTCGTAGCCGTCCCCGGCGACAGCGGAATGCACAAAACGTGACCGGTGACACGAAAATCGGCGGCAGCGGTACTATGCTGGAGCCATGGCCTCCCTGGTTCGCATCCTGTTGACTGCATTGCCAATTCTGGCAGTGCCGAGCGTTGCGGCTCAGCCAAGTTCGGCGACCGGTATCACCGACGTCGGGCCCGCCATGTTCCTGTTCACGATCGCCGCCGCGATCCTCCTGATGCTGGTGTTCCGCTCGACCGCGAGACACCTGACCCGCTACCTGACGTCGCGCATGGGCAGAGTGCGGATTCGCCGCGCGCTGAGCGCACGCAGCCCGGACGTGCTGCACGACTTCATCCTGCCCGGCGCCTACGGCGGACTGGCGAAGATCGACCACGCAATCATGACCGCGGGCGGCATCCTGTGCATCCGCAGCGTGCACGTGAACGGCGTGGTGTTCGGCGGCGAGGACGAGGCGCAATGGACGAACGTCGACGGCGCGGTTCGGAGGCGGTTTCTGAATCCGCTGATCCAGAACGAGGGACGCCGGCGCGCGCTGCAGAATGTCGTACCCGAAGCACCGGTCGCCAACCTGGTCGTGTTCACCGGCGATGTCGAGTTCCCGACTCCGCCACCGTCGAACGTGATCCATGTTAGCCAGCTCGAGAGCTTCATCGCGAAGTTCGTGTTCGGCCCGAGCAAGATCGAAGACTGGCACGCCGTCTGGATGAGCGTCGGTTCCGCCGTTCTCGACGACGAGTCCGCGCGCAGGGACTTCTCCGCTCAGATCGGATTCGGCTGAGACACCGCTAAACCCTTATACTCGACCGCTTCGACTAGCAGGCCGGAAGCGTTATGCAGGAATCCGCCGACTTGATCTCATCGCGGATCGTTGCAGGACCGTAAGGACACCGAAGGAATGCGATTCGTCTCGCTCAGGGACATCAAGCAGACTATCGAGCGCGGGATGCTGGTCGTTCTCGGCATCGCGGTCCTGTTGGCGCTGGTACTTTCCATGGTCGTTCGCAATCGCGACTCGATGGAGAACATCCCGCTGCCGGTCGCGCCGACGGCCGACACGAGCGAGGGCATCGTCACCGCCACCTGGTTCGGCTGTACGACGCTCCTGTTCGACGACGGCGAAACACAGATCCTCGTCGATGGATTCATCTCCCGCCCGACGCTGACCGACTACCTGCTGCGCCGCCCGGTCGAGAACGACATTGCGACGATCAACTATTTCATGAACGAGTACCGCGTGAGGCGCCTCGCCGCCATCATCCCGCTGCATTCGCATTTCGATCACGCCATGGACATTGGCGCAATCGCCAATCGCAGCAGTGCATCGATACTCGGCTCGGAGTCCAGCGCTCAGATCGGTCGCGGCGCCGGCGTGCCGGAAGATCAGATCGTCGTCATCGGCGATGGAACCGAATACCAGTTCGGCCAGTTCACGGTGCGCTTTCTCGAAACGCAACACGCGCCGATTGGCTGGCGCGGCGCGGTGCCTTTCGCGGGCGAGATCGAAGAACCCCTCGAGACGCCGGCGCCGATCAGTGCCTGGCGCGAAGGCGGCAGCTACGCGGTCGTCATCAGTCATCCCACTGGGACCGCGCTCGTGCAGAGCACGGCCGGTATTGCGCGGCTGGAAGAACTCAACGTCGACATCGCCTTCCTCGGTGTCGGCATGCTCTCCGGTCTCGGTGCCGACTACGCGGAGCGCTTCTGGCAGGCGAGCGTAACGTCGACCGGCGCGGACACCGTCATCCCCATCCACTTCGACGACTTCACCCGGCCGTTCGGCACGATAGCGCTGCCGCCGCGCATCGTGGACGACTTCGGTCTCACCGTGGAACGCCTGCTCGCGCTGCAGCAGACATGGGATTCGGATGCCGGCGTGTACCTACCCGCTTTCGGCGAGCCGATCGCCCTCTTCGCGGCGCCCGAACCCGAGGGCGCCGAGACTCAGCTCCCCTGAAATCAGGCGCAGTTTCGTCGCTCGATCCAAGCGTTTGACGCGATACTCGACACTCTGCGCGTCGCTGCGGTCGCCGACAGCTTCCCGGAATACGAGGCTAAATGGAGCACGTCCACGCAGGTATTTCGCGCCGCGCGTGCCTCGCTCGTGTTCGACGAGACGGCTGTCGACGTCGATGGCAATTCCGGTGTAGAGGCTGCCGTCCGCGCAGCGAAGAATGTACAGACTGTAGTCGGCGGGCGTCGTGCCGGACTCAGGCATTGCCGCCTTTCAGCACATCGCCCAGGACGCGGAATGCGCCTTTCTCGATACTCGAAAGATTGTTCTCGGTCCCATCGAAGGTGAGCACGATCTCCGACGCGTTATCGAGTTCGGCGGCCGGTGCCGCGAGCTCGAGCGTCAGCGTGTTGCCGAGCAGCCGAGCTTCCTTCAGAACGTCGTGACCGCCGAACTGGTGTTCGTTGATCTCGATGTAGAAGGACTCGTCGAAATCCTCCTCGATAGCGCGCATCAGGAGCAAGTAGTCCTGGATCTCGCCTTCCTCCGAAGTCTTTGCAAAGAACAGCATCGTCGCGTTGTCGCGAACGTCGAAAGCAACGGTGTCGTAGTAGCGGCTGTGCGACATTTCGTTCTCCGGAGTCGTGGCCAGTCTACGCCACTCGGCTACCCAATTGCGAGCGACCCCGGAGCTCATCGATCCGCGCGTCCTTCTCGCTCCAAAGCGCTCCAAGCCATGCGTGCACCGAACGCCGGAACTCCCGATCCTCTTCGTAGTCACCGGCGAGCAGAGCCTCGTCGATCGGCCGCAGCCGGTACTCGATGACCGGCTTGACGACGTCGCCGCAGCACATGTCCCAAAACTCGGGGACGCCGTCCGGATAAACGACGGTGACGTCGAGTACCGCGTCGAAGAGTTCGCCCATGGACGATAGCGCGATCGCCACACCGCCGGCGCGCGGCGAGAGCAGGTTGGCGTACGGCGAATTTCGCCTGGCGCGCTTCTCTTCGCTGAAGCGCGTGCCTTCGACGAAATTGATGACGCTCGTCGGCGTGTCGCTGAATTTCTCGCAGGCTTTGCGGGTCGCCTGCAGGTCGGTGCCCTTTTTCTCGGGATGTTTTGCCAGGTAGGACGGCGAATAGCGTTTCATGAACGGCATGTCGAGCGCCCACCAAGCGAGCCCGATGAAGGGGATCCAGATCAACTCACGCTTGATGAAGAACTTCAGGAACGGAATTCGGCGATTGAACGCCGCCTGCAATACGAGAATATCGACCCAGGTCTGATGGTTGGAAAGGACGAGGTACCAGCCTCGCCGCTTGAGTTCGGCATCGTCGTCGACACGCCAGTGCCGCGACCCGGAACCCGAGAACAACAGTCCATTGACGCTGATCCAGTTCTCGCCGATGGCCATGAGAACGGTCGTGATCCTGCGCCGAAACGGCTGCCACGGAACCAGCAACTTGACGAGCGCGAGCACGAATAGCGGCAGGCACCAGAAAATCGTATTGAGCGACAGTGCCGTGAAAGCAAGTAAGCCGCGAAGGTTCCTGAGCATAGTAGGCGTGCGTCGCGTCGGGATGCCGCCATTCTAACGCGTTCGGTCGCACTCCTTCGCGGAATCTTGCCGCCGTCGTCGGGCTCGCGTAGTTTCAATCGCATGAGCGAGCGCATGACCATTGAAAACGCGATGACCGCGGTGCGCGATTCCGAGGACGGCCTTTACGGCCTTCTGTTCGAGCGCGGTGCAACCGAGATCGGCTTCTACGCGCCCAAGGGCGAGGACCTGCAGCAGCCGCACGACCGCGACGAGGTCTACATCGTCGCGACGGGCAGCGGCCGCTTCGTGCTGGAGGGTGAGGAACGCGAGGTAGAAACGGGCGAGGCTCTGTTCGTGCCTGCCGGGGCCGAGCATCGATTTGTCGACTTCTCCGACGACTTCTCGGCATGGGTTGTGTTCTTCGCCGCCGATGGAGGCGAATGAGCGACCTGTCGAAAAGCGCGCGGCGGTTCCGTGAACGGATGCGGGACGCGGGCCATGACATCGATATCGTCGCGCTATCGTCCTCGACCCGAACCGCACAGGAAGCAGCGGACACGATCGGCTGCTCCGTATCGCAAATCGCCAAATCCATCGTATTCCGCACCGCAGGCGACGACCGCCCGGTTATCGCGGTCGCCTCGGGTACCAACCGCGTTAGTACCGACAAGGTCGCTGCTCTGGTCTCGGCAGAACTTGAAAGCGCAAACGGGAGCTTCGTCAAGAAGACCATCGGCTATGCTATCGGTGGCGTGCCGCCAGCCGGGCACGACGGGGAAACCGTCGTCATTCTCGATCGCGACCTCAAGCAGTACGACGAAATATGGGCAGCCGCCGGGACGCCGTTCGCGGTGTTCCGATTGCGGCCCGAGGAGTTGCCCGCGCTGACGGGCGCCGACTGGGCGGACATCGCGGAATGAACCCATGAACGCAATCAGCCTCACTGCACGTCTGAGTTCGGGGCCGGCATTTGCAGTACTGTCGGCTGCTATCGTCGTCATCTTCTTTCTGGTGGCCGATCCGATTCCACAGGATCCCGCGTATCACCAGTTCGCCGACGGGCGACGGCTGCTGGGCGTGCCGAATCTGCTGAACGTCATTTCGAACCTGGCGTTCCTGATCGTCGGCCTCTGGGGACTGACTCGGGTGCGGCTAGCCCGGGAGCAACTGCCGTGGACGGTCCTCTTCATGGGTCTGGTGCTCACGGCCTTCGGTTCCGCGTGGTATCACCTGGCCCCCAACAACGACACACTGTTCTGGGACCGCCTGCCGATGACGATCGCGTTTTCCGGCTTCGCGGCGGCTCTGGTCATCGAGTATTTCTCGGCACGGGCAGCGAAACCGACTCTTGGCGCGATGTTGGTTGCCGGCGTCGGCTCGGTGCTGTACTGGTCATGGACCGAAGCGCAGGGCTCCGGCGATCTCCGGCCCTACGCGGTCATCGCGATCCTGCCAATACTGATTGTCCCGCTGGTGCTGGCGACGCGCGGCGGGCGCTCGCCGATGACGCCGTACTTCTGGGCGATGATCCTGCTGTACGTGCCGGCGAAGCTCTTCGAGCATTTCGATGCCGCCACCTTCACCGGTGAGATCGTCAGCGGCCATACCCTGAAGCACGTGTTCGCTGCGATCAGTACAGGGGCTTTGGCGATTGGCCTGGAGAGGACGAAGTCATGAACGAATACCCGGGCTCCTGCCATTGCGGCGCAATCGGGTTCCGGTACCGGACCGCCCTGAACCCCGCCGAGTGGTCCGTGCGAGCCTGCCAGTGCAGGTTCTGCCGCGCTCACGATGCGCTGAGCGCATCGGACCCGGCCGGCGAGCTTTCCTTCACGGCCGACGACCCGAGCCAGCTGCAACGTTACCGCTTTGCTCTCGGCACGGCGGACTTCCTGCTCTGCCGGAACTGTGGCGTCTATGTCGGCGCGGTCATCGAAGTCCAGGGCAGCCATCGGGGGATCATCAATACCCACGCGCTGCTCGATATCGGCGACGAAGTGGCCGGGCCGGAGCCGATCAGCTATGACGGCGAGGACGTGGCGGGGCGCGTGGGCCGCCGCGAAGAACGATGGATGCCGGTCAGCGCCGTTCCGTGGTGAGTCCGTTCTGCCAGACGACTTCATGGAACGCGGTCAGACCCCCGTCGACGAACTTCGGTGGGCAGTTCGCAAGATCGTCGTAGCGGTCGCGGAGTTCGAGATCGGGCCAATAGGAATGGATCTCGTCGGCTGACAGTGAGAACGGCGGACCCTCCACTTGCGCCTGGTCGTACTCGACTGTGATCACGAACAGCTCTGCATCGGCGGTCAGTAGCCGGGAAGTGTGCTCGGCGTAGCCGAGACGGAGCTCAGCGGGCAGCGCGACGAGCGACCCCCGGTCGTAGAGCGCGTCGTAGCTGCCCGGCGCGTCGTGCTCGAAGTAGTCGCCGCAAAACAGCGTCAGACGGCGACCCACCGCATCGAAGCGATTCGAGGTCCGGGTGTACTCGAGCGCGTTCTCCTCGAAGAAAGCGGTAACGGCGAGTTCGGACAATTCGATGCCGGTAACCGCGTTGCCCTTCGACTCGAGCCACAGGAGATCGGGAGTTTTGCCACACAGCGGCACGAGTACGCGCCGTCCCGAATGCGCCCAGTAGCGCTTCAGACTGGCGTTTCCCTCGGGCTCATGCCAGCCGGTCCGTCCGATCTGCCAGCGCTCCAACCATGCCTCGTTCATGCGGCGCAGTTTACGCTCTCGCAGCGCGGCGTTACCATGCCCGCGCCCGCGTTGGGCCCCGTCAACACCCAAATTCGATCCCGCAGGACTACCGATCTATGTCGACCGCCACCCGAATTGACGGCAAGGCGAAAGCCGAGTCGCTGACCGCCACTGTCACCGAAGAGACGACTCGCTTAAAGAGCGAGCACGGGATCACGCCGGGACTTACCGTCGTCATCGTCGGCGAAGATCCGGCAAGCCAGGTGTACGTCCGCAACAAGGGCCGCAAGGCCGAGGCCTGCGGATTCGAGTCGAATACCCACAAGCTGCCGGCCGACGTTGAGGAAGACGAACTGCTCGCGCTGATCGACAGCCTGAATGCCGACGACAGCGTGCACGGCATCCTCGTGCAACTACCGCTGCCCGGCCACCTCGACGAAGAACGCGTGACGCAGTCGATTTCTCCGGCCAAGGACGTCGACGGCTTCCACTTCGTCAATATCGGCAAGCTGACGGCAGGCCACACCTCGGACGCGTTCGTACCGTGCACGCCGGCCGGCTGCATGCTGATGATCGAGGATGAGCTGGGCAAGGACCTTTCGGGCAAGTCGGCCGTTGTCATCGGCCGCTCGAATATCGTCGGCAAGCCGATGGGCGCACTCCTTTTGGCCGCCAACGCGACCGTGACGACTTGCCACAGCCGCACGCAGGATCTTCCCGGCGTCGTCCGGGGTGCCGACATCGTTATTGCCGCGGTGGGCCGCCCGAACATGGTCCTGGGCGACTGGATCAAACCCGGCGCGGTCGTCATCGACGTCGGCATCAACCGCATCGAGATCGACGGCGAATCCAAACTCACGGGCGATGTCGACTACGACTCCGCGGCCGAGAACGCGGCGGCGATCACGCCCGTACCGGGCGGCGTCGGACCGATGACGATCGCCATGCTCATGTCGAACACACTGCGCGCGGCAAAGCTGAGCGCCGGCCTGCCGGCAAACTGACACGCTGTGGACGGCGACGACTTTCGCACTATCTGGCTGAAGCCCGACGATGAGTCGGTCGTTCAGATCATCGACCAGCGCCTGCTCCCGCACGACTACGAAATCGTCGACCTGAGACGCTGGGAGGATGGCGTCACCGCCATTGCCGACATGTATGTACGCGGCGCGCCGCTGATCGGTGCCACTGCCGCGTGGAGCCTCTACCTCGCCGCGCGAACCGGCGGCCGGGACGTGTTCGAGACGGCGGCCGACGCCTTGCTCGCGTCGCGCCCCACAGCCGTCAATTTACGCTGGGCGATCGATCGAGTACGCGCGCTGGCAAACGCAGTAGCGGACGATGCCGAGCTGGCCACTGCCGTCCGGACCGACGCGCAGGCGATATGCGACGAGGACGTCGAGATCAGCCTCGGAATCGGCCGTCACGGACTCGAATTGCTGCGCGCAATCGCCCAGCGGAAGCAAGGTGTCGTCAACGTGCTGACGCATTGTAATGCCGGCGCATTGGCGACGATCAACTGGGGCACCGCGACGGCACCCGTGTACCTCGCCCATGCCGAGGGTATCGACGTGCACGTCTGGGTCGACGAAACCCGGCCGCGCAATCAGGGCTCGCAGCTCACTGCCTGGGAACTCGGGCAACGAGGTGTTCCGCACACACTCATTGTCGACAATGCGGGCGGTCATCTCATGCAGCATGGCGAGGTCGATATCGTCGTCACCGGCACCGATCGCACAACCCGTTGCGGCGACGTCGCCAACAAGATCGGCACCTACTTGAAGGCACTCGCGGCATACGACAACGACATCCCGTTTTACGTTGCGCTTCCGTCAACGACCATCGACTGGTCGGTCTGCGATGGCGTTAGCGATATTCCGATCGAGGAGCGTGACGCCCGCGAGGTCACTCACATCCGCGGCGCGGCCAATGGCGGCGTCGTCGAAGTCGCGACGACACCGGCTGCCACGCCAATCAGCAATTTCGCGTTCGACGTGACGCCTGCGCGTCTCGTTACCGGGCTCATCACGGAACGCGGAGTGTGCGACGCGAGCGAGGACGGGCTCACCTCGCTGTTTCCCGAGTTCGCATGACGGCGCCGATCGACGAAGGCTACGTCAAGTATCAGAGTGACTGGATCGATGGAGCCGCTCCGGACAGGAATCTCGTCGCCGAACTCGACCGCTGGCGCGCGCCACTTTTCGAGGCCGGCCTGATCGGTCACGACGATGTCCACAACGTCGGTTTCGGCAACCTGAGCGTGCGCGCGGACGGTGATCGGTTCGTGATCAGCGGCACCCAGACGGGTCACATCCCGGCGACCGGGCCGGAGCACTACTGCCTTGTGACCGCCGTCGACGCGGACGCGAACCGTGTGACCTGCGTCGGGCCGATACAGGCGTCCTCCGAGTCGATGACGCACGCCGCGCTCTACGCCCTCGATCCGGAGATCCGCGCAGTCGTGCACGTCCATTCCCGGGAACTCTGGGAACGCTACAACGGCACGTTCCCGACGACGCGGCCTGAGGTCCGCTACGGGACGCCGGAGATGGCGCGCGAGTTCGAGCGGCTATGGCTGGAAACCGACTTCGCGGGGGCGCGCATCGCGGTCATGGCCGGCCATGACGATGGACTGGTGAGTATTGGCGAGTCGCTGCAGCAGGCCACCGAGGCAATGCTTGCGCTCTAGCGCTCCTGATCGTCGTCGCCGTCGTCGATCTCGGCGAGCACGGGGGTCAACTCGAAGGTGAACGTCCGGCAGGTCTTGACGTTGGATGCCTCCTCTCCCTCCGCCAGCGGTTCCCAGCTGGATGCACGCACGGCTCGACGCGCGGGCCGCTCAAACAGCCGATGGGTGCTGCGTCGTACAGCGACCCGGTACGGCCGGCCGCGTCGGTCGATGTGATAGCAGACCTGCACCTCACCTTCGATTCGGTCTCGCATGGCGACGTGCGGATAGGCGGGCACGACTGTGTGCGACGGCGTCCGATCGAGATTCTCGTCGATGAAGCGCGCGTAAGTGGATTCCTCGGCCGCCGACGGCGCAGCGGCAGACAAGAGCAGGAGCGCGATCACGCTAGCCCTCGTCATTGCCTTCCCTGCGATCGTCAATGACGATGTTCGGTACGACCGGCTCAGTGGCATCGAGCAGAATCCCGCGTACTTCCTTCAGACTTCTCGCGTGCGGCGCGATGGTCTCGCCGCGTTCGAGATCCACGCGGGCTTCGTCGTAGCGGCCCGTGTAAACGTAGGTCAATGCCCGGTTGCTGAGCGCCCGCCAGTTGTTCTCGTTCTCTTCTATCGCCAGATTGCAGAATTCGAGCGCGGTGTCGTACTGCTCGAGCAGAACGTATCCCGCGCACAGGTTCGACAGGCCTGCCTGGCGCTCGCGGCGGCCCATCGCCGCCTCGAGGCCGATCTCCGTCAGGCGAATCCCCTCCTCGATGTTTCCGTCCAGCAATTCCTGAGCGCCATCGTTCAGCGCGGGATTGCGCGGGCCGAGAACAGTGCGGCTGTCGCTTTCCGCCGAGGGCGACGCCGCCTCGTCGCCGAAGGCCGCGCCGCCGAGAACAAGCGCCAGAACGCCGAGTATCGAAGGGGTGGCAAGCTTCATCGTCTGACCTTCAGTCCTCCGCGAGATGTCGCTCGAAGAACTCGATGCTGCGCTGCCACGCGAGCGCGGCCGCGGCAATGTCGAAACGCGGTGTCGTGTCGTTGTGGAAGCCGTGGCTGGCACCTTCGTACATATGCTGCACGTAGTCGGTGCCGGCCTCCTCGAGGGCCTCCTCGAATGCTGGCCAGCCGGCGTTGACGCGCTCGTCGAGTTCGCCGTGATGGATCATCAGCGGCGCCCGGATACGGGCAGCGTCTTCCGCTGCGGGATGTCGGCCGTAAAAGGCCACCGCCCCCGAAAGATCCGGATCGCGGACCGCGAGCGCCATCGACACTCCGCCGCCGTAGCAGAAGCCCACCGACCCGACCTTGCCGGTGCTGTCCGGATGTACCCGCAGGAATTCGACGGCAGCGACGAAGTCCTCGAACATTTCGTCCCTGTCGCGCTCCCGCTGCAGCGCGCGGCCGTCGTCGTCATTGCCCGGATAGCCGCCGAGCGGATACAGCGCATCGGGTGCGAACGCGATGAAGCCGGCAACCGCGAGCCGCCGGGTTACGTCTTCGATATAGGGATTGAGTCCGCGATTCTCGTGGATGACCACGACACCCGGCAGACGATGAGAGATGACGGCGGGTCGAGCGTAGTAACCCTGCATGACGCCGGCACCCTGCGGCGAGCCGTAGCGCTTGTAGCTGACGTCGATCGACGGATCCTCCGGATCGACCTGGTTCGCCAGCGCATAGTCCGGACTCAGCGCGGAGAGGATTGCCGCCGCTGACAGGCCGGCGGTCGCAAAGCCGGCAGCTCGGTCGAGAAACTGACGCCGGGTCAGTTGCCCATGAACGTAACCGTCGAAGAGCTTGAGAATTCGTGGATCGTAGTCGTCACTCATGTGTCAGCCGGATATGTAGTGTTCGAGTTGTTCGATCTCTTCTTTCTGATCCGCAATTATGGCCTGCACGAGATCGCCGATCGAGATCATGCCGATGACCTCATCGCTGTCCACCACGGGCAGGTGCCGGCAGCGCTTGTCGGTCATCATGGCCATGCAGCGATCGACGGTGGCGTCCGGCGAGGCGGTCATCACCTCGGCCGTCATTATGTCGGCGACCGGCGTGGCTTCCGACGAACGCCCCTTGAGTATGACTTTCCGCGCGTAGTCGCGTTCCGTCACGATTCCCGCAAGCCGCTTGCCATCGAGCACGACCAGCGAGCCGATGCCTTCGTCGGCCATCAATTTGATCGCATCGAACACCGACGCATCGGGTGCAATTGAGATGAGTTGGCCGCCTTTGGCGGCAAGCAGATGCTGAACGAGTTTCATGGGCGCCCCCTTGTTCCTGAGCCAGACTATTTCATTCTAGCCCGCAGGGGTGCGCCCCGCCACGAGATGTGGCGGGGTTTATATCAGAAAATCAAAGACTTAAAGTGAAAGCCGCGTTATTCAGCCGTCGGCGACGACGTCGCCACGCACGTCGGTGACATTGAGACCGCCGCTGCCGTCGTCTTCGATGATCACGTCGAGGTCCACATCCGACACGTTGATGGAGCCGGAGCCGTCGTCGACCGTGACGCTGCCCTGCACGCCGTGCACCTTGATGCTGCCTGACCCGTCGACGATTCGAACGTCGCCATTCGCGTCCTCGACATCGATCGAACCGGAGCCGTCTTCGATGATCAGCGCTCCGACGTCCTCGACGATGATCGAGCCCGAGCCGTCGTCGATCGCAACATCGCCGCCCGTGCGCAGGATCTTCATCGAGCCGGAGCCGTCTTCGACATAGAGTTCCAGCCCGCGCGGGACCCGGATCTCCAGCGCGATCGCGCCGGAACCGCCCCACCAGCCGCCATCGAACTTCGCGACGAGCTCACCGGTGCTCCCGCTCCGCTCCAGCGTCAGGATCGCGCGTTCCTCGATCAGCTCGCGCGCGCGTTCTTCATTGCGCTCCTCGAGCTGAATGGTCGCCAGAACCTGAATGCTGTCGGCACCTTCGACGCCGACGACCTCGAGGCTGCCCGCGCCGGCCTCGATCGAGAAGCCGTCAAGACCGCTGGCGTCGAGCGACAGATCGCGGACTTCGCTGTAGCCGCGCGTGAAATCACTATGCCCGTCCGCCCAGGCGAAGCTGGCCGCGAACATGCCCAAGACGACAAAACCCAAAAGCTTACGCATCGTTATTCCCCTCCTCGTTCCGTACCGTTTAGACGCCTGTCGCGGCCAATCGGTTGCAATGGCGGGAAGCGAAGGTCGCGCGCTACTCCAGATCGGCGAGCAGCTGGCCCGCGTGCGACCAGCGTCCGGCGGCAATCACGCCGTGAATTCGGCGGCTGTTGCCGATATCGGTCAGCGGATTGGCGTCCAGCAGCACGAGGTCGGCGGGCGCCCCGATCTCGACGGTGCCGCTGCCGGTGCCGAGGAACTCCGCGGGCGCTGTCGTGCCGGTCGCCAATGCCTCGTACGGCGTCAGGCCGGCAGCGACCATCAGCTCGAGTTCGTGGTGCAGCGAAAAACCCGGTACCTGGAAGATCTGCGGCGCGTCGGAGCCCAGCAGTATCACGGCGCCGGCGTCGTGGAGTTTGCGGATCAGCTGCCGGCGGATGTCGATCGCCAGCGCCGCGACTTCCGGATCGAAGCCGCGCTCGTTGATCGTCCGATTCTTCGCGTCGATCCAGTTGGCGATGGTGGCGTCGGGCACGAAGCGCGCTTCCGTCCGGCGCGACAACTCGATGGCCGGTTCCTCGTTGACGAGCTGTTCGAAGAGCGATTCCGTCGGCACGTTGGCGACGCCGGCATCGACCGTTGCCGCGACAAGCCCGTCGAGGCGGGAAACCTCGACCTGGTCCGCGAGCATCACGCCGAAGAAGCCGCCGTACCCGCCCGACGGGTCGCTGTTGGCGGGCAGCATCGCCGCCATATAGCCATCTAGGTGATCGATTGTGGCAATTCCCTTGTCCAGCGCTCCCTGCACACCGACCGACACGGGTACGTGCCCGGCGAACGGCATGCCGAGTTCGTTCGCCTGATCGGCGATCGCGTTGAACTCGTCGGCCGACAATCCGGGATGAATCTTGACGAAGTCGTAGCCGGCAGCGTGCTGCGCTCGAACCATGCCGGCGCCCTGCTCGGGTCCGCTGACGGAATTCCCGTTCAGCGACGGCCCCGACGTGATCAGTCGCGGCCCCCGCCGCTCGCCGGCCGACAGGTCCTCACGAAGCGTTAGGTGCGACGGCCGTCCGAGCATGCCGCGTATCGTCGTCACGCCGTTGGCGAGGAACAGATCGAGCAGCGGCTGCACGTTCTCGGGTTCGATGCTGGTGACGTGCGCGTGCATCTCGACGAAGCCGGGCATCAGGAAGCGGTCGGTGCCATCGACGACGATCGCGTTCTCGGGCGCACGGACCGATTCGACATCGCCGATCGCCGCGATCGAGCCACCGCTGACGACGACCGTCTGTCCCGGGATCACCGTTTCCGAGGTCATCGGGATGACGTTGACGTTGACGATCGCAACCGTGTCGGCCCGCGCCGCCGCGGCAATCAGCAGGACCGCGGCCAGCAGCAGCCGGACCGTTGCGGACTTACCGGACGTCGCGCTGTCACTATTCTTCATCGAAGCTCCCTCAGTTGAGAATCCGTCGCAGCGTTTCGGAACTAACGTTGCCGCCACAGACAAGTATGACGACATTGCGGCCGCGAAATTCCGCCGCCTTCGCAAGGAACGCGGCCAACGCGACACCGGCGGCCCCTTCCACGAGTTGGTGCTGCTTGTCGATGAACTCGATCATCGCCGCCGCGATCGCCGCTTCGTCAACGAGTACGAAATCATCGACGACGGAGCGGCACAGTTCGAAAGTGATTGCCTCCTGCTCGACGCCGCCGGCCGTGCCGTCGGACAGGGTTTCTCCGCTCTCCAGCTCGAGGATCTCGCCTGCCTCGATCGACTTCGCCATGACCGCGGACGCTGCCGGCTGACAGCCGATGACACGAACGTTCGAATTGTGGCGCTTCAACACGCTGCCGACGCCGGCGATCAAGCCGCCCCCACCGACCGACACGAAGGCAGCATCGACCTCGGGCAGTTGTTTCGCAATCTCCACGCCGCAGGTGCCCTGGCCGGCGACGATAGCGGGATCGTTGTACGGCGAAACGTACACCGTGCCGTTGGCTGCGGCGTACTCCCGGGCGTGCAGTTCCGTATCCAGGCCATCGGTACCGAAGAGCCGCACATCGCCGCCGTAGCCGCGAATGGCGTCGACCTTCGTCCGTGCCGTGTGCTCGGGGACGAAAACGATGCCCTGGATGTCCAGCCGGCCTGCCGCGCAGGCGACGCCCGCACCGTGATTGCCGCTCGACGCGGTGACGCACCCGGCGCTGCGCTCCTGTTCGGACATCGCCAGCAGCCGGTTGGTGGCGCCACGCAGCTTGAACGAGCCGGTGTCCTGCAGATTCTCGAGCTTCAACCAGACCTTGGCGCCGGTGGCAGCAGAGAATTGCGGCGAGAAAACGAGCGGTGTTTCCACGACGTAGCTCGACAGCCGCTCGGCCGCGAGCCCGGCATCTCGGGTGACGGACTCGACGCTCGGGCTCACGACGGGGCCCGCGCGCCTGGCGGGTTCGCCATCGGCGGCAGGCGCCTCGAAGCGGCGTTATGAACGCAGTTTCCGTTGCAACTTGAGGCTGGTCTGCGCATTCCCTTTACCGTTTCCTGTTTCGGTCCGAATTCCTGTGACTCGGCTCACATGGTAGTCAATGCCGAATCGGGCTGCAGCCCGCGTCGCTGCGTCGCCGACTTAACAATATGTTTTTTCGTCGCGTTACGCCGTTGACACTGTTTTGGACCGCGTGCCAGCATCGAACGACGCAGACAAAGGCACACCTGATCGAAAGACAGGGTCGCAAAGCTTCCGGTCTAACGGCGCAAGCCCAGGACGGCGGAGCCACCGGAGACGTGAATGAGCGCAGCTCGACTGAAGAACACCGGACGTTATCGAGTTCGGCGGCCTGCCCAGCCTGACGAAATCGCGGCAGACAATCTCAAGAAACTCATGCAAACGATGGATCGCGACGCGAATGTTGCGACTCCGATTCGTGCGGCAGGCGCGAATACCTCGTCGACGGACTGCAATGAGAGTCCGGCCGGCACCGTGGTCCGTATTTCGGGCCTCGATCGAATCCTCAATATCGATCCGCTGAACTACACCGTGACGGCGCAGGCCGGTATCCGGCTCTACGCCCTCGCCGAGGCGCTCGCGGAGAAGGGGCTGGAGCTCGCTGGCAGCTATGAGATGACCGGACGGACCCTCGGTGGCGCGATCGCCGCGCCGTGCCTCGGCCCTAGCATCGGCAGCAAGAAGAGCTCGCTTGCCAGTCAGGTGCTGAGCGTCAAGCTCGTCACCGGCGCCGGCAAGCCGCTCACCGTCGCCCGCGATCAGAAGAACCTTCTATGTGCGGTTCGCTCGAGCTACGGCCTGCTCGGCGTCATCGTCGAGGCGACGCTCAGGGTGCAGCCTATCGAGACGTTTTCGGCAACGCATCGCCGGCTCGATGTCAGCGGCTTCTGCGACATCGTCGACACGCTGTCGAACAGCGACGTCGGCTTTCGATTCTGCCTGATGCCGCACCGTGACCGCGTGTACCTCGACCTTCGCCGCTACGCCGCCGAGAACGGCAGCCCGTGGTCGACGATGTGGAAGATCAAGGACTGGGGCGAGAGCACCGTCCTTCCGCACGTGGCCAAGTCGCTCGGCCGGATGCTGCCGATCCAGTCGGTGAAGTACCGGCTCATCGACAGCGTGAGCGAAGCCACGCAGGGCATCGTCAGCCGCCGTTTTCTGCGGCACGGCAGCAACGCGTCGAACTGCGCTCAGGGCAGGACCGCGAGCAGCACGCGACCGCTCCTGTACTCGACCTGGTGTTTTCCGGCTTCGGACTTCTCGCTGGTGCTCAAGGCCTACCGGGATTTCTGCCGCGACACGTTCGAGGAGACCGGCTATCGCTGTGACGTGCCCGTCATCGGCTACCGGATTTCGCAGGACGCGAGCGCAGTGCTGTCCCCCTCCTTCGACGAGCCCATGATCGCGTTGCAGACCGCCTCGACGCAGCCGAAAGGCTGGGACGATTTCGTCATCGATCTCTCGGACTTCGCAGAGCATTGGGCGGGAATGCCGATCTTCAGCCAGAGTCGGGCCGTGCGCGGCGACTACGCCAAGCAGGTGTACGCCGGCAGGCTGGACTTCTTCCGCCGCATCCGCCGGCAGCTCGACCCGGAAGACCGGCTGCTCACCCCCTTCCTCGCCCAGTACTTCGGCTAGCGCGAGCGGTCACGACAGCCAACCGGGGCCTTGCCCGGTGGATTAGCGCTAATTGGCGCCCGGGCCAGCCTGCGAAGCCGGATTTTTTCCGGCCGTACGTCTTTTCAGCGGATTAAATAGCTGATTTTTCTCGGCATTTCCGCAGACACACAAAGTTACGTTCTAACGCTGGCGTTTATATATCGAATCAATATAATGCATCGTCCCGATATATGCGGCGAGCACGATCATGGACGTGAAAACCGTCTGCCTTGGGATGCTGACCGACGGTGACGCATCCGGCTACGACCTCAAGAAACAGTTCGAATCGACCTTCGGCCACTTCTTCTCGGCCGGCTACGGCTCGATCTATCCGGCGCTTTCATCGCTGGCCGAGGACGGCATGGTCGACTGCGAGGAAATCCCGCAGGAAGGCAAACCCGACCGCAAGGTCTATCGAATTACCCAGGCGGGGCGGGAACATTTGCTCGCCGCACTGGACAAACCAGACCCGAGCCACAAGGTCCGTTCCGAGTTTCTCGCGACGATGTGGTTCGCGCATCTGATGACCGGCGAGCAGATTCGCGCAGTCCTCTGCCATCGCCTAGAAGAGATTCAACAATACCTCGATATGTTCGAGAGCTTCGAACAGGAGGACGCCCCGGTGTCACAACCGGGCATGCGATTCGTGTGCGGCTGCGGCAAGGCCGTAATGGAAGCCATGCAGGCGCACATCAGGAAGCACGGGCACGAACTGGACGAAGACGGGGACACTCGGCTCAAAGCCGCCAACTGACCGGAACCGGACTCAAACGATATGGAAACCCTTGTACAGAGAATTGCTAAGCACCGTTCGTGGCTGATCTCGGCCGCGCTGGCCGCCGGCATCGGACTGTGGCTCTTGTCCGGACAGTTCGGCGGTACCGAAGTGGCCGAGGAAAGCACCGTTTCTGCTCGCGCGGAGACACAGACCAGCGTCCGGGTTCGCACGCAGTCGGCCGAGGAAGTGCAGCGCACGATTGTCGTCAACGGCAAGACAGCGCCGGCCCGAATCGTCGAGCTCAGCGCCGAGACCGACGGCCGTGTCGAATCGATCGGCGCCGCGCGCGGCAGCAATGTCGACAGCGGCGGCCTGATCGTCAGGCTCGACGAGCGCGATCGGCATGCGAGACTGGCCCAGGCGGAAGCTACCGTGCGCCAGCGGGAAGTCGAGTTCGAAGCGCGGCAGAGCCTGAGCTCTTCGAGCTATGTGTCCGAGGCGCAGCTTCAGGAAGCCGTCGCGCTGTTGGAAACAGCGCGCGCGGAACTGACGCGCGCTGAGCTGGACCTGGAATACATGAACGTGCGTGCGCCCTTCGACGGCGCGCTGCAGTCGCGAATCGTCGAGGTTGGCGACTTCCTCTCGCGCGGCGATCCTATCGCGACCTTTGTCGACAATCGCAGCCTCATCGTCACCGCCGATCTCTCCGAGTTCGACGCAGGCTACGTTGCCGTGGGCGACGAGGCGGAAGCGGAACTCGCGACGGGCGAATCGGTGCGCGGCGTCATTCGTTACGTGGCGCCGGTGGCCGATGAGGCAACGCGAACCTTCAGAGTCGAACTCGAGGTCGACAATTCCGACGGCGCGCTGCGCGCCGGCGGCACGGCCGTGCTCCGCATTCCGGCGGAGACGCTTTTCGCGCATCGCATCTCGCCGGCCCTGCTGACGCTGGACGACGCCGGCAACGTCGGCATCAAGGTAATCGACGAAGACGGTCAGGTTCGTTTCGTCGTCGCCGATATCGCGCTCTCCGGCAGCGATGGTGTCTTCGTGGCCGGACTGCCGGAGACCGCTACGATCATCACGGTCGGTCAGGGCTTCGTTGCCGACGGGTCGTTCGTGAATGCCATTCCTGAAGAAGACGTCGATACCGCCGTCGCCAGCAAGGACGAGTAGAACCGTGCAAGTCATCCAAACCGCAATGTCGCGCTCACGCACAGTACTGCTGTCACTGGCCGTGCTGCTGATTGCCGGTCTGGTGACCTATGTCTCGATCCCGAAGGAAGCCGAGCCCGACATCGAGATACCGATCATCTACGTCAGCGTCTCGCTGGACGGTATTTCCCCGGAAGACTCCGAGCGTTTGCTCGTGCGCCCGCTGGAACAGGAACTGCGCTCGATCGAGGGAATCAAGGAGATGGTGTCCGCAGCGTATGAAGGCGGAGCCAACGTACAGATCGAGTTCGACGCCGGCATCGATACGGACAGTGCGCTGCAGGATGTCCGCGAGAAAGTCGATCTTGCGCGAGCGGAGATCCCGAGCGAAGCCGACGAGCCGACCGTCAACGAGGTCAAGATGTCGCGCTTCGATCCGATGTTGGTGCTGAACCTGGCCGGCAACGTGTCCGAACGCACGCTTACGACCATCGCGCGCGATCTCAAGGAGAAGCTCGAAGGGCTGCCCGGCGTCCTCGAAGTGAATCTCGTGGGCGTCCGCGAGGAACTGATGGAAGTCATCGTCGATCCGTTGGCGATGGAGAGCTACGGCCTCGATCAGGCCGAGATCATCAACTTCCTGTCGCTCAACAACCGGCTGGTTGCTGCCGGCTCGCTCGAATCCGAAGAGGGCCGCTTCCCGGTCAAAGTCCCTGGCGTCGTCGAGACGCCCGAGGACGTACTCAATCTGCCGATCAAGGCCGTCGGCGACCGCGTCGTCCACTTCCGTGACATCGCCGAGGTTCGCCGCACCTACAAGGACCCGGAAAGCTACGCGCGCCTGAACGGCGAACCGGCGCTCGCCATCGAGGTGGTGCAGCGTTCCGGTGCCAACGTCATCGACACCGTTGCCGAGGTCAATGCCCTGATCGATGCCGAACGCGAACTCTGGCCGGCCGAGGTCACGATATTCGCATCGCGGGACAAGTCCGACGATGTCAACGAGATGCTCACCGAACTCCAGAACAGCGTGCTGATCGCGGTATTGCTGGTGTTCATCGTCATCATCGGCGTGCTCGGTATCCGCTCGGCGTCGTTGGTCGGCGTCGCCATTCCTGGCAGCTTCCTGATGGGCATCCTGTTGCTCGGCGCGTTCGGCGTCACGATCAACATGATGGTGCTGTTCGCGCTGATCATGGCTGTGGGCATGCTCGTCGACGGCGCGATTGTCGTGACTGAACTGGCGGACCGCCGCCTCGCGGAAGGCGCGACCCGCTACGAGGCGTATTCCGCCGCGGCGCGCAGGATGGCGTGGCCGATCATTGCGTCTACCTGCACCACCCTCGCTGCGTTCGTGCCGCTGGCGCTGTGGCCGGGCATGTCCGGCGAGTTCATGAAGTACCTGCCGATCACGCTGATCGCGGTCCTGTCGGCATCGCTCTTCATGGCGCTGTTGTTCGTGCCTACGCTGGGCTCCATCTTCGGCAAGACGGGAGCGGTAACGGAGAGCGCACGCGCCAATCTGACGGCGGCCGAGATCGGTGACCTCGACGAGGTGACCGGACTGACCGGGCGCTACGTACAGTTTCTGAAACGTACGCTGCACCACCCGTGGCGCAATGTCGGAATCGTCGTCGCTTTGCTCGTGACGGTCTACGCACTCTTCATCGGCTTCGGCCGCGGCAGTGAGTACTTCCCGGAGGTCGAACAGCCTTTCGGCATGGTCGACATCCGCGCGCGCGGCGATCTCTCCATCGACGAACAGGACCAACTCGTGCGTCAGGTCGAGGAGCGTATTCTGGGCATGCCGGAACTCGAATCCGTCTACGCCAAGACCAGCGGCAGCAACGAGGGCCCCCTCGATCAGATTGGATCGATCACGCTGAACTACGTCGACTGGGATCAGCGCCGGCCCGCCGACGAGATTCTCGCGGAGATTCGCGAGAACACCGCGGATCTGGCCGGTATCGTGATCGAAACGCGCAAGCCCGACCCGGGTCCGCCTATCGGCAAACCCGTTTTCATCGAGTTCACGTCGCGCAACTATGCGCTGCTGGAACCTACGGTCGACTATGTGCGCGGCGTTCTGGAAGATCACGAGGCGGTGTTCAACATCGAGGATGATCTTCCACTGCCCGGCATCGAATGGCAGATCCGTGTCGACCGTGCCGAGGCTGCGCGCTTCGGCGCGGATGTCGCTCTGGTCGGCGCGATGGTCCAGCTCGTGACCAACGGGATTCGGATCGGCGAGTACCGGCCCGACGACAGCGATGACGAGATCGAGATCCGGGTGCGCTATCCCGCGGACGACCGCTCGCTCGCGCAGCTGGACGAGCTGCGTATCCCGACCGCCAACGGTCTCGTGCCGATCTCCACTTTTGTCACGCGCGAGCCCGCGCAGCAGGTCGGGACGATCAACCGCACCGATCGGCGCCGCACGGCGACGCTGCAGGCCGACGTGTATCCCGAATACCTGCCCACCGATATCGTCAACGAGTTGCAGCAGATGCTGCCCGAGCTCGACGTCGATCCGCAGGTCGACTACGCGTTTCGCGGCACGACCGAGGACCAGGCGGAAGACACGGCCTTCTTGAGTCGCGCGATGATGATGGCGCTGTCGATCATGGCAATCATCCTCGTCACGCAGTTCAACAGCATCTATCAGGCCGGGCTCATCCTCACCGCCGTCGTCTTCTCGACCGGCGGGGTGCTGCTTGGCCACCTGCTGATGGGCAAGCCTTTCGGCATCATCATGTCGAGCGTCGGCGTCATCACGCTGGCCGGTATCGTCGTCAACAACAACATCGTCTTCATAGACACCTATAACGTGTTGCGCTCGCGTGGCTCCTCGGCCTATGAGGCCGTGTTGAGAACCTGTGCCGTGCGTCTGCGACCGGTGCTCCTGACCACCATCACGACGATCATCGGCCTGATGCCGATGGTGCTCGGCGTGAATATCGATCTGATCGGCCGGGACGTCTCCATCGGCGCGCCGAGCTCCCAGTGGTGGACCCAGCTGGCCTCGTCGGTGGCCGGCGGCCTCGCCTTCGCGACCATCCTGACGCTGTTCATGACGCCGAGCCTGCTCCTGATCCAGGCGAATATCTCGGCAAGGCTCGCAGAACGCCGCCGGGAGCGCGCGGAGCGCCTGCCGGAGCCGCAAACCCGCTGATTCCGGCCGTTCGCCCCGATTTGGCGGGGCGATGCATCCAAAACGCCGTCCGCGGCATCTAAACAGGTAACGGAGAGCGGGGAATTTCGCGCCCCGAACTCCGCCGACCAGCACCTGTCCTATCCAGAGCCTTGACACGGTAGGTGTTGCGTTATACCGAGCTAGTGTTATACTTCACTACAACACCAACTGAGTGGGCGCGCGCAATGACGACTTTCTATCGAATTCTGCTCGTTTCCAGCCTTGCCGTACTGGCAGGCTGCGGAGTGGGCGAGGCCAGCGTGGCCGATACCGACGACACGGCGACGCCCGTTCCTGTCGAAGTCGGCTACCCCGTACGCGGCGAGATCTTCGCCACCTATGACGCCACGACGACCATCGCGTCCGAAGGTGACGCGCCGGTGCTCGCGCGCGTGCCCGGCGAGGTGGTCGAAATCGTCGTCGAGGAAGGCGAATGGGTCACCCAGGGCCAGGTACTGGCCCGTCTGGACGGCGAGCGGCTGCGTCTGGAGATGCTGTCCGCGAAGGCGAATCTCGAGCAGGCGGAAGCGGAGCTGGCGCGCAACACCGATCTGGTCGAACGCGGCCTGATCAGCGAGGCGATGTTCGACGGCTTGAAGTACGACGTCGACGCGCTGCGCGCGCTTTACGAGCTGCGGCGGCTCGACTACGGCTATACCGAGATTCGCGCGACGATCGACGGCTACGTATCGAACCGCAGCATCAAGCGCGGCCAGATGGTGGCGATGAATCAGGAAACCTTCCGCATCACGAACACCAACGAACTCGTTGCGTACCTGCAGATTCCGCAGACGGAACTGGCCAAATTCGAGGTCGGCCACGATGCAGTTCTCGCCGTCGACTCGATGCCGGCGAGCGAATTCGACGGCGAGATCATCCGGCTTAGCCCGACGATCGATACCCGCAACGGCACGTTCCGCGCGACCGTTCTCATCGACAACACCGATGGCAATCTGGCTCCGGGGATGTTCGCCCGCTTTACGATCGCCTGGGAGCGGCATGACAACGCCATGCTGATCCCGAGTGACGCGATCGTGCGCGAAGACCAGCAGTCCATTGTCTACGTCGTCGCCGACGGCGCGGTCGTCAGGCGGATCATCGAGACTGGTATTGAATCCGATGGCCGTGTCGAAGTCCTCAACGGTCTCGACGACGACGAGCAGATCGTCTTCGTCGGTCACGGCGCTCTGCGTGACGGCAGCCGCGTTCTGGCAAGCATCGACGAAACAGAACGATTCGCCGGCTAGGCCGGTCAGTTCACCGCCGGTAAACCGAGGCATACAAACGGTCCGGCGGAATTAGGGAGTACTGAATGATCCACCATCGATCACGTGCGGCGCTGCTCGCCTTCGCACTGCTTCTTGCTGCCTGTCAGCAGGCCGATGACGCAGAAAGCGTGGCCGAAGAAGAGACCGCTACCGAAGAAGCACAGGAACAGGAGGAGGACGAGTCTCCGCCGGTGCCGGTCGAGACCAGCGTTCCGGAGCGCGGCGACATCTACGCCGTGTACGCCGGCACGGCCGCCATCGAGGCCTATGCCGAGGCGGACGTCATCGCCCGGGTCGCTGGCGAGGTGCGTGAGATTCTCGTCGAAGAAGGTGACGAAGTCCGGGAGGGACAGATTCTTGCGCGACTGGACGGCGATCGCCTGCGGCTGGAACTCAACGAGTCAGCGGCGCGCCTGCGACGCCTGCAGCGCGACTACGAACGCAATGTGAATCTGCGCGAACAGGGCCTGATCAGCGAAGGCGACTTCGACCGGATCAAGTACGATCTCGAGGCGCTGCAGGCTGAGCACAATCTTGCCAGCCTGGAGCTCGACTACACGCAGGTCCGCGCGCCGATCGACGGCGTCATTTCAGAGCGCTTCATCAAGCTCGGCAACACGCTGTCTGTCAACGACGCCACGTTCCGGGTGACGAGCCTCGATCCGCTCGTCGCCTACTTGTTCGTGCCGGAGCGCGAATTCCAGAACATCACCGCAGGCCAGCCGGTCGGCCTCGACATCGATGCCCTCGACGGACCGCCGATCATCGCGTCGGTCACCCGGGTTAGCCCGATCGTCGATCCGGTAACCGGCACCTTCAAAATCACCATCGAAATCTACGACGAGCAGCGGCGTATCAAGCCGGGCATGTTCGCCCGCATCGGTGTCGTCTACGACACCCATGTCAACGCATTGCAGGTCCCACGCAGCGCGCTCGTCGAGGATCTCGGCGAAGTCAGCGTATTCGTCGTCGAGGACGGTATCGCCGTGCGGCGCGTCGTCGAGACCGGTTTCACCGCCACTGGCATGGTCGAGATCGTCAGCGGCATCACCGATGGCGACGAGATCATCACCGCGGGTCAGGTCGGGCTGCAGCCTGACGCCCGTGTCGAGATCATCAACGCGGAGGTGAGTCTCGCCGACAGCTCCGCGGCGGATGAGAACGTTTCAGAGGAAGGCTCGAATGCGACGACTGATTGAAGTAGCGACGCACCGTCGCGTCACGATCATGATGTTCGCGGTCGCGATCGCGCTGTTCGGCATGGTTTCGCTGTCACGGCTCAATCTGAACCTGCTGCCGGATATCTCGTATCCGACGCTGACGATCCGCACTGAACTGACCGGAGCGGCACCCGTCGAGGTCGAGAATCTGCTGACAAAGCCGATCGAAGAAGCGGTCGGTGTGATCCGCAACGTGCGTCTCGTACGTTCGGTGTCGCGGTCCGGTCAGTCCGACGTGACGCTCGAGTTCCTCTGGGGTACCGACATGGACATCGCGGCCGTCGAGGTACGCGAGAAGCTCGATATTCTAATGCTGCCGTTGGAGGCTGAGCGCCCTCTCCTGCTGCGTTTCGACCCGTCCAGCGAACCGATGATGCGTCTGGCGCTGCGCTATGACGACGAGTCCACTTCCGAAGCGGAGCTAAAGGCGTTACGCCGGCTGGCTGAGGACAGAATCAAGAACACCCTGGAAGCCGTCGAAGGGACGGCGGCCGTCAAGGTCAGCGGCGGACTGGAAGACGAGATCCAGATCCGCGTCGATCAGCAGCGCCTGTCGCAGCTCGGTATCAGTATCGAGGAAATCGCCGCGCGAATACGCGCCGAGAACGTCAATCTGTCAGGAGGACGACTCGAGGAAGGCGATCAACGCTTCCTCGTACGAACACTGAACGAATTCCAGTCGGTCGACGAGTTCAGCGACGCCATCGTCGCGTACGTGGCCGGGAGACCGGTCTATCTTCGTGACGTCGCCATCGTCGAACGCGGTTACAAGGAACGCGAAGCAATCACCCGGGTCGACGGACTCGAGTCCGTCGAGTTGGCGATCTACAAGGAAGGCGACGCCAACACAGTGCAGGTGGCGAGCCGGCTCGAGCGGCGCATGAACGCCCTGCGCGACGAGCTTGCCGAAGACGGCATCCAGATGACGACAATCTACGATCAGTCGCGCTTCATTTCGTCGGCTGTCGATGACGTCAAGAGTGCCGCGATATTCGGCGGTCTCATCGCCGTGATTGTGCTGTTCGGTTTCCTGCGCGACGCGCGGGCGACGGCAATCGTGGGCATAGCCATTCCGGTATCCGTAATCGGTACGTTCCTGCTGATGTACCTGAACGGCGTATCGTTGAACATCATGTCGCTCGGCGGCATCGCACTGGCCGTCGGCATGCTGGTCGACAACTCGATCGTCGTACTCGAGAACATTTCCCGCAGAAAAGAGCAAGGCGATGGCATCGCGGAAGCCGCGGTCAACGGAGCGTCCGAAGTGGCGTCCGCCGTATTCGCCGCGACGCTCACGACGATCGCTGTGTTCTTCCCGATGGTGTTCATTTCCGGGATCGCCGGGCAGCTGTTCAGCGATCAGGCGCTGACCGTGACGTTTGCACTGATCTTTTCGCTGATCGTCGCATTGACGCTCATCCCGATGTTGTCGGCGCTTGCGATGGGCAACCGCTACGGCTATGACAAGCCGAAGGCCGACGTTGCCGAAACCAGCCCCGGATGGCAGCCGCAGAATGTCTTTCTGCGCATGCTGAAGTTCGGATTCGACCTGGTTGGCAAAGTGTTCACATCCCTGGGCTGGCTCTTCGAATCGACGGTCGTCTGGGTCGTCCGTCTCGGACGTTGGCTATTCCTGGGGAATGGCTGGGTGTTGAAGGTGCTGCTGAAACCCGTCACCTGGCTGTTCCAGGGGCTGTACCGGTCCATCGCGGCGGTCTACCCCGGCATGCTCCGCTGGTCGCTGAATCATCGTGCCGCTGTGATCACTGCGGCAGCAGCGATATTCCTCGCGACGATGGCGCTGATCCCGCGCCTCGGCACGGAGCTGATCCCGCAGTTGTCGCAGGGCGAATTCAACGTCGACCTGAGACTGCCGCCGGGTGCGCCGCTCGAGGAAACGGACCGCGCAATCCGTGCCGCGCAGAGCGCCACGGACGACATCGAATCGATCGCGCTCGACTACTCCGTTGCCGGCACGGGCAACCGTCTCGACGCCAACCCTGTCGATGCAGGCGACAACACGGGTACGCTCAGCATCGCGCTCGAACCGGGCGCCGGCCGCGGCGAGGAAGCAGCCGCCATGGAGGCCATGCGCGACGAACTCTCGCGGATTCCCGGAGTGCAGTACGAGTTCTCCCGCCCGTCGCTGATGTCGTTCGCCAGCCCGTTGTCGATCGAGGTTTCTGGGTACGAACTCGATGACATTGCAAGTGCCGCCCGGGACATCGAGGAGGCGCTTGCTGCATCCGACCGATTCGCCGATGTTCGCTCGACCGTCGAGCGCGGCATTCCGGAAATCCAGATTGTCTTCGATCAGGAACGTGCCGCACAGCTCGGCCTGTCCGTCCGAGACATTGCGGACCGCGTTGTTGCGAACGTCCGCGGTGAGCTCGCGACGCGCTACACGTGGCGCGACCGCAAGATCGACGTTCTCGTGCGCAGCGTGGATACGCGCGAGTCGAGTGTGGCCGAGATTCGGTCGCTGATCGTCAACCCTGCATCGGATCGTCCGGTAACGCTCGATGCGGTCGCCGACGTGATCATTTCCGAAGGGCCGGCAGAGATCCGCCGCGTCGCGCAGCAGCGCGTTGCGGTCATCGAAGCGAACGTCGCCTACGGCGACCTCGGCACGGCCGCGCTGGAAGCCCAGGAGATCGTGAGCCAGATTCCGATGCCCGCGGGCGTAAGCGCCCTCGTCTCGGGACAGAGCGAGGAGATGACCGAGTCGTTCCGCTCCATGCAGTTCGCGCTGGCACTTGCCGTGTTCCTCGTCTATCTCGTGATGGCATCGCAATTCGAGTCGCTGATCCATCCCTTCGTGATCCTATTCACGATCCCGCTCGCGCTGGTCGGCGCTGTCCTTGCACTCTTCGTCACCGGGACAACGATCAACATCGTCGCGCTCATCGGCGTCATCATGCTGGCCGGTATCGTCGTCAATAACGCGATCGTACTGGTCGATCTGATCAATCAGCTGCGCGCCGCGGGTAAGGAACGTTTCGACGCCATCATGGAAGCCGGTGCGGCCAGGCTGCGTCCGATCCTGATGACCTCACTAACCACGGCGCTGGGCCTCCTGCCGATGGCGATCGGCTTCGGTGAGGGCTCGGAAGTTCGAGCGCCGATGGCGATCACCGTGATCGGCGGATTGCTGGTATCGACGCTGCTGACCCTGCTGGTCATCCCGGTCGTCTACTCGCTGCTCGATCGCAAACGCTGGCCCGTCGCCGACACCTCAGTCGCAGGATCAACCGCATGAAACATACGGAACTCGCACTCAAGCGCCCCGTAACGACGATCGTCGTTTTCGTGGCACTGGCCATGACCGGGCTGATCGCATCGAGGCTCTTGCCGCTGGAGAAGTTCCCGGACATCGAATGGCCGGGCATCTGGGTGGAGATACCGTACGAAGGCTCGACGCCGGAAGAGGTCGAGCGGTTGATCACCCGCCCCGTCGAGGAGGCGCTCGCAACGCTCTCCGGACTGCAGCGCATGCGTTCGTGGTCGCGAGAAGACCGCGCGCAGGTCCAGCTCGAATTCGATTGGGACGAGAGTATGGGGGCGATGGGCATCGAAGCCCGCGCCAAGATCGACTCGATCCGTCACACCCTGCCGGAAGACGTGCGACGGGTGTTCGTTTTCACAGGCTCGCTCGCGGACCAGCCGGTGCTGCAGCTCCGCATCTCCAGCGACCGAGATCTTTCTGACAGTTACGACCTGCTGGACCGACTGCTCAAGCGCCGCATCGAACGCATCGACGGCGTGTCACGAGTGCAACTGCAGGGCGTCGATCCGCGTGAGATCCGCATCCTGCTGCGCTCGAACGCGCTCGCTGCGTACGGCGTTGACGTCGCCGAGCTGCGGGACCTGCTGGTGCGCAGCAATTTCGCGGTCAGCGCCGGCCGGCTGACTGCCGGCGATCAACGGCTCAGCGTGCGGCCCAGCGGTGAATTCTCGTCGGTCGAACAGATACGCGACCTGGTCATCAATGCGCAGGGCCTGCGGCTGGGCGATATCGCCGACGTCGACCTGATCACCCCGGAGCGCAACTACGGCCGGCACCTCGACGGCACCTATGCGATCGGCCTCGAGATCAGCAAGACGACTGGCGCCAACATGGTCGCGGTGACCGACGCCGTCATCGCCGAGGTCGAAGAGATCGGCAATCTGCCGCAGATGCGCGGCATCAATATCTTCCCGCTCGACAACCAGGGGGAGAGCGTTCGTGAGTCGCTGTCTGACCTGCTGAACGCCGGTCTGGTCGGCGGCCTGCTGGCTATCATCGTGCTCTACCTGTTCCTGCGGCAGATCTCGACGACGCTCATCGTTACCGCGGCCGTTCCGTTCTCGCTGTTGATTACGCTCGGCGCGATGTACTTCGCGGGACTTACGCTCAACATCCTGTCGATGATGGGTCTGATGCTTGCGATCGGCATGCTCGTCGACAACGCCGTGGTCATAACCGAGAGTATTTTCCGATCCCGGCTCGAGGACCGGGAGAATCCCCAGCGAGCGACGCTGGCCGGCGTGAAGGAGGTCGGCATCGCCGTGCTCGCAGGCACCGCGACGACCATCATCGTTTTCGCGCCGATGATCGTCGGCGAGCAGTCGGACATCATGATCTTCCTGAGTCACGTTGCGATCACGATCATCGTCGCTCTGATCGCCTCGCTGCTGATCGCGCAGACGCTCGTGCCGATGCTCGCATCGCGGCTGCCCGTTCCGCCGGAGCCGAGAGAGGGGGCTCTCATCTCGCGCCTCACGCGGCGCTATGAGCAGGCGCTCTCATGGGTCGTGAGGCACCCGCGCTGGTCGGGTGTGGGCATTGCCCTCATCGTGGTTATCGGCGTCACGCCCATGGTCATGGATTGGGTGAAGGTCGACATGTTCCCGCAGGAGTCGGGCCGGCGGCTCGAGATGCCCTATCACATCGAGGGCGAGCACTCGATCGAGACCATCGAGGAGACCGTCGATACGATCGAGCAGTATCTGTTCTCGAGGAAAGAAGAGTTCAACATCGACTCCGTTTACTCGTACTACCAGACGGATTTCGCCATGTCGACGCTCCTGCTGACAGACGAGTCTGAGGCGACGCTGGGCGCGAAAGAGATTATCGAACTGATCGAAGCTGACATGCCGCGGATCGCTATCGGCAGTCCCAGCTTCTCCTGGCAGCAGCAAGGCGGCGGCGAAGGCTTCAGCCTGCAGATCGCAGGCGATTCCACCGAGGTGTTGAACGAACTCGGCGACGAAGTCGTTCGCGCATTGAGCGGGATAGAGGGCCTCAAGGACTTGCGGACCGACGCCGAGGATGGCGAACGCGAGATTCGCGTTGTGATCGACCGGGATCGCGCCGCTGCGCAGGGCCTGACCGCGCAGGACATCGCCCAGATGATCGCCATCGCGATGCGCGGAGAGAATCTGCGCGAATTCCGCGGCGAACTCGGCGAGGTCGCTGTGCGACTTGCGTTCCGAGAGAATGACCGGCAGAGCATCAGTCAGCTCAACGACCTGCCCATCTTCACGCCGGACGGACGGCGCATACCACTGGCCAGCGTGGCGACGCTCTCGACAGGCCGCTCACCGGACACCATCACGCGCACCGACCGGCAGACCTCGGTGATCATCAATGCGTCGATGGAGGGCGACTACACGATGGACGACGTGCGCGAGCCGGTGGAAAGCATGATGAACCAGTTCGAGCTTCCGCCGGGTTACTCGTGGAAGTTCGGCCGCGGCTTTGAGCGCAGCGACGAGACACAATCAGTCATGATGACGAACATGTTGCTGGGTGTTGCCTGTATCTTCCTCGTGATGGCCGCCCTGTTCGAGTCGCTGCTATTGCCGCTCTCGATCATTCTCGGTTCGATCGTGTTCTCGATCTTCGGCGTGTTCCTGTTCTTCGCTGCGACCGGAACGACATTCTCGTTCATGGCGATGATCGGCATCATGATCCTCATAGGTGTCGTTGTGAACAATGGCATCGTGCTCGTGGACCATATAAACAACCTGAGGATAGCGGGCGTTCCGAGGGAGCGGGCAATCGTTATTGGGGGACGAGATCGGCTGCGGCCTATCCTGATGACGGTTGCGACGACGATTGTCGGCCTGACCCCGTTAGCGGTCGGCACGACGCAGATCGGAGGTGACGGTCCGCCCTACTTCCCGATGGCTCGCGCCATCATCGGCGGGCTGGCGTTCTCGACCGTCGTCTCGTTACTGGTCGTGCCGGCGCTCTACATCTACTTCGACAATCTCGCAGGATGGGCCCGCAAGATCCTGCGAGCGGCTATCGGCGCGTCGGACCTTGCGATGTCCGATGAAGAGGCCGCTGCCGACGCGTTCTAGCAACGGCTGCGGTCAATAGCGCGAAGATTGCGAGCGTTGCCGCATCCACAGCACCACCTCCGCCGCGGCTTACCGCGATCGGCGGCGAGCTCGTGAACGGAATATCGCGTTCAGCGTCTTCGAGCGGCAGGAACGCAAGCTCCGAGGTGCTCTCCGGCCCGAGGTCCGCGACAAACGAGTTGTCCCACGCGTCGAAGAGCTCGATCAAGACGTCGTAGCTTCCGGTCGGGTATCCGGACAGCAATTCGGTGACGATGACGTAATCGTCGGTCGCCGTCGCGCCGAAGATCGAGAAGTTCTCAGTCTCCGCGTACTCGATCCACGGACCGCCGTCGAGGCTCAGATAGACGACCGCGTAAACCTCCGCACTCAAGTAGACGGTATCGGCGTCGAACCACAGGTCGATACCGTGGTAGTAGCCGTCGCGATCGTCGTCGGCGAAGAGCTCGATATCGGCCGAGTAGAACCAAAAGTCGACGTTCGGTGTCCGCGCCTCGTTGCCCGAGAGCTTCCGCTGCTCGGCACCGCGGGTCGCACCTTCACGAGCGCCGCCCTGCGGTGTCCCATTGAATTCGCGCGTCTCCACGCGATCGGGCGCCGTCTGACCGCGGCCTTCCGAGAAGAAGGAACTCTCGGAGACACGGGTCTCGGCCGCGGTGTCGTCCGCGTCCGCTTCGGTCGCCGCGTTGGCGCTGCCCATACCGAGACTCAGCGCAAGCCCCAGCGTCAGGCTTAAGTTTCGGATCGTTTTCAAGTTCATGGTTTCGTCCTGGTTTGTGAAGCCGTGATGCCATTTCAAACCAGGTCGCATGAATTCAAGCTGAACCCGTGTGATCGAAACAAACAGCGTGCGATGATGTTCAGCAATGGTTCAGGAAACTCACGTTGGCAAGGCGATTCTCTTCCTGTTGCTCGGTGTTGCAGCCGGGCTCGGCCTCGATCTTTGCGCCAAGGAATTGCTTGCGAGCTACTCGCTCGAACAGTTCGTGTTCTTCCGCAGCGTGGTCGCTCTGACGATATTTCTGCTGCTGTCGCGACAGTTCGGCGGCTTCAGAAGCCTGCGCACGACGCGCTGGCCGTGGCACGTGCTGCGCACCCTACTCGCAACGGGAGCGATGTTCGGATTCTTCTACGGGCTTTCGCGGATGCCGCTGGTCAACGCACTGACGCTCGGCTTTACCGCACCGCTCATCGCGACCGCGTTGTCGGTGCCGTTTCTCGGCGATCGTGTGGGCTGGAAGCGGTGGGCGGCGGTGATCGCGGGTTTCGGCGGCGTCCTGATGATCCTGCGGCCGGGCGCCGGCCTGATCACGCCCGCCGCTCTCGCCGTCCTGTTCGCCGCAGTCTGTTACGCAGGCCTCGCCATTACGTCGCGGCATCTCGGCCGCACGGAAACCAGCCTTGCGCTGTCGACCTGGGTGATTGTCGGACCGCTGGTAGTGTCGGCAGTGATTTCCCTCGACGGCAGCTGGTCGATGCCGGACCCGAAGGGATGGCTGCTGTTCGTTACGGCCGGCATGTGCTCGGTAGTTGCGTGGATCGGCATTGTCGGCGGCTACCGGCGAGCGTCGCCGGCGGTGCTGGCGCCGTTCGAGTACACGGCACTTGTCGCGGGCGCCGCGGCAGGCTATTTCATCTGGGACGAAGTGCCGGACCGCTGGGTGATCTACGGTGCCACCGTAATCATTGCGTCGGGTCTGGTCGTCGCGTATCGCGAAGTGGGAATTACGCTGGGCAGCCGTCAGCTGCGCGCGTTCGCGTCCGGTGCGATTGCAGCAATACGCCGCGGCTCGTCAGGAACCGCGGCGCGCGATTGAAAGCCTGAGGGCGGTCAGACCAGGCCAGCGACCTGGGCGGGCGTCACGTCGAGAGCCGCCGCGGTGCGATTGAAGAAGTCGACCTCCAGCACGCTAACGTCGTCGTCGCTGCGCATGACATCGGCCAGTGCCCGGATGGTCTCGCCGCGATGCGCATCCTTCATCTTGCTCTTCACGCTCGCGAGGTACTTGCGCAGGTTCGACTCGGCATAGAGCTCCGCGCGGGCAGCGACGCGAATATCGGCCGAGCTGATTTCCTCGCCGGTATGCTCCTTGATGATCTGCTGGATTCGCTCGACCTCGACGTGCTGGATGTTGATATCGGCGTCCGCCGCGCGGGCGAGCGTCATCAACAGGACTTCCTTGAACAGCTCGTTCTGTTGATCTTCCGAGATATCCGAGCCGCCGAAGATATTGAGTACGTTCTTGAGATCTGCGAGTGCCATTTATTCTCTCTCTCGTTTTACAGGTTTTTTTCGGTGCGCTTCGCACCGCAGGCAGGGGCTGAGTATACACGGCATTCCGCCGTTCGCATCGTAGGTCATCAAACCCGCATTGGCTGCCGCTGCCAGTAGGTCAGGCTGCGCCAGAGCCACTCGAACGGCCCGAACCGGTATCGAGCCAGCCACCAGGGGCTCCAGATTAGCTGCAGACCGATTACGGCGGCGACGAAGCCCATTTGCGCGAGCCGTGGAATCTCGGCGTACAGGCCCAATCCGTAGCCGTAGAAGACGGTGGTCAGGATTAGCGAGTGCGCCAGATAGTTCGACAGCGCCATCCGGCCCACCGCCGCGAATCGCCGCATCAGCGACGCCAGCGCCCCGGTCCGGACGATGAGCATGACCAGCCCTATGTGGCCGAACGCCACGAGGATGCTGCCGATATAGTTCGGCAGGGAGCCGATCGTAAACATGTAGATCGCGTCGAATTCGTTCGCCTCGAGAATGACGGCGCTGCCGATCGTAAACGGCAGGCCCAGCCCGTAGCCCAGCAGCATCATCCGCTTGTAGAACCGATTGTCCCTTTCTGCGGTCAGAACGCCGAGCTTCATGAGCGCCATGCCGATGAGCATCAGGCCGCCGACGCGCCAGATCAGGAAGAAGAACGTCCCCTGAATCTGCATTTCGAGCACCTGCGGTGCCCGATACGCGACGATCTCACCGTAACCTGACGAGTAAGCCGCGATGTCCGCGTTGAGTTCCTCCTCGCCCGGCACCATGAAGCCGCGCGCCTCGTCCCATTCGTCGATGGTGGCCTGCTGCTCCTCGGTTAGGGTTTCGCCCGCCGCCTGCAGCAGCTCCCATGCCTCCGCGCGCTCCTTGAGGCTGCCCATGTAGGTGCCACCCAGGAACGAGAACAGCAATGCGATCGGAAGCACGCAGCACGCGACGATGATCAGAGTCTTCGGTGAGCAGCGGCGGAAGAAGTAGGCCAGCATGCCAACCGCCGCATAGAAGAACAGAATGTCGCCGAACCAGATCAGGTAGGCGTGTGCCGCGCCCAGCAACAAGAGCCAGGTCGATCGCCGGTAGAACACACCAGCGAAGGGCCGCGACCGCTGTTCGGCGCGGTCGGACATCAGCACGATGCCGGCCCCGAAGAGCATCGAGAAGATCGTCATGAACTTCTGATCGAAGAAGAGGTGCGTGAAGTACCAGGTACCGAGGTTCCACGGTTCGGTGCCGCCCCACGCATACGGATTCATGTAGGCGATGAAGGGCATCGCGAACGCGTAAACGTTCATTACCAGAATGCCGAGTACGGCAATACCGCGCAGCGTATCCAGGCTCGCGTAACGCTCGCTGCCGGAAACCGGGCAAAGGTGCTCTGCCGGGGCGGTTGTCTGTTCGGTGTCCTGCATTTTGTTCTTCTCGGCCGTGCGACGGGCTCGTTAGCGTGCAGGGAGCCAATTAGGATAGCGCATCAGAAGTGACTTGCATACCGCTGTTTTCGAAGGCTATTTCCGCTTGCAATTTGCGGATTCCAAAGCATACTGAGCCGCGGGCAAACAACATGAAAGGAGGTGATCCATGTCTAGTGAGATTGTAAAGGTATCGCGCGAGCCGGACGGTCTTATTCGGACGATGGAGGAACCTTCAGACATCCGCTGATCGCCGATTCACGATACACATCTCACCAAAGGCCGCCCATGGGGCGGCCTTTGTCTTTTGCGAGATTGAAAAGAGACGATCGGTGTCAGTCGCCGCCCATCGTCCTGCGAGTCGTACCATTGTAGACGCGCGCTTCGTCGCATTCGTACATACCGGCTATGGTTTCCATGTGCTTCATCCAGGCACCGCCGGTTCCGTACATCTCATAGCCCGCTCCGAGCTCAGTATGGTTCTCGTAGCCTTCCATTAGCTTGAAGTCGAACTCGGCATCACCGCCGCCGTAGACCGGCCAGAGCAGCCAGGCGGGATGGTCATGACCGTTTTCCGCCTGATACTCGGCCCAGGCGACAAAACCGGCACGCAGGTCCTCGTAGCTGGTGCCCTCCGAGATGTTGCAGTCCGAGAACGTCAGGACGAAGGTGTCGGGCGTGTCGCCGGTGGGCGCATGAATCGTGTCGATTGCGAAGTTGGCGTGCGTGTCGCAGGTAACAGCCGCAGCGAAACCCGCAGCGAGTTCGCCACCTTCCGCCAACCATCGATCGGTGCCCTCGCCCATCGCGTTGCCGTTTGACCAGCTGCCAATCCAGCCGACGTCGAAGGTCTCTGGTCCGTGGTAGAAAGGTGTCATCGTTGCAGCGAAGTAAGTGTCGACACCTTCGTCGTCCATCCACTCGTTCCACGCCTCGGTGGCCGCATCCAGATCGGCCGGACCCATGCCGTCGTTGTAGTTACAGGTGAAGGCCTCCATCGGCGGATAAGCGAGCGATGCGCCTTCGTGTCCGTCCGCGCTGGCGAAGCCAGCCATAGCGGTAAGCATCGCCCCGGAGGCGATGCAAATGATCTTCTTCATTGGTTCCCCTTGGCTTGTTGTTATGTCGGGCTCGTGCCCGGTACCTGAGTATAGTCAGGCAATTCGAGACTGGCGCAGAATGCCGTCCAGCGAGTTTAGCAACTCGTTGATTTCGCTCGGGGAATTGTAGTGAACAGGGCCTACCCGCACCGCACCGCCGTGGTCATAAATGCCCAAAGACATGGCCGCCTCGACCGCGTAGTTGTGGCCGCTCCAGACAAAGATATTGCGTGCCGCCAGCGCTTCGGCAATGACCGACGGTGCCGTGCCGGCGTGAGTGAAGGACACGGTCGGCACGCGGCGATCGAGCGCGTCCGGCGCCGTGATGCCCTGTACCGTCACGCCGGGGATGGACTGTAGGCCGTCGATCAACTGTTCCGACAACGCGCGCTCGTAGTCGAACAGGCAGTCGAGTGCAGCGTGCACGTGCTTTCGGCGGCCGGCGAAGTGCGACCACTGGTCTGCGTAGCCGTCCGCCATGGTCTCGCCGATCCACGCGAAATAGTCGACGGCCGCTTCGGTCCCCGCCATACCCTCGTGACTCTGCGTGCCCGTCTCGAAACACCACGGCAACTCGTCGGGCGCCGGTCTGACTTTGTACGGTTCGAGGGACTCCAGTATCTCGCGTCGGCCCCACAGGATTCCCTGGTGCGGTCCAAAGAACTTGTAAGCGGAACAGACGAGGAAGTCGCAGCCCAGGTCCTGCACGTCGGTCGCGACGTGCGGCACCGACTGCACCGCGTCGATGTACGACCATGCCCCCGCGGCCCGCGCTTTCCGGCAGATCGTTCGAACGTCGTTAAGCGTACCGGTCAGGTTGCTGGCACCGCCGACGCAGACGAGCCGGGTCTTATCGTTCAGTACCTCATCGAGCCTGGCCAGATCGAATTCGAATGTCGCCGTATCGAAAGGTAGCCAGCGAACCACGAGATCGTAGTCCCGCGCCATCAGCACCCATGGCTGCACGTTCGCATCGTGATCCATCCGCGACAGGACGATTTCGTCGCCGGGCTCGAGCGCCTGTCCGATCGATCGTGACAGCTGCAGCGTAATTGTCGTCATGTTCTGGCCGAAGACGATCTCGTCGGCCGACGGTGCGTTCAGCAGGTCCGCCATCGCGTCGTGCGCACCTTGCGCGACGTCATCGGCGAGTTTCGACGTGGGAAAGTAGCCGCCCAGGTTTGCATTAGCCTCGATGAGGCAGTCGGTCATCCGCTCGGCAACACTCAGCGGCACCTGGGTGCCGGCGGGATTGTCGAAGTAGATACGAGGCTGGCCGTCGTCGGTAATGGCGAGCGACGGGAACTTCGCACGGACGGTGTCGAGATCGAAGGGCATGCGAGTCAGTCCTGAGCCTTGCCGCCCCACTTCTCGCGATGGGCGTCTTCGGCGCGCTGCCGAACTTTCTGATGACGGCGGGTCAGGAGCAGCGATCCGGGATCGCAGACCTCTGCCTTGATCAGGCCCAGGTCACTGGCAGCGTCGAACAGGCTGGGGTACCAACGTTCCCAGTTGGGCAGCAGTTGTTCGACCTGATCGCGAAGACTCATGCGCGGCAGAGTAACCGAGCCTGTACCCGGAAACAACGACGCGGCTCACGGTCAGTCCTCGAGGAATTGAACGGCCCCGATGACAGCCACGAACAAGAGTCCACCGGCCGCGAGCAGCGGCAACGACGGCAAGGCCGGTATCGCTGCCGCGTCCGCCGGCACGACCGTCTCGAGCAAACCGCGCAGCGATTCGAGCAGCGCCAGCACGGGCTTCAACGCAATGCTCGTACCGATTGCCGCGGCGATCGGCAGCGTCAGCCGGCGAACCCAGAGTCGCCGTTTGACCTTCGCCACGATCCGGTCCGAGAAACCGTCGTCGGCGATCGCCTCGCTGCCGAGCAGCTTCTCCAGCATCAGGTCTTCGGCGTCTTTCATCGTGTCAGCCATGTTTATGATCTTCGATCTCAAAACTCGTCCTGATCTTTTCCTTGCTGCGGAAGATGAGCGACTTGATCGTGCCTACCGGCTGATCCGTCGCTTCGGATATCTCCCGATGTGAGAGTCCGCAGGCATAGGACATAACAACCACTGCCCGCTCTTCTTCATTCAATACGCCGAGCAGCTTGTCGAGATCGGTGACGTCGTCTACCGGTTCAGTGTAGCTCCTCGACTCCGCGTCGGCGAGATGGCCTGCCTCCTCGAGGATCTCGCCGTAGCGTTTCGACTTTCGTTTCGACTGCAGGAAGGTCGTGTAGGCGACTTTCATCAGCCAGCCGATAAACGTTCCCCGTCCCGAATAGGTGCGCAACTTGTCCCACGCGTGCAGGAAGCAGTCCTGCGCCAGGTCGTCGGCAAGCTCCGAGTCGTGCGACAGCTTGCGCAGGAAGTTCCTGACCTGCGACTGGTGCCGGCGAATCAATTCGCCGAACGCGTGCGTGTCGCCGGAGGCGACGACACGCGCAACCAGGTCGTTGTCGTGGGAATCCGTCATCGGGCAGAACGGGCGGCTCGATCGCTTACTCGTTCCGGCTCGTGGCCAGCCACAGGATCAGATAACCGACCCCGATGCACAGCGGGAAAGCCGCACCGGCCCAGATACCCTTCAGGGCGTAACCGCTCGGGTCGGGTACAAATACGCCGCACAACACGAGGGCGACGGCCAATGCGAGCCAGATGACCGCGAGCCGAAGGTCTTTGTCCTTCGGCGCTTTCGGATGACCGAGGCGATCGACGAGCTCGGGGCTCAATTCCTGACCCTTGTCCAGCGCCATGCGTATCGTCTGCTGCATCTCTCGACGATTGCGATAGCGGAACCAGAACATGAGGCCCAGTACGATTGTGATACCGGCGAACATCGCGATCGGTACGAGAATACCTTCCATCTCTTTCTCCAGGTGTTTCCAGATGCGGCCGCTGCCGCTCTCGACCTATTGATGCTGCTCGCGGCCGGTTTGGATGCAGATCTGCATGTGTTTGTTTTTGTTGAACATAATTGTAGTCCATTGGAAGGATAATGGGCCAACCGGTCATATGGATCCGGCCGCGGGTCAACCAATCGTCGAACACCGCGTTCAGGAGTCATGCAAATCGTGAACAAAGAAGCCGCCATCGCGGCCAACCGTTTCGGACTGGGCGCCCGGCCGGGTGAACTGGAAACGATCGCCGACAGCCCGCGTGACTGGCTGCTCGCGCAGATCGACGCGCCGTATGCCGGCGCTCCCGACATCGCAAGGCTGCCCGAGGCTGCCGGCGTCTTCGAGGAAGTGCAGGAGCTGCGGGCGGCGCAGCGCCGCGGCGACGTGGACGACGTCGTGCAGCAGTACGGCCAGGTGGTCAGGCGGCATTTTGTGCAGCAGGCACTGGCCCGGTACCGCACGGCGGCCGCATCGGATGCGCCGTTTCGCGAGCGGCTCGTGCACTTCTGGTCGAACCACTTCGCAGTCTCCGCCGAAAAGCAGCCGTTGCCGGCGATCGCGGGCCTGTACGAGAACGAGGCGATCCGGCCGAACGTGACCGGCCGCTTCGAGGACCTGCTGATCGGTGTCGAGCAACACCCTGCCATGCTCCTGTACCTCGACAACCAGCGCTCCGTCGGCGAGAACTCGACCCTGGGCCGGCGCGCCAATCGATTCCGGCGCGACCAGACCTTCGGCCTCAATGAAAATCTGGCTCGCGAAATCCTCGAACTGCACACGCTCGGTGTCGATGGCGGCTACACGCAGGACGATGTCACCAGCTTCTCGCGGGTTCTCACCGGCTGGTCGATCGGCGGCGCCAATGAACGCGGCCGCTTCGCCGAAGGAGAGCCGGGCCGCTTCGAGTTTCGTGACAACATCCACGAGCCCGGTACGCATACCGTCCTCGGCACGGCTTACCGCGACGAGGGCGTGCGCCAGGGCGAGGCCGTGTTGCGGGACCTCGCTCGCCACCCATCGACCGCCCGCTTCGTCTGCACGAAACTGGCGCGGCACTTCGTAGCGGACATTCCGCCTCTCGCGCTGGTCGATGGTATGGCCGCTGTATGGATGGAGACCGGCGGCGACCTCGGAGCCGTCTACGCGGCGTTGATCGAGTCCGACCAGCCGTGGCAGGACATGCAGGCCAAGTACAAATCGCCGAACGATCTCGTCATCTCAACCTTCCGAGCCTTCGATCACGTGCCGGACGACGGGCGCACGATCGTCGCAGCGTTCGACACGCTCGGTCAGGTGCCCTTCCGGCCGGGCTCGCCCGAGGGCTGGCCCGACACTGCCGAACAGTGGGGCGGTGCGGATGCACTCTACAAGCGCATCGAGTGGGTCGAGGCCGTGTCGCGTCTGGTCGGCAACCGGGTTCGCCCGGCCGAGCTCGGCGACGCCGTACTGGGCGCGTCGTTTACGTCCGCAACGCGGCGTGCCGTCTCTCGTGCGGAGAGCGTGACCCAGGGAATGACGCTGCTGCTAGCGTCACCGGACTTTCAGCGGAGATAGCCAGGATGGACAGACGACGATTTCTGACAGTGGCCGGACTCGGCTGTGCGGCCGCGACATTGCCGACACTTTCCTTCGCGAGTGCGTCGACAAGCAAGCGGCTCGTCCTCGTGATACTGCGCGGGGCCATGGACGGCCTCGCGCTCGCAGCGCCGTATGCCGACCCGGACTACGCGCGCCTGCGCGGCGAGCTCGCGCTCGCCGCTCCAGGACGCGACGGCGGCACACTGCCGCTGGACGACACCTTCGGACTGCACCCCGCCTTCGAGACCCTGCATTCGCTTTACCGCGACGGTCAGGCGGCGATCGTGCATGCGGTAGCGAGTCCGTACCGCGAGCGCTCGCACTTCGACGGCCAGGATATTCTCGAAAACGGTGGTTCGTCCGTCGGCCTGCTTCGCGACGGCTGGCTCAATCGCGCACTCGAGCCGCTCGGCGGCTCGCTTGGCAACGAGCGAGCGATTGCACTCGCTCAGAATACGCCGCTCGTATTGCGTGGCGAGAACTCGGTCACGAGCTGGGCCCCGTCACGACTGCCGCACGCGAGCGACTCGACGCTGGCACGGCTCAGCGATCTCTACGCCGACGACGAATTCTTCTCGACGCGTCTGACCCAGGCCCTGTCGTCGCAGGCGATTGCGGAGGGAGCGGACGGCATGCAGGGCCGGCAGCGAGGCGATGCCGAAGCCCTACGCTCAACGGCAGCGTCGACCGCGCGCTTTCTGACGACCGACGGCGGTCCTGCGATCGCCGTCGTCGAAGTCGGTGGCTGGGATACTCACGCCAATCAGGGCTCGGCGACAGGCCAGTTGGCGAATCGCTTCGCGGGGCTGGACGCAGGACTGCGCTCTCTCAAGGAGGAACTCGGAGAGACCTGGGACAATACCGTGGTGGCGGTCGTCACGGAGTTTGGGCGCACCGTGCGTGTAAACGGAACGCGAGGATCGGATCACGGCACGGGTACCGCTGCGATTCTCACCGGCGGCGCCATCAATGGCGGCCGCGTTATTGCTGACTGGCCTGGGCTCAGGAATCTCCATGAGGACCGCGATCTTCGACCGACGGCGGACATCCGTTCCGTGTTCAAGAGCATTCTGCACGAGCACATGAATCTCCCGTCCGGGTTCGTCGATAACGACGTATTTCCGGACAGCCGCGACGCAGTGCCCCTGCGGGACCTGATCTCCGCGTAACCCCATCTCTCGCGTGCCCGCGTTTGTAACGGGCATGACGAGACTATCCACCATTCGGCTGAGCGATCCGCGCCTCTACCAGATTGGCGTGCTGACGTGCCTCGTCACGTTCGGGATCGTCGTGCTGGACTTCGGCATACGCTGGCAGAACGCGGCCGCGATCGTGTCCGCGGCGATGGTGACGCAGTGGCTCGGCAGCCGGCTCGTGGGATTGCCGTCCTTCGATCCGCTCAGCGCGTTGATTACGTCTTTGTCGCTGACGATGCTGTTCCGCACGGACCTGATCGCCCTCGCGGCGCTGGCCGCAGTTCTCGCGATCGGCAGCAAATTCCTGATCCGCGTCCGCGGCAAGCACGTCTTCAATCCCGCGAACTTCGCTATCGTCGTCCTGATTCTCGCCTTCGATCGAGCGTGGATCTCGACGGGTCAGTGGGGCAACGCGGCGATTGGAGCCCTCGCCCTTGCGGGTCTGGGCTTCCTCGTGCTCACCCGCGCGAAGCGGGCCGAGACCACTCTCTCATTTCTTCTGGCATTCGCGGCGCTGCTGTTCGGCCGTGCAATCTGGCTTGGCGATCCCCTCTCGATTCCGCTGCACCAGATGTCGAACGGCGCGCTGCTGATTTTTGCCTTTTTCATGATCTCGGACCCGAAGACGACGCCGGATGCGCGTTTCGGCCGGATCCTGTTCGGCATCGTCGTTGCACTCGTCGCGATGTTCATCCGCTTCGTGCTGTTCGAGCCCGCAGCGCCGGTGCTGGCCCTCATTGTTTGTTCGCCACTCGTCCCGCTGATCGACGCCGCCTTCCGCGGCGACCTGTATCGGTGGCACGCCCCGTCCGGCGAATCCCTTTTTGCAAGGAGCCCCAAATGCGATTACTGATAACTCTTGCCGCGACTGTCCTCACGGTCGCGCTGTCCGCGACTGCGCAGGCGTTCTGCGGATTCTATGTCGCCAAAGCCGACACCAGTCTGTTCAATCGAGCCTCGCAGGTCGTGCTGGTGCGCGACGGCGACCGGACCGTGCTGACGATGGCCAACGACTTCGAGGGCGATGTCGAGGACTTCGCGATGGTGATACCGGTACCCACGTTCATCGAACGCGAGCAGATCAACGTTGCTGACAAGGCGCTGATCGACCATCTCGACGCCTACACCGCGCCGCGTCTCGTCGAGTACTTCGACGACGACCCGTGCTATCGGTACCACCGGCGCGAGATGCTGATGAGCGCGATGCCGGACGCCGTGGAGGAGTCCGACATGAACGGCGAGCGGGAACGTTCGCTTGGTGTCACGATCGAGGCGAGCTACCTCGTCGGCGAGTACGACATCCTGATCCTGTCCGCCGAGGAGAGCGACGGTCTGCTCGTGTGGCTGAACGAGAACGGCTATCGCATTCCCGACGGCGCCGAGGAAGTCGTCGGCAGCTATCTGAAGCAGGACATGCGCTTCTTCGTTGCCAAAGTGAACCTCGAGGCTCAAGCCGAGTCGGGCTTCTCGTACCTTCGGCCGCTGCAGGTGGCCTTCGAGAGCCCGCGCTTCATGCTACCGATTCGCCTCGGAACGCTAAACGCCGACGGAATGCAGGAACTGTACGTCTACGCGCTGACCCGAACCGGTCGAGTGGAGACGACCAACTACCGCACGGTCCGTCTGCCCAGCAACATGGAACTGCCCGAATTCGTCGAGGCCGACTTCTCGGACTTCTACCGCGACATGTTCGCCCGCCAGGTGGAAGAGGAGAACAATCGCGCGGTGTTCCTCGAATACGCGTGGGACATGGCGTGGTGCGATCCCTGTGCCGCCGACCCGCTGTCGGCCGACCAGCTTCGCCGGCTCGGCGTGTACTGGGTCGGATCGCCGTCTCCGCGCGAGCAGAGCCGCCCGATGCAGCCGGTCGCGCAGAACGTCTTCGTTACCCGCCTTCACGTTCGCTACGACGCCGAGCATTTTCCTGAGGACCTGATGTTCCAGGAAACCGGCGATCGATCGAACTTCCAGGGGCGCTACGTCATCCGCCATCCGTTCACCGGCGAGGCGAACTGCGACATCTCCGACTACGAGCTCGAGGTTCAGGAGCGTCAGGAGCGCGAAGCTCAGCAGCTTGCCAATCTGACCGGCTGGGACATCGACGAAATTCGCGAGCGGATCCCGACGTTGGCGGATCTGCGGCCTGAGGAGGAGCCGTGGTGGGTGCGCATCTGGAACTGATCATCTGCACTTGAACCGCAGACTGTCCGCAAGACCGGGCGAGTGACGGATCGACCCACACGCCCGATGCCTGGTGAGCCCGAATGCCCCCCAGCATCTTCGGACTCCATAGGGCAAGGCCCGCTCGCAATGAGCGGGCCTTTTTTTGGCCATTCAACGGGGCTTGAGCGCGTCTAACCCTGCGACGCCCACTCGGCCAGCAGTTCCGCCTCGCGCTCGGGCGTCATGCGGAAACGAGCGTTCGCGTGCCGTTCCTCCGACAGCGTGTCCCACCAGGTCATGAGATCGCGAATCGTCTCGCGGACCGGTCGATTGTGGAGACCCGCTGCACGAGCGCGCTCGGAACTCGCGCTCGAGGCATGGCCGTAGTCGCCCGTGATCGGGTGGTAAATGGGCAGCGCGCCCATGAGCTGTTGCTGCACGACGAAGTCGTCGCCGACCCAAACCGGGTCGACCGTCGTCGACAGCACGGCCTGCGAGTCGTCCAGCAGCTGCCGCATGTTGTACGAACCGACCGGCGTCGTCGTGTTGAAAACGCCGGTTGTGCGCCGTTCTACGACATCGATCGTGAAATTGGCGAGGTCGCGAACGTCGATCACCTGAATCGGGTGTTCGGGGCTGCCAGGGCAGAGCATCTGCCCGCCCCGACGGACTCGCACCGGCCAGTACGTGAACCGGTCGGTATGGTCGCCCGGACCGACGATGAAGGTGGGCCGCAAAACGGTCGTGCGATCCTCGCCCATCTCTTCGCCGACAATCCGTTCGGAGACGGCCTTGAGGGCGCCGTAGATCGACCAGTCGAATTCGGTGACGCTCTCGTCGTCGAGCGCCGCCAATGGCGAATCCTCGTGCATCGGTGCGGCCATGGATTCGTACGCGGAGATCGACGAGATGAAGAGGTAATGGTCGACGTTCGGGGCGAGCAGGCTGGCCGACGCGCGAACGTCGTGGTGCATGTACCCGGAGTTGTCGACGACGACGTCCCACTTCCTGCCCTCGAGACCGGTCAGATCGTTCGAACGATCGCCGATGATCGTCTCCAGATCGGGGAACAGGGTGTTGTTCGTCCGGCCGCGGTTGAACAGCGTCACCCCGTGCCCGCGGCGCAGCGCCTCGCGAACCATGTGCGGACCGATGAAGCCGGTGCCGCCGAGAACGAGTATCTCCAGCGGTCGCTGTTCGGACTGGTGTCCGTCGGCGAGCGCGCCCAGCGGCAGGCCAGCCGCAACGGCCCCCGCCGCGGTCGCCTTGATAAATTGGCGTCGGTTCGTGGACATCCCCTCTCCTTCTTGTTTTCTGGTCAGCCGGCGCTCACTCCTGCACCAGCGGTACGATATCAAACCCGAGCGATCTGCCGACGTCAACGGCGGCGACGATATCGCCGACCTTCGAGCCGACGCCCATGCGCACGCTGTACCCGGCTTCCGGATTCTGTGAGTACAGGGCGCGGACGTACGGTATCAGACTCGCTCTCGCCAATGGGCGGCCATTGACGACGAAACTGCTGTCGGCCTGCACGAGCACCGAGATCGATTCGACCTCGACGGGCTCGTTTAGTGCCGGCGGAATATCCACCGGAACGCCGAACTCGTTCAGGAACGTGGCCGTGACGAGGAAGAAAATGAGCATGATGAAGACGACGTCGAGCATCGGCGTGAGATTGATCTCGGAATCGTCCTGCGGAATGGCGGGTTCGTACATGAGCGTCTCCTGGCCAGAGATTCCCGCCTCTGTGTCGCGACTGGCGACAGGCAACAGCTTATCACGAGTGCGCCGGCAGGCACTTCGCCTGCCGGCGCCGACATCAGTCAATCGATCAAGCCTTTACGGCACCGTTGTCGGATCGACGAATACGAAGCCCAGCGACGGATCGAGGATGATGTCGGTCACGAAGTACTGATTGCTTCTGAAACACGTGCCGGCCAGTTGCGCATCCGAAGGCTCCGCGCCGGGCGGCACGTAGAAGTCGAGATGCGCGGGACCGTCACACCCGCCAGGCGCCGGCGCCGTGTAGGTGGAGATCACCTCACCCGTCATCATCGAGTGGATCAGTGAGATGGTGTTGCCATCGAAGCCGGAGATACCCCAGAGCGCCGTTCCATCCCCCAGATCCAGGGGAACGAGACCGACCGGGCCGTCGCCGACCGCGATCGGGTCCGCGATCAGTGTCGGCGCATTGTCGCCGTCCCAGCTGGCCATTCGAACGGCACCGCTACCGGTCCCGTCGTCATAGACGGAAATGCCGCACAGCATTTGGACGCAGCGAAGCTTGCGGAAGTCCTCGCCGAACTGAACCACGTGCTCCGTGACTTGGCCATTCGTGTCCACCTGACTAATCGTGCTGAAGTCCGGTGCATTGTTGGTTACGACGAGTGCCGACCGGGTCGAGCTATTGCCGGCCGCGGAAATTGGCGTCCCGGAGAAGTCGCCGAAGTCCGCCGAGTAGGCGTTTCCGAAGTCGTAGACACCGATGCCCGGATCCAACTTGAGCCAGTCTATCCGGGTACTGGTGACGAACAGCGCTTCCGGCGTATCGGCGCTCGAGCCGATGGGAAGGCTGGCGTCGTAGCCGGCACCATTGATTCCGAAACAGAACGTTCCGAAGGCCCGAATCGAGAAATCGTAGTCGCAGCGCCTGTTCGCACCCAGATTGCCGAGGGCGTGCTCATACACCATGCCCGCGGTCCCGCCGCCAGGATTGTCTGCATAGGCCAGCAGTGCGCCCAGTAGCGGAGCTCGGGCCGGATCGAGGGAGTTGTAAACCGCCTCTCCGGAGCGCTGATTGAACAGGACGCTACCTCGCCCGCCGGCGATCAAGAGCATCGGGTCGGACGGTCCGCTGGCCGCGCCGTCGAACGTCAGAGGACCGAGCCTTAGGGCCTGGATGGTCTCCACGTCGGTCATCCCAAAGGGAACTGCGTAAAGGCCGGGATCCATGCGTATGTCGGCGGGTGGTTCGAGGACACATTCGACTGCCTTGATGGCCTGGGCTGAGAACGTCTGCGCGTCACGAAGCGAATCCAAAAGCTCCTGCGGAAACAGTTCGAAATTCACGGAACCGACGTCGCCCACGACAACCTCGATGAACGAGCGGAGCTCGTCGGTTCCCTGTCCCTCGCATAGATAGTCCACGTCCAGCGCGAAATCGTTCGACTGGCCCAGCCGCAACATGTCCAGAACGCCCTGGAAACCGGGCGCCGGCCTGAAATTGATGCCGACGAACGTGTAGTTGGTGAAGCGTGCACTATCGATGGCGACCCCGGGCGACTCCACGGTCACTTCCGCGGTCGTGTATTGGCCTGACTCCATGGTGTCGGGAATGCCGGTTACCGCCCAATTGAAGGCCGCGCTCCCGTCCTTGATCAGCGCCGGCGAGAAGTGATCGAGCGTTCCGCTCACGGAGAGGCTTGCGCTGTTGGCGTCGGCAACCATCGTTTGGTCGCCGAGCGCCTCGATGCCCGAACCGCCCTCGGTAAACATGAAATGCATGCTGCTGCCGATGGTGTCCGCGGCCAGCACGGGATTGGCATTGATCGCCGCCGTCACGGTCACCGGCGCGGCAAACGTCATGCCGTCCGGTCCCAGGTCGTACGCCATGTCGAAATCGATTCCATCGAACGTATCGCCGAGGTAGCCGGCACGTTGATCGACGGGGACATAGGTGACGGTGATTTCCTCGTCGGCGGCCAATGCGCCGGCAGGTATGTCGACGGTCAGAAGTCCGTCCGATGAGACGATCTGCCCGCCACCGGCACCGATGGTCTGCGTGACCGTGTTGTCGGCCGCGGTAACGACTATCTCGTCAGTCAGACTTGTCGTCGTTCCGTCCGAGACAACGAGTTCAATCGTGTAGCCGCCGGCAACGTCCGGTGTAAAGCTCGGCTCGGCAGCCGCATTGTCATCGAACGCGGCCGTGCTTCCGGATGGCAGGAACGCGAACGACCACGCGTAGGTAAGTGAGTCGCCGTCCGGATCCGATGATCCCGTTCCATCCAGCCGGACCCCGATTGTCGTGCTCACCGTCATATCCGCGCCGGCAGCCGCGAGCGGTGCCGTGTTGGTTGGCGGCGGCGGTGGTGGTGGCGGCGACCCGCTGCCACTCGACGAGCTGCTGCAGGCGGCAAGCAGCGCTAAAGCGAGTGCCGCGATCAGTCCGCCGAGGCGCATCGTCTGCGGGGCGTACGGCTTCCCATCTTCTGTCAGGTATTCTGTAGTCACGTCCGGACCTCCCAGTGAAATCGAACCTCCGTACTCAGTAATGCGCAGCCATGCGAAAAACCTTGCCAGGTCCGCCGGTCTGGCCGCGAAAAGGCGCAGCCGTGGACGCTGAGCGCTGGCGGACCGTACAGCGGCTCTTTCACGGTGCGCTTGAGGTGCCCGGCGGCGAGCGCGATGCCTATCTCGCGGAAGTCTGCGGCGACGACGCCGAGCTGCGATCGGAGGTGGAGAGCCTGCTCGAGGCGCACTTCTCCGATGACGACTTCCTCGAGAGATCGGCGGTTGAAACCGTGCCCACGGGCGCGGCGACGGTGGAGCCGGATCTCACCGGGATTCGCGTTGGCAGCTACGAGCTTCTGGAGCGCATCGGCAGCGGCGGCATGGGCGACGTTTTCCTCGCCAGCCAGGCAACGGCGGAATTCAGCCGCAACGTCGCCATCAAGATCGTCAAACGCGGCATGGACACCGAGCAGGTGTTGCAGCGCTTCGCACTGGAGCGGCAAATTCTTGCAACCCTGCAGCACCCGAACATCGCACAGCTCTACGACGCCGGCGCGACCGACGACGGCCGGCCGTACTTCGTCATGGAGTACGTGGACGGCGAGCGCATCGACGACTGGGTAGAGACTAGCCAGCTCTCCACCGCCGAACGCCTCAAGCTGTTTCACGCCGTCTGCCAGGCCGTGCAGTACGCCCATCAGAATCTCGTCCTGCATCGCGACATCAAGCCCGGCAACGTGCTCCTGACGAAGGAGGGTGTGCCCAAGCTTGTCGACTTCGGCATAGGCAAGCTGCTGTCGGACGACGATGGATCGGGCGAGCGGATCACCCGTACGCGGCATGCTGTGCTGACGCCGGACTACGCGGCGCCGGAACAGCTCCGCGGCGACCCGGTCACGACGGCGGCCGACATCTACTCACTGGGTGCGCTGCTTTTCGAGATTCTGACTGGGGAGAGGCCGTGGGGCGACGAGCCGATCGGCGACGCCGAGCGAGCACGCCGCGCCACTGAGCATTCGCCCACCCGGCCCAGCGTCACCGCGGCACGCTCGGCGAAGCTTGCGCCCGCGCAACGCATCCGGCTGGCCAGAGAACTGCGCGGCGAACTGGATTACATCGTGCTGCAGGCAATGCGCAGCGAGCCGGAGCGGCGATATCGCACGGCGGCCAGTCTGGCCGAAGATGTAGATCGCTATCTCAAAGGGCTGCCCGTAAGGGCACGCGGCGATTCCCGCCTCTATCTTGCAAGCAAGTTCGTCCGCCGCAATGCGTGGATGGTCGCGGCGGCCGCCATTTTTGCCGGCGGATTGATCGCTGTCACCGCAACCACGATTGTCCAGTCGGAGCGAGTTGCCCGCGAACGCGACAAGGCGCAGGAGGTGCAGCGCTTCCTGCTCGAGAGCTTCGGCGCGAGCACCGCCGACGGCACCGCGGCCGACGCCGTCTCGGTCCGGCAGGTGCTCGACGGACAGGCTGCTGTGATCGATCAGGCTTACGCCGAGGAGCCGGACCTCAGAGCCGAGATGCTGTTCGTGCTCGGCGATGCCTACGATCGGCTGGGCCTGTCCGACGACGCTGCTCTACTCGCCGAACGCGCCTTGTCAGAACGCCGCTCGCTTCACTCAGGAAGTCACCCCGACGTCGCCGCGTCGCTCAGCCTGCTCGGCTGGGTCCGCCATCGCCAGGGCGAATCCACCGACGGCGCGGAACTATTGGAACAGTCCGTCGCTATGTGGCGGGAACTGGACGGTGACGACGATGCGTCGTTCGCCCGCGCTCTCAACGACCTGGGCGTCGTCTACGATCAGCTCGAGCGCAGCGAGGAAGCGGAAGCGCTGTTCCGCGAGTCACTCGATGTCAGGACACGAGATGGTGCCGCGACAGGACCTGGCGTTGCGGCCACCTCGAACAATCTGTCGGTCCTCTTCTACCGGCGCGGCGACTACGACGCCGCGATCGAGTTTGGCGAACTTGCGCTGGAATCGCTGCGCGAATCGGTCGGGCCCGATCATCAGCGTACCTTCGTAGCAGCCAGCAACCTCGCGACCTTCTGTTGGGTCGCTGGCGATCTCGACGGCGCCGCCGAGTTACTGGAAGACATGCTCGAGCGACAGACTCGCCTGGACGGCGGGCGAAATGCTCGCACCGCGAATGCCATGTACACGTACGCGAGCCTGCTCCGCGTTCAGGATCGAATGATCGAGGCCGAGCAGCTACTGCGAGATGCACTCGACATACAGCAGGAAGTTCTGGACCCGGGCCATCGAAGCATCGGCAATACGGCTCGCCTGCTCGGCATCGTCTTGCAGCGTCTCGAACAAAATGAAGAGGCGATTCCGTATCTCGAACGCGCACTTGAAATCAATCGAGGTGCTTACGGCGACGAGCACCGGCAGGTAGCCGAATCGTTGTCGTCGCTGGCCGTGTCCTACGACGCGACCGACCGGCACGCGGTCGCCGAGCCGCTGTCGCGAGAGGCAGCGCGGATCTTCGCACAAACCGCCGGGCCACGGCATCCGTGGACGATCGGGGAGAATGTGCGACTCGGCAAGACACTGCTGGCACTCGACCGAATCTCGGAGGCGACATCGGTTCTGGAAGCCGCGCATGAATACGCACTGGAACGCGCGACCGACAATCCCGTGCTGCTGCGGTCGGCCCGCCTATGGCTCGCAGAGGCGAGATTCCAGTCAGGCGACCTGTCCGCCGCCAGTGCGCTGCTCGGCGAGATTCGCGCGAATCTGCCCGACGAACAGCGCTGGAAATACCGGTCCCGGTTCGAGGACCTGAGCCACCGCCTCGCGGTATACGGCGACGAGTAAGACGGTCGTCAAGCGCAGCGCGTCAATTCTCGTTGTCGGCGCTGAACGAATCGAGCTCACGTTTCAACCACGCACGAGCCATCGTCCAGCTGCGACTGACCGAGCGCGGCGACGTTTCCAGGACGCTCGCGATGTCTTCGATATTCAGGCCTCCGAAGTAACGTAGCTTTACTACGTCGGCCAGCGCGTCATCGAGTGCCTCCAGCCGGTCGAGAGCCTGATCGAGGGTTAACAGATCGACGTCCATGCCTTCGTACTTGCCGACGTTGTCGTAAAGAGTCACTCGCTGCCGATCCCCACCCCGCTTCTCGCTCCGCTTTCGCCGTGCGTGGTCGACCAGAATCCGCCGCATCGCCTCTGCGGCGGCGGCCATGAAGTGCGCGCGCGACTCGATGGGAATATCGCGTCTGGCGTCGAGTCTCAGATAGGCCTCCGAGACCAGCGCGGTTGGCTGCAGTGTGTGATCGGCGCGCTCCTGCCGCATGTAGCCGCCGGCGAGTTTGCGAAGATCGGCGTACAGGATCGGCAGCAATTCCGTTAGCGCCGCGTCGTCGCCTTTCTGCCAGTCGCGCAGCAGCGCGGTGACCTGATCGTCACGTGCTGCCTGATCGATGTCGTCGGTATCGGACACGGGGTTGGCCGCTGCAAATGTTGACGCCACAAAATAGCGGAACGAAAGAGCCGCTTCCAACTGTGTCCAGGGCTAGCCTAGGAGTAGTCGCTGAGGATCTTCTTCAGCTCGGCGGCGCCGGGCTGCAGGGAATCGAGCGGTAGCTGACAGAGCGGCGTATCGACGTTGCCCATCAGGTCGTGCATTTCCTTGCGCGACTTATCGACATACAGCAGGCCGGTCGTGATCTCACCGGCGTTGAAATGCTCTCGTAAGTACTTGAAGGCCGATGCCCGGCTGGTCGGGTCGTAGCGCTCATCGACCTTGCGGAGGACGATCTTGCTGCCGTCGTGCAGTTCGACCGGCATCGCTTCACCTTCTTCGTAGCTGGCCCTGATTTCTTCCGCGGGCGGGATGTAATCCATCTCGGTAACGTGATGGTAGAACTCCCGGGTGTGCGCATAGCTCTTCGTCGATCCTGCGTGATCGTTGAATGTCACACACGGGCTGATGACGTCGACAAGCGCGAAGCCGTTGTGCATCAGCGCACCCTTGATCAACGGGACGAGCTGTTCCTTGTCGCCCGAGAAGCTACGCGCAATGTAGGTGGCGCCGAGACTCAGTGCCGTACTGACCGGATCGATCGGCTCCTGCTGATTGGGCAGGCCCTTCTTCGGCTTGCTGCCAATGTCCGCCGACGCAGAAAACTGTCCTTTGGTCAGACCGTAGACGCCATTGTTCTCGATGATGTAGCACATGTTGAGATTGCGGCGGATCGCATGCACGAATTGACCCGCGCCGATCGACAGCGAATCGCCATCGCCGGAAACGCCGATGTACATCAGTTCGCGGTTCGCGGCATTCGCGCCTGTCGTCACGGACGGCATTCGACCGTGCACGGAGTTGAAGCCGTGCGCCTGGCTGACGAAGTAGGCCGGCGTCTTCGACGAGCAGCCGATGCCGCTCATCTTCGCGAGCATGTGCGGCTCCACTTCGAGATCGAATACCGCCTGAATGATCGCCGCCGTCACTGAATCGTGTCCGCAACCGGCACACAGCGTCGAGACCACGCCCTCGTAGTCGCGCGTCGTCAACCCGAGCTTGTTTCGCTTGAGGCCCGGATGGGCAACGCTGGGCTTGCCGATGTAGCTCATGCCGCAGCCCCTTTCTTCATCTCAGCCTGCACGCCGTCAACGACGAAACCCGCGTTCAGTGGAATACCGTTGTAGTGCAGCAGGGAAACGAGCTTCTCCTGGTCCGCGTCGATATCCAGCATCAGCAGACTCTTGAGCTGCGCATCTCGATTCTGTTCGACGACATAGACAACCTCGTGCTGATCGATGAAATCGCGCACGGCGTCGCTGAACGGGAAGCCGCGCACCCGGCAGTAGTTCAGATTGACGTTCTCCGCCTTGAGGCGGTCGAGCGCCTCGACGCACGCGGCATGTCCGCTGCCGACCGTCAGAATCGCAGCGTTGTTGAACTTCGAGTACTCGATCTCCGGCGCGGGCACCGCATCGCGTGCCGTATCCCACTTGACCAGCAGGCGGTCGATCACGTCCTGATAGGCATCCGCGTCTTCCGTGTAGCCGCCGTACTTGGTGTGGCCGGAGCCGCGGGTGAAGTACGCGCCCTTCGGGTGCACGCCCGGAAGCGTCCGGTAGGGGATGCCGTCGCCATCCACGTCGAGATAGCGATGGAATTTCTCCATCTCCTCGAGTTCGTCCGCGGAATACACCTTGCCGCGGTCCGGAACGTAGCTATCGTCCCACTCGAACTCCGGCACCATCCAGTCGTTCATGCCGATATCGAGGTCGGACAGCACCATGACCGGCGTCTGCAGACGCTCCGCGAGGTCGAAGGCCTCCACGGACATGTGGAAACACTCGTACGGGTCGGCAGGAAACATCAGTACGTGCTTCGTATCGCCGTGCGACGCATAAGCGCAGCTCAGAATGTCCGATTGCTGCGTCCGCGTCGGCATGCCCGTCGACGGACCGGTGCGTTGTACGTTGAAGATGACCGTCGGAATCTCGGCATAGTAGGCGAAACCGATAAATTCGCTCATCAGCGAGATGCCCGGCCCGCTGGTTGGCGTAAACGAGCGTGCGCCCATCCACGCCGCACCGAGCACCATGCCGATCGCAGCCAGCTCGTCCTCGGCCTGAATGATGCAGTAGGTGCGCTTGCCGGTCTCCGGATCGGTGCGATAGTGCTGACAGAAGTCGCGGAACGCATCCATGAGCGACGTCGACGGTGTGATCGGATACCACGCACCGACGGTCGCGCCGGCGTACATGCAGCCGAGACCTGCTGCCGTATTGCCGTCGACAATGATGTGGCCCTTCGTCTTGTCGAGCTTCTCGACCTTCTGCGGCAGCGGGCAGACGAAGTTCTCATTGGCGTAGTCGTAGCCCAGGTTGATGGCCTGCATGTTCGAGTCGATCAGATGCGCCTTGTCCGCGAAGGTCTCTTCCAGCATCGACTTGATGATGTCGAGATCGAGATCGAGCAACGCCGCGAGCACGCCGACGTACGCGATGTTCTTCATCAGGATCCGCGCGCGGGCACCGTCGAAGGTCTCGTTGCACATCCGCGAGAGCGGGACGCCGAGCACGGTGATGTCTTCGCGATCGAGCAGCGTCGAGCGCGGCCACGTCGAATCGTAGATGAGCCATCCGCTCGGAGACACCTCCGCCATATCCTTGGCATAGGTCTGAGCGTTCATCGCGACCATGACGTCGCAGCGGTCGGAACGCGCCTGGTGGCCGTCGCCGGTGACGCGGATCTCATACCACGTGGGGAGACCCTGAATGTTCGACGGAAAGTAGTTCTTGCCCACGACCGGCACGCCCATCCGGAATATCGCTTTGCGCAGCAGACCGTTGGCGCTTGCGGAGCCGGTGCCATTCACCGTGGCGATCTTGATGACGACATCGTTGACGCTGGCCACTCTCTTTCCTCGTCCCGTTCGGGTTTTTTTACGCGGCGCTCGACTTGCGGCCGGCGCGGCGCTCGGTCTCGTCGCTCGCATACGGCAGCAGGATCGTCGACTTCTGCATGTCCCATGCGCCCGTCGGACAGCGCTCGGCGCACAGGCTGCAGTGCACGCAGAGGTCTTCGTCCTTGACCATCACGCGCCCGGTCTGTGGCAGGTCTTCGGACACGTAGAGCGCCTGGTCCACGTTCTCGGCCGGCGCGGAGAGCCGGGTGCGGAGATCGGCCTCCTCCCCGTTCTCCGTGATCGTCAGGCAGTTGACCGGACAGATGTCGATGCACGCATCACATTCGATACACAGCTTCGCGGTGAAGACCGTCTGGATGTCGCAGTTCAGGCAGCGCTCGACCTCCTGGATCGTCTGCTCGACGGTGAAGCCGAGCTCGACCTCGATGTCCAGATTCTTGAAGCGCTCCTTCAGGTCGACGTGCGGCATCAGCCGTCGTGCCGCCGGATCGTAGTCGTTGGAGAAGCTCCATTCGTGCATGCCCATCTTCTGGCTGGCGAGGTTCATGCCGACGGGAAGGCGATCGGTCAGGTCCTCACCATTGATGTACTTATCGATGGATATCGACGCCTCATGGGCGTGGGCCACCGCCCAGATGATGTTCTTCGGACCGAAGGCGGAGTCGCCGCCGAAGAAGATGCCCTCGCGCGAGGACATCATGGTGGTCTCGTCGACAATCGGGCAGTCCCAGTCGTCGAACTCGATGCCGATATCGCGCTCGATCCAGGGGAAGGCATTCTCCTGCCCGATCGCGAGAATCACGTCGTCACAGGGAATGGTCACTTCCTCGACGGCCGTGCCGCGGTCGATGCGGCCGTTCTCGTCGATGTTGTATTCCATGACATCGAAGGTCATGCCGACCAGCTTGCCGTCCTCAAGCACGAACGCCTTCGGCGAGTGATTGACGACAATGTCGACATTCTCTTCTTCTGCGTCCTCGAGTTCCCAGTCGGACGCCTTGAAGAAGCCGCGCGGTTTCCGCGCCATGACTTTCACGTCCTTCGCGCCCAGCCGGAGCGAAGTTCGGCAGCAATCCATCGCCGTGTTGCCGACGCCGATGATCAGCACCTTCTCGCCGATCGAGTCGATGTGATCGAAGGCGACCGACTCGAGCCAGTCGATGCCGATATGAATGTTTTCGCTGTCGTAGCGGCCGGGAATCTCGAGGTTCTTACCGCGCGGCGCGCCGGTGCCGACGAACACGGCGTCGAACTCGCCGCTGTCGAGCAGTTCCTTCATGCTCTCGATCGGGTGATTGAGCTTCAGATCGACGCCCATACGGGTGATGTAGTCGATCTCCTCGTCGAGAATCTGGGGCGGCAGCCGGAAGCGCGGAATATTGGTGCGCATCAGGCCGCCGGTGGTGTCGAACTTCTCGAAAATCGTGACCTCGTAGCCGAGCGGGCAGAGATCGTTTGCGACCGCCAGCGAAGCGCAACCGGCGCCGATGCAAGCCACCTTCTTGCCGTTCGTTTGTTCCGGGGCTGTCGGCAGTCGATCGGTGATGTCGTCGCGATGGTCCGCTGCGACGCGCTTCAGCCGGCAGATCGCGACGGGCTTTTCTTCAACCCGGCCGCGCCGGCAGGCCGGCTCGCAGGGGCGGTCGCAGACCCGTCCGAGAATCCCCGGGAACACGTTCGACTTCCGGTTCTCCATGTAGGCATCGGAGAAGCGGCCCTGAGCGATGAGGCGGATATATTCAGGAACGTCAGTGTGAGCAGGACAACCCCACTGGCAATCAACTACTTTGTGAAAGTAGTCGGGATTCGCAGTGTCAGTCGGCTTCATTCCCTGGTGTGCGCGTCCGGCGGTCTTGCGCCATCCGATCCACTAATGGGCGGTAGCATAGCGGGATTGCCCGGAAAGTAAACAGTCCCGGAACGTCTGCCGGGGAGCCGGCCGCCGCTGCTAACGTGCCCTGTCGAAGCCGAGTCGCTCTCCGGCAATATGTCCGGTCAGCCGGCCGTCTTCGTAGACGACGCCACCGTTGACGATCGTCGTGTCGATGGTCGACGAAAAACGCTGCCCCTCGAACGGCGACCAGCCGCACTTTGCGAGCACGCTTTCCCTGCTGACGACAGTCTCGCGATTGGGGTCGACGATGACGAGATCGGCATACCAGCCTTCGCGCACGTAACCGCGTTCGACGACGCCGAAGATATCGGTCGCCGCGTGACAGGCCTTGTCGACGAGCATCTCGTAGGAGATCGATCCGGCAGCGGCGAGATCGAACAGGGTCAGCACGGCATGCTGCACGAGCGGCAAACCGGCCGGCGCCTTGAAGTAGGTCCCGCTCTTTTCTTCCCATGTGTGGGGCGCGTGGTCGGTCGCGATTATGTCCAATCGGCCGTCATTCAGCGCCTGTAGCAGGGCTTTCCGGTCCGCAGCCGTCTTGATAGCGGGGTTGCACTTGATGGCCGCGCCCTTCTCCGGGTAGCCCGACTCGTCGAACCAGAGATGATGCACGCAGACCTCGGCGGTGATCCGCTTCTTCGACCGGTGTTCGGTCGAGAACAGTGGCATCTCGATCGCCGTCGTCAGATGCAGCACCTGCAGCAGAGCGTCGTGCCGCGTGGCGAGATCGACGGCGTACTCGGAGGACTTCAGACAGGCCTCCGCGGACCGAATCCGCGGATGCTCCTCGAACGGGACGTCGTCGCCGAATGTCTCCCTCGCCTGGCGCTCGTTTTCCCAAATGATCGGCGAGTCCTCGCAGTGGGTGACGACGATGATCGGCGCGTGCTCGAAGATCAGCTCCAGAGCAGCCGGATCGTCGACCAGCATGTCGCCGGTGGAGGCGCCCATGAAGACCTTGATGCCGCAGGCTTTGCCGACCTCGAGCGCACGGATATCGTCGATGTTGCCGTTCGTCGCGCCGAGGTAGAAACCGTAGTTGGACGTGCAGCGCCCGGCGGCCCGCGAGTACTTGTCCTCCAGCGTGTCGGCGGTAACCGTCAGCGGATTGACGTTCGGCATCTCCATGAAGCTGGTGATGCCACCCGCGGCAGCGGCCGCCGATTCCGTCGCCAGATCGCCCTTGTGCATCAGCCCCGGCTCCCGGAAGTGCACCTGATCGTCGATCATTCCCGGCATCAGGTACTTTCCGGAGGCGTCGATGACGCGGGCGCCGTCAGGTGCGGCGATGCTCGCGGCGATCTTTTCAATTCGATCGCCGACGATCAGCACGTCGGCGTCGGTGATGCTGCCTTCATTGATCAGTCGGGCGTTCGTGATGAGAAGCTGGTCTGGCATTGCAGTGTCGGTTTGCGGCGGGGTCCTGGCATTATGAAATCGTCGCGGCAGGATTGCCATGCTGCCTGCCGGTCGCGAAGCCGGCGTGGCGCCCCGGCAAATCAGTTTCCTGGCGAACTTTTGCGAGCGCTCTGCGGGTATGCGATAACCGCGCAATGCTCGCCACATCGACCAACGAATCCGACCAGCAGCAATACGTCGAACGCATCCGCGCGTCGAACGTCTACGACGTCGCCGTGCGCACGCCGCTGGAGCTGGCTGCGAACCTGTCCGCGCGCGTCGGCAACCGGATCCTGATGAAGCGTGAGGACCTGCAGCCGGTCTTCTCGTTCAAGCTGCGTGGCGCTTACAACCGGATATCGAAGCTCGACGACGATGTCGCCGCTCGAGGTGTCATCTGCAGTTCCGCCGGCAATCATGCCCAGGGTGTTGCGCTCGCGGCGAGAAAACGCGGGGTCCGCGCGGTCATCGTCATGCCGGTCACGACGCCGAAGATCAAGGTCGATGCCGTGCGGGCGCTCGGTGGCGAGGTCGTGCTGCATGGCGATACCTACGACGATGCCTACGCGCACGCTCGCGCACTCGAATCCGATCAGGAACTCGTCTTCATCCATCCGTTCGACGACCCGGAGGTCATCGCCGGCCAGGGGACGATCGGCGCGGAACTGCTCGAACAGGCAGGCGAGAAGATCGATGCGGTCTTTGTGCCGGTCGGCGGCGGCGGGCTTATCGCCGGTATCGCCGTTTATCTCAAGGCACTGGATCCGTCGATCCGCATCGTCGGCGTCGAGCCGGACGACTCGGCGGCCATGCGCGACTCGCTGCAGGCGGGCGCCCCGGTCACGCTGGAGCATGTCGGCATCTTCGCGGACGGCGTAGCCGTTCGGCGGGTGGGCAACGAAACGTTCCGGCTGTGTCAGGCGTTCGTCGACGAGATCGTCACTGTCGATACCGACCAGACCTGCGCCGCGATTCGCGACATCTTCGAGGACACGCGTTCGATCGTGGAACCCGCGGGCGGCCTCGCCGTCGCAGGCGCCAAGAAGTACATCGCCGAGCGCGAGGTCAGCGACCAGACGATTGTCACGCTCAGCTGCGGTGCGAACGTCAATTTCGACCGGCTCCGCCACATCGCCGAGCGCGCCGCCGTCGGTGAGCAGCAGGAGATGCTGTTGGCCGCCGAGATACCGGAGGAGCCCGGCAGCTTTCGTCGTTTCTGCGAAACGGTCGGGCGCCGCGGCATCACGGAATTCAACTACCGCTACAGCGACAAGCAGAACGCGCACATTTTCGTCGGCGTGCAGCTAACGGGCGGTCTGGAGGAGCGGCTGGACCTTTTGAAGTTGCTCGGCGAAGCCGGCTACACGGTCGTCGATCTAAGCGACAACGAGATGGCCAAGCTGCACGTCCGTCACATGGTCGGCGGCCGAACGCCTGGCGTGAAAAACGAGCGCCTGTTCCGCTTCGAATTCCCGGAGAGGCCCGGCGCCCTGCTCGACTTTCTCGATGCGATCGGCACCGACTGGAACATCAGCCTGTTCCACTACCGCAACCATGGGTCCGACTACGGCAGGATATTGGCCGGGATCGATGTGCCGCAAAACGAGACCGACGAACTCGAGCGGCATCTGTCCGACCTCGGCTACGCGCACTGGGAGGAAAGCGAAAACCCGGCGTACTCGATGTTCCTGGCCTGACCGGTCGCCAACTGTCAGGCGCTAGTCCCGAAACGACGCGTCCTGCCGGTCGAGCTTTCGCAGGAGACCCGGCCAGACCAGCTGTCCGCCGAGCCCCTTCGTCACCTGTTCCGCCTGCGCGGTGATCCCCTCGACGATCGGCGACGGCACCTGGATCAGATCGTTGCCGCTCGACTCGGCCATGACCTGAATCTGACAGGCCGTCTCGAGCACGTACATCATCAGAAACGCGTCCGCGATCGTCGTGCCGGTCGTGAGCAAACCGTGGTTGCGCAGGATCAGCGCATTCTTGTCGCCGAGGTCGGCGACCAGGCGCGGCTTCTCATCGTCATTCAGGGCAACGCCCTCGTAGTCGTGGTAGGCGAGTGTCGCGTAGGGAAACAGCGACGTCTGGGAGATCGGCTTCAGCCCGTCGGCCTGCGCGGAAACGGCAACTCCCGCCCGCGTGTGGGTGTGCAGGACGCAGCCCACGTCGGGGCGCGCCTCGTGGACGGCGCTGTGGATGACAAAGCCGGCGGGGTTCACCGGGTGCGGAGAATCGAGCACCTTGTCGCCGTTGAGATCGACCTTCACGAGGCTGCTCGCCGTCATCTCTTCGAACATCAATCCATAGGCGTTGATCAGGAAGTGCTCTTCCGGACCGGGCACCCGCGCCGAGACGTGGGTGAACACGAGATCGTCCCAGCCGTAAAGCGCGATCAGCCGGTAGCACGCGGCAAGGTCGACGCGAATCTGCCACTCCTCGCTCGATACCTGGTTCCTGACCGACATAGTTCCTCTCCTGGCTGTGCGGTCGTGTAAGCATAATCCTGGCGCTGATTGCTTGCACTCGATACGTGACGAGTCCGAGCCCCGCGGGTTATGTATCAGTTCCGCCGTGTAGCGAGTCTTTTGGGTCTAACCGCCGCTCTTATAGCGATTCGTTTGCAACCCTTTTCGAACGCCGAGCATCAAACAAGTATCCAACGACGGGGCAAGACATGAAACTTCGAACGGCCATCGTATCGCTGACCGGACTGATGCTCAGCATCGCCGCGGTCGCGGGCGAACAACACCGGCGTGTTGAAATCGTGGTCGACGACGACAATGGCGCACCGATCACGTTTGACAGTGAATCGGCGGGTTTCGATCCGCTCGAGCTGCAACTCGGTGAGTCACGCTCGGTCATCGACGATGAGGGCAATACCGTCTTCATCGTCCGCACCGAAGACGGATTCGATATCGAGGCGAATGGGCGGCGGGTGGCCGTTCCTGACCCGGCGGAACTGGTCGCCGCACATGTCGATGGGATGACCGATTTTAGCGACGAAGAGGTCGAACTGGCGCGGCGTATCGTGATCGAACATACGCAGCAACACGAACACGAAATCCATGTCCTGCATGAAGCGGATACGGATCAGGACGTAGAAGTCGAACGCGAGATTCGCATCGTCCGCGAGGTGGTAAACGACACAAACTGAGAATCCCTTATGCTGTTTGTTTCGTTCCGACTGGCGGTGGCCTAACGGCCACCGCCTTTTTCTTGCCCACCGGATTTGTGCCCGGCTACCACATCTCTCGCATCCGCGCGCCAACGTCGATCTTCGTCGACGATCGCACCAGCATCGGGCCGCCGTCAGCACGCGGGCGACCGGCAAACTGCTCCGACATCGTTGCCATCAGCCGGTCGCTGACGAATCGGCTTCGCGCACCGTAGACGTGCTTGTCGCCGTCCCGGCGTTGCTGCACGACGTGGAATTTCAGCGGCGCGATCAGGCGCAGATCGCGCTTGGCTCGCGTCATTGCGACATACAGCAGCCGGCGCTCCTCTTCGATCAACTTGCGATCGCCGGCCGCGAACTCAGTGGGGAAACTGCCGTCGGTAACGTTCAGGATGTACACCGACTGCCATTCCTGCCCTTTCGAGGAATGCACCGTCGACAAGACCAGGTAGTCCTCGTCGAGTAGCGGATCGCCGGCTTCGTTGCCGGAAGCCGACGGCGGATCGAGCGTTAGCTCAGTCAGGAAGCGCTCCCTCGTCGGGTAGCGGCCCGAGATCTGTTCGAGCTGCTCGAGATCGGCCTCGCGAATGTCGGCATCGTCGTAGATGCGCTCCAGGTGCGGACGATACCAGCGGCGCACTTCCGCCAGCTGCGTTTGCCAGCCCGTCGCGGCCGTGTTCACCGACGCCAGCGACTGCATCAAAGCCGAGAGCTGCGGCCAGCTCGCCGCGGCCGCCGCTGGCGGCTGAAAACGATCGAGCGTCTCGAAGGCGTAGTCGGCCGACTGCAGCGCGTCGATAGCGCGGCGCGCATAGCGCGGACCCATTCCGGGCAGCAGCTTCAGTACGCGAAACGCTGCCACCTCGTTCTTCGGATTGTCGGCCCATTTCAGAATCGCGAGCAAATCCTTGACGTGGGCTGCCTCCAGGAATCGCAGTCCGCCATATTTGACGTAGGGGATGTTCCGGCGGACCAGTTCCAGCTCCAGCCGGTCGCTCATGTGCGATCCCCGGAAAAGCACGGCCTGATCCATCAACCTGAGGCCGGTTTCCCGCGCCGCCAGCACGGACTCGACGACGTATTCCGCCTCGGCATCGCCGTCCTCGACGGTGACATAGTGCGGCTCGGCACCGTCGGTCTCGTTCGAGAACAGGTCTTTGCGATACTGGCGTTCGCTTTCGGAGATCAGGCAGTTCGCCGTGTTCAGAATTGCCTGCGTCGATCGATAGTTCTGTTCGAGCGTAATGACGCGCGCCGCCGGCAGGTAGCGGTCAGGAAAGCTCAGGATGTTCTCGACCTCAGCGGCACGGAAGGAATAGATCGACTGCGCATCGTCGCCGACCACGGTGACCCCGTCTCCCTCGGGCTTCAGGGCGTGCAGGATATCCGCCTGGATTTTGTTCGTGTCCTGGTATTCGTCGACGAGAATGTGATCGAAGCTACCGCCGATCTCGCGCGCGAATTCGGGCTCGCCGACCAGGTGACTCCAATAGACCAGCAGATCGTCGTAGTCGAGGGACTGGGTGTCCTGCTTGCGCGTGACATAGCCGCGAAACAGCTCCTTTAGTTCCGCCTCCCAGTCCGCGCACCACGGGTAACTGGTCGCGATCGTCTCGGCGAGCGTCGACTGCGTGTTGACCGTGCGCGAATAGATCGCGAGGCAGGTGTCTTTCTTGGGAAAGCGGCGCGCCGTCTTCGACAGTTCCAGTTCGTGCCGAACGACGTCCATCAGGTCGGCCGAGTCGCCGCGATCCAGCACCGAAAATCCCGGGTCGAGCCCCAGATTCGGCGCGAATTGCCGCAACAGGCGATTGCCCACCGAGTGGAAGGTGCCGGACCACGGCAAGCGTACCGGCGAGCTGTCCGTGCCGCTCGCCCTGGTCGCGCGGCGCACGATGGACTCGACCCGCCGCGTCATTTCCTCGGCGGCGCGCCGGGTAAACGTGAGGAGGAGAATCCGCTCGCTCGGGACACCCTCGATGACGAGCTGCGCGACCCGGTGTGCGAGCGTCATCGTCTTACCCGTGCCCGCGCCGGCGATGACCAGCAGCGGGCCGGCCGCGAAGCCGCGCTCCGCATCCTTCTCGCCATAGCACGCCGCTTGCCGCTGCGCGGCATTCAGCGTGTCTAGCCAGTGGCTGGCCGGATTATCAGTCGCGGTCTGCATACGCCGGAGCCCAAAAGTCTGTATTTTTATACAGTACTGGATATATTTACAAGCGGGCGGCGAGGAAGGCGTCGATGTGACCGGCGACCGCCGGGGCAGCCTCGAAGTGCAGCATGTGGCCGGCGTCCGGGATCGTGACGGCCTCCGCGTCCGGAAACGGCATCGGACTCGCGTCGAGGCGCTTGTCGTCGGCTCGTGCGAACGCCGAGTCTTCGCCTGAGATCAGCAGCACCGGCGCGGACACGTTGCGCCAGCACGCTTCGCTTTCGGCCCGCCGGTAGAGGATGGGATTCGGCAGCTTGTGCCGCGGGTCCGCCCGCAGACGAACCCGCCCGTCCCGTTCGACCGCCCAGGCACGGGCAACGAATTCGGCGCATTTGGCGTCCATCGCCGGACTGCGCTTGGCGATTCGCGCGGCAAGCGCCGTGTAATCGGCGTAATCGGAAAACCCGGCGTCGGCGCGGCCTGCTTCGATCCATTCGCGATACCGGTCGGGGGCCGTGTCGGGACTCGCATTCGCCAGCCCGAAACCCTCGATGTTCACGAACGCGTTCACCCGTTCCGGCATCGTTCCGGCATACAGCCCGGCGACATTCGCCCCCATGCTGTGCCCGACCAGCGAAACCGGCGAATCCGGGCTGTATTCGGACAGCAGACTATCGAGATCCGCCAGGTAGTCCGGGAACCAGTAGGACGCGACATTCGCCCGCGACTCGCCGAAGCCGCGGAAATCCGGCGCTACCACTCGCCAGCGGGAATCGAGCGCATCGACAACGAACTGCGCCGTCGCCGCGCAGTCGCCCCAGCCGTGCAACCAGACGATCAGCGGGCCCTGGTCAGGACCCCACTCGAGCACCGAGTAGTCCACACCGCGCACGGCGTGCTGCACGCGTCTGGGCTCCCGTTTCGGCGTATAGATGTCGGATTGGGGCATGTCGTGTTTAAATTGGGCGCGTGACGAACCGGGGCATGCCAGCAAAGTCGCTCGAAGAATGACGAACGATATCCTAATTGTCCTCGGCATCCTCATCATCTCGCTGATCCTGTTCATCAGCGAAGTCATTCGAATGGATCTGGTCGCGCTCCTCGTCCTCGGGGCGCTTGCGACCACCGGGCTCGTTTCGCCGAACGACGCGCTGGCCGGCTTCTCCAATTCCGCTGTCGTGACCGTCTGGGCGATGTTCATCCTGAGCGAGGGCCTGACGCGCACCGGCATCGCCGACATCATCGGCCGGCAAGTGATGCGAGTCGCCGGTAAACGGGAGGTATTCCTGATATTGGTGATCATGATCACGGGCGCCGTGCTGTCCGCGTTCATGAACAACATCGGCGTTGCTGCGCTGATGCTGCCGGTCGTCGTCGATATCGCGCGTCGCACCCGCATCCCGCCGTCCAGGCTGCTGATGCCGCTGGCCTACTCGACCCTGCTCGGCGGCCTGACGACGCTGATCGGCACCCCGCCGAACCTGCTCATCGCCGAGTCGCTGACGCAAAACGGCTACGAAACCTTCGGGCTGTTCAGCTTCACGAAACTGGGCGGCGGTGTCATGTTCGTCGGCGTGCTGTTCGTCGCACTCTTCGGCCGGCTGCTACTGCCGAAGTCGAAGGTGAAAAAGGGCAAGCACGTCAGTCAACGCAGTCTCCGGGCGCGATACAAATTGCACGAGCGAACGTTCCTGCTGCGCGTACCGACGAACTCGATTCTCGTCGGCAAGACACTCGCCGAGAGCCGAATCGGCAGTTCGACAGGACTGATCATTCTCTCGCTCGAGCGGGCAGGCCGAAGCGACACGTTGCCGAGCCGGCAGACCGTCTTGCGCGGCGGCGACGGCCTCGTGGTGCAGGGCCGCGTGGATCAGTTCCGCGAGCTGCGCCGCTGGAGCGACCTCGTCATCGAGCGCGAGGCGCCGGTGCTGAAATCCATGGTCGCGTCGAAAGTCCGCTACGCCGAGGTCACCGTCGCGGAGGGCTCGCCAGTGGTCTCGGAGCTGGTGCGGCACGCGGCCTTCAGGACGCGCTTCGACGTCGCTGTGGTGGGCCTGATGCGCCGAGGCGGGTACCGCCTGACGAACCTGGCGTATGTCCCGATCCGGGCCGGCGACCGGGTGCTCGTGCAGGGCGAGACCGAAGCCATCGACCAACTCGACAGGTTCTCGGACTTCGAGGACGTGGAGATCTTCGACGAGGACAAGCTCGAAGACAAGTATCACGCCGACGAGCGCATGTTCGTCGTCCGCGTGCCAAAGGAGAGCGACCTCGGCGGGACGACGCTTGCGAAAAGTCGCCTGGCCGACGTCTTCGATTTCCGCGTGCTGGCGATATTCCGCGACGGCCATCTCGGCGTCATGCCGCGCGGCGACGAAGTGCTCGAAGGCGCCGACCTGCTGCTTATCGAGGGACAACCGACGGACCTCGACGTTCTGCGCGGCCTGCAGGAACTGGAGATCGATACGACGATTCCCGACACCCAGGGCGCCTTCGAATCCGAACGGCTCACGCTGATGGACGCCACGCTGGACCCGCGCACGCGGCTGGCCGGCAGAACCGTCGGCGAACTGGAGTTCCGCGAACGCTACGGCATCGAACTCGCCGGCATCTGGCGCGAGGGCGAACCGGTCGGTACCGATCTCGCCGACGAGCGCCTCCAGATCGGCGACGCGCTGCTTCTGCTGGGTCCGCGAGATCGGCTGCAACTGCTGGCGAGCGACTCCGATTTCCTCGTCCTGACGCCGCTCGGACAGGAACCGCCCGACACGCGCCGCGCGCCGATCGCGGCGCTGATCATGACCGCCGTGGTCGTGACGGTGATGATGGGCAAGGCACCGATCTCGATCGCCGCCGTGGTGGGCGCATCGATCATGGTTCTTGTCGGCTGTCTGACGATGGAACAGGCCTACCGCGCCATCGACTGGCGCGCGATCTTCCTGATAGCCGGCATGCTTCCGCTCGGCACCGCAATGCAGGACACCGGTGCGGCGAAGTATCTCGCCGATCAGGTCATGCTGTTCCTGGGCGATGCCGGTCCGTGGCCGGTCATCATGGGTCTCTACATCCTGACCGCGATGGCGACGATGATTATCCCGACCGCCGCGTTGGTGGTCCTCATGTCGCCGATCGTCCTGTCCGCCATGACGGACATGGGCCTGGAGCCACAGACGGCGATGATGGCCGTCGCGATGGCGGCGTCGGCGAGCTTCACCAGCCCGATCTCGCACCCCGCAAACATCCTGGTCATGGGTCCGGGCGGCTATCGTTTCGTGGACTATCTGAAGGTCGGCGTGCCGCTGACGATCGTCGTCTTCATCGCGGTAATGGCGCTGCTGCCCTGGCTCTGGCCGCTAACGCCCGTCGCCAACTAGCATTGGCTTGCTGCCGGCAGTCGCCTACTCGGTGACTTCGGCGCTGCCTGTCGGCATCTCGACGAGGATGTGCCCTTCGACCGAAATCGCGCCGGACTCCGTCGACCATGCTTCGGCGGACAGCGTCTCGATGGCCTCGAAGTCGATGCCCGAAAATGCGCCGCTTCCGCCGTAGACCCGCGCAGTGCCAAGCGCACCCGGGCCGTCGGTGATCATGCCCCGCCAGTTGCCGCGCCAGCTGTCACCCGAGCTCCAGTGCGCCGGAATGACGATGTCGCGCAGATAGCCCCAGTAATTCTCGGACTGTTCGATCATCAGCGTGCCGCGACCGGGCAGGTAGACGTGCCACGCGCTGTCGACCAGCGCTTCGCCATTGAGGAGGCTGGTGCGCTCAGAGCGAGACGAGAACTTGATGCCGATACCGGCCGGTAGATTGCGGCCGTCATGCAGCAGCGTGACCAGAATATCCGTCTGCCGGATCGGTGCCTCCCACAGCTGCAGCACCTTCACCGGATGCGGGTGAGTGCGTGACTCCCCGTGGTTTGTAAACACGATGGAGTCTTCCGCAACCGCAGAATAGGACAAGCTGAACTGTTCCGCGCTCGATACGGACAGCGGCGAGAGGGAGTCGCTGGAAGTCAGCGGGTTGTAGTACAGAAACGCGACGGCGCAGAGACCGCCGGCCGCCAGTCCGAGCAGGAATCCGATGAAGTGTTTCATTCGGCCTCCTCCTCTTCGCTGGCTTCGACGAGATTCTCGTCGTCGTCGACGATCGTCGACACGAAGGTCGTCTCGAGTTCGATTCGGCCGGCATTGACGCCGTCGCTGGAGTCCGCGACCCAACGTTCGCTGACGCGACCGACCAGGTCGCTGAATTCACGCGTTCCCGCGCGCATGCTGCCCGCACGCCTGCCATCGACCGCAGCGGGATCCATCGTCACGAACAGGGAGCCGCGGGCCGGCAGATGCAGAACCCACTCGACCACGTCGCCGGATTCGTCGCGAGCGGCGATCCGGCTTGCGACACCGACAACCGCGTCGCGCGTATTGCGAAGCTTGAACAGTTCGGTGCGCGTTTCGTCGAAGATCGAATTCTCAGGCCACTCGAGTTCGGGCGGTACCGTCTCTTCCTGTCCCGGGGCACCGATCATGATCCGGTCCATTGGAATGTTGACGTGGAAGGCCTCCGCATTGCCGCCGTTGGGTGTCACGGTAATGATCGAGGACTCGCGCGCCTGATCGACAGCCGGCAACAAGTGCAGCGCGGCGATGACGCCGGTGATACCCAGGACGAATCCGATGATGAATGTTCTGATCACGTAAGCCCGAAGCCTGTCCAATCGAATGGCATCAAGTTTAGTTAAATTGACCGGCCCGTCACGCGAGGAAATCGCAAACTGTGACGAAGTGCACATGGGATACGGCACAGCGCGAAGTACAGCACTGTTTTCCGAGCGATTTCATGGCGATACAGTTCCCGCTCGCAAGTGATTACAATGCACCGCCTGAGCTCAGGAGGACGCCAGAAATGACCGATCCGCGACCCGTCTGTCTCTGGTCCGGCCCCAGAAACGTATCGACCGCGCTCATGTACAGCTTTCGTGAGTTACCGAGCGTCGCAGTGGTCGACGAACCGCTGTACGGACACTATCTCAGCGTTACCGGCGCCGAGCATCCGGGCCGGGAAGCTGTAATAGCCGCGATGAACTGCGACGGCGGCGACGTCATGCGGAAGCTCTTGCAGCGGCAGCGGGAAACCCCGGCATCGCGCCTGTTCGTGAAGCACATGGCGCATCACCTGGTCGACATCGATACGAGCTTCGTAAAAGACACCGTGAATCTCTTTCTGATTCGCGATCCGAAGGAGATGCTGCCGTCACTGACGATTCAGGTGCCGCACGCCGGTCTCGCGGACACCGGCTTGAAGCGCCAGTGCGAGCTGTACGACGAGCTCGTCGAATTTGGTCAGAACCCGCCGGTTCTCGATTCGCGGGAATTGCTCCTGAACCCGGCCGCCGTGCTGTCGCAGCTCTGCGGACGCATCGGTATCGAGTACTCCGACACGATGCTCGACTGGGAACCGGGACCGCGAGACGAGGATGGCGTCTGGGCGCCGCACTGGTATCACGCGGTCCACCAGAGCACCGGCTTTTCCGAGTACCGGGCCAAGGACGAGTTCCCCGAGCACCTCGAAGCGCTGCTCGAGGAATGCGCGCCGTGGTACGCACGGCTCTATGAACATGCAATTCGTGCCGATGGAGAATGACGTGAAGCAGCCCGACCCGCGCAACAAGGACATACTCGTCGGCATCAACGGCGAGGTGGTGCCGCGTTCGGAAGCGAGAATTTCGGTATTCGACAGTGCCGTCCAGGGCGGCGACGCCGTTTGGGAAGGACTGCGTGTTTATCGCGGCCGTATCGCGATGTTCGAGCAACACCTGAGGCGCTTGCGCGACTCCGCTCACACGCTTGCCTTCGAGGGCGCGCCGAGCACCGAGGAGGTCAAGCAAGCCGTCTTTAGAACGCTCGATGCCAACGGGATGCGCGACGACGCGCACATCCGGCTGACGCTAACCCGTGGCGAGAAGACGACGTCCGGTATGAACCCGCGCTTCAATCAGTCGGGCTGCACGCTGATCGTGCTCGCCGAATGGAAACCGCCGGTGTACTCGGACGACGGAATCCGGGTCGTCACGGCGTCGACGCGCCGAAATTCCCCGTCGACGCTCGACTCGAAGATCCACCACAACAACCTGCTGAACAACATTCTGGCCTCGATCGAAGCGAACGTCGCCGGTGTGGACAGCGCGGTCATGCTGGACCTGAACGGCTTCATCTCGGAAACGAACGACACCAATCTGTTCATGGTACGAGACGGCGCAGTGCTGACCCCGCACGCCGACGCCTGCCTGCCGGGAATTACACGACGCATGATCCTCGAGATCTGCAATGACAACGGCATCGCGGCGACCGAACGAAACCTATCGCTGACCGAACTCTATTCCGCGGACGAGGCTTTCACTACCGGCACGATGGGCGAACTCACGCCGATTCTGGAGGCAGACAGCAGACGAATCGGTGACGGCAGGGTCGGGCCGATGACTCGCAGGCTGCAGGAACTGCATCGAGACGTCGCGTACGAGACCGGTACACCGCTCCCGGATTGAGGATCTTCCGGTCGCGAGCGGCCGCTAGTCGCCCGCGTAGTAGTTCTCGAGGTATTCCTCGAAGCTGATCTCGTCGGCTTCCTCTATTGCTGACTGGCGTGCCAGAGACTCTTTCGCCTCGCGCTCGAAACGATCTCTTGTCTCCGACTTGAGAGGCGTTATCGAGCTGAAGTAATCCCTGTGGCCCTCAGCGACACTGAGCGCGAAGTCGAAGAACGAGCAGTTGGCCGAGCGGAGTTCGTCCAACATTCGCGCGGACGGCGTGGCATCCGGGTTATCCACGAGTTCCCGCATCGCGCCGACGGCAGCCACGTAGGAGTCGCTCTTCTCCGCGCGATCGATGACTTCGGCAACCGCATGCACGGACTCGATGATCTCCGACGCCCAATCGCGAAGGCTGATGGCCTCACCGTCTCGATACAGCACCAGCGCCGGGTCTCGTCCGCGTCGCGCAACCTCGGACTGGTTCGCCGTCGCCTCGCGCAGGCCGGCGTCGTCGAATTTCGGACTGTCGCTGATCGCCGAATAGATCAGGTAGGCCTCGATGAAACGCATCGTATTCTGATTGATGCCGCTGGGATCGAAGACATTGATGTCGAGCGATCGGATCTCGACGTACTCCACGCCGCCGCGGCGCAATGCGGCCGTCGGCCGCTCGCCCGAATGGGCAACGCGCTTTGGCCGAACCGGGCTGTAATACTCGTTCTCGATCTGCAACTGGTTCGCGCTGAGTTGCCGCCAGGTACCGTCGACTTTGACGCCGATCTTCTCGTAGTCCGGGTCCGGCGTGCGCATCGCCGTGGACAGATCGTGGATGTACTCATCGACGCTGTTCAGGCCGATATTGATCCCGCCCTGGCTCTCATTGGTGTAGCCGAGATCGCTCATGCGCAGTGAAGTCGCCCATGGCCCGTACAGCGTTTCGTCGTTCAGGGATTCGAGATCGCCGGTGTCGACGTCGAACGACTTGCACAGCGCGGGCGACGCACCGAACAGGTACATCAGTATCCAGCCGCTGCGGCGGACGTTGCGGACGAGCCCCATGTAACGTTCCGAGCGGAAGACGTCCGCGTCGCGGTCGTCGTCGAGCAACTCCTGAAAGACGGCCCAGAAAGGCAGCGGCAACGAATAGTTGTAGTGCACGCCCGCGATCGTCTGCATGTTCCGGCCGTAGCGGTAGCCGAGACCGCGCCGATACGCCGTCTTCATCTGACCGACGTTGGATGAGCCGTAACGAGCTAGCGGAATGTGCGAATCCGCCGGAATCCGACACGGCATGCTCGCTGCCCACAGCAGCTCGTCGCCGAGGTTCTCGTAGGTGAACTGATGAATGTCGCAGATGCAGCGCAGCGCCTCCCACGTCGTAACGTAGGCCGGCGTCACGAATTCCAGCAGCGCTTCAGAGAAGTCCGTCGTGATGAAACGGTTGGTCAGTGCGGAACCCAGCCCCTCGGGGTGCGGCGTCTGCGAGAGATAACCGGACAGGTCGATACGCAGCGCTTCCTTCTCGACACCACGCAGTCCGGCGGCGAACGTCGATGCGAGCGTCTCGGTATCCGTGTCGGCGAGCGACGTAAGACGGCTTTCGAACGGGCTGGTCACGCGGCAGTTTTACCATAAGAGGCCAGCGATCGCGCTCTGCGTTGCCGAGTCAATGAACATAAATGCGAATCGGGTGTCGAAGAGCTATACGGCGGCGCCTATCGTCATCAACTACAATCGAGTCTATGTCTGCAACGCGTTTCACCTTCATCGCCCTCTTCGCCATCGTGGCGCTCCTCGCCGCCGAGGCGGCCGAAGCCTTCCGCTGCAAAAACCGGATCATCCGCGACGGCATGCACGAGCAACAGGTGATCGCGCTCTGCGGTGAACCTGCGACGCGCCGGCATCTCGGCTACGCCACCCGCGGCGTTTCCTATGGCCATCGGCGAGACTATCCCGGCGGCTATTCGCGGCGATACTATCCGGGCCGCAGCACGTTGATCGAGGAGGTCGTGCTGACCGAATACGTCTACAACTTCGGACCGCGGAAGTTCATGCGCCGGCTCGTGTTCGAGGGCGGCGTTCTGACCACCATCGAATCCATCGGCTACGGCTACACCGAAGAATAGGCGCCTCGATATCCGCTGTAGCTTTAGGCGCGGAGCAGAGTAAACTGCGTGCTCCGCGTGCAGAGGATTCAAAATGAGCGATCAGCGATCTCGCCGTCTCGGCGACCGGCGCAGCGGTCCGCCGACCCTGATAAATCACGGCTGCAGGATTGCCGGCACGGTAACCGGCGACGGTGACTTTCAGGTGTCCGGAGAGATTGACGGCGATTGCGACCTCGAAGGCACGGTCATGCTCACGAAGGACGGGCTTTGGCGCGGCACGATCAAGGCCGGGAACGTCATCGTGGCCGGCCACGTCGAGGGCGACATCATTGCCGCGGCCAGCGTCGAGATCACCGATAGTGCCAGGATCACCGGCACCGTCGCGGGCGAGGCGATCGCCGTTGCCGAAGGCGCGGTGGTCGAAGGCGTGATGAAGACGACCGGCAAGGCCGAACCCAGCGAATTCGTCGAGAAACGCGGCTCAGACTAGGCCCTGGGCAGCACAAATTTGTACATTTTGTAAAATTCCGGCCGCTGTCCCGGCCCGGTGCTAAGATTGGCCGGTCGGCGGATAAGCGCCGAGCGTAGCCCGGCCACCCAGCTCAACGATAACGACAACAACGGCCTGCGGTGGAAGCTCGGCTACTGCCGCGACGGGACAGGCTAACGATGAGCGGCTTTCGGTATTCACGGAATTTTGTGCTCGTGACGCTTCTGGGCGTCTCGGCGACGATTGTCGTGCTGCTCATGTTCTACGGTCAGTACCGGCTGCTGGCCGACGGCGTTCTTGCCGACAGCCTGACACAGCACGAAGCGTTTCTGAGAGAGAGCTTCGAGCGCCGCGCGCGCTTCCGAATGCGTGTGGTCGCGGAAAGTTTCGACGGCAGCGAGGTCGAGGCGGAGCGCGCCAGGCAGCTCCTGGAGGACGCCCTCGACCGCACCGACGGCCTGATCGGGCTTCGCTTGTCCGGTCTGTACGACGAGAGTATCGCGGTCGGCGAAATCGCAGAGATCGGGTCGGATGCGTCGGCCGCGTGGAATCCCGACAGCCTGTCCATTCGCTATCCGCTGCGGAGCGACGGCGGCGTCGCGGCGACGATCACCGGGTCGTTCGAACTGGATGAGTATCGGGCGGAGGCGGAAGTCTTCGAAGTCCGCTTGACGGCTGACGAGGCAGTCCGTATCCGGACCAGCTACCTCTCCATTCTCGTGGGCACGCTCGCTACGGTCCTTGCCTGCGCGGTCGTCGTCTGGATCATTGCGCGAAATCAGACGCTGCGAATCCGGGAACTCAAGCGTCAGGCCGAGCGCCTGAGCGCGGCCGATTTCGGCGAGCCGCTGGACGTGAGTCACGGGGACGAGATCGGTGAGCTGGCGGACGTATTCAACGCGATGCGTGAGCGACTGCGAAAGACGACGCTAAGCAGAGACTACGTCGACAGCGTCCTCGCGAGCATGAACGATGCGATCATCGTCACCGGCGGCGACGGCACCATCAAGCGCATCAACCGCGCGACGACACATCTATTGGGTTACGAGCCGGACGAACTGACTGGGCAACCGATCGAGGTACTCGTCGATGCGGAGAAGAAGGGATCGCTGCGCCGGGATTGCTCGGCCGGTCTCCCGCATGAAGCCTTCTTCCTGAGCAAATTCGACGAGTCGATCCCGGTTTCCTACACCTGTTCGGTGCTCGAGGGTAAGGAAGCCGAATCGGGCGACCGGATCTACGCCGCGCAGAACGTCACCGAGCGGCGGCGCGCCGAGCAGCGGATCCGCTACCTGGCACGCATCGACTCGCTGACCCGAATTCCCAATCGCATGCAGTTCCAGCATCTCTTGCAGCAGGCGATCGCACGAGCCAAGCGTTCCTCGTCCGGCCTCTGCCTCCTCTACATCGACATCGACAACTTCAAGGACATCAATGACACCTTCGGCCATCTCGCCGGCGATACGACGCTGGAGACGGTGGCGGAACGCCTCTCGGAAGAACTGCCTGACGAGACCGTCATCGGGCGTCTCGCGGGCGACGAATTCGCCGTCATCGTGTCTGACACGTCGCCGCGAGGAGGAGGACGCGCACGGACCAGCCAGCTAGCCAGCCGCCTGCTTGCCCGGCTCGCCGAACCCTTCGTCGTTCAGGGGCACGAGGTCTTCATGACCGCGAGCATGGGCATCGCGTTCTACCCAGAGGACGCCCCGAATGTCATCGATCTGATACGCAATGCGGATGCCGCGCTTTACCACGCCAAAAAGAATGGCGGCAATGCTCACAGTTACTACGAACCCAGAATGAACGAGGCCGCGGTCGAGCGGCTCATGACGCGCAGCAAGCTCAAGCGGGCGTTCGAGCGCGACGAACTGCTTGTCCACTACCAACCGAAGTACAACCTGGAGACCGGCGAGGTCGCAGGGGCCGAGGCGCTGGTCCGCTGGGAGCTTCCGGACCGCGGCATGATCCTGCCGTCGGATTTCATTCCGATCGCCGAGGAAACCAATCTGATCATAGAGATCGGCGAATGGGTGCTCGACAAGGTGTGCGAAGACTTCCGCTTCTGGCAGCGCTCCGTGTCGTCCGCCGGCCGGGTGTCGGTGAACCTCTCGCTCAAACAGCTACGCCAGGCGAACTTCACCAAGCGCATCTCGTCGATCATGAGGAGTTACGAAATCTCCCCGACCTCGCTGGAACTGGAGATCACCGAGACGACCCTGATGGAGAACCCGGAGCGAACGATCAAGCTGCTCGACCAGCTCTACGCCATCGGCCTGCACCTCGCGATCGACGACTTCGGCACCGGCTATTCGTCGCTCAGCGCCCTGCAACAGTTCCCGATCAGCACCCTGAAGATCGACAAGTCATTCGTCAGGGACGTCAGCACGAACCCCGACGATGCAACGCTCGTGAGTACGATCGTGCAGATGGGACGTAATCTGCGCATGGACGTCGTCGCGGAAGGCGTCGAATCCGAGGATCAGCTCAACTTCCTGCAGTCCACGGGCTGCACCTACGCTCAGGGCCTTCTCTTCGGAGACCCAATGAGTTCAGATAGTTACCTCGAATTGCTGCTGGCTCAGGCGGAGGGAACCGACCAGTACCGGACACTTTTCGCCATCGACGCCTGACGCTTTGTGCCGCCGCTTGGCGCTTCACTCGGCTATCCAGGTTGCATACACTACCCGACCGTACCGACGCTCAGAGCCACCCAATGTCCAAGATCAAGATCGCTTCCGCTGTCGTATTCCTCTGCCTGTCACTCCCCGCATTCGCCTGCGATTATCCGGAGTCCGCGGACATCCCGAACGGATCGACCGCAACCCGTGACGAAATGCTGGCCGGACAGCAGGCCGTGCGAGATTACATTGCGGCGATGGAGGAATACCTTGCCTGCATCGACGAAGAAGAGCAGGCGACGCTCGAAACCCTGCCGGACATCAGCGACGAGGAACGAGTCAACCGGGAACGGGCGTTGACGATGAAACACAACGCCGCCGTCGAGGAAATGGAACTGGTCGCGGCGCGCTTCAACGAAGAGGTTCGCGTCTACCGCGCGCAATCCGAGTAGCCGCAGGCTGCGGCATTCTCAGAGCCTTTCGATCTCCTTCTTGAGATCGTATTTTTTCTCCGTAACGATCCTCTCGAGGACGCGTATGCGTTCTTCGAGCGCCTCGATTTGAGCCGCCGCATCGTCGAAGTCTTCGGTCTTCTCGTCGCGCGCCTTACGTGCCTTGATCCACTCCGTCGCTACGGCGGTGGTGCAGGCGATGGCAACAATGCAAACGACAAAGAAAAGGTTGTTCATCGTCGGGTCCCTTATATTTTCGGTAGTTTCTTAACGGCGATGTTCGAGGTCGCGGAATTCCCGGTCAAGCTCGTAACGCGATGAGGTAACGTATTTCTCGAGCCTGGCCAGACGCCGGTCGAGAGCGAGGAACCGTCGTTTGACGTCTCTCGCGGTTTGCGCCGGCCTCGAGCGGAGCGATTGGTGGAATTTCGGATCCACCGCCGGCTCACGCGTTGTCGGCGCCGCAGGTACCAGCAGCACGACGGACAGATAGGCCAGCCCGGCGAGCGGCGGATTCATCAGGAACCCGATGAAGGCCAGGACCCGCGTAACCTTGAGATTGAACCCGAAGTAATCGGATAGCCCGCCGCAGACGCCGCCCAGTACGGAATGGTCCGAGCTGCGGCGGAATCGGCGTTCGTAGGTCGACGCCCTGCTGCTCATGAATGCCTCCAGCGATCGCAGTCGCGCCGGCGCCAGAATTCGTACTCGGTCTCACGCCCCGAATAGATCAATGGCTTCTCCCTGATCAACAGCGTTGCGCCGATATACACGAGGACTGTCACGAACGTGAACAGCAATAGACTGATCAAGGCGATGACTCGCACGGCTCCGACGCTGAAATTGAAGCGATCGGCGATGCCTGCGCAGACACCGAATATCCAGCCGTTCTCGCGGTCGCGGTAGAAACCGCGCAGCGGACCGTGATCGATATTCCATGCCCGTCGACTCATATTCTTCTCCTCCATTCTGGTCTGTCGTCATCGAGTATTCGTTCCAGCGTCAGAAGACGGTCTTCCATCCGCTGGGACAGTGCGTACAGTTCCTCGAGCATCTGCTCGTCGTCTCCCGAGATTTCCCGCGCCTGCTTCCAACGTGTAATGAAGTGCAGCACGGTGAACAGCGGCAGTACGATCGTCAGGAACAGTACGACTGCGAGTGTGGCGAGACTGCTTCCCATCTCCGCTTACTCGGACTTGGGTTCGCCCGACACGCGGCGCTTCAGCGCTTCGAGTTCCTGCTGTACCGACTCTTCGGCTTCGAGGCTCGCAAACTGATGGTTCAGATCTTTCGGCAGCCCCAGGTCATAGGCCTCGATGCGGCTCTCAACGTCGTCGATCCGGCGCGTGTACTGTTCGAAGCGGATCATCGCGTCGTCGATCTTGTAGTCGTGGATCTTCTTGCGGGCGGCCAGCCGGCTGTTGGCGGTCTTGTGACGCGCAAGCAGCGCCTTCTGCCGGGCCTTCGCATCCTCCAGCTTCGTCTCGAGGCGCGCGATGTCGTCGTTGAGCTTGGCCAGACCGTCGTCGACGGCAATGTAGTCCTGCTTGAGTGCGTCCTGCGCCTGCGCAACGCGCGACTTCTCGATCAGCGCGGCCTTTGCCAGGTCTTCGCGGTCTTTCCGCAGGGCGAGCTCGGCCTTGTTGTCCCAGTCACCCTGTTCGCGCTCCAGGGATTCGAGCTTGCGATTGAGGTCTTTCTTGTCAGCGATGGATCGAGCAGCCGCTGAGCGTACTTCGACCAGCGTGTCTTCCATCTCCTGAATCATCAGCCGCACGATCTTCTCGGGGTCTTCCGCCTTGTCGAGAATCGCGTTGATGTTGGAGTTCACGATGTCCGAGAATCTCGTGAAAATGCCCATGGTGTTTCCTCGTGGTATTTGGTCAGAATCGCTTAGGTAATTGCAGCAATCGTGCCAACCTCGACGGCAAACTGTTAAATCATTGATTCTCCTGCAAATACCGCGGGCACCGCCCTTCTTTGGTGGGCCGCGAGGATTGGTAATTTTGACCAAGCTATGGTATAAATCGCCACGCCTTGGAGATTCTGACCAGTGTCAGCCGCGCGACCCACGCAAACGATCATCGGCGAGGCCCCGGCCTTCCTCGAGATGCTGGAGCACGTCTCGCGCGCTGCCCCGCTGTCCAAACCGGTGCTGGTGGTCGGCGAACGCGGCACCGGCAAGGAACTCATCGCGTCGCGCCTGCACTACCTCTCGGATCGCTGGGAACGGCGCTTCGTTAAGGTCAACTGTGCCGCCCTGACCGAGTCGATCCTGGAGTCGGAGCTCTTCGGTCACGAGGCTGGGGCGTTCACGGGCGCCAGCAAGATGCATGTCGGTCATTTCGAGCGTGCCGATGGCGGCACGCTGATACTCGACGAGTTGGCGACCATCTCACTGAGAATGCAGGAGAAAATCCTGCGCGTGATCGAGTATGGAGAAATTCAGCGAGTCGGCGGCAGCGACACGTTATCGGTGGACGTTCGTATTGTGGGCTCGACGAACGCCGATCTTCGCGAGCTCGCCGCTGATGGACGGTTCCGCGAAGACCTGCTGGACCGGCTGGCCTTCGACGTAATTACGGTGCCGCCCTTGAGGGAGCGCACCGAAGATATCCTGCCGCTCGCCTACGCGTTCGCCATCAACATGGCCAGCGAACTCCACCTCCCGGTTTTCCCGGGTTTCGGACCGAGGGCGTCGTCCTCGCTCTTGCAGCATTCCTGGCCCGGCAACGTGCGCGAATTGAAGAATGCGATCGAGCGATCGGTCTACCGCAGTCCGGAGCCCGACGAAGTCATCGCGGAGATCGCCTTCGACCCCTTCGATTCGCCATATACGCCGGAAGGTGCAGCGCGAAGCGAAGCTACGCCAGTCCGCAAGCGGCCGCCGCTGTTGCCGACGAATTTGCCGGAACGCTTGCGAGACATGGAGCGCGACCTGTTGAGCGCGGCGCTGGAGCGCTCGCGCTTCAATCAGCGGATGGCGGCGAACCTGCTCGGCCTGAGCTACGACCAGCTCAGAGGCAAGCTCAAAAAGTACGACATTCGCCGCGACGCGAACGCGTAGGCAGTCCGGCAACGCGCCTAGCTATCGTCCTTGAATCGGCGAACGTAGATCGCCGCAGTGACGAACAGTCCGCAGACGATGGCACCAGCCCATACCTTGGCGCTGGTGAAGAACTGGCCGAGGTCGATGGCGGACAACATGCTGACGGCCTCGAAGGTCTTCTGGTCGAACGCATTTTCGATGTCGATACCCGCGCTCTCGAGCTCCGATAAGCGCTCGAGAATCGCGGCGGCCAGGAAATTCGTCGGCAGGATTGCGATTTCGATCAGCGGCAGGATGATCAGCGGCAGAAAGGCCATCAGGAGCGGCATGCGTTTCGTGAATGCCGAAACGAAAAGGAACCAGCCGAAGAACGGCGACAGCCAGACGGTCACCATGTACGCCGTCAGGATGCCGGATACCCAAACGTCGAATATCGGTGCCGACCGCCAGATCAGATGAATCGCGTTGCCGCCTTCCCACATGACCCAGCCGCTGGAAATCACCATGAAAACCAGATGCGTTACGAAGGTACCGGCGAGCGCCGCGGCCGGAATGACGAGGAACGCGGTGAGCATCTTGGAGATCACCGTTTCCGCGTCCGTCACTGGCAGCGAACGCCAGAACAGGATGCTTTTGTCCTTGCGCTCGGAGTACAGCGAATCGAGGGTATAGAAGATCTGCACGATGCCGGCGCCCATCGCAAAAACGGCGGTAATTCCGCCGAGCGCGCCGAGCATCGCGAGGCGGGGAATTTCCTCGCCGTTCTGCGCGGCAATGATGCCCATATCCACTTCTTCGACGAAGTGCGCCAGTGACATCAGGCCGGTCAGGGCCGCTACCGAGATGACGATTCCGATTGCGGCCGGAGTCAGCCAGATCGAACGATGCTCCCAGAATTCCCGCTTCAGGAGTGCGACTTGATGCGCAATCATGCTACTCGCCCCCCGGCCTGAGCCTGCTTGATCTTCGCAACGAACAGATCGGCTACCGAGGGCGTGCGCGTGTCGCCCAGGTCCTTGAGCTTCTCTCGATCGACGCCTTCGAACATGAACACCGTCTTGCCGAACATGTCGGTTTCGAATATCGGGCCGTAGCCTTTCGCTTTCGCCGCGTTGTCGCCCGCGGTCGCCAATTCGACCCACGTCTCGCCAACGGCCTCCATTGGGGAGTTCAACAGGATCTTGCCGTCGTTGATAAACATGATGTCGGTGAGGATGTTCTCGATCTCCTCGACCTGGTGCGTCGTGACGAGAATCGTTCGTTCCTCGTCGAAGTAGTCGCTCAGAAGATTGGCGTAGAACTCCTTGCGGAAGATGATGTCGAGGCCGAGCGTCGGCTCGTCGAGAACCAGCAGCCGGGCGTTGATCGCCATGATGATCGACAGGTGCAGCTGAGCCACCATGCCTTTCGAAAGCTCACGAACCTTGGAATCGCGTTTGATCTTCGTCTTCGATAGGTGCGTCTCCGCGTTCTCTCGGGAGAAATTTGGATGCGTTGCGCCGACGAAGTCCAACAGCTGATAGACCCTGATCCAGCGCGGCAGCACGGCGACGTCCGCAATGAAGCAGATTTGCTGCATCAGCGCCTTGCGCTGCTTGAAGGGATCCAGGCCGAGCACCGATAGCTGGCCTTCGCACTCGGTGAGACCGAGAATGGCTTTCAAGAGCGTAGTCTTGCCTGCCCCGTTGGGGCCGATCAGTCCTAAGATTCTGCCCTTCTCGATGTCGAAACTGACGTTGTCGACAGCGCGAAAATCTCCGTAGCGCTTACTGACGCTCTGAGCGGTAACGAGGTTATTCATTGTTTTCGTTATCTCCCTTTTCCGGCACCGCCGTGTTCAACAGCGTCTCGGTATCGAGCCCGAGCCGCTCGATCGTCTCGCGGACCCGCGGCCACTCGACCTCGATGAAACGCTGTCGCTCGTTCTTAAGGAGTTTGTCGCGGGCGCCCTCATTGACGAACATGCCGCGGCCGCGCTTTTTCTCGACGAGTCCCTCGTCGACGAGCTCCTGATAGCCCTTGAGCACGGTTAGCGGATTGAGTCGGTACTCGGCGGCGACATTGCGCACGGATGGGAGTGCATCGCCGTCCCCGAGCACGCCCTCGAGGATCATTGCCACAACGCGGTCACGCAGCTGTCGGTAAATCGGTAGGTCTTCGTTCCAGTTCGGGTCCATGTCCGTTCCGCGCCGGCGGGATAAGCCTGATGTCGCCTCAATTCCCTTTAAAAAGGCGCCGGCCTGATCGATCAGACCGGCGCAAATCCGTCGCTACCTTACTCGCCTTGTTGACGGATACTCAAACTCAGTTCGGCGACGACCGCCGTGGCGCTGTCTGCCGCTGCCACGGCTTCCTGCGCTTTGCCTGTCTGCCCGGCCACAAATGCCGCCACGAGCAGGGCCAGCATGGTCAGGCTGACGACCTCGTTCAGATACTGGGCGACTCGGGTTTGCATTTCTGGCTCCTGGCAGCAATCTGCCGCTAAGTGAAGTGGTGTTGTAGTGAACTATAACACTAAAAAACCCGATTGCAAGCATTTTTTTGAATTTCGCCGAACCCGGGCGGCCGGCGACGGCGTTTATTAGCAGTATGATCGGCGAGAAATGCCTGAAATTACCGGCGGTGGCGCTTTTCCGCGCCCCGGCCGTGGCCTATGCTCCGGCGATGGACGTAATGCCCGACGACAGCGCGCTGATGCTCCGCTACGCGGACGGCGACGTGGACGCGTTCGAAACGCTGTACCGGCGGCACAACGATTCGCTGTACCGGTATTTGCTGCGAATGGCCGGGCACCGGGACACGGCCGAGGACGTTTTTCAGGAGACGTGGGGCAAGATCGTCAAGGCGCGGTCGAAGTACCGGCCGACCGCGAAATTCTCCACCTACCTCTACCGGGTCGCCCACAACTGCTTCATCGACTATCTGCGCCGGAACAAACGGCACTCCAACACGGCCGATGTGGATCCGGACAGCCAGATGGGCACGGGCGACGAACCGGACGCCGAAACAGAGCGCAGCATGGCACGCAGGCGCCTCGAGGAAGCACTGAAGACGCTTCCCGAGGAACAGCGCGATGTGTTCCTGCTGCATGAGGAAGCCGGACTAAACCTCGCGCAAATCGCCGAGGTAACCGGCGTGAACCGCGAAACGGCCAAGAGCCGGCTGCGTTATGCGGTCGGCAAACTCAAGGCCGCCATCGATGCGCCACAGGCGCGAGAAGCATCATGAGCGAAGATCGAAATAACGGCATCGGCGATCCGGCCGTCAGCGACACGTATCGCGACGTGGCCACCGAACGCGCGCCCGCATCGCTCAACGAGGCGGTGCTGCGCAACGCGGCGGCGCACGCGAACAAGGGCTACGCCCACTCGATGTTATGGATTCGGCCGCTGGCCTACGCGGCGACCGTCGTACTGTCGCTGGCTATCGTGGTCCAGATCGTACTGCCGCCGATGAATGCCGACATGAGCGAGGCGGACTTTTCGCCTGCCGCGGCCGCACAGGAGCGGGTGGATGCCTCCAATCTGCCGCTGGCGGACGGCGCACGCGAACAGGCCGCGGACGACGACGATCCCTTGAAGCGGCTTCGGGACCAGGAAGTTCGGGAAGAGACCAAGATCGAAGAGTTCGCCGTACCGGGAGTCTCCACTGACGACGTACCGGCAATGGCGGCGAGTGCCGCGCCCGGGGTCAGCCCTGAACCCGTTGCGGAGTCCGTCGTGGACTTCGCGGACACCGATCAGGCCTTTGACGCCAACGGCCTGGCGGAATCGGAAGAAGTCGCCGTTACCGCTTCCAGACTGCGGCAACCCGAGACCCTCGAAGGCGCGGCATTGGCGAGCGAAACCGCCCTGCAAGAAGCCAGCAGCCTGGCCGTGGCGCGAGCCGTACAGCCGGGCGACTATGACGCCGCTGTGGGATTCAGCGCGTTCGCCGAGCGCTCGATCTGCGAACCGGACGACATCGAATCGCCGGAGTCCTGGATGGATTGCATCGAGCGGCTGGAGGAAACCGGCCAGGCCGATGAGGTGCTCGCCGAACGTCGGTTGCTGTTGGAAGCGTTCCCCGACTTCGAATGGCCGTCTGAGTAGACCCGGCCGCGGACGACAAGCCGGACCAGGCACAATCCACAGTCCCGCGTCACGCGCTCGGGGTGCTAGAATCGCCGCGCTAAAGTTTCAGGGATCGTCCAACAATGAAATCACCCGTGCGCGTCACGATTACCGGCGCAGCCGGCCAGATCGGTTATCAGCTCGCCTTCCGTATTGCCTCCGGCCAGATGCTCGGCTCGGATCAGCCCGTCATTCTCCAACTGTTGGAGATCCCACCGGCGCTGCCGGCGCTGCAGGGCGTCGTCATGGAACTCGACGATTGCGCCTTCGACACGCTGGCCGGCGTTGTCGCGACCGATGACCCCAACGTCGCCTTCAAGGACAGCGACTTCGCCCTGCTGGTCGGTGCGCGGCCGCGCGGTCCGGGAATGGAAAGAAAGGACCTGCTCGAGGCGAATGCCGCGATTTTCTCGGTCCAGGGCAAAGCCATCAACGATCACGCCAGCCGCGACATCCGCGTGCTGGTCGTCGGCAACCCGGCGAACACCAACGCACTGATCACGCAGTCCAATGCACCGGACATCGATCCCGGAAACTTCACCGCGATGACCCGGCTCGATCACAACCGGGCGATGGCGCAGCTCGCCGCGAAGACCGATGCGCACGTATCGGACGTCCGCCGGATGACGATCTGGGGTAACCATTCAGCGACCCAGTACCCGGACATCAATCACGCCACGGTCAAGGGCGAGCCCGCGGCCGGCCAGGTCGATGCGGCCTGGCTCGCGGACGAGTTCATCCCGGTCGTCCAGCAACGTGGCGCCGCCATCATCAAGGCGCGGGGCGCGTCGTCGGCCGCCTCCGCCGCATCGGCCGCAATCGACCACATGCATGACTGGGCACTGGGGACACCGGCTGACGACTGGGTCAGCATGGCCATCCCGGCTGACGGCAGCTACGGGATCGAGCCCGGCGTCATCTACTCCTATCCGGTTCGCTGCAAGGACGGTCAGTACGAGATCGTGCAGGACCTCGACATCGACGATTTCAGCCGCGAACGCATGGACGCGACCGAGACGGAACTCCGTGAGGAGCGGGCGGCGATCGAAAGCCTCCTGTAGGCGCGTTCTGTAGACCTGTTCGATAGCGCCTCTCGCGAGGCGGTGATAGGGTTATCCGCTGGGCTTCTGCAAGGCTTGGGCGCCTTGTCGCCGTCCGTATTTTTCCGGAGGAAATGAACTTGTCTGGTTTCGCCGCATCCCTGTTTTGGCTGCTGCTGTTTGTCGGCGGCGGCCTGTATCTCGCCTATCAGCGCATCGACCTGCGCACAGCGACGGTAGCCACCGGCGCCGCCCTCATCGCCTATACGATATTCGGCGAGGGGGCCTGGTGGTGGATTCTGCTGCTCTGGGCCGGCTTCGGCCTGATGATCGTGCCGAACATGATCGAGCTCCGGCGCGAGAAGCTGACGCGCCCGCTGCTCGAGATCTACCGCAAGATGCTGCCGTCGATGTCCGATACCGAACGCGAAGCGCTCGAGGCGGGCAACATCTGGTGGGATGGCGAATTGTTTTCCGGGATGCCGGAGTGGGAACGCCTGATGTCCTACCCGGCACCGAAACTCTCGGACGAAGAGCAGGCGTTCGTCGACGGTCCGTGCGAGGAACTCTGCCGGATGATCGACGACTGGGAGGTCAATCACGAACTCGCGGAGATGCCGAAAGAGGTCTGGGACTTCATCATCAAACACCGCTTCTTCGCGATGATCATTCCGAAAGAGTACGGCGGGCTGGAATTCTCGGCCTATGCGAACGCCGTCGTCATCCAGAAACTCGCGAGCCGAAGCGCCGTTGCGTCGTCGACGATCGGTGTCCCCAACTCGCTCGGACCGGCCGAACTGCTGCTGCACTACGGCACGGACGAGCAGAAGCAGCGCTACCTGCCGGGCCTGGCGGACGGCACGGAGATTCCCTGCTTCGCGCTGACCTCGCCGCAGGCCGGTTCGGACGCCGCGTCGCTGATCGACTCCGGCGTCATCTGCAAGGGCAAGTGGCAGGGCAAGACGATCACCGGCATACGACTGAACTGGGACAAGCGCTACATCACGCTCGCGCCGATCGCCACGGTGCTGGGACTCGCGTTCAAACTCTACGATCCGGACCATCTGATCGGTGACAAGGACGAATACGGGATCACGGCAGCGCTGGTACCGACCGACACCGACGGCGTGACCATCGGCCGCCGGCATTACCCACTCAACGTGGCCTTCCAGAACGGACCGACCTCCGGCAAGGACGTCTTCGTGCCGCTCGACTACATCATCGGCGGTCAGGAGATGGCCGGCAAAGGCTGGAAGATGCTCGTCGAGCTGCTGTCCGTCGGACGCGCGATCACGCTGCCGTCCAGCGCGGCCGGCGGCGGTCAGGCCGCGGCTTACGCCACGGGCGCTTACGCGCGTATTCGCAAGCAGTTCAATACGCCGATCGCGAACTTCGAGGGTGTCGGCGAAGCGCTGACGCGAATTGCCGGGCACACCTACATAATGAACGCAGCGGTCTCGGTCACCGCGGGCGCCATCGATCAGGGCGAGAAACCGGCGGTCCCGTCTGCGATTCTCAAGTACCACTGCACGGAACTCGGCCGCAAAGTCGCCAACGACTCCATGGACGTGCATGGCGGCAAAGCCATCATGATGGGGCCGAAGAACTACCTCGGACGCGGCTACATGGCCGCGCCGATTGCGATCACGGTCGAAGGTGCCAACATCCTCACCCGCAGCCTGATCATCTACGGCCAGGGCGCGATCCGCTGTCACCCGTTCGTTTTGCGCGAATTGCAGGCGGCCGCGGACGAGGATCAGGACCGCGGTCTGATCGAGTTCGACGATGCGCTGTTCGGCCACATCGGCTACGCGATCAGCAACATGGCTCGCTCGTTCACGCTGGCGTTGAGTCACGCCAGGTTCTCACGCGTGCCCCTAAACACGCCGACTCGACGCTATTACCAGAATATCAACCGCTACAGTGCGGCGTTCGCGCTGGCATCCGACTTTGCCATGCTGACCCTGGGCGGCGAGTTGAAGAAACGCGAGCTGCTGTCGGCAAGGCTGGGCGACGTACTGAGCTCCATCTACCTGACCTCCTGCGTCCTGAAGCATTTCGAGAATCAGGGCCGACGGGCGACCGATTTGCCGCTGGTCGAGTGGTCCGTGCGTACGCTCATGTATCAGGCACAGGAAGCGCTGCACGCGTTTCTGCGCAATCTTCCGAATCGCTGGGCCGCACGGCTGCTGCGCATCTTCATATTCCCGCGGGGCAGGACGTACTCGGCGCCGGCGGACGAACTCGGCACGAAAATCGTCGACCTCATGACGACGGCCGGCGAGGCCCGTGATCGTCTGAGTCAGTTCGCTTACACCACGCTCGAGCCGGGCAGTCCGCTCGGCCAGCTGCAGGAGGCTGTCGAGCTGGCCGAGGCCTGCGCGCCGCTCGAGAAGCGCTTGCGCCAGGCCTATAAGGAAGGCCTGATCAAGTCCGAGTACCTGGGGCTGCAGATCGACGAGGCCGCCAAGGCAGAAGTCATCAACAAGCACGAGGCGGACGAATTGCGCGAATACTATGCGAAGGTCTACGCGCTGCTGGACGTCGACGATTTCTCGCCGGACGAACTGGGCCGCAAGGCTGAGCCTCAGCCGGCGCGCAAAGCGGCGAAGCGCAAGACGGCACCGCGCACGCGTACGGCGGCGGCCAAGCCGGCGAAGAAGAAGGCGAAAAAGACAACGAGCAAGAAGAAGGCCGCGGACTAGTCGCTGCCCTGTAGCCGGGCTCCGGCGATCGGGAAACGAATGGGTGTTGCGCAGGCGGCGCGATCCGGACGCGGCAGCATTTTTGGCGGCGTAGCGACGCCGCACCAGGGCGGCTGACTGCGTCTCCGCCCGCGGCGGGAAGAGTAGAGCATTGAGCGAATCCGGGGGAGACAGTCCGGCCTGCCTGAACTGCGGTTCGCCACTCGGCGGCCAGTACTGCGGGCAGTGTGGACAGCGATCCACGAACAGGCTGATCAGCCTGTTCGAGCTGATCCGGGATGCGTTCGGCGATCTGTTCGAGCTGGACTCGAGACTGTGGCGAACGCTCGTCCCGCTGCTCGTGCGCCCCGGACAGCTGACGCGCGACTATCTCGAAGGGCGGCGGGCACGTTACATGCCACCGTTCCGCATGTATCTCGTGCTAAGCCTGATTTTCTTCGTGATCGCCTTCTTCAATCCGCGCGACGACTTCGCGATTCTCTACGAGCCCGAGACCGTCGAGCAGGCCGAAATCGAAGAGCGCACCGAACAGTTGGACCAGGCACGGGAAGAGCTGGAGGGGCTGGTCGAGGAAGGCGTTGTCGCACCGGAGATCCTCGAGCAGGAGGTCTTCAGCGAGGACTACGAACCGACCGCCGACAATGACGGCTTCGACTTCGAGTGCAACACGGCGAACTTCCAACTCGATTCGGACGAAGGCGCGTTCGGTGAGTGGCTCGCACGGCGCGTAACGCCCGAGCGGGCGGTCGAGATCTGCGAGCGCTGGCGAGTCCTCGGGCCGCAGGGCTTTCTGTCCGCCGTACTCGACAAGACACCGGCCGCGCTGATCCTGCTGTTGCCGATCATGGCGCTGGTGCTGAAGATTCTGTACCCGCTGTCGCGCCGCTTCTACGTGGAACACTTGCTCTACGTCGTGCATTTCCACTCGTTCTTCTTCCTGCTGCTCACACTTCTGATTCTGTGGGGCAGATTGATCGCGGCGCTGCCGCTGCCGAGCTGGATCGGCATATTGCCCATCGTCGCGCTGACGTTCTGGATTCCCGTGTATCTCTTCCTATCGATGCGGACGGTGTATCAGCAGGGACGGCTCGCGACGACGTTCAAATTCCTGCTTCTCGCGGTGACCTATGTGATCGGATTCGCGGTCGTGATGGGCGGTACGCTGCTAATGGCCGCGATTTCGGTCTGACGGCAGCGGCTGTGCTGCGCTCCCTCAGGCACTATCATTGGAAGTCATGCCAACGGATCAATCCCGACAGGAGTCCAACAGAATGAAATCATCGATCTCGATCGCACTGCTGCTTGCCGCCGGCCTTACGCTGACCGCTTGCGGCGGCGGGGAAACCGAGTCGGCGGCTGACGAGGCTCCTATTGACGATGCCGCTGCCGACGTGCAGCCGGCAGAAGCCGCCGCCGGCCTGCCGCGTACGCCCTCCGTGGACGGCGCGCGCGTGTTTTTCATAACCCCGGCCGATGGTGAGACCGTCAGCAACCCGATTTCGGTCGAGTTCGGACTCGAGGGAATGAGCGTCGTCATGGCGGGTGACGCGACGCCGCAGTCCGGCCACCACCATCTCATCATCGATGCCGGCCTCCCGGACTTCGGGCTTCCGATCCCGGCGACCGAGAACTACATCCATTTCGGTGACGGCAGCACCAGCACCGAGATTACTCTGGAACCGGGAACCCACACGCTCCAATTGCTGCTCGGGGATCACCTGCACATTCCGCACGATCCGCCGGTGATGTCGGATCCGATCACGATCGTTGTGGAATAGTCGGCCGGTCGAGGTCGAATAGTCCTGGAAGATAATCGAGGAGTTGAAACCCGGCCCATCCGGCCTCACCCTCGAAAACGGTTGAGCGACAAGGCCTGGACAACTAAAATCGCCGGGCCTGTAAACGGCCCACTCCAAATGAGCTCTCAGACGAAAAATCCCATAGGAATCAGCGGACTCGCGGCTTACGTGCCGCCCTATCGGGTGTGGCTCGAAGATTGGTGCGACTGGACCGGCAATCAGTGGCCGAAAATCCGCGAGGTTGTCGGCCGCAGCTTCCGCCTGCGCGGTCCGGATCAGAGCGTTTATACGATGGCCGCGACGGCCGTGCTGCGCCTGATCGAGAAGTACGACATCGACCCGGAGCGGGTGAAGTTCTTAGGCCTGGGCACGGAGTCGAGCACCGACAATTCGGCCGGCGCGATTATCGTCAAAGGCATGGTGGATCAGGCACTTATGGCGCGCGGCATCGCGCCGATATCACGCAGCTGCGAGGTTCCCGAGTTCAAGCACGCCTGCCTTGGCGGCGTGTACGGCATGAAGGGTGCGATCCGCCATCTGGCGCTCGACGGCGCCGGGAGTCAGGCGATCGTCGTCTGCGCCGATATCGCGGAGTACGCGCGCGGCTCCAGCGGCGAGCCGACCCAGGGTGCGGGTGCGGTGGCGATGCTGCTCGAGGAAGATCCGAAACTCGCGATTGTCGACCTGGTCGGGTCCGGTTCCGCATCCGACTATCGGATCATGGACTTCCGCAAGCCCATGTCGCGGTTTTGCGGACAGGATCGGTCGGAAACGCACCAGGTTCAGGACTTCCCCGTCTTCAACGGCAAGTATTCGACGACGTGCTACGTCGACGAAACCCTGCACGCGCTCAAGGACATGTACGACAAGCGCGAGCTGGACGCGATGGCCTATCTCCGCTCACTGAAGACGGTGTTCATGCACCGGCCTTACCGGCGCATGCCGGAGACCGGCTGGGCGATCTCTTACCTGTTCGCGCTCGCCCACGGCGACCGCCGCGACCGGGCCGAACTCGATTCCTATTGCTACGAGGTCGGCGTCGATCCGGAAGCGGTGCGTGACGAGATGCAGGGCAATCCGGCCGTCGCCACGCTGGCGGAACCGGAGACGCTGAATTTCGAGGCCTACCCACTGACGATGGCCGCGCTGCGCGCATTCCGCGCGTCGCGGCACTTCCGGCGCGAGATCCTCGACAAGCTGGCGCTCGGCAGCGACACGATGCTCGATCTCGGCAATCTGTACACGGCCGCGCTGCCGGCATGGATCGCGGCGGGTTTCGAACAGGCCCTCGACGAGGGTTCGCTCGAGGCGGGCGAAGAGGTGCTCACGCTGGGCTACGGCTCCGGCGACGCGGCTGAAGTCATCCCGTTCTTCATGGCGGATTCGTGGCGCGACGCGGCGGCGAAGATCGGATTCTCCGACGCGATGAACGAGTTCGTCGATCTCAGTCAGGACCAGTACGAGGCCATGCACGACGGCAAGCGGCCAAGGAACCTCGACTACGTGCACCGGAACGCGTTCGTTATCGACCGGGTTGGCGCGAGCGACGAGCGACACTTCGCCGACATGGGCATCGAGTACTACCGCTACGTCGGCTAACGCGCGCGGCTGACCGCCACGCTAATCCGCCTCCAGATACCGTTCCAGCCGATCGCGATGGTCGCGCCGGAGCGTGTGCCACTCCATTCTGAACCACGGCGTCAGCGTGTCGGGCTTATGCTCGAACTCCTCGTCCAGTGCTGACGGAGAGACAAAGCGGACCGCTTCGATCTCGCTGCGATTGAAATCGACTGCGCCGTCGATTCGGCCGAGGAAGACATGGCAGAGTTCGTGTTCCGAACCCAACTTGCTGAAGCGCGCCTGATAGCTGAACCGGTAGACGTACTCGAGTTCCGCGTCGAGGTTTAACTCGTCGCGCAGACGCCGGGACGTCGCAACGGCCATCGACTCGCCGAGCCGCGGGTGACTGCAGCAGCTGTTCGACCAGTAGCCGGGCCACAAGCGCTTGCCGGTCGCGCGCCGTTGCAGCAGCAACTCGCCGTCCGGATTGAACAGGAACACCGAAAATGCACGGTGCAGAACGCCGTCGCCGTCGTGGGCCTCGGCCTTCGACAGCGAGCCGATCTCATTGTCGTCACCGTCGACGAGGATCAGCTCCTCGGCTTCGGACGAAACGACTCTATGGGCGGATTCCATAGCCGCCATTTTACAAGTCCGATGTTCCGAGCGTTCGAAAACCGGCCGCTACGAGCGCTGCCTCGACGGCCTCCCGGGACTCCGGGCACAGCGCGACAATCGACCCGCCGCCGCCGGCTCCGGTGAGCTTGGCACCGACCGCACCCGCGTCGCGCGCGATTGCGATCATCGACTCGAGCTCCGGCGTCGACACGCCGATTGCGTTCAGCAGCCCCTGGCAGATATCCATGCAGGAGCCGAGCTTCTCGTAGTCGCCGCGCTTGAGTGCGGCCGCGCCCTCGACGCTCAGTGCATCGATCTGGTCGAACAGCGGACCGATGCGGTCCGGGTTCGCCTCGTAGCGGTGCCTGACGGCCTCGACCTGCTCGATCGTATTGCCCTGCTGGTGGCTACAAGCGACCACGATGGGCGGCGTCGCCTCGAGCGTCTCGACGATTTCTCCCGCGCGAAACAGCATTGGCGTACCGAAGCTCGCGATGGTGTTGTCCACTCCGGAGGGCGTGCCGTGGGCGAGCTTTTCGCACTCGTAGGCGATGGCGTTGACACGTTCGACGTCGATGTCGAGCCCTGCCATCTCGCAGAGCGCTCGAATCGCGACGACAGCCACGGACGCCGACGAACCGAGCCCCATGGCGCCGGGCAGTCGCGCATCGATGACGAGATCGACGCCGGTTCCGGAGAGGCCGAGTTGCTGGACGATCAGCGATACCGCGCGGCCGACGGGTGTCTCCGCGGTCACCGCCTCCCGAATGCCCCAGCGAGGAATCGAGATCGAGCTTTGTTCGGCCGGCTGCGCCCAGGCCGTCATCGCATCGGGTATCGGTACAGCAAGCGCATGCTTACCGTAGACGGCGGCGTGCTCCCCGAGCAGGATGACTTTGCCGGCGGCGGTGACACCGCCGCGCTGCTCGCCGCGACGGCGCGCGACGATGTCGGCGACTTTCCAGTCCTTGATCTGGCCGCTCGCCACGAGTTCATCCACAACAGCGTCGAATTCATGATCGCTGACGCCCGCGCGGGCGACGAGATTGCGCGCGTGCAGATGCATGTGGCCGGCCTGGATACCCTTTGTCGCCAGCGCTCTAAGCGCAGCGAAGTTCTGCGCGAGACCGACGGCCGCCATCAATTCGCCAAGCTCGCGGGCCGATTCGACGCCGGTCAGCCGCAGCGACGCCGCCGCGGCCGGATTCGATTCGAGCGTGCCGCCAACGGTCCCCGGCTTGAGCGGGATCTCGATCTCGCCGATCAGGTCATCGCCCTCCACGGACCAGCGCGTCAGCGACGTGTACCTGCCACCGCGAGCGGCCCAGGCGTGCGCGCCCGCCTCGATCGCACGCCAGTCGTTGCCAGTCGCGATTGCGACAGCGTCGATGCCGTTCATGATGCCTTTGTTGTGAGTCGCCGCACGGTGCGGATCGGCCGCCGCAATCTTCGCCGCGAGCACGATCCCGTCACGCGCCTCCGGGCCGATGTCCCCGCCTCTGTAGCGGACGCGTGCGGTAGCGACGGAGCGATCGCAGAGATTCGACAGGATGCGAAGCGCCGCACGTCCGCCCGCGAGTTTCTCGAGTTCCGGCGCCAGCGTCTCGCACATCGAGTTCACGAGATTCGCACCCATCGCGTCGTAGGTATCGACAAGCAGATGCACCGCAAGGACTTTGCGGCCATCGTCCAGAATCAATTCGTTCTGCTCGATTGAACGCGCACCGCCACCGCGCGCGACCAGTCGAGGCTGCGTCTGATTGACGAATGAGATGAGCGATTCTGCGGCTGCATCGATCGAGGTTCCGGCACTCGCATCCGCATCCACGATGTGAATCTGGCCGATGAGCAAGGACTCGTCGATACGTGCCGTGAAGCCGTCAGCCTTTCGGGCGAGCGCGGCCGCCATACTGAGGCCGGCAACGATCGACGGCTCCTCGACGACGAGCGGCACGACGCAATCGCGACCATTGACACGGAAATTCGGCGCGATGGCGAGCGGCAAGCCGAACGTCGATACGACGTTCTCGATCATGCGATCGGCGGCCGACAGCGAGAGCAGGAATCGACCCTGCTTGAGCGCATTGGCGTCTGCTTGCGACAGGAATCCTGCCTTGGTCAGCGCATCGAGCCGCTCCGTGACGCTCTGCCGATGCAGCCCGGGGATCCGCGAGTCAGGCATCGGCTGAGTCCTCACCGGCGCCACGATAGTCGACTGAAATCCCGAGCCTCCGGACACCCCGGTCGGCCGCGCGCGCAGCGAACTGCTCGAGGTGACGCTCGTCGCGAGACAACGCGATGCCGACGTCGCCACCGCCGGCGCCGCAGGGCTTGTAGATCAAGCCGGGCTCGTTCGTTGCGAGTTGCGAATGGCCGCCATCGAAAATGCCGAGGTCGTGGGCACGATCGAATTCGGTGAGTGCAACGATGTAGGAAACGTATCCCGACAGCACATCGTCAGCGCTGCCGCTTTCCCACGCGAGCGCAAGTGCCGCGGAGGAATCGCAAAGCGCGTCGGTCGCCGGGTGTTCGGCTGAGGCGTCGAATCGAGCCACGCGTTCGTTCGTACTCGCGGACCTGCCCGTCCAGAAGAGTGAATAGTGAAGGCCGTTGGGCCACGCGATCGGTTGTGTCGTTGCGTCCTGCATGCGGTAGACAATGATGCCACCCGTCAGACTCACCGCAACATCGACGCCGCTTCCTCGACCGTGCTGGAACTGACGATGAGCGCGATGCGCCGCTGACGTGGCCACCGCGGCATCGGTATCCGGAGGGGCAAGCGCCACAGCGAGCGCGACAGCAAGCGCCGCGCTCGAGCCGATCCCCAGCTTGTCCGGTCCATCGCTGAATGCGGCCGTGTCCAGCGTCAGTCCCGTATTGGGTCGAGCAACGTCAAGCGCCTGCAGCGCGCTCTCCAGGAGACGCGTGTCCGTCCGACCTTCCAGTCCGACGCAGCGTGTCTCAATCGTGCCGGCCTCTACGGTCACCCTTGCGCGCCGATCGACCGCCATCGCAACGGCGGGCGCGCCGCGCAGCACGGCGTATTCGCCGGACAGAACGACTTTGCCGGGGGCGCTGAAACTTTGAACGCTCATTCGAGCAGACGAGCGCCGCCGCCAAGCCCGCTGAGCATAATGCGTTCGACACCGGGCACGCCTTGCAGCGTATCTCGGACCCGGTCGACGTCCTGCGGCAGACAGACCGCTTTGACCTGCGGTCCGGCATCGATGGTGAAGAACACATTGGCGCCGTCGGCGCGCAGACCGCGAACGGCGTGCATGCATTCGATGGTCGCCGCGTTCCAATAGACCATCGGTGGGCGCGAGGTCCACATGACCGAGTGCATCTTTAGACAGTTGTGTTCCGCGGCCTCGGCGAGGCTTTGGAAATCCCGTTCGAGAATCGCACTGCGAGCGCGTGCGAGATCTTCCTCCTGCTCGTCGACCCAGCGCGCGTAGAAAGGCGACGTGTGCCGGCTTACCTCCATCGCCTCGCCCGACCCTACGGGTTTGCGCGCCGACGACGTTATTGCAATGACGACCGACAGCGGCCAACTCTCCGCTTGGCGAATGCACCTTACCGCGACCCGGTCGCCATCGTTTTCGAGCTCGACGAAACCGCCGTAGAGCGAGCGCGCCGCCGAGCCCGAGAAACTCCCGGCGGCGTTGGCCATCTCGGCTCGGTCGTACTGTCGGTCCGACGCAGCCGTCGCGGCCACTACCAGCGACCCGAATGCGGACGCCGAAGACGCGAGACCGGCGGCGACGGGGAAGTTACTCTCGCTCGTCACCGCAACCGGCGAACGATCGGGTCCGAGTAGCGTATCGAGCCCGGAGCTTATGCGGGGCAGCATGTCGCGGGCTGGTTCGCCATTGAGCGAAAGACTATCGGCGTCGGCGTCCGTGTCGATCGTCATGTCGGTCCACAAATCGCCGAGCGTGATCGAGATCGAGCCGACCGCGGGCAGATTCCGTTCGGTATCGCGTTTACCCCAATACTTGATCAGTGCGATGTTCGGGTGGGCCCTTGCGGAAACTCGCATGGCAGCTCGGGTCGGTCCAAAGGACGCGAATTATAGCCCGAAGCGGAACGCGCGCCGGGCGCCAAATCGTGTAGGCTATCGCCCCCTTTTTGCCGGTTGCCGAACGTTGGCAGAGACCTTCGAAGACAAACTCGAGCACTACTCCGAACGCGTGACGAAGAAGCTCGACGTCGCGCTGCCCGCGGCCAGCGAACGGCCGGAGAGATTGCACGAGGCGATGCGTTATGCCGTCTTTGCAGGCGGCAAGCGTGTCCGTCCGCTGCTCGTCTATGCGACGGGGGAGGTCCTGGGCGTCGATCCTGCATTGCTCGACGCACCTGCCGTGTCGATCGAACTGATCCACACCTTCTCGCTCGTGCACGACGACCTGCCCGCCATGGACGATGACGATCTGCGGCGCGGCAAGCCGACCGTGCATCGTGCTTACGACGAAGCGACGGCAATTCTCGCCGCCGATGCGCTGCAGCCGCTGGCATTCTCGGTCCTTGCCGACATTCCGACACTTGCCGCCGGTATCCGGGCCGCACTGGTTCGATTGCTCGCGGACGCCTGCGGCTCGATCGGCATGACTGGCGGACAGTCGATCGATCTTGCAGCCGAAGGTCAGCAACTGTCGGCGGACGAACTCGAGCACATGTACGCGCTCAAGACCGGCGCGCTGATACACGCGGCGGTCATGTCGGCGTGCCTGCTCAAGGCAGACGTGCCGGACGCCGAGGCTCGTGCGCTGGACGCTTTCTCGCGCGCCGTCGGCGTGGCGTTTCAGATCCGCGACGATCTGCTGGACGTCGAGGGCGAGACCGATGTCATCGGCAAGCCGGCGGGTTCCGACGAGGGCCTGTCGAAAGCAACCTATCCGGCACTGATCGGCGTCGAGGAATCGAGGCGGCGTTGCAGCGAACTGCTGGACGCCTGCGTCGGCGAGCTCGATGTCTTCGGGCAACGGGCGGATCCCCTGCGCTGGCTCGCGCGCTACATCGTCGAGCGCGGGAAATAGGCTCAGCCGTGGACGCCCGCTGCATCCTGCACGTCGATATGGATGCCTTCTACGCGTCGATCGAGCAGCGCGACAATCCCGAACTGCGCGGCAAGCCGGTGGTCGTGGGCGGTGCGACCCGCGGCGTGGTCGCCGCGGCGAGCTACGAATCGCGGAAGTTCGGTATCCGCTCCGCGATGCCGATGATGGAAGCGAACCGCCGCTGCCCGGACCTGATCCGGGTGCCGCCGCGGATGTCGCACTATCAGGCGGTGTCGAAGCAGATCTTCGCCGTCTTCCGCGAGTTCACGCCGCTGGTCGAGGGCCTGTCGCTCGACGAGGCGTTTCTCGACATCACGGCCAGCCAGAAGCTACACGGCTCCGGCGAGCAGGTCGCCAGGGACATCAAGCGGCGCATCCGCGAAGAGACTCGCCTGACCGCCTCGGTTGGCGTCGCGGAGAACAAGCTGGTCGCCAAGATCGCCTCGGATCTCGACAAGCCGGATGGGCTCGTGGTGGTCCCTGCCGATCGCGTCACGCGAATCCTGGACCCGCTCCCGGTCGCCGTCATCCCGGGCATCGGGAAGAAGACCCTACCGCGGCTCGAGGACATCGGCATCCGGACAATAGGCGACCTGCGACAGGCGAAAGCGTCCCGCCTGGAGCCGGTCTTCGGGCGCTACACCGCGCGAACCCAGCAGCGCGCCGCGGGGATCGATGCGCGGCCAGTGGTCTCTGAGCGGCAGGAGAAGTCGATCAGCGCCGAGGAGACGTTCAGTACCGACCTCGAAGACCGGCACGACATGGAACACAAGCTGATGCAGCTATCCGAGCGCACGTCCGCGCGGCTGCGCCGGGCCGGACTGGCGGCATCGACGGTGCAGGTGAAGATCCGGCAATCGGACTTCACCACAGTGACCCGTCAGGCGGCGTTGCGCCCGCCCGACAACGGTACAGAGACGATCTACGCCGTCGCCCGGTCGCTGCTGGCGACGTGGCTCGCGGACCATCCCGAGGCACGGGTGCGTCTGCTCGGCGTCGGTGGCAGCGGGCTGGGACCCGCGCAGCAGGGCGATCTGTTCGCGGAAACGGACTCGCCGGCGGCCGTCGACGAGGCGGTGGACGCCATCCGCGAGCGCTTCGGCAACACCGCAATGAGCCGCGCAAGCGGCCTCAAGCGGCGTTCGGACCGGGACGACGGCTGAGATGGTAGAATCTGAGCCGCGTTTGAGAGGCGCAATAACAATATGTACACGAGCTTTTTCGGCCTGAACGAGAAGCCTTTCTCGATAACGCCGGATCCACGATATCTGTTCATGAGCGAGCGCCACGGCGAGGCACTCGCTCACCTGGTCTACGGTGTGACCGAGTCCGGCGGCTTCATTCAACTCACTGGCGAAGTCGGCACCGGCAAGACCACGCTCGTTCGTACGCTCCTGCAGAATCGCTTGCCCGACAACGCCGACGTTGCGGTCGTTCTCAATCCGCAGCTTTCGGCACTCGAATTCCTGCAGACCATCTGCGAGGAACTCGGGGTGCCCGAACCCGACGACGATCAGAGCATCAAGTCGCTGATCGACTCACTCAATCACTTCCTGCTGATGGCGCATGCCGAGGGCCGGCGTACGATTCTCGTTGTCGACGAGGCACAGAACCTCGCGCGCGACGTGCTGGAACAGGTCCGGCTGCTGACCAATCTCGAAACGTCCAAGCAGAAGCTGCTGCAGATCATCCTCATCGGCCAGCCGGAGCTGCGCGAGCTGCTGGCGCGTAACGACCTGCGGCAGCTCGCGCAACGCATCACCGGCCGCTACCACCTCGAGCCCCTGTCGAAGGAGGAATCGGCGCAATACGTCGAGCATCGGCTGCGGGTCGCTGGCGCGCTCGGAGAGGTCTTCGACAAGGGGGCTAAGGCTGAGTTGTTCCGCCTGTCGCAGGGCGTGCCGCGACTGATCAACGTCATCTGCGATCGTGCGCTGCTGGGCGCGTACAGCATGGAAACCCGGCGAGTGAACCGGCGCCTCGTGCGCCGCGCCTACAGCGAGATCTCCGGCAGCGCGTGGCTTGCGCGAACGCCGAGCTGGGTTGCGCCGGGCTTGCTCGCGGCCGGGATTGCCGTCATCGCGATCGGAGCATGGTCCTTCGTCGCCGACCAGTCGCCCGCAACGCCGCCACCCGAGCCCCGGCCCGCAATCGTTCAACAGGAGCCCGATCCCGTCCCTGTCATCGTCGCGGAACCCGCGGTTGACGAGACGCTACCTGAGCCGGAAGAACCGGACCTCGACGAACAGCTGATCCTCGCCGGCGATCTCACTGGGCTGGAGTCGGCGCTGGGCTCGCTGCTCGGGCTTTGGGGCGTCGAGTATTCGGCGGAGGCCCATCCTTGCGATCAGGCCGCCGACGCGGGCTTTCAGTGCTTTACACAGCGCGGCAGCTGGAACAACTTGCGCCAGCTCGATCGCCCCGCCGTGCTCAGTCTCACCGACCGTCGTGGCGACTCGCACTGGGCGGTGCTGACCTCCATCGAAGGCGACCGCGTGGAGCTGTCGATCGGCGGCGTGCTGGTATCGCACAGAATGGACGCGGTTGCGGATCTCTGGTTTGGCCGTTTCCATATGATCTGGAAACCGCCGAACGGCGTGTCCATCGATCTGGTGCCCGGCACGCGGGACGCCAACGTCGTCTGGCTGCGGCAGAGCCTGGCCCAGATCGACGAGCGGTACCGCGCCGAACCGATGGAATCCGACGTGTACGACGCCAATCTCGAGCAGCGCGTGCGCGAGTTTCAGCGCGACAACCGACTGACAGTCGATGGCCTGGCCGGCGGCCAGACGCAGATCATCATCAACTCGCTGTTGGCGCCGGAGGACATTCCGCGCCTCGTTACGCCGCGACTGGCGCGCGACTGATACCAAGGAACGATCGATGTCCTTCATCCTCGACGCACTCAAGAAATCCGAGAACGAGCGCCAGCAGCAGTCGGACACCGAGTTTTCGAGCGTGCCGACTGGTGCCGAAAATCCGGGCATGCCGCGCTGGCTGTGGGTGCTCGGGGCGCTACTGGTCGTGAATGCAGTTGTCGTGACCGGCCTTCTGCTGCGCGACGATGCACCCGCTGAGACAACGTCCGGCACACCGACCATGCCCGTGACAGAAACCGCTGTTGCCTCAAGACCTGACCCGGTCGCCGTCGACACGGCGCCCGAGGCCGCGCGGAGCTTCGAGGAACGCCTCGATGCGGCGCGCCAGGACCAGGTGACGCGAACGGTGCCTGAACCGGCTATCGACTCGTCACCTCCCGTGCAGGAGCCCGCACCTGCCGTCGCCGAGCCTGCCCCGACGACACAGTCAGACGACCCGCTGCTGCTGCCGAGCATCCAGGAGGTCGTCGCGACCGGCACACTGCAGCTGCCGCCGATGCACATCGACATCCACGTTTACAGCGACACCCCCAGTGATCGCTTCGTGTTCATCAACATGAACAAGTATCGCGAAAGCGATCAGCTCGACGAAGGGCCGGTGGTCGAAGAGATCACCCGCGACGGCGTCGTGCTGACGCACCTCGGTACCGACTTCTTCCTGTCCCGCGACTAGTTGGAAAGCTAACGTGTCCACTCATTTGACTGGCGGCAGTCTGTCGCAGGCACTGACGTCGGGCATCCACCGCGTCATCGCGGAGCAGGACCTGCTGAATCGCATCAATGTCTTTCCGGTCGCCGACGGCGACACCGGAACGAACCTGAGTCTGTCGCTGGGCTCAGCGCTGCCCGTGCTGTCGAACGACGACGAGCCTCACCTCGGAACGATGCTCGCGGCGGTCGCCGATGCGCTGCTCGACGGCTCGCGGGGCAACTCGGGCGCCATCGTCGCGCAATTCTTCCAGGGCATGAGCGACTCGGCCGGTGAGATCAATCGATTCACGACCTACACCTTCAGCAAGGCTGTCCAGCTCGGCAACGAGTATGCGCACGACGCGCTCGCGGAACCGCGCGAGGGCACCATCCTCTCGGTAATCGCTGCATTCGCGGAGAGCGTTTACAAGCAGGCGATAGAGATCAAGGAAGAGCGTTTCCCGGCGGTGATCGAGGCCGCGTTGAGGCGCGTCGAGGAGGCGCTCGCGCGCACACCCGAGCAGCTCGATGTTCTCAAGAAAGCCGGTGTAGTCGACGCCGGCGCGAAGGGCTTCGTAACGATGCTGAAGGGCGTCGCCGACTTCCTCATCCACGGCCGCGTTGCACCGAAGCCCGATCTCTCGGAGTTGTTCACCGAGGAGATGTCGTTCGAGGGCTCCGCCGAAGGCGAGGAGTCGAACTATCGCTACTGCACGGAGTGCATCGTCAACGGAGTCGATATCGACCGCCGCAAGCTGCGAGAGAAGCTCTCCGAACTCGGCGACTCGCTCGTGCTCGCCGGCACCAAGCGCAAAGCGAAGATCCACATCCATGTCGACGAGCCCGACGAGGTGTTCGAACTCGCGGGCGGCTTCGGCGAGGTGACCGCGCAGAAGGCTGACGACATGCATCGGCAGCACGTAGCGAGCCACAACGAGGCGCGAAGCTTCGCGGTGATCACGGACTCCGCCGCCGACATTGCCGAGGAGGATCTGGAGCGACTCGATATCCACATCGTTCCGGTGAGGGTTCAGTTCGGGGATCGCGGCTACCTGGACAAGGTCAGCATCACGCCCGACGAGTTTTTCGAGGAACTCGCCACCAACCCGGTTCATCCGACGACGTCGCAACCGTCGCCCGGCGACTTCCGCCGTCAATTCCAGTTCCTTGCCAGCCATTTCGCCGACGTCGTCTGTATCAGCGTCACGTCGAAGGTCAGCGGCACCTGCCAGGCGGCCGCCTCCGCGGCTGAACGGGTCGACGCACCGGGGCACATCCGCGTCATCGATTCACGAAGCGCATCGATGGGCCAGGGACTGATCGTTGTCTACGCCGCGGAGTGCGCGAAGGCCGGCCTGACAGCCGACGAAGCCGAAGCGCGGCTGGATGAGGCGATCGACAGAACCCGGACGTTTGCCGTGCTGCGCGACCTGCGCTACGCCGTGCGCGGCGGCCGGGTCCCCGCCTGGGTCAAGACGATCGCGGACCTGTTCCGGCTCACGGCGATGCTGAAGACGACGCCTGACGGACGGGTCACCGCGGCCGGTTTCCTTCTGGGCCGCAGGGCGCGGATTCGGAAATTTGCTCGCTACGTCGCCAAACGCATCGACATCGAGGGACCGATGGACGTCGCCATCGGCCACGCGAATTGCCCCGAGGATGCCGACGAACTGGAAAAGCTGCTGCGGCGGGACTTCGACAACGTCCGGCGCGTATCGCGGACGGACCTCGGAACGGCGTTCGGCGTCCATGGCGGACCCGGAACCGTGGTCGTGTCCGTCCAGCCGTGGACAGAGCCCACGCCATCCGAGGAGTCGCCGCCGGGTCCAGACACGTGAGCGAGTTGGTCTGGCTGGTCGGCATTCCGCTCGCTCTCATCGCGATTACGATCTGGCAGCCGTCCCTGGTCACGGCCGTGCCGACATTTCTCGGCATCTACATCACATTCATCGTAGGAATGTTCAAGGCCCCGCTCCTGATGGTCGCTATCGTCTGGCTGTCGTTCTCGATCGCGGTTCTGCCATTTCTTTTCTACAAGTTTCCGGGGCAGTACAACCTCACCCGTAGCCTGACGACGCTCTACTTCTGGCCGGTACTGGCCGCCATCACCGCGATTGTGGAGCGGCAACAGGTGATGCGGATCGTTGAGCCCACGGACGTACCAGAATCCTTCAATGCGACGGTGACGTACATGGACACGCCAGGCACGCAGGCTGAGTACCTAATGGTCTTTCTCAATGAGTTCGACCAAACAGCTTTTTTCGGTGACCCCGAGTTGGAGAGCAGGCACGGCCTCGCGGAGGACGTGACCTACACGTTTCAGATTGAAGTGAAGAGCGTCGACGAACTCGGTGATAACGTGCTTTGGATCAAGGCAATCAATCCGGTCACTGAGCGAGATTGAATCAAGCCCGGGCAGCCGCCTTTCCTTAGGTCAATTCCTTACCTACTGCCTCGATGAGTTCCTCACCTTCGTTCCTGGCATTGTTCACCTGCCGGTCGACGGGGAACGCTTTGAGCGGCGGATTGTCCTTGCTGGCCGTCTCGATCAGCGCATTGTCACCGGACAGCCAGACATCGGCGCGATCCGGCTGCAGGATGACCGGCATGCGATGGTGTAGGTCCCGCATGAAGTCGTTTGCGGCCGTCGTGATCAGCGTTGCCGACTGCACGTGCTCACCCGTTTCCTTGTCCGTCCAGGTCTCCCACAGCCCGGCCAGACCAAACGGATCGCCGCTGGCAAGACCGATCAGGTAGGGCGTCTTCGCATCCGCCTCCCGGCGCCACTCGTAGAAGCCGTCGGCCAGAACGACGCAGCGCCGTTTGCGGTAGGCAGCACGATAGGCCGGTTTCTCGGTGACCGTCTCGGCGCGCGCGTTGATCATGCGATTGCCGATGGACGGATCTTTCGCCCAGAACGGGATCAGGCCCCAGCGGAACAAGGCGAACTCCCGGTCGCCGTCTTCGCTGACGCGGATCGCGGCGATATCCTGGGTGGGAGCGATGTTGTAGCGCGGCGTCAGATCCGTCGCGCCCGTCACGCCGAACAGTGCCGCGGTCGCCTCGGTCGGCGAATAGAATGCGAATCGGCCACACATGCGGACAGTTTAGCCCGCTTCCGTCACCGATTCGCGGGATGATCGCACAGGATATTGTTCGCACAGGGCTTTTTCCGAAGGCGTGCAATACTTACCTGTACTGCCAACTGAGGAAAAAGCCCTGTGCGGACAAGAGACAAGCGAGGGCCCGTGCAATCGGTGACGGATGCGGGCCAGGCAGGCTACTCGCGGATGCCGACACCCCGATTCATCAGCGCGAGGCAGGCGATGAACAACAGGATCACGAAGACCACCAGGATCCCGTACGCCGTCAGAATGTTGATATCCGACTTGCCGAGGATTCCGTAGCGGAATGCATTGACCATGTACAGGATCGGATTGGCCTTCGATGCCGTCTGCCAAAACTCGGGGAGCAGCGATATCGAATAAAAGACACCGCCCAAATAGGTCAGCGGCGTAAGGACGAAGGTCGGGATGATCGAGATGTCGTCGAACTTCTTCGCGTAGATGGCGTTGATGAAACCCATCAGCGAGAACACGATCGACGACAGCAGCACCACGGAGACCGTGATGAGCGGGTTCTGTACCTCGAGCCGCGTGAAGAACAACGCGATCACGGTGACCAACGTGCCGACCATGAGCCCCCGAAGCACGCCACCGGCGACGTGGCCGATGATGATCGCCGAGTTCGACATTGGCGAGACGAGCATCTCCTCGATGTGGCGGCCGAATTTGGCGCCGAAGAACGACGACACGACGTTGCCGTAGGAATTCGTGATTACGGACATCATGATCAGGCCGGGGGCGATGTAGGCCATGTAGTCGATGCCGTCCATCTGGCCGATCCGACGGCCGATGAGATTGCCGAAGATGATGAAGTACAGCGTCATCGTGATCGCGGGCGGTACGATCGTCTGCACCCAAATCCTGAGTACGCGGATGACTTCCTTGCGCACGAGGGTACGAATCGCGATGAGGTTCAGTCGGACGTTCATGCGGCGTTGGGCTTGTTTTCGACGAGGCCCAGGAAGAGCTCTTCCAGACGATTTGCCTTGTTGCGCAAGCTGACCACAGTGATCCCGCGGGCGCTCAGGACCTCGAAGAGTCCGTTCAATGTTTGATCGGCATGTATCGCGACCTCGAGTTCGCCATCTTCTCGTAGCTCCGTCTCGAAGCCGTCGAGATCCGGAGCGCTGGTCAGTGGCTCACTCAGGCTCAGCACGAAGACCTCGCGCTGCAGCTTGCGCAACACGTCGCTCATGCGCGCATCCTCGATGATCGTACCCTCGTCGATTATCGCCACACGGCGGCACAGCGATTCGGCCTCTTCGAGGTAGTGGGTCGTCAGGATGATCGTCGTGCCTTCTTCGTTGATCTGCGTGAGGAACTCCCACATCGATCGCCGAATCTCGATATCGACACCCGCCGTGGGCTCGTCGAGTATCAGCAGGCGCGGTTCGTGGACCAGCGCGCGAGCGATCATCAGCCGCCGCTTCATGCCGCCGGACAGGCTGCGCGCATTGTCGTCGCGGCGGTCCCATAGTCGCAGGGCGCGCAGGTACTTCTCGGTCCGTTCCTCTGCGAGCTTGCGGCCGAGGCCGTAGTAACCGGCCTGGTTTCTGACGATGTTCCTGCAGGTCTCCCAGAGGTTGAGATTGACCTCCTGCGGGACGAGGCCGATGCAGGATTTCGCCGCCTCGAGTTCGGTATCGATGTTGTGCCCGAAAATCTCGACCTCGCCGCCAGACTTGTTGACCAGCGAGCTGACGATGCCGATGGCAGTGGTCTTGCCGGCACCGTTCGGCCCCAATAGCGCATAGAAGTCGCCCGCCTCGACGGCCAGGTCGATACCTTTTAGCGCCTGGTTACCGTTGTCGTAGGTTTTCGTCAGCGATTGTATGGACAGGGCTTTCATCTGGCCGCGTATTGTAGCCACGCCGCTCGGATTTCAACACCGCCGATTGCCCTGGCTGCATGGAACGGGCCGCCACCGGCATCCGCAGCTGGATTTCGTCGGCCGATCTCGTCAGCAGCGTGTGCAGCGCCGATAGCTGAGCCGCGTCGCGAACCTCCCGTTCGTGACTCGTACCCGCAACCAACAGCTTGCGCCAGAAATTGTCGTCCTCGGCGAGCCTCAGCCCGATGAGTCCCGGCTCATTGGCAACGAATTGCGACGCGCCGATCAGCGTGCTGTCGGCCAGCATTTCGCACCACGCCAGCGGTGCGCCGGATACGACGCGCGCCGCGTACGGCTGGCGCTGTGCGAACTGCCACAGGAAGCCGAGCGTTACCAGCCCGAGCCGAACGAGCTCGTCACCGGGCCGGGCGAGCACGTCGACGAGATCCTGCTGCGCGACCGTTTCGAATCCGCGCTCCCAGCGCGCCGCATCGTGTTCGCCGAGCGAATACAGCAGAAACGGACAACCGGACAGCCGCTCGGCGCGGCGCCGGTCGAGTGCCGCGATTCGATCCCCCTGACCTCCGCATCGGGCTCGCCGGCTACGGACGAGATCGATGAACGTGCTGTTGAGCGCGCGGACGTTGGCCAGGTCGGCCGGTTCCGGACCTGTGAAGGGCATAGGCAGTCTCCTTATCGGGTGAAACTCGGGGAACTCCCGACTTTCTGTATATTTGATTTTTGTCCCATAAGTAGATCATATTGGCAGAGTATATAACTTATATGGGCTTTTTCTAGCATAAGGAGAGAAAAATGCGGCTGACCGACGATCGATACGCGGCGGAGCGATCTCAATTCGAACTGGCTTTGAGGATGATTCGCCACGAGGCCCGAACGCGCACGATCCGTGAGTGCACGGGCTTGTCCGACGATCGGATCCGAAAGCTCTATGCCACCTACTTCCGCGACTCGGGCCGGTCGGAGGTCCGCCGCCGCCGCGGCAAATCGCCGCAGCAGATCACCCGCTTCGTGAAGAATCCGGCCAATCAGCTGCAGGCGACGACCCTGGTCGCGCTGTTTTGCGCAGGTCTCTTGCTACGGGTCGCCGAGGACAACAGCGTGCGCTGTTGCTGGCCGCGGCCGGACGTCGAATTCGGTCACCGCGTCTGCCGCGCCTACGAGCACTATCTGTTGCTGCACCCCGAACCCCTGTTGAGCTTCGAGTGGACGTGGAACCTTCTGAAGAGCATCTCGTGGAACGACGAGCTGTACCTTGCAGCCTGCCGCGGATGCGGCGCTCGATACGTGCAGGATGCCTACGCGCTGGACCTCAAAGTCTGTCCAGCCTGCGAGATCGAGTCTCATCAACGGCGCCGACCGGGCGTTCGGGCCTTCTCTTCGGCCTGACAAAAGGTAAACTGCGCCCCGCAAGGGAGCGCGTATGGACAATTTCAATGTGTTCGCCGGCGCATTCGTCGATCGAAGCGGCGAACACCGGCTGGACGCCGCCTGGCTCAGCTCCGCGCTGGCCAGTCAGGAGACCTATTTCTTACCGGTACACGACGACAAGTGTCTGGTCATCGGCGACCCGCCCCGGCTCGCCCTGCTGGAACGCGAGGACGTCGACGCCTTTATTGCCGCTGGCGCCGAGACCATCTTCCTCGGCTTGTTCCGCGACACGCCGGCATTCGCTGTCGTCATCGCGGCCGATGCGGAGCCGCCAACCGCGGAGCTCGGCCAGTACCAGGATCTGAGATTCATCGGCACGATGATGCCGGCCGATGAGGCCAACCTGGCCGCGCATGCAAGAGCATTGGCGATCTGGCACAGGTCGCAACTCTACTGCGGCACCTGCGGCTCGGCATCCAAAGCGGAAGCCGGCGGCAACACCCGCCGCTGCGAGAATCCCGATTGCGGGCGTTCGCTGTTTCCGCGCGTCGACCCGGCCATCATCGTGCTGGTCGAGAACGGCGACCGGTGCCTGCTCGGCCGCCAGGCGACGTGGCCCGAGCACCGTTATTCGACTATCGCCGGTTTCGTCGAGCCCGGCGAGAGCCTCGAGGACGCCGTGCGGCGCGAAGTCTTCGAAGAAACCAACATCCACGTCAGCGATGTCAGCTACCACAGCTCTCAACCCTGGCCGTTCCCGTCCTCACTGATGCTCGGCTTTGTCGCGAAAGCGACGTCGAGCGACATCGTCCTCAACGACGGCGAACTCGAGGACGCCCGCTGGTTCACCCGGGACGACCTGAAGTCCGACTTTCCCAAGTTGCCGTTCCGCATCTCGATCGCAAGGCGACTGGTCGATCACTGGCTATCGGCCGGCTGACAATGTGTCTCTTGCTGGTCGCGTACCGCGTGCACCCGGCCTATCCGCTGGTTGTGGCAGGCAATCGCGACGAGTTCCACGCCCGGCCGACGCTCGACGCCGATTGGTGGCAGGGATCGCCCGACGTTCTGGGCGGGCGAGATCTCGAGGCGGGCGGCAGCTGGCTCGCGATCAATCGCCGGGGGCGTTTCGCCGCGGTGACCAACTACCGCGACCGCGAGCGCCCGGCCGGTTCGAAAATTTCCCGTGGGGCGCTCATCAGCGATTTTCTCGCGAGCGACGCCGACCCCGCCAGCTGGCTCATGTCGATCGATGCCGACGCCTACGCCGGCTTCAATCTGCTGGTCGCCGACAATGAGCGATTGGGCTATCTGTCGAATCGCGGCGGCGGATGCCGCGAGCTGGAGCCCGGCATTTACGGCGTCGCCAATGCAACGCTGGACACGCCCTGGCCGAAGGTCGTACGAACGCGAGCATCGTTCGAATCGGCACTGTCGGACGAGAGCATCGAGGTACCCGACTTCCTCGGGATTCTCGGTGACCGCCAGCTGGCCGAACCGGAGGAGTTGTCCGACAGCGGTCTACCGCTGGAGGATACGCACGCGCTGAGTTCGCCGTTCGTGCTCGCGGGTGAGTTTGGCACTCGCTGCTCGACCGTTCTGGTCAAAGGTGGCGACGGAAGCGTGCAGTTCACTGAGGAGCGCTTCGACGCCGGCGGCGAACGTACCGGGCGTTCGGAATTTCGCTTCGACGTCGCCGCCGATTTGGCTCAGTCCGAATAGACCCCGATCAGCCACTCTCGAATGTCGCGGATCTCGTCCGCACACACGCCATGCGCCATCGGGTAATCGTGCCACTCGACCTTCGCGCCTTTGCCCTCCAGCACCGCGGCTGACTGCTGCCCGGCGGCAAAGGGCACCATGGGATCAAAAGTGCCGTGCGCCATGAAAGCAGGCACGCCGTCCGCCCGGCCGGGCTCGTCGGGCAACGCAAGGTAGGTGGAGATTGCAATCAATCCGGCGGGCTTGTCGTCACGCTCCAGAACGTTGTGCAACGCCACCGCCCCGCCCTGTGAGAAACCGGCGATCACGATATTGGCAATGTCGATGCCACGCTCGCGTTCGCGCTCGATGAGCCGGTCGACGATGTCGCTGCTGCCGCGAATCCCGTCGGCGTCGGCGCGGCCTTCCGCATCCAGGCTGACGATGTCGTACCACGCACGCATCACCATCCCGCCGTTGACAGTGACCGGTCGCTCGGGCGCGTGCGGGAACACGAATCTGAGCGGCAAGGAATCCGGCAGCGCGAACTCGGGCACGATCGGTTCGAAATCGTGGCCATCGGCCCCCAGGCCGTGCAGCCAGATAACGGTGCCAATGGGCTCCGGTCCTGTCTCGACCTCGACGGTCGCGATATCGCTCATTGTTCGCCTCCCTGTGGACGCCGCAGTGTACTCAAAATGGCCGCGAAAGCGCCGCTGGAAGCGGAAAAAAGGGACGTGGGCAGTTGACGAAGTATGTGCATTAGGATAATTTAATGCGCATATTTATTCACCGTAGATTGGCATGCCACAGGCAAACAAAGAACAGTCCGAGCGGCGCGAGGCGATTCGCGAGTTGCTCTCGAAGGGACCGGTCGACACCCAGCAGCTGCTCGTCGAGTTGCTGTCGTCTCGCGGGCTCGTCGCGACCCAATCGAGTGTCAGCCGCGACCTGCGCGATCTGGGCGCGGTAAAGACCGCGGAGGGCTACGCGCTGCCGAGAAACGATCGCGACGGCGAGGCGGAGCTCGCCAGAGTGTCCTCCTTGCTGCGAACGCTCACACCGGCCGGACCGAATCTACTCGTCCTCCGGACCGCGATCGGCGCCGCACAGCGTGTCGCTCTGGCACTCGACCGGGCCGACTGGTCCGAGATCGTCGGCAACATTGGCGGCGACGACACGGTGTTTGTCGCGACGTCGTCCGCAACGGCGCAAAAACAACTGATCATGAAGATCGAGCGAGCACGCGAGGCCTAGGGACATGACGAACGACAACTCCCCCATCATTCTGGCGTTTTCGGGCGGTCTCGACACGTCGTTCTGCGTGCCGTGGCTCAAGGAGACCTACGGCCGCGATGTGATTACCGCGACCGTCGATACCGGGGGCATCGACGCTGAAGCCGCCGCCGGTCTGGAAGCCCGCGCCATGCAGCTGGGCGCTATCGAGCACGTGCTCGTCGACGCACGGCAGGCGTTCTTCGACGACGTCATCCGCCACCTCATCGCTGGTAACGTGCTGCGCGGCAACGCCTACCCGCTTTGCGTCGGCGCCGAGCGCGGACTGCAGGCGGCTCGCCTCGCGGAGCTCGCGAAACAGCGGGGCGCGACGACGGTCGCTCACGGCTGCACCGCGGCCGGCAACGATCAGGTTCGCTTCGAAGTTGCGCTGAGGACGCTGAATCCGGGCCTCGAGGTGCTGGCACCGGTACGCGACAACAGCTGGGTTCGGGAGGAACAGCTCGAGTTTCTCGAGTCGCGCGATATGCCGCTGCCCGCGCAGGGCTCCGCCTACTCGATCAATCGCGGTCTGTGGGGAATCACCATCGGGGGTCAGGAAACGCTGACCTCGGAGAACGCCATTCCCGAGAGCGCCTGGGTCCTGTCGCCGAATGCGTTCGCCGATCCGCTCGAGGAATCGGCCCACGCGCTGACCTTCGAATCGGGCGTACCGACCGAGCTCGATGGCGAGGCGATGAGCCCTGTCGAGCTGATCGAAGCGCTGGAGAAACTCGCCGGCGGCTACGGGATCGGCCGCGGGATTCATCTCGGCGACACCGTGCTCGGCACCAAGGGCCGCGTCGCCTTCGAGGCACCGGCAGCAATCACGCTCATCACTGCTCACCGTGAGCTGGAAAAACTCGTCCTGAGCGGACAGCAGGCGAGAACCAAGGACGCAATTGCAGCGCAGTACGGCGATCTCGTGCACGAGGGCAAACAGCTCGATCTCGTCTGCGACGATATCGAGGCCCTGCTGACTTCGTCGCAACGGCGTGTCACCGGCACCGTTCGCTTCCTCTTGCGCCCGGGCAGCCTGTTCATCGTCGGCGTCACCTCGCCCTACTCGTTGCTCGCGGCCACGCGCGGCGCGTATGGCGAAGCCGCCGGGGAATGGACGGCCGCCGACGCGCTCGGCTACTCAAAAATCCTCTCGCTCACCGGCAGCCTGCAATCGCGCGCCGGCGAAGGAACGTCGTGAAGTCGGTTGTCGTCGACAAGCTCGCATCGGTCGCGCAACACAACGAGATCGGCGACGAACTGAGGCTCTCCCCGGATATACCCTGCGAAGAGGGCGTTCTCATTGCCGTGCGGGTGCTGAACAACAAGACGCGCTACAACCAGCTCGAACTGACCTCCGGGCGAATGGCGACCGTGACCCAGGGCGATATCGTCGTCGGTGCGCTCGGTCACCGCAATGCGCTGCGCGGATACTCCGGCCGGCTGCCAACACACCTCGAGGTAGGCGATCACGTTCAGCTGTTGAACATCGGCGGCGTGCTCGGCATTTGCGACTCCGCCAATCCGGACGTTGGCCCGCCCTTCGACTGCGAGGTGCTCGGCACGGTCCTGCACTTCCCCTATCTCGGTGAACGTATTGGCGTCCCGGCGCGGGCCGGCGAGCGCCAGCTCGACAGCGACGTGGCGCTCGACACCGGCGGCGTGCCGGTCATCGCGCTCGCGGGCACCTGCATGGATTCGGGCAAGACGGCCGCCGCCTGCGCGATCGTTGGCCGGCTCCGCCATCTCGGGCTGCGCGTGGCCGCCTGCAAGGCGACCGGCGTCGCGCTGCGCCGCGATATACACGCGATGGAAGATGCCGGCGCGCGCGATACGATGGTTTTTTCCGATCTGGGCATCGTAGCGACCACCGCGGAGAACGGGCCGGCGCTGACCCGCGCCCTGCTGTCGAGCCTCGCCCGGCGCGGACCGGATGCGATCGTGCTGGAACTCGGCGACGGGCTGCTCGGCGCTTACGGGGTCGAGGCGATTCTCACCGACACTGACATTCGTGACGCGATGACCGCCGTTGTACTGTGCGCGAACGATCCGGTGTCCGCCTGGGGCGGTGTGACCCTGCTTCGCGATCAGTTCGAGATCGAGCCGGTCGTGGTCACCGGACCGGCGACCGACAACGCGGTCGGGGTCGATCAGATCGCCGAACGCACCGGGCTCAAGGGCGTCAATGCGCTGTCGCACGGTGTCGCCCTGGGCGATCTGCTGCACACCGTCGTTCAGGAACACAGCGCATGAGCGCGCCCATTCAGGCGGTCGTGCTCGGCGGCACCGGCTATGTCGGCGGCGAGTTGCTCAGATTGCTGGCCGCGCATCCGGACTTCTCGCTGGCCGCGGCAGTCTCGGAGAGCAAGGCCGGCGAGCCGATCGGCGAGACCTTCGGCCATCTCGCCGGCCACTACGGCGGCCGGTCGTTCGTGGCGCACAATGCCTGGGCCGACGCGCTCGATCCCGGCGGCAAACTGGCGCTGTTCGCGGCCGGACCGCACGGTGCCTCGGCCGGAATGATCGCCGACGCCATCGGCATTGCTGAAAGCAGGGGCATCGAAGTGCACTGTGTGGACGCGTCGGCGGACTTCCGCTTCCGGACGCAGGCGGACTACGAGGCGGTCTACGGCGCCGGCCATGGCGCACCGGAATTGCTGTCGCAGTTCTCCTCCGGCGTGCCGGAGCTCGTCGACGATCTCGAGACGCCGCACATCGGCAATCCCGGCTGCTTCGCAACCGCGGTGCAGCTCGCGATCGTTCCCCTTCTCCGAGAAAAACTGGCCGACGGCGGGCTGTTCGTCACGGGCATCACCGGAAGCACCGGATCGGGCAAGAGTCCGAAAGCGGGCACGCACCACCCGGAACGCCACAGCAATCTGTACGCGTACAAGCCGCTGGAGCACCGGCACGCACCGGAGATCGTGCACCATGCGGCGCTCGCCTCCGGCCAGGAACCGACACTTCATTTCGTACCGCATTCCGGACCGTTCGCGCGCGGCATCCACGTCACCGTGCACGCCAAAACGTCAGCCGGGGCGGACCAGAAGGCGCTCGACGATGCCTTCACCAAGGCTTACGGAAACGCGGCGTTCGTCAGCTACGTCGACGGACCGCCGAAGCTCAAGGACGTCGTTGCAAGCAACCACGCGCGCATTGCCGCGACAGCGAAAGACGACGCTCTCGTCGTCATGTGCGTGATCGACAATCTCGTCAAGGGCGCCTCCGGAGGCGCCATTCAATGGATGAACAGGCTATGGTCCCTGCCCGAGACGGCCGGTCTCGACGCAGCCGCGCCGGCCTGGACCTGAGAGGACGAGACATGAACGCAGTCACCGACCCGCGCGTGCGCGAAATCGAAACGACCATCCCGGTTTACGGCCAGCTGCCGTTCGTTCCCGTGCGGGCCGCAGGCTGCGACATCGTGACCGACGACGGCCGGCGGATACTGGACCTCTATGGCGGCCACGCGGTCGCTGCGCTGGGTTACAGCCATCCGCGCCTGTCGGAAGCCATCCAGCGGCAAAGCCGCGAGCTGCTGTTTCAGAGCAATGCCGTCGCACTGGACATCCGCGCGCAGGCGGCCGAGGCCCTGACGTCGATCGCGCCGGCGAATCTCAGCCGTGCCTTTTTCGTCAATTCGGGCGCGGAGGCCAACGAGAACGCGCTGCGCATGGCGCTCGTCGCCACGGGCCGGCGAAAGATCCTGTCGATCACGCACGGGTTCCATGGCCGGACCGCTGGCGCGGGCGCGGTAACCTGGAATTCGGCGAAGTGGTACGGCTTCCCCTCTACGCCCTTCGACGTGGATTTCATTCCGCGCGACGACTGCGACGCGGCCACGAAGATGATCGACGACGACACCGCGGGCGTCATCTTCGAGCCGGTGCAGGGCGTGGCGGGCGCCTACGACCTCTCGCCGGAATTCGTCGAGACGCTGCGCGACGCGACCGCGCGGCACGGCGCGTTGCTCATCGCGGACGAGGTGCAATCGGGCATCGGCCGCTCCGGCCAGTTCTTCGCCGTGCAGATGTATGGAATCGAACCCGACATCCTGACCAGCGCCAAATCCCTCGGCGGCGGCGTCCCCTGCGGTGCGGTTCTTTGCAGCGACAACATTGCGAAACGCTTCGGACCCGGCGCGCTTGGCACGACCTTCGGCGGCGGACCGCTTGCCGCCGCCGCGATCGTCGCCGTCATTGATTCGATCCGCGACGAGAACATCCTGCAAAACGTCCGCCAGCGCGAGGCCCAGATTCGCGAAAGCTGCGTCGTCGGGCCGGTGCAGAAGATACGCGGTTTCGGTCTGTTGCTCGGACTGATCTGCGACCGCCCCGCCGTCGAGATCCGCGACTACCTGCTGGATCACGACATCCTGACCGGCACGAGTGCGGACCCGGAAGCGCTGCGCATCCTCGCCCCGCTGGTCATTGAAGAAAGTCACGTTAACCGGCTCGCCGAAGCACTGGCTTCGATCGCGCCGACCTGATTGGAAACCTCGGAACAAGCCCGGGAACACAAGGAAGACAAGCCATGAAATCCTTCAACGACCTTGCCGAACTCACGACCGAAGAGATCACGGAGCTGCTGGCGCTCGCCAACCGGCTCGATCGCGAGCCCGAGCCGGAGGCGTTGCGCGGCAAGGTTCTGTCGCTCCTGTTCCTGAGCCCGTCATTGCGCACGCTGACCTCGTTCCAGGCAGCGATGACCCGCCTTGGCGGCGGCTCGTTCGTCGTCTCCCCGGAAATGTCGATCCATGGCATCGAGACGCGGCCGGGAATCGTCATGGACGGCGCCGCGGCCGAGCACATCCGCGAAGCGGTGCCGGTCATCGCCTCGTATGGCGATGCCATCGGGATTCGCGCGTTCGCGCAGCGTACCGACCTCGATCACGACCTGGCCGACGAGGAGTTCGGCGAGCTCACCGGTCTCGTCGACACGCCCTGGATCAACATGGAGTCGGCCATTCAGCATCCCTGCCAGAATCTCGCCGACTGGAAGACGCTCGACGACTACGAGATTCCAGCGAACGGCGGCAAGTTCGTGCTGAGCTGGGCCTACCACCCGAAAGCGCTGCCGCTTGCCGTGCCCGCATCGACCCTGTACACGGCCGCGCGGCGCGGGATGGACGTCACGGTGCTCAGGCCAGAGGGATTCGAACTGCCGGATTCGGTCATGCAGAAAGCGTCGGCCGCGGCGGAGTCCGCCGGCGGTTCGGTCACCGAGACCGACGATCGCGCTGCCGCGATGGAGGACGCACACGTCATCTACGCCAAATCCTGGTCGTCGACGAAGCACTATGGCGACAAGATCGGCGATCGGGAGGCCCGTGAGGAGCTGGTCGACTGGTGCGTCGACGAAGCCTGGTTCGAGAACGCGCAGGACGACTGTCGTTTCATGCATTGCCTTCCGGTGCGCCGCGGCGTCGTGGTCGCCGACGACATCCTCGACGGACCCCGCAGCATCGTGATTCACGAGGCCCGCAATCGGATGCTGGCGCAGATGGCCGTGCTGCATCGGATGCTGAGAGCCACGTCATGACCGCCAGCAAGAATCACGCGATCATCGTCTCGGCGCTGAAGCACGCGGCACCCTACATTCGCCTGTTCAAACGCAAGGTTTTCGTGCTCAAGGCGGGCGGCGACGTGTTCGCGGACGAAGCGCGGACGCGCGCACTGATGGAGCAGGTCGGGATCCTGCATCAGGTCGGCATCAAGGTGGTGCTGATCCACGGCGGCGGCCCGCAATCGACGAAGCTCGCCAGTGCGCTCGGCATCGACACGACTTTCATCGAAGGCCGCCGGGTAACCGACGAGGGATCGCTCGACGTGGCGACAATGGTGCTCAACGGCCAGGTCAACACGCGGATTCTCGCTGCTTGCCGGGACCTCGACATTCCGGCGGTCGGCATCTCCGGTTTGGACGCGGGGCTGATACGCGCCGAACGCCGGCCGCCCGTCGACCTCGGCGACGACGCGCCGGTCGACTACGGTTATGTCGGTGACATCGTCGGCGTCGATGCGGAGATTCTGCAGAAGCAACTGGACAGCGGCATCATGCCGGTGGTCAGTCCACTTTCCTGCGACGAAACCGGCACGATCCTGAACATCAACGCGGACACGGTGGCGGCCGCGATCGCGGCGGAACTCGATGCCGAGAAACTTATCCTCGCCACGGGCGCGCCGGGCATTCTAGAAGACGTCAACGACCCGCAGTCCCGGATCAGCTACATCGACCGTTCCGCGCTCGACAAGCTCAAGGACGCGGGCAAACTCGCGGACGGAATGCTGCCGAAGGCGGCAGCGATCGACTCGGCACTCGCGAAGGGCGTCGAGCGCGTGCACGTCATCTCGTGGAAGCTTCCTGACAGCCTGCTGCTCGAAGTCTTCACCAACGAAGGCACCGGCACGCTCGTCGTGAACGACATCGACGCTCTGACGCCGGCGGAACAGGCGCCGGCATGACGCGTCTCTGGGACAAGGGCCTGCCGCTCGACGAGCGCGTGCTCCGCTACACCGCAGGTGAGGACCACCGCCTCGACGCGCGGCTGGTCGAGTACGACGTCCGCGGCTCGTCGGCGCACGCGCGCATGCTGGCAGCGCAGGGCCTGATCACCAGGAAAGACAGCGAAGCGATCTGCTCGGGCCTCGAGGAACTGCACGCGGCCTTCGAACGTGGCGATTGGCAGATCGAACTGGCCGACGAAGACGTGCACACAGCCCTCGAAAGCAGATTGACGGCCAATATCGGCGAACCCGGTGCGAAGCTGCACCTCGGCCGCTCGCGTAACGACCAGGTCCTCACCGCGCTGCGGCTCTATCTGAGCGATGCCGCGGACGACCTCGGTTTTCGAATTGCCGGATTGCGAGAGGCACTCGCCAGACTTGCCAAACGCGAGGGCGGCATCACATTGCCTGGCTACACGCACATGCAGCAGGCGATGCCGTCGTCGGTTGCACTCTGGTGCGGCGCGTTCGACGAGGCCTTCGCCGACGCCGCCGACGGGCTGGAGGGCGCCAAGCGGCGCATCCGCAAGAATCCGCTGGGCAGCGCGGCCGGCTACGGTACGCCGGGGTTGCCGCTCGATCGCGAGAAGACAACCGCACTGCTCGGCTTCGAGAGCACTCAGAATCCGGTGACTGCCGTGCAGCTGTCTCGCGGCAAGGCGGAGAGCGGTCTCCTGTTCGAGATAGCACTCCTGATGCAGGATCTCGGCCGCATGGCCAGCGATCTGCTGCTGTTCTACACCCAGGAATTCGCCTACGTCGCGCTCGCCGACGATGTCACCACCGGTTCGTCAATCATGCCGCAGAAGCGCAATCCCGATGTACTCGAACTCGTGCGCGGCGCGTCGGCGACGGCGCTGGCCTGCCTCGACGAGACGCTGATGATCACGGCGAAACTCCCTTCGGGCTATCAACGCGATCTTCAGCGGCTGAAGCCGCCGCTGTTCCGCGGCATCGATCTCTGTATCGAGAGCGTCGACGTCATGGCGCATCTGATCGGCTCACTGGACTTCAAGCCGGACAACATCCACCTCGACGACAGCATCTACGCAACCGAGGAAGCCTACCGGCTGGTCGTCGACGAAGGCCTGCCGTTCCGCGACGCCTACCGGCGCGTCGCAAAGCGGCTTGCCGGCGAAGAGTGACGCAGACACTCGCGCGCTGCGAACCCGGACCGATATAATCGCCGCTCACAAGGAGCGGGATACTTCGATGACGAATACTCTCAAGACGCTGTCCGCACTCGCCGTGCTGCTGTTGGTGTCCGCCTGCGGCCAAAGCGGCCCTCTGTACATTCCCGGCAACCCCAGCGAGGTTCGCGAGCCTCCCGCGGAGACCAGCAATTCCGACGAGGAAGAGGAAAACAGAAGGCGGGATGACGGATAAGCTGCCGTCGGGGCGCTGATATGTCGGGCCCCGATCTCGTACTCATCGACGGCTCGTCCTACCTCTACCGAGCCTTCCACGCGCTGCCGGCCCTGACGAATTCATCGGGCGAACCGACCGGCGCGCTGCATGGCGTGCTGACGATGATCGCCAAGCTCGTGCGCGAGCAGCCCGAAGCACAGTTCGCGGTCGTTTTCGATGCGCCCGGCAAGACCTTCCGCGACGACATCTACTCGGAGTACAAGGCCAATCGCCCGCCGATGCCGGACGAATTACGCTCGCAGGTCGAGCCCATCCTCGATGCCGTCAAAGCGATGGGCCTGCCGCTGTTGCGCATCGAAGGTGTCGAAGCCGACGACGTAATCGGTACGCTGTGCGATCGGGCGAAAGCGGCCGGCAAGACGGTCCTCGTCTCCACCGGAGACAAGGATCTTGCACAGCTGGTCGACGACGGCGTCACGCTCATCAATACGATGAACGACAGCCTGATGGACCGCGACGGCGTGCGTGCGAAATTCGACGTCTGGCCGGAACAGGTCGTCGACTATCTCGGCCTGGTCGGCGATACCTCCGACAATATCCCAGGCGTGCCGAAGGTCGGCCCGAAGACGGCGGCGAAATGGCTGAACGAGTGGGGCAGCGCCGACGGCATCATCGAGAATGCGGAGGGTATCAAGGGCAAGGTCGGCGAGAGCCTCCGCGACAACATCGACGCGCTGCGGCTGTCGGCCGATCTCGCGACGATCCGCCGCGACGTCGAATTGCCGCTCGGCATCGATGAACTTGAATCAGCCGATGCGGACGTCCCGGCACTGCGCGGCATCTACGCGCACTACGAGCTTCGTACGCTTCTGAAGCAGCTCGAGGGCGCCGAGGACGAGGAAGACGCACCCGCGGCGGAGGACAAAGGCGAATACGAAACGGTCCTCGATTGGGATGCGTTCGATCGCTGGCTCGACAAAATCACGGCGGCGGAACTCGTCGCCTTCGACACGGAAACGACCAGTCTCGACTACATGTCCGCCGAACTCGTCGGCATCTCGATTTCGACCGAGCCCGGCAGCGCGGCGTACATTCCGGTCGCCCACGACTATCCTGCTGCGCCGGACCAGCTGCCGCGCGACGAAGTGCTGGCGAGACTCAGGGACTGGCTCGAGAATCCGGATGCTGCGAAGGTCGGACATCACCTGAAGTACGACGCACACATCCTCGCGCGCTACGACATCGCATTGCAGGGCATGGCCTACGATTCGATGCTCGAGTCCTACGTGCTCAATAGTGTCGCCACCCGCCACGATATGGATTCGACGGCGCGTCACTACCTGGGGCACGAGACGATCCACTACGAGGACGTTGCCGGCAAGGGCGCGAAGCAGCTGACCTTCAATCAGATCGACCTCGAGACAGCGGCGCCCTACGCCGCGGAGGACGCGGATGTCACCCTCAGGCTGCACCGCAAAATCTGGGAGTCGCTGTCGGCGATCGAGCCGCTCAAGGCCGTCTACGAGGAGATCGAGCAACCACTCGTACCCATCCTGCTGGCAATGGAAGAGACCGGCGTATTGCTCGACCGGCAGATGCTCGCGGATCAGTCGCACGAACTCGCCGAGGAAATGCAGAGGCTGGAGCTCGAAGCGCACGATCTGGCAGGAGGCCCGTTCAATCTGGGTTCGCCAAAGCAGCTGCAGGAGATCCTCTTCAATCGGCTCGAACTGCCGGTCATCCGCAAGACGCCGAAGGGGCAGCCATCTACCGCGGAAGACGTGCTGGCCGAACTCGCCCACGATTACGACCTGCCGCGCGTCATCATCGATTTCCGCAGCGTCTCCAAACTCAAGAGCACCTACACCGACAAGCTGCCGCTGCAGATCTCCGAGCAGACGGGGCGGGTGCATACGTCCTACCACCAGGCGGTCGCCGCGACCGGCCGCTTGTCGTCGACCGACCCGAACCTGCAGAACATCCCGATTCGCACGGCCGCCGGCCGTCGCATTCGCCAGGCGTTCGTCGCCCCGGAGGGTTACAAGCTGCTGGCCGCCGACTATTCGCAAATCGAGCTCAGGATCATGGCGCATCTGTCGGCCGACGAGGGGCTGCTCGGCGCATTCGCGGCCGGCGCCGATGTCCATCGCGCAACGGCCGCCGAAGTCTTCGGCGCCTCGCTCGATGACGTGACCGACGATCAGCGGCGTTCGGCCAAGGCGATCAATTTCGGCCTGATGTACGGCATGTCCGCCTTCGGCCTCGCAAAGCAGCTCGACATAAGTCGCGGCGAGGCGCAGGAATACGTCGACCTCTACTTCGACCGCTACCCGGGCGTGAAAGCCTACATGGACGGCATCCGCGAGACCGCTCGCGCGAACGGCTACGTCGAGACGGTGTTCGGCCGCAGGCTGTACCTGCCCGAGATCAATGCCAGAAACGTGCAGCGGAGGCAGTATGCCGAGCGATCCGCCATCAATGCGCCGATGCAGGGTACCGCGGCGGACATCATCAAGCGGGCGATGATTCGCGTGTCCGCCGGATTGGAAGCCGGACAGATCGATGCCCGCATGATCATGCAGGTCCACGATGAACTGGTGTTCGAAGTCGCCGAAGACTCGGTCGACGCGCTCGAGCGGATGGTCGTCGAACTGATGGAAGGCGCCGCGGACCTGTCGACCACGCTCGCCGTCGACGTTGGGGTCGGCGACAACTGGGACGAAGCCCACTAGCAGGTTACGCTGGCGAAGCGCTGTAAATTCAGCAGCTTAGCTTTGGAACGGAACTAAACCGCCGCGCCGCGTTCTCAATTCCTGAGTGCGTTAGTCACTCGCCTGTTTACCTCCCTAAACAGGCGGGCAACCCGGTTACCCCAAGCCGGTTGCTTCTCGGACCCCGGCTGTTCACCCGCAACGGTCGGGGTCTTTTTGCGTTGAGGAGGCTTCGATCGAACTCGCCCGGGTCTACTTGAAGCGGCAATCTTTGCGCACACCGCACGGATAACACCCCGCACGGTAGGGGGTCTTTTTCGTATTGAATTGGCTTCGCTCTGACTCGCCCGGGTTTACTGAAGGCGGCGATATTTGCGCGCACCTCAGAGATAGCACCCCGCAACGGTCGGGGTCTTTTTGTATTGAGGTGGCTTCGCTGAAACTCGCCCGGGATTGCTGTTGGCGGCCGTCTTTGCGGGCACCGCACGGATAACACCGGTAGGGGGTCTTTTTGTTGCGGATCAGCCGTCGAGAAACCCCTGCAGCACCTTCCGCGCCTCCGATTCCCCATCCCGCTTGAGCGCGGAGAAGAGCTGCACGGTGGCCCGGTCTTCGAGCGTGCGGCGCACGTCCAGCAGCGCGTTGGCGGCCTGCCCCCGCTTCAGCTTGTCAGCCTTGGTCAACAGCAGGTGGATCGGCAGACTCACCGACTCGGCAAATTCGATCATCTGCACGTCGAAGTCGGTCAGGCGGCGGCGGATGTCGACGACGAGGATCAGCCCCTTGAGGCTCTGCCGGCTCCGGAAGTAGGTCGACAGCAGCTCGCCCCAGTGCTGCCGGACTTTCTCGGCCACACGCGCGAACCCGTAGCCCGGTAAGTCGACCAGCCGCCGCTCGGGCTCGAGTTCGAAGAAATTGACGAGCTGCGTGCGTCCCGGCGTTTTGCTCGTCCGCGCGAACTGGCGCCGATTCACGATCACGTTGATGGCGCTCGACTTGCCGGCGTTCGAGCGGCCGGCCACGGCCACCTCGGCGCCCTCATCGGCGACGAACTGGTTCTGGCTGTTGGCGCTCGTCAAAAAACGGGCCCCGGGGAATTGAGACATGGGAGTAAGCTGCTAGGATTCGGTGTATAATTTTACGGTTTCGACACCCCGCGCCACCAGCCGCTGGCGCCATTTAAGACATCCACAGATTCGCGATGGCCCGTGCCGTCGTCAGGAACTCACGGTTCAAAAAGATGAAAAACGTCTTCGCTTCGATCTCCATGCTGGGCACCGTCTGCGCACTCGCTCTGGCCGCGGCGCCAGCTGCCGCGCAAAGTCTCGTCGACGGCGACGCCGCCGCCGGTGAGGCCCGAGCCATTACCTGCGCGGCCTGTCACGGCACCGAAGGCAACAGCGTCAATCCGCTGTGGCCGAACATCGCCGGTCAACACGCGACCTACACGGTCGAAACGCTGAGAGCCTTCCGCGAGGGCGATCGCCAGGACCCGGTCATGACGGGACAGGCGATGCTGCTGTCCGAAGAGGACATCGACAATCTCGCAGTGTACTTCGAGGGCCTGCCAGGCGCCGCTCAGTCCGTTGCCGACCCCGGCTCCGTAGACCGCGGCGCGGCGCTGTATCGCGGCGGCGATGCCGAGAACGGTGTCGCGGCCTGCATCGCGTGCCACGGGCCTGGCGGACGCGGCAACGCCGCCGCCGGCTATCCGGCGCTGAACGGTCAGCACGCGGCCTACACGGCGAAGCAGCTGCAGGACTACGCCTCGGGCGCCCGTGAGTCGGACGGCGCGACGGAGATCATGCGCTCGATCGCTTCGCGGCTGAGTCAGGACGATATCGACGCGCTGGCGTCGTACCTGCAGGGCCTCCACGAGCGTCCGGCAACAATGGCGCCGTGAAACTTCGACGGGCTCAGAGAGACAAATGAAGACGATGAATACGAAAACGCTGATCTTTAGCCTGACTTTTCTGGCCCTCGCCGCTTGCGGCCAGGAAGAGCCCGCACCCGCTGAGGAGACCGTCAGCGAGGAAACGGCCGTCGAGGAGACCGCGGCCGAAGAAACCGTCGAGGCGGTGGTCGAGGAGACTGCGGACGAGCAGATCGAGGTTGTCGAAGAATCGGCGGCCGTCACCGAAGAAGATACGGGCGACGTCGAAATCGTGCTCGCCCAGGCCGACGTGCCGGCACAGACGCCGAACTATCGCTATGAAGAGGGCAGGCATTACACGCGCCTCGTGCCGACGCAGCCGACCTTCGGCGGTGCCGACAAGATCGAGGTCGTCGAGTTCTTCATGTACAGCTGCCCGCACTGCTACGAGTTCGAGCCGACGATCAATCGGTGGGACGCGGAGAAGCCCGCCAACGTGCGCTTTGTTCGCGCACCGGTAATGTGGCACGACGCGGCTCAGGTACACGCACAGATTTTCTACACTGCGGAAGCCTTGATCCGCACTGGCGCTATCGAGAACGGACCGGCGTTCCACGCGGCGGTTTTCGATGCGGTTCACCGCCGCGGCAATCAGCTGCTGCGCATGAACGCCATTCAGAGTTTCTTCGAGCGCTTCGGCGTCAGCGAAACGGACTTCAACCGTGAGTGGAACGGTTTTTGGGTCGCCCAGCAGATGCAAACGGCCCGCAATCTGGCCGGGCCCCGCCGTTACAACGTCACCGGCGTGCCCGCGATCGTCGTCAACGGCAAGTACCGGACCAGCACGGTCGAGGCCGGCACGCCCGCGGAACTGATCAACATCATCAACGAGCTCGTCGAACGCGAGGCCGCGCGCTGAATCGAGCAGTCGGCTCCTGACATCGTCGGACCGGCGGCGGGAACCGCCGTCGGCCATGACGTGTTCGGGTGTGGAGAGATATCTTGAAGACAGGCGTTGCCCGAAAATTCCTGGCCCTCCTCGCACTTGCCGCTTTGTCCGGGTGCGGGCAGGACACCGACGCTGTAGCCGATACGGCGCCACCGGCTTCGGAATACCAGTTCAGCGAAGGGACGCATTTCGTACGCTTCGAAGCACCGCAGCCGACGCTCGGCGACAGCGATCAGATCGAAGTGGCCGAAGTCTTCTGGTACGGCTGCCACCACTGCGCCAACCTGGAAGCGCCGTTGAACGCCTGGGTTGCGGCGGCACCCGATTCGGTCCGCTTTGTTCGCATTCCCGCAACGTGGAATCCGACTGCTACCGCTCATGCGCAGATCTTCTACACGATGGAACTGCTGGTCGCCAACGGCAGCATCGACGACTACCACGCGGTGCACGCCGGCGTGTTCGACGCGATTCACCGCCGGGGGATGCGGCTGCTCCGTATAGAGGAAATCGAGGCGTTCTTCGCAGGCTTCGGCATCGATTCAGCCGCTTTCAACAGCGCGTGGAATTCAGCGGAGGTCGCGGAATCGCTGCGCGTGGCGAGCAATCTTGCAAGAAGCTACCGGATCGACGCCGTGCCGACGATCGTGGTCAGCGGTGAGTACAAGACCAGCGCCTCGCTGGCCGGCAACGACCTGTTCAGCGTCATCGACGAGCTGATCGCACGGGAAGAAGCCGCACCCTGAGAACGGGCGCTCCTTAGTCGAAGCTTCGCACGTCCAGCGGCTGCCGATCCGACACGGCGGCCCGCTTCATGCCATCCGAGTTATAGGCCATTGCGATCTCGCCGGCGGCCGTGACTGCGATTATTCCGCCGTCGCCACCCAGAATCGCAATGTCGTCCAGCACCTCGGCCAGCGCGGCGTCGAGAGACATGCCCGCTCGAACCCGGCTCGCAACGGACACGGCCGCAGCCGTGCGGATGAAATACTCGCCCACGCCGGTGCACGACACAGCAATCTGCTCATCCGCCCAGGTACCGCTGCCGATGATCGGTGTGTCGCCGACCCTGCCCTTCAGCTTGCCGAATGTGCCGCCGGTGGAAGTCGCCGCAGCGAGGCGTCCTTCGACGTCGCGAGCGACCGCACCGACCGTTCCGTGAGCGCCGGTCTGGACGTCGTTGGCAACGATGCCGACGGGCAGGACGTAGTAGTCCTCGGGTGAGGCAACCTCGTCGAAGCCCTCCTTGCGAGCGAATGCCAGCGCGCCGTCGCCGGCGAGCATGACGTGGTCGGTCGCTTCCATGACGCGGCGCGCGACCGAGATCGGGTTCACCACGTTGCAGATCGACGCTACCGCACCCGCGCGCCTGTCCGGCCCCACCATGATCGAGGCATCGAGTTCGACATATCCGGCGGAATTCGGGGCCGAACCCCTGCCCGCGACGTACAGCCCACTGGATTCCATGGCCGCCACAGCGCGCTCGACGACGTCCAGAGCGGACCCACCCTGCTCGAGGTCGGCTGCGCCCTGCTCGGCGAGCTCGCGCAGATGAACTTCCGCCGCGGTGTAGTCGCGGCCGAGCATCACGCCCGCTCCGCCGTGCAGCGCCAGCGCAAATTGGCTCATCGGACGATGTCTCCCATGTCGATCACGGCAGGATCGTCTTGAACGTGAAGAAGAAGATGACTGCCAGAATCGCACCTGCCGGAATCGTCACGACCCATGAGACGAAGATGTTCGTCACGACGCGCAGATCGATGGCTTCAATGCCGCGGGCGAGACCGACACCCAGCACCGCACCGACCAAAGTATGCGTCGTCGAAATCGGAATGCCCGTGCCTGACGCAAGGACAATGGTTGTTGCAGCAGCGAGTTCCGCCGCGAACCCGCGGCTCGGCGTCAAATGAGTGATCTTCGTACCGACCGTTGCGATGACGTGACGACCGAAAGTTGCGAGACCGAAGACGATGCCCACGCCGCCCAGCATCAGAATCCAGATCGGCAGCGCCGACTGCGCGGCAATCATGCCCGACTGAGCAACGCTTACGACCGCGGCGAGCGGACCGATCGCGTTCGCAACATCGTTGGATCCGTGCGCGAATGCCATCGCGCAGGCGGTGATGATCATCAGGATGCCGAACACCCTCTCTACGGTGATGTAGTGCTGATCTTTCTCGGCTTTCGGATCGGGTTGGATCTTGCGGATGAAGTAGGAACCGACGAACGCAATCAGCGTAGCGACGGCCGCGGCCAGCAGGTAGCTGTCGCGCACCGAGATATCCAGACCGATGTGCTTCAGGCCCTTGAGGATCGTAACCAGAGTGATCGTGAACGCCGCGAGGAACATGTAAACCGGGACCCAGCGCTTGGCCCGGTCCAGCGGGTTCTCATGCCGGAGCACCAGGTGCTGTACGGTCTGGTAGATGCAGAACGCAATGAAGCCGGCAGTCAGTGGCGAGACGACCCAGCTCATGACGATCGTACCGACCTGCCCCCACTGCACTGCTTCGATTCCGATTCCGACGGCCGCGAATCCGACGATGGCGCCGATGATCGAGTGAGTGGTCGAAACCGGCCAGCCCTTTCTGGATGCGACCAGCAGCCACGTTCCGGCCGCCAACAGCGCGGACAGCATCCCGTAGATCAGAAGCGCAGGCTCATCGGCCATCAGATCCGAGTCCACGATGCCCTTGCGGATCGTCGAGGTCACGGCGCCGCCAGCGAGAACGGCGCCCAGGAACTCGAAGACCGCGGCGACGAGGATCGCCTGCTTGATCGTCAGCGCTTTGGAGCCGACGGACGTTGCCATGGCATTTGCGACGTCGTTGGCACCGATGCCCCACGCCATGAAAATGCCGAATAAGGCCGCAAGGCCTATGTAGATAAGCTCAGCTTCCATTGTGTTGCCTTGTCAGGTCCACCTTTCTTGGAATTGTTATTAGTGGTTGCCGAGGGCTAGAGCATACGACTCATCGCGACAGCAACATTTCCAGCCGGCGTCCGACTCGCTCGGCCATATCGGCGATATCGCCGGTCAGTTCGATCGTTCGATACATGAACATGGCATGGACCGGATTCATCGAATCCTCGATCTCGAAGAGTTTGCGGTTCAGCGATACCTGACGCGCGTCCGTGTCCGTCTCGATCCGATCGAGCTCCTCGATCATCCCTTCGACCAGCTTTGCTTCAGCGCCGCGGAAACCGGTGGTGTACAGCTCGTCCAGTTCATGCACGCTCTTCTTCGCCTGCTTGGCAGCGTCGATCACGCGATCGACGAACTCCAGAAACTCGGCGGAGATCTGCTCGGGCATCTCGAGCCTGCGCATGACGACGATACCGGCTACGTGACGGCTTCGATTGGCGATCTTGTCCTGCACGAGCAAGAGCTCAAGCAGATCCTGCCTCGGCACCGGCATGAACAGACTCTTCGGGAGGTGCAGGCGGATCTCTTTCTTGAGGTCGTCTGCCTCTTGCTCGAGCCGCTCGATGTCCTTGTGCGCCGCCTCGACCGCGTTCCAGTCACCCTCGACGACCGCCGTGAACAGTCCGCGAAGATTCTTCGCGCAGTCGTAAGCGATCGAGATGTGTTTCTCCAGCGGCTGGACCGGTGAGGCACCGAAAATGCTGGCCAGCATGTTTGACATCCGGGGCTCCGGAAGCAGCGTCGGGAGGCAATCGTAACACAGGGGTAATCGAATCGGTGTAGGGAAAAACCCTATAACAATTCGTAACTTGCGCAGGCCAAATCGTCTGTCCGTGCTACACTTTGACGCCTTTTTGGTAGCCACTTCGCAGAGGAACGCAATGGCCTTCTGGCTTATGAAATCCGAACCCGATGCGTACAGCATCGACGACCTGAAGCGCGACAAACGCGAACCGTGGGACGGCATTCGCAACTATCAGGCCCGCAACATGATGCGCGACGATATGCGCGTTGGGGACAAGGTCTTCTTCTATCACTCGAACTGCAAAGAGCCGGGTGTCGTCGGCGTCATGAAGATCGCCAGCAAGCCGTACCCGGACCCGACGCAGTTCGATCCGGACAGCAAGTACTACGACGCGAAGAGCAACCCGGACGATCCGCGCTGGATACTCGTCGACGTAGCCTACGTGAAGAAACTGAAACGAACGATCACGCTGTCCGAGATCAAGGCGCACCCGGAACTCGGTGACATGGTGCTGACGCGTAAGGGCAATCGCCTGTCGATCATGCCGGTGACAGAAGACGAATGGGAGATCATCCTGGGCATGGAGTAGCCCGGCGCCCGGGGGCATCGTCACTCGCCCTCTTCGCTACGATTTTCCCGATGTGGAACTCACTCAAATCGCTGTTTGCCCGACTCAGAACCAGGGGTGACTCCGACCCGGTGTTCGACGAAGTCAGAGCGCTTGTCGAAAACCTGTTGACGAGCGACTTCAGCACGCCGGCTGCAAGAACGGCGGGTGACGAGGCGGTTATCGCCGTTCTCAGGCGGCTCGACAAGGAGATCGAGTCGATCAAGGCACAGGCAAACGGCTATCCGAATGGCACCGTCTCGGCGCTCGTCTGGATGTGCGGAGCCGGCTACGCCAATCTCGGGCATCGACTGACCCTTCACTTCCGCGAAGCCGGGTGGCTTGCGCGCGAAGAAAATGCGAGTGCTCTATGGGCGCGGGCGACGCTCGCCGTTTGCTCTCACTATCACCACATGGTGGGCCCGGCGATGTTGGCCAACGCAGACTGCCAGCAGCGATTGGGCAATGCCGACAGGGCGGTGACGATGTACCGTGCCGTCGTAGCCGATTTCGAATTTCTGCTCGATGGCGATCCTGCCGGCGGTCCGCTCGACGAAGACGGACGAACCGCGATCGAGAGTCTTCGAACCGCCGCGGTCCGCCTGCTGGACCTCGGCTTGGACGAGGACCGGCGAGAGAAACTGGAAGCGCTGCAATCGGCCGCGGACGCGGTGCTCGAATAGGACGCGGTCAAACCTCGTCCGCAGCCGCAACCACCAGCGTAAGCCCCTCGCGTTCCAGCACTCGAACCCGCTCGCCAACATCCAGCGGTTTGGCCGCAGTGTCCTCCTGACGTGCGTGCCAGGTCTCTCCCCGGATCGAAATCTTGCCCTTGCCGTTCTCGAATCGCGTCGTCACCACTCCGCGGTCCCTGGGTGCCTCGCCGATGTGCCAGCGCTCGCCTGGGCCCAGCTCGATGCGCGTTGGCGAGATCGCCTGCATAAAGATCGCGAGCGTGACGTCGCCAACGATGACCAGCGCGAGGCTGATCTTCAGTGCCGTTGCCACCGAGACGTCCGAGAACAGCAGCAGCAGGATGAAGGTCCCGCCGCCGGTCACGGCGGAGGACAGCAGGATCGCGGCCCACCAGACTGTCGAGTAGCGTTGCACGGCAGGCGATCCTACCAGGGCAGTCCGTACTTGACGACGGCGATCAGCATGATGATTGCGAAGGCGATCGCGATGAGGATCAGGCAGCCGAACAGGTCACCCTTCAAGCCGAGCTGCGCCTCGATCTCCGCTTCCTGCCGTTCGAGCTCGTCGGCAGTAGTCCGCTCGTACTCCGCACCGCGCGCGACGAGCGTCAGCCGTTTGGGAGGCTGCAGCTCCTCGGGATGATACATCCAGCCGGTGTCCGTTCCGTCGTCGAAGCGGATCAGCCAATCGTCGGGCGACTTGTTCTCGGCATTCAGTTCGAGCGCCGTCTTCTCCGGGATGCAGACGACAGTGCCGAGCTTCCGCCGCCGTAGAAAGACGGTTCGGTACTCGATGCGGTCGCCCTCACGGACCTCGTTATCCGTGCCGTGATAGAGGAGTTTGCGCGACATCTCGCTACTGCTTCCGCATCAGCCGTTGTCCTCGGCAACGATGCGCAACTCGCCGTCGCCGCCGAGCCGCCAATAGAGCCGCTTCATGCGTACGACCGGTCCGTCCTCGCCGGCTGTCGTTTGCAGGAACCGGCTTAGGTAAAGTCCCTCTTCTTCCGGATCCGCCAGCAACGTCAGTTCTTCAATCGAAACGCGCGTCGGCCCGGCGCGCTCGAATGACGTGAGCCGCAATGCGGCCCACTCCGACGTGCTCATCCCGCGGTACGTGAAGTCCTCGGCGTAAAGCGACAGGTAGCCGTGCAGGTCGGCCGCGGCCAGACTCGCAACCCAGCGGTCGACCGCGCCTCGCAGCTGGTCCCGAATTCGGACGCGCGCTTCTTCGGACGACCACTCGATTTCTCGCGTGACGATGACCGGCGTCGTCAGCGGCAGAAATCGCGGCTCCAGATCGGCGAGATCCTCGTTCGGTAGCGCGAGACAGCCGTCGGTATCGAACGGCGGGCGCCGCTCTTCGCCGGGCAGCACGCCGTGCAACCAGATACCGTCGCCCGTGCGCTCGTTCTGCCGGTCCCATTCGTTCGGATAGTCGAGCGGAAACGCGGTCACGCCGTACTTCTCGTGCAGACGGCTGGTGTCGAGCTGGTCAACGACGAAGTAGATCCCCAGCGGGGTGCGGCGATCCCAGGCCCGCTCCTTGCCGACGCCACGTTGACCGATGGACATATAGGTTTCCCCACCCGCTGTCAGCCGGTCCGCTTCGTGCTCGAAGTGATACAGCGTTGCGTTGCCGGCATCGGCGACGAACACGTCTCGAACGCTGTCGGGCAATTCGATCACGTACGCTGGCAGCTCCGCGTACGCGGCGGCGGAAGCAAGCAGCAAAGCGGCGAGAATCATGCGCATGGGGCGATGGTACAGGCGCTCCCTGCGGCGCTCCACGGCCGGTATAACGAATCGGTCTTTTAGACCGTGTCCAGACTTGTGACCTTTTGCCAGGTTGGGGCATCTAAGGCAGACACGCTCCGATATGGCGACGCTTTCGCTCGTCCTCCATCGGCCGCAGCATCGATTCGAGGGGGTCGACATCCAATGAGTCTCACTGACCTGAGTACGCGCCACTGGCCGTCCGTCGCCGTGGCGGTCGTGCTCGTTGCGCTGTTCGGCGCCACGTCGATTGCCTCGCTTCCGATTCAGCTTCTGCCGACGATCGAAGAACCGCAGGTGTCCATCGCCAACTTCTGGCGCGCCGCGGCGCCCGAGGAGATGGAAGCGAACATCATCGAGCCGCAGGAGAACGTCCTGCGAAATACGCCCGGACTGACCAACATCAACTCGTTCATCAGCCGCGGTGCGGGATTCGTCAACCTGAGCTTCGCCGTCGGCACGGACATCCAGACGGCAAAGCTCGACGTCATCAACAATCTCACCCAGGCGCCGCCACGACCGGGTGACGCGATCGAACCGCAGGTTTTCGCAGGCGGTGGACGGCAAACACCGGGCGCGGCCTCCCTGCTCGTTCGCGTCCTGCCGGACAATCCGGTGCAGGAACTGGCGGAGTACCAGAAACTGATCGAGGACGAGGTCGAGCCGCGGCTCGCTCGAATCCCAGGCGTTTCGCGGGTCGAGCTGCAGGGCGAGCAGCCGCGAGAAGTGCACATCACGTTCGATGCCTACCGTGCCGCGGCGCTCGGCGTGCGTATTCAGGACATTATCGCGACCATCTCCCGCGGCTCCGATACCTCTGGCGGCTTCGCTGACGTCGGGCGCCGTCAGTACACCGTTCGCTTCGTCGGCCAGTTCGAGCCCGGCGAGCTCAACCAGCTCATCGTCGGCTGGAGCAACGAAAGGCCCATCTATCTGAGCGAGGTCGCGGACGTCGACATCGTGCCGCGAGCTCAGGACGGCTTTACGCTACGCAACGGCTACCCTGCCTACTACATTACGGTGCAGCGTGAGTACGACGCGAACACGGTCGAGATTCTCGACGGCGTCAACGCCGCTATCGCTGAACTCAATGCGGGGCCGCTCAAAGAGGCGGGACTCGAGATCGATCTGAGCTTCGACGCATCGGTCCACATCCGCCGGGCGATTGCACTTGTACGCAGTAACTTAGGCATCGGTCTCGTCCTCGCCATCGGCATTCTCTATTTCCTGATGCGCAGCCGCCGAGCCACGTTCCTCGTTGCAGTGACCGTCCCGCTGTCGCTGTTGGTGGCCTTCGTCGCACTGCGCATGTTCGACAAGACGTTGAACGTAATCTCGCTGGCCGGGCTCGCATTCGCCGTCGGTCTCGTAATGGATGCGGCTATCGTGACGCTCGAAAATATCGTGCGATGTCGCCAGAACGGACTCGAGCTTAAAGAGGCCGTCGCGAAAGGCACTAAACAGATCACCGGCGCGCTATTCGCGTCGACGGTCACCAGCGTCGCGATCTTCACGCCGGTGCTGTTCATGCAAGGGATGGAAGGCCAGCTCTTCCAGGACCTCGCGTTGACCATCGCCGTTGCGGTGTCCGCATCGTTCTTCATTGCCATCACCGTGCTGCCTGTCGCCGCGTCGTTCCTGCTGCGCGAGGAGAAGGACGACAATCTCGAGCACTGGTGGGACCGGATCACCGCAATCGTCATGCGACTCACCAGCACGCCTGCGCGCTGCCGCGCCTGGGTGGGCGGGATTCTGGGCGCGTCGGTACTGTCCGTCGTGCTGCTGATGCCGCAGGCGAATCTGCTGCCGCAGGCGCCGATGGATTCGATGAACGCCTTCTTCAGCATGCCGCCGGGCGGCACCATCGACATGGTTCGCGAGGAAATCGCCGGAACCGTCGTCGAACGCCTGCGCCCGTACATGGAGCACGAGGAGCAGCCTTACATACGCGGCTACAACCTGTCCGCCTTCGGCTCATTCAATGCCCTGTTCATCTACCCGTTGGACCCGGACCGCAATGACGAAATGATCGAACTGGTGCGCGACGAGATTCTCGTCGGGCTGCCGGATACGCGCGCCTTCGTGCAGCGCTCGACGATGCTGAACTTCGGTTTCGACGGTGGGCGCGCGATCAATCTCGATCTGCAGGGCCCGGATATCAATGTCCTGTCCGAGGTCGCCATGCAGGCCATGCCGATCGTAAACGAGGCGGTGCCCGGTGCAATGGTGCGGCCGATTCCCGGTCTCGCCATCGCCGAACCTGAGCTGCAGCTGATACCGAACGACCGGCGCATCACAGCGGCCGGGCTCGACCGCGCCTCCGTTGCCACCGCGGTCCGAGCGTTGACCAGCGGCACATTCGTTGGCGAGTACTTCGACGGCAACGATCGGATGGACATGATTCTCAAGGGCCCGACGTGGACTACGCCGGAGCAACTGGCGGCAACCCCGATAGCAACTCCGCTTGCCGGCGTGCAGACGCTCGGCGAACTGACGGACATCGAACGAACCGTCGGCCCGAGTCAGCTGCTGCGCGTCAACGGGCAGAGAACGCTAACGCTGTCGGTAACGCCGCCCGAGGACATGACGGTGCAGGAGGCGCTCAATACGCTGCGCGACGTCGTTGGTCCGCAGATTCGCGAGATCATGCCGAGCGAAGTCAGCCTCCAGTATCGCGGTACGGCAGATCGGCTCGAAGAAGCCTTCGCGACGATGGGCGTCAATCTGATCACGGCCGCGATCGTGCTGTTCCTGATCCTCGCTGCGATGTTCCGTTCGCTGTGGGACGCGACAATCGTCATGCTGTCGATGCCGCTCGCCATCGCCGGCGGCGTCGGCGCGCTGCGCATTCTCAATCTGTTCACGAATCAGGCGATGGACCTGCTGACGATGATCGGCTTCCTGATTCTGCTGGGTTTGGTGGTCAACAACGCGATCCTGTTGGTAATGCAGGCGCGCAGCGGGCTTCGCTCCGGGCTCGATCGCGCCCAGGCCGTCGCTCAGGCTGTCCGCGTCCGCGCCCGGCCGATCTACATGAGCACGCTCACCAGCATCTTCGGCATGCTGCCGCTGATGGTCATCCCGGGCACGGGCTCTCAGATTTACCGCGGGCTCGCCGCCGTCATCATCGGCGGCATGTTCGTGAGTGCGCTTTTCACGCTAATACTGATGCCGAGCATCCTTCGCCTCCCGCCGTTGGCTCTGGTCGAACGATTCCGGCGCCGGCAACCTTCACTCGACGGAGTCACAGCCGATGCGTAATCCCATAACCGCCGTAGTGCTGCTGCTAGCGGCAACACCCGTATTCGCTCAGGGCATGCCGACCTCCGTCGTCCAGGTGGCCGAGGTCTCCCGCAGCGAACTCGCGCCCACGGTCGCCGTACCCGGCACGATATACGCGCGCAACGAACTGCAGATCACCGCCGGTGTCGCCGGGCGTCTCGAAATGGTCGCGGAACCCGGCACGTGGGTACGTGCCGGCGACCCGGTCGCGCGCGTCGACGCCGGTCCGTTGCGGCTGCAGCGCGCGGAACAGGAAGCGTTGCTGGCACGAGCCGAGATCAACATCCGGCAACTCTCCAGTCAATTGCGCCGGCAGCAGGAGCTGTCGGGCGGCAGCCTCGTCTCCGAATTCGAGCTCGAGCAGACCGAAGCCAATCGCGATCTCGCGGTCAGCGATGCAGACATCATCCGCGTGCGTATCCGTCAGATCGACGATCAGATTCGGCGCGCCGACGTGCTAGCGCCGTTCTCCGGCATCGTCATCAGCCGGGACCGCCGAGCCGGCGAAGAGGTCTCGAGGGGCGAAGCCCTCGGTCAGATGACCGATCTCGAACATCTGGAAGTGCGGGCCTTCGTCCCGCTGCGGCTGCTGCCGCGCACGGTCACGGGCGACGCACTCGACGTCTTTGTCACCGATGCCCGGCACAGCGGTACGATCCGCGCGCTCGTTCCGACCGGCGATATCCGCTCGCAAACCTTCGAGGCGCGTATCGACCTTCCGGCCGAGGCCGCAGGCGAGTGGACAGTCGGACAGCTCGTCAGCGTTGCGATCCCCATCCGCGCGCGTGAGTACGCCCTGACGGTGCCGCGTGACGCGCTGGTGCTGCGTGCCAACGGTTCGTTCGTCTTCAGGATCAATGACGAGAACAAGGCCGAACAGATCTCCGTCGAGATCGGCGACTCGGCGGGAGAGTTGATCGCGGTAACCGGGGCGCTCGAAGAAGGCGATCAGGTTGCCATCCGCGGCGCCGAGAACCTGAGCGAGGGCGCGGACGTGGAGATCATGGTGCCGCAGTCTGCGAGCGCCGAAACAGATACGGAGACCGCTGTCGAAGAGGGCTGAGCCTGCCATAACGAGTTGTTATATGGCTCGATTTATGTGACCTGCGCCTCGTCCTCGTGCGAACTTTCGACTAGTATCGAAGTCGAACTTTCAACGCGCATGGGGGGCAGCGTATCAACCGGCAAGTCGATCTTTACCGGACTTCTTTTCGCGGGGCGATTCTCGTCCTGACCCTTGCTGCTGCCACACCTGCACTTTCTGAACCATCTTCCGACGACGCACTGCGCGCGCTGAGCGATCGCTATGACGAAGCGATGCTGGCCGGCAGTTACGACGAGGCCGCCAACGCCGCCGCGGGCTACATCTCGACGCTGCTGGAGCAGCCGGACTACAACCGGCGCGACTGGGCCGACAGTCTCGTCCGCCTCGGCCACGCCCAACGCTCCGGAACCGACTATGACGCCGCGATTCTGAACTACGAACAGGCGATCAGCATTCTGCAGACGGAAACCGATCGACTACACGACTCGCTGGTAGAGCCGATGCTGGGTGCGAGCGAGGCAATGATCGAGCAGGACCGGTTTGCCGAAGCCTCGGACATGCTGGAGAGCGTCCTGCATTTGCAGCAGGTCAATCACGGGCTGCACGACCTGTCACAGGCAGAACCGCTGCAGCGCCTGAGCGACGTCTACCTCGAGCTGGGCGACATCAATCGCGCTCTGTCACGCCAGCGTGCGCACACCGCGCTGTACGAACGTAACTACCCGGGCGATGACGTCCGCAAACTCAATGCATTCCTTACGGAGGCCGGTCTTCTCGACGACCTCGGCATGCGTGTCGATTCGCACACGGTGTATCGCCGCACGATCAACATGGTCGAACGCGCGGAAGGCCACCGGGCGCCCGAATTGTTGCCGGCGCTGATGCTGATCGCAGAACTGTTGGCCAGCAACGAGATTAGCGACGGTTACGACGGCCGCGACTTGTGGCGGCGCTACCTGCAGAAGGCGGTGTGGATCGCGAACACCAGCGACGATCTGGCGCCGATCGAGCGAGCGGATGCTTACATCTCCGCCGGTGACCTGATGGCACAGTACACCGTCGACCGTGCCGCCGCGCTTCGCCATTATCAACGCGGCTGGCAGACGCTTGCGGCTGACCCTTCGCTGGAAAATGCCATTGGCGAACGCTTCAACGAGCCGCTGTTGCTGCAGGAGATGCCACGAACGACCGCCCCCGACATGCGCAATCTCTTTCTCCGCGTGTCGACACGCGAAACCTCACCGGGCTCGCGAATCCTTGTGCGTTTCGACGTGAGCGAGACGGGCGAGGCCGAGAACATCGAGGTTATCGAGGGCGATCCCACCGGGTACTGGAGCGAGCTGGTGGTCGATCACGTCGGCAAGTTCGTGTTCCGCCCGAAGATCGTCGACGGCGAGGCCGTGCACCACGAAGACGTGTACTGGGACATCACCTACCTGGTGGACGGCGAAGATCTGACCGGCTGAACGCCGGCCGCAGACCCCACATCGCAGCCTGTCCGCTTTCGACATTTTCGTCGAATTGCGAGCGTTCGGAACCAGTGGCGCGAGGTGTCGACCCGTAGAATTGCGGACTGCGCCTACCGGCCGGTTGCGGCAGAATAGGCCGATCGAGTGCCCAGGCGTCCTTCCGTGAACCCCATCCAACAGGCGATCTCCGCCGGCCGAGCCGCCATCGACAGCGGCGATCCGCATGCCGCTCGCTCGCGCTTGTCCGGCATCGACCATCCCGAAGCCGCCTATCTGCTAGCCATTGCGGACACCCAGCTCGGAATGCTCGGTGAAGCCGTCACATCGTACGAGCGCGCCCTGTCTCTTGAGCCGAGATTCGATCAGGCCCGGCGAGCGCTGGCCCGATTGCTGGTGGATCTCGAACGTTACGAGGATGCCTTGCCGCAATACGAGACTGTGCTCGATCACGATCCCGTCAACACACCCGCCCGGTACGGCTATGCCACCGCGCTTCTCGGTACGGGTCAATGCGAACACGCCGAAGCCATATTCGACGCGCTGATCGACGAAGGCGAGGATCGTCCCGAGATCCGGTTCATGCGCGCACGCGCGAGGCTCGAGCTCGGTCTCGTCGACGAAGGAATGGCCGATCTCGAAAACGCCTACGAACGTCAGCCCGCCGAGTTCAGTCTCAAGTCGCTCGCCGGCACGCTGTGGATGCGCGGAGAGCGCGACCGCTTCAATGCGCTGCTCGAACGCGCGGGCCGGAAGCCGGAGTTACTCGCAATGGCGGCAGAACTCCGGCGTCAGAGTGGCGATGCGGCGGGCGCGGTCGAGATGGTGGAAGGAGCCCGGCAGATCGGGGTATCGCCCGATGCGCTCGCAACGCTCGCACAGGCGCAGGTCGACCTCGGCAAAGGAGCCGAAGCGGAACGCGCAGCCCGGGAGGCCACGGCGATCAATCCGCAGCATCACGGCGCGATTGCCAATCTGATTACGGCGCTACTCATGCAGAACAAGGCGGCGGTCGCGCTGCAACTTGCCGACGCCATGCACGCAGCGGAACCGCTGCGCCAGCACTGGATCGCGTATCAGGCGACAGCGTGGCGCATCCTGGGCGACGAACGCTACGAGTCGCTCGTCGACATCGACCGCTTTGTGCGGGCCTACGAGTTACCCGTGCCGGAGGGATTCGAGTCGATCGATGCTTTCAACGCAGCGTTCCTGGCAGCGCTCGAGCAATGGCAGCAATACGCAACTCACCCTTTGGATCAGTCATTGCGGCAGGGGATACAGACGTCGCGCGACCTGACCGGCATCGACGATCCCGTCATCGAAGCCTACGTGCGTGCGCTCGACGAACCGATCCGCGCCTACATGGCATCCGTGGGCAGCACCGGCGGTCATCCGCTAACCTCACGGAACACCGGCGATTACCGGATCACGGGCAGCTGGTCGGTGAAGCTTCACGGCCGCGGCTGGCACGTCAATCACGTGCACCCCGAGGGCTGGATCAGTTCAGCCTACTATGTCGCGGTGCCGGACGATGTCGAAGACGAGGCGGGTCACTCCGGATGGATCAAGTTCGGCGAGCCGCCGTTCAAGTGCGACCCTCCGCTGGCACCGGAGAAGTGGATCAAACCGAAGGCGGGGATGCTGGTCTTGTTCCCATCCTTCATGTGGCACGGCACGGCGCCAATACACGACGATTCGACGCGCGTGACCGCGCCGTTCGATGTCGTCCCGCGTTAGTTTCGTTGGAAGGCCGGCTTAGGCCGCCTGACGATTGCGCTCGCGCCTGGCCATCAGATGGTTCCAGTTCTCCAGCGAGTAGATCTGCAGATAGGTTGCCGCGAGGAAGCCAGCCTGATGCAGTTCGAGCACCTGGTCCTGGCCCAGTTCGTTGAACTTTTCGACATCGATTCCGATGTACTCCGCCAGCGGCTCCTGATCCGTCTTGCCTTCCGGGGTATAGGCGGCGCGTAGCGGCGTCAGCAGATCGAGTTCCTTCAGCTTGTTCGTGTAATCCACGGTGCGCCGGCGCTCGGCATCGTACTGGGCGCAAAGCCGCATGAGCGAATCGGTCTGCTCGCTGACCTGGTCGCCGACAAAGAATGGATACTCGGGATTTTCGGTTACCGAATCCGCCGCCCGATCGACGACGACCGCCACGCTGCCCCCGCCCTCGTGCGCGAAAGTAAACGGATAGCACTTCAGGTACATCGGCACGTAGCACATCGGGTCCCACTGGCCGTCCGCGTCGACGAACAGATTGGTTTCATCGAGAAGGCCGGTGACGGCGAGCGGCATCGGCTGATCGATGTTGGAGAAGATGATGGGGTAGTAGCGCTGTGCGCTCGAGAATTCCGTCATCGTCAGAGGAACGACCCGCTCATTGCGAACGAAATCGTAGGGCCGCTTGGCCGGCGTGAACCCCATGGAACCGTGAGTCTCTGGCGTCAGCAGTTCCGGTTCCTGATACAGGAACATCTTTCCGGAAACCTTGCCGGACGTTGACATTGATTCCTGTTGCTCGGTCATCTGTCTTGCTCCAATTGATTGCTGCTTCCGGACCCGATGCCCGGAAAGCCTAGTTTAATCGTTTCGCCTTCAGGCTCCACGCGATTGGAAGTTCGTTGCCTTCCGTTTCAAATGGCGCGGCGGTGACGTCGCTCAGTCCGCCAGCCTCCAGCTGTTCCTTGACGATGTCCATGTCTTCGCTGGACATCGCCGCCTGTCGCATGCGGCTGAGCCGGTCCAGCGTCTTGGACAGTTCGTCGTCCATCTGCTCCAGCCATCCCACAATGTCCGACTTTCGGTACTGCTGGCGGTTGTCATACAGTTTCCGGAAGCCGGCCAGCAGATAGGCATGAATGCCGCGCGGGCAGCGCCGGACCGCCTCGCCCATCTCCTGAATCAGCGGCACGTAGGCCTGCTCGGTCTTCTGGAGGAGCGCCTTGTTCCCGGAGAACGCTCGATTGGTCAGATCGATCGAGCGCTTGATGAATTCGATTCGTGCGGTCAGCTCCGCTTCGTCGAGCTGAGCCTTGTTGTTGCTGTCGACATAGCCGTCTTCGATGTGCACGAGGGCGGTCAGGCTGCCGCCGGCGGTGACGATCCTGCCCGCTTCGGCAAAAGCGTCGCGGCCCGCGTATTCGATCCCGAACTGGCTGACCACCAGATCGAAACTCGCATCGTCGTAGGGCAGTTCACTCGCACCCGACACTGCCGTCGTTACGCCGGCGATGCGTTCCGCGAGTGCTTCGAGGGCTTCCGGCGCGATGTCGCTCGCGTGCAGGTCGAGGCCGTGGTCGGCATCGAGATGAGCGTAAATCGATCCCGCTCCGCTCGCGATGTCCACAACACGAGCACCGGCGCCCAATTCGGCAAAAACGGCCCGCCAGTAGGTCTCGAGCGCGGGATGTCGATCGCCCTTGCCGCTGACGAATACTTCGCCACCGGCGGCGCCGTCTTTCTCCCAGTACTCGGACCAGCCTGTGTCACTCATCGAACGTTGCTCGAAAAAAAACGGCGGGCCGAAGCCCGCCGTTTTCCTGACGTCCTGTCAGATTCCTTAGAACTCAGCAGTAGCTCTCAGGAAGAAGGTCCGACCGAATACGTCGTACGTCGCAGGCCAGGTGTTAGCCTGTTCTGCGTTGTCACCGACGATCGGCGGCTCTTCGTCGAGCAGGTTGTCGATACCGAACGTGACAGCGTAGCTGTCGCTGAAGCGGTACGTGCCCGATGCGTCGAAGTAGGCCTGGCTGTCGATCGACTCGACAGAGTAGGTCGTACCCGGATCGTCATCGTTGACTTCGCCAACCTGACGCCACAGCAGCTGAGCCGTGATGTTGTCAGACGTCCAGCGGAACGTCATGCGGTGCTTGTACTCAGGTACCGGCTCGCCGCAGAGGTTACCGAAGTTACCGGCACACTCGATCGGCGTATCACCCGCGAAGGCGATGAAGTCCGATTCCTGCGTGAACGTACCGACATAGTTGATGCGGAAGTCACCGCCCCAAAGGTCCATGTCGTAGCTCGCGAGGACGTCGATACCGTTGAGCGTCAGCTCAGCAACGTTCTGGAACTGCTGCGATACGAAGTTGATCGTGCCGTCAGCGCGACGAGTGATCGCCGTGCAGAACGGTGAACCGACACCGCCGAGCGGGTTGGTTGCGTCGTAGCAGGTGTTGAGAACGTTAGCCGCGCCACCGCCGAACGTCGAGATTGCATCGTCGATCGTGATGTCGAAGTAGTCGATGCTGAACGTAAGGCCTTCGATCGCCGACGGCGTAACAACCACACCGTAGGTGAACGTCTCGGCTTCTTCTTCCGCCAGAGCCGGGTTGCCGCCGAAGAGCGCGCGAACCTGAGCAGCCGGGAGGTTGATAGCAGGCGTGTTTACGACGCCAGCCGGTACACCGGTTGCCACACAGATAGCCTGGACTGCCGGATCGCCAGCGTTCGGGCCTTCTGCCGCACACGGATCAACCGCGCTCGGGAAGCCTTCTGCTGCAGGCTGGAACAGCTCGCCGATGTTCGGCGCGCGTACTGCCTGGTTGAAGCCCGCACGGATGCGGAACTGATCCGTCGGTGCCCACGAAGCACTGATCTTCGAAGCGGAAACGCTACCAGCCGTCGAGTAATCCGACGAACGATAAGCGAGTTCCATATCGAGAAGCTCAGCCATCGGTGAACCTGACAGAATCGGCAGGTACAGCTCGACGTAGGCCTCGTCAACGTTGAAGCCACCGGTGATCGGCGGTGCGCCGTTGAAGCCGGCGATGTCGCCGGAAGCCAGAGCCTGCGACGGACGGAACTCGAGATCGTCTTCACGATGCTCGAAACCGATAGCCGCGCCAATCGGACCACCCGGAAGCTCGAAGCCCAGATCACCGGTGAAGGTGAGGCCGGTTACGAGCTGGTCGTAGTCAGCGGTCGACGAAACACGCGTGCGGAGGAACTCAGCAGCGTTCTCGGAGATGTTGCCTTCACCCCAGATGTTGATCGGGGTACAACCAACCGTTGCGCCGTTCGTCGCCGAGCTCGTGCAGGTCTGACCGGTCGGGTCGCTGGTGTCTACCAGCAGTGCCTGCAGGAAGCGCTGGCGGCTGACGTTGCCTTCCTGAGTCGAGGCAATGTTGACGTTGCCCGTCTGCAGGTATGCATCGTAGGACCAGCTATCCGTCAGATCGCCACGGAGGCCGACCTGGATCTGGTAGCTCGTGAACGCATCGTCAGAGACACGAGGACCGACTTCGAGCATGCGGCGGCGAAGGAACGCCGTACCGGTGTCGTCGATGCCGTCACCGTCCGTGTCAACGCCGTCACCGAAGGCATTCGACAGTTCCGTCTGCGAGTTCGCGGTCAGGAACGGGTTGCCGTCGATCGTGAACGTCGAGCCGGACTGGAAGATCGGCGTCGGAGCGAGCTGCTGCGGGACCTTCGACGAGGTGAAGTGCGCGCGGCCGTAGACCGTGGCGTTATCCGAAATGTCGAAGTGACCCAGTGCCGTCGTCTGATAGCGCGTCTGCGGCAGTTGGATGTAGTTGACCGGTGCGTAGTTGTAGAAGTCGTTATTGACCGGATCAACCGACTCGAACGGACGGATGTCGCCGTTCGTGTCGAACGTTACACCGTTGCTGACCGGCGAGAACGTAGCGAGTGCGCCCGAGAAGATCGAGGTGGCCGGGATACCCGTCGAACCACCGTTGATCAGACCGCCGTTGCCATCGTCGAACTGCGCGAAGAACGCGAAGTCGCGATCGCCCTGGAACAGGTCGTCACGATCGGTGTAAGCAACGTTGAACGTTACGTTACCGCGACCGTCAGCGACGTTCGCACCGAGAGTGATGTCAGCGCTGACGATGCCTGCATCGCCTTCCTGCGTTACTTCGTAGCCACCGTTGATGTTGATGCCTTCGAAGTCGTCTTTCAGGATGAAGTTGACGACGCCTGCAACTGCGTCCGAACCGTAGACAGCGGATGCACCGCCCGTCAGAACTTCGATGTTCTGGATCAGCGAGTTCGGGATGGAGTTGATGTCGACGGAACCGTTCGTGTTCGTCGGAACGACGCGCGTGCCGTTGATCAGAACCAGCGTACGGTTGGAGCCGAGACCGCGAAGGTCGACGGTCGCCGTACCGTTACCCGGGTTGTTCGACGTGCGGTCGAGACCAGGTACCGTCTGAGGCAGCGTGTTGAGAAGTGACTCAGTGTTCACCGTACCCGTGAGTTCGATCTGCTCGAAGCCGACCGTCGCAACGGGTGCGTTGGACGTAAAGTCCTTCTTTCTAATTCGCGATCCGGTAACGACGACCTCTTCCAGCTCACCTGCACCAGGATCCTGCTGCGCGAGCGCGGCAGGTGCTGCAGACAATCCGACGAGGCCAGCGTTTACCGCAAGCGCTAGCTTGACAGCATTTCTGACATTCAGATTTCTTGCCATGAGAATCCCCTATGGTTTCCAAAGTTTGCCCACTGACACGTCAAGGCGAACCCGCGCCTGTGGACAAGTGCGCCGAATATATACCAATCCTGATCTAAGTACCATAGGCCCAACAAATACGCATTTAGGCAACACTGAGGGGCAGAACAGTCGGCCCGGGAATTACGAATTCGCTGGGCCGAATTCATAACTTTCTGTTATTTAATTACTAATTTTGTCTAATGCCGCGAGTGGACAATTCCGGATTAAGTCTCTAATTGTGATGTTTTTGCGCAACACTTATGCCCAAATCGGGCAGTCGAGGGTTTTTTGTAGCATCCATGCAACACTTTTGCGAGGGGCCTGACGATTCCGGCCGAGCGTGCTGGGCGACGTCGATTCCGGCCAGTTGCTCAGGATTTTGCGCGAATTGGGCGCCTCGCCGGGCCAGCAGCGCTCAGATCGGCAATGCCGTCGTGTGCTTGATGTCCGACATGACGATCGACGAGTTGACCTCCTGGATGCCGGGCAGCTGCGAGAGCTTTTCGAAGAAGAATCGCTCGTAGGCCTTGATGTCCTCGGTGACAATCCGCAGCAGGAAGTCCACGTTTCCCAGCAGGACGTAGCAGTCGAGCACCTCTGGGTAGTCGCTGACGGCCTCGGCGAACGCGGCGAGATTGCTGCGCCCGTGCGACGTGAGTTTGACGTGGGCGAACACCATCGTGTCGAGACCCACCTTCTCGCGGTCGAGCTTCACCGGCTGCTCGCGGATCACCCCCTCTTCCCGCAGGCGCTGCACCCGCCGCCAGCAGGCGGACTGCGACAGTCCGATCTGCTCGCCGATCGCCGTCGCATTGATGCCCGGCTCGCGCTGCAGAATCTCGAGAATTCGGCGGTCTATTCGATCGATCGTGATATCGCGCATAACTTATTCGCTCTGAGGTGAGCCGTTCGATAGATTATGCAGGAATCAATCACTTATCAAAAGAAATAGCAATGCGATACGGCGATTTCAGGAGTATATTTGTCGCCCGGAAAAACGCTGCAGGAACTGTCGATGAGCGTGTTCGAGCATCCCGAATTCGACCACCACGAAGCCATTCATTTCTTCGATGACCCGGGCACCGGGTTACGCGCCATTATTGCCGTGCATTCGACGGCTCTCGGCCCGGCCGCCGGCGGCTGCCGGCGCTGGCAGTATGCAAGCGACGCCGAGGCGCTGACGGACGTGCTGCGCCTGTCCCGCGGCATGACCTACAAGAATGCCGTCGCTGGGCTGCCGTTTGGCGGCGGCAAATCCGTCATCCTCGCCGCCGATAACCGCCCCGCCACCGCGGAGCAGTTCCGCGAGTTCGGCCGCCGCATACAGAGCCTCGACGGCGCCTACGTCACGGCCGAGGATGTCGGCATCTCGGTTGACGACATGCGGATCGTTCGCGAGGAGACGCAGCACGTCTCCGGCCTGCCGCAGGAAGGCAAGAGCGCCGGCGGCGACCCGTCACCGTGGACGGCGTTCGGCGTGTTCCTCGGCATCAAGGCCGCAATGAAAAAGCGACATGGCGACGACGCACTGGCCGGCAGGAAGGTCGCCGTGCAGGGTGTCGGACACGTCGGCCACGAACTCTGCCGGCTGCTCTCGGAAGCGGGCGCGGAACTGCTCGTCGCCGACGTCAATCGTGACAACCTCCGCCGGCTGGCCGCGACCGTTCCGGTCACTGAAGTTGCGCCGACAGATATTCTGTTCACCGACGTCGACGTATTGGCGCCCTGCGCGCTCGGCAACGTACTCAACTCCGAGACGATTCCGCGGATTCGTGCCGGGATCGTCGCCGGCGCGGCGAACAACCAGCTTTCGCGCGAGATCGACGGCGAGCAACTGACGGCCCGCGAGATACTGTACGCACCTGACTACGTCATCAACGCGGGCGGCGTCGTCAGCGTGGCGCGCGAATACCTGGGTGACAGCTCGGAGGACGAAGTGCTGGCCGAAGTCAGCCGGATCCCCGAGCGGCTCGAGCAGATCTTCGACGAAGCCGCGAAGACCGGCCGGCCGACGAACGTGATCGCCGACGAGCTCGCGCGCCGCATCGTCGAAGAGTCGGTCAGCGACCAGCGCCGAATTGCCTGAGAGGAAACACATGGCCAACAAATCGCGACTGCATATCCCGAGACCGACGGCGAGGCCCGGTGACGAGCCGGACTTCAGCTATCTCGATCTGAGCCCGGCCGGCGCCGTCGAGAAACCTCCGGTCTCGTCCCGCACCCGCGACATCGAGTACCTGAGTTCGGGCCTCGTCCGCGTGCTCGACGACGACCATCAGGCGGTCGGTCCCTGGAATCCGTTACTGGATCCCAATGAACTGCAGGTCGCGTTACGCTGGATGATGCTGAATCGCGTGTTCGATCAGCGGATGTGGCAGATCCAGCGCCAGGGGCGCATCTCCTTTTATATGGAGGCCGCCGGCGAGGAAGCCATTTCCATCGCGCAGGGCATGGCGCTGCGGCCCGGAGACATGTGCTTCCCGTCGTACCGCAATCAGGGCCTTTACATGTACCGCGGCATGAATCTGGTCGACATGATGTGCCAGTGCCTCTCGAACACGCGCGACATGTGCAAGGGCCGGCAGCTTCCGATCATGTATCACACGAAGGAAGGCAACGTCTTCTCGATCTCCGGCAATCTCGCGACGCAGTACCCGCACGCCGTAGGCTGGGCGATGGCTGCCGCCATCAAGGGCGAGGACCACATCGCCGCGAGCTGGCTGGGCGACGGCAGTACGGCCGAGGCCGATTTCCATCACGCTCTGACCTTCGCGGCGGTCTATCAGGCGCCTGTGATTCTCAACGTCGTCAATAACCAGTGGGCCATTTCGACCTTCCAGGGTACCGCTGGCGGCGAGCGGCGCGCCTTCGCGGCCCGCGGCGTGGGCCTCGGCATTCCCGGCATTCGCGTCGACGGCAACGATCTGCTGGCCATTTACGCGGTCACGGTATGGGCCGCGGACCGCGCACGCCGAGGCGGTGGCCCGACGCTGATCGAGCACGTCACCTACCGCGGCGGCGCGCATTCGACGAGTGACGATCCGACGAAGTACCGGCCGAAAGACGAGTGGTCGTCGTTCCCGCTCGGCGATCCGGTCGAGCGCCTCAAGAACCATCTGATCGCCGAGGGTCACTGGTCGGAGGAACAGCACGAGGCGATGACCGAGGAACTCAGGACCGAAGTCACGGCGGCCTGGAAGGAAGCGCAGCAGTACGGAACGATGACCGAAGGTCCGTTCCTCGACCCGGCAACGATGTTCGACGACGTGTACGCAGATCCGCCCAAGCGGCTGGAGTCGCAGCGTCAGCGCATGCTCGACATCGAGAACGACGGAGGGTCGAACTGATGGCGCAGATGAATATGATCGAAGCCATCCGGTCCGCCATGGACATCGTCATGGACAAGGACCCGAATGTTGTCGTCCTCGGCGAGGATGTCGGCTACTTCGGCGGCGTGTTCCGCTGCACCGACGGCCTGCAGCGCAAGTACGGCGAACACCGGGTCATCGACGCTCCGATCGCCGAAGGCGGCATCATCGGCGCCGCGATCGGCATGGGGCTGAACGGACTGCGGCCGGTGGCGGAGATTCAGTTCGCGGACTACATCTATCCCGGCTTCGATCAGGTGGTCTCCGAACTTGCCCGCATCCGCTATCGCTCCTGCGGCGAGTTCTGGTCGCCAGTAACGATCCGCACGCCCTGCGGTGGCGGTATCCGCGGCGGACAGACTCACTCCCAATCGCCGGAAGCGATCTTCACGCACGTTAGCGGCATCAAGACGGTCATGCCGTCGAACCCGTACGATGCGAAGGGCTTGCTGATTGCGTCGATCGAATCCGACGACCCGGTCATCTTCTTCGAACCCAAGCGCATCTATAACGGACCGTTCGACGGCGATCCGGAGAAACCCGCGGTCTCGTGGGCATCGCATCCGAAAGGCGAGGTGCCGGAGGGCTACTACACGGTGCCGATCGGCGAGGCTGAGATCGTGCGTCCCGGATCGGAAATCACCATCGTCACCTACGGCACGCTGGTGCATGTCGCCACCGCGGCGGCCGACGCCGTGGGCGTGGATGCCGAGATCATCGACGTGCGTTCGCTGTCACCGCTCGATGCCAACACGCTGATCGAGTCCGTCAAGAAGACCGGGCGCTGTATGATTGCCCATGAAGCCACGCGCTTCGGCGGGTATGGCGCGGAGCTGTCCGCAACGCTGCAGCGGGAATGTTTCTATTACCTCGAAGCGCCGATCCGGCGCGTCGGCGGCTGGGACACCCCCTATCCGCACGCGTTCGAGTGGCAGTACTTCCCTGGCAAGAAGCGGCTCGCGGCCGGCATCCGCAAGGTCATGGAGACGCAGGCATGAGCGAATACATCTTCAAGCTGCCTGACCTCGGTGAGGGCACCGTCGAGTCCGAAATCGGCGAGTGGTTCATCAACGTCGGCGACCTGGTGGCCGAGGAAGACATCGTCGGCACGATGATGACCGACAAGGCAGCAGTCGAACTGAACTCTCCGGTCACCGGCAGAGTCGTGAAACTCGCAGGCGAGCCGGGCGACATCATCGCCGTCGGTGCAGCGTTGGTCGTATTCGAGACGGATGCCGACGCCCCTGCCGAGCCGGCCGCCGAAGCGCCGTCTGATGCCGACACGGTCGTGGCGCAGGTCGTTTCCGAAGCGGAGGTTCCCGCCGAAGAAGCACCGCGGAACGGCGCGGCGCGCGCGCGCGTCGTCACGTCGCCGGCTATCCGCCGACGTGCACGCGAAGCCGGAGTCGATCTCGCTGCCGTGCCGGGCTCCGGTCCGGGCGGCCGCATTCTGCGCGTCGATTTCGATCGTTACGTCGAGCAGTCGTCGCGGACAGCGCCGATCCCACAGGCGGCAACCACTCCGGCGACCAAGGAGATCAAGGTCATCGGCCTGCGGCGCATGATCGCCGAGCGCATGAGTGCGTCAAAGCGTGAGATTCCGCATTTCGCGTATGTCGAGGAAATCGACATCACCGAACTCGAAGCGCTGCGCAAGCATCTGAACGAATCCCGCGAACGATCCGATCGCCTGACGCTGTTGCCGTTCCTGGGGATGGCGCTGATCCGTGCGCTGAAGGAATTCCCGCAGTGCAATGCGACCTACGACAAGGAACGCAACCTGATCCTGCAACACGGCGCCGTGCATCTCGGAGTCGCCACGCAGACGCCCGACGGACTGAAGGTCCCTGTAGTGCAGGACGCGCAGGCCCGCACTCTCGACGGGCTGGCAGCGGAGATCAGGCGCGTTTCGACGGCAGCGAAGGACGGCAGCGCCAAACGTGAGGAGCTGTCGGGATCGACGATCACGATCACGAGTCTCGGCAAGCTTGGCGGAATCGCGTCGACGCCGGTCATCAATATGCCGGAAGTCGGCATCATCGGCGTCAATCGCGCGGTCGAACGGCCGGTCGTCAAGGACGGGCAAATCGCCGTCCGTCTGATGATGAACCTGTCGTCGTCGTTCGATCACCGCTTCGTGGACGGCTACGACGCGGCCGCGATGATCCAGCGCATCCGCGAGATGCTGGAACATCCCGCGACGATCTTTATCGACGGCCGATAGTCGACCCGAGCCGGCCGGGGTCGTGGCGGACGCCTCGCAAGGCCACCGGCTCTTAATAAGGCTGTAACCGGCAGCTTGATACTCTGCGGCTGCCGGGCTGTCTCCCGGCAGCCGGAATCGCGGCGAACCCCTTGTTGCCGAGCAGAGACCTTTCGGATGAACTTACCCTGGTGGGGACTTGCGCTAATTGCACTTGCAGCGCTTTGGCTGCTGTATCGACTAATCGTCCGGCTCAGGCTATCGCGAGCCAAGCATTCGTCGTTGCGCGGCCACGCAAGGATGTCGCGCCGGCTGGCCAGGCTCATCCCGTTCTACGAATACAGCCTCGACGAAGCGTTGGCTTGTGACTCTGCGCCCACCGACGTTGTTGAGCGGCGTCGCGAGGCGTTCGCGAGACTCAGTAGGCAACTCAAGTCGAGTGCAACGCGGACGCGCCAGGAGACGGACCACCTGGAGCCCGCGATTTCCGACCTGCAGTTCACGAATGCCAATCGCGTGCCGTTCCAGTTCCGGAGCATCGTCAGGGATGCGCTTCCCGTCGGCGCGGTCAGTGAGGCGACTGACGGAGTGCGCATCCGCAACCGGGATGGCGACTGGTCGTACGATGTCGCCGGATCCTACGGTGTGAATCTGCTCGGATACGATTTCTACAAGAAGTGCATCGCCCGCGGCAGCGAACGCGTCCAGGATCTCGGGCCGGTGCTCGGTCCCTACCACCCGCTTGTGCGGGAAAACGTCGGCGCGATCCGTGACATTTCCGGGCTCGACGAAGTCTCTTTTCACATGTCCGGCACGGAAGCGGTCATGCAGGCTGTACGCCTCGCTCGCTTTCACACTGGGCGCCGCCAGCTGGTGCTGTTTACGGGCGCCTATCACGGTTGGTGGGACGGCGTGCAGGCGGGGCCTGGCCATCAGCGCTCGGTGGACGATATCTACATGCTCGAGGACATGAGCGAGGACACCTTACGGGTCCTGCGCACGCGTAAGGACATCGCCTGCGTCCTGGTGAACCCGCTGCAGGCGCTGCACCCGAATGCCGGTGCGAGTTCCGATGCGATGCTGATCGCCAGCGACCGAAGTGCAGACTTCCGGCGCGGCGAATACGCCGAGTGGCTGACAAAGCTACGCCAGGTCTGTGACGAACGAGGCATCGTTCTGGTCATCGACGACGTATTCATGGGCTTCCGCCTGGGTCTTGGCGGCGCCCAGGAGTATTTCGGGGTCGAAGCCGATATGGCCACCTACGGCAAGACGATTGGCGGCGGACTACCGATCGGCGTCCTCGCGGGTAAGGCGGAACTCATGAAGCGTTTCCGCGACGACCGACCGACAGACATTTGCTTCGCGCGCGGCACGTTTAACTCGCATCCCTACGTGATGGCGAGCATGAACGAGTTCCTGCGCCACGTTAACACTCCGGAATGGGCGGCCGAGGCGCGGGCGCAGAATGCTCTGTGGGACCGGCGGAGAGAATCCGTCAACGACGAGCTCGAGGCGCGCGGCCTGCCGGTCCGGTTGCACAACATGTCATCGGTCTGGATCGCCACGTACACCAGGCCGGCTCGCTTCAACTGGCTGTTGCAGTACTACCTGCGCGCGGAGGGTCTGGCGATGAGCTGGGTCGGAACGGGCCGCTTGATTTTCAGCCACAACTACACGGACGAAGACTTCGACGAAGTCGAACGGCGGATCGTCAGAGCCGTCTCCAGGATGCACGAAGACGGCTGGTGGGCTGTCGAGACGACGAACAAGGACATCAAACGTCAGGTTCTCGGCGAGTTGCTGAGCGCGCGCTTCTCATGGTGGCCGCGACCGAAGCGGGAAAGTCGGGAAACCGGCAAACCGAGGCACGCCTGAGTCCGACGAGATGGTGAGTAAGCGCTCCGCAACTAGCCCGTCGAGTTGCTCCAGGTGGTCTCTCCCGCCGCCGGACTGAATCGGCCCTCGACGTCTACCGCACGGCAGCGTATTTCCGTGCGGCTCACTATCCCGTTGTACAACGCATCGGGATCCTCGAGTGACTCGACAAACCGGTACTTGGCGAACCAACCCACGACAACAGCGAAGAAAGCTTCCTCGTCCGAATAGCGATTGAATGCCAAAGTGCAGTAGGTCCGAGCATCATCGGCCTGACGCAATATGTAAGTGAGGAGAAACAGGTCGTCCAGGTCATCGTAACGCGCCGATGCGAATACCTCGAGATCGGTATCGTCCGTTTGTGTACGGATCAGCGTCTCGATCTGCCGGCCATGTACATCGACCTCCCGGTTCATCCGCTCCAGCCCGAGGTCCATCAGCGTAACCGGCTCCTGTAGCAGGTACTGCGCGGCCGGTCCCGGCTCGGCTATGGAAAACGCCGGCAGCAAGAGCAGCAGAGCTGCGTGAAAACGCATGTGGGAACCTCCAACGGTGCATAAGAGCGCAAGATCGACAAGCGTAACACCGCTCCGATTCGTACGCCGACCTGGCCGACCGGCAAAGGTAGTGGCGGCCAGTCTGAGGAATCCACCGCGCCAACGACATCGGCCGGCAATCTTCCGATCGCCGGCCGTCGATTCTGGCCTTCGGCACGTAACGCGTAGCGCTAGAGCCCAAGCACCTCGTGCTCGTCTGGTTCGTCCTTCTCGAGCCTTTGCTGGACACGCCACATCGGATCGATGAGTTCGCCCTTTAGAAGGTAGAACGGCGACTTGAAGTAGATTTTGAAGTCGTGGAACGGATCCGTGAGAATCTTCGTCGCCCAAACGACACCGGTTTGGACGTTGTGCAGAAAGAACAGATGCACGGTCCTGAATATGAGTGCCGCGACCGCAAGCATCAGCCACAGGATGGCCATGTTTTGCATGAAGGTATTCAGGTTCGAATGCGGCTCGACCAGCCCGAAGAAGGACGGCTGGAACAGTAATACAACCGGGACCATGATCCAGACGGCGTGCAGAATGCGTTTGCGCTGCAGGTTGTAACCAACCTTGATCTTCTCTTTGTGTTCGTGCGTCGCGTGATTGACCTCGTCGTAGCTTCTCGGCTCGAAAAAGAAGTGGCCGACCTGACGCAGGACCATTGCAACAATCCAACCAAGCAGAGCGGCGAGACCCGGATTGATGAACAGCAACAGATAGCAGGTGATAAAGCAGGTTGCGCTCAGCAGGTGCAGAGACTGATTGATGCGGCTGTGATGGTAATAGCGATGATCGTCCCAACGCTGCGCGTGCAGCTCTTCACGGAAGCTCATTCTCTTGTCGGTCATTTCCCCACTCGCAAGTGCCCGAAAGGATTCAGACTACGGCCATACTGTGATCGCGAAATGACTCTCACTTTTCGGAGATGTTTCGGCTACGCCGGAACAGCGAACGGCCCATCCTGATCGTATCTCCGCTCTCGAGTCCCGCATTCAACCGATAGTGATCGTCGACGAAGACAATGATCGTCGAGCCATGTTCGAAGTGGCCGAGGGAATCTCCTCTTCGTACGCGGCGCCGTAGTGCGATCTCGTTCGGCCCGTCGTATTCGAGGTTGAGCGGTTCGTCGAGACCGCGTATCCGCATGCTTGCCACCAGGATCGCGGCGACTGGCACAAGCGTGATTGTCGCCTCATCGTCGGCGATACGGATGACCGCACGCTCGTTGCGGCAGAAGAGCTTCTCAACGACTTTCAACGCGACCGGGTTGACGTTCCACGTATCGCCCGAGATGTAGCGAACACCGTCGATACGGCCGTCCGCGGGCGCATGGAAATGGTGATACATGCTCGACTTCAGTCGGAGGGTCACGTAGCGCGATCCCTCCAGCGCAAGGGCCTCCTGTTCGGACCCGATGAGTTCGGCCACGGAGTATGCATAGCCCTTTGCCTGAAGGACCGTTCCATCGCGAACCCGACCGTATTCGCCAATTACCGCGTCGCAGGGACTGACCAGCGTGCCGGGCTCCGCATCGATCGGTCGGGCATCGTCCCGGAGCTCACGCACAAAGCAGTCGTGCAGACTGTCAAAAGAGCGTTTCTTTGCCTCGAACAGGCGCAGGTCGTCGACGAACAGCCGCCACAGTCCGATGGACAGCGTTCTCACGACCGGATTTCGAATCTTCGAGAAGCGCCCCATGAACAGCGTCAACCAGCGGCGCGGCAAACGGTTGGTCAGGAGAAAGTTCAGGCGTTCCACAAGCGAGATATGCGCCGTCGGCGGACTGTCGAGCGTGTGTGATTCTTCAGTGTGCAATGGCTTGACGTTGCCGCGGCGCAAGATTGGCGATGAATTGATTGGTCGAGCGCCGCCAGCTGCGGGTCTCGGCGAACTGACGGCAATCGTCCCGATTCAGGTCCAGCGCTCGGCTGCAAGCGGCAGCAAGGTCGTCGTCGAGGCTGCCGGTGACGCCCGGGCGAACCACGTCGACCGGTCCGGTCACCGGAAATGCGGCAACCGGAAGCCCACAAGCCATGGCCTCAAGCATGACGATCCCGAAGGTGTCCGTCTTCGACGGGAAGACGAACACGTCCGCTCCCGCGAGGTGCCGCGCCAGGTCCTTGCCGAATTTGTAGCCGAGAAAATGGCAGTCCGCATATTCGGCAGCGAGCTGTTCGCGATCGGGCCCGTCGCCAATGATGACTTTGTTCCCCGGCAGCGGCAGCGCCAGAAACTCTTCGATGTTTTTCTCTACGGCGACCCGTCCGACGTATACCCAGATCGGTCCGTCGAACCGATACTCGTCCGGATACGCCACCGGATCCTCGCGCGTGAAAACGTCCGTCAGCACGCCGCGAATCCAGATTACGACGTCCTCGAAACCGCGATCGAGCAGGGTCTGACGCATGCTTTCGGTCGGCACCATCGTACGTACCGCCGGGCGGTGAAACCATTTCAAAAGTCTGATCGTCCAGCTGGTCGGGATCGGGAATCGTGCGCGTACGTACTCCGGGAACTGCGTGTGGTAGGCCGTTGTGAACGGAATGCCATTGCGCAGGCAGTACTTCCGTACGGCCAGGCCGACCGTGCCTTCGGTGGCGATGTGCACGCAGTCCGGGGCGAATTCGTCCAGCTCACGCTTGATGGCGCGGCCCTCGAACAACGTCAGGCGGATCTCGCTGTACGTCGGGAGCGGCACGGTCCGGCGCCCCTCCGGCGTAAGCATGTGCACCTCGTGGCCCTGCTCGATGAGCTGATCGCGAGTCTGCTTGAGTGTGGTTACGACGCCATTGACCTGGGGCGACCACGCATCGGTGGCGATAACGATTCGCATGGCGGCAATGCTCAGGTTTCATCGTGAAACCTTCGTTACGGCGTAGTGACCGGAGTATTACGCCGCAAGCAGGCCGGACATCTCGATGACTTCTATCCGGATGCTGCGCGATTGCCAGGATAGCAGCTCGAGGTCGCCGTCAGCGGTCTCCGCCAGCGCAGTGCCATGCTCGACCCAGTCGCCGTCATTGCAGTACAGCATACCGCCGATCCGGCGCACGTTCGGCTTGTGGATATGGCCGCAAACCACGCCGTCGAACCCGCGCTCCTTCGCGTGCTCGGCGGCGATCTGCTCGAACCGTCGAATGAACTCGCGCGCACCGGCGAGCTTGCGCTTGATGGCAGCGCTCACGGAATAGTAGTCGTGACCCATACGCCGGCGCCACGTGTTGATGATGTTGTCGGCTTCGGTAAGAAGGAAGTAACCCGCTGCGGCGAACTTCTCCAGATTCGAACCTTTGCGAATGCGCCCATCGAGTATGTCGCCGTGATGCACGAGCAGGCGCTCGCCCGTCGGCATCACGTGCTCAGCCTCGAGCAAGACCGGGATACCCATGACGTCGCGGCCCACTAGTGTGCGAAATTCGTGATCATGATTGCCCGGGATGAAGATCACTTCGGTGCCGGACGCGGCCAGCCGTGCAAGTTCTGCAACGACGCGCATGTGCGTATCCGGAAACATCGGCCGCGACTTCATGCGCTCGAGGTCGACGATGTCACCGACGAGATAGATCTTTTCAGCTTGAACTTCGGAAAGGAAATCGAGGAGTTCGGGGGCGCGAGAGCCTCTCGTGCCAAGATGGACGTCTGACAGCCACAAGGATCGGTAACTCAGGGCCACAAGTGCATCTCCTTCCTTGAAAGCAATTGCAAGACGCTGCGTAGGGTAGAACCGGAATTTGACAGCCCGCTTATCGTTTGGTGACAGTTTTGCTGCAGGCGCGTCGCCAGGGTTCGTTGCCGCCGGCCGGGCCAGAAGATACCCGTGAGCGCGGCTATCGGAATCCCGGTGGATTTCTCGGACGGCGACAGTCCGCGAGGCAACTCACAACGAGCTTTCGTGACCTGGCTCACACCCTGCCACATTTGCACACGATTCCGGCACTTCCGCGCCCGATGCGCGGGATAGAATCGACCACGTTGAGGGAGGCGAGGTGAGTACGATGGGGTTTCTGAGACGGATATTCGGAGAATTCAGCTGGACCCCGCCACCGTGGCTGAAGCGTATTGGCATCATTCGCTTTCTCGGCGTCATCGCCGTCTCGGCCGCCATCTTCTGGGCCAGCCTCGCTGTCTGGGAATACTACGACTCCCGCCCCGGACCGCCGCGGGTGGTTGCTTCCGTCCGCGCTCCCGGGGTTACGCCCATCGTCAACGGCGAACTCCAGCCGCAATCGCTCATCATCAACTTCGATGTCCGCACCGACCCCCGAATGCCGAGCTACGACCTCGACTCGGTGGCCCGAATCGATCTCGTCGGCGAGGCGCTGTCGGACGGCGTCAGGATTTCGCCGGCGATAGCGGGCGAGTGGCGCTGGCGGACCGAGACGCAGCTCGGATTCGAGCCGGACGAAGACTGGCCGGCCGGGCAGTCGTATACGGTCGATTTCGACGAATCGGTGTTCGCCCCCAACCTGCTGTTCGACTCCCGCAGTATCGAGTTTGAGACCGCAGCGTTCGAAGTCAGCGTCAGTGAGCTGATCTTCTACCAGGACCCGGTCGAACGCGCGGAGCGAAGAATCGTTGCGTCGCTGAACTTCACGCACCCCGTCGATCGTGACGACCTCGAGCGGCGCCTGTCGCTCGCGATGCGCGAATCCGACCAGACAATCGCGACCGCGCCGGCCAGCGTCGACTACAGCATCGAATACGGTGAGCTCGACCGCATCGCCTATGTCAATTCGTCGCGGATCGAGATTCCGGCGAATGAGAACTACATGACGATGACGATCGAGGAAGGACTCTCGCCCGTCAGCGGACCGGGCCGGACCGACGAGGACATCATCGATACGGTCCTGATTCCCGACGTCGGCAGCTACTTCCGCACCAGCGGCGTTCAGCACCTGTTGGCGCGCGACGACGAGAACCGGCCGCAGCAAACGCTGACCTTCGAGTTCACGGACCACGTCAAGGCGCAAGCACTCGAGGAGCGCCTGAGCGCGTACATCCTGCCGCGCGATCTGACGATGGCGGGCCGCCGCTATACCAACCGCTACTGGTCGTCGCCGCGCGAAGTCACGCGCGAGGTTCTCTCGCAGGCAACACGCTACGAGCTCTCCTTAAATCCGACAGAGCGCGAATCGGCACAGTTCCTGAGCGCGGCGATCGACGTGCCCGAGAACAGCGTGCTGTACATCCGTATCGAGCAGGGCCTCGAATCCGATGGCGGCTTCGTGATGAGCGTGCCTTTCGATACGATCGTTCGCGTCGGCCAGTACCCGCGCGAAGTGAGCGTTGCGCGTGAGGGCGCCATCCTGCCGCTGACGGGCGACCATCAGCTCACCTTCCTGTCCCGCGGTCTCGATGCGCTGCGAGTGGACATCGCCCGGATTCAGGACACCGACGTGAATCATCTTGCCAGTCAGACCCACGGCGATCTGCAGAACCCGCGCTTCAGCAACTACAACTTCAATCAGGACAACATCTCGGTTCGCTCAGAGCGTTTCATCGATCTCGCGGCCGAACACCCGCGTGAGGCCACCTACTCCAGCCTCGATCTCTCGGAGTTCCTGCCGTCCGGCGGCTACTACCTGTTTGACGTGCAGGGCTGGGACCGCGAGAACAACCGGCCGGCCGGCGGCAACGACCGGCGCCTCGTGCTGGTCACGGATCTCGGACTGCTCATCAAGTCGAATGCCTATTCGACGCACGACGTCTTCGTGCAGTCGATCTCGAGCGGCAGGCCCGTGGCTGGGGCCACCGTTCAGCTGCTCGGACGGAACGGCGTGCCGCTCTTCGAGCGAACGACAACGGCCGATGGCCATGCGACCTTCCCGTCGACGGAGGAGTTCGTCCGCGAACGGCAGCCGACGGTCTGGCTGGTGCGCCAGGGAAGCGATGCCGTCTTCATGCCCTACAACCGTGGCGATCGCCGCCTGCAGTACTCGCGCTTCGACGTCGGTGGCCGCTACCTGAATGCACGAACCGATGCCGACAACCTGCTCGCGCAGCTCTTTTCCGATCGCGGCATCTACCGTCCCGGCGACACCGTGAATCTGGCAGCCATCGTCAAGGCGTTCGATTGGCAGCCGCTGGACAATATCCCGCTCGGTCTGCGGATAACCGACCCGCGCGGCCAGACGGTTCTCGACCAGCGAGTGCGCCTGCCCGATTCCGGGTTCTTCGATGCCCAGCTCGAGACCGAAGCGACGTCACCCACCGGTGAGTACAACGCCGCGCTGTACCTGATCGACAACGGCTACTATCGGCGCGCGATCGGCAACGCGACCTTCAGCGTCGAGGAATTCCAGCCGGATCGGCTGCGTATTCGCTCTGCCATCACCGGCCAGAAACCGCGGGGCTGGGTTCGCACCGGACCGATGAGCGTCGACGTCACACTCGAGAACCTGTTCGGTACCGCCGCGGAGGCACGGCGCATTACCGGTGAAGTCCGGCTTCGGCCCTCGAGTATCCGCTTCCCGGACTACCCGGACCATCTGTTCACGGACCCGCTTCGCGACCCCGACGCCGTGCTGCGCACCGTCACGCAGCCGCTGGCGGAGACCGCAACGGATGCAGAGGGCCGTGCTGAACTCCCTCTCGGTATCGAACAATATGCGAGCGGCATCTACGAAGTCACGGTGACGACGGAGGGCTTCGAGGAAGGCGGCGGCCGCAGCGTGCGCTCCATCGCAAGCGTCATGATGTCGCCGCTCGATCGGCTGCTCGGCTATCGCTCGCTGAACGACCTCAGTTGGATCGACCGAGGTTCGGAAGCCTCGGTGAACCTGATCGCTCTGGACAGCGATGCGAAACCGGCATCGCTCGACAATGCGACGCTGCGCATCGAGGCGGAGCGCTACGTATCGACCCTGGTCCGGCGGCCGAACGGTACCTACGCCTACGAATCGGTGAAGCGGACTGAGCTGGTGAGCGAAGAGCCGTTCGCCGTGCCGGCGGCCGGCGCGGACCTCGATCTTCCAACCGAGGAACCCGGCACCTTCGCCGCGGTCGTCGTCGGCGAAGACGGGCTGACCTACGGCCGTATCGAATACACGATCGCCGGTGCCCGTAACCTGGCCGGCAATCTCGAACGCGATGCGGAGCTCGAGCTCAATCTCAATGGCGGGAGCTTCGAACCGGGCGAGACCATCGAGATGGAGATCACCGCGCCGTACACCGGAACCGGCCTGATAACAATCGAGCGTGACCGCGTCTACGCGTGGCAGTGGTTCACGGCCGACACCAACACCAGCGTGCAGACGATCACGGTACCGGAAGGCCTCGAGGGCAACGCGTACGTGAACGTTGCCTTCGTCCGCGATCTGGACTCGCCGGAGATCTACGTCAGTCCGTTGAGCATTGCCGTCGAACCGTTCGCCATTGCCCGCGATGCCCGAACGATAAGCATCGACATCGACGTGCCCGAACTCATCCGTCCCGGTGACACTCTGACGATCGACTACGCGGCATCGCAGGAGTCTCAGATCGTCGTGTACGCCGTCGACGAGGGCATCCTGCAGGTCGCCAACTACGAGGTGCCCCGTCCGCTCGACCACTTCATCCCGAAGATGGCGCTGCAGGTCGGGACGATGCAGATGGTCGATCTGATCCTGCCGGAGTTCGAGGCCTTCCTGAGACGCGCGGCGCCCGGCGGCGGCGAAGCGCGGGCATTGCTCGGGCAGAACCTCAATCCGTTCCGGCGCAAGGCCGAACCGCCGGTCGTGTTCTGGAGCGGCGTCGTGGACGCCGGGCCGGACTCGCGGGCGCTCACCGTCGACATCCCCGACTACTTCAACGGCCGGCTGCGCGTGATGGCGATTGCGGTTTCCGCAACCGCTGTCGGTCGCGAAGTCGAAGGCACGACCGTGCGCGGACCGTTCGTCATTACACCGAACCTGCTGACGGCGGCCGCACCCGGCGACGAGTTCGACGTGACCGTCGGCATCTCGAACAACCTGGAAGGCTCGGGAATGGGCGCCGCGATCGATCTCGAGGCGCTGCCGTCCGAACACGTCGAGATCGTCGGCGACCCGTCTGTCACTCTCTCGATCGACGAGGGACGCGAAGATCGCGCGCGGTTCCGCGTACGCGCGCTGGACACTTTCGGCAACGCGACGCTCGCGTTCACGGCCAGTTCGGGCGACGAATCCGCCCGCCGATCGGCAACGCTGAGCGTCCGGCCATCAGTGGCCTACGTGACGTCGACGTTGTCCGGCTCAACCGAGCGGGACCGCTTCGATCTGGAGATCGAACGCCGGCTGCACCCGCAGTTCGCCGAGCAGTCGATGGCTGCGTCGCCGAGCCCGCTCGTTCTGGCCGACGGCATGCTCGCCTACCTGCAGTCATTCCCGCACGGCTGTGCCGAGCAGATGGTCAGCAAGGTATTCCCGCAGATCGGGTTTCTCGCGACCGATGACGAGGCGGTGGACCGCAGCGCCATTCGCGACGATTTCGATGTGCTGATCCGACGGCTACGGAGCCGTCAGTACTCCGACGGTGGCTTCCTGTTCTGGCCGTCGAGCCGGGAGTCGGCTGCGTTTCCCAGCGTCTACATCATGCATTTCCTGACAGACTCCCGGGACTACGGCTTGCCCGTGCCGCAGGCGATGAGGACCTCGGGGCTCGAGTACCTGCGCCGGGTAGCGGGCCGCGATGCCCAGACGCTGCATGCCGCTCGCACCCGCGCCTACGCGATCTACATCCTGACGCGCAACGGCGAGGTGACGACTAACTTCCTGACCAACCTGCACGAGGGATTGGAGCGCCAACACAGCGACGAATGGCGTGAAGACCTTGCAGCCGCCTACATGGCGGCGAGCTACGAGTTGCTCCGGCAGTCGGGTCTCGCGAACGGCCTGGTCGGCGAATACGATTTCGGCGCTGGCCAGGAATGGGCTAGCGACTTCGACACGCGGCTCGGACGAGATGCCGTGTACATGTACCTGCTCGCGAAGCACTTTCCGGATCGTCTCGGGCGGCTCGATGTGGAAGACATCGAACGCTTCGTCGAGCCGATCATGGACAACCGATTCAATACGCTGTCGGCTGCGTATTCGGTACTTGCACTCGGAGCCTACACGGACGCGGTGACTGCCGCCGGTTCGCCGGATATGGCGATCCTCGGTCTGATCGGCGATGCCAGCGAGGTGCTCGCTCGCGATACCGGCACGGTCCGCGCCGAGCCGCCGGTCCTGACGGAGATCCTCAGGCTCGAGAACGATGCCCAGTCTCCGGTCTTCTGGATGCTGTCGCAGACCGGCTTCGACGCAACGCCGCCGCAGGACGCAAAAGCCGAGGGTCTGGAGCTGTTCCGCGAATACCTCGACGACGACGGCAATGCCGTGACGTCGGCGACCATCGGCGAAGAGCTGACGGTTCGCCTGCGCGTCCGCTCGACGGACGGTTTTCGCACCAACGTCGCGCTGGTCGATCTGCTGCCGGGCGGATTCGAGGTCATTCGCGAATCGATTCGCGACACCTACGGCGGCTGGCGCATGGACTATCGCGACATCCGCGAGGACCGAGTCGTGTTCTACGGCACGTTCGCGCAGACGATCACGACGATCAGCTACCGGGTCAAGGTGACGGCGTCCGGTGATTTCGTTGCGCCGTCGGCGTTCGCGGGATCCATGTACGACCGTACGGTGGAGGCGCGCACCGCTCCCAGCCGCTTTGAGGTTGAACCGGCATCGTGAAGACGCTCCGCAAAATCGGTCGCTGGTTGCTGTGGTTCAGCGGCGGTTCCGTCGTTGTGGCGGCGATCGCGATCGCCTTTTGCCCGAAGCCGGACCTTTACGGCGACTTACCCTTCTCGACCGCGGTGTACGACCGCGACGGCGAACTGCTTCGGCTATTTCTGGCCGACGACGATCACTACCGGCTGCGCGTCTCGCTCGAAGACGTGGCCCCGTCCGCAATCGACGCCACGCTGACCTACGAGGACCGGCACTTCTACCGTCACCCCGGCGTGAATCCTGGAGCGTTGGTCCGCGGCGCGTGGACGACCTACGTCAGCCGCGAGCGAATGATGGGCGGCTCGACGATCTCCATGCAGGTCGCACGCATGCGCTTCGATCTCGAAACGACGACGATCTACGGCAAGCTCGTGCAGATCGCCCGCGCGATCCAGTTGGAACGGCATTACGAAAAGGACGAGATCCTGGAGGCGTGGCTGAACATGGCACCCTACGGCGGCAACGTGGAGGGCGTCGGTACGGCATCGCTCGTCTACTTCGGCAAGCCGGCGTCGGAGCTGAGCCTACCGGAGTCCTTCGCGCTGGCCGTCATTCCGCAGAACCCGGCGAAGCGCCTGCCCGTGTCCGGCGACGGTTATCTGGAGACCTTCTCCGCGCGCGACCGGCTGCTGGACGCGTGGACCGAGCGCTTCGGCATCGACGACGAGACGCGCGCCCAGTTCGACATGCCGCTGCGCGTCTACTCAGCGACCGACCTGCCGTTCGATGCGCCGCACTTCGTGGAACGCGTGTCCCGAGCTTCGGACGAATCGGTACGAACGACCCTCGACAGCACATTGCAGAACCTGATGGAGACCCGCATCGACGCTTTCGTCGAACGTGCGGAAAGCCGCGGCATCCGAAATGCCAGCGCGATGCTGATCGATTGGCGCACGATGGACGTTCTCGCATCGGTTGGCTCGGCCAACTTTTTCGACTCGGGCATCGAAGGTCAGGTCGACGGCACCAACGCCAAGCGCTCGCCCGGATCGACGCTTAAGCCGCTGGTCTACGGCATGGCGCTCGACCAGGGGCTGATCCACCCGATGACGATGCTGCGGGACGCGCCGCAGCGCTTCGCGGCTTACGCGCCGGAGAATTTCGACCGCGGATTCCTGGGGCCGGTGTTCGCGCGCGATGCGCTGACCCTCAGCCGCAATGTGCCTGCCGCCGATCTGCTGTATCGCGTCGGCACGCACGGCTTCTATGGAATGCTGGAAGACGCGAGCGTTGGAGACCTCGAGAGCGCGGACCACTACGGCCTGGCAGCCATCCTGGGTGGCATCGAGCTCACGATGGAAGAGTTGGTCGGTCTGTACGCGATGCTGGCCAATGACGGAGTGTGGCGTCCGCTTCGGACCGCGCATGGACCGTCGAGCGTCGGCGGCCAGCGCCTGCTATCGGCTGAAGCCAGCTTTCTGGTACTCGACATGCTCCGCGACAATCCACGCCCCGATGCTCTCAGCCTGCCGACGTCGTCGGGCGAGAACTCGATCGCGTGGAAGACGGGTACGTCGTTCGCTTTTCGCGACGCGTGGACCGTCGGTGTCGTCGGTCCTTATGTAATTGCGGTGTGGGTCGGCAACTTCGACGGTTCGAGCAACCCTGCCCTCGTCGGACGCGAGGCGGCAGCGCCGCTGTTCTTTTCGATTGCCGACGCGCTCGACACGAATACAACGAGACCGGGACCGACGCCCGACATGAACCTCATCCGAGTCGACGTCTGCGCCCGCACCGGCGACCTTCCCGGCCGCCACTGCCCGTCGACGAAAGAGACGTGGTTCATTCCGGGCGTATCGCCCATCCGTGTTTCGGACGTGCATCGCGTGGTGCACGTCGATCGTGATTCAGGCCTGCGCGCCTGCAACCCTGACCCGGAAACAACCGAACCGGTCGTCTACGAATTCTGGCCGTCGGACACGAACAGGCTGTTCGAACGCGCCGGCATCGCGGTCCGGCAACCGCCGCCGTTCATGGCGGAATGCGCGATGGACACGCTGGCCGCGACGGGGCGACCGCCGCGTATCAACTCGCTTTCGGAGCAACTCAGTTACCAGGTTCGTCCCGAGACTGACAGCCCGCTGGTACTGATGGCGTCAACGGACGCCGACGCTGACTGGCTGTACTGGTTTGTGGACGATGCGTACCTCGGGCGGGTTTCGACTGACCAGCCGCTGGTCTGGCAGGCCGCGCCGGGACGGCATGACATTCTCGCCGTCGACGACTTCGGTCGAAGCGATTCGGTTTCCGTCACCGTCGAGCAGGCCCTCTAGGAGCCGGCACCGCGGGCCACCATTTCAACGCGGCATCAAACTCCGATCCGTGAACGGCCGGGATATCGCCGACGCAACCGTCGCGGAACCCACCTTGCGCGATTGCGGAACAAATCACTGCAGTAAGTTGGGGACAGGGACACTGGACAGAATCCGGTGCGCCTGTCCACGCTACCGCGATGCGACATGTCCACAAACTGAGCCAGCCTTCGTGGCACCGTGAGCTGAAACTTGTTTTTTCGGCGTCACTCTTTGTGTCTGTTTGTGCTTAACTTGCCTCGAAGACGATTACGTCATGAACCACCATCTCGTTCAATTTCCAATAGTAGAGACTCGGGGCGAACTTCAGGGTAGATCTGGAAAATCGGGGCTAGAGCATCAGCTATTATGTCGGAGCTGGCCTTCTTCAGTGTCTCGGACAATGAAGCAGATTGCGCGGGATTCGACAACGACCGACTCTCGACAAGAGCCACTTCCAGGTGATACAGCGCATGCCGAAGATGGCCTACCAAATTACGTGCCTCATCAATCGTCATGACGTCCATCCTCATTTGAAGAAATTCCCGCACCCTACTCGATCTGTGCACACTTGGTGACATCGAGCGAACCAATCTCGCCACGAGCCCCCGTAACCGTCTTCAGACTTTTCTAGACACTTCTCTTTGCACAGTCGCGCCGCCCTCTTGCAACCCTCTATGTCGTCTGTGTCACAGGCCCCACCTATCTCCTCCAAAACTTCATCGGCGGCCTCCTCACCTGCCGCGTCTGCGCCAGGGCGAGTTGTCGAATTCGGCCATGGACCCACGTGTATATCCGACAGCGCACCCAAGTCGCTGGCGATCTCGTTTGCGGCTGCGGCGCATAGATCCGGACTGGATATGCAGATTAGTGCAAGTGCGATTGTCCCACCAACCCCAACCGAGCAGGCTTTGCTTCCTAAGCACCTCCGGACCACTTCTCGCCCTGTTGCTACCGCCGCAGGGTGGACTAGACCGTATCGGTCCGTATAGGAAATCGGATTTCCGCCAACGTAGGCAAACGTGTTAATCCCGCCATATATTCCAATCGGATCACTTTGCACGTACCGTCCGGTTGCGGGATCGTAAGTTCGGAAGTAGTTATAGTGCAGACCCGTCTCAGAGTCATAGTACTGCCCGGGGAATCTCAGGTTGTACGTGAACAGAGTGAGATCCCCATCAGCATCTTCCTGGGCGAGTACCGATCCGAATGGGTCTGATTCCCAACGCCAGATCACGGTACCTGCGTCGGAGATTGCCCGGGGAGTACCCAAGTGGTCTGTGTGGACAAAGTACCGGTTCACGCCTGCGAGTACGGCCACTGGGGCACCTTTCAACCAGATGTGCTCTTGAACGGCGTTGCCGACGGCATCGTACTCCCCGAGAACGTTGCCGACCTGGTCGTAGATGAAAAGACTGACCGATCCGTTGTCCTTGCTAACCCGCTGACCCAGTCCGTTATGCACGTACGTCGCAGCACCCGTATTGACGTCAACCAGCCGCCCACGATCATCGTAGCCGTAGGTATTAATACCGTCGCCAATGACATTGCCGGCGGCATCGTAGGTGTACGTCTTAGCCGTCGGACCCTGTGTACTCAACAGCCGGTTGGATAACGCCTGATTCGTGTAGTTGTAGAAGATCGAATCTTCCGTCAGCGATTCCCGACTGCCGTTACCGTCGTAGTCGAATACCTGAGAGGCGGGGAGACCATTGCCGCCCGGCCAGTCCGGAAACGTCACTGTTTCCCAGCTCTCGGCCCCTGTTACGCCTGACCCATGCTGTTGGCTTGTCGTTGACACCGAGCCGGCGAGAATTCGTGCTCCATCCGGTAACTCGTGCACACCGGGTTCGATGGCTATGTAATGAAGAGTTATTGAATCGATGTTTCCGTCGGCGTTGGCGGGCTCCTCGGACCGACCCGTGAAGCCGGTCGTGCTTACGCTGTACACTCGGACGTCGGCCGGATCACCGTTCTGATCGGTCGCCGACAGAATGACGATAGGCGGAACGGAGTAGGTCTGCCGAAAAACCGGGCCGACAACATTCACAACAGGACCCGCCGACATCGCTGGCATCGGAAATGTGCCGGCTTCCATCTTCCACGTGCCAGTGGCGTCGGTGAATTCAGCGTCAAACGATTCGGAAAAAGCCATGAAGCCGACGGCTTCGGTCGTGTGATTGCGCTCCGAGTCGCGGTACTGATCTTCATCGATGGTGTAGCCAACCGCGCTGCTGGAGAGGCTGCATTGCCGCGCCCAGCCGCCGTCGCCACCGTCATGTCGATTTATCGTTCCGATCACTACCGGGTTGGCAGAGAATGGCGTCAAGAAGTTCGTCGTGTAGCAGCCATTCCCCCATCCACGAATCGAATCGCTTGTGGTCTGTCCGACGTAAGATATCGTTGTTCCGTTAGCCGAAAACGAACCTGAAGAGCCGCCCTCGACCGCAACATAGCCGATAGTCTCTGACGAGGTGATCGATCCCGTGTTTACCTCGCCCCGCCCCAGCGCCAGCTGGACACTGGCTGAGCCTACGTTGCGCACTGCCGGAGTGATCCACGGGGTTGCATTCCCCTTACCCGGAGTCGCCTCGTTGTTCGTTGTCTGCGTGCTCGCCAGTATTGCAGGCGGCGAGCTGAACATTGGGCCCGCCGGGCCACCAACCGGATTATTGTTGGTGAAATCGGTAATTCTGCCGAGGAGATCGTGATCGAACCCAATATTGATCGTCGAGTCGAGCTGGGACGTCATGTATCCGGCGGGATCGTAGCCGTGTGTTCGTGTTTCACCTGCAATTGTAACTGTCGTTGGCAGCCCTCGAAGATCGTAGGCACGGCTCGATGTGCTCGAATCGCCCCATGTCCATCCAGTGACTGGACCGAAAGGATCGTACGTGGCGCCGGAGAGGATCGTGTTTCCATCGACAGATACGCTAACGGGTAAGTAAGTATCGTATCCGTACGTGACCACCTTTCCGGACGGCAGTGTCATGGTGGCCAGTCGACCTGCGCTGTCATAACTGTACCCGACCGTAAGCGCCACGGCCCCAATCGTTTGTGTCTTCGAGGTGACCTCGCCAAAGTTGCTGTACGACCACGCAGTCTGGCCGCTTGGGTCAATTATTCTGTTGAGCCGGCCGATCGCATTTGTGCCGATATCGTATTCATACGTTATCGTAGAACCGCCGTGCAGAGTCTCGAGTGTCAGGCGATTCAGCTCGTCATAGTCGTAAGTCGTCAGGCGACCACGAGCATCCAGCATTGTGACGACGTTTCCGGCGTCGTCGTGCGTGTATGTAGTCGTACCTCGATCGGGACTGACTTCCTGAGTCAGGTTGTCCAGGTCATCATAGACGTAGGAAGTAAGGGCATTGTTACCGGCTGTGACTGACGTCAGATTGTCGTGATCATCGTAGCCGTAGCTGATCGTGTTGCTGAGAGCATCGACTGTTTGTGTCAGTCGATTGAGTGCATCCTGACTGTGCGTCGTCGATGCAGTATTGGGATCGACTTCGTTGTCAAGATTGCCGAGGTCGTCGAACAAGAGATCGGTCGTAAAGCCGCCAGCATTTACCGTGTCTACGCGGTTATTCAGATCGTAGACATAGTCGATAGCACGCTTCAGAACAGCTCCCGAGTCGTAGGTGTCCATATCGGAGACGTTGCCCATCGAGTCGTAGCCGTACTCGATTCGATTACCGAAATTGTCTTCCAGCGACTCCAGATAGTGTGCGTCGGTGTACGTGTAGGTGAGAACTGCGCCGTCCGGCGTTGAGACTGTCTTGAGTTGATTCGCATCGTCGTACGTCATCGTTGTCGTTCGAGCAATACCGACCGTTGGCGTTTCCGTTACGGTCTCCAGATTGCCGCGAACATCGTAGCCGAACGTCGTCACCAAACCATTGGGATCAGTCATCTGCGTCATACGACCAGCCGCATCGTAGGTGTCATAGGTCGTCACGTGGCTTGCGGCATTTGTCACGCTGCTGATCTGGCCGCACTCACTACCTGTCGTGCAGCTGTGGTACTGGATTGTCGTGACGTCGATTACATCCGTGCGCGGTCCATCAATGGTCAGCGGCTGCCCGAACGCGTTGTACGTCATCGTCCAAACGCGCGACAGGCTACCGGACGACACCGTCAGAGTGAGCATGTTGCCATCGGCATCGTAGGTATAGTCCGTCGTATTCCTGGGCGAGACCGTTTGCGATGGCAGCCTGTACGTTGGGTGCCATGACGTCGTCGTCGTTCGCTCCTCGGTCGATCCTTTGGCTTCTACCCGTGTTTCGATGAGACCTTCTGCGTTGCGAATCGTCTGTGTCGTGTTTCCTTCCCAATCGATAACTTCGTCCGTGAATCCGTTTGCGTCATACACACGATCCATCACATTTCCACCGGGACACATGCTGCATACGTCGCCAGTGACGAGCGTTGTCTTGCGGTCTCCCTGTTCGACGTCAAACCAATAGGTGCGTGTCGCGCCGTTTCCGAGCGTCAGCGTCGTCGTACCGTCCACGTTGTACGCGATGGTGGCACTATCCAATCCCCCGACTCGTTCTGACAGCGTGCCGCGACCTTCTGTGTCATAGGCGTAGGTGCTATAGCGATCGGTGTTCTCGTCGATAATCCCGGTCAGGTGATTGGGTAGGCCGACATCCTCGTAGAGGTACTGTCTGACGGCGGCATCCGGATAGGTCACGAATTCCAGGTTGTCGTTCGCGTCATACGCATACGTGATTGCACCATCCGGCGTCGTGACCGTGGCGAGCCGCCCGCTTGCGTCATAGTCGAACAGCAACTCATGCCCGAAGGGGCCGGTTACGCGATCCAGGGTGTCCGGGTTGTCGTCGCCACCCTGAGCGGCCGTCAGGTTGTAGTCGAGTGTCTCGGTCTGCGTATTGCGGTACTCGATGGATACCAACTGACCTGAACTGTTGTAGGTCTCTCGGGTGTCATCCGAATCCGTGAATACCCAGTCGGAACCTGATTCCTCGAGCTTGACGGAAGGAACAAGTTCGTTGACCCAATTGCCGCCGGACTGCCGAAACTGGTAAACACCGCCATTTGGTCGAGTAATCGTGCGGATGGTTGCCGGACCGGTGAACGCCGCCCGTGCAGTGGTGCTTTGCACAGCGAAGTACGCGGTGACAGATCCGCCTTCGCTGATTTCGCAGAGGTTGCCACCGGCGAAGGTCGCCGTCGCTGTCGATATGTCCCCGCCCCAGACGGTGTCCTTTATGTCGCCCCACCCGGTCTCGCAGGCCGCCTGCTCCGAACTGTAGGGATCGGATCGGCTCCCGGATGCCGCAAACGTCGGAAGGTCGTATTTGTCGGGCATCTCGTCGAGTGCCCGGCTGTAGGTATGCCGCCAGCCGTGAGCGAAATTCACGCCGCTACGATACGGACCCATCGAATTGTAGTGCCGCTGGAATATCAGGCCGCCTGATGACAAAGCAGCATAGTCTGTCTCGGTCTCGAGTTTGTTTCCGGTGGCCAAATCGCACGGGTTTGTTCGATCGGTTGCGGGACAGTTCTGGACCAACATCGGCGTCAGCGTGTGTTCCTCCTCATACGCCAGGCACTTCAACGTCACCGGATTGATCTCCGACGCCTCATTACAGTCCGGATCCAGCGTGTACATGATGGCGCCGGTTTCTGTAGCTCCGATTGGTGCGCAGCCAGAGTAGTTTGTGAAGCGGACCGATGGTGAATTCGGAGAATGAGAGAAAAGGCCGATTCCGTACTCGGCGTCTCCCGGAACAGTGCAGTGAGCGTCGAACTTGTCTTCGATGCACTGCAACGTTGTCATGGGGTCCTGAACCTGGTAGACATTCAGTGGCGCACATTCATCTGCGCCGATGATGTTCCAACCACCCGTCATCGGTGTGTTCGCACCGGATGCCCGCCACTCGGCATTCGATTGCGCAAACGCCGATGAGGCAAACATCAATAAGACAATCGCTCCAGCCAGATACCGCATCGTTTTCTCCCCTTCTGAGAAACTGACGCTGTCCGCGAGCTGCAGAAGCAGGTCAGGAATGCCGTTCGTATGTGATTTTGTCGATCCCGATAGGACCGAAATCCATCTTCGTGCAGAGACTTCGCCAAGCTATGACCGAATCTGGGCGGGATAGGCAGGGATGTCAAATGTGGGAATTTTCTAGCTGGAATAATTATTCCAGCTGGATTACGCGCAAATTTGCGTCGGACAGACCATGTATGGGCAGGCGGTCGACGTTTGGGTTGTCACAAGTTATTGAGTGTGCGGCGGATACAAAACGATGCGCGAATTGAGCTTGGCGTGGCATTTACAGGCAGCTATGTTTCGAGGTTACCCATGCTCCGCTGACGCTCTTGATCGCGCTCGATCTCGTTGCATATTTGGGCTTCTCAATCCGATAGTGGATCGATTTTTTTCCCGCGACGCGGCGCAGCATCGGCGTCAGAGTCGAATATGCGCTGACTTCACAAAGCGGTGGCGTCGGATCGGACCTTTCGAGAGCCTGAAGAACGCGGACAGACGCCGCGCGGCAAATCACGGCGCCTGGTCTCCGATCACGACGCCCAGTCCGGCGGGTCCCACGAGAACTCCGTTTCAAAGCGCCCGTCGCCGTGCGCGATGTAGCGGCAACGACACCACGGGCCCTTTTTCTCGTCGAGCGTGGCTGCCTCGAGTCGAGCAAAGCTATCCGAGAGATCCGGGATGATCTCGATGGCCCGCTCGATCATCATCTGCTTCTGGTTCCCGTCAGCATCCTGGTAGGAAATGACGAAGTCCGCGCGGCTGTCGTCGACCTGTGCGTCGACCCTCGCCCACTCCCAGGATTCCTCGATCCTGGGAGTGACGAGTTCGGCGATCTCTTCGAGGATCTTTTGGGTTTCCTCTGAGGTCATCGAGTAGGCGGTCTTAGCGTCGATACGCGGGCGGCGTTTCTGACGCCGGATCGAGATAGCGGTCTCGGAGCAGCGTCTGCCGGCTCTCCATCGGTACCGAGGCGCCATTGATGAGGACCGCATCCGGATAAACGTTGAGTTCCAGCGGATCGCCCGGCCAGATGACGATATCGCCCTGCTTGCCGACTTCTACGCTGCCGACGCGTTCGGCAACTCCGTAGATTTCCGCCGGACTCAGCGTCAGCGCGCGCAGCGCTTCGTCCCACTCCAGGCCGGTGACGGTCGCGTTGCCGGCGGACTGCGTGAGATTGCGAGCGTTATGCGTGTCTTCGTCGGCAAACGCGATCGTGACGCCGGCGTTCGCGAGAATCGCGGGTGCCTCGGAATTCGCATTCAGGCGGTCGAAGTTCGATGGCAGGTTGGCGCTCGGATGCACGAGTACCGGGATATCCGCGGCGGCGAGTTGCTCGGCCACCATCCACGCCTCGGCACCGCCGGAGATGATCGCCCGCACGCCGTATTCTTCGGTCAACGCGATCAACCCCAAGATGTCGCTTTTGCGGTGCACGCTGACGAGCATCGGAACGCTGCCGTTTAGCACCGGCTGCAGAGCCTCCAGGTCGGATACCGAGAAGTCGTAGTTTCGGTGCTGGCCTCGCTGATAGGCATCGCCGTTTGTTCGGTAGTCGATGGCCTCGTCGAGAGCGTTCTTCAGAACCATCAACGACGACACGCGCGATGCGCCCGCGAGGCCTACCGATCCCTCCCCGAGATGCACGACGAGTGCGGCGGCACGCTGGTCGATGCTGTCGTCGTCGCCGCTCAGGTTGACGACGGCAGCGAGGCCCGAGATGACGTGGCTCGACATCCCGTCAGAAAACCCTGTCGACGGAACGATTAGCGCGCGGGTCACTCCCTCGATGCGATTCACGCCGATCAAGGTCGATGCCGGGTTGAAGCCGTCAGCCACGTCGAAGCTCGCCGTGAACTGATCGCCGGTCTGCACGTAGTCGAGCGGGCCGGCCGAGAAACCGACCTCGACGAGCCCAAGGTTGCCGATTGGCGAGAAGATGCCGGGAGTGACGATCTTGCCGGCTGCGTCGATGACGGTCGCGCCGTCCGGTGCCCGGACGTTCTCGCCGACAGCCGTAATCCGGCCGTTGTCGATAACGATCGTCGCGTTCTCGATCGTGCCGTTGGGACCGACCGTGTGCACGGTGCCACCGACGATGGCGACGGTTTCCGCTTGCGCCGGGACGGCGAAGGCAATCAGCAATGCAATGAGCTTTCTCATTGTGCACCTCCGATCACGGTCGATGTGCCGAGTGAGAAATCGGTGACGGGATTGATGCTCGGATCATTGAGGTCGTACGCCAGCGCGCCGTCGATCCAGACGTTCTCAGCGCGGGTGTAGACACTGAACGGGTCGCCGTTCCAAAGCACCACGTCGGCCATCTTGCCTTCCTCGAGCGTGCCGGTCTGTTCGAGGATACCCAGCGACTGCGCGGCGTTGCGCGTGATCCACTGGATCGCGACCTCGGGCGGAATATCCAGCCCTGCGCGCGCGGCGGCACCCAGAACCTTGGCGGTTTCCTGATTCAGCCGCTGAATACCGATGGCGCTGTCCGAATGGATGATCGCGCAGGCGCCGGCGGATTCGAGGATCGCCGCGTTCTCGCGGATGCCGTCGTAGGCTTCCATCTTGAAGCCCCACCAGTCGGCCCAGACGGCCGAACAGGTTCCGGCCTCCGCCAGCAGATCGGCGATCTTGTACGCCTCTACCGCGTGGTGAAAGGCTGCGATCTCGTAGCCGAACTCGTCGGCGATCTCGAGCATGACGGCCATCTCGTCGCCGCGGTAGCAGTGATTGTGGACGAGAATTTCGCCGTTCAGCACGCCAGCCAGTGTCTCGAGCTCGAGATCACGCGTGGGCGGTGAGCCTTCGCCGTTTTCTGCGGCCGCCAGCTGATCGCGGTAGTCCGCGGCGCGAATCCACGCCTCACGGTAGCCGGCAACGTTGCCCATGCGGGTCATCGGTGCTTGCCCGCGGCTGCCGTAGACACGCTTCGGGTTTTCACCACAGGCCATCTTGAAGCCGTGCGGGGCGCCCGGGAATTTCATTTCCATCACGCTGCGGCCCGGCACGTTGCGGACCGTCACGCCGCGGCCGCCCATCAGGTTCGCCGATCCCGGCAGAATCTGCATCGACGTCACACCGCCCGCAAGCGCGGTGGTGAAGCCCGGATCGTTCGGCCAGACGCTGTGCTCAGCCCAGACGGCTGCCGTCACCGGCGAGGTCATTTCGTTGCCGTCCGAATGCGAGTCGGTGCCCGGCGACGGATAGACGCCCAGGTGTGAGTGTACGTCGATGATGCCGGGCGTGACCCATTTGCCGCTGCCGTCCACAACGACGGCGTCGGCGTGAGTCAGACCCTGGCCGACCTCGGCGATCAGGCCGTCGACCATCAGCACGTCGGCGTCCTCGAGAATCTCACCGGTGCCGGTCAGCACCGTCGCGCCGGTGATCAGCGTCGGCTCGCTCGGCAGCGGCGTATAGGTGCTGGCGAAGGCTTCGCCGGCTGCCTGCTCGGCGTCGCCGGCCCCACAGCCGGCGAGCAATGTGGCCGCAACCGCGGCCCACAGTGTTCTTGTCACAAGGATTCTCCCGCGTCTGGCGAACGCGGAAGTTTACCTTACGCGGTTACCGAACGCGTCCCAGACCTCGACGTCGCCGTAGTCCAGCGCCCGTACGGACTCTTCGATTCGTTCGAGATCGCCGACGATCACCCACGTCAGTTGCGACGGGTCCAGATACGCCTGCGCCCGTGCATTGACCTCGTCGAGGGTCACCGCCTCGATGCGATCGCCGCGAGTCTCGGCGTAGTCGAACGGCAGCCCGTAACTGTCCGACGACACGATGCTCGAAAGGAAGCCGCGATTGGTCGTGTAGCGGCCGGGCAGCTGACGAACCTGTTTGATCTTGATGCGATCGACCTCGCGCGCGGTGGCCGGCGCTGTGGAAACGTACTCGGACAGCTCGCGCATGATCTCCGCCATCGCGTCGGCTGTACGGTCGGTCTGAACCTGACCGCGCGTGCGGAACATCTGATCGCCGCTCGTATTCGACGCGACGCCCGAGCCGTAGCCGTAGGACCAGCCTTTGTCTTCGCGCAGGTTCATATTGAGACGCGACTCGAAGCCGCCACCGATCACCTGGTTGACGATAGACAGTTCGGTGGACAGTTCGCGATCGAATGGCGGCAACGCATGCCCCGCGACGATTGTGCTGGATTCGGCGTCCTGGTAGTCGACGAGAATGACGCGCGCCCGCGGCTCCTGCGCCGGACCGATCGGCACGGCGTTTACCCGGCTCTCGTCGGTCCAACGTCCGAACGCGTCGTCGACGGCGGCGGCGGCCGTATCGATATCGACATCGCCGATCATGTAGATCGTCAGCCGGTCAGGCGTGACCTGCTGCGCGTGGAAGTCGACCAGCATGTCGCGGTCCACCTGAGCGAGGTACTCCGTCGACCAGACAGCGCCCATCGTCGTGTCCGCTCCGAAGATTGCCCGGTCGAACAAACTGCTCGCCGCACCGGCAGGCGCCTGCTCGAGCGTTGCCAGGTAGGCCGCTATCTGCTCCGTGAGTTTGTCGATCTCCTCGTCGGGGAAGACCGGATTGCGCAGCGTCTCGGCGGTCAGCGCGAGCGACTCGTCGAGATTCGAGGCCAGGATTCGGTAGCTCGCCCGGCTGTCTTCCATGTTGGCGCTGAACGTGCCACCGAGCATCGCGATCCGATCTCGCGCGGCCGCGAGTTCGTTCGCATCGTAGCGACGCGTGCCCTTGTCCAGGAGATCGAACATCATCGTCGCGAGTCCCGGCGCCTCGAGCGGTGCCGAAGCCGTGCCCGTGCCAACGCGTACCGTCACGTCGACGATCGGGATGCTGCCCCGCTCGGCCACGACGAGCCGGATACCGTTGTCGAGCGTCACTGTCTCGATGTCCGGGAATTCCAGATCCGCGTCGGCCGTGACCGTCGGAATCGATGAGCGGTCAGCCTGCGCTTCCGCCACCGTGTATTCGGGGAACGGCAACACCGTCAGCTCATAGTAGCCGCGGCGCAGCCAGCGGTTCGCAGTCTCCGACAGATCGTCCTCGTTGGCCTCGTCGATCCAGGCGAGCTCAGTGTTGATGAACAGCGGATTGTCCGAGTACAGATAGCCCTCGACGAGCAGACGGCCGATCGACGACGTCGTTTCCAGTGCGCCAATCATGTACATGTTGACGGCGAGCTGGGCGTTTTCGAGCAGCTCGGTGTCCGGGCCCTCGGTCAGGTACTCTTCAAGCACCCGATCGACGACGGCCATCACCTCGTCCGGATCGGCGCCCGGGACGAGATCGATCGTCAGATTGTATTCGCCGCTCAGCACCCGCCCGTATGCGTAGCCGCGCACGTTCGTAGCAAGCCGGAGATCGTCGACGAGCACCTTGTACAGCGGCGCGTTCTTGTTCGATACCAGTGTCTCGTTCACGAGATACATCAGGGTGGTGTCGCGATCGTTCAGACCCGGCAGTGCCCAGGTGCGCGAGATACGTGTCTGACCGACCCGGTCGTACATGGATTCGTGACGGTTCTCGCGGAGATCGGGAACCCACTGCTCGGGGTGCGTCAGTGGCTCACCCGCCGGGGCTTCCGAGAAGTAGAAGGCGACCTTCTCCCGCGCGTCCTCGGCAGTGACGTCGCCGGCGAGAACGAGCACCGCGTTCGACGCCCCGTAGTAGGTGTTGAACCACTCGTGCACGTCATCGAGCGACGCCGCGTCGAGGTCTTCCATCGACCCAATGATCGAATGCCGGTAAGGATGATCGACCGGGTAGATGCCGGCGCGAACCCGGTCGTACATGCCTGCGTAGGGACGCGTTTCGCCCTGCCGCTTCTCGTTCTTCACCACCCCACGCTGCTCGTCGAGCGCCTCCTGGGTAACGGCGCCGAGCAGATAGGTCATCCGGTCCGACTCCATCCACAAGGCCATGTCGAGCGCGCCGGACGGCACGGTCGCGTAGTAGTTGGTGCGGTCTTCGGCGGTCGTGCCGTTCATGCCGGTCGCACCGGCGTCCATGAATGGCGAAAAGTATTCGCCCTCACGATTTTCCGTGCCCTGGAACATCAGATGCTCGAAAAGATGTGCGAAGCCGGTCTTGCCCTCCGGCTCGTCCTTGGAGCCGACCCCGTACCACATGCCGACGAACACGGTCGGCGTCGAGTGGTCGGAGTGCACCAGCACTGTCAGGCCGTTGTCGAGCTGGAACATCTCGTAGGGGATGTCGACCTGAGTCGCCAACTCGTCATCGGCGAACGCGCTGGTGGCGGCAAGACAAAGGACCAGGAGGCCGACCAGCGGCCGGGTACGCAGAATGCTCTTCACGGCTTACTCCGTTTCGGGGTTTCGGCTTTTTTTGACCGTTTCAATGGAAATGGTTCGCGCACGGCGCAGGATACACGAGCGCCTGCTGCCGCGGCAGGCAAAGCCCGACGGCCGAACTCAGAAGCGGCCGGACTGGAAGTCCATCACCGCCTGACGAATCTCGTCTTCGGTGTTCATGACGAACGGTCCGTAGCGAGCAACCGGCTCGTTCAGCGGCCGGCCGGCGACCAGCAGCAGTCTGGCGCCCGCTGTGGCCGAAATGCTCACGTCGCACCCATCGCCGAGCAGGCCAATGTGCCCGCGGTCGACCTCAGTGCCGCCGATCGTCGCACTGCCGTCGTAAACGTAGACGAAGGCGTTGTGCCCTGACGGCGTCGGGAGGCTGGCGCTCCCGCCGGCGGGCAGATGCGCATCGAAATAGACGGGATCGGTTGCGACGCCGCTGACCGGTCCGACGACGTTCTGCAGCTCGCCGGCGATGACCTTCACGTTGGTGCCGCCGTCCAGCGCCACCTGCGGGACAGCGTCCGCCGGAATATCCTGGTAGCGAGGCTCCGTCATCTTGTCGCTCGCGGGCAAATTCACCCAGAGCTGGAAACCCCACATCAGGCCGTCCTCTTGCTGCGGCATCTCCGAATGCACGATGCCGCGGCCCGCGGTCATCCACTGCACGCTGCCGGGGCCGAGCAGGCCCGTGTTGCCCTGATTGTCGCCGTGCTGCATCGCGCCGGCGAGCATGTACGTGACGGTCTCGAAACCGCGGTGCGGGTGGTCCGGGAATCCGGCGATATAGTCGTTCGCGTCGTCTGATCGGAACTCGTCGAGTAGCAGGAACGGGTCGAATTGGTCGAGATCCGGCGTCGCGATAACGCGGGTCATGCGCACGCCGGCGCCGTCCGTCGCGGGACGGCCGGTCAGAATGCGAATCACCGATCGTTCGGTCATGGGTTCCTCGGCTCAAGTGAGTTTCTTCGACGCAGTACGGGCGCCAATGCCCGTAGTTGTGTGCGCGTTCCCGGAAATCTCAAGCGTTGGCCCGCGACTTCGGCGCTGGCTGAGATTGAAGCGCCAACGTTGCCAGTACCAGCGGCCCTTCCGCAGGAAGCGCCGCATTGACAGCTGCAGGTCCTTGCCCGCCTTGACTCGTCCGCTGATCGTCGTCCGGGCGGAGAGTACCGACGCAGCGACGGTATACGGAGTTAGCGCGTGCAGCGGTTGGCCGTGTTCCCAGAATTTCTTGATGAACACGTCGACCGGCGCGTCGAACACCTCGGTCAGAGCCATGAAACGACGCGCAGTCTCCGGCGATATCGCATAGCACATCGTCGAATGCGGCGCTTTGGTGAATCGCGACACCGTGAATTCGCTGGCAAGGAACAGCGGGACGCGTCGCGCGCGCAAGTCTGTCTGCAAGCGAATGAACCCGAGATCGGGCGCCAGCCGGGCAGCTTCGCGAACGGCGGATGTGAAACCGTCGAGCAGATCGAAATCGTCCTCCAAGATGAGTATCGGCTCGCCCAGTTGCGCGCATTTGTTCCACAAAGCGCGGTGGCTGGCGAAACAGCCAACTTCGCCGATCGTGATCTTTCGGCCCGTGTTGAGGCGGAATTCCTCGGCGTCGTATCGTTCGAAAGCAGCGAACGCCTCTCGTTCGCCAATTGCATCGAAGAACCTGAATTCGAGCCCTGCCGCGATGAGCTTGTCTCTCGAATTCCGGCGGCGCTCAGACTGGCACCGCATGTTGATGACGTAAATGTGCATCCGACCTCCTCGGCTGTGGCTGCCGAATTGGACGGCGCAATGCCATAGAACCGGTCGCGACCGAAAAAGGACGCAACGCTCGTCAAAGGGGTACACCGCGAATCAGACGAGGAGACCACCATGCAGAACAGGAAGCTCGCAATACTGATCAGCTTCGTCAGCACTATTGCGCTGACGCCATTCGCGCTTGCCGACGACGACGAAGAAGAACAGGAACTCGAGTTCGCCGTCGCCGAGATCTTCTTCGAGCTCAATAACACCGACGGCGATCTGGGCATTCACGCGCTGATCGACGGCGAACCGTGGAAGCGCCTGACGATCGAGAACCCTCAGGAGAAGCGAATGTTGAACATCGCGGCCACGAGCCGCTTGCGTCGCCAGGGGCTGACCGAGATTTTCTTCGAGAGTGCGGAACCCACGTTCGACGAGCTGCCTCCGAGGAGATTTTTCCGGCGATTCCCGGAAGGCACCTACGAAGTCGAAGGAATCACCATCGACGGCGTGGAATTGGAGTCAGAAACTGAAATCACGCATGCGATGCCCGCGCCTGCCGACCCGACAGTGAACGGCCTCGCGATGGCCCGAGTCTGCGACGACGAAGACCCTGCCTACGACGCGCCGACGGTCGTGCTTCCGATTACGATTAGCTGGCCACCGGTATCGGCGACCCATCCGACGCTTGGCAGTCCGCAGTCGTCGCCCGATATCACGATCGTGAATTACCAGCTGGTTGTCGAGACGGACCTCGAAGGACCGGATGGCAGCGAATTCACGACCGTCTTCTCGACAATCCTACCCCCCGACGTGACGTCAGTGACGGTCCCGGACGAGTTCCTTGCCCAATCCGACGAGTTCAAGTACGAGGTACTCGCCCGCGAGGAAAGCTGGAACCAGACGGCCGTGGAGAGCTGCTTCCTGCTCGCCGACTAGCCAAAAGCCGGCTGGCTCCACCGATCGCCCCGACGTCACCCGCCCCCGGGGCCTCGCCAGAGGCCCCGGTTCTTTGCGCGCCGTCCTATCAGCAGCACCGCCGCAGCTCGGCCGCCTCTTTCGCGACCGGTTTTGCGCGGCAGCCGCGTCTAACCGTCAATGCCAGGGAAAACGACTTTGAAGATTGGGCACATCAACCTCGCAGCGTCCATCAACGGAATTGGCGAACACTTCGTCCGGCTGATCGAGGCGCTTGCGCGCCAGGGAGTCGAGCAACATGTGATCGTGGCAAATGCGTCTCTTGCACGCCGGATTCTCCTCTACGACGACGTTACCGTCGGCCCAGTCGCCAGGACCGCCGTCGGGGCCACCTGCCTGATGCCCGACGTCGCCCTTGCTCATGTGCATGAACCTCGTGCCGCACGGGCCGGGCTGCTCCTGACCCTCACTCGATCGATCCCCTACGTGTTGACCCGCCGGGAGGTGAAGTGCGTGGGCAGAAGCCCGATTGCGCGCTCGACGATTTCACGTGCAGCCGGTGTCATCTGCCCGAACGACGACAGCGCGGGCGCGGTGCTCGGCGACGATTTCACCACTCCCGTCGACGTCGTCGCCGACATCGCGCACGCGTCCCTGGAAGCGGACGCAAGCGACAATCGAGTTGCCTCAGAGCACGTTCGAATCTATCGGCGCGCGACCGACTCGCGGGGCGTACCGGCGCTATTGCTCTAGCTGCTCAGAATTCCCACAGGAATCCGACTGCAGGCAACAGCGGCAGCCAGTAGTCGTTTGAATTCTCGAGTTCGAGAGTCCCGCCCGGACCGTCGGCGACATCCCAGTCGACGCAACACACGTTGCGGCGATCGGTTACGTTTGAAATCTCGACGAACCAAGTGAAGGTTCCATACCGGAACTCGGACGATCTGCTTAGACGCATGTCAAGGCTGGCGAAGATCGGGTGCGCCATATCGTTCCGCGGTCCTGGCGTTGCCGTGTATTGCGGTTCGCCGGTTATAGGGTCGAGGCCAACCTGAGTGAGCACCAGATCCGTCGTCGGCCAGCCGCTGCGGACGCCGGCCGCCGCCGCGAACGTCCAGCGATCGTTCGTCCAAGCAGCGCCGGCCTGAACGGCATGTCGTTGATCCCAGCTACGCGCCTCGTCGCGGCCACCGATTCGATCCACAGCCTCCGATAGCGTGTACGACCCCCACCAGTCCCAACTGCCGCGGGTTCCCTCCATCGATATTTCGAGCCCCATGGAACGGGCGCGGGAAGGATCCAGCCGGACGCGATCGGCACTGAGTTCCGGGATCAGCGCGAGCGGATCGAAGAGATTCTCGAATCGCGGCCGAACGTGCCGAATGTCCTTGTGGAAGGCTTCGAGCCGAAGACTCGTGCCATCGCCGAGGCGGTGCGTCAGACCAGCGATGAGGTGGTCCGCACGCTGCGCCCTCCAGAAATCCACAATTCCGTCTTCTATTTGAAGTTCGTGGACTCCCTGGGACTGGTGATACCGGCCCCAACTCAGGCGCAGCTCGGTATCGTCCCCGAGTCGCCGCAACACGCTGAGCCTCGGGCTTAGCTGTGAGTCGGACGCAATGCCCGTGTAGGTCTGATCGTCCCAGCGGAGACCCCATTCCACGACGGTCTCTGCCGACAGCTTCCAGCGATCGGCGAGGTAAGCGCCGTAGCTGCCGCCGTCTGGCTGAGCGGTGAGCGACCTCGCGACGCTTGGCGACTGCCCGGCGAACAGTGCCTGAAGTCCGAAGTAGTCGGCCGTCGCATCGTAGTCGTAGGCGGCTTCGCTGTTCGCCACGTGGAAACCCCATTGCACGACATGAGTGCCCGATGCGCGCCAGCTCCAGTCCTGACGGAAGCCGATTTCAGTCACGTCTCGCACGTCGCTGACGTTCGCGATGAGCTTCTCGGCATCGTTGCTGATGCCTCGTCGAACGTTTCGGTAGTCGGTGAAAGACAGCGCCGTTCGGCTGGACAGCGTGTCTGACCAAGTAGTGTCGAGCTGGAACCAGGCCTGTGCACTACGAGTGTCGCTGCTGGCTTCTTCGAGCTCCGTTGGATCCGACTCGAGAATGACCGTGACGGTATCGGCCGCATACAGCGCGTTAGCGGCCAATGTGGTTCGCGGTCCGAGATCGATTTCAAACTGCGAAAATAGGTCGTAGTACGCAGGCCGGCCGAGCTTATCGTCCAGCACAAGGTCGAGATTTCCTCGTCGACCGGAGAATAGCCAGCGCACGTCCCCGCGATTGCTGGCGTGCAGGAGCGACGTGTTGAACACGCTAAGTCCGATTTCGGTATGCCGCGGCCGCTCCGCTTCAATCGATTCCATCAGCACGACGCCGCTCATCCGATCGCCGAAGCGCACCGGGAATCCACCGGTATACACTTCGACACCCTCGATCGCCCGAGAGTCGATCGTGCTGAAAATATTCTGATAGTCGCGGACGTGGAACGGATCGAATAGCCGCTGCCCGTTCAGAACGATGCCGACTTCGCCCTGCTCTCCACCACGGAAATGCGTACGCGCGGAAGCACCGCTCGCCGCGGACCCCGGCAGGCGCTGGGTAATCCGGATGGGGTCGTCACCCACGTCCGGCATCGACTCGATCGAGCGCTGATCCAGCACGAAACGTGAGGCACCGATGTCCCGTGAGATTTCATACCGGCTGGCTGAGACCGTTATGTTCTCGAGTACCGGCTCGACGCCGGCCGGTTCGGCATCGCCGCCGTCGGACGGCGATGGAGATCGCGGCGACCGGACCACCAGGATTACCCCGGATTCCGAGACGAGTGTCAGGCCATGCGGCTCCAACACCTGCAAGAGAGCGCCGAGCCGGTCCGGCGCTGTCGACTCAAAGGTAACCATCATGTCCGGCGGCACGAGCCGGCTGGAGTAGGCGATCTCGATACCGCTATCCCTAAGCTCGTCGATTGCGCTGGCGACAGTCCGGCCGAGCTCCGGCCAGCCGACATCGCCGTCGGCGATTGCCGGCGCTGCGGCGCCCATCAACAGCAATGTCAGAATTCGAAACAGATCGATACCCCCCGACCCGGTTCCATGGTTTTTCGCAGCGCTCGAACGTCCGCCCCGCTGCCGCCGTACTCTCAGGGCGCCGCGAGATCCCTGATGTGGATCACCCCATCCCGGATATCGTAGTCGAGACCGTACAAGCGGAGAATCTGACGCAAGGTTTCGCGTGGCATGTCGTTGGTGACGGTAAAGCCTCTCAGTTCGTTGTTGATCGCTTCATCCCGGAGTTCGGCATTCTCGAACTCGAACTCCAGCCCGGTTTCGCGGCGCACCCATTCGAGCAGTGCCTCTAACGTCATCTTCTCCAGTTCGACAGTGGGGGCGACCGCTTCGACCCACTCCCAGTATGCACCGTAGACGCGAATATCGAGTTGCTCGGGCCGAGCATCGCCGCGCAGAGTGACCGACTTGCCGGCAGCGGCATCCACTTGATGCCGGTGGCCGTCAACGGAAACGCTACCGTCGCGAACGCTCACAGTGAGCCGCTCGGGCGTCGTCTCGGTGATGAATCGTGTGCCGATGTGCGTGACGTCGCCGTGTGCGGTCGAGATCGTTAGCTGTATTGCCCCCACAGGCGGATCCTGAGAATCGAAGTACACCCTGCCGGACACGAGCTCCACCTCTTCGGTGGACACGAAACGAAGCTCGGTATTCTCGTCCAGCCTGAGCGAGCCCCCAGCCAGCCAGGTCAGCCCGATCCTCGCCTCTTCGCCGGTAACGACTGTTTGCCTCGTCAGAAATTCGGCCGGGTACGCCAATTCGTTCAGGACGCCGTCCTGACCCAGCAAGTAGACAGGCCCGCTTGCCCTGTCGACGGTTGCCGTCAGCACCGGCACAGGGGCAGGCTGCAGCATCATCACCAACGTGACGGCAAGCACTGCTGCTGCAGCCGCGGAAGCCACGCCGAAACGTCGCCACCGGGAGCGGCGGCCGACGACCTGTTGCCATTCGTCACGCACAGCCTGTTTCGCGCGCGCTGCCGACTCGGCAGAAGGAGCCGGCCGTGGCGAAGCCTGCTCGAGCAATCGCTCGAGCCTGCCGTCGGATTCGTGAAGATCGCTGTCGGGTCTCGTCATGTCGCATCTGCCAGTTGCTTGTTCATTGCCTCCATCAGTGCCTCGTACGCATCCGCAAATGCGCGTTTCGCGCGCGCAATCAACGATTGCGCGGCTTCCTGACCGATCTCCAGCCGGTCTGCAATCTCTCTAACGGAATGGCCTTCTACGTATTTCCATTCCAGAACGTCACCGTACTTCGGCGGCAGCCTGTCGAGCGCCACCTCTATCAGGCGCTGCTTCTCGAGCCGCCGGTAGCTGGCCTCAGGGCTCTCGTCATCGGGCATCGCAAGAGAATCGACCGCGGCCGCGACCTCTGGGAAGTCCTCCGTCAATATGACGTGTTCCCGGTACCGGCCATGTTTTCTGAGCCAATCGCTCATCTCGTTGCGACAGATGGCGCAGAGCCAGGTGAATAACGCGGATTCGGCACGATAGCTCGAGAGTCTCGAGAGACCTCGGGTCAGCGCCACCTGAGCGACCTCCTCGGCCGCGTGCGTGTCTCCGGACAGGCGCGGCAAGGCGAAACGGTACAGCCGCGCGAAATTCTCCTCGAAGAATCGTTCAAACGCGCGCTCGTCGCCCGAGAGCAGACGTTTGGCTAGCTGCCTGTCGTCCAGATGAATGGCCATGGCGCCTCTGATTCAGTCCCTCATGAATACGACGGTTCCAGGATGGAAAATCGGTCGCGGGACGGACGAATCAAGGCCCAGTGTACGTCGCTCGCGCCCTGTCAGCCTCGGAAAACCGCCATATGCCGCGCGCCGACATTCATTAGAATTCGCATAATGAGGGAGGCGCTCAAGAATTTCGTCAAGACGGCGCTCGGGGCCGCGCGCGATCTGGCCCCGATCGTGCTCGTGATCGCCTTCTTCCAGATTTTCGTGCTGCAGGCGCCCATGGAAGGCTGGGTCGCCATCAGCGCTGGCGCGGTGGAAGTCCTGCTCGGGCTGACACTCTTTATATACGGGCTCGAACTCGCCCTGTTCCCGATCGGCGAATCGCTGGCGTTTGCGCTTGCGCGCAAGGGCAGCGTCGCCTGGCTGGTCATTTTCGCGTTTCTGCTGGGCTTCGGCACGACGATCGCGGAACCGGCGCTGATCGCCGTAGCCGGCGAGGCATCGCAGGTCGCGGCGGAAGCCGGGGCCATCGCGGACACGGAAGCGGCCCGGGCGGACTACGTACTGGGCCTCAGGCTGACCGTCGCCGTTTCGGTAGGCGTCGCCATCCTGCTCGGCGTGCTGAGGATCGTGCTGGGCTGGTCGCTGCCGCTGATGATTATCTCCGGTTACGTGCTGGTAACCGTCATGACGGCCGTAGCGCCGAAAGAGATCATCGGTATCGCCTACGACTCCGGCGGCGTAACGACATCGACGGTGACCGTACCGTTGGTCACCGCGCTGGGTGTCGGCCTGGCCTCGTCGATCAAAGACCGCAATCCGATGACCGACGGCTTCGGGCTCATCGCCTTCGCGTCGCTGACGCCGATGATCTTTGTGATGGCGTACGGAAGCATCATGAGTTGGTTATGACTTCCACCCAGTTACAGCCAGGAGACTGGAAGCATCATGAGTTGGCTATGACTTCACACAGCGATATTCCCTACCCAGGAGCGACTTCTGTATGGACGTGATCGTCTCCGGCCTCCAGACACTGCTCAGCACGACGAAAGACGTGCTGCCCATCGTGCTGTTCATCATCGGCTTCCAGGTATTCGTCATCCGCCGGCCGCTTCCGCACGTCAAGCAGCTGGCCACCGGCATCGTGCTGGTCATTCTCGGCCTCGCGCTGTTTCTGATCGGGCTCGAGCAGTCGCTGTTCCCGCTAGGTGAGAAAATGGCGAGGTTGCTGACCAGTCCCGCCGTACTGGGCGAGGGCTCCGGCGCCTCGGCCTATATGTGGGTGTACCTGTTTGCGGTCGCTATTGGCTTCTCGACGACCATCGCCGAACCGTCGCTGCTCGCCGTCGCGCTGAAGGCGAACGAAACGTCTGGCGGTGCAATTAGCGTCTGGGGACTACGTGTCGCCGTCGCAATCGGCGTGTCGATCGGTGTTGGCCTCGGCTGCTTCCGCATCGTTACCGGAACCCCGCTGCACTACTACATTATCGTCGGCTACATCGTCGTCGTGCTGCAGACGATCAAGTCGCCCAAGCTCATTATCCCGCTCGCCTACGACTCCGGCGGCGTCACGACGTCGACCGTAACGGTGCCGCTCGTAACGGCACTGGGGCTCGGACTCGCCGGCGCGATTCCCGGACGGAGCACACTGCTCGACGGTTTCGGCCTGATCGCGTTCGCGAGTTTATTCCCGATCATCTCCGTGCTCGGCTACGCGCAGGTGACCGAAGCGATCGAAAAACGAAGATCCGCGCACGAAGCGCAGGCCGAGAAATTTTTGGAGGAAGTCTGATGCGTTTCAAACTACTCGTTGTCTTCGTGGAAGACTCACAGACAGACCACGTCATCGATGCGGCAAGGGAAGCGGGCGCGACCGGCTGCACCGTCATCAACCATGCAAGAGGCGAAGGCAAAACCGCTCCGAAGAGCTTCTTCGGCCTGTCGCTGACCACTCAGCGGGACGTGGTATTGCTGCTCGTCGAGCAGCACATGGCCCGCGACATACTCGAACATATCGGCGAAGTCGGTGAGTTCGATGCAACGCCCGGAACCGGACTCGCCATTCAGATCGATGTCGAAGACGCGATCGGTATCGCGAGTCAGGCCAAGATGCTCGCCGAATCAGTAGAGGAACAGCTATGAGCCTGCCCCCGTATATCCCAGTCAGTGAAGTGATGAACACGGACGTGACCTTCGTCAGCGGACTTACCGACGTGCTCGACGCGCTTAGGACCATGAAGCGCAAGAAGATCACCTGCCTGATGATCGAGAAGCGTACCGACGAGGACGAGTACGGCATGCTCCTGTTCTCCGATATCGCCAAGAAGGTGATCGCGCAAAACCGCGCACCAGAGCGCGTCGATGTTCACGAGATCATGGCCAAGCCGGTCGTCTCCGTACGGCCCGAAATGGACGTGCGCTACTGCGCCCGTCTGTTCGACAACTTCGGCATCAGCCACGCGCCGGTCATCAAAGCAGGCGAAGTCGTCGGCATCGTCAGCTATTATCTTCTGGTACTCGAAGGACTACCGGACCTGGACTAATGTCATTCGTCGCCGCTTCGTCTGCAGCTCGGACGGTCTCCGCCCCCATCGGCATCGTTTCTGTGGGACCGCCGCCCGCCAGCCAGTGACTGGCCGGTGATGCAATGGGAGGACATCGAGCGCTACGGCAGTCGACCGGCAACGGCTCTCAACCGCGGGCTGGGGCAGCGTGTCGGCGACTAAGCGCAGCGGAAATCGGCGGCAGTCCTGGCGGGCCCTTTTTGTCGCAACTGCTGCCTTCGCGCTGAGCGCCTGCGCCTCCTTGCCCACGGATCCGAATAAATCGGTCGACTACGCCTGGGACCGGCCCGAGGACACGACGCTGGGCCGGTACTTCGCCGAAGGTTCGGCCGAGGGCCAGTCCGGCGTTTTTCTGCTCGATGACCCTCGGCTCGCGCTCATGGCGCGAGTCGGCCTTGCCGATCAGGCCGAGCACACGCTCGATCTGCAGTACTACCTGTGGAAGGGCGATACTTCCGGGACGCTGTTGCTGGCGCGTGCGCTCGAAGCAGCCGATCGGGGCGTGAGAGTGCGTTTGCTGATCGACGACATCTACCACAGCGGCCGCGACGATGTGTACGGCGCCGTTGACGCCCATCCCAACGTATCGATTCGCGTCTTCAATCCGCTGGGCCGACGGCGAATCGGGCGAAACCTGCATTTCGTCGTCAACAAGGGCAAGCTCAACAGCCGGATGCACAACAAGATCTTCCTCGTCGACGGCGCGGTCGCTGTGCTTGGCGGCCGCAATATCGGCGACGACTACTTCGGTGTGGACCCGAGCCTGAATTTCCGCGATCTCGACGTGCTCGCGGTTGGCGCCGCCGCCGTCGATGCGGGCGCCGCGTACGACCTCTACTGGAACAGCGACATGTCGGTGCCGATCTCGGCGATCCGGCGCCAGGAAGCAACCGAAGCGGATCTGAACGAAGTGCGGGCTCGAATCCAGGAGTTCCTGGGCGAGCCCGACGATCTGCCATACGCCTTTCCGGAAACTGAAGCCGAGAGCGCGCCCTATCTCGCTGCGCTACGGCAGGCGCTGATCTGGGCGCCGACCGAGGTCCTGGTCGACCCGCTCGAACGCTTCGAGGGGCCGAGCGAATCCATCTTCGTCGACCTGGGCCGTGAGGCGTTGGACAGTATTCAGAGCGAAGTCGTCATTCAGACGGCGTATTTGATACCGACGCGAAACGGCATTGATGCGGTGGCGGGCCTCACAGACCGCGGCGTCAGAGTGCGAATTCTGACCAACTCCCTGATGTCGAACAATCACGTGGCCGTGCACGCCCACTATGCCAAGTACCGGAAACGGCTGTTGCGTGCGGGCGTCGAACTGCACGAGTTTCGGGCGGACGCGGCGCTGCTGTCGTTCCTGCGCGGCGACCGCTCCAACTCCCCGGCGGGGCTTCACACCAAAGCCGTCGTCGTCGACCGGCGCATCACGCTGATTGGCTCCTACAACATGGACCCGCGTTCCCGGAACATAAACTCCGAGATCGGCCTCCTGATAATGAGTGAGGAATTTGCCGGCCGCGTGCTCGAGTCCATGGAGCGAGACTTCGAGCCGGCGAACAGCTATCGCCTGTATCTCGAGAACGATCGACGCCTGCGCTGGGAATCCAGCTCCCAGGACGGCCCGCGCGTCTATACCAGTGAGCCGGAAGCGACCCTCTGGCGCCGGCTGGCCGCCGCGCTTATCCGCCTTATTCCAGTAGAGGACGAGCTCTGAGGCGCCGGTCCGCGCCCGGACCCGATGGTGGGAGATAGCCATGCAGAACCCGCAGGAACGCGCGCTCCTCGAGGACGGGTTCGTCCGCCTCGACGCCCTGTTCTCCAGGCCGGAAATCGATCGCTGGCGCGGTGTGGCGCAGGCGACGCTTGACGATCTCGACGACGAGCATCGCGAACGCTTTCGCTCGAACGGCAGTTTGTGCAATCTGGCGGAGCTGCCTGCATTCGCGTCCCTCATCGGCGACCGGCGCATCAGCGACGCAATCGCCGAACTCGGCGGGACGGACATCCGCTGGACGTCCGGCTATCTGATATCCAAGCCGCCCGGCGGCGATCCCCTGTTCTGGCATCAGGACTGGTGGGGCTGGGATGAGTCAATCTCCTACGACGCGGCCCCGGCGCAACTATTCGTCATGATCTACCTCACGGATACACGCGTCGAGAACGGCTGCCTGCGCGTGATTCCCGGATCGCATCGACGCGATCATCGGCTGCACCAACTGCCCGCGGCCCACACCCGGGAAATCGCGACGAGCATCGATACGGCAGATCCCATCTACGCGTCGCATCCCGACGAAGTTGCCGCGACGGTCAGCGCCGGTGACGTCCTGGTCGGCGACGCCCGGCTGCTGCACAGCGCGTATGCCAACACCACGGACGAGGAACGTCCGCTCCTTACGCTCTGGTACATCCCCAATTGGTCGACGTTGCCCGGCTCCGTTCGGGCGACTTTGCGCCAAATCTACGAACGGCACGTGGTGGACATCGACGAGGGTGTGGGCGACCTGCCCATTGTGGACGACTGGCCGGACGATGCGCTCGCGCAGGTCCGCCACCTGCTGCCCGAGTACCAGGGCACGGACCGGCCGACGCCCTGGAACCGGCTGCCGGACCGTTCGCGGATGATCGCCACCGGATGACGGAGATACTGGTGCCGGTTGCAGACCCTTTCTGTTTTCATAACAACAGCTTAGGTGGCAGACGACGGCGTCAGAATCAGGGCCGTCACCGGCGTCTCGAGCCGGTGTCGATTCGAACAATTGCGAACCCTTCGGCAACAGTCAGAGGCCGATTCACTGCATAATGAGTCCACGCATGGGCAGTGGCGACTCAGGTCGCAAGAGATAATCATCTTGATGAATAAGGAACTCCGGGCAGCAGCACTGCTGGCGGCTCTCGCCTTCTCGTCGTCGGCCGTACCGGCCCTCGCGGACGAGGACTCACTCGGTCTCGAGATAACGCCGATCGGCGGCTACCGCTTTGGCGGCACGTTTCAGGTGGACGAGTCCGATACCTCATGGGACGTCGAGGACTCTTCCAGCTTCGGACTCATCGTCAATCTGCCACACGACACCAACACCCGCTACGAGTTCGTCTATTTCGAGCAATCGAGCGACGCGGAGCTGGATGGCGTAACGACCGGGCAGTCGATCATCGATCTCGAACAGCGCACGCTGCAGATCGGCGGCACCTACCAATGGTCCGGAGACAAGGTCCGGCCCTATCTGGCCGCCACGATCGGCGGAACGCGCATCGAGGCTGCCGGCGAGAGCGACACCTTCTTCTCGGGATCGATCGGGCTCGGCATGATGATAAACCCGGCGGCGCGCTTCGGCATTCGCCTGGAGGCCCGCGCGCACGGTGTCTTCGTCAGCTCCGACACGGACCTCCTGTGCCGCACCGGTCCCGACCTCAACGTCTGCTTCGTCAGAGTGGAAGGCGACATGTTGTCGCAGATCGAGACCTTCGCCGGATTCGTGTTTCGATTCTGATCAGTCGGCGCCGATCGCTGCCGATTCGAGCTCCAGCTGATGCAGAACCTCGTTGGAGAGCGTGATGAAGATCATGAAGCTCTCGTCCGCCGCGAGCTTTTCGTTGACCAGCAGGTCGAAAGCCTCGTCCTGCAAACCGCGGACTCGCGCGACCGCGGCCTGCCGCTCCTCTTCCGTCGATAGCGACCGCAGCGATTTTCGAATCTCGATCGTTGCGGCGTAGTAGCGGTCGATCCGATTCTTGCGCCGCAACCGGTACAGACGAACGCCTGCAAACGTCGCGCTCGCCAGCGCAACCATCACCGTCACGAGAACCTCGGCGACGCCCGAGTACCGCTCGTAAACCGTAGGCGCAGTACGCCGCAGGTAGTCCTGCGCACCGGGATGCACGACGAAGGTCGAGCGGCTCGCATCGAAGTCGCCGGACAGGTCGCTGAACAGTCCCGGCCGATTCGCCGCCAGCGCCGGCCGGAGGCGAACGATTTCATCGATCAGATCGTAGACGACGGTCGGATCGAGATCCCGCCTCGTCACGAGCATCTTGTCGACGGCGACGGTCACGACAGGCGCCGTCATTCGATCGCCGTAGACGCCCTCGGGGATGATGAAGGCCTTGAAGGTCGGGTTCAGGAGCGTCGCCGCATCGACCGGGCCGCCGGCACCGATCTCGTCCGGCGCGCCCAGCGACATCAGCAGATAGTCGCCGACCTCGCGCACGACGTCCGGCGAGATCGGCGCGAATACGATGATCAGGTCCGGTTGATCAGTCGGCCGGTCGACGAAGTGAAAGTCCCCCTCGGTCACACCGAGGCGGTGCGCAATGCGCTGGAAGAGAAAACGCGACGCGGAGCCCTCCGGCCCCGCGAAGATCCGGGCGTTCATCAGCGATTCCGGATTTTGCGGATCGGCGATGTCACTGCGGTGTGCAATGTGCAGCACCGTCGGGTACAGCGGCATGACCGTCGCCATGTCGTCCCGGAACGGCAGATTGTTCGAAACGAGCGCGACATCGGCTTCGCCTTGGGCAATCGCGTTCAGTGCGGCTGATTCCGCAAGCGCCGTGTGACCCAATGTCAGTTGAACCGGCGCCGATTCGTCCAGAAGCCCCACCATGTCCTCGACAATGGCCCGATCGAGCGGCGATTCCGGCGTCACCAGGCGAAGTTCGGCCGGGCCCGAATCACAGCCGGACTGGGTCAGGAAGGCGAACAGGACTACGACCGATATCTTCGTGCGCACTTTCTGTGTTCCGGTGCCTGCCGATGCCCGCGGCTCTGCGAGATATCCGAGCTGCCGGCAGCTCAGACTCTCGTCGCCCTGCGGACCTGCAAGACCGGACCCGCTCCTTTCTTTGTCAATTCCACGCCATTAGAATCTGGCGACCGCAGTCTAGCACCGGAACCCAGAGATATTACCTTGCCTCAATTCGCCAAATTCGCCGCTGTCGTGGCGCTGCTGATCGGCACCGGCTGCGCTACGACTGAATCGTCGACCCAGTTTCATTCCGACAGCGTCTCGGCCTACTCCCGATTCCTGGTCGTCGGCCAGGCGGGGCCCTACAACTCGCGGTCGGAGTTCGAGCGTCTCGTGGTAGCCGAACTTCGCGAGCGGGGCGCGACAGCCACCGCCTACCACGTTGCCGCTGGAGGCGACGTACCGGTCTCCCGCGAGAGTATTGTCGAGGCTGTGCAGTCCGGTGACTACCAAGCGGTCGTCCTCACCCGCGTGCTCAATAGCGACGTCGACGCTCATCTCCGCGAAGGGGCGACGGAGACGCTCGCCACCCGCCGAAACAACGGCTTGATCGATCTGTTCCGCTACGACTATGAGGACGTGACCAGTCCATCGTCGCTCGATCTCGATATCTCGGTCACGATCGTCAGCGAACTGTACGACATGGAGGCACGTGCTCTCGTCTGGTCGGGAAAGTCGTCGAATCCGCCGGTCGAAACTATCGCCGAACTGGTCAGCGATGCCGCCAGGAGTGTCGTCGAACTCATCAACGGGGACGATCTGATTGCCGAGTGATGGCAGCCGCCGGTCGGACGCACACCCTATCCGCAAGTACGCAGCTGGATTGAGCGGCCGGTAGACGACCGCGCCGCTGCCTTGCCGTGTCTCGCAAGGCTCGCATAGACTCCTGTTGGTCAGACAAGACGCAGCAAGCTTCCGTGGCAGACGCTAACGACGCGCTCGAAGAACGGCCGTACACCGACGAAGACTGGCGTGAAGGGCTACTTTCCCGCCTTCGTCTGGTCGTGTTCGGAATGCTCGTGCTCGGTGGATTGACCACTTTGTTCGGAATTCGTACCGAGAACACGCGGCTGTTCGGGGCGATCATTGTCGTCTCATCGTTCGTCTTGCTCGTGCTGCTCTCGGCCCGCGGGCTCTCAATACGGTTTCGCTCCCGCGCGGCCGTTATCGCCTTCGGCTCCACGGCCTTCGTGTCGTATTTCTTCGCTGGTTTCCTGTCCGGCCCGGCGGTCGCCTCCGCGCTTACGATGATCCTCGCCGCATTGCTGATCGGCAAGCATGCATTGGTCGGACTGCTTGCGGTCTTCGCGACTCTGCATTTCTCGCTGGGCGCGGCGGTTGGACTGGGCGTCTGGGATGGCCCTGCGGCGGCCGACATGAACCCCACCGATCCAGTCATCTGGGCCAGAACCGGCATTGCCTCCACGGTGCTCTGGATCGGCGTCGGCTTCTCGGTGCTGTTCGTCGTCAATACCATCGAGCGCAATCTGAACCGGCGGCGCGCGGCGCTTGCCGAGAAAGACGAGGCGCTGGCGCAGCTCCAAGCCGAGATCGCCGAGAGGCAGTCGGCGGAAAAGGCGCGGCGGGAAGCCGAACTTCTTGCCACCCAGGCGCAGAAGCTCGATGCGATCGGTAGGCTGGCGGCAGGCATTGCGCACGACTTCAACAATGCGCTGCTCGTCGTTCAGGGCTGGAACGACATGCGCAGCGAAACCGACGCGTCAGACGACGATCGCGACGCGACCCGCTCGATCGAACAGGCGGTGCAGCAGGGCGCGTACCTGTCGAAACAGTTGCTCGCGTTCGCACGCAAGGACGTCCGCACTCCGCACTACATGTCGATCGACAAGCTCGTCGACGAACTCGCAAACACATTGCGCCGGCTTCTTCGTGCCGGCATCGAACTGCGCGTGAATGCGGGGTCGGGAGCTTCGGTTTTCGCGGACGAATCGCAGCTGCAGCAGGTACTCCTGAATCTCGTCATCAACGCCCGCGACGCTCTGCCCGAGGGCGGCACCATCGATATCGAGGTCCGGACGTCCGATGCGCCGGAAAGCCGCGCCGGACACGACGAGTGGGTGGTCATCGAAGTTCGCGATGACGGCGTCGGCATGGACGAGCAGGTACGTGGCCTTGCGTTCGAACCCTTCTTTACGACGAAGACGCGCAGTCAGGGCACCGGCCTGGGCCTGTCGACCGTGTTCGGCATCGTCAAGCAAAGCGGCGGCGAGGTAGAGCTTCACAGCGCGCCGCAGCAAGGCACCACGGTTCGCGTTTTCCTTCCGGCAGCGAAGGAGGAACGGGGCGAACCCGAGGCGGTGGCGGAATCCGATGCCGAGCGCACTATCGATGCCCGCGTGCTCGTCCTCGAGGACGACCCGCTCGCGCTCAAGCTCATCATTCGTTCGCTGGAACGCAGCGGCATGTCCTGCCAGCCGGCCGTTGACGGCGACGAGGCGCTCGACGCAATCGCGAACAGTGACGATGCCTTCGACATGCTCTGCTCCGACGCCGTCTTCCCCGGCGCATCGCTCGGCAAGGTGATCGCGGCTTTCGAGCAGCAGTCCCCGGGCGCCGGGATTCTGATCTGCTCGGGCTACGTGCGCGAGGAACTGGCGATCAAGGGCGTGGAATCCGGCGCCTACGGCTTCCTCGCCAAGCCGTTCACCCGCAGAGACCTGATCGAAAAAGTCGAGGCAACGCTCGCGTCCCGGAAATCGCAGGAGCCCTCCTCCAGGCACTGAGGCGGCCACGTTCCGACCCGGCCAGCGGAACGAAAACATCCTACGTAGTAACCACGACGCCGGGCTTACCGGCGCTCTCTACAATGAAATTCAACAGCAAATCGTCCACCGAACGACCGTTCGTGGAGGCCCTGTGAAGCGGCCTTCGCGACGGGCGTGCCGCGTGGCGCCCGAGCATCGTTCAGGGAGGCGCGCGGCGTTCCGCGGCAGATCAGAACGATGATGATGACGGGTGCCCGACATGCAGATTAACGAACAGCCGGCAGGACGTCCCGGCCGAATCCCCTACGTCAACGATCACTACCTCACAGACGAAGCCGCACTCGTGCGCAAGCTCGCGGAGCAAGCCGATCCCGGCGAGGCTGTGCGGCGGAAAATCGAAGCAACGGCGTCGAGCCTCGTGAGGGCCGTGCGCCGCGCCAAGGCGAACGAGGGCGGCATCGAAGCTTTCCTGCAGGAATACGATCTTTCCTCGGAAGAAGGCGTCCTGCTTATGTGCATCGCCGAGGCACTGCTCCGCATCCCGGACGCCGAAACCGCCGATGAACTCATCGCCGACAAGCTGACCGCGGCGCACTTCGAACGACACATGGGTGAGAGCGATTCGCTGTTCGTCAATGCCGGCACCTGGGGCTTGATGCTGACCGGCCGCATTCTGCAGCTCGACGAAATGACCAGGGGCAATCCGCTGCACCTTCTCGGCACGCTCGTGAACCGGGTCGGCGAACCGATCGTGCGCGCCGCGACACGCCAGGCCATGCGCATCATGGGCCATCAGTTCGTCATGGGCCGTTCGATCAGCGAAGCGCTCAAGCGCTCGGCGAAGGCGGCGAAACTCGGCTACCGGTTTTCGTTCGACATGCTCGGCGAGGCAGCGCTCACGTCCGCCGATGCGCAACGCTATCTGGACGCCTACCACGAAGGCATCACCGAGATCACCCGCAGTCAGGACCACGAGGCCGAGTCCATCTTCGCTGCGCCCGGCGTGTCCGTGAAGCTCTCAGCGCTGCACCCGCGACTGTCGCATCTGCACGAGTCGCGGGTCCTGGACGAGCTGACGCCCGGCCTCACCGAGCTCGCCATCCACGCTGCCGAGGCGGGCGTTGGCCTGACGATCGACGCCGAGGAAGCCGACAGGCTCGAGATCTCTCTCGAACTGTTCGACCGCGTCTACCGCAATGCAGCACTCGGTGACTATGAGGGCTTCGGCGTCGCCGTCCCGACGTACCAGCGACGCGCGCCCGATGTGCTGCGTTACCTGACGGAACTCGCTGGCGACGTCGGGCGCAGAATCCCGGTTCGCCTCGTCAAAGGTGCGTACTGGGATGCCGAAATCAAACGCGCGCAGGAGTCCGGTATCCGCAGCTTTCCCGTGTTTACGCGCAAAGCGCACAGCGACGTTTCGTACCTCGCCTGCACACGCCAGGCGCTCGACGCGGGTGAGGCGCTTTACCTGCAGTTCGCGAGTCACAACGCGCACACGATCGCGAGCGTCATCCACATGGCCGGCGACCGCCGGGACTTCGAGTTTCAACGCCTGCACGGCATGGGCGAGGAGCTGTACGCGGAGATCATCGATCCCGAGAAATTCGCGCGGCCCTGTCGCGTCTACGCGCCGGTCGGCAGCCACGAGGACCTGCTGCCGTATCTCGTGCGCCGCTTGCTCGAGAACGGCTCGAACTCGTCCTTTGTCAATCGCATCGTGGACGAGGAGATTCCCGTCGCCGACATCGTCGCCGATCCGATCCAGGCAACGCGCGAGCACGACTGCCAGCCGCATCCCGCAATTCTGCCGGCCAGCGACATGTTTCTACCCGAGCGGCGAAACTCCCGAGGTATCAATCTCGCTGACCGGAACGTCACCATCGAGTTGCTCGAGCAAATGGCGTCGGCCCGCGAAAAGACGTGGGACGTCTCCGCCATCGTGGACGGCAAGCCGGTGGGCGACAAGGTCGTCGAATCGCTCAATCCGGCTGACACGTCGCAGCCAGTGGGAACCTGTCGCTTCGCGAGCGCCGAGGACGTCAAACACGCAATCGACGTTGCGCTCGACGGCCACGTCGCCTGGGACAAGATGCCCGCCGGCGCGCGCTCAGCGGCGCTGAACCGGGCCGCCGACCTATTCGAAGAAAACGCCGCAGAGCTGTTGTCTCTCTGCGTCGCCGAAGGAGGCAAGACAATTCCCGACGCTATAGCGGAGCTCCGCGAAGCCGTCGATTTTCTTCGCTACTACGGCGCGCAGGCGGTGCGCTCGTTTTCGGAGCCGCGGGAACTCCCAGGGCCGACCGGCGAGCGCAACACCATCGTCATGCGCGGACGCGGCGTGTTCGTCTGCATCAGCCCGTGGAACTTCCCGCTCGCAATCTTCGTGGGGCAGGTCTCGGCGGCGCTGGCCGCCGGCAACGCCGTGTTGGCAAAACCGGCGTCGCTCACGCCCATCGTCGCCTATCGCGCGATCGAGCTGATGCATCAGGCGGGCGTTCCGGCGAACGCGCTGCACTTCGTCCCAGCAAGCGGTTCCGTGATCGGTACACATGCCGTCGCGAACCCGCGACTCGCGGGCGTCGCCTTCACCGGTTCGACCGAAGTTGCTCAGGGAATCAACCAGACCCTCGCAGCGCGCAGCGGCCCGATCGGCGTCCTGATTGCCGAGACGGGAGGCCAGAATGCGATGTTCGTCGACAGCTCCGCGCTGCCGCAGCAGGTTGTCGTGGACGGAATTATGTCGGCGTTCAACAGCGCCGGTCAGCGATGCTCGGCACTGCGGCTGATCTGTGTGCAGGAGGACGTCGCAGACAAGATCGAGGGCCTGCTCAAAGGCTACATGGACGAGTTAAGCATCGGCGACCCGGCACACCTGCAAACTGACGTCGGGCCCGTCATCGAACAAGCCTCGGTAGACACGATCGCAGCGCACGTCGAGCGCATGAAGAACGACGCGACGTTGCTGCATCAGTGCGCACTTTCCGATGCGGCCACGTCCGGCACGTTCTTCGCACCGGCCCTGGTCGGCATCGAAAGTGTCGACACGCTGACCGACGAAGTCTTCGGACCGGTGCTGCACCTGATGCGATACAGGGCGAGAGACCTCGAGAAGACGGTGGAGGCTGTGAACAGTACGGGCTTCGGCCTGACAATGGGTCTCCACAGCCGTATCGAGTCACGCGCCGCGCGCGTCATCGCCGCATCGCGAGCCGGCAACATTTACGTGAATCGCAACATGATCGGCGCCGTCGTCGGCGTGCAGCCGTTCGGCGGACGGGGCCTGTCAGGCACTGGTCCCAAGGCTGGCGGACCGAACTACCTGCAGCGTTTTGGTACCGAGGTCACGGTCAGCACGAACCTCGCGGCGGTGGGCGGTAACGCCAGCCTGCTGTCGATGGCGACGGAATAATCGTCAACGGATTCGCTCGAGCGCTCGTCTTCGAGCAATCGGTCGCCGCCCGCGCGAGACGAAATCCAGACCGCTAGCTCGCACGCTTGCGTGCGCCACGAACGGCGAGCCGGCGCAGCCACGCGTAGGTTTCCTGCAGCGGCAGTTCCTTCGGACACAGATCGTCGCAGGCCATCAGACCGATGCAGCCGAAGATGCCGTTCTCCGTCGCGACGACATCGAACCAGTCGCTTTCGTCACGCGTATCGCGCGGATCCATCGCGAACCGGCCGATCCGGTTCAGTCCGGCGGCGCCGACGAACTCAGGCTCAACGTTCGCGACCCCGCAGGCTGCAATGCAGCAGCCACACTCGATGCACCGATCGCTTTCGTAGATTGCCTGCGCTACGTCGTCGTCCATGCGTTCTTCCAGCGCGTCAGGATCGAAGGCCTGCTTCGCCTTGATCCAGGACTCGGTGCGCTCGACCATATCGCGGAACCAGATTCCGGTATCCACGCAGAGATCGCCGACGAGCTTGAATACCGGCAGCGGATGAAGCCGGATGGTCTGTGGCAGGGACGCGGTCAGCGTCTTGCACGCAAGGGCCGGACGCCCGTTGACCAGCATGCCGCAGGAACCGCAGATCGCCGACCGGCAGGCGAAGTCGAACATCAGCGACGGGTCGAGCGTCTCGCGAATCGCGTTGAGCGCGATGTACAGCGACATGTACGGCTGCTCGTCGATCTCGAAGGTATCCAGATGCGGCTCGGACGCAGGATCGGCGGGGTTGAAGCGGAAGACTTCCAATGTGAGACGTCGTGGCTCGGTCATGATGCCTCCATCCAGCGTCCCCAGCGCATCGCGCTGCCCTGCTTCTCCCGCGATTCAGGGCGGCCATGGCGGGCCTGTTCCTGCGCCACTGTCTGGTTGTAATCGTCGACAGTCCTTGTCATCTCGACGCGCTCGTCCGCGCCGTAGCCACGGTGTCCCGGCTCGAGATCCAGCAAACCCACGGGTTCGTAATCGAACACGGGAGCGTCGGCGCCGTCCGGCCAGGTCGCGAGTGTCCGGTTCAGCCATTCGGCATCGTTTCTCAGCGGGAAGTCCGTACGGAAGTGCGCGCCGCGGCTCTCCGTCCGCAGAGCCGCGCCCATCGCGGTGACGAGCGCCAGCTTCAACATGCCCTCCAGCCTGATCGCGAAGCTCAGTTCCGGATTCATTCCGGGCCCGCGCGACCGGAGCACCGCGTCGCCACATTCCCCGATCAACGCGTTGAGCTCTTGTACGGCTGCGTCCAGCTCCACACCGGTCCGGAACACGCCGACCTTGCCGTGCATCGTCTCCGCCATGCGATCGCGAAGCTCGAACACGTTCGGCCCGGTCCCGGAGCGCGCAAGCCATCCCGCCGCCCGCGCGTCCGCCCTGGCAACCGCATCGAGCGCCAGCGACATAGGCACGTCGAGCGTGGCGCCCGCGGCATACTCCGCGGCGTTGCGGCCGATCAACCGGCCGGTCACGATGGTCTCCGTGAGACTGTTTCCGCCCAGCCGGTTGAAGCCGTGCATGTCCCAGCAGCCCGCCTCGCCAACCGCGAAGAGTCCAGCCATCCCGTACGCGGCACCGTCCTTGTTGACGCGTATCCCGCCCATTGAATAGTGCTGGGTAGGGCGGACGGGGATCAGCTCTTCGGAGGGGTCGATACCGGCGAAGTCCTGACAGATGTCCCAGACTTCGCGCAGCTTGGTCGTCAGATGCTCGCGACCGAGATGCCGGACGTCGAGCCACAGATGTGGCCCGGACGGTGTGTCGATGCCCTGTCCGTCGCGGATGCGCGAAATCATGTGCCGGGACACGACGTCGCGGCTCGCAAGTTCCTGCTTCTCCGGCTCAGCGTCGACCATGAAACGCTCGAGCTTTTTGTCCAGCAGGTAGCCGCCATCGCCGCGGCAACCCTCGGTGATGAGTATGCCGCTGGGGCTCAGCGCGGTCGGATGGAACTGCACCGCTTCCATGTTTGCCAATGGCACGACGCCGGTGTCGAGCGCGATCGCGGCCCCACCGCCTTCATTGATCGTCGCGTTAGTCGTGTACTGCCCGTAGATGCGGCCGTGACCGCCGGTCGCGATCACCGTGGATTTGGCCAATACGGCAAAGTTCTCGCCGCTGCGCATACAGCGCGCGACGACACCGGAACAACGCGAACCGTCGTGGATCAGCGCTACCGCCTCCGCACGGTCACGAACCCGAATGCCGAGTCGCGCGACCTCGCTGTCAACGGCGTAGAGTGCGGAGTGCCCGGTACCGGCGCCCGCGTAGCAGGCCCGCCATTTGGCAGTACCGCCGAAGTCGCGGTGGGTGATCAGCCCGGCATTGTCCGCGGGCTCGTCGATATCGACGCTCTCTCCCTTGATGTAGTAGCGATTCCTGCCAGGGCGTACGCGCGTCCACGGCATGCCGTAGTGCGCGAGCTCGCGCACGGCGACCGGCGCCTGCTCCACGAAAATCTGCACGACCTCCTGGTCCGCACCCCAGTCGGAACCGCGTACCGTGTCGAGGAAATGCACGGTAGGACTGTCGCCTTCCGCCTTGACGCAGTTGCCCAGCGCCGCCTGCATACCGCCCTGGGCCGCGCAGCTATGGCTCCGCCGCGGCGGCACGAGCGACAGGATCAATGCGCTCAGACCGGCTTCGGCGGCCGCGATCGCCGCGCGCTCGCCGGCCAGACCGCCGCCGACGACGAGTACGTCGGTCGTCATCAGGGCATCAGCGTTCACGAGGCAGTCTCGAGCAGAAACGCGAGCGGCGGATCGAGCCAACCGGCAAGCACGGCCAGCACGACGGTCCCGAGGCCCAGAAACGCGACGAAGATGAGGTGCTCCACGGTCTTCAGCGTGCGGCGCGACACCGACGAGCCGATGCCCCACTTCACGGCGAGACGGTACAGGCCGACGCTGGCGTGGAACTCGACGCAGATCAGGAGAATTGCGTACGGAAGCCACAGCCCGCCGGAGACACGATGCAGCGTCGTTGCCGCCTCGATCCCCACGATGTCGCCGAACATCGGCGTCAGAACGTCGACCGTCAGCAGGACGATGTGGAAACTGCCGAGTATCAGCAGCACGAAGCCGGTTCGAACTTGCCAGATCCACAGCATCGAATCGACGTGCGGCCGGAACGCTCTGTCGGTGTCCGGCAGTCCCGCCGGCCGCGTCTGCTTCAACGCCTTCGCGACGGCCTGCATCCGGCGGCGCTCCTCGAGCTTCGCCGGAATCTTGCGTGCCGCCGTCACGGCGTGAACGATGAACAGCGCGGTGATTACGACGACGGTCGGCTGGGCGATGTAGTAGTCCTCGAGAGCGCCGGCCATCCAGTCGAATCCCCTGGCGCCGGTGAGTATCGAGCCGACCAGTAACATGTGGCCCCACATGAACAGCGCCAGCCCGAGGCCGCTGAGCCCGCTGACGAGTTCGTACACAAGCTGGCGACGCGCGTCGCCGGCCGATGCGGCAAGCTCGGTTGCTGGATTAGCCATCTTTCAGGCCGCCGTGCCCTTAGTCGGGAAACTCGATCTGCCGGCTGCCGAGCCGGTAGTGGAAGCCCACGCCGATCACCCAAACGTCGTAGTCGTAGGATTCCGCGCCCAGCGTCAGGATCGTCTGCAGCGTGTCCGGCATAACGCCGTCGACGCTCCAGTCCCGCGTGTCGAAGCTCTCGTAGCGGATGCCGAAGCTCATGTCGAAGCGCTCGGAATGCGCGTAGTCGATACTGATGCGCAGCGAGTCGAGCGTCGACTCCAGCGCCGGGAAGCGGCTGGCATCGACGGCGATATCCGACTCGCCCTCGCTGTGAACGTAGTCGAGCACGACGTCGACTTTGTCGCCGAGCCCGGTCAGCACCAGACCGCCGCCAACGTGGCTGAAATCGTCGTCGTGCGTGGCCAGCCAGTCGGCCACGCCGAAGCTTGCGCTGCCCGTCTGCGCCGCTTCGATCGCTTCGGTACCGAAAGTCAGGTACGCCGACGTCGTGTCCGAGAATGCGTAGCTAAAGTCGAAGGCGAGTCGCTGCTCTTCGCTGTCTGTCAGACCCAGTTCCGATTGCGAATAACTGTCATCGGAAGAAAGCCAGGTGATGCCGAGCGTCAGTGGTTGATCGGGCACCGTGACTGACGCCGTGGCTTCGACGAACTCCCGGTAGCGGTATGCCAGATTGTATTTGCGAAGCAGCGGGTTTTGCCCGACGCTCTGCGCGACAGTGGTGTCGTAGCGATCGATGTCGCGCCGCGATGTGCCACCGCGAACGCTGAGGTCGAGCCAGTTCAGCGCGGTCCATCTCACCTTGCCCCAACTGGCGTCTTCGGTCTGCTCGGCCACTTCCTGGAAGTCCCGGTCCAGTTCGCTGCGGCTGACGCCGCCCGACACATAGAGATCATCGAGCACCCGCACCCGGCCCGATCCCTCTATGCGCGCACGTTCGAAACTGTAGGGCAGATTGACGACCGGCGCGCCGCCGGAGAACGAGTCGACGATCACCGGCGTCCATGTTGCCTGCGGTGAGTCGTTGTCGCGCTCATCGCTGCGGTACGAGGCCTTGATTCGAACGCGCTCGTGCGGCCGCGCGGTCACCGTGAGCGCAAGGTTTTGCGTATCGACTCGCCCGTTCAGATTGTTCAGCGGCAACGCGGGCGCCGAGATGGCCGGGTTGATCGTGTAGCCTAAGAAGGCCTCGTCCTGCTCACCGCGCCCCTGCGCGGCGACGAGCGACACGACGGTATCGTACGTGTCGAAGTACACCGCGCCGGACAGCGACAACTGCTGGAACGAATTGTCGGGTGCGCGGGCCAGCGCGCCGCGATCCGCACCCGCTACACCCGTGAAGGGATTGTCCCAACTCAGAATCAGCGCGTCGTTGGAGAAGAAGGAGCCGTACCAGTCGAGGCTCACGTCAAAGTTGCCGCCCGAGTAGCTCGCACCGAGATCGATCTCGTCGGTTACCGTGTCGACCGGTCTCGGCAAATAGGCCGCGCTCGAGAACCAGGCGCCGGATACGATATCGGTACCTTCCCGCCGCTGCTGCCGGTAGTCGGCGCGCAGCGAAACGTTCGCCATCGGGATGAAGTGTCCGCCGAGGCCGAGCACCGTACGATCGATTTCGATGTTCTGTTGCCCGAGCGAACTCGACAGCGCGGTCATGCCGCTGGTATCGGCGGCGCGCACCCAGCCGCCGGGCAGACTCAACGAGTCAAAAGCGCTGGCGCTGAACGGGGTCCGGGTCACATCGTAGCGCCGCCACGGTAACTCGTCGTAGTCAAACGTGATCGCCCAGCGGCCCTGGTTGCCGACCGATGCCGAGAGTTCCCGGGAGTCTATTCCGAAGTCTTCGAATCGCCACCGCGCCTGTAGATTGTCGCCCGCATAGCTGCCTTCGCCATTGACGTTGGCGTAACCGCCCTTCTCGTCGTAGCCGGTGCCATTACCGAAGCGGAACGCATCGTCGCTTACGAAACTGGCGCCCGCTTCATAGGCGGCTCGCTGGCCCGCATCGAAGGGACACAGCTCGCACTCCCAGTCGCTCGTGTCGACCTGTGCAACGGCCGCCAGCGGCGCCAGCAGTAAGGGGATGATCAGGTGTTTGCGGTATATCGTCATCGTCAGCGCCCTATCGCATCAGCGCCGTGCCGGATGGGTGATTGGACCCGTGCACCTGGGTGTGACAACTCATGCAGTTGCGATCGAGCAGGTACTGCGACGGGCTCGCACTGGCAAGGCCAGTGGCGTCGTTCGCGATGCTCGGGTGCCCGACCTGCGAGTGACAGCCCTGGCAGAGCATCGGCGTGCGCAGTGTCACCATGCCCGGGTGATTCGAGCCGTGTGGGTCGTGGCAGTTGCCGCAGTCCTCGACGACCGGCGCATGTTCCCACAGGAGCGGCCCGCGCTGTTCGGCGTGGCACTGGAAGCAGGTGTCGTTGACGCTCTGCCGGGCGAGATCGGATTCCGTCGTCCCCTCGTGGGTCGAGTGACAGCTACTGCAGTCCATCTCGCCCTGTCGGATCGGATGCCCGAATGGCTTCAACAGAGCGGTTCGCTGCTCCGCATGGCAATCCAGACAGACTTCCGGCTGCGTGGCAGTCGTCAGCACGGGATCGTTGGCCGCGTGACTCGAGTGGCAGTCGGCGCAGGCCACCTCGTCGCTGTTGTGGGCACTGCCGTGCCAGCCCGAACCGGTATCGTCGCGGTGGCAGGTCAGGCACATGCCGTTCTGGACGTCGACGGGCGTGCCGGCAGAGGAACCGAATCCGAGCGACGCCGGACGGTCCGCCTCATCGCGATAGCGGCGGGAGTGTTCGCCCGACGGCCCATGGCAGGCCTCGCACTGCAGTTGGCCGTGGCCGAACGGACTGTTCGGATCGCTGGGCACCGCGTGGGGCGTACGAAACACCGCCAGCGTCAGCTGATCGTCGTGGCAGCCGAAGCAGGTATCGGCCCCGCCCCGACTGTAGTTGGCATCGGCCTCCTGCGCGTGCGTATCGGGTGCGCCGATCATCACCGACATGCCGAACAACGCAGCCGCGACGAGCGCTACTGCGCTCGCCGCGAACCGGTTGAGCTTGCGGTCTTTGCTCATGTCGCTCAGGGCCGTCGACTCTGTCCGGCTCAGTTGAACTCGAACTCGCCGACTCCGTGAACTTCCCTCACGTCGGAGGTGGCGCCTTCGCCGTGACAGAGCTGACAGGTCTCCATGCCGGCAGACGCGGTCGAACCGTCCGCGTTCTTGGTCGCCGCAAAATCGCCGCCGTTCTGGCGCATGTGCTCGGCGGCAAGTGCGCTCACGTGACAGGTCGAGCAGACGGCCGTGTTCGGCGTGATCGCGATATCGTCAATCGTACTCGTGACGTTCGCGCCCGCGTCGACGGTCGATGCCAGCACCTGCATCGGATCCACCGGATAGTAGGTGCCCTCGAGGTGACAGCCCTCGCAGTTGTTCAGGCGGCCCGGATAGACGAAATCGAAGGTGTGCGGCCGGTTGCCGAAGCCGCAGACGTCGTACGGCACGCCCGTGGCGCCGCCGGCGTGCAGCGCGTGGATCATCGTCTTCATGTCGACCGAGACGTCATCCGTACCGAGATCCGTCGCGCACTGTCCGGCGCGGCGGTTGATGTCGGTGACGTTCGGTGCGTGGCAGGTGACGCAGACCTCGATGCTGTCGGTCCGGTTGTTGCCGTGCATCGCGAGCTGATTGTGGCAGTCGTTGCACTTGTCGATGGCGACGATGTTGCGGCGCTCCTGTGCGGTCGCATCCGTGATCGGCGCGTAGGCGATGGCGTTGGTCACCGCGATCCGTTCGACGCTGCCGTCAATGTCCACGGCGGGATGGCCGTCCATCGTGACCGCGAGCGAACCGGTCGCCGTTGCCGGAATCGCGATCGGCGACGTTACCTGGAATATGCCGTTGCCCAGCGCCGTCGACGCGCCGCCACAGGCCGTCAGCGGATTGATGCCCACCGGCAGTCCCGGGCCATTGCCGGAATCGACGTTGTTGTAGTCCGCGGTATTCCAGGCGATGTCGACAGCCAGCCGGCTCGCACCGAACTGGCAGGTCGTCCACTCGGAATCGTTCTGAATGTCGTAGGTCGCACCCGTGTTCGGGTTGGTTACCGAGAAATCGATGACCGGCGTCTCGCCGATGCCGGTGCTCGCGATGTTCACGACATTGAACTGGAAGTTGCCGCTCGCGATCTGCTCTGGGATCTCGTGCGCCCGGGCCGTTTGCGCGTCACCGTTGTTGATCGTGGCATTCGGGCCGTGGCAGTCGAGACACTGCGTATCGTCAACGAACGTAATCGGACCCGGATGTCCGTTGTTCGCCCAGTCGATATCGTCATGGCACGAGCCGCAGGAAGTGCGATTCGCGACCAGCCGCCAGTTACTCGCCTGCGGCGTGTTCGTGTCCGACTCCTCATGGCAGGTTCCGCAATTGCGTACGTCCTGCGGGAATACGACGTCGGAATAGTCGTGCAACGTGCTTCTGAAGCCGACGACGAAGTAGCCGTTGGCAAGGTTCTCACCGTAGTGAATCTTGTGGATCATCGGCGCCATGTCGACCGTGCCGGCCCATGCTTCGTTGACGGTATCGCCGTCGATCGACGCCGGGTTGTGGCACATGACGCAGTAATCGATGTCGAAGCGCGCCTCACCGTGGAATTCCAGATTGTCGTGGCAGGCGTTACAGGTGTCGTTGTCGACGACGAGCCGCTCTTCGAGCGGCGATCCGCCAGCAGGCACGAAATCGAACGGCGCGTTGTTCGCCGGGATGTTGTCCGGCAGGAAACCGCCCGAGTTGGTGCGGATCTCGATGCCGAGACGGTGCGTCTTCGTCTGATCGTAGACCGGTGCGCCGGCGTACGCCGTCAGGTCCTGCGAGAAGGTGTAGTCGTAGGTGCCGTCGCCGTTGTCGGTATAGGTTCCGGCCGTTGCCGTTTCGGTCGTGGCCTGTGCATTCGAGATGCCCGCGCTGTCGCGCGTGATGTACGACGCCCATTCGCTCGAGCCGCCGCCGGCCCCGGCGGTCAGCTGCGAAATGATGAAGCGGATGTTCGCCGCAGGGAGTCCGGTCAGACCCTGTCCGAGATCGTTGGTTAACGTTACGTTAACGCTCGGGGCACCACCGCCGGCCGGAATCGTAACTGTGTTGACGGTAACGTTGATCCTCTCTGCCGATTGAATCGGAACGCCAGAGGTCGGCCCGGGCGGCCCTGCCGGTCCCGGCGGACCAGCAGAGCCCGCTGGGCCCGCGGGTCCTGCGGCACCGTCATCGCCCTCGCAGGCACCGAGTGCGAGGGCTAGTAAGAGAGCGAGCACTGGCCCGAAGCGGCCGGATAATCTGGTCGTCATTTTGTTCCCCGATTGTCTCCGGCGGCTAGAGCCTGCACCGCCGTAACTAATGATGCTTGTATTTCGTTTCTATCAAATACCGCTTCCCAGCAGCACTACGGCAAGTACGTATGGGCGTCGTGACTGCGCCGCGTACACGGCGCAACTACAATCGTCAGATAATGTTCGCGACGCTCATTGACTACTCGAGTGAGACTCACGAGGAGTTCCAGCCATGATTCGTATTCGTTTTCCTCTCGCGGCGCTCTGCGCTACGTTCGCGTTCGCAGCTCATGCCGACGATCTCGATGCGATGGTCGAGGACTGCAACGGCTGCCATGGTGACGACGGCGTAAGCCAGTGGGACGACGTCCCATCGATTGCCGGCATCCCGCAGTTCAACCACGCGGACGCGCTGTACCTCTATCGTGACGGCGACCGGCCCTGCGCCGACGGACCTTACCGGCAGGGGGACACGGAGCGCCCGGAGACCAACATGTGCGATGTCGTGGCCGACTTCGACGACGACATGATCGAGGACATCGCCGACTATTACGCCGAACTTTCCTGGGTCTCGGCCGTGCAGGAATTCGATGCCGAACTCGCCGCCGCCGGTGAGGCGATTCACCACGCCGACTGCAGACGCTGCCACGCCGACGGCGGCTCGGACCCGGAAGACGAGGCGAGCATCCTCGCGGGCCAGTGGATGGGCTACCTGCGATCGACGTTTGCCGAGTACCGTACCGGCGACCGGGACCAGCCGGACAAGATGCGCGAAGTCATGGAACCGCTGAGCGAAGAAGACGAGGAAGCGCTGATCCACTACTACGGCAGCCAGCAGTGAGCCTCAGCGAGTCGCAGCAGGCGATGCTCCGCAGCCTGTTCGACGCCATCGACGCCAAAGACAGTGGCGGCTTCGTCGATCACCTGACGGACGATGCGCGCTTTCGCTTCGGTTCCGCGCCCGCCGCGGAAGGACGCGAGGCTGTGCGCGCCGCCGTCGACGGCTTCTTCGGAACGATCGCGGGACTCCGGCACGATCTGAATCTCGTCATGGCGAACGGCGATCAGATCGTCTGCGAGGGTGAGGTGACCTACACCCGGCACGACGGTTCGACGATTGCGCTACCGTTCGCCGACGTCTTCGACATGACCGGCGACAAGATCGGGAACTACAAGATATACATGGACATCGCGCCGCTCTACGCGGAGTGATGCCGCAAACGTCCGGATTCCGGGGGAGGATCCGCCGATGACACGCACCAGTTCGATCCTTGCGGCACTGCTGATGCTCAGTGGCTTCGCCGCTGTTGCTGAGGCGCAGACGGAAGAGCCCTGCGAGAGCTGCCACGAGGACACCGTCATTGAGCCGTCGGCGCACCCGGACCTCGTCTGCGTCGATTGCCACGTCAACGTACCGCCGGAGCACGAAGACGACGACCTCGAGCCCCTGACGGACGAGGAAAGCTGCGGCGACTGTCACCGGCGCCCGCACCGGGACGGAACGCGTAGCGTGCACGCTGACGAGGCGAGCTGCGCCGACTGTCACGGACCGGCACACGGCCTGCACCTGGTGGCCGAACCGGAGTCGGCGATGTCGCCGGTGAATCAGATTCAGTACTGCGGCGACTGTCACGACGAACCCGCGTCGCTCGTGGACGATTACCTCGCCAGCGAGCACGGTCACGCGCTGCTCAAGTCCGGTCTCGTCAGTGCGCCGAGCTGCAGCAGCTGCCATGGCACGCACCGCATGCTCGGAGCGGAGAACAGCCGCGACCCGACTCACTGGTCCAACTCGCCGGAAACCTGCGGCACCTGCCACGCGCTCCTGCTCGAGGAGTGGCAGGCGCACAGCGCGCACGGGCTCGGCTGGCAGGACGAGAACGAGGAAGTCCCGGTCTGCGTCGACTGCCATTCCTCGCACGACGTGGCCGATCCGGGCACCGATGCCAGCCGGCTGGCGTCCGCTGAGAACTGCGGCAGCTGCCACGAAGAGCAGATGCGCACCTACAGCGAAGGTTTCCACGGCAAGGCGATCGATCTCGGCATGGCACGCTCCGCGAACTGCGCCGACTGTCACACGTCGCATCGGAATCTGCCCGCGGACGACCCCGAGTCCAGCGTGCATCCCGACAACTTAGTGGCAACCTGCGGAACCTGCCATGAAGGCATTAGCGCGTCGTTCACAGGCTTCGATCCGCACAACGACCCGACCGATCCGGACGACAATTTCGCCGTCTACGTGATCTGGGTGTTCATGGTGGGCCTCTTGATCGGCGTGTTCAGCTTCTTCGGCATACACGACGCATTGTGGCTGCAGCGCACGGTTGTCGGACTCCTGCGCGGCGAGTACCAGAAGCCGGCCGAAGACGAACGCGGCCGGTACGTGCGGCGCTTCAGGAAGTCGAGCGTGTGGACCCATGTCGCCATCGTGATTACCTTCCTGCTGCTTGCGATGACCGGCCTGCCGCTGCGATTCGCGGATGCTGCCTGGGCGCAGGCACTGATCAACCTGCTCGGCGGACTCGAATCGGCTCGCGTCATTCACCGGATCGCCGCAATCGGCACCTTCGGCTACGCGATCTTCCATCTGGGTCTGTTGTTCGTGAAGATCGCCGTTCGCCGCGAACGCGGCATGCTCTGGGGTCCGAATTCGCTCGTCCCGCAGCCGCAGGACGTCAAAGACCTGTGGAGCAATCTCAGGCACTTCCTGTATCTCGGCGAGCGCACTCAGGGCGACCGCTGGAACTACATCGAGAAGTTCGACTACCTCGCGGTGTTCTGGGGCGTGCTCATCATCGGTATGTCAGGGCTCATGCTCTGGTTCCCGGCCTTCTTCACGACCTTCCTGCCGGGCTGGACGATCAATGCGGCCTATATCGTTCACAGCGATGAAGCGCTGCTCGCGACTGGCTTCATCTTCATCTTCCACTTCTTCCATACGCACCTCCGTCCGGAGAGCTTCCCGATGGACATCGTGATCTTCACGGGCAAGGTGCCGCTGGAGCGCTTCAGGGAAGAGCGGCCGCTCGAGTATCAGCGGCTTGTCGAGAACGGCGAGCTGGACGACTATCTCGTCGATGCACCGACCGACGCCGAACGGCGCAACGCCTACGTGTTCGGGTCGCTGGCCCTGTTCGTCGGCATCGCGCTTGCGATCGGGATCATCTGGGCGCTGCTGACGAGCTGACGGCGGGATTCAGCCGGCGCCGAGCTCCAGCAGCGCGCGGAGAATGTCGCGCCGGCTGATCTGACCGACCAGACGCCCGTCCTTGACGACGGGGAAGCGGCGGAAATGCGATTGCCGGAAACGCTCGGCAAGATCGACGATGTTCATGTCCGCGTCGACTGTCTCCACCTCCGACGTCATGTAGTCCGAAACGGGCCCGCCGCGCTGACCGTAGTAGCTGGCTTCCAACGCAATCGGCATGCAGTCCAGCTCGGACAGCATGCCGATCAGATCGCCGTGATGGTCGACCACGGGCGCGCCTGCGATTCGGTGCTTGACGAGCGCGTGGATCGCGTCGAGCACGTCCGTCTCCGGGTGGAACGAGATCAGATCCCTGGCCATGAAATTGCGAACCAGGGCGGATTTGGGATTCATTCTTCCTGCTCCTTCCTGCAGCGGCCGCGGCCCGTACAAAGCTCGCAGCGACCGCCATTCAGGCCGCCGCAGCTGCCGCTGATCGGGGCCCTGCCATTCATCACGCCGAGCGACATCGCGACGACGACGGCCGCGATCACAACGAAGCTGATCAGGAACGTCACTACGACTGTCATGTCCGCGGCTCCAGGCTTTCGAATGCCGGTGTTGCGCGGCCAGAGATGCCCTGTGCCTCATAGGACAGCAGCAGTGCCGCGATTCCTTCCCGTTCGACCAGCTCGAACCCCGCCTCCGGCCCGAGTACGTGCACGGCGGTCGCGAGCGCATCCGCGAATGCCGCGGACGGATGCACGATCGTTACCGCGGCCAGATTGTGGTTTACGGGACGGCCGGTCTCGGAATCGATCATGTGCGAATAGCGGACGCCGTCATGCTCGAAAAAATTGCGGTAGTCGCCGGATGTGGCAACCGCGAGTCCGCTGACGCCGATCGTCGCATACACGCGGCGCGCCGCCGGATCCGGCGATTCGATCGCGATCACCCACGCCTCGCCGGTCCCGTTCGTTCCGCGGGTCCGCAACTCGCCGCCGATCTCAACCAGATACGCGTCGATCCGGAGTTCCTCCAGGCGCTCCGCGATCCGGTCGACGGCGTGACCTTTCGCCCATCCGGACAGGTCGACGCGCAGCTCGGGAATCGCCTTGCGGAGCGCCGGCGCATCGCAGTCCGCCTCCAGATTCTCGAAGCCCACGACAAGAAGCCGCTCCTCGACCAGCGTGTCCGCAGGCGGCTCGAAGCTCATGCCAGCCGCGCCGAAACCCCAGAGGTCAACGAGCGGTCCCACCGTTACGTCGAAGGCGCCGTCGCTCAAGACGCTGATCTCCAGCGCGGCGGCGACGCTTTCGCACAACAGCCGGGACACCGGCTGCCAGTCGGTCGACTGCGCGGCGTTGAACTGCGACAGGCCGGACTCGGGCCGGTACGTGGACAGCTCCGCCTCGATCGATTCCAGCAGGGCACCGAGTTCTGTGCCCAGCTCCTCGGCCGTGATAACCGCTGGCCGGCCTTTGACCTTGATGCTGTACGTCGTGCCCATCGCTGACCCGGTCAGCGTCTCGACATTGCCGGAACCGCTGCACGCGGCCAGCGTCCCCAGCGTCAAGAGAAGCAGCAGCTTCATTCAGGCTCCGAAATCGTCCAACAGTATGTTCTCGGGCGGCACGCCGTAGTCCTCGAGCGTCTTGATAACGGCCGAGTTCATCATCGGCGGACCGCAGAGATAATACTCGCAGTCTTCAGGAGCCGGGTGCCGCTCCAGAAGCTCCTCGCGCAGAACGGCGTGGATGAAGCCCGTGTAGCCCGTCCACTCATCCTCGGGCAGCGGCTCCGACAGAGCAACATGCCAGCTGAAGTTGTCGTGTGCCGCCGCGAGCGTATCGAAGTCCTCGCCGTAGAACAGCTCTTTCAGGCTGCGTGCGCCGTACCAAAAACTCATGGTCCGGTCGGTGTGCTTGCGCTTCAACTGATCGAAGATGTGCGCGCGCATTGGCGCCATACCTGCGCCGCCGCCGATAAAGACCATCTCGGCATCGGTCTTCTTTGCGAAGAATTCGCCGTACGGACCCGAGACCGTCACCTTGTCGCCGGGCGTGAGGCCGAAGATGAAGGACGACATGATCCCCGGGGGCACCGACGGATCGGCGCCCGGCGGCGGCGTCGCGATCCTCACATTGAGTTTCACAATGCCGCGCTCCAGCGGATAGTTGGCCATCGAATACGCCCGCACAGTCTCGCTCTTCACGTGCGATTCGTAGTCCCACAGCCGGTACCGGTCCCACTCGTCGCGGAACTGCTCGTCGATGTCGAAATCGCGGAACGAGAGATCGTGCGGAGGACACTCGATCTGGATGTAGCCGCCCGCTTTGAAGTCCAGCTCCTCGCCCTCGGGAAGCTTGAGTACCAGCTCTTTGATGAAGCTCGCGACATTGCGATTCGACTCGACCGTGCAGTCGAGCCGGCGGACACCGAACACCTCATCCGGCACCCGCACGTCCATATCCTGCTTCACGGTCACCTGGCAGGACAGGCGGTAGTGATCGGCCGCATCGCGCTTGTTGATCAGCGACGTCTCCGTCGGCAAAATCGCGCCGCCGCCGGACACCACGCGCACTCGGCACTGGCCGCAGGTTCCGCCGCCGCCGCAGGCCGACGCGACGAACAGACCTTCGTCCGCCAGCCCGTTCATCAGCTTGCTGCCGACTGCCATGTGCAGTTCGCGATCCTCGTTGACCAGAACCGTCACATCGCCGCTGGCCACGAGCCGCGAACGCGCGGCGAGAATCACGAATACGAGGACCAGGACGATCGTCGTGAAGAAGGCGACGCCGAGGCCGATCTCGAGGAAGCCGCTCATAGTCTGATACCCGAGAAGCCCAGGAAGCCCAGCGACATCAGGCCGACGATGATGAACGTGATACCGAGGCCCTGCAGGCCCTCCGGCACGTCCGAGTACTTCAACTTCTCGCGGATGCCTGCGAGCCCGACCAGCGCCAGCGCCCAGCCGAAGCCGGAGCCGACCCCGAACACGACGGATTCACCGAAGTCGTACTGCCGCTCGACCATGAACAGTGTCCCGCCGAGGATCGCGCAGTTGACGGTGATCAGCGGCAGGAAGATACCGAGCGCGTTGTAGAGTTTGGGGAAGTGCTTGTCGAGCGTCATCTCGAGAATCTGCACGAGTGCCGCGATCACGCCGATGTAGCTTACGAACCCGAGAAAACTCAGATCCACGTCGCCGAGGCCGGCCCAGGCCAGGGCACCGTCTCGCAGCAGATAAGTGGTCATCAGGTAGTTGACCGGCACGGTGATCACTTGAATCGCGATCACGGCCAGGCCCAGCCCGATCGCGGTGTCGACGCGCTTCGACACGGCGAGGAACGTGCACATCCCCAGAAAGAACGACAGCGCGAGGTTCTCGACGAACGCTGCCTGGATGAAGAGGTTGAAGTAATCGGCCATCTACAGAACCTCGGTCCGATGCACTTCCGAGATCTGATAGTCCGGCTTCTCGACCTGACGCTTCTTCCACGTCCGCACGCCCCAGATCAACAGACCGATGATGAAGAATGCGCTCGGCGGCAGTAGCATGAGCCCGTTCGGCTCGTACCAGCCCCCGTCGGCCGTTTTCGGCAGGATCGTGTAGCCCAGCAGCGTGCCCGCGCCGAACAATTCGCGGGTGGTCGCGACAATGATCAGCACGGCACTGTAGCCGAGGCCGTTGCCGAGTCCATCGAGGAAACTCATTCCTACGCCGTTCTTCATCGCGAACGCTTCCGCGCGTCCGAGGATGATGCAGTTCGTGATGATCAGGCCGACGAATACCGACAGCTGCTTGCTGATCTCGTAGGCGTAGGCGCGGAGGATTTCGTCGACGACGATGACGAACGACGCGATGATCGTGATCTGCACGATTATCCGGATGTTCGTCGGGATGCGGTTGCGGATACTGCTGATCGCGGCGGTTGAGAGTGCAGCAACACTCATCATCGCGATGCACATGATCAGCGCGGGCAGGAGCGAGGTCGTTACCGCCAGCGCGGAGCAGATGCCGAGCACCTGCAGCGTGACCGGATTGTTGTCGACGATGGGATCCAGCAGGACTTTCTTCGCATCGCTCATGATTCACCTTGTCCGCTACGCAGCCGCTCGAGATACGGGCCATAGCCGTGGCCACTCACCCAGTAGTGCACGATGTTCATGACCGCGCGGCCGGTCAGCGTCGCGCCGGCCAGACCATCGATCTGATAGTCATTGTCGGCGGCGTATCCACGCACTACTTCGATGATGATCTCGTCGTCTTCGGAGTAGAGCTGCTTGCCCTCCCACTGGGCGCGCCATTCCGGGCGGTCGATCTGATCGCCGAGGCCCGGCGTTTCAGCGTGTTCGTAGATGCGCAGTCCGCGAACCGTGTTGCCATCGCTGTCGACGGAGATGTAGCCGAAAATCGTCGACCATACGCCGGCTCCGCGCACGGGCAGGATGATCTGATCCACCGCAGCGCCATTGCGTACGACGTATACCGGCGAAAGGCTCGACCGTCGGCCGACCCCGGCCACGTCGAACTCCCCCGGCACATCGATGCTTTGCGCCGGATCCTTCGCCGCCTCAACCGGATCGAAACCGGCGGCATCCGCCGCCTCGACGTACTCGCCGGTCTCCAGATCGACCAGCCGCGCCTCGACGCCCGCGGCCTCGAGGTCCGGCGTCGTGCCGGGTTCGTAAAGGCCTGCGACCTCGAGAATGATCCGCTGCCGGAAGTCGGTCGCATTCTGCTCCTGCAAGGGCTTCAGGATAACTGCCGCGCCGGCCACGAGAATCGAACACACGATCGACAGTCCGATCGCGACGGTCAGCGTGTTCTTGACGCTGTTCCGGTCCTCAACCACCGCGCGAGAGCCTCCGTTTGACGTTCGCGCGCACGACGAAGTAGTCGATCAGCGGCGCGAATACGTTGGCGAACAGGATCGCCAGCATGATGCCCTCGGGAAATGCGGGATTAATCACGCGAATGATCCAGGTCATGAAGCCGATCAAGAGCCCGTAGATCCAACGACCGGCATCGGTCTGACAGGCGGTGACGGGATCGGTCGCCATGAACGCCGCGCCGAACGCGAAACCGCCGAGCACGAGATGCCAATGCCACGGCATCGACAGCACCGGGTTGTCGCTCTCGAAGCCGCTGAACAGGATCACCGGTATGACCAGGCCCAGGACGGTGCCGACAATGATCCGCCAGGACGCGACGCGCCAGTAGACGAGTAGCACGGCACCGATGAGGCAGGCGACGGCCGACGTCTCGCCCAGCGAGCCCTGCATCTGACCGAGAAACGCCGCCATCCAGGAAAGGCCGGTATCGGCGATGCCCTGCATGCCCTCGATGGCGCTGACACCGAGCGGCGTCGCAGCGCTGAAGCCGTCGACGGCAGTCCAAACGGCGTCGCCGGAGATCTGTGCCGGATAGGCGAAGTAGAGAAACGCCCTCCCGACGAGCGCCGGGTTGAGCACGTTCTTGCCGGTGCCGCCGAACACTTCCTTGCCGATGACGACGCCGAAGCTGATCCCCAGCGCGACCTGCCAGAGCGGGAGCGATGCCGGCAGGATGAGAACATAGAGGAACGAGGTGACGAAGAATCCTTCGTTGACCTCGTGATTGCGCACACCGGCAAACAGAACCTCCCAGAACCCGCCGGCCGCCATCGTGACGATGTACATCGGCAGGAAATAGGAGAGGCCGAGCATGAAGTTGTCGTAGAAGCTGGCCGGATTGTGTCCGGCGCCGACCAGCGCCAGCACCGTTTCCCGCCAGCCGCTCAGATTTTCGACGCCCAACGCGACGAGGGCGGTGTTCGCCTGAAAACCGGTGTTCCACATACCGATCAGCGCGGCCGGCGTCGCGGCGAACACGACGAGGATCATGACTCGCTTCAGATCGATCGCGTCGCGGACGTGCGGCGAACCGCGCGTCGTGTCGGCGGGCGAATAGAACAGCGTGTCCACCATCTCGAACACGGCGGAGAATTTCTCGTAGCGGCCGCCCGGCTGGAACAGCGGCTCCATCTTGTCGAGTACGCGCCTCAACGAACGCATCGGAGCTTCCCACAGTCGCTGCGCGTCATCCTAGCCACCGGCCTCGATCTCATCGAGCGTCTGCCTGAGATGCGGTCCGTACTCGTACTTGCCGTTGCAGACGAACGTGCACAGCGCCAGATCCTCCTCGTCCAGCTCGAGCGCGCCGAGGTCCTTGGCGCCGTCGGTATCGCGTACGAGCAGCGACTTGAGAAGCATCGTTGGCAGGATATCGAGCGGCATCACGCGCTCGAAGGAACCGATCGGCACCATCGCCCGCGGACTGCCGTTCTGGGACGTCGTCAGACCGAACGGCTTGCCGGAGAAAAGATTGCCGACGTAGGCGCGAAGCGCCGAGTATCGACCGATGCCGGGACGCATCCAGGACAGAAATTCCCTATCGCGATTCTCGGCGAGTACGGTGATCTGCCGGTGGTAGCGGCCAAGCCACGCGGTGCCGCCAACGGCGCGATGGCCGGACAACACCGAACCGGACACCGGCCGAACGGGGCCGGACTGGAGTTCGCCGTCGAGCAATTCCTTGATTGACGCGCCGGCACGCGTGCGGATCAGCCTCGGCCTCTGCACCATCGGGCCGCTCAGCGACACCACCCGCTCGGTGTCGGGCCGGCCGGTCAACAACAGGCGTCCGATCGCGATGAGGTCCTGATAGCCGATGTGCCAGCAGGTCTTGTTCTCGCCGACCGGATCGAGGAAGTGGATGTGCGTGCCCGGCAAGCCGGCAGGATGCGGCCCCGAGAACTCCGCCCGCTCGCAGCCCTCCGGAATGTCGATGCTTGCGCCAGCGCCCATGCAAACAAACGTCTTGCCGTCGCTCAACCGGGCAACGGCCTCGGCGCCCGTCAGGAACGCCTCTTGTTGCTCGCCGATGATCTGGGCCGGGTCCGGCGCATGCGGGTTGGTATCCATGGCCGTAACGAAGATCGAGTGCGGGCGTCCGTCCGGGGCGGGAACGTGGCTGAATGGTCTGGTCCGGAACGCTGTCCACGCGCCGGCGTCGATCAGCGTCTTGCGGATAGTCGCCTCGTCGAGGCTGCCGATCCTGCCCGGGTCGACCTGTGGGAAGGTCTCCGCATCGTCACCATCGAGCTCGATAACCACCGACAAGAGTACTCGGCGCGAGCCGCGATGAATGTCCTTGATGACGCCGGCGCCCGGCGCAACGTACGGCACGCCGGGCTGCCGCTTGTCGACGAACAGTGTCTGACCGAGTCGAACCCGGTCGCCGACCGAGACGGCCATGCGCGGTTTCAGTCCCGGGGTATCGCCGCCGATCACACCGACCGTGGAGACCGGATTCGAATCGCCGATGGCCGGTTCGGGTTGCCCGGCCAGGGGAATATCGAGGCCTTTCCGGATTTTGATGGTCATCGGCAAACAGTCGAATGTCAGAAGATTGCGATGTAGAGAATGCAGGCGAGCATCGCAATCGAACCGATCGTGTGGATCGCCAGCGTCGACTCGATCGCTCCGGTCATTGCCTCACGATCGTCCGGCTTCTGCCGGATCGCGTGAGCCGCACGTGCCGCCAGCGTCAGCAGGAAGACAGCCACGATCACGAACACGGCCGGCACGATGGAGTTGTCGCTTTCGCCCATTGCGAAGGTCGCGATCCAGACCCATGCCCCCGCAGCGACGAGGTGCAGTCCGAAGTAAACGAACGACGTCATGTCGAGCCCGAGCCGCACCGGCAACGTGCGTTTGCCTGTGGCCGCGTCGGCGCCCAGGTCGGGCACCTCGTTGATCAGCAGAATCGCCGTTACGTACATGCTGATCGGTAACGAGAAGAAGATGACGTCGGCATCGATCACGCCACTTTGCAGCCACGCCGCGCCGGTCACCGGCAGGACGCCGAAGGCGATCGCGATCGACGCTTCTCCGAGCCCCAGCGAACTCAGCCGCAGAGGCCCGACGGAATAGATGACCCCCAGCAAAACCCCGATCGCCCCGAAGACCAGCACCACTGGCCCCTTGAGCGCGATCAGCCCCAGTCCCGCGACCGCCGCCAGGACCATCAAGCCGGCGCCGAGACGGGCCATGCCGCGTGCATCGATGATGTCCAGCAGGATGAACTGCGAGCCGCCGGTATAGGGATAGATGCGGCCGTCGTTCTGCCGGTCCGTGCCGCCGATATCGTCACCGACGTCGTTGATCACGTTGGCACCGGCATGCACGAGCACGGTGGCGAGCAGGGCCAGAACAAAGGCGGTTACGTCCAGGCTCTGCGCCGCGTACGCACCCCACGCCGTGCCGACAATGACGGGCAGCACGGACGCAGGATAGAATTTGGGCCGCGTCGCATGAAACAGACGTTTGCACGTTGCCGCAGCGGACGCCCCGGCGAAATTCTCGGGAATCGGCCCTGTCGGTGGTTCGAGCTCTGACGACATTATTGTTCCTGTTAGCCCAACCCGTTGAGTCCTGCCGCACCTTATAGCCCGACAGGCTATGAGCATTGTATCGGGGATGATACGGACACGACTACGAGCACGGAGACCCGCATGAGCATTAGCACGACCGTCATTTACGGCAGCGCCCGCGGCGCACGGCAGGGCCTCAAGGCCGCGAAATTCATCGTCAACAAGCTCGAAGAGCGCGGCCACTCGGTCACCCTGGTCGATTCGCAGGAACACGAATTGCCGATGCTGGACCGCATGTACAAAGAGTATCCGGAGGGTGAGGCGCCGGAATCCATGGAGCAGGTCGCGGCGGCACTACGCTCGGCCGACGGATTCGTCGTGCTGGCCGCGGAGTACAACCATAGCGTTCCGGCGGCGCTCAAGAACTTGCTGGATCACTATCAATCAGAGTATCTGTACAAGCCCAGCGCGATCGTTACCTACTCGGCCGGTCCCTTCGGCGGTGTGCGCGCACTGGTCAATCTGCGCGCGATCCTCGCTGAACTGGGAACGCCGAGCATCCCCAGTGCCTTTCCGATCTCGGGCGTGGGACGGTCCTTCGACGACGACGGAAACGCGCTCGACGATTCCTACGACCGGCGGATCGTCAAATTCCTGGACGAGTACGAGTGGTACACGAACGCGCTGAAGCGCGCGCGGCTGGCTGAAGCCTGCGAGTCTGACGTGCCGACACAACAGTCGATGTGCCGGGGCGCCGGGGCGTAGCTCTTAGTCCTCCCAGTCCCGATCCAGCTTCGGCGCGCTGACGAAGAACATCGCTGCCGCCAGCAGGTAGAAGACGGTTCCCGAGAGCATAGCGTAGCGCAGCGATTCGTCGCCGAACTGAGCGTTGAGCGTGTCGGAGATGGCGCCGATGACCAGGTTGCCGAGGCCGAGGCCGATCAGATTGTTGATGAACAGGAATATCGCCGATGCCGTCGCGCGCATGTTCGGCGGTACCAGATGCTGGAACGCGGCAATCACCGGCCCGAGCCAGACGAGACTCAGCGCCTGCGGCACCAGGAAGGCAAAAAACGCGAGGCCCAGCGAGTCGGACATCAGACCGAGCACGAAAAACGGCACGGAGCCAACGAATGCCCAGGCGGGCACGAGCGCGTAGGCCGAGCGCTTTTTCTGGCCGAACTTGTCCGCGAGAAAGCCGCCTAGCCAGATGCCCGCAATGCCGCCGATCAGAATGATCGAGCCGAAAAAATATCCAGCGTAGAAAACCGGACCAGCGCCTTCCGGAACGAGTGCCGGCGGCAACCACGAGAAGAACCCCGGGAGCGCATCGCCGAAGCTGCGGACGAAGAACGACGGCAGCCAGAAGATCAGTCCGTAGCCCATCATCGACGAGCTCGCCGCACCGAGCGACAGCATCCAGAAGCTCGATTTGCTGGTCAGCTTGTCGACGACGCTCCTGATCGGTGCCGGCTCGACGGTCGCGTGCGTCGGGTCGAACTGACCGCGCTGCGGCTCGCGCATGGTCAGACGGAAGATCGGCGCAACCGCCAGCCCGGCCAAACCGACGATGATGAACGCCGCGCGCCAGCCGAGCGTACTCGCGAGGATGCCGCCGAGCACGATCCCCAGTGCGCTGCCGATCGGGATGCCGAAGGAATACACACTCAACGCCCGGGCACGCTGGTGCGGCGGAAAATAGTCGGAGATCAGCGAGTAGGCCGGCGCGACGCCACCGGCCTCACCGACCCCGACGCCCAGTCGCGCGAGGAACAGCTGCACGAAGTTGTTCGCGAGACCGCAGAGCGCGGTCATGCCGCTCCAGACCGACAGCGCGACCGTCATGATCCAGACGCGGCTGAAGCGGTCCGCCAGCCACGCGACCGGAATTCCCAGGAAGGTGTAGAAGAGCGCAAATGCCAGGCCGCCCATCAGACTCAGCTGCGTGTCGCTCAGGAGCAGCTCTTCCTTGATCGGGACGGCGAGGATGCCGACGATCTGGCGGTCGATGAAATTGAACGTATAGACGACGACCAGGATGAACAGAACCCAGACGCGATAACTCGCCGAGACTTTCTCGCCTGTCATTATTCTTCTTCGACCTCGAAAGCGGCGGACCCGGACGGCCCGCCGCTTGCGCGAAGATCAGAAGCTGACCTGGACCGTGCCCGTGATCGTACGCGGGAAGCCGTAGAATGCCGTAACCGAACCTTCGAGGCCAAGTGTCGGGAAGTTGTATCCCGCGACCTTGTACTCCTCGTCGGTCAGATTCCGGCCGTGGATCCCGGCGCGCCAGCGGCCGTCGTCGGACGCCCAGACCAGGCTCAGGTCATAAAGCGTGAAGGCGCCTTCGTCCAACAGGGGAATCGGGACCTCGAACTGGCTCGTCTTGTCGCGATAGGACCAGGAGGCGAGGACCGAGAAGTTGCCGTCACGGGAGAACAGCGACATCGGCCGCTCGTAGGTCAGCGTGCCGCTGTGGGTCAGCTTTGGCGTGTTCTGGAAAACGCGCTCGGACGATACGTCGTCGCCGAAGGCGTCGATGAACTCGATGTAGTCGGCCGACAGTACGCCGAGGGCCCAACTCAGCGACCATGCTTCGTTGATATTCCAGAGCCCTTCGAACTCGATACCGTCGATGTTGGCCTCGCCGGCGTTCGAGGTTACGCCGATGAACGAGTCGATGACGCCGTCGTTGTCGGAATCGAAGCCGATCGAACCCGGAATCTGCACGTCCTCGTAGTCGGCGAGGAAGATGGCGATATTGGTGGTCACCGCGCCATTGCCCCAGACCGACTTCGCGCCGATTTCGTAGGAGCGAACCGTCTCGGGCTGGAAGATCATGAAGTTGAAGATGTCGTCCGCGTCGATGTCGCCGTCGCCGTCGAGATCGGGCGCCGCGGACGTCTGCGAGCGCGGGTCGAAGCTGCCACCCTTGAAGCCCTCGCTGTAGCTCAGATAGACGTTGTGGTCGTCCATCGGTGTCCAGCTCAGAGACGCGCGCGGTGAGAATTCGGTGAACTCCTCGCTGCCCTGGAAGTTCGACGTCGTCGCAATGACCACGCCGGTCCCGCCGAGTTCAGGCGAGGCACCGCCGATGAACGTCCGGCGCAACACCTGCGAGCTGCGCTCGTCGCTGGTGTAACGGCCGCCGAGCGACACGCTGACGGTGTCGTTGAGGTCGTAGGTGAAATCGCCGAAGACCGACCAGCTCTCGGTATCCACGTCGCCCAGCGTGTTGGCGTTCAGGCCGGGGAGTCCGAGCAGATCGCCGGTAGGGCCCAAGATCACGTCGAAGACGTTGAACGCGTTCGCGTCGAGATAGTAGAAGCCCAGCAAGCCGTTCAGCTTCTCTCCCGAGTACAGGAGCTGCAGCTCCTCGGAGAATTGTTCGTTGTCGTAAATGACCGGCACGTCGAGATCGTTGACCGGCAGACTGTCGAAATCAATCGGCGACGTGGACTCATCGACGCGATGCGCGATGATGTTCTTGAGTGTCCACTGCTCATTGATGTTCCACTGCATCGTCAGCGCGCCACCCAGTGCTTCGACGCTCTGACTCGGCGAGTTCAGTCCGGCTCGCGTATCGAAAACGTCACCCAGGATCGGCGCACCCGATATGTTGCTGACCGTCAGCCGGTGTCCCTGGCGCGGATCCGAATCGTCCTCGGAAAAGTCGCCGCTGAGAATGAACGACAGATCGTCGGTGGCGTCCCACTCGACGCGCACGCGCCCGGACAGCATTTCCTTGTTGTAGTTTTCTACACCCGGCAGATTGAGGTTGTCGCCGAAGCCGTCGCGATTCAGGGTCGCGATCGCACCGCCGATGCGGAGGTTCTCGGAGATCGGCATCGAACCGGACAGCACAGCGTCGAACTGGCTGTGACTGCCGACCGACAAACGCAGCCGGCCTTCGCGCTCGTCGGAAAGACCGCGCGTGACGTATTTGATGGCACCGCCGATCGTGTTGCGGCCGTAAAGCGTACCCTGCGGACCGCGCAGCACTTCGACGCGCTCGACGTCGTAGACATCCAGCACGGCAGCCATCGGCCTGTTCAGATAAACGTCGTCGATGTAGACGCCAACGCCCGCCTCGAAACCCGCGACCGGGTCCTGCTGGCCGACGCCGCGACTGAATGCGGTCAGCGTCGTATTGGTGCCGCGCGACACTTCGAGCGTCAGGTTCGGGACCGTCTGCGCGACGGCTACGATGTCGGGAGCCCCGATATTCTCGAGCTGTTCGCCGCTAATCGCCGAAATCGCCAGCGGCACGTCCTGAAGAGACTCCTCGCGCCGTCTTGCGGTGACCGTGATCTCTTCGACGCCATCGCCGGCGTCGGCGCCCTGCGCCACGGCGGGCGCGGGTGTCAGTGCGAATGCCGCCGCAAGTGGCGCGAGTATTGCCGCGCCCAAAGCCGCTTTCCTAGTCATTGGGTCCCCCGATGTCTGGCATTTATTCAACAAGTGCTGAATTAATATTATTTCAACGTTGGTTGAATGGCAAGAACGGAAAAACCCCTATTGCGGACAAATCGGGATTATTTCTCGCAGAGCGCCAGGAAGCCGGCGGCGATGAATCGCGACATCCGCGCCTTGGCCGCCTGCATGTCCGAGGAATGGCAGACCCCATCGGAGAGGTTGTCCAGCCGGCCCGTCTCGGCAAACGTGAGCGTCAGTGCGCCGGACAGGAAGTGGTAGCTCCAGAACAGATCTTCCTCGTTGCAGTCCGGCAGCGCCCGGCGAAGCGCGTCGAGAAAGCGCGAGACCAGCGGGTCGAAATAGCGGGTCATCAGCTCGCCGCCCCACTCCGGCGAGTTGTTGATTTGCGCGATCAGCGCCATGTAGTCGCGCCACTCGTCCGGATCGTCCTCGAGGATCTGGAGCAGCGGCTCGGTAAAGGCGGCAATGATCTCCTCGACGCTCGGCTGATCGTCGGCGTGCCGCTGTTCGACCTGCTCGAGCGCCTTGAGCCTAAGGTCATTGAGCGTGCCCACGCGCCGCAGCAACACCGCATCGAACAGGTCCCGCTTGGACTTGAAGTGGTAGTAGGCGAGCGCGACGTCAGCGCCGGCCTCACTCATGATCTGACGAACGGTCACACCGTCGAAGCCGCGCTTGGCGAACAGGGCTTCGGCCGCGTCGAGGATGCGCTCGCGGGTTTCTTCTGCTTTTCGCGCCATGACGGCTCAGTCTAGGCGCCCGGTACTTGCGGATCAACAACTGTTGAAATATATTTCAACGGGTGTTGAATACTAATTGCCGGTTTTGTAAGTAAAAAGACCATGAGCTGGTTCAAAGCAGCCGATCCTCAGCTACCGGATCTCATCGAACTCAACGCGGACGCAAGACCGAACCATCCCGCGGTCATTTGCGGTGACTTGAGCCGCAGCTGGCGGGAGTTCGCCGCCGATGTGGCCCGCATGGGCGCGGCGCTGACGGAGCTCGGCGTAACGAGGGGAGACCGGGTCGTCGTGCTGATGCAGAACGGCTACGAGATGCTGCTGGCCATGCTCGGCACGGTCCACGCGGGCGCCGTTGCAGTGCCGTTAAACGTATCCGTGTCAGACGAGGGCATGCTCAGCATGATTTCCGACAGCGACGCGCGGGCAATCATCGCCTCGCACGAGCATGTGCGGCGGATCGAGGCGATCCGCGATCGGCTAACGGCAACTATCGACGACCGGCTCGTTGCGCACGCGGACGACTGCGCCGGTTGGCGGACGTTCGAGAGCGTGCTCGCCGCGGCGACGCCTGACTACGTCCGCCCGGCGGTCGGTCCTGAGGACCACTGCAACATCATCTACAGCTCCGGAACCACCGGCCTGCCGAAGGGCATCGTCCACTCGCACAGCTGCCGGATGGCCTGGGCGTACGACATGAGCCTTGCACTGCGCTATCACTCCGGGGCCCGCACGCTGATCACGCTCGGGCTGTTCTCGAACATCACCTGGGTCGCGTTGCTGGGCACGATTCTCTGCTGCGGCACGATTATCGTGATGCCGCGCTTCGATGCGCGCGGCACGCTGCGTGCCATTGGCGACTACCGGGCGACTCACGGAACGATGGTGCCGGTTCAGTTCCAGCGAATGCTGGAGGTGGAGGATTTCGACGACTACGACCTGTCCAGCCTCGGTGCCCTGATGTGCTGCGGCTCGCCGCTTCGTCCGGAGCTCAAGCTGCGGATACTCGACAGCATTCCAGGCGACTTCATCGAACTCTACGGCCTGACCGAGGGACTCGTGACCATTCAGGATCCCGAAGACGCCCGTGGCAACCCGTCGTCCGTCGGCCGGCCCTGCCCCGGACAGGCGATCAGGATCCTGGGCGATGACGACAAGCCCGCTCCACCGGGGGAATCGGGCGAGATCATCGGCTTCGGCCGCACCGTCATGACCGGCTACCTGAATCGCGACGAGGCGAATGCAGAAGCGACCTGGGTCGACGATGCCGGCAGGCGGTGGCTGCGTACCGGCGACATCGGCCGTCTGGATGAGGATGGCAATCTGTACATCGTCGACCGCAAGAAGGACTTGATCATCTCCGGCGGTCAGAACATCTATCCCGCCGACATCGAATCGGTCATCGCGGCGCACGAACAGGTTAACGACGTCGCCGTCATCGGCGTCGAGAGCGCGAAATGGGGCGAAACTCCGCTCGCCATTGTCGTGTCCGGCAAGAGTGATCCAGACGAGGACGCGATCGTGCAGTGGACGAACGAGCGCGTCGGCAAACAGCAGCGGATCGCTGGCGTGCGTTTCATCGACGAACTGCCCCGCAATCCGAACGGCAAGGTTCTGAAGCGCGAACTGCGCGATCGGTTCTCGGACGTCGTCTACTAGCGAGGGGCGCATGGCATCGCATAGCGAAAACCACATTGCAGCCGGCGACGGCCTGAAACTCTTCTACCGCGAGTTCGGAAGCGAAAACCCCGGCCTGCCGATTCTCTGCCTGGCGGGACTGACACGGAACAGCCGTGACTTCGAAGACGTCTGTGAGCGTCTCGGCGATCGATTCCGGGTGCTGGCGCTGGACCTGCGCGGTCGCGGCTACTCCGACTGGGACCCGAACTGGCGTAACTACAATCCGCAGACCTATGCCGATGACGTACTCGGGCTGCTGGACCACCTCGACATAAACCGCATCGTTCTGCTCGGCACCTCGCTCGGCGGCCTGATTTCCACGCTGCTGTCCTACAACCATCCGCATCGGGTCGCGGGCGTCATGCTGAACGACGTCGGTCCGGAGGTAGCCGCGGAAGGCCTCGAGCGCATCAAGAGCTACGTCGGACTGCTGGGGCCGGTCACCAACTGGGACGAAGCAGCCGAGCAGGCGAAACTGATCAATGCAATTGCGTGGCCGGACCTGCCGGAAGACCAGTGGCAGCGTATCGCGCGCAGGCTATATCGCGAGGACGAGGCGGGCGTGCCGCGTCTCGACATGGATCCGATGATCGGTGAGGCGGCGCGCAAGGTCGGCGCCACGCTGACCGATCCGTGGGTGCTGTACGAGGGCCTCAAGGACATCCCGACGATGGTGCTGCATGGCGAGACGTCCGACATCCTGACGATGGATATTGTCGATCGGATGCTCGAGAAGAAGCCCGACCTCGAACACGTACTGGTCCCGGGCGTGGGCCATGTCCCACTACTCGACGAGCCGGTTGCCGTACAGGCAATCGACGCGTTTCTCGACAAGGTGCAGACAGATGGATAGACGAACCGCGTTCACGGTTTTGGTAGCGCTCGGCATCGCTGCGTGCGGCGAGTCTCAAGCGCCGGTTGACGACAACAGTTTGCCGGCGCTCGGCGCAAACGGCCGCGTAAGCGTGGCCGGCATTTCGTCGGGCGGCTACATGGCCGGTCAGTACCAGGTTGCGTACGCCGACGAGATTCATGGTGCCGCGCTGGTCGCCGCGGGTCCGTGGGCGTGTGCCAATGGATCCGTCAGCACGGCACTCGGGCCCTGCGTCAGCGGCGACGGAATAGAGGTCGGCGCGCTGACTGCCAGGGCGAGCGAGATGGCGGCTGCCGGCAACATTTCCTCGACAAACGCGATGGCCGACCACCAGGTCGTACTCTTCAGCGCGGCTGACGACGTGATCGTCAGCAAGAGCACGGTCGCAGCAGCCGCCAGCTGGCTCGACGCCTTCGTGCCCCAGGAAAACGTCATGCAGATCGACGAAGTGCCCGGCGTGCACGGTTGGCTAACGGACGGCTACGGTGTCGACTGCCAGAGTTTCGAGTCGCCGTACATCAATAATTGCGGCTACGATCTGGCGGGCGAGATACTCGGCCACTGGTACGGAGAACTCGAACCCGCGGACGAGGCGTCCGGCAGCGTGTTCGAATTCGACCAGAGCGCGTTCGGCGACGCCTCGCTGACGGACCTCGGCTACGTCTTCGTCCCCGAAGCCTGCGCCGACGGCCCTGGCTGCGACGTCGTCGTCTTCTTCCACGGCTGCCAGCAATCCTCAGAGGTCATCGGTAGAGAGCTCGCCGAGAATAGCGGCTTCAATCGCTGGGCAGCTTCGAATTCCACCATCGTGCTTTACCCACAGGTGCAATCGAGCAGCATGGCTCCAATGAACCCGCTGGGCTGCTGGGACTGGTGGGGCTATTCCGGCGACGACTACTTGTCGAAGTCGGCGCCGCAACTGGCGGCGGTGCATGGCATGGTCGAGCGGTTGGCTGCGACCGAGTGAACCAGAGCGCTGTGCGAATACACTGAGTTCGCTTCGAGTGAATTCGCATCTTCAACGATTCCACGTATAGTCACCCGTAACTCGCACCCACGCCGGGTAGACATCTGCACAGACTCTCCCGGCGGGGCCACACACCGCTGCGAGAGCCGATGAGCTGATGCTTCTCGACGACAATAACAATAGAGCGGTCGTGGATTTCCTCCGCGGTACCGGGATTTTGCTGGTCATCGGGTTCCACGTCGTCATCGGAATGGCGTTGCTGCTGCTCGACGCTGGCGGACAACCACAGTACATCGAAGCCCTGCCGGGCGTCATGAACGTATTCTGGCAAGCGCTTGGCTCGGAGCTCATCTTTCTCGCCTCCGGCTTCCTGCTCTCCTACCTGCTGATTCGGGAGCTTCGCCGCGACGGCCGAATCTCCGTTTGGGGTTTTTATGTGCGGCGAGGCTCGCGGATCCTGCCGATGTACCTCATCGCAGTCGCGCTGTACGCGCTGGTGCGCGATTTCGAGCCCTGGGAACTGGTACTCAATCTGCTGTTCGTCAGCAAGTGGTTCGATGCGGAAACGATCATTCCGGTCGGCTGGTCGCTCGAAGTGCTCGTGCAGGCGTATATCGTACTCCCCTGGGTCGTCATCGGCCTGTACCGAAGCGGCCGTCCGGTCCTGCTGTGTTTGCTGGGTCTGGTGGTTGCGGTGGCCCTGCGCGCCGCAGCGCAGATTCTGGAGCCGTCGAGCTATCAACTACTGCCGCACCAGATTATCGGCGGCGCCGATCCGACGCAGACGCAGGACGACCTCTACTACCTGATCTGGTTCAGGCTGTCACCGTTCGTGCTGGGACTCCTGCTGGCCCACCTCGTCATTTACGAGGAAGAACGGCTCAGACGCTGGTTCTCCAGCGGTTGGCTGACAGGCACCGTCGCCGTGACCGGCATCGCGCTGATTGCCGTAGGCGGCTTCCTTCCCGTGCAGGACAGCTCGAGTGTTGTCTACGCCTGGACCGGCGAGACCTTCTGGCTGTGGTTCTGGACACTGCAGCGGCTCGTGTTCGCACTCGGCTGCTGCATGCTCGCGCTCTGCCTCTGGTTCGGGCAGCTACCGGCACTTCGACCGATCGACTGGCTGGCGCGTCGACGCATATGGACGCGCCTTTCGGCCGGCATCTATTCCATCTATCTGTTTCACCCGATCTTTCTGATCCCGAGTGCCGTCATCGGCTTCCGCGCGACCGCCGTTCATCAGCTCGGCGACGTTCACGTGCTGGAGATTCTGGCCGTGATCCTGCTGGTCACCGCCATGTCTTTGCTGCTGGCGATGCTGCTCACTCGTTTCATCGAGCTCCCCGCGCAGCGTTGGATACGCGCGCGGCTGGGCCGCAGCTAGGGAAAATTCGGCAACTCGCGATCGCCTCAGGCTGCGCAGTCCGCATCCCGCCGATCGGCTGTGTGGCGGTTGTCCGGCTCCGTCACCGGGCCGTCAGTAACCAACCGTCGATCTTCGCGATGCGAGCGTCTGCGGTCGGCGAACAGCTCATATCGGCAGTTGCATACCGCTCTGTCGCATTCGGGCAGGGGCAGTTGCGGTACTTCATTGCTCAAGTAGCGCTTGCCGCGAATTTCACCGGCGGCACGGCAGCAGCCGCTGCCGTCGGGGATCACCTCGACGCCCCGATAGCGGCTGGTCATCGCCGCCCGCGTAGCCTTCGTACCAAAAATGAGTCTTGCAAGCTCTGAAAGAAACACTGCCTCTTACTCCTTCGCCATCGACCCTCCTCGATGGCGCTTGAAATCCCTTCTCGACGACAACGGCTTACGGACCGAGTCGGGCTCATTGGCGCCGTCTCGGACCGGACAGTTGTTGTTGAATTGTTCGGTCGCGGTCATTCAATAGAGCGGAAAATCGTCCGCTGTCCCATCACGTGGACACACTGTGTCCCAAACCCCGCCACCCCCTGCGGCAGCTATTGTCCCGGAAGCGGCTAACAGGCTATAACCGCGTGATCGGACGTGCAGCCGGCGACGCTGGGGCACCAGCCGCGGACTATCGTTGTACCCAATGGCCTACACACAGCAATCGAATGCGTCGCCAGACCGGCCGGCAGCGGAGGACCAGCATCGCCTGCAGCCGTTCGCCGGCATCTGCGCCGCGGACCGCGATGAGCGGTAGCCCCGCTCCGCTCGCGGGTATGCGCGTACTGGATCTGTCGCGCATCCTCGCGGGACCGTGGGCTAGCCAACTGCTGGCCGATCTCGGCGCCGACGTCATCAAGATCGAGAGCCCAGAGGGCGACGACACGCGGCGTTGGGGACCGCCTTTTGTCGATAACCCGGACGGCAGCCGCGACGCCGCCTATTTCCATTCGACGAATCGCGGCAAGCGATCCGTTGTCATCGATTTCTCCACGGCGGAAGGAGCGGACGACGTACGTCGCCTGGCATCCGACGCCGACGTGCTGATCGAGAACTTCAAGGTCGGCGGCCTCGAGAAGTACGGTCTCGACTACACCGCGCTCGCCGCGGTCAATCCGCGCCTGGTCTACTGCTCGATCACGGGCTTCGGTCAGACCGGACCGCTGGCTGATCGCCCCGGCTACGACTTCATCATTCAGGGAATGAGCGGCATCATGGACGTCACCGGTCCGCCCGACGGCGAGCCGCAGAAGATCGGCGTCGCCTTCGCCGACATCTTCACCGGACTCTACTCGGTCGTCGCCATTCAAGCGGCGCTGACGCAGCGCGAAACCAGCGGTCGAGGCCAGCACATCGACATGTCCTTGTTCGATTGCATGATCGGCGTGCTCGGCAATCAGGCGCTCAACTATCTCGTCTCCGGAAGTACGCCGACACGTCTCGGCAACCGGCATCCCAATATCGCGCCGTATCAGGTCTGCCCCGCCAGCGACGGCTGGTTCATTCTCGCTGTCGGCAATGACGCGCAGTTCGACTCAGCCTGCGAAGTACTCGGTCTCGGCGATGTCGCGAGCGACGAGCGATTTGCGAGTAATTCCGACCGGCTCGCAAATCTCGATGCGCTGAATCAGCATCTTTTCGCAGCGACGCGCGAACGGCCTCGTGACGAACTCTTACACGATTTCGACGATCATGGTGTACCAGCCGGCCCGATCAACACTATTGAACAGGCACTTGCCGATCCGCAGACCATTGCGCGAGAACTGGTTCTAAGGATGCAGCTCGACGGTGCCGAGATTCCCGGAATTCGGACGCCCATTCGTTTCTCGGAATCGAGCCTCGAAGTCCGAACACCGTCGCCGAGACTGGGCGCCGGATCCATCGACTGGCGTTAGCGGCATTCACGCGTCCGCCATAGCAGGAATATCCCGGGTATTACTACAAGCGTTAGCAGTGTTGCACTGACGATGCCACCCACCATCGGTGCGGCGATCCGCCGCATCACCTCGGATCCTGTACCGCCGCCGAGCATGATGGGCAGCAGGCCAACCAAAATCGAGGCAACAGTCATCATGATAGGACGTACGCGAAGCACCGCTCCTTCAAGCACTGCCTGTCGGACGTCCGCGGGCGTTAGCGACCGCCCTGCGGCCTCTGCCTCCGATCGCCGCCGCTGTAACGCGAGGTTCAGGTACACGAGCATCAGCACACCGATCTCCACTGCAACGCCAGCCAACGCGATGAAGCCCACACCAACCGCAACGGACAGGTCATAGCCAAGCCAGTACAGCAGCCAGAATCCGCCTATCAGCGCGAGCGGGAGCGTCCCGAGAATCATCGCGACCTCCGCGAAACGCCGAAAACTGAGGAATAGAAGCAGAACGATTATCGCCAGCGTGACCGGCCCGACGACAGCCAACCTCTCCTGCGCGCGGACGAGATACTCGTACTGACCGGACCACCGGATCGAATAGCCCGCGGGCAGCTCGAGTTCCTCGCCTACGATGCGCTGAGCTTCAGCGACGTAAGACCCAAGGTCACGATCGGCGATATCGATGTAGATCCAGCCATTCAGGCGTGCGTTCTCGCTCTTGATGACGGGAGGTCCGTCCACAATCTCTACAACAGCGACATCGGCGAGCGCAATGCGGGCCCCGCGTGGCGTCACGATCGGGAGGAGCCTGAGCTGCTCGACAGAGTCGCGAACTCGTTGCGGGTAGCGAAGATTCACGGGATAGCGTTCACGCCCTTCGACGGTTTCAGTTACGTTCATGCCGCCAACAGCCGATCGAACGATGTCCTGCAGGTCGGAGACGTTCAGCCCGAAGCGAGATGCCCGCTGCCGGTCAATATCAACATCGACATAGCGGCCACCGGCCACTCGTTCGGCGTACACCGACGCCGTCCCCGGGACATCTGCGAGGAGCACCTCGATGTCTTGGCCAATTCGCTCGATCACCGCTAGATCGGGTCCGGCGATCTTGATGCCAACGGGGGTGCGAATGCCGGTCGCCAGCATATCGATGCGCGCCTTGATCGGTTGAATCCAGGCATTGGTCAGCCCCGGAACCTGGACTGCGCGATCGAGTTCGGCACGCAGGCGTTCCGGTGTCATCCCCTCACGCCACTCCTCACGAGGCCGAAGTTGGATCACGGTTTCAATCATCGTTAGCGGAGCCGGGTCCGTCGCCGTCTCCGCACGCCCAATCTTGCCGAACACCTGTGCGACTTCCGGTACCGTTCGAATCATCCGGTCGGTCTGTTGCAGGAGTTCCCGCGCCTTGTCGATCGAGATGCCGGGATACGTCGTCGGCATGTAAAAGACATCGCCCTCGTCGAGCGGCGGCATGAATTCGGACCCCAGGCGCGATGCCGGCCATAGTCCGAACACGACGACCATCGCGGCAATGGCGAGTGTGGCGCGCGGAAAGCGAATAACTGCCTCAATAAGTGGCCGATATGCCGCTATCAGACCGCGATTCACAGGGTTCCTGCTCTCGGGGGTAACCGTGCCGCGAACGAAATAGCCCAACAGAACCGGCACGAGCGTGATGGCAAGTCCGGCTGCCGCAGCCATCGCGTAAGTCTTCGTGTAGGCCAGCGGCGCAAACAACCGGCCTTCCTGTGCCTCGAGGGTGAAAACCGGCAGGAAGCTCAACGTTATGATCAAGAGCGAGAAGAAGAGCGGAGGGCCCACCTCGCTGGCGGCGTCGGCAACGATGCGCCATCGATTTTCGGCGGTCAACGGCTCTTTCTCCATGTGCTTGTGCAGGTTTTCGATCATGACGATCGCGCCGTCGACCATCGCGCCGATAGCGATCGCTATGCCGCCCAGCGACATGATGTTGGCGTTGATCCCCTGCATTCGCATGACGATGAATGCGGCGACGATACCGATCGGCAAGCTCACGAGTACGACAATCGACGACCGCAGGTGGAAGAGGAACACCGCGCAGATCAAGGTTACGACGACGAATTCCTGAACGAGCTTTTTGCTAAGCGTATTGACTGCCCTCTGTATCAATTCGGAGCGATCGTAGGTGAATACGATATCGACGCCGTCGGGGAGACCCGTCTCCAATTGCGCGAGCCGCTCCTTGACGCCATCGATCGTGCGCGAAGCGTTCTCGCCCGAGCGCATCACGATCACGCCCCCGACAACCTCTCCCTCGCCGTCAAGATCGGCAACACCGCGCCGCATCTGGGGGCCGACACGCACCTCGGCGACGTCCGCCAGTGTCAGCGGTGTGCCGTCCGTGGTCACGAGCAACGGAATGGCCTCGAGGTCCTCGATGCCATCAACGTAGCCGGTCGCCCGAACCATGTATTCCGCTTCGGCAATCTCGATGACCGAGCCGCCGGCTTGCTGATTGCCCTGCTGGATCGCTGTCTTCACGCGCGCAAGTGGAATGCCGTAGGCGCGCAGCCGGTCCGGGTCCACGACGACCTGGTATTGCCTGACCATACCGCCGATCGTCGCTACTTCGGCTACGCCGGGCACCGTCTGCAATTCGTACTTGAGGAACCAGTCCTGCAGGCTGCGGAGTTCGGCAAGATCGTGCTGCCCGCTCCGGTCAACCAGCGCGTACTCGAAAATCCAACCGACACTGGTCGCGTCGGGGCCGAGCACGGGTGTAGCGCTTGCGGGCAATTGATCGGAAACCTGATTGAGATACTCGAGGACCCTCGAACGTGCCCAGTACAGGTCGGTGCCGTCTTCGAAAAGGACGTAGACGAAGGAGTCACCGAAGAACGAGTAGCCCCGCACCGTCTGCGCGCGCGGCACTGACAGCATGGCCGTTGTCAACGGATAGGTCACCTGATCCTCAACGACCTGTGGCGCCTGGCCTGGAAACGTCGTCTTAATGATGACCTGAACGTCGGAGAGGTCCGGCAACGCGTCGACCGGCGTTTCGCGAATCGACTGGATGCCCCACAACATCAGCAACGCGGTCAGCAGCAGCACAAGAACACGATTGCTGATGGACCATCTAATCAGCCGGGCAATCATCGGTCATCGTCCATGTCGTGACCGCTGTGATCCATCGTAGCGTCGTCGGTCATGTCGTGATCGTTGTGATCCAACCCGGATTCGCCGACCGCGGGCCTCATGCGGTTGAACGACGACTCGATGTTCGATTCCGAATCGATAAGAAACTGACCGGAGACGACCACAGTATCCGAAGCCCCCAGCCCATCGAGGATGGCGACGCGATCATCGGACTCGAAGCCGACAGTGACCGGCTGGGCTCGGAACCGTCCTTCGCCAAGCGCGATGACGACGCGATCCACGCGGCCTCCACGAACCACCGCATCGCGCGGCACGTGCAGGACGTCCCCGGCGCCATCGCCACGTATTGTTACCCGAGCGAACATGTTTGGCCGCAGCACGACGCCGGGATTGTCGAATCGCAGGCGAACTCGCAGCGTGCGAGTGTCGGGATCAAGCTCCGGGTAGACATGATCGACTGTGCCGTGCCAACTCTGTTCCGGCATGTGGTCGAACGCGACATCGGCATGCTGCCCGGCGTGCACCAATGCGGCCTGGCGTTCGAAAACCTCGGCAATCACCCAAACGCGGTCGATTTCGGCGATCGACATGATGTCGGTCGCCGGAGTCACGTAGATTCCTTCGCGCACACCGAGATCCGCGATGACGCCGTCGTTCTCGGCGAACACGCGCATGCGCTGACTCACACTGCGCTCGGCCTCGAGTCGCGAGACTTCGTCGGTACTCACGCCGAGCGCGGCCAGACGTTCTCGTGATGCGCTTACGAGTGCCGAATTGCCGCTCCCGAGCGCAGCCAGATATTCCTGCTGCGCGTTGACGAGCGTGGGCGAGTAGAGTTCGAAGAGGAGCTGACCTCGTTCGATCGTATCGCCGACGGCGGTTGCCGCCAGCGTCTCGATCCAGCCTTCGACTCGCGTATGTACGTGCCGAAGAGTGTCCTCGTCATAACCGACATAGCCGACTGTCTCGATCACGCGTGGCAGCGGTCCGATCTCGACGCGCTCGGTGCGAACGCCAAGATTGCTGACGACCGCCGGGTCGATCGATACGGTACCTGGCTGATCGTCTATCTCGTCGGCATAAACGGGCACGAGATCCATCCCCATTGGCGACTTGCCAGGCTCCTCGCGTCGGTAGTTGGGATCCATCGGAGCTACCCAGTAGAGAATCTCGCGTTCAGCGGAGATCGACGGAGAAGATGCATCTCCGGTCGACGGGGAGAAGCTGCGGCCTGCAATAAAGCCGATAACGATCGTGGCTGCGAACGCTGCCGTAAGGACGAGTCGCTTAGTCATTGTCGATTCCTCCGAGATTGGCGAGTACGGCATAGCTCTGCCCCTGCTCGACTTGCAGTCGCACGTTTTCGATTTGAGTGTTCAGATCTTCGATATAGGCGCGCATGACATCATCGAAATCAGCGCGGTCGTTTTGATAGGCAAGTAGTGCCGCCTCGGCGTGCTGCCGCGACTGCCTCAGAATTCGTTGGTCGTACAGCGCCAGCCGCCGGTCGAGGTCACGCCAACGGACAAGCTCGACTTCGAGTCGCGCCAGCAGCTGACGATAGAGCCGCTCCCGCTCCGAGTCAGCAGCGGAACGCATGTGAAGTGCTGCGGCAAGCGAACTGTCCACCGCGGCCCGTCGGAAGAAAGGCAGGTCTACTGTCACTCCGACGCTGACGAAGTCGGATCGCGGTTGGCCGCTCGCGAGTGCACCCTCGCGATAGCTGTATCCGAGGTCAAGGGACCAGCCGGGCCTGGCTCGCTGCTCGGCGAGTTCGACGCCCCGATCGCCAGCCGCCACTCTCGCTTCCGCGGCCAGAATGGCTGGATGGGAATCCAGACCCTGCATCAGCACGGATTCAACGGGTATCCGTTCCCACGCGGAAGCGTTGCCGGCAAGCGGCCGATCGGCGTCTTTGCCGATCCATTCCCGAAGCGCGGCAATCGCCGAGGAATGCTGTCGCTCAATATCGATGAGCCGGTCGTCGAGTCGGCTCAACTCCAGCTCGGCCCGCAGAACGTCCTGCTGACTCTTCCGGCCCACCGAATACAGTGACGTCGTTGTCTCGGCAAGGTCGATAAACAACCGTCGAGACTCGATGACCAACCAGCGGGCCTGTTGCCAGTACCATGCTTCCAGCCATGCGGTTCGAACCGCGCTGCGCACGTCGCGGCCGCGCGCGCTCGCGTCGCCCAGAACACCACGTGACAGGGCGCTAAGGCGCTCCTCCCGCAGCCTGAGTGTCGCGCCTGGTGGAAAACTCTGGCGCAATCCGACCGCTGCATGAGTCATGCCCTCTGTACTGAATCCACCCGACTCGATTGGATAGTTGTTGAGACCGACGCGCAGGACCGGGCTGGGCAGCTGCCGCGCGGCGTTGGCTTCGTGCTGTAACGCATCCGCGCGCTCGCGAAGCGCCAGCTGACCTGGCTCGCTCTGCAGAGCGAGGCGCTCGGCTTCGGCGAGCGACAGCGGCACGGCAGCCAGAACCGGAGCGGCTGGCCACAGGAAAAGGATGGCGAATGCGACGAGGCATTGCCGGAACGGCGGTAGATGGGGCGCAAGCCCGCTAGGGAAGAACATTGGACATACTCCTGAAGAACAAACCGAGGCAGTTCAGTTCAGAAGCGTGTCTAATCCCGATAGACGCAGTTGAGTTCGTGGAGTCGCGGCGAGCCGCGGCACAGATCCGGCGGAGGGCCGGTCGCGGGCGGCGCGAGCGAGCGGGGCACCGATACGTCGACGATCGGATACGGCGCTGTTACCAGCGTTAGCGGCGAGTCAATCTCGGACTGCCATGAGCGGACATCGACGTTCGATTCATCGAGATCGGCGCACTGTGCCTTTAGCGATTCGCAATCGGCCGATACCGGCTCGACACCTTGATCGCCATGGTGACCGTGCCCGTGGTGACCATTACCGTGATCCGGAGCTGTCTGGCGGTCGCGCTCGGGCGGACAATTAGGGCAATGCCGGCCCTCGTCGAAGGCCATGGCACAGGGCGCCACCGACACATTCAGGACAACGACTATCAGCAGCGCGGCCTGGAACCGCGCCAGCCATGACGTTGTGCCTGAAGTTGCGTTGCTCACTATCGTCTCTCGTTCGAGCCGAAATTTGCCGGACTAGCCCACAATTCGTACTTGATAAGCTGTTTTTGTCATGATTTCAAGGAACTGTGCCAATTCGCGGGTTGCCGCTGGGCCGTCAAAACCACGACAATCCGCTTATGGGCGCATTGAGCTTCGTCACCAGCCTCAGCATCGGGTTTTCGGTCATCGCCGCCGTTGTGCTGCTTGGTGCGTACCTCTTCTTCCTCGACGACATGGAGAAGACGACGCTCGGCAGGATCACCTGCGCGACACTGCTGGGCGCGCTCGGCGGCATGCAGATCGAGCACCTGCGCTTCATCGCCACCGGCGCCGAACTCTTCGACTCGATGCCCTACTACCAGCTCGTTCTGTCGACGCCGGTCTCGTTCTACTTCTTCAGCAAGGAAGTCCTGCTGCCGGACAATCGCAAGTCGGCCTGGTCGCTGGTCCATTTGATTCCACTGGCCCTGAGCTTCTTCCTGCCGGCACGCATCGTGGCTCCGTTCGCCTTCGCCATCGGCGCCGGCTACGCGCTTTGGTTTACCCGTTTCGTGTACGGCATGCGCCGGCAGAAGAATCGATTCCGCTTCGAAATGTTCTTCTTCGGGCTGTTCGCGGTGATGGCCGTCATGGTGCTGGTGCTCGGTTTCTCGATACCGTGGATGGACCCGGCGGTTTTCTACTACAGCTATGCTCTGTCGATCGGTCTGGCGCTGACGCTCGTCGTCGCCGCGCTGATCGTCTTTCCCGAGATCCGTGCCGACGTCTCGGATCGCGCGAGGCTTGCGTATGCGACGTCGACGCTCGGGGGCATCGACGTCGATGCGAAGGTTCGGGAGCTCGAGCGCCTGATGCTCGATGAGAAGGTCTTCCAGAATGAAGATCTAAGCCTTGGCACGCTGGCCGAGATGCTCGAACTGTCGAGCCACCAGCTGTCGGAACTCGTCAATTCGCACTTCGGCATCGGATTCTCGCGCTATGTGCGCGAGCAGCGAGTCACCGAAGCGAAACGTCTGCTGGCATCGGACGACAGATCGTCGGTGCTGTCTATCAGCCTGATGACCGGATTCCGCTCGCAGTCGAACTTCTACGCCGCCTTCCGCGAGATCACCGGCGAGGCGCCGGGCACCTGGCGCAGGAAAGCGCAGAATCCACAGAGCTGATTCCTGATTGATCATCCGCGAAGACTGTAAGTCGCTGAGCAGTTGGCGGTTTTCGGGCTTCTGTTCCACATCCATCAAATCGGAAGCGGCACTACGGCATGAGCGGCGACGCTCTCTTCTCCACGCAATGGGAGAGAGCAATGTCCGAGAATTATCACAATCCGCGAATCGACGAGGCGGCGGCCGATGCCAGTCGTGGAAGCGTGTCCGTGGACCCGGCCAAACTGCTCTGGGTCGGCTCGATGCTGGTCTTCGGCACCGTCGGCAGCGCGATGACCGCGTCGCTCGGCGCGGTCCTGCTATTCGTCGTCTTTAGCGGGCTAACTCTGTGCCTCGGCCATTCGCTCGGCATGCATCGCCTCTTCATTCATCGCGCGTGGCGGGCGCCGAAATGGCTCGAATACCTGTTCGTCCACTTCGGCGTTCTGATCGGACTCGGCGGACCGATGGGCATGCTGACGACGCACGATACGCGCGACTGGGCTCAGCGGCAGCGGCGCTGTCACAGCTACTTCAGTCACGACGAGATCTGGTACCGCGATCTCTTCTGGCAACTCTTCTGTTCCATTCGCCTCGAGGAGCCGCCGTCGATCGACGCGGAGACCGCCATTTCGGAGGACCGCGTCTACCGGTTCATGGAGAGCACGTGGATGCTGCAGCAACTTCCGTGGGCGCTGCTCTTTTACCTCATCGGCGGCTGGGGCTGGGTGTTCTGGGGCATTTGCAGCCGTGTCAGCGTATCCATTCTCGGGCACTGGCTGATCGGCTATTTCGCGCACAACAGCGGACATCGTGAGTGGGATGTGGAAGGTGCCGCCGTACAGGGCTACAACGTGCCGTTCGCCGCCCTGCTGACGATGGGAGAGAGCTGGCACAACAACCACCATGCCTTTCCCGGCTCCGCGAAACTCGGGCTGCACGCCGGTCAATGGGACCCGGGTTGGTGGGTATTGAAGCTGCTCGAGCGGCTCGGCCTGGCGTGGGATATCGTGACGCCGGACATGCTGCCGGAGCGCGCCGAACTCACCCCCTGCCAGTCAGTAGTCGATGCGGCTGCCGTCCCAGGCAAAGAAACCTCCACTGTCCTCGGGCCTTAGGCCCTCGATCACGTCGAGCAGATAGGCGGCGGCCTGCGGCGGATCGAAGAGCTGACCGTCGGGCACGCGCTTCGAGAACGGTTTCGACAGGGCAGTGTCCACGGTCCCCGGATGCAGCGCTGCGATTACGGAATCGCGTCTGGTGCGACCGTGTTCGATTGCAAGGGTTTTGAGGACCATGTTCAGAGCGGCCTTGGACGCGCGATAAGACGTCCATCCTCCCAGGCGATTATCAGCGATGCTGCCCACGCGCGCGGAGATCGCGGCGAACACGGTGGAACCCGTCTTCTTCAGCCTCGGCAAGAAGTGCTTCGCGACGATTGCCGGACCCACCGTATTGATTGCAATCACCGTCTGCATCGCATTGGCGTCGAGGTCCTTCAAGCGCCGTTCAGGCTGAATGTCGCCGGCGTGCAGGATACCGGTCGCAACGATGACAAGATCGAGCTCGTCGTCGATAGCCGCCGCGGCGTCCGCCACGGAGGATTCGTCGGTAACGTCGATTCGGCCAGACCGGACTTTGGGGCTCGCATGCTCCCTCGGCGTGCGACCGAGGGCATGCACGGTCTTGACGCCAACCGATGTCGCAAGCGCGTCGACCAGCGAAGCGCCGATGCCACCGCGTCCACCGATGATCGCAGTAACCAGCGTGTTGTTCTTGCCTTCCAGTCCGATCATGACGCTTCTTGAGTGAAGCGTTCGATGAAGTCGGCCGCCAGCTCGAAGATGCGATCGATACGTTGCGGCGACTGGCGATCCAATGCCCGTGGCATCAGCGCCAGACGTGGATTGCTGGCGAAGAAATCGCGGTGCTTTTGGACAAAGCGCCAGTAGAGACCGTCCACAACGTCGCACCACTCGCCCTTCGGATAGTCACTCATTTTTCGCAGGTAGTTGGAACCGCAGATATACGGCTTGGTCGCGAAGATGCCGCCGTCACTGAAGAGCCCCATGCCGTAGACGTTGGGCCCCATCACCCATTCAGAGGAATCGATGTACATCTCCATGAACCATCGATGCGCCGACCGGGGATGGATTTCGCACAACGTCATCAGGTTCGCTGCAATCATCAGACGAGGGATATGGTGAGTCCATCCGAGCTTGAGTGCTGTTCGAATCGTATCGTCGAGCGGCAGTATTCCTGTGTCGCCCGTATACCATTCATGGCCGAGCTCACGCTCGTGGCCAAAGAAGTTCGAATCGTCCTGGCGATCGCTGTGCAGGCGATACACGCCGCGGACGAACTCACGCCAGCCGATCACCTGACGGACGAATCCCTCGAGACTCTGCAGCGGGACGTCGCATCTCGATGCACGTTGCACTGCGGCTGCAATCAGCTCGTGGGGTGTAATGAGGCCGAGATTCAGCATCGGACTTATCGCGCTGTGGAAGACCGTTTCGCTGCGCGTGCTGATGGCGTCTTCATACGGTCCGAACTCGGCCAGCCGCTCGTTGAGGAACTGGTCGAGCCACACCTCGGTCTGCGCACGTGTGACGGGCCAACGGAAGTCTCCGGCAGCGCCCGGATGATCGGCGAAGTGCTTTTCGACCGTGTCGATGACCTCGGCTACATGTTCTGATGGTTCCGGCCAGTCGGCTGTTGGCGGCTGGACGGTTTTCGGCAGTTTTTTCCGGTTGTCCTCGTCGAACGACCACCGGCCGCCCGCGGGTCCGCCATCGGCCTCCAGCAGCAGACCCTGCCTCAGGCGCTCCTGCTTGTAGAACTCCGCCATGCGTAGCTTCGCCTTACCATCCGCGAAGTCGCGAAAGCGCGCGCGGCTGCACAGGAACATGGGTGACCGGACCTCTGTCCTCGAGATTCGGATCGACTCGGCATACGCGACGATTCGAGCTTCCATCGCCTTGTCTTCGATCTCGAAGTGGACGAGTCGCGAACACGCACACTCGTCGATTGCTCTGCCGAGCATCGACTCGTAGGTCTCGGCATCTGTCGCGTCGAGTTCGCGATAGTAAACGTCGAACCCGGCGGCTCGCAGCTCGTCGCGATAGTTCCGCATGGCTGCGAGGAACAGGACGATCTTCTGCTGATGGTGGCGGACATACGTGCACAACCCCATGTCCTCGGCCATGAAGATGGCGTCTGGTGAAAGCGTGCGCACGAATTCGATCGGGAACAGCTGATTCCCGAGCACGACCAGCATGCTGCCTGTTCTGGTGTTCGAATCTGTCACTCGGGTTGGCACGCAGTTCGGGGATCAGGACGATACCCTGCAGCGGCACCCGGTGTGCCCGGAGATACGAGATGTTACAGAGCGGTTTGGCGGCTTACTGTGCGGCGCGCAACGCCATCGGTTCGCTCGGCGGTCCGTACGGCAGGTCCAGTCCGGAGAACAAGCGGCTGTTCGACGCCACTTCGTGTTCCCAGCGCATACCGACGTTGATGAGTTGAACACGGCGGTCGCCCAGCAGGAAACGAAGGCAGCACTCGCGGACCGCGGTCGAGCCTCTCCAGTCCGCGTCCAGCGCGCTAACGACGGTCTTCAGAGTCTTCGACGCCAGCGGCTTGATGATGCTGACGCCGATATCGGCCTCCACGCAGGCATCGAGCAATTCCGTGACGGGACCCTGTTTCGCAACGTTGCACTGCAGTTGCACGATGTCGAAACTTCCTGTCGCGACGAGTGACGCGGCGCGGAGCGGATCCGACACCAGCAGACCGACATGTCCGATCAGGCCTCGACGCTTGAGACGGTCGAGTTCCAGCAGGGTTTCCTCGCTGACTCTGCCGACTTCGTCGCCGTCGGTGTTGGGACGGTCGTTCAGATACAGAATATCGAGATGATCGGCGCGCAAACGGCGCAGCGATGCGACGATGCTGTAGGCCATGTCGTCGCTGTCGGAGTAGATTCTCGCCCGCGATGCGAGCAGAACGTCGGCCTTCTTCTCACTCAGAGCGCGGCCGAGCAGCGTCTCGCCGCGGGCGCCGCAGGCCGACGACGAGGTATCGAAGATGTTGATGCCCGCATCCAACGCCGCGTGCACGGTCCGGATTGCGAACACCTGGCCGTCGTAGCTCATCGGGTCCCAGCCGCGTTCGCGCTGGGCGACGCCGAGCGAGTGACAATCGACACCCAGCCGGGATACCTCGAGACCGCTTCTGCCGAGGCGAACGTAGCGCATCTGCTCTATATCCGCTCCAGACGTTTGTCTGGCGTGACAAAAAAGGTTCCGGTCTCGTGGCGGAGCGCGGAACAATCGGTCTTGCCGAGTTTGCGCAGGTGCACGGTCGGCATGGAGCGAACGCGTTCGCTCAGTACCCGGAGCACGACGCTCGAGACGTCTGGCCGGGCGACGATCAGGCTCTGGAACTGCGGCGGGTTCTGCCGTTCGACCTTGTCGAGATGGTCGTACATCGCCTCGAACTCGCCGACGCCATTGCCGAACGTGACCAGCACCAGCGGAAGTTCGCTGTCCAGATACGGGGCTACGGAGAGGACTTCCGGCACTTCCTGTGCCTTGCCTTCTTCCGATGTCTTCGTTGCCACTGAGAGCATGTCGGTATCCTCCTTTCCTTGTGACATGCCGGAGACAGAGTGGGAGTCGTTGCTTGCCGCCTCCCCCGGGCGCGAAACCCCCGAGCCGGCGCGCGCCTCATGGCTTGCGCTGTCGTCGGCTGGGGATTTCGACGCCTCTGTCTCTGTTCCCGTCATACCTAGTCGTCTTCTTCGTACTCGTCCCAATCGTCGTCCCAGTCGCTCCAGTCGTCGTCATCATCGTCGTCTGAACCGTCGCCCCAGTTGGCGTCGTCTCGTTCGACGCGCATCGCGGTGATGGCTGTGCCGGAGCCGTAGCCTTTGACGGTGACGTAGTCGCCGGTCCGCATCGCGCTGAGACCGAATCGGCGGTCATCGTCGATGCTTTCGTCTTCCCAGGCCGTTGCCGGCGAGACGATCACGCGCCGGCCGCCGATCATGAAGGTGCCGTCGCCGATCGACTGGACCCAGCCGGACGTCTCGATGTCACTGGCTTGCTGGAAGCGAATCGTGTCCGCGACCAGCACTCCGTCGATATCGAAGCTGCCTTCGACCTCCAGCTTGGTATCGACGGCAATGCCGAAGATCCAACCGTCGACAAAGTTCGTGTAGGAGTCGATGCGCACGCTCGTACCGTCGATCTCGAACGCGTTCCACGCGCTCTGGAGCGTGACGAAACCCTCTACTTCGGCGTCGGTGCCCGGTCCCGCGACGATATTGTCGTAGTCAGCGGCAACGCTGGTTGCCACCAGTTGTCCCGATGCAGTCAAAATGGCGCCGGTAACGTCAACGCGTTGGCCAATAGTCGGCATCCCGCCAACGAGACCGAACAGGTTAGCGCTCCCGTAGTCAACGCTCAGGCCGTCAATCCAGAACGTCGTCGAAGCCGGATCCACGTTCCCGATCGCACCGGTGACGTCGAAGTCACCGTCGGAGAGTCGATCGGATACGAACGTGGCGACGATATCGCCGTCGGCGTTACGGTAACCGGAGATCGCGATAACGTCACCGGCGCCAAGATCTTCGAACCGGTTGTCGCTGTCGAGAAGCGACCACGCGGTATCGGAATTGAAGTGAACGGTCTGTCCGAGAACGCTCATTTGTCCGCTCGACGTGTCGAGCATGGAGATTGGACCTTCGACGGCATTCTCGGTGACCACGACATCCGCGATGCCTTCGCCGGTAGTGTCATCGTACGCCCCGTAGACAGTCACCACCTGACCGACGGACAGGTCCGATTCGGCCCCGAACGATCCGTTGATCAGGAATACGGCGGAATCCGTGTTGTATCTGACACCGTTGACGTAGACGCTGCCAAACTGTGTTACCTGACCGTGAGACACCCTCCCGGACTCTCGTTGGTCAGCTTTTGGATTTCCGCCTTTGTCAATGCCGGCGAATGCAGTATCTGCTGAGACGCCTACGCCAATGACGATGGCTGCTCCGATCAAGCTCATCGACTTCCTTGCGTTCATGGCCCTTTCCTCTCATTGGGTTTTTCTTCGATTAAGTACGCCCCCAGGCCCAGTCGGACAGGGTTGGTTGCGTTCTCGTCTTCATGGTCGGTGAGCCAGGCGTCGACGCGCTCGAAGAATACCTGGCCTTCTTGCTCTATAAACTCGCGAAATGCCGGAACGGCCTTCGCGGGGATCTTGGTGTTGCTCGCACGCTGTTCGAAGCGGCTGGGGTCTTTCTCATCGCGGTGCAGGTTCCATGCGACCGTCTGTCCGATGTCCTCGAGCACGCTGCCGGAACGCAGCATCTGCTCGGGGTCGGTGTGTGCCGGCATGTAGTAGCGAGTTTTGGCGATGACGCGGCCGTCGTCTTCCATTGCGACGGCACCTACATGCCTCAGCTCCTTGAGCATGGTGGTTGCGGGAACGTCACCGCTGTAGCGATCGCACAGGGACTCAAACGACGGGTTCTCGCCGGACACCGCGAGCGAGCGCGGCTCGCCGGAATCGTCGACGAAAGTCTCGTCGGTGAACCAGCCGGTCAGTACTCGCGTCGCCTGATTCATGCGGCCGAGTGCTTCCGGTTGATCCTTCTCGAGCAGATTGCGCAGGCGACCCACTTCTCGACGAGAGAAGCCGGTCAGAATCGCAACGCGGGACACGTTCGTGGGTCGACCGCGAATCCCAAAGTCCTCCGTGGCGACCTCGACGTAGGTCGCCTTGCAGACTTCCACCAGCTCTTTCCAGTTCACGCCCGACTTCAGAAGAATGCGCGCGATCGGCCGGAAGATGAGCCTCAGGGCAGCGAGAGCTGTTTTCTTGGTCGATTCCATATGTGAGACAAATTATCTCACTCGTAGACCGTCGTCAAAGAACTTTGACTCCGATACTGGTTTCTCGAGAAACCCGTTAGAAGACATGAGCTTAGCTCATCCGATTTGGGCTTGGATAGAGTCTTATGTCAATCGAGTGACGCAAATCCGCGACGGTTTTCGCTCTTGAAGGGTTGGATCGGCCATTTTGGTGCAACGGGGGTCGACAGTCACCTGGCCCGGTTCAATCGTCTAACCGATCGCCCCGGACGCGCGCAGTGCGTCGATCTCTCCGGCCTCGAATCCGTAGTCAGACAGGATCTCGGCGGTGTCGGCACCCTCGGCGTGCGGCTCGGCGGGCGTGTCGCAGGCGGTGCGGCTGAACTTCGGGGCGGGCGCTGGCTGAACCACGCCGGCGACATTTATATAAGTGTCTCTCGCGACGTTGTGCGGATGACCGGGTGCCTCGACGAAATCCAGAACCGGGGCGACACAGGCATCGCTGCCCTCGAATATCTCGCACCATTCGTCGCGGCTTTTCGTCCTGATGATGGCTTGCAAGCGACCTCTGACAGCCTCCCATTGCTCCGGGCCGCCTTGTTCGCCGAACTCACTCTCGTCAAGTCCGGCGCGCTCGACGAACTCGGCGTAGAACTGCGGTTCGAGCGGAGCGACCGACAGGAATTTGCCGTCCGAGGTTTCGTAGACGTCGTAGTAGCAGGTACCGCCGTCGAACAGATTCGAACCGCGCCGTTGGGCCGACCACTGTCCGTAGTGTTGCAGGCCGTGGAAGAACGACAGCAGATTCGCTGAGCCATCGACGACGGACGCATCGACCACCTGGCCCCGGCCGGAGTCCTTCGCTTCGAGCAGCGCCGCGAGCACGCCGACCACCAGAAACAGACTCCCGCCGGCGTAGTCTCCGACCACATTCAACGGCGGCACGGGTTTCTCGGCCGTGCCGATGGCGGCGAGGGCTCCGCTCAGACTGATGTAGTTAATGTCGTGACCCGCGGTGGGGGCGAGTGGTCCCGACTGGCCCCAGCCTGTCAGCCGGCCATAAATGAGCGCGGGGTTGCGTGCGTGACAAGCCTCGGGTCCGATTCCTAAGCGCTCGGCGACGCCGGGCCTGAATCCTTCGAACAGCACATTGGCGCTCTCGAGCATGCGCAGCAGCGCCGCCAATCCCTCGGCCTTCTTGATGTCGAGCACGATCGAACGCTTGCCACGCGAGGTGACATCCTGACTCGACGGGATTGCGATACCGGCAGGCCGCGACGCGCGCTCGACGACGATGACGTCCGCGCCAAGATCGGCCAGCAGCATGCCGGCGTAGGGGCCGGGCCCCAGGCCCTTGAGTTCGATGACCCGGATGCCGGCGAGCGGGCCCATTAGCCCGCGTCCGCTACCGATTGCACGAACCCTCGCTTGTCTCTTGTACGCACGGAAATTTGTCCTCAGTTGGCAATACAGAGAGTATTGCACGCCTTCGGAAGACCCCTGTGCGTACAAAATCCTGCGCGATCATCCCGTGCAATCGGTAACGGGTGCGGGCTGGAGCCTTACAGCGCGGCTTCCAGCTCCGGAACGGCAACGAACAGATCGGCTACCAGGCCGATGTCCGCGACCTCGAAGATTGGCGCTTCGGGATCCTTGTTGATCGCAACGATCGTCCCGGCATCCTTGATCCCCGTCAGATGCTGGATCGCACCGGAGATACCGACCGCAATGTACAGCTCGGGGGCGATGATCTTGCCGGTCTGGCCGACCTGCATCTCGTTCGGTACATAGCCCGCGTCGACTGCGGCTCGCGATGCGCCGACGCCGGCGCCGAGCTTGTCGGCGAGTTTGTAGATGATCTCGAAGTCCTCGGAGCTGCCGAGCGCACGGCCGCCCGACACGACGCGCGCCGCGGTCTGCAGATCGGGTCGATCGGAGCTGCCCGCCTGCAGTTCGACGTAGCGCGTGTGGGCCGGCAGTTCAACATCGAGTTCGAGCGCTTCCACGGCCGCACTGTTGCCGCCCGCCGCCGACTTGTAAGAGGCGGTGCGGACCGTACCGACGACGATCGAATCCGCCGGCGCCGTTACCGTAACAATGGCGTTGCCGGCATAAATCGGGCGCTTGAATTCATGACTGCCGAGTGCAGCCATGACGTCGCTGATCTGGTTGACGTCGAGCAGCGCTGCGACGCGCGGCATCAGGTCCTTGCCCCAGGTTGTCGACGGACCGAACACGTGCGAATAGCCGGCGGCGGCCGCTACGACCTGAGGTGCGTGCACCGCGGCCAGCGCGGGCTCGTTGGCGTCGTTCTTCGCCACAAGGACGCGCGACACGCCGGCGATCTCCGCGGCCTGTGCGGCAACGGCATCGCCATCGGCAGCCAGCACCAGCAGATCGATCTCCGCATCCGGAATCTCAGCCGCGCAGGTCACACACTTAGCGGCGCTCGGGTTCAGTGTCGAGCCATCGTGCTCGGCAACGATCAGAATCTTCGCCATTACAGCAGTCCTTTTTCTTTCAGTGCGCCGACCAGTGCCGGAACGTCCTCGACGACGATGCCGCGTGACCGCTCTTCCGGCGGCGCGAACGCAGTCGAGGCGATCTCTCCGCCGGTGTCCACGCCGAGATCAGCAGGCAACACGGTGTCGAGCGGCTTCTTCTTCGCCTTCATGATGTCCGGCAGCTTGACGTAGCGAGGCTCGTTGAGCCTGAGATCGGCGGTAACGACGGCGGGCAGATCCACGTCGATGACCTCGAGCCCGGCGTCCACTTCGCGGGTAACCCGCATCGTCTCGCCGTCGAGCTCGACCTTCGACGCAAAAGTTGCCTGCGGCCGCCCCCAGAGCGCGGCCAGCATCTGGCCCGTCTGATTGTTGTCCGAGTCGATCGACTGCTTGCCCATCATGACGAGGCCGGGATCTTCCTTCTCGACCAGCTTCAGAAACGTCTTTGCCAGGGCCAGCGGCTGCATCGGCTCGGCGCTCTCGACGAGGATCGCGCGATCGGCGCCCATGGCGAGGCCCGTACGCAGCTGCTGCTGTGCATCCGAAGGCCCGACCGAAACGACGACGATCTCCTCGGCGTGTCCGGCTTCCTTGAGACGCAGCGCTTCCTCCAGCGCAATCTCGTCGAACGGGTTGATGCTCATCTTCACGCCGTCGGTTTCGACGCCGCTGCCATCCGATTTGACGCGGACGCGAACGTTGTAGTCAACGGCACGCTTCAAGCCTACGAGTATCGTTTTCATTGTTTCCTTAGTCTTCTGTATTCGTGCAGCAGCGGCTCGGTATAACCGTTGGGCTGCTCGGTTCCTTTCAATGCCAGATCGAGCGCGGCTCTGAACGCGACGCCATCGAAGGCCGGGGCCATCGCTGCGTACGCCGGATCGGCGGCATTCTGCTCGTCCACGACCTCTGCCATTCGTTCGAAGGTCTCGACGACCTGCGCCTCGGTGACGATGCCGTGGTGCAGCCAGTTGGCGATGTGCTGACTGGAGATCCTGAGTGTTGCCCGATCCTCCATCAGGCCGACATCGTCGATGTCCGGCACTTTGGAGCAGCCAACTCCCTGATCGATCCAGCGCACGACGTATCCCAGGATGCCCTGCGCGTTATTGTCGAGCTCGGACTGGATATCGTCGGGAGACAACGTGCTCGGATCGCCGAACGGCGGTGTAAGGATAGCATCGAGCGACGCCATCTGACGAGACGCGAGCCGGGCCTGCACGTCGGCAACGTCCACCGAGTGGTAGTGCATGGCGTGCAGCGTGGCCGCGGTCGGCGACGGCACCCAGGCACAGTTCGCGCCCGCCTCCGGATGCGCCTGCTTGGTGTCGAGCATCTGCCGCATCTCGTCCGGTTTCGGCCACATGCCCTTGCCGATCTGCGCGCGGCCCGGGAGACCGCAGCGGATGCCGACGTCCACGTTCCAGTCCTCGTAGGCCGCGATCCAGGGCTCCAGTTTGATCTGCTCCTTTCTGAGCATCGGGCCGGCCCGCATGCTCGTGTGGATCTCGTCGCCGGTCCGGTCGAGGAAGCCGGTGTTGATGAAGACCAGCCGGTGTCGGACCGCCCGGATGCACTCCTCGAGATTCACGGTCGTCCGGCGTTCCTCATCCATGACGCCGATCTTCAGCGTGTTGCGGTCCAGGCCGAACAGGTCTTCGACGGCGGCGAACAGCCGGTCCGCAAACGCCGCCTCGGCGGAGCCGTGCATCTTGGGCTTGACGATGTACAGGCTGCCCGTTCGCGAATTGCTCAACTCGCCCAGGCCCTGGAGATCGTAGAGGGCACATGCCGTAGTCAAAACGGCATCGAGCAGACCCTCGAAAACCTCGTTTCCGTCCGCGTCCAGCACCGCATTCGTGGTCATCAGGTGGCCGACATTGCGAACCAGCAGCAGCGATCGGCCGGGCAGCGTAACCGCCTCGCCGTCCGGGCCCGTGTAAGTCCGATCAGGATTGAGACGGCGGGTCATCTGCCGGCCGCCCTTGTCGAACGTCGCATCGAGCGAGCCGCGCATCAGCCCCAGCCAGTTGCGATACACGCCGACTTTGTCCTCGGCATCGACCGCGGCAACCGAGTCCTCGCAGTCCTGGATCGTGGTGATGGCCGACTCGAGAACGACGTCAGCCAGCCCGCTCGGACGTTCCGCCCCGATCGGGTGCGACGGATCGAGCACCATCTCGACGTGCAGGCCGTTATTGCTGAAGAGAATCGTCCGCCGGTCGCCATTCTCGGTCCAGCCGGCGAGCTGCGACGCGTCCCTGAGCCCGGTGCTCGTCCCGTCGGCCAGTCCGGCCGAAACCGTTGTGGGCGAGCCGGAGGTATCGATCTGCCACGCCGTGACGTCGGCATGACTGCCGGTTTCGAGCGGCACGGACTCGTCGAGAAAACGGTCGGCGAAGGCAATGACGCTCGCACCCCGAATGGGGTTGTACGCGCCGCCGCGCTCTCGACCTTCCGACTCCGGGATCGCGTCCGTGCCGTACAGCGCATCGTAGAGACTGCCCCAGCGAGCGTTCGCGGCATTTAGCGCGAAGCGGGCATTGCTGACCGGAACGACGAGCTGCGGCCCTGCGACCGAAGCAATCTCGCGATCGACCCCGTCCGTATCGATCTCAAAACGGTCTCCGCGGGCCTCGAGATAGCCGATATCCGTAAGAAATGCCTGGTACTTCTCCGCATCCCAGTCACCCGCGGCTTCGTGCCAGGCGTCGATCTTCGCCTGCAGTTCGTCACGCACGCCGAGTAGCGCTCGGTTCTCCGGCGTGAGTTCCGCGACGATCTTCTCCAGTCCGTTCCAGAACGTCTCGGGTGCGATACCCAGTCCCGGCAGCAGCTCGGTCTCGACGAAGTCTCGGAATACGGGCGCGACGTTCAGGCTGTTCACTCGATCGATCCATCCATGTGGGTGGGCAGAGCGCGACATGATAAATTGCTTGTGGGCAAACGACCATGCGCAGCGCGTCCCGCGATGCGTGTGAATCAGGGAGAACGCGATGCAGATCGTCGTCAATGGCGAAACTCATGAGGTCTCGGTCGACCCGACCATGCCGCTACTTTGGGTACTGCGCGACGAACTGGGCATTACCGGTACCAAGTTCGGCTGTGGCATTGCGATGTGCGGTGCCTGCACCGTGCATATCGACGGCCGGCCGATGCGCTCCTGTTCTCTCCCGGTCGGCGCCGTCTCGGGCGAGGTAACCACGATCGAGGGCCTTGGCACGCCGGAGGCGATGCACGCTGTTCAGGCCGCATGGGTCGAGAATCAGGTCGCGCAGTGCGGCTACTGCCAGTCCGGCCAGATCATGAGTGCCGCGGCGCTGCTGAGCCGCAACCCGCAGCCGAGTGACGACGACATCGACATTGCGATGAACGGCAATCTGTGCCGCTGCGGGACTTACTCCCGGATTCGGGCGGCGATCCATTCCGCGGCCGACAAGCTCCGTGAGGGGTCGGAATAATGGGCCGCCTGAAGACGATTACCCGGCGGACGCTGCTCATCGGCTCGGTCGCGATCGCCGGCGGCGTTGCCATCGGCTACTGGCGCTACAAGGTGCCGTACAAGAATCCGTTGCTCGAGGATTTGGCCGAGGGTGAGGCGGCACTAACACCGTACGTGCGGATCGACGCTGACGGCATCACGATCATCGCGCCCCGCGCGGAGATGGGTCAGGGCGTTGCGACCACGCTGGCGGCCCTGGTCGCCGAGGAACTGGACGTGACGCTCGACGATGTCACCGTCGAGCACGGCCCGGCGTCAAAGGCCTACTTCAACGGTGTCGTTCTGGAAGAAGGCTTGCCGGGCGTTGCGACCACCGATGAGGACTGGTTGGCGCGCAATCTGCGCAGTTTCTCCCACGTTCCCGCCAAGTTCCTGGGCCTACAGATCACCGGCGGCTCGTCGTCGGTCCCCGACGGCTACGTCAAAATGCGCGTCGCCGGTGCGGCGGCGCGGCATGCGCTCGTCACAGCCGCGGCGGAACGCCTCGGGGTCGAACGCGATTCCCTGCGAACGGAAAACGGCCGGGTCATTGCCGCCGACGGTTCGTCGCTGGCCTACACCGAGCTGGCCGCCGCCGCGGCCGATGTCGACCTTCCCAGCGAGCCTGAATTGAAAGATCCGTCCGAGTGGACGCTGCTGGGTCGGTCGCAGCCGCGTGTCGATGTCGTCAGCAAGTCCACCGGCACGGCCGGCTTCGGCGTCGACGTCAGCCTGCCCGGCATGTTGTACGCGACGGTGCGAATGAACCCGCGCCTCGGGGGCGCGATGAACGGCTACGACGCGTCGCGTGCGGAATCGATGACGGGCGTGGAACGGATCATCCCCTTCGACGACGGGATCGCCGTGGTCGCGACCAATACCTGGTACGCCGTGCAGGCGGCAAGGGCCGTCGAGTGCGACTGGGGCGAGGCGCCCTATCCGGCAACCTCGGCCGAGATGCTCGAGTCGGTGCGCGGCTCTTTCGACCGCGAATACCGCGACAGTCAGTTCCGCGACGACGGCGACGTCGAGACGGCGCTGATCGAGGCCGACGTCGTCGAAGCCGAATACACCGTGCCCTTCCTCGCGCACGCAACCATGGAACCGATGAATGCCACTGCGTGGTACCGCGACGGCAAGCTCGACGTCTGGGCCGGCAGTCAATTGCCCACGCAGGTGTACACGCTTGCCGATGAGATCCTCGGTCTCGACGAGGAAGATGTCGAGGTGCACGTGCCGTACATGGGCGGCGGTTTCGGCCGGCGCGCCGAATTCGATTTCATCGCCCAGGCGATTCGTATCGCTCAGGCCATGGAGGGCACGCCGGTCAAATTGACGTGGTCGCGTGAAGAGGACATGACCCACGACTTCTACCGTCCGGCCGCGATGGCCCGTTTCCGCGGCGCGGTGAGTGACGGCGTGCCCATCGCCTTCGATGTCGAGCTCGCCACGCTGTCGGTGCTCGAATCGCAGATGGGCCGTATCGGGATGCCGACGATGGGACCCGACGTGACGATCGTTCAGGCCGCCTGGGATCAGCCGTACTCGATCGAGAACTACCGGGTCACGGGCTACCGCACGCCGGCCATGCTGCCGGTCAGTTCATGGCGCGCAGTTGGCGCCTCGCAGAACGGATTCTTCCACGAGTGCATGCTCGACGAACTCGCCCAGGCCGCCGGCGCCGATCCGGTCGAGATGCGGATTCGGATGATGAACCACGAGCCGAGCCGCGAGGTCGTGAGAGCCGTCGCGGAAATGGCCGACTGGGGCGCGCCGCTGCCGGACGGTCATGGCCGCGGCGTCGCCTTCGTAATGTCATTCGGCGTGCCTGCCGCGGAGATCGTCGAAGTCGCCGATACCGGCAACGGGCTCGAGATCGTGAAGGTCTGGGCGGCCGTCGACGTCGGCGTGGCGCTCGATCGCCGAAACATCGAGGCGCAGGTCCAGTCCGGCGTGAATTTCGGACTCGCCGCCGCGCTGATGGGCGAGATCACCGTTCGAGACGGCGCGGTCGAGCAAACCAACTTCCACAACTACAACTCGATTCGTATCAATCAGGCGCCGCCGATCGAGGTGCGAGTCCTCGAGAACGGGAGCCGCATCCGCGGCATTGGCGAACCGGGACTGCCGCCGGCTGCGCCGGCGCTGGTCAACGCGATATTCGCCGCCACCGGCGAGCGGATACGCGAGCTGCCGCTCTCGAAGCACGTCCGCTTCGTTTAGCGGGTCTCCCGCGCGCCGGCTCGCTCTCGCATGTGACGCCGATGGCGTCCACGGCCGTCGGCAGCCGCTTCGGCCGCACACCGAACTTCGCTGTAATATCGCCCGCCATGCACGATCCTTTTCTCGTTCTCACCACAGACGTACCGGACGTCAACGAAGCGGCCGCCGCGGACCTGCTGCAAGCGCACTTCGGGCTCGCCGGACAGCTGGAGCCGCTCGATAGCGAACGAGACCGAAACTTCCTCGTTACCGGCGAGAACGGCGAAAAGGCGGTGCTCAAGATCGCGAATTCGGCGGAGGCGAGCGAAGTAACTGCCTTTCAGACCGAGGCGTTGCTGCATATCGAAGCCTCCGATCCCAGCCTTGCGGTGCCGCGAGTCATACGGACGCTGGACGGCGCAGCCGCGGTTGAAATCACGGCGGCCGACGGACGCGCGCATACGGTCCGCGTCGTCAGCTGGCTGGACGGTTCGCCGCTGCAGTATGTCGAGCGGATGCAGGGGTATGCGGGCACGATGGGGCGTCTCGCGGCTCGCGTTGGCCGCGCGCTGTCGGGGTTTTCGCACGGCGCGAGCGGCTATGCCCTGCTCTGGGACCTCAAGCGAGCAGGCCATCTTCGAGAACTGCTCGACTGCGTCGACGATCGCGCCTTGCGATCGCTGTGTACCGAACGGCTCGATCGCTTCGATACGGCGGTCGCCCCACGCTTTGGCGAATTGCGCTCGCAGGTCATTCACAACGATCTCAATCCGAGCAACGTGCTTGTCGACGCGCACGACCCCTCCAGGATGCTCGGCGTCATCGACTTCGGCGATCTCGCGCACTCGCCGCTGATCGTAGACCTCGCGGTCGCCTCCGCCTACCTGTTGAAGGACGGCCCGGATGCGTTGTCCGACATGCTGGAATTCCTGGCAGCGTACGCGAGCGTCGTGCCGCTAACCGATGCCGAACTTAGCATCCTGTACGACCTGACGCTGACCCGGTCGACGATGACCGTTTTGATTACCCATTGGCGCGCTGCGCGATACCCTGAGAATCGCGACTACATCCTGCGTAACGAAACCCGTGCGCGGACGCGGCTGGAGCAGCTCAGTGCATCGACGCCGCCAGACATTGCCGCCGAGTTGCGCGGCCGGACGCTTTGACCGGGAGCGGATATCAGTGACTGACCACAACGTGCTCATGCAGCGCAGGAAACGCCTGCTCGGACCGGCCTACCGGCTCTTCTACGACAACCCCGTGCATCTCGTGCGCGGCGACGGCGTCTGGCTCTACGATGCGGACGGCCGACGCTACCTCGACATGTACAACAACGTTCCGCACGTCGGTCATTGCCATCCGCGCGTGGTCGCCGCCATCTCCGAACAGCTCCAGCGCCTGAACACCCATACCCGCTACCTGCACGAGAACGTGGTGGACTTCGCGGAGCGTCTGACGGGCACGCTGCCGGACGAGCTCGGCATCGCAATGTTCAGCTGCACGGGCAGCGAAGCGAACGAACTGGCGCTGAGAATTGCCCGAGCGTGCACCGGCGGACGGGGCGTCATCGTCGTCGACAACGCCTATCACGGCAACACCTGCACCCTTGCGCCGATCTCGACGTCATACGGGTCCCGCGAAGCGAAGCCGGACAACGTCGAGACGGTTCCGCCGCCGGACACGTACCGCGGCGAGCACCGGAGCTCGGATGCGGGCGAGCGTTTCGCGGCGCATGTCGAGCGCGCCGTCGATGCCCTCAGCGATCGAGGGGTGAAGCCTGCCGCCTTCATGATCGACACGATCGTTTCGAGCAATGGTGTCCTCGACGTGCCCGACGCCTACCTTCGGCGCGCGGCGGAGATCGTCCGCAACGCCGGCGGCCTGTTCATCGCTGACGAGGTGCAGCCGGGCTTCGGCCGGACCGGCAAATCATTCTGGGGTTTCGAGCCGCACGGGTTCGTTCCCGACATCGTCACGATGGGCAAGCCGATCGGCAACGGTCATCCACTCGCGGCGACGGTGACGCGGCCTGACCTCATCGAGCGCTTCGCAGAGCGAACGAACTACTTCAATACCTTCGGCGGCAATCCCGTGTCGGCAGCGGCCGGCGCCGCGGTACTCGACGTCGTCGAGGACGAAGGGCTGCAGCAGAACGCGCTGGATGTCGGCGCCTACCTGATCGACGGCATTCGCGATCTCGCCTCGCGGCACGAGGTTATCGGCGACGTTCGCGGGTCCGGCCTGTTCGTGGGCGTCGATCTCGTGACCGACCGCGACACTCGTGCACCTGCTACGGCCGAAGCCGCGGCAATGATCAACGCGCTGCGCGAGCACGGCGTACTGACGAGCACGATCGGCAGGCACGCGAACATCCTGAAACTGCGCCCGCCCATGTGCCTGACACGCGACGACGCCGACGTCTTCCTCGAGACCTTCGAGCGGGTGCTCGGAGACTGAGAATGCTCAGGTATTGACGAAGCGGAATATGGCGTAGCCAAGATACGCCAGCAGAAAGGCCGCGCCCGAAATGCGCCCGAGCATGGCGCGGCCGAAAAAGAACAGCGGAATCAACGCTGCCGCGAGCAGCCAGGACACCACGAGATCGCCGACACCGCCTTCCGGCACGGGCAGCTGCGCGATCGCCCCGCTCGTCGGCAGGACCATCAACGAATTGAAGATGTTCGAGCCGATGATATTGCCCAGCGCGAGGTCCGCCTCCTTGCGCATCGCGGCGATAATCGAGGTCACGAGTTCGGGCATGCTCGTGCCCACCGCCACGACGAACAGGCCGACGACCGCCTCGGACACCCCGAGCAGCGTTGCCAGCGCGACGCCGTTGCTTACCGTCAGCTCGCCGCCGAGCATCAGCAGCAGGAATCCGCCGAGCACCATGAACCAGCAGTAGCGGCCCTTGGTCGGCGCGAGTACGAGCGGTTCGCCGCCGATCTCGTCGAGCAGCTGGTCTTCCTGGCGGATCCGGATAATGTCGAGCGCGATGATGTAGACGAAGATAAAGAAGGTCAGCATCAGGATCAGTGCGTCGGTGCGACCGATCGCTGCCGGCTGACCTTCGAGCGGCCCGTCGAGCGCCATGACCATCGTCATCGTCGTCGCAAGCAAGAGAAGCGGGATCTCGCGACGTACCAGCGTGCCCTGGATACGGATCGTGCTGAACATCGCCGCGGAACCGAGGACGAGGCCGAGATTGCTGATATTCGAGCCAACGACGTTGCCGAAGGCTATGTCGGTCGTGCCATTGATCGCGCCGATCACGTTGACCACGAGTTCGGGAGAACTCGTGCCGAAGCCGACTATGGTCAGTCCGATGATCAGCGGCGAGACACCGAGCCCCTCCGCGATCTCGGACGCGCCGCGCACGAGCAGGCCGCCGCCGACGATCAGCAGAACGATTCCCAGTACGACGCCGGCAAACGACAACATGGCGGGCATCTTAGCTCACCGCCATTCCGGACGCTGCTCGAATCCCTGGCCCTCGGCATTTCCCGGGCTTTGAGACTGCGCGTAAGATACGAACGAATACCGCCCTGCGACCGAAGGACACCATGGCAGCGAATCCGAGTGTCATCAGCATTGACACCGCGTTCGAAGCGATAGCTGCTTCGACGGCGTTTGCCCGTGACTCCGTTCCCGGCAACAGACTGCAATTCTTGCGTATGCGCCTCTACGTATGCTCGGCTTTGCTCGTGTCGGCGATCGCATTCGAAGCACGTGCCGAACTGATCGTCGAAGGCGTCGGGGACGAACTCGAGCGCAACGTTCGCGCCTACGCGTCCATCGCCACGGAAGCCTGCGACGCGGCGGCTCCCACGCTGCGCAGGCGCTATCGCAAACTGGCCGAAGAAGCCCGGGAATCCATGGAGCCCTTCGGCTACTACGAGCCCGCGATCGAGACCGTCCTCGAACTCGGCGAGACCTGCTGGACGGCGACCGTCACGATCGACCCGGGCGACCCGGTGCTGATCCGCGACGTCGACGTCCGCATCGACGGCGAGGCCGAGAGCGATCCCGAGTTCGGCCGGCTTGCGGCTTCCCCATCGCTGGCGCCGGAGTCGCCGCTCCGGCACGAGGCCTACGAGAACCTCAAGGAGTCGCTACAGATACGCGCGGCGGACCAGGGCTACTTCGATGCCGCGTTCGTCACGCGGCAACTCGACGTCTATCCCGACGCAGGCCACGCGGACATTACGCTTCATCTCGACAGCGGACCGCGCTACCGCCTGGGCGAGATCCGCCAGGATCAGGACTTTCTCGACGAGCGCATCGTTGCCGCCTACGTCGACCTCGAACCGGGAACGCCGTTCGACCGGGAAGACCTCGCACAGGCACAGCAGATTCTGTCGGAAAGCGGCTACTTCGGCCGCGTCGATGTTGCCGCGGATGTCGACGATCGCAGCGGCGGTACGGTCCCGATCAGAATCGCCGTCGAGCCCGGCTATCGAATCGAGTACACGGCCGGTCTGGGCGCGTCGACCGACACCGGTACACGTTTTAAGGCCGGATTCCGCAACAACCGGCTGAACAGGGGCGGTCATCGGCTGATCGGCGAGCTCGAGGTCGGCCGTGTGGTTCGTGGCATAGGTGCCGAGTACCGAATCCCTCTCGAGGATCCTCGCCGCGAATGGTTCAGCGTAACCGGCGCGCTGTACAAAGAGACCACGGACACTTTCGACACCGAGGGGCAGGGTCTGGGCGTGCGCTGGACGACCGGCGCCGGAGAGACGTGGGTGCGCACGCTGTCGCTGGACATCAGCAACGAGTCCTTCACGATCGGCGAAATCACGGACACGACGCGTCTCGTGATCCCGGGAATCGGCTTCGACCACAAACGCGCCGATCGCAACGTGTTCCCGCGCAGCGGACGACGCGCCTCCTTCGAATTTACCGGCACGGACGGTGCACTTGGCTCGACGACCTCGTATCTGCAGACGGTTGCGAGGCTGCGCTGGATATCGAGCCTTGGCGATAACAGTCGTCTGTTGGCCCGCGCGGACATAGGCTATACCGAAGTCGGCGAATTCGCCGAACTGCCGCCGTCCGTCCGCTTTTTCGCGGGCGGCGACCAATCCATCCGCGGCTACGATCTCGACACGCTCGGCCCGACCGATGTCGATGGCAACGTCATCGGCGGCACGAGTCTCCTCGTAGCCAGCATCGAATACGAGCGCCGGCTGCGCGGCAACTTCCATGGTGCCGTATTTGTCGACGCGGGCAACGCGTTCAACGATACGGACCTCGACGTCGAAGTGGGTGCCGGACTCGGCATCATCTGGCGGTCGCCCGTCGGACCGATCCGGCTCTACGCCGGGTATCCGGTGTCCGCCGACGACGGCAGCGTGCGCCTCCATCTCCAACTCGGTGCAGACCTGTGACTCGGGGCCGCAAGTGGCTAATTGGCACGACCGTCACTCTGCTGCTGCTGGGCGCCGCATTCACGTGGCTCGTGACGACGCAGGCGGGCGCTCGCTGGCTGCTCGCTAGAGCTGAGCCGCTGTTGCCTGACGCGCTAACGATCGACACACTGTCGGGCTCGCTGGCGGGCGGCCTGAACATCGACTCGGTGTCGTGGAACGATGCCTCGGTCAATGTCACGGCCGAGCGCGTCTTCGTCGACGTGCGAGTGCTGCCGCTGATCTCCCGCCGCGTGTATGTCGACAGGCTGGACGTCGGAGCGACAACGGTCGAACTGATACCGAGCGAGGGCACGACGGAACCCACGGGTGAACTACCCGACGTACGGCTGCCAATCGATCTCTGGATTCTCGATTCGTCGCTGTCCACGATTTCGATCGCGTCCGGCGGCCGCGTGCTGGCGATCGACTCGGTCGAGTTCGCGGCACGCATGGACCGCGACGATCTGGAAGTTGAGCGGCTGCTTGTCGAAAGCGAAGCGCTCACGCTGTCGGTCGATGGAAACGCACGACTCTCCGGCAACTATCGCGCAAGGGTCAACGTCACGTGGCGTTGGTCCGACGAGCTCGACTACTCGGGCCGCTTGCGAATCGCCGGGGACCTCGCGCGCTACGACGTGGAGCATGCCCTCCAGGCGCCCGTCGGAATTTCCTCGGAGGGGTTCGTTGCCGTCGATGGCGGCAACGTCTCCCTCGATATCGAACACCAGTGGCAAAACGTGCAGTGGGACGTCGGCGAGAGGCGGTTCGCCTCTGCGAACGGCTCGCTGACCACTGCGGGCACGCTCGAGGGCATCGACGTGTCGCTCGCCGCGGACGTCCAGATCGACACGCTCCCGGAATCGAGCGTCACGCTGCGTGGCGCGGTCGATCAGACTCGCCTGAGAATCGACGAGGCGGCGCTGCTGAGCGATTTTGGATCCGTCGACGTCAGTGGCGACGTGGATTGGACGCCGCGACTGGCGCTCGACGTTCGGCTGTCGGGACTGGACCTCGCGCGTGCGTCGGAGCGGCTGTCCGGTGAACTCGGCGCGACAGGACGCATCGAGGCCGATGTCGTCGAGGGAGCGATTCTCGCGTCAGCCCGGATCGACGCAGTCACCGGCGATTTGAATGGGTCGGACGTGGCGGGTGGCGCAGCGATCGACTGGGCGAACCAGGTCGTTTCCGTCGCTGACGGCTGGTTCGCCGTAGGTGACAACCGCGTCGACGTCGACGCGCAGCTCGGCGACGCCATTGCCATGACCGTCAATCTCGATTTCGACGACTTGCAGCAACTGCAGAACGACGCGAGCGGTTCGCTCGAAGGCGAGCTGGAACTCTCCGGGACGATCGACGCGCCGGCGCTGCGCCTCAACGCTGCCGGAACCGACCTGCAGTGGGGCGAGACCCGCGTCGGGCGCATTGCCGTCGAATCCAGCATTCGCCCGGACGGCCTGAGCATCGTCGATGCGCGGGGCGGTGGCATCGCCTTGGGGAACGAAACGATCGACGAGCTGGAAGCGTCAGTCTCCGGGAGTCTGGAGCAGCACCGATTGAGCTTTTTCGCCGCTTCGGGGGCTGCCGAAGTCGCGATCGGTGCGGTCGGTGGCGTTGTCGATTCCGGCTGGGCCGGTGAGATCGCCGAGTTCGACATCGACTCCGACCTGTTCGGCCGCTGGGCGTCGGACGGATCCAGCGAGCTCGAACTGGCGCCGGACGCATTCGAACTGGGCGAACTCTGCGTCCTGTCCGGCTCGACCGACGGCCGGCTCTGCGCAAGCGCGTCGATGGTCAGCGGCGGCGACACCCGCCTGAACGTCGAGATCGATGCCTTGCCCATAGCGGCTCTGCCACTCGGATTTCCCGAAACGACACGAGCCGCCGGCAGTCTCGAAGCGCGCGTCGATCTGCGCATTGTGGGTGACACAATCAACGGCAGCGGCAATATCAACGTCCAGGAGGGTCGCCTGTCCAGTCTGGTCGACGGCGAAGAACTGATGGTAGCCTTCACCGAGATCGGCGCCCGAGCCAGCGTCGTCGACAATCGCGGCGATGCCGAGGCTCGATTCGAACTGGACGGCGGCGGCGGATCGGCATCGATCGACATGGTCTCCGCCGACGTTTCCGACCTCACTTCCGCCATCGACGGCGAAGCGACACTCGCGCTGGCCGACAGCGATCTGTTCGCCTTCTTCCTGCCGGCACTGTCCGACCCTTACGCCGTAATCGAGGGCACGCTCGCTATCGGCGGCTCACCCGCGGAACCCGAATTTGCCGGCGCGCTGACCTTGACCGACGGCCGCTTCGGACTGAGCCGAGCCGGGATTGCGGTATTCGACGTCAACGGGCGCCTCGAGCAGGAATCGACCGGCCGCCTGAGCCTCAGCGGCTCGGGCCGCTCCGGGAACGGCAGCGTTTCCATCGAGGGCGAAACGACGGTGAGTGTGGAGACCGGAATCCGCAGCGAAGTCCGAATCCGCGGCGACGATTTCGAACTGCTCCGCCTGCCCGACTGGCAGCTGGCCGCGTCACCGGACGTCGCAATCGTGTTCGATGACTCGAGCGCCACCGTGACCGGCAAGCTCGACATACCGAGAGCCGCGATCACGTTGCGGCAGGTGCCCGAGACCGCCGTATCCGCGTCACCCGACGTCGTGGTTCACCGGCCGGAAGGCGACGAGGTGTCACGGGGCCGCCGTATCGACATCGATGTCGACGTCAGTCTCGGCGAGGACGCCGCGTTCTCGGGCTTCGGTCTCGAGACCGATCTCGAAGGCGCACTTCGTCTGCGTGGCGGCACCGACGAGCCCTATACCGGCGTTGGCAGGCTCACGCTGATCGACGGGCGGTACGAGGCCTACGGTCAGGAACTGGAGATCGAGCGGGGTAACCTGATCTTCAACGGACCGCTCGACGAACCACAGCTCGATGTCCGTGCCGTCCGGCGGACAACCGAGGTCACCGCGGGCATCCTCGTAACCGGAACGCCATCGCAACTTCGCTCCGAATTGGTCAGCGACCCACCGCTCAGCGACGCCGAAGCACTTTCCTGGCTTCTGACCGGGCGCTCGCTGGAGAATGCATCCGATGCCGGCGACAGCGACACACTCAATCAGGCGGCGTTCGCACTCGGTCTGTCGGGCGCTGGGGCGATCGTCTCGCAGATCCGCAGCGGGCTCGGCCTCGACTCACTGAGCGTGGAAGGCGGCTCCTCGGGCAGCCGCATCGTCGCCGGCAAGCAAATCAGCGACCGGCTGTTCGTGGAATACGGCTACGGCCTGATCGACCAGTTGGGCGAGTTGCTTCTCCGCTATCAGCTCAACGACCGCCTTGTGCTCGAATCCCGAACCGGCGCCGTGAGCAACCTCGACCTGCTCTACAGCGTCAAGAAAAGGTAGCCATTGGCGGCCGATCCGAAGGCCCAAAATCGGATTGAGGGCGGACCCGAAATCCGATACCTTTCATTGAGTTAGCTGCGGCCTCAGCCGCCCGCCCCTGCCCGCTTCCGGAACCGCATCGATGACCGCCGAGACCTTCAAGTCAAGCACATTCCTGCGCGATCACATGCAGAGCGTGCTCGAATTCTACGCGCCGTCGGTCGTCGACCCGGAGGGCGGCTTCCGGCAGAACTATCGCCGTGACGGCACGCCTTTCGACGCCGCGAAAAAGCACCTCGTTAGTAGCTGCCGGATGGTCTTCAACTACTGCCTCGCGGACCGTTTGTTCGGCAGCGACCGCTATCGCGAACTCTGGCAGTACGGTGCACGCTTTGTCCGCGCAGCGCATTGGCAGCCGGAGCGCGGCGGCTATGCCTGGACCATCGACGGCGAGTCTACCGACGAAACGAACCACTGTTATGGACTCGCCTTCGTGGTGCTGATGAACGCCATGCTCGTCGAGCGCGGTGACCCCGAGGCCCGCTCCGATCTCGACACCGCATGGTCGATCATGGAGGAACGATTCTGGCAGGCGGACGCTGGTCTATACGCGGACGAGGCATCCGCGGACTGGTCGGCGCTGTCCGGCTACCGCGGTCAGAACGCGAATATGCATGCCTGCGAAGCCGCGATCTTCGCGTTCGATGCGACCGGCGACGAGCGCTACATCGCGCGCGCATCGGAATTGGCGACGACCATCGCGCAACGACAGGCCGACAAGTCCGGCGGGCTCGTGTGGGAACATTTCAAGACGGACCTGTCGCTCGACTGGGACTACAACCGCGATGACCCGGCCAATCTGTATCGGCCATGGGGCTTTCAACCGGGCCATCAAACCGAATGGTCGAAGCTCCTGCTGATGCTCAACCGGCACGCACCGGCGGACTGGCTCGTCGAGCGCGCCGGCTTCCTGTTTCAAAAGGCGATGGACGTTGCGTGGGACGAGGCTCGCGGCGGTATCTACTACGGCTTCGCGCCGGATCTCGACATCTGCGACGACCAGAAGTATTTCTGGGTGCAGGCGGAAACGATGGCGGCCGCAGCCATGTTGGCGGCAGAGACCGGCGACGACGTCTACTGGCAGTGGTACGAGCGGATCTGGACGTATTGCTGGCAGCACTTCGTCGATCACGAATTCGGTGCCTGGCACCGTGTGCTCGACGCGGACAATCGGCGGTTGGACGACATCAAGAGCGCCGCCGGGGCGAAGTGCGATTATCACAACCTGAGCGCCTGCGCGACGGCGCTCGAATGCGTTCCGGACTAGTCGTTCAGCCAGTGTAAGGCAACGGCCGCGGGCCAGGAGAAATCGCCTCCGCCGCAACCCTTACCGCGGTCGGCGTCGTAGTACTCCCAGAAACCCGACGTCTCGACGCACTTCCTGGTGGCACTCCGGACACTGTCGGCGAGTTCGTCGAAACCGTACCTCGCGAGACCGAGCGAGATCATCCAATTGATGTGCGGCCACACCGGCCCCCGCCAATAGCGCTGCGGCTCGTAGCACGCTTCCGCCGGGTGCGTCGAAGCAATACCGAAGGCCGAGGCTCGCAGCCAGTCGTCGGTGATGTCGGCCATGCGATTGGCCTGCTCGGCGGTCGCCAGCCCGCCGAACAGTGGCAGCAGAGTCGCCGTCGTACGCACCGCCAGCGGTTCGCCGGCGATGTCGTCGTGGTTCAGAAAACAACTGTCGTCCTCGGTCCACAGCGAATGAATGGCACGGGCCGTTCGCTCCAGACCGGCCTCGATCCCGGCCACGTCGAAGTCGCGGTCGAACTCGCTGCAAAGGGAAAGCAGGTCGAGACCGGCGCGATGCAGAATCGACACGATGCCCACATCGATAACCCGGTACGGACAGTCGCGGTAGATTCGCTCCGCATCGAAGCCGTTCTTCTTGTAGAAATCGACCAGGTACAAAAAGCGGTCGTACTCCGGCTTGTGCGGCCGTTCGCTGGAGTCGACATGACCGAGGTCGCGGCGCTGGTATTCCCATTCGACGGGCGGCACCCTGGCGAGCGGATCGTCCCAGGCGGGGCTGTTGTCCATGCCCGACTCCCACGGATGGAAGCTACGAACCAAGCCAGTAGATTCGGGATCGCGATCCCGATACCACCAGTCGTGATAGTCGACAAGCTGCGGCAACAGCGCCTGCACGGATGCTCTCGCCAGCGGCTTGTCGCGCGCGCCTTCGTACATCATCCGTATCGTCGTCGCCCAGACCGGCGGCTGCGATATGGCGCTCGACGGAATCCGCTGCCCCCCGCCCCACACGTCCGGGCCGGGAAAATAGGTCGACGCGTCGCCGTGAAACAGAATGTGCGGGATCATCCCGTTCTCCCACTGGCCGTCGAACATCACGGCGCACTCCTGCCACGCGCGGGCTTCGTCGAAGGTCTGCCAGCCGAGCGCCGTAATCGCCGAATCCCAACTCCATTGAAAGGGATACAGTCCGTCGGTCGGGACCGTGTGCCCGTCTCGATCGTTCGCGCGGAGGATGCGCGTTGCCTCGTCCTGCCACGCCATCGTCAGCCGCCGAAGATCATCGGAGTCAGCGCGCCGACCACCAGCATCACGACAAAGGCCGCAACGAGGATCAACGTCTCATTCAGATACCAGTGACCGATACCGTCGTCCTTGCCCGGCGGCTCCATGACCTGTCCCTTGGCGACCATGGACACGACCAGCCCGACCGAGAGCGTCACGACGCAGCCGATGAAGTTCCACCAGAGCCAGAACACCTGCGGCACGGCTAGCCACAGGTAGATGTTGACGCCCACACCGGTCAACAACCCGGCGTTGGCGCCAACCGCGTGCACTCCCTTGAACAGGATCGCCAGCAGGAACGTCGCAAGGATGGGTCCGTAGAAGACGGAACCGATCTTGTTGATCGCCTCGATGACGGTAGGCGCGATATCGCCGGCGAATATCGACAGTACGACGATGGCGGTGCCCCAGAAGAACACGGTGACTCGCGACCAGAAGACGTAGCGGTCTTTCGAGAGTTCCTTGCCGGTAATGCGCAGGTAGTCTTCGATGCCGACGGCCGACAGCGAATTGACCGCGGAGCTCAGCGACGACATCGTCGCGGCCAGCAGCGCGACGACGAGTATGCCGATGATGCCGTTCGGCAGGTAATTGACGATGAACAGCGGCACCATCGTGTCGAGGTTCTCCGGATCGATCAGATTCAGAAATTCGGGCGTCGAGGTCGCGAAGGTGCCGAGGATCAGCCCGACGGTGCAGTAGATCAGCACCAGCGGGAATCGCGCGAGCCCGTTGAACATCAGAATCCGCCGAACAGTCTTCTCGCTCTTCGCCGACAGCGTGCGTTGCGCCTGAGTCTGATCGCAGCCGTAGTACGACGCGTATAGAACGATGCCACCGAACAGCATCGGCCAGAGGCCCCATTCGTCGCCGGAGAAACCGAGCGATTCGGTGCGCAGGACCGTCAGCCGATTCGTATCGACGTTGGCGAGGAACACGTCCACGCCGCCGAGGTTGTTGAGCGCGAAAACGCCGATCACGAGAATGCCGAAGAAGATGAGAACCATCTGGATGGCATCGGAGTAGACGACCGCTTTCATGCCGCCCTGCAACGAATAGATGATCGTCACGACGCCGATGATCCCGATCGACACGAAGAAGTCCATGCCCATGACGCTGTTCAGAATGAGCGCGGTCGCGTAGACCGTCACACCAGTCGCAAACGCACGGCTGAACAGGAACACCAGACTGATCAGGAAGCGCGTCGAGATACCGAAGCGACGCTCGAGGAAGTCGTAAATGCTCACGACCCCCGAGCGATACAGCGCCGGCAGCACGTAGACCATCAGGAAGAGCATTGCGATCGGAACGGCGAACTCGTACGAGAGCCAGACCATGCCGCCGCCGTCGCGCAGCCCGACAAAGGCTGGCGCTGAGATGAAGCTGATGGCCGAAAGCTGCGTCGCCATCGTCGACAGCGTGAGTGGGACGGTTCCCATCTCCCTGCCGCCCAGGAAGTAGTCCTTCTTCGAATGTTGCTCCTTGAAGAAGTAGCCCAGTCCCAGCAGGCCACCGAGGTAACCGACAAGAATGACGTAGTCGAATGTGTTCATTGCATCTCCATCGAGCCGTCGCCAGGGGCTGGATTCGCTTCGAGCCAACGAACGGCGTAGGGCTCGAGGCGATGATCGCCGGGGACCACTGACGAATCCGTCAGCAGATCGTGGCCGGCGTAGTTGGCAGGGATCTGAACCGTTGCGCTCCGGTTCGAGACATTGAACAGGCACAGAATAGCAGGGTCCCCGTTGCGCTCTCCGCGCGCCAGCGCGAAGACCTCCGGCGCTCCGGTGTCGATGACCTCGAAGGCCGCGGTCGGGTGGAAGGCGGGATGCTCCCGGCGGATCCGTATCAGTTCGGTCAGCGCGCCAAAGATTTTCGCTTCGAGCGTATCCGTCGAGTCGAGCTTCGCCTTGATCGCTCCCAGCTCGTGCTGCGAGCGATTGATGCTTCTCGCGCGACCGGTTGCCTCCACCAGTTCGGTATCGTTTCTGGTGCCGAGCAGGGATTGTATGTAAATGGCAGGCACGCCCGGCATGGCCAGGACGATTGCCTGCGAGGCAACGAACTTCGACACCAGCGCGTCGTCATCGGCACCGCCGGAGATCAGGTCGAGAAACGTGCAGTTGAGTTCGTAAGGGCGATCCCGGCCGTCGCCGACCGCCCTCGACGACACCTGCCCACCCGCGGCTCGCGTAGCCGTCACCAGCGCGTGCAGTTCGTCGTCGTCGAGAATGGCCTCGACGGGCCTTACGCCGACGCCGTCGTGGCTGGCGGAAAAATTCAGGAAACAGACGTCGTCGCTCGGGAGTTCCAGCGTCTTCGCCCAGCCGTGCAGTTTCTCAGCACTGCCGGTGATGAAACTGTGCGCGATGAGCGGCGGCAGCGCGAAGTTGTAAACGAGGTGCGCCTCGTCGTGACCGTCACCGAAATAGGCGATGTTTTCGTGGTGCGGCACATTCGTCTCAGTGATTACGACGACGTCGGAGCGAAGCAGCGCGATCGCCGCGCGCATAATCTTGATCAACGTGTGCGTCTCGGGAAGGTTCGCGCAGGTCGTGCCAAGCTCCTTCCAGAGGAAGGTCACGGCGTCCAGCCGGATCAGCCGCACACCCCTGGAGATGATGAAGAACAACACCTCGACGATCGCGAGCAGAACCTCGGGATTCCGATAGTTCAGATCGGCCTGATCGGCACTGAAGGTCGTCCATACGTGGCGGCCGCGCCCGTCGGCGTCTTCGAAGCGAGTGAGCAGCGGCGAGGTACGTGGCCGGACTACGTCGCTGAGGTCGGCGCTCGGGTCCTGCTCGACGAAATACTCCGCAAACTCGCTGTCGTTGGCGAGAAAGGCGCGGAACCACGGCGCCTCGCTCGACATGTGATTCACAACGGCGTCGGCCATGACGTGACATACGCGCGACAACCGCGTTACGTCGTCCCAGTCGCCGAGGTCGGGGCGAACGGCATGATAGTCGGTGACAGCGAAACCGTCGTCGGAGGTATAGGGCTGGAACGGCAGAACGTGAACGACGTCGAAAACGCCCTGCAGGTATTCCTCGTGGAACCTGAGCAGCACCCGAAGCGGCGGCACGCCGGCTTCTCCGAGCGTGTCGGCATAGGTGATCAGTGCCACGTCCTTCTCGCTGAGATCGGGGCGCGTCGCAATACCGCGCATCTCTCTGCGGTACTGCAGCGCCAGCACATCAATGTGCTTGACGATCTCGTTCGCCTGCGACTGGCCGTAGATGGCCGCGACGTGGCCGAACAGTTTGTCGGAACCGGGGTTCGAGTGGTCGCTCATGCTCTGTCCCCCAACGACAGAGGCGGTCGGGTCAGAGGAAGGGGGCGCCTGCCGGGCGCCCCCTTGCGCGAGTGGCATCAGAAGTCGTACGTGACCCTGATCATCGTCCGGCGCGGCAGAATCGGGCGCCCGACGAAGAACTGAGCAGGCTGACCTGACTGTGCGTTACCCTGGCGGGGCGAACCTTCCGTAATGCCCTGCTCGTCGGTGAGGTTGAAGATATGAGCGCTGACTCTGAGCGTCTGTCCGTCGCCCATCTCGAACGTATACCCACCTTCAAGACGTACCAGGTTGTACGAATCCAGCTTCACGCTGTTCGAATCGTTGGCGAAGTTGTCGCCGTGGTAGTTGTGGAACAGCGCGGCATCGAAATTGCCGTAATTGAAGCGTACGCCGGTGTTGGCCATTTCCGTCGGCTGACGGCGGAGTTCGTTGCCCACCAGTGCGGGGTTCGAGTCTGCTTTCGTGAACTCGTGATCGCGGAGCGTGATGTTGCCGAACAGCGTCACGTAGTCATTCAGGTAGTACTCGATGATGCCTTCGACACCCAAGGCTTCGGTCGACTGCAGCGAGACGTCTTCAATGATGTTGCCCGGATTGTTCGGGTCATTGATGAAGTCGACGTTGCGACGATCGTCGAGCGTCGTGAAGAAAAACAGCGCCGACGCGTGCAACCGGTCGGACTCGTACTTCACGCCGGCTTCGAGCGTATCGATGATCTCACCCTCGTATGACGCGAGGCGGCCCTGGTTGAAGGGCACGCTTCGGATCTGCGGGAAGAAGAAGCCGCGCGAGAAGTTGCCGAATATGTTCACCGAATCGTTCAGGCGATAGAGCACACCTGCCGAAACCGCCCATTCGGTCGCGCTGAGCGAATCGCTGGTCAGTGAACCATCGGTGAAGCTCACCGTCTCGACGGCATTGTTGATCGTCGGGTCGGTGCCCATCACGAACGATGCCGTGTTGAACTGCTTGACGTCCCCGTCCAGGCGTTCGACGCGCGCGCCGACGTCGAAGGACCAGTCACCGGATTCGATCTGGTCCGCTACGTAGAACGCGGTGCGCCGCGCACTGCGATCGCGATAGCCGACGAGCCCGTTGGAAGCGGCGAGGCCGTTCAGCGTCCAGGCGAATTCCTGGTTGGGGTCGGCGGCCGCGACCAGCGCTCCGGTTGCGTCCTCTTCGAAGCCGACCAGCGTCACGTCGACAAGTCGGGGCGCATTGCGGAAGTCGCCTAGGTACGTCGTGATGTAGTTCAGGTCGTCGGCCTGCGAGTTCGAGAAGAACGCACCGATCGTAATGGCGTGCTCCATGTTGTTGATCGACAGATTCCGGCCGATGCTGAGCTCGGCGGAGAAGTCCGTCGCGTCGCGCCAGCGGTCGAGCGTGCGGTTGCCGAACACCAGGTCGCTCGCGGCCAGAACTTCACCAGTCTGCGAGTAGGTGAAGATCGCGGTTGCGGCGGCGGCAGGATCGACGTTGCGATTGGTGAGATATTCCGCCTGCGTTTCTGGAGTATTCGGACCCAGCGCGTCGCCGTCGAGGAACAGGTTGAACTGATGGTCGTAGCGCGCGTAGCGGATCTTTCCGTTCAGCGTCCAGTCGTCGTTCAGATCCTTGTCGAGAACGGCGGCGATCATGTTGCCGCGCGTGACGACTCCGTCGCCGATGGGCGTCATGAAGCGGCCGTCCGGCGTTTCGTACGACAGACCGATCGCCTCGACGGTATTCATCGTGAAGACTTCGCGTCCGTCGTTGCCGGATACGCGCTCACGCGACGTGCCGTCGACCGGCAGCGGCAGGAAGAACTGCACCGCATCGTCGATTGCCTGTCCGTAGACCGTTACCGAGCCGGAACCGTCGGCGAAGTTGTGCTGGATGTTGCCGCGGACCTGGAAGCCCTGCGTGTCCAGGCCGGACTGCAGCGGACCTTCGTCGAAGCGGTAGTAACCGGACATCGCGTAGAACGTGTCGGAATCGTCGCCGCCCAGCGGACCGCTGAAGAAATAGTCACCACGGAAGCGGCCTTCCTCGGCGGCTTCCATCTGCAGCGTTCCGGTGTGATCGGGTCCGCCGGTCTTGCTGATGTAGTTGACGATGCCCGCCACTGAGCCCGGTCCGAACAGATTCGACACACCGCCGCTTACGAACTCGGAGCGCTCGATGCCCATGTCCGGGCGGTAGTACACGTCGAACGCCGACGAGTTCAGGCCGAAGGTCGTGAACGCGGGCATACCGTCGAACAGGAGGGGCGTGAACGAGAACTGACCGCCCGAGGGAAGCGCGCGGTGGAAGACGTTGGTGGCAACCTCGCCGCCACCGCCTTCGGCACTAACGCCGGGCAGCTGGGTGAGAAGGTCGGCCTGACTGGACGACGTGAAGGAACGAATGTCCTCTTCCGAGTACTGGATGACCGATTGCGGCGTCTCGAAACCGGTACGTTCGACGCCGGTACCGGTGACGACTATCTCCTCGATCGGGCCTTCGTCGTCTTGTGCAAATGCCGGTGACGCCATCAACGCGGCCGTCACAGCGATGAAGGCTGAGTGTCTAAACTTCATGATCTACCCCCTCAATGATGTGTCCGGGTCGAATGCCCGGGTGCAGGGGGTGCCAACGCAGGGCCCCCTCTGCGTTTGAGTCAGTGGCATAATATACCCACTTTAGGTGAATAAAAAGCACTTTTTGGCAAATTAGCGGTTAAAACTCACTCAACATGGATGATTACCTTTGAAACCAGCGACCTCGCCGGCCCTCGGAACCAGAGCCGTCGCCGGATTCGGGCCGCGCGTGGCGCAGTCCATTCGACCGCGACTGCCGGCCTCGATCGCCGGCACGGCCGACTACCGTGGGTGTTGGGGACTAGCCGAAAAAGTAGCGCTTGAAGCTCAGCGCGGCAGCGCCAGTGGCCGTCGCGTCCCCGCCGGCCTCGGCGGCGACAATGCGCGGCAGGGGACGCGAGAACGAACGCCGGCGCTGATCGAAGATCTCGATGTGGGGAATCACGCGCTCGGCCAATTCGGTCGGTATCCGGCCGCCGAGCACGATCAGTTCGGGATCGAGCAGCGCGGCCGATGCCGAGGCGATCAGCGTCAGCGAATCGCGGACCCGGACGATCCAGTCCTCGACGCCGTCCCAGTTCGGGTCGAAGCGCTCGACGAGGTCCGACACGCTGCTGACATCAACGCCGCGCGCCGCCACCAGCTTGCGCAACAGATCGAGATTCGGATGCGGATACATGTTCGGCGGCAAGAGCTTCGCGACTTCGCCGGCATTGCCGAACGTGCCGCGGATCAGCTCGCCGTCGTGGATGACGCCGCCGCCAAGGCCAGTGGAAATGTAGAGGTAGACGAAGTCATGCGCCCAGCGGCCGACGCCGTACAGGCTTTCGCCAATCGCCGCCGCATTGCCGTCGTTCTCGAGCCAGACGGGCATCTCGAGATCGTCGGCGAGCAGCGCTTCGACGTTGATGTTCGACCACTCGTCGAGACTGAGCGGCGCGTTGATGGTGCCGGTTTCCCGCATGAACGGTCCCGGCATGCCGACGCCGGCGCCGAACACCCGCTGTTCGTCGATCGACCAGCGGTCCTCCAACTCGTCGATCAGACCCTTCAACTTGGCGACGACGCGGTCGTGCCCCATCGAGGTCATCGGCGCCAGGCGGTGGTCGAGGATCCGGCCGGAAAAGTCCATCAACGTGACCGACAGGGCATCCCACATGATGCCGATGCCGAGCGCGTAGGCGTACTCCGGCACAATCTCGACGTTGACGCTCAGCTGCCCGCGTTTGCCGCTGGAGACCCGCGAGCCTTGCCGCAGGGAGCCGCGCTCGATCAGTTTCGACAACAGTCGGGAAACGGTCTGCTGCGGACGGTCAATGGCCTGCGAGATCTGCGTCTGGGTCATCGGTCCGCGCCGCAGAACCAACGCCAGGATGGCCCGTTCTGCGTCGGAGTTCGCGGGGAAGGCGTCTCTACGAAAGTACTTCGACTCGACCGGATCGGAACCGATCCCGTCTTCGCGTTCCGCCGCTTGTGGGTTTCCCTGGCTCATGACGATGCGATGCCCGCGCCGCTGTGCGTTATCGTTATGCCACAAATGCTAGCAGCGGCCACCGGACCTGCACAAACGCGCGTCCGCCGGAAACCCGAAGGATCATGAGCACGCAACCGAAATCGATCCCCGACCAGCGCTTGCGGGACTTCTGCGCCTCGCGTCGGCTGCCGGCCGCCTTCGAGGCGACGGCCCGGCAGTTTTACGAGCCGCTGGTGCAAGGCATGGGTTCGATCGGTTCTGCTGGTGTCCCGTACCTGGTCGGCATCAACGGCGCGCAGGGCACCGGCAAGTCGACACTCGCGGAGTTCATCGAAATGGCGGCGGCCGAACTACACGGCTGGCGCTGCGCGGTGTTATCCATCGACGATTTCTACCTGACGCGCGCGGAACGTGTGCAGCTCGCCCTGGACGTGCACCCGCTGTTCGCAACGCGTGGCGTGCCCGGTACCCACGACGTCACATTGCTCGACCGGACCCTCGATACCCTGATGTCGCTCGGCGACGGCGAGCAGGCTGCGTTGCCGCGCTTCGACAAAGCGTCGGACGACCGCGCCCCGCAGGACGCCTGGCCGATTGTCGGCGGTCCTCTCGACCTGATCCTTCTCGAAGGCTGGTGCGTCGGCAGCGTGGCGGAAGAAGCGGATGCGCTTCTGGAACCGGTCAATGACCTCGAACGAGTCGAAGACCCCGACGGCGTCTGGCGCACCTACGCCAACCGGCAGCTCGAAGCGCACTACATGCCGCTCTTCTCGCGTCTCGACGCGCTGATCTTCCTTGCCGCGCCGTCATTCGATGCGATTCTCGAGTGGCGGCTCGAACAGGAGCACAAGCTCGCCGACCGCGTCGGCGGCCGGGGGACTCGCGTCATGAGCGACGACGAGGTCGCGCGCTTCATTCGCTACTACGAGCGCATTACTCGCCGGAACCTGCGTCTCATGCCCGAACGGGCCGACGCCGTGCTGACACTCAGCGAAGATCACGCCGTGACCGGCTGTTCAATGGCTCAGGGCAGTGCGTGGATACACGGCGCTCAAAGTTGATATTGCCTGGTTGATTCAGCCTATTTCAGCAGGCCCTGCTCCTTGAGAGCCCGGCGGACGCCCTCGTCCTGTTCCCAGCGTTCGAGATAGGCATTCAGGTTCGGATACGCCTTCAGCGGTTTCTCCAGCAGCCGGCCCCAGCGCAGCATCGGGATCGCGTAGGCGTCGACGATGCTGCGGCGGTCGCCCACCATGAACTCGCGCCCGTCGAGATGCGCCTCCAGATGATCGTAGAACTTCGCCACGATCGCTTGCCCGGCGGCCTTGACGCCGTCGACTCCATCCGGATCTACCGTGTAACGCGGCGCATTGAAGAACGGGAAGAAGGCCGGATGCAGGTCGCCGGTCAGGAAGGCCATCCAGTTGTTGATTTCGTAGTCGGAGTCCGGCGTGCCGTCGCCACCGAGATTCGCGCCGGGATTGGTCGCTGACAGCCAGTGCAGAATCGCGTCGGCCTGCGTGTACAAACGACCGTCGTGCTCGATCGCCGGAACGACGCCGAGCGGATTGACCTTCAAATACTCGGGGTCGCCTTTGACGATACGAACCGCTTCGAAGTCCGCGCCCAGCCACTCGAGCACGATGTGCGGTGCGAGCGCGCAGGAGCCGGGAAAGTAATAGAGCTTCATGGTGCTTCCTTTGGATGACTGTGAACGGAGCAGACCGCCGCCGGATGAGCGGCGGCGGTCGAACTCACAAGTGCTTAGCGCATGTCGAACAACAAGACTTCCGTGTCCGAAGTACCCGCTATTTCGATCGTCGCCGGTCCCTCGACGGCAACACCGTCGCCGGCATCGAGGTTCTTGCCACTGAGCGCGACCGTTCCGGTCGCAACCTGCACCCAGGCCTTGCGGCCCTCGGCCAGCGTATGCGTCACGGCCTCGCCGTCATGCAGAATCGTCGCATACAGGTCGACGTCCTGGTGGATCGTGACCGACCCGTCTCGACCGTCCCTCGACCCGACCAGGCGTAGCTTGCCGCGTTTGTCTTCCGCTGAGAACGCCTTCTGTTCGTAGCCCGGCTCGAGGCCGTCACGTTCCGGCAGTATCCAGATCTGCAGGAAATGCACGGTGTCGGTGTCCGAGGCATTGAACTCGCTGTGCCGAACGCCGGTACCGGCGGTCATGCGCTGCACGTCGCCCGGCGCGATGATCGAGCCGTTGCCCATGCTGTCCTTGTGCTCCAGCGCCCCGTCGAGGACGTAGGAGATGATTTCCATGTCGCTGTGGCCATGGGTGTCGAAACCGCGGCCGGGCTGGACCCGGTCCTCGTTGATGACCCGGAGCGGCCCGAAGCCCATGAAGCCCGGATCGTAGTAGTGCCCAAACGAGAACGTGTGGCGGCTGTTTAGCCAGCCGAAGTTTGCGCGGCCACGGTCTTCTGAGCGGCGAATATCCAACATGGGTGTCTCCTCAAACATCGTTGTTCCGAGTGTGGTGTCTGCCGATATCGAATACAATCCAGCAAATCGACGACATATTGTTGTGAAAAACGCGACAATCGACGGAGCAGCCCATGGATCGGTTTCAGAGCATCCGCGCCTTTACCCGGGTCGTGGAGGAAGGGGGGTTCGCCGCGGCTGCCCGTCGCATGGGCCTGTCCCGGTCGGTCGTGAACCGGGCGGTCATCGGCCTCGAGGACGACCTCGGCACCCAGCTGCTGGTCCGCAGTACGCGGCAGGTAACGCCGACCGAGACCGGGCTTGCGTTTTACGATCGTGCCGTCGGGATTCTCACCGACCTCGACTCGGCGATTGCTTCCGTCAGCGAACTTCAGGAGCGCCCGACCGGCAACCTTCGCATCAATGCGCCAATGTCCTTTGGCACGCTGCATCTGTCGCCGCTTGTCGCGGACTTCATGCAAGCGCACCCGGGCTTGCGCGTAGAACTCGTGTTGAACGATCGCTTCGTCGATCCTATCGAGGAAGGCTTCGACGTCACGCTGCGGGTCGCCGAAGACGCACCGTCAACGAGCCTGATCGTCCGCAACATTGCGCCCGCAAGGCGCGTGCTCTGTGCGTCGCCGGATTACCTCGCGACGGCCGGCGAGCCGCACACGCCGAGCGCGCTCCGTCAACACCGCTGCCTGCACTACGGCTACCTCGATTCGGGTAGCCAGTGGCGATTGGCCGGTCCCGACGGCGAACGCACGTGGCCCATCCAATGCGCCATGTGGTCAAACAACGGCGAAGCCCTGAAACACGCGGCGATTGGCGGCCAGGGGATCGCGCTGCTCCCTACGTTCATCGTCGGTCAGGCGCTGCAGGACGGTCAGCTCCGCACTGTGCTGTGCGACTACTCGCCGCCCGAGGTCGCCCTGTCCGCGGTCTACCCGCGGCACCGGCACCTGTCGGCAAAGGTGACGCTGTTCGTCGAGCTGCTCGCCGAACGCTTCGGGGGCCTGCCTTACTGGGACCTCGTTCAATAGCCGAAGGGTCATTGGACCATGAACGCGACCGCCGATAGGCGGCCGCGTTCATGTCGGTGCCGGTGATCAAAGCTCCAGCTCGAACTCCACCTCCGAGGCAGTGATTGTGGTGTCTGCGGATTCTGTCCCTTCGGCCTTCACCAGATCGCCGACGGCGAGCCGATTGAAGAACTCGGTCGACGAGATAACCAGGTTGTTTTCGTCACGGAATACCGTTGCGCCGTTGGTCTCGATCGTTACACCGAGAATCGTCAGGGACGGGTCGCTGACACTCTGCACGAATCCCTGCAGCTCCGTATCGGGATCGGGGTCCTCTCGTTCGAAAATCGTTGCCCGAATAGCGCCGCTGCCTGCCGGGAACTCGTCGCCGCGTACCTCGACGTAATCCCCCGCCGTAACGTCGCTTATCGTCAACGGTTCGACGTTGGCATTGCTCTTGTCTTCGAAGCGCGTGAGCTCGTCGGTCGATACCGTTATTCCCAGGAGGACCACTGATCCGGCGTTCGCATCGACCGAGTCGATGGTGGCTGTCGCACGAACGGCCTTGGCGCGGCGTATATCGACCTTCTCGGCCACGAGAGTGCCCAGAGCATTCAAATCGCCTTCGACTTCGACCTTGATGTTCAGACCGAGATCCGTTTCGTCACCGCCTTCGTAGACCGTATTTGCGGAGGTCGTGACCGGGAAGCCGGATACGTCGAAGTCGGTCGGTGACACGAATCGCGTGATGAAGCCTTCGATCTCGATCCGATCGCCGTCCTGGCCGTCCGCCAGCGCGTTCTCGAGTTCGACGCTGCCTGCAATGAGTTCTCCGGCTGCGCCGAGGGTCGTTCCCTTGGCCTCGACGAAATCGCCCTCGCTAATCTGCCCACCGGGAAAGTCGTCAAGCGTCGCGCCGCTATAGTCCACGACGAGCGCGTTGATATTGAAGCGGAAATTGACCGTATCGAGACCGCTCACGATCCCATGCACCTCGAAGGGCGAACCGGGCGGCTTGTCTTCGATACGAGTGGCAATGATGCTGCCGTTCGCGTCCGGCAGGCCGCTGACCTCGACGATATCGCCGACAGTCAACCCGTCGAGCGAAGCCGGGCTGATGCTGTCGTCAAAGGACGTGTCCGCGCTGACGACGACCCTCTGACCGAGAACGACGAGCGAACTCCCGACCAGATCGATCGACTGCACCGGACCGGTGACGCTGTCGTCAAAGATGACTTCGTTCGCCGTTCCAGTCGTTCCGTTGCTATCGATCTCGCCCTTGACTACGACGACCTGGCCCACACTGAGATCGGATTCGATCCCGGCTGCGTCGTTTACGGTGAAGGTTGCCGAAGCGGTGTCGTAGCGAACGCCGTTGACGACCACGCTTCCGAATGTCGAGATCGGTCCGATTGCAATTCCGGTTCGGCCAATGCCGCTGGTTGGCGGTGGTGGAGGCGGCGGCGGACTGACCCCGCCGTCACTGCTGCTGCTACTGCAGCCAGCCAGGAAAAGCGCTACTAGCGCGCTCAGAATTGTCGCTGGTTTGTTCATGATTGTGTCCCCTCCGGCAGAGGCCCCTCGATGGCGTAGAGACCGATACCGAGCCGAACCGGCGTTGCTGAAGAATCGGAGTCGTCGACGCGATGCTCGTTGAGCCAGTCGTCGATCTCCTCGAGAATTTCCTGTCCGCGCTTGTCGAGGAAAGCGCGGAATTCCGCGACCGCGGCCGGGTGGACCCGATCGTCGACGGCGAAACCTTCGAGCAGCCGCTGGTCGGCTGCCTGAGTGAGGTTGCTACACAAGGTGTTCGCGTGATCGTGAAGATTCGTGCCAAAGAAACGGACATTTCCCTCGTCCATTTCGGCCGGCATGTGGTAGCGCCGATTGGCAACGTAGTTGCCGGCGTCGTCACGGCCTATCGATCTCGCGTTTTCGAGCTCCCGCGTCAGCGTCTGCTCGGGCGTGTCGCCGCCATACAGCCTGAATAGGCTTTCGAAACTCGGCGCTGGCCCGGACGGCGGTAGCGGCAACGGCCGACCGCGGTCGTCGACATATTCCGGATCCTGATGCCAGCCCGACAGCAGTCGTGTCGCGTCCGTTGTCTTCGAAGACACCGGTGGCTGGTCGGATTCCAGAAGCTCGCGCTGCCGTTTCACCTCTTTTCTCGAGATTCCGGTAAGGATCGATACTCTTGACACGTTCGTGGGGCGTCCTCGGATCCCAAATTCGTCCGTCGCAACCGACACGAACACCGATTTGGATATCTCGCCGAACTCCTTCCAGGTCATCCCGCCCTTGAGCAACAGCAACGCGATCGGGCGCAGCAGTGTCCTGCAGGCATTGATCAGCGCGTTTTTGATTGCTTCTGACATTATTGGGGTACTTTACCCCAATAATAGAACATGTCAACACCCACTCCGAACCCAGTCCACAATCCGGCGTTTCGGGCTCGCGTGCCGCCGAGCAGCGTGAAATGATTACGGTATGCAAAAACGCACCTCGTTATGGATCGGCGTTCTGTTGGCGGCCGGCGTCGCCGCGGCGGCGCTTCTCGGCAATTGGGGCCAGGATGACGCGGGCGTCCGAGAGGGCACTGCGGCGCCTCAGATCCTGCGGCGTGGCAACGGCGCCGAAGCAACTACGTTGGACCCTGCGCGCGCCGACGACATCAGCACGTTCAACGTCCTGGCCGATCTCTATGAGGGACTGCTCGCGTCAGCGGCCGACGGAACGCCGATTCCCGGGGTCGCCGAGAACCAGCAGGTCAGCAGCGACGGCCTGACGTACACCTTCACATTGCGCGCAGACGCTCGATGGTCGAACGGCGACGCGGTGGTCGCCGGCGATTTCGTCCGCGCATTTCGGCGCCTTACCAATCCGGACACCGCATCAAGCTACGCAGGTTTGCTGTCGCCCATACAGAATTTCGATGCGATCCGCTCGGGTGAGCTCGAGCCGTCGGAGCTCGGTGTGACCGCGATGGACGATCGCACGCTCGAGATACGCCTTCATAGCCCCACCGGCCATTTCCTGTCTCTGCTTACGATGGCGGTTACGTACCCGATTCACTCCTCGGCGAACACGGATACCTTTGCCGACCCTGCAGCCTTCGTCGGCAACGGCGCCTATGTTCTCGTGGAAAGACAGGCGCTGAGCGTCATCAGGATGCATCGAAACGAGTATTATTGGGACGCGGAGAACGTGTCGATCGACGAGATCCAGTACTTCCCGATCGACGACGAAACCGCGGAGATGAATATGTATCGCGCGGGCGAGCTGGACATTACCTACGCGATACCGGGCCCGAGCATCGATTTGCTCAGGCAATCGATTCCCGATGAGGTTCGTATCGCACCGAGGCTGTCCTTCTACTACATGGGCTTCGACATGACGCAGCCGCCGCTCGACAATCGGGACCTGCGCCGCGCACTGTCGATGGCAGTCGATCGGCGGCAGCTCGTGCAGCTGATCGGCCGAGGCGAACTCCCAGCCTATGGCTACGTGCCCACCGGAACTTCAAATCATGTCGCGGCACCTTACGACTGGCGCAACCTAAACGACGCAGACCGCATCGCTGAGGCGAGAGCGGCGTATGCCGCGGCGGGCTACGGACCCGATGCCCCGCTGACAGTGGGCCTAATGTTCGACTCCGGCAGTATCCACGAGCGAATCGCGCTGATTGTGAGCAGCATGTGGGAAGACGCATTGGGCGTGGAAATCAGACTGGAGAAGCGCGAATACGGAGTCATGCTCGAGACGCGCCCAAGACGCGACGAGTGGGACATCATGCGGCTGGCGTGGGCCGGCGACTACGACGACCCGCTGACCTTCCTTGAGATCTTCCGCTCGGACAGCTCGCAGAATCTGGCGATGTACGCGAACCCTGAATACGACGAATTGCTCGATCGCGCCGCCATCGAGACCGATTCCGAGCGTCGCCTGCAATTGATGACGGAAGCGGAGGCGATGGTGTTGGACGACTATCCGCTGGCACCGCTTTACTTCTACGTCTCCAAACACCTGGTCAAGCCGCACGTCGGCGGTTTCGAGGACAACGCGCTCGACCGCCATCCGAGCCGGTTCCTCACTCTCGACGCCGGGAACTGATTGCCCTTCCAGCGGATTGTCCGGGTAATCTCGATTGCCTATCATCGGCGACCCCGGTCGACCGGATGCCGACATGACTGAAGCCGCACGAGGAATCGAACTTGTCATCGAGCCGCGCGAGCGCGACCTCGGCGAATTCACCGTGCGTCGCGTGCTTCCCTACGCGCGGAGAAGGATGGTCGGGCCGTTCGTATTCTTCGATCACATGGGTCCGGCCGAATTCCCGCCCGGCTCCGGCGTCGCGGTCCGTCCACATCCGCACATCGGCATCGCGACGATCACCTACCTCTTCGAAGGCGAGATCATGCATCGCGATAGCCTTGGCTACGAACAGGTTATTCGCCCGGGCGCCGTGAATCTGATGACGGCCGGTCGCGGCATCGTGCATTCCGAACGTGCCGGCGACGATCTTCACGAAACGTCGCGGTTGCACGGAATTCAGTCGTGGATCGCCCTGTCGGACGAAGACGAGGAGTGCGCGCCGGCTTTCAAACACTTCCCGAGCGATGCGCTCCCGGAGATCGATGTCGACGGCAGTACGGTACGCATCATCATGGGCGCGTGTTTCGGCGAGACCTCGCCGGTTACGACCTATTCGGACACGCTGTACGCCGAGTGCGTGATGCCGTCGGGCCGGCGGCTGTCGATTCCGCGTGAATCAGACGACCTGGCAGCCTACGTCGTTTCGGGTGAGATCGAGTCGGGCGGCGTTCGCTACACGGGCGGCGTCATGCTGATCGCGGAAGACGGCGCCGCGCTCGAGTTCGAAGCGGCAACTGACAGCCGCGTCATGGTGATCGGCGGCGGCGCCCTCGGTGAACGTCACATCTGGTGGAACTTCGTCTCGAGTTCGCTCGAACGCATCGATCAGGCCGGGCGAGACTGGCGCGAAGGCCGTTTCGACAAGGTGCCCGGCGACGACGAGTTCATTCCGCTGCCGGAGAGGTGATCTCGCCAGTCAGGTGGCCGAACTTGACGTAGATCAGCGCACCGTCGGCTCGGGTAAAGGAAGCGTGATCGCTGCCGTCCGGATTCCTGACCCAGCTACCCGCCGGGTATTCGCCCTGCTCGTCCCACAAGGTGCCCTCGAGTACGAGGATTTCTTCCCCGCCCTCGTGCCGGTGTGCCGGGAACTGCACGTTCGGCGCGATGCGCACGAGTTCGACGCGCTCGCGGGCGAATTCGTGCAGAACGATCATCTCGACGCCGTCGATACTGCCGGGCTCCCACGTCGCGACGTTCGTATCCAGTGCGAACTGCCGCGTGTCGCCCTCGTCGAACTGATGCAGCTTGACGAAGATGGTGCAGCCCCGGGCGCCCACTCGCGGTGAGTGTGACGTGCCGATCGGATTTCGGACGTAGGTGCCGGCCGGGTACAGCGCGTGCTCGTCGCCGAACTCGCCCTCCAGAACGAGGAATTCCTCGCCGCCGCCGTGCGTGTGCGGAGAAAAAGTGCTGTCCGGGGCGTAACGAACGAGCGACGTCGCGCGGGCAACTTCGCCGCCGATGCGGTCCAGCATCATGCGCTCGACGCCCGGCATCGGCGACGGCACCCATTCGTAGTCGCCGGGCCTGATAACGGCCCGCTTATCGAATTCGGCGTTCAGTCGCATCGTCTATCTTTGGGCCTGGCATTCATCGTAGACCTGCCTCAATACTCGCCATTCAGGATCGTACGCATTGCTCACACCACTCTTCCAGAGGGTCTTTCCGCCGACTGTCGGTTTCCGATCTTCCCCTTCGACTATTTTCGATGTGAGTTATTGAACTCGAGAAGGACGCCAATGAGGAAGGGAACGCCAATCAAAGCTGCGGCCAAATGGCCGTCCCAGTCGGTTGCGGCCCAGACGTACAATCCGGCCAGCAGCAGACCGATGGCAAGGCCTGCGACGGCCTTTGGCAAGAATATCGCAAACAGGATTTCCTCAATCAACTGACTACGCCGCCGAGCTCACGACGCTCTCCGCATGATGAAAATCACTGCAGATGTTCGCGGAATAGCTCGACATCTCGATCCGCAGCCTCTTCTCGCGCCTCGCCTGTAAAGAAATGATCCTCGCCTGTGCGCAGATTCATCAGCGACGGTACGCCGCGCCCGCGCAGTGATTGATTGAAATGCTCGGAGTTGCGGAAGGACGTCGCCTCGTCGCCGAGCTCGTGCTGGATAACTACCGGCACATCGAAATCGGCGAGATACGGGTCCAGATCGTCCAGCGGCATTGTCGACCAGAACGCCGCCGCCTTGACCCTGTCGGTGGCCAGCATCGCCCGCAGCGATACGGGGCCGCCCATCGAGTGCGACCACATGAAGACGTTTCCGAGGTCGGCGTTGTCGAGATCGTCGAGCGCTGACATCAGCGCGACGACGTCTTCCGCGTAGAACGCGATCGAGTCGTCGTCTTGCGGATCGATGAACTCGAAGCCGTCGGAGCTATTGTGGCCGCGATAGTCGGGGATCACCGTCAGGAAGCCACGCGATGTGAAGAGTTCTGGAACAGAGCGGTAGTAGTCGCCAGGCCGCGAATCGATCCCTTCGGCGGTGATGCCGTACCGCCGCGGGTCCGGCACGTAGCCGTGATTTGCTATGACGACGGGGAAACCCGCTTCAGGCGACTCGTCTCCGGGCACAGCCACCATCGCGTGAAGCGTAAGTCCTGCGTGCTCGTAGGCGACGAGATACGCCGTGAATCCCGGCCCGTCATCGAGAGGACGCACGACACTTAGCGAGGCGTCGAAGTCGTATTCCCGAAGCTCTTCCACTGTCATCGGCCTGGCCGATGCCGCGACCGTGGCGACAGGATCCGGCGTCGGATCGACGTCGGGTCCGTCCGCATCCGCGCATGCCGCCAGTACGAGAGCAAACGCGAGTGTCGCGGCGATTCGCATCAGAACAGGGCGTTGAAGACGTACAGGAAGGCGACGGTGCCCGCGAAGAACACAAGAAGCAGCCAACTCACGCTATCGACCTTGCCGGGTACCAGATACCAGCGGCCGTCTTTCTCCGGCAGGCCCTGTTCGCGAAATTTCTTCTGTTGACCCTTGATCGTGTACTCGGACCACTCGTCCTGCGGGCCGTCGATGAGCCGGCTGGCAATCAACGATACGACGATGTTCACGGCGCCGCCGAACAGGCAGTACCACGGCCACGCGACGTCTGTCCCGAGATCGAGGTACGCGATCATCAGGAAGCCGACGACGACGCCGGCCAGCAGGCCTTTCTCTGTCGTCTGCTTCGAGAAGATACCGAGACCGTACATGCTGAGCTTCGCGCCGACGAAGAAGGAACCGATCTTGGACAGGGTTTCGAGGATCGATCCTTCGGTTTCGGCAAACAGGATTGCGGGCACAATGATGACGACTGCCCAGAACACGGTGAACCCGCGCGACACCGTCAGGTAGTGTTCCGGCGATTCGTCCTTCCGGAAGTAGCGCTGATAGAAGTCGACGACGGAAACGGTCGCGAGGGAGTTGAACGATGAGTCCAGTGAGGACATCGACGCCGCGACGATCGCTGCCGCGATGATGCCCATCAGCCCCGGCAGCCCGTAGTCCGTCGCGAAATTCAAGATGATCGTGTTCGATTCTTCGAACGGTCTGCCGCCGTAGTAGGCGTAGAACAGCACGCCGAGCAGGAAGAACAGGAAGTAGATGAAAAAGGCCGCGAAGCCCATCATCAGAAACGACTTCTTTGCATCGCCGATATTCTTCGCCGCCAGCGTCCGCTGCACCATCATCTGATTGGCGCCATAGACGGTGATGTGGAAGATCGACATCGCGATCACGCCGGACCACACAGTCGCCACCTTGGTCAGATCCAGCGACGTGTCGAGCGGATTCAGACGACCCTGATCCTTCAGATTGGACAGGACCTCTCCGATTGGCGCGGGCATGTTGTTGAGCAGGGCAAAGAAGATGATCGTCGCACCGATGATGAGTACCGCCGCCTGGATCACGTCGGTCCAGATGACCGCGGTGATGCCACCCATCATCGTGTAGATCAACGCGACGACCGTGACGATCACGATCGCGACACGTACGTCGATTCCGGTGATGAACGAAATCACCAGCGAAGTACCGTAGAGGATCGCGGCCGAAGTGATCGCCTGCGACACCAGGAAGATCCCGGAGATCACTATGCGCGACGTCGGTCCGAAGCGACGCTCCATGTATTCGTAGATCGACGGCACGCCGCTGTTGAAGAAAAACGGCAGCAGGAACGTGATGACGAAGAAGATCACGATCGGGTAATTCAGATGGATCGCGATGACGGCGAGACCGTCCGTATACGCCCAGGCCGGCCCGCCCAGGAAGGACAGTGCACTGACGTAGGTGGCAATTACCGAGATGCCGATCGCCCACCACGGGGTCGTTCGCCGGCCGAGGTAGAAATCGTCCGCTGTCGCAACTCGCTTGCTCAGCACCCAGCCGAGTAACAGGTTCAACAGAATGTAGACGACCAGTATCGTCCAGTTGAGCGTGCCGAAGTCGCGCATGACTCCCCCTTCGTTCATGTTCCAGCTGTTCTCGTCGTCGCAGCTGTTCTTTTTCTAGTGTGCCGTCCAGCCTCCATCGACTTTCAGGCTGGTGCCCGTCACCATCCCCGACGCCGGCGACGCGAGCCACATGACGGCCGACACGACGTCCTCGACGGACGCCAGCTGGCCCATCGGGATCATGCCGAGCACGAAGTCGCGAAATTCCGGGTCGTCCAGCATCGGTTTCGTCAGCGGCGTCTCGACAAAGGTCGGCGCAACCGCATTGACCCGGATCCCGTTGGCACCGAGCTCCACCGCCATCGCCTTGGTCAGGCCCTCGATGGCGTGCTTTGTCGTGCAGTACACCGTCCGCCCGGGCGATCCGACGTGCCCCATCTGTGACGACATGTGGATGATCGAGCCTGCGGTACCTGCCGCGACCATTGCCTTCGCTGCAGCCTGTGCGACGCGGAACGCGGCGCGAACGTTCAGATCGAGCAGGAACTCGAGCGTGTCCGGATCGACGTCGACGAATGGCTGTGGCCGATTCGCCCCGGCGTTATTTACGAGTATGCTCAGACTTTCCAGATCGGCGATCCGATCGATCAGCGCGTCGTCCCGGACATCGGCCGTCCACGTGTCGATCCGGCCCGACGGATGCTGTCCGACTTCGGCCAGATCGTCCTCGGAACGCGCGACGGCAATGACGCGCGCGCCCGCGGCGGCAAGGCCCTCGGCGCAGGCCCGGCCGATGCCGCGCCCCGCGCCGGTGACCAGTGCCAGCTGGCCGGTCAGATCGCCGTTCATGTGGAAAGCCCGGATTGCATACGAATGCAATACTGCCTACCATCGATCAGGATTGGAAGCGGCGAACAGCCGTACAATAATGAATAAATCCAGCAAACTCACTGAAAAACAAGGGAAAAGCGAGCGCCGGCGCGCCACTTCCTACGATGTCGCCGAGCTCGCCGGCGTATCGCAATCGGCCGTCTCGCGGGTCTTTCAGGACGGCGCCAGCGCCTCGCAGGCCATGCGGGAACGGGTCGTCGCCGCGGCGGACAAGCTCGGCTATCGGCCCAACGCGATCGCCCGCGGCCTGATTACCCAGCGGTCCAATATGGTCGCGGTGGTGATCTCGAAGCTCACCAATCTCTATTACCCCGAGGTGCTCGTGCAGCTGACCCAGCGTTTCTCCGAGCGAGGCGTTCGCGTGCTGCTGTTCGCGCTGGAGCGCGAAAGCGATACGGGGTCCGCGCTCGAGCAGATGCTGCAGTATCGTGTCGACGGCATTCTGACAGCGGCGATGTTCACGCCACCGGAACTGAAGACCATCGAGAATTCCGGCATTCCGATCGTGTTCTACAACCGCACCTCGCAGGACCAGCTCATCAGTTCGGTCCGCTGCGATCAGGAAGAGGGAGAGCGCTGGCTGGTCGACGAGCTCGTCAATGCCGGGCATCGTTCTTTCGGCATCGTCGAGGGTCCGGCAGACTCGGTCGTCAGCATCCAGCGAAAGATGGGCGCTCTAAAGGAACTCGCCGCGCTCGGTGTCGACGACATCACGACTGTCAGCGGCGATTTCGGCTACGAGACGGGGCGCTCCTGCTTCCGCGACCTCGTTCGGACACGGGGATCGGCACCTGACGCCGTGATCGCGGCGAACGATGTGATGGCTATCGGCTGCATCGACGAGGCGAGAGTCGAGTTCGATCTCGACGTGCCCGGCGACATATCCATTGTCGGATTCGACGGTGTCGGGCCGGCCCGTTACGCGGCATACAGCGTCACCACGGTGCGTCAGCCGGTACACCGAATGACGGAAGCCGCAGCGTCGATGCTGTTGGAACGGATCGACAATCCGGAGCTATCACCCGAGAAGCGGGCATTCTCCGGAATTCCGGTCCGCGGGAATTCCGCTCGCCTCACCCCGGCCGATGCCTGAGCCGCAGCGGTGGCCGCCGAACACGTCCTGCTGCTTCCGGGCATGCTCTGCGATCGGCGGCTATGGCAACCGCAGGCGGACGCGCTCGGCACAATCGTTCAGTACGCGGATACGACACGCGACGACACCTTCGAGGCCATGGCAGCGAGAGCACTCGAAGAGGCACCGCCGAGATTCGCGGTCGCGGGACTGTCGATGGGCGGCATACTCGCGTTCGAGATCTGGCGTCAGGCGCCGGAGCGCGTGACTCACATGGCGGTCCTCGACACGAATCCTCATCCTGACACTCCGGAGCGGCGCTCGTTGCGGCTCGAACAAATCGCCAAGGCAATGTCCGGAGGCCTCCGCGAACTCGCCGTCGATTCGCTCAAGCCTCTGTATCTGGCTGCCGCAAACAGAGACGACGAAGCCCTGCTCAACCTCGTGCTCGACATGGCGATGGATATCGGACCCGAGGTCTTCGAACGCCAGTCGCACGCGTTGCGGAACCGGCCCGACAGTACGCCGACGCTCGAGACCATTGACTGTCCGGCGCTCGTGCTCTGCGGCGAGGAAGATTCGTTGTGCCCACCCGCCTACCACACGCTGATGGCCGAACGAATCGGCGGCGCCAGGCTGCGCATCGTCGAGAATTGCGGCCACTTGTCCTCGCTCGAGCAACCGGAGGTTGTAACGCGCGAACTACAACAACTCTTTGCGAGATAACCGAAGAAATGAAAACCAGCAATGAGCGAATCCTCACGACGCATGTCGGCAGTCTGCCGCGATCGAAGGCGGTAACGGATGCCGTTTTCGGCCGCGAAGCGGGCAAGCCGCAGGCCAACGAAGCGGACACCATCCGCGACGCCGTGGTCGCTGTCGTCGAACGTCAGGTAGCTACCGGCGTCGACATCGTGAGTGACGGCGAGATGAGCAAGATCAGCTACGCAACCTACATCAAGGATCGAATCACCGGCTTCGACGGCGACAGCGATCGTGAGCCGCCCAGCGACCTCGAGGAGTTTCCGGGATTCCTGAAGCGGCAAGCGTCGAGCGGAGGCACACCGACGTATCGGAGACCGTGCTGCGTTGGCGACATTCGCGTGAAGGATATGGGCCCGGTCGGTGAGGACGTCGCGAACATGCAGACGGCCATCCGCAAGCACCCGCCCACCGAAGCCTTCATGAACGCCGCGTCGCCCGGTGTGATCGCACTCTTCCAACCGAACAAGCACTACCCGTCTCACGAGGCGTATCTCTTCGCGTTGGCCGATGCGATGGCGGCCGAGTACAAGGCAATCGTCGACGCGGGCCTCGTACTGCAGCTCGACTCGCCCGACCTGGGTCTCGGCCGACACATGCTGTTCAAGGGACGACCGGACGAGGAATACGAAGCACAGGCACGGCTGCACGTTGATGCGCTAAACCACGCGCTCGACGGAATTCCGAAAGATCGCGTGCGGCTGCACGTTTGCTGGGGTAACTACGAGGGCCCGCATCATCACGATGCACCGATGGAAATGGTGTTGCCGATCGCACTCGGCGCCAGAGTCGGCGCCATACTTTTCGAGAGTTCGAATCCGCGACATGCGCACGAATGGTCGGTATTCGCGGAGGCCGATCTTCCGGACGATCTGATCCTCATTCCCGGCGTCCTCGACTCGACGACGAACTTCGTCGAGCACCCGAAGCTCGTTGCCGAACGCATCTGCCGCTTCGCTGACATCGTCGGCCGAGATCGCGTCATCGCCGGAACGGATTGCGGATTCTCGACGTTCGCGGGCTTCGGCGCTGTCGACGAGGACATCGTCTACGCGAAGCTCGGTAGTATGGTCGAGGGCGCGAAGCTCGCGTCGGAGCGTCTATGGTAGATCGTAATGAGTGATCGCTGCAGGACCTTCAGGCAACGACTAACGGCGAATGAGTCCATCGTCGGAACGTTTCTGAAGACGCCCTCGCCCATCGTTGCCGAGGTTCTTTCTCACTCGGCACTCGATGCGGTCGCGATCGACGTGGAGCACGCGCCGTTCGGCCGGCTGGAACTCGATCACTGCATCGCGGCGCTGCAGCTGGCGGACATGCCCAGTCTCGTTCGAATCAGCGACGACTCGCCAACCCAAATTAGAAATGCGCTCGACTGCGGTGCAACGGGGATCGTCGTTCCGCATGTGACATCGGCCGAGCAAGCGGCAGCGATAGCGAGGAACGCCCACTTCGGGGCGGGAGGGCGCGGATACGCCGGATCACCGCGGGCGGCCCGATACACGACGAAGCCGATGGCCGAGTATCTGGCAACCAGCCGCGCGCAGACGACAGTCGTCGTCCAGATCGAAGACCTGGAGGCGCTCGACCGAGTATCCGACATCGCAGCCGTTGACGGCGTCGATTGCTTGTTCGTGGGCCGCGTCGATCTTGCCGTTGCCATGGAAGAGTCTGTTTCCAGCACCGTCGTCGTCGATACCGTAAAGGCGATCTGCAGAGCGTGTGCCGGTACCGGTACCGCTATCGGAATGTTCACACCGGATCTCACGGAAATTCCGATGTGGCGCGAACTGGGCGCCAACCTGTTCCTGTTGAGCTCCGATCAATCGATGGTGCTGGCAGGCGCGAATCAGCTTGCCGAGTCTATCCGATAGAACTCGATCGCCGTGCCCTCGAACAGCATTGCCTGATCCGAATCGCTCATGCCGGCGACGATGGCTTCGAAGGCGGTAAAGATATCGGCGTAACTCGCATGAAGCTTGTCGACGGGAAAATTCGAACCGAACATCGCGCGATCGGGCCCGAACAGCTCGATGCAAGCCTCCACGATGGGCCGGATCGAGTCGACGGTCCAGTCGTGATCGAACATGCCCAAGCCTGAAATCTTGCAGTAGACGTTTGGCATCGACGCGAGCAGAGCCATTCCCTCGCGCCACTTCGACAGCCCCGCCGGCGTCTGGTCCCAGGGCGAGCCGCAATGGCAAACCGCAACTTTCGTATCCTGTGCGTGACTCAATGCATCGACGGTCTTCCGCACCTGCGGTGGTGTCAGCTGAAGATCGAAAGACAGGCCGAAGTCGGCGAGAGCGGCGAGGTTTTCGCGCCAGACCGGCTTCTCGACAAGACTTCCGCTGCCCGTTTTGCGGTCCTCCTCGTCCGAGCGGCCGACGATCTGACGGACGCCGCGCAGCCGAGAGTGGCCGAGCTGCGCTTCCAGACGACGCGACGCCCTCGGGTCGTCCAGCTCGCAGAAAGCAACGATCGCGCTCGGCAGGCCGAACTCTTCGCCAACCTGCTGCAGCCATTCCGTTTCCCTGAGTTCGTCGCCGGGCGCAACACCAACCTGGATATGGACCGATGCCGCCAGATCGTAGCCGGCCGCGTCGGCCAGTAGATCGTGAACGAGGAAGTTCTTTTGGATCGGTTCGGGGTTACCGAAGAACCGTCTGACACCTCGCGCCATGAGCCAAGGGTAGTGACACGCCTCCAGATCCCAGAGGTGGTGATGGGCGTCGACTATGCGACGCATCAGCCGACCATTGTCTGACTCAGCACGGCCAGATCGTCGAACACGGTCATTTCGGCCGAGATTCGACCCGCAACACAGCGCCAGTGTGTCACACCGAGAATGAACATCGGCTTGCCGGTTGCGGCCACACCCATGACCTCACCTTCGTGCACGCCGGCAGCGGTCCAGCGGACAGCAATGTCTACGCCGTTGTCGGAGAACGGCTGACTTGCCACGTGATCGATGCTGAAGCGAACATGACCGAGGACCGCGCGGAGCGTCTGGTAGTAGTCGTACACGGCATCGCGGCCCGAGTAGTGGCGTAGCGGCGAGCGGTGCAACACGCTGTAGGGAGCGTGCGTTTGGTCGAACGCCTCCTTGTCGCCGCGCCAGCAGCTTGCGAGCACGCGCCAGGCGAACCCCTCTGGATCGTCGCTCGGCGAAACGTGGATATCGTCTACGACCGCCGGCGCATCGATGGACTGCAAGCGCGCGTGCTCGGAATCGATCCACCCCTGATGTTCGGCAGTGCGCGCCGCCGCCATGTCGCGAGCTGCTGCTATCGGATCGGCGCCGAGCTGGGTAGCAAGCGTCATGTTGTCCCGAACCAGCCACTCCTTCGTGATGACGCCGTTCTCGATCCAGCAGTCGGCGATATTGGTCATCCGGATCCGAACGCCGGTTGCCGGGCCGTATACGGTCGGCCCCTCGTTGGTCGCCATGCTGAGCAAGCGGTGCGACGAATAGAAACCGTCCTCGCGGTTGCCGGACCAGATGACGTTCTCGGCAAGCAACAGACGGTCAGGGAACGCGTCCAGCGTCTTCCACGTTCCATCCACAACCTCGGACGCCCCGTGCGTAATGCCGTCGAGGCCCCAGACGATGCAGTCCTCGCCGTAGTATTGATGAATCAGCTCGACGCCGCGCTGCTCCCAGATCTCAAACGTGATTCCGAGAATGTAGTCGACGATATCGTCATCCGGCCCGTAGGCGCCTTTCAGGCCCGCCGCCCGATCGCTCAACATGCTGACTCTCCTGCCGCTCGGCGGCTCATGAGAACAGAATTGTACTTCGAATGCAGCTCTAAATCCCACTGATTTTGCTTACAAGATTCGCCCATCTTGGAGTCGCGCTGAGTTTTCCTTGAATTCAATTTGCATTCGAAGTACATTCGTTCAAAAGCGTCCCTCAGGGCGCCGTCTGTATAAGGAATAACACGCCAATGGCCCACGCTGCCTCTCCCGCCGAGCAATTCCCGGCGCTGCTCGATCAGCGTCTGGTGCGCTATTCGGAATTGAAGCCGTGCACGACCGCCTTCATCGATACCCGCACGCCCGGCAGCGCGGAGAAAGAAAACTTCACGATCATAGGCCCCGGTGTCGCCGAGAGCCCGGATCAGCACGTGCATATCGATATCGCGCACGGCTTCAACATTGGCGGCGCGCGGCAGCCGCCCGGTTGTGTCAACTCGCAGCACAGCCACGAGACGGCAGAAGTATTCATGGTGCATTCCGGCCGCTGGGCGTTTCTGCTGGGGCCCAACAAGGAAGACGGCGAAGTCGTACTGGATCCCGGCGATACGATCTCGATCCCCATCCACGTGTTTCGCGGCTTCAAGAACGTTGGCGAGGATACCGGCTTTCTGTTCGCCGTACTCGGTGGCGACGATCCCGGTCACGTGACGTGGGCACCCTACGTCTTCGACAATGCGAAGGAGTATGGTCTCGTGCTGCTCGAGGACGGCAGTCTTGTCGACACGACCAAGGGCGAGACGGTGCCCGATTCGAAGCAGCCGATGCTGCCGACGACCGAGGCGGACCTGGAGCGATTCGAGAGAATGACTCCGGAAGATATGTCGGGCTGCGTCCTTACCGGCTCCGAACTCGAGCCGACCGACACTCCGGCACTCAGTGGCATGCAGGAATGCCCGATTATCGGTACTGCAAGCCCTGAAGAGGGCCTGGACGAAGCCCGCATGGCATGGCCGCACGGCTTCCATCTCCGCCAGATTCGGATTGCGCCGCACGGCGCTACCGAGCGGCACCTGCGTCACGAAGAGGAAGTCATCATGATGCACAAGGGGCAGCTCACGGTTGAGCTGCCCGGAGGACAGGCCGACATCGGTCCCGGCGATGTACTGACCGTGCCGGTGGATATGCAGAGAAGTTTCAAAAACGACGGCAGCGACACAGTCGAGGCCTGGGTCGTTCGCGGGGGGAATCACCCGAAGCCGCCGACGATCCTCAATCAACAGAACGAGGTACAGACACCGTGATCAAGGTCATCAAGGCGGGCATCAGCGAAGAGGCTGCAGCCGAATTCGAGGCAAAGGTCAAAACGACCGTAGAGGGCATACTCGCGGACATCGGCTCTCGCGGCGATGCCGCCGTAAGAGAGCTATCGAAGAAGTTCGACGACTGGTCGCCGGAAAGCTTCAGGCTTTCCGACGAAGAGGTGGAAGCGGCAGTTGCACGGCTGCCCGAACGCACTATCGAAGACATCAAGTTTGCGCAGGCGCAGATCCGCAGGTTCGCTGAGATTCAGAAGGCGGCGCTCGTCGATGTCGAAGAGGAGACGCTTCCGGGTGTCGTGCTTGGCCACAGGAATATCCCGGTCAACAGCGTCGGCTGCTACGTCCCGGGCGGCAAGTACCCGATGGTGGCCAGCGCGCACATGAGTGTGCTCACCGCCAAAGTCGCCGGCGTCGAACGCGTCATCGCCTGCGCGCCACCGCATGACGGTGGCCCCAACGATGCCATTGTTGCCGCGATGCACTTCGCCGGAGCAGACGAGATCTATTGCCTCGGGGGTGTTCAGGCGGTTGGTGCGATGGCGCTCGGAACGGAGACGGTTGCGCCGGTCGACATGCTGGTCGGACCCGGCAATGCATTCGTTGCCGAGGCGAAGCGCCAGCTTTATGGGCGAGTCGGAATCGATTTGTTTGCCGGCCCGACGGAAACGCTGGTCATTGCCGACGACACCTGCGACGGCGAGATGGCCGCCACGGACCTGCTCGGGCAGGCGGAACACGGCACCAACTCTCCCGCAATCCTGCTCACGAATTCGGAGAAGCTGGTCGAGGACACGCAGCGCGAAATCGAGAAGCAGCTCAAGACACTCGAGACGGCCGACGTCGCCGGCAAAGCATGGGCGGACTATGGCCAGATCATTCTCTGCGACACATACGAGGAGATGCTCGCCGAGACCGACCGTATCGCTAGCGAACACGTTCAGGTCATGACAGAGAATCCAGATTACTTCCTCGACAACATGACCAACTATGGGGCTCTGTTCCTGGGCCCGGAAACCAATGTCGCCTACGGCGACAAGGTCATCGGTACCAACCACACGCTGCCCACCAAGCTCGCAGCGCGTTACACCGGCGGGCTCTGGGTTGGCAAGTTCATCAAGACCTGCACCTATCAGCGGGTCACGCCGGAAGCGACGGCGATGATCGGCGAGTACTGCTCGCGGCTTTGCGCGCTCGAAGGCTTCGCTGGTCACAAGGCACAGGCGGACCTGCGCGTCGCCCGGTACAAGTCGAAGGCGGCCTAGTATGTCCGACACGGCGAAGCATGCGGCCAATAAGCGAGCCGTAGTCGACAACCTGCGCGCACTGGTCTCATCCGACGACCTTGATGCCGCGGTGGCCGACACCTACACCGAGGGGGCCGAGCTCCACGCTTTTCACCCGATCAACGATCACGTCGGCCGAGCGGCGATCGCCTCGGAGTTTTGGGGTCCGATCCGCGACTCATTCCCCGATATTGAACGCCGCGACCAGATCCTCCTTGCCAACGAGTTCGAGGGGACGGACTACGTAGCCGCCTTTAGCATGTTGCAGGGCACCTTCGCGAAAGATTGGCTCGGCATTCCGGCATCGCATGGCGTGGCGACGCTGCGCTGCTGCGAAATCAACCGGGTCGTCGATGGAAAAATAGAGCGCGCTTACGTCCTGATCGACGTGCTCGACCTGATGTTTCAATCGGGGTGCTGGCCGCTCTCGCCCAGCCTCGGCAAGGAAGGGTGCTGGTCCGAGCCGGCCACGGCCGACGGCGCCCGTCCGGACCACGTGGATCCGGAGAATGGCGCAAAGTCGTTGGAGATTGTCAGGGCCATGCACGCCGGCTTGTTAGCGTTCGACGGCCAGGATCTTTCGAGCATGCATCACGCACAGTACTGGACGCCGGACTTTCTTTGGTACGGCCCGGCGGGAATCGGTACGACACGTGGGCTGTCAGGCTTCGAGGCGCATCATCAAATACCGTTCCTGCGTGCATTCCCCGATCGCAAGGTTGGCAAGCACATCGCCCACGTCTCTGATGGAAACTACGTTTGCACGGGCGGCTGGCCTTCGGTGATTGCAACGCATACCGGCCCCGACTGGCTGAATACCGGACCAACCGGCCGCCGCATAGAAATGCGAGTCATGGACTTCTACAGGCTCGAGGACGGATTGCTCGCGGAGAACTGGGTTCCGATCGACATCGTCAACATCCTCCTGCAGATGGGAGTCGACGTCTTCGCGCGACTGAGGCATCTGCGCGGCGATCCGCGTCGCGATCTCCGATAGCCGCAATCACGCCATCGCGACATCGATGACGACCCGCTTCAGGGTCTGGTCGAATACGAACGGTTGCTCGTATGCCCAGGTGATCGGGGCATGCCGGTTTTCGCCGCAGCGGATTCCGGCGTTGGCCGCATAGATCGGCCACATTCTCGGCAACTCCATGCTGCCGGCATCCGTGCCATCGATGAACATCGTGAGCAGGCCGCTGTCCTCGGAGGTCTTTTCGATACGATAACCAACGGTATGTTGCCCGTTCGGTACGGCTCTTTCCGATCGTCCTGTGTAGACGGCATTGCGTGTGTACACATAGCCAACGTGCAGGAAGCCGTTCTCCATCCAGAGCTCGTAGCCGCAACTGGAGTCGCCCGCCGCGAGAATGATGCCGTTCGCGGCCGCTGAGAGCTCGACATCCGCAGACAGCCGGGAGTTCCAGCTGTAGATGTCCGGCGCGCTAAGGCGATCAAGGCGCGTCATGCCGGGATAAAACAGATAGGTTTCACGCGGGGGTGGCACCGATGCCTGGTAGAGCTTGAGTGTATCGTCGTCCATCGGAAGCACGTCGTAGCGTTCGGCCTCCTCGCGCCAGAGCGCGGTCAGTGCGGCAAGTCGTTCGGGTTCGGCCTCTGCCCGGTTATCCGTCTCGGAGAAATCCTCGGCAGCGTGATACAGCTCCCATACGTCGTCCGAATAATCCGATCCGGGGGTATGGCGCGCGACGGCCTTCCATCCGTCCGCCCAAATCGCCCGGTCGCCGAGCGTCTCGAAGTACTGCACGCGTTTCGTCGTTGCTGCTGCCGGCTGATCGAAGGAGTAGGCGAAACTGTCGCCCTGAATCGACAATGGCGCCACGCCGCGAAAAGACTCCGGCGCGGTGACGTCGATCATATTCAGCAGCGTGGGCACGACGTCGATGACGTGGTGATACTGCGAGTTGATTCCGCCCCCCGGCAAATCGCCGTTTGGCCAGCTCACGATGAGCGGCGCGCGGATGCCGCCTTCGAAGGTATCGGACTTGTACCATTTGAGCGGCGTGTTGCTCGCCTGCGCCCAGCCGCGCGAATAGCTGCAATAGGACTCGGGGCCGCCCATGCGGTCGATGTCGGCGAGAAACTCCTCGATTGGCGCGCGCCCGAGATACGCATCGCGCCGAACGTCCAGTCGGCCTTCGATCGGCCCGCCGTACGCCGCACCGTTATCCGACAGAATCATGATGATCGTGTCGTCGAGCTGGTTTTCGTCCTCGAGGAACGAAACCAGCCGGCCCATTTGCCGGTCGGTGTGCTCGAGGAAACCGGCGTAAACCTCCTGCCCGCGTGCAGCCAGGCGACGTTCCTCAACGGACAGGTCGCTCCATGCCGGCACATTGGGGTTTAGCGGTGCCAATCGCGTGCTCTCAGGCACGATGCCCGTCTCTATCTGACGCTGGAAACGTTCCGCTCGAACCTCATCCCAGCCACGATCGTACTGGCCACGATATCGGCGCACATCGTCCGATGGCGCGTGCAGTGGGAAGTGCATCGCGCCGAATGCCAGATACAGGAAGAACGGATTGTCGGGTGTTGCGGAGAGGTGGTCCTGGATGTAGTCGATGGACTCCTCTACCAGATCGGTGCTCAGGTGATAGTCGTCCGTCTTCTCAGGATATGCCGCGGTCGTATTGCGGAACATCTCCGGGTGCCAGTGATCGATCGCGTTGCCATGAAAACCGTACCAGTGATCGAAGCCGCGGCGGATCGGCCAGTGGTCGAACGGCCCGGTGCCGTTCTGATCGGCGAGAGAAGACAGGTGCCACTTGCCGATGGCGAACGTCGAGTAGCCGGAGGGTTTCAGCATTTCGGCCAGCGTCATCGCGTCCTGCCGAATCCAACCTCGGTAGCCCGGGTGATCGGCTCGACCCCACTCGGCAATGTTGCCGACTCCCACGGCATGCGCATTGCGTCCGGTCAACAGACACGCGCGTGTTGGCGCGCAAAGCGCGGTCACGTGAAAGTTATTGAAACGTGTCCCCGAACCGGCGAGCGCGTCCATCGCCGGAGTGCGGTGTTCGGCGCCATAGCAGCCCAGATCGGCGAAGCCGACATCGTCGAGCACCGCGATCACGATATTCGGGCGTCGCTCGAGTTCTCGCGGCCGCCACCCCTCGTCGCGCACGGGTCTCGTGGCATTGCCAGCGGCGATGTCCGGTGCCATCGCGCCTGCCGCGGCTGCTGCGCTGACCTTGAGGAAGCGTCGTCGTGTGATGCTCATACTCGCCTCGCCTGTCGCGGATGACTGGTCGTGTCGCTAAACGAATGAAGGGGCCGAAGCCCCTTCATCGCGTGTGCATCCCTGCATCACGATTCGGGCTAGAACCGAGCGGTGAATTTCACGCCGTAGTTACGGGGGTACAGATACGAGGTCTGCACTACGTCGTCACCGTTGTTGTTGCCACGAGCGAGGACATCCGCGTCCTCGATGTTCTCGATGAACAGCTCGACGGAATAGGCCTCATCAACCGAGTCCCAGATCAGTCGAACGTCCGTCTTCGTGTACGAGTCCTGGTCGTGTGAGGGGTCGGTCGCGAGCAGGTTCGATGTGTTGTAGCCATCCGAGTAGTACGTCTGGATGTACGGTGTCAACGTGCCGCGCCCACCCATGTCCATCCGGTATGCAGCGCTGGCGCCGAGCGTAAGCTCCGGCGACCACGGCGTCGTTTCGCCGGCAACGTCGACGAAGCTCTGCACCTGACCGTTGTAAAGCTGATACGGATTCGTCTGACCGAATACGCCGAACTCCGAGTCGAGCCATGCCAAAGTACCGGTGATCGTCCACTCGTCGGCCGGCAGCCAGATGGCATCGAGTTCGATACCCATCGCCTCGATGTCACCGCCGTTGTCCGTGAAGGTCAGGACGATGCCGGTGTTCGGGTCGATCTCCTGGCGCTGGGTCAGCAGGTTCGTGTACTCGGTGAAGTGCAGCGCACCATTGAACTGCAGCGTGTTGTCGAGAAGCACGCTGCGGAAGCCCAGCTCGATCACCTGAGACTCCTGCTCCTCGGTCGTCGTCTGCGTGCTGGCAGAACCCGACAGGTAGCCGGTCGAGCCGCTAATGTAGAGCATCGTCGAGTCGTTCATGTCGTACTCGACACCGGCACGCCAGGTGACGTTATCGTAGTTGCCGTCGAAGCCCGACGGACCCTGCGTCGTCTGGGCGCTCGTGATTGCGTCGCTCGCGCCGCAGTCGTAGGTAAAGACATCGATGGCGTTGTCCGGGAGGATGAGCGGCGAGCTGCCGTCGAGACCGGGTGCGACGTTCACGACGCGGTCGACCGTGCCGTCACCGTTGGTGTCACCGGTGAAGTTCGATCCGCCGCAGGACGCCGCTTTCTCTTCCTCGTTGTAGCGCAGGCCGAGGATCACGCGCAGGTTGTCCTGTACCGAGTATTCGCCCTGCGCAAAAATGCCCAGGTACTCCGTATCCACCTGAACCGCGTTCGCGAAGAACCCACCCAGCACGGTGGCATCGGAGACGATGTCCGTCCCATCGAGCAGCGTGAATGTCCCTGCCGGGATCGTGACCGACCCGCGCGTCGTGTCGTCGCGCACCGTCTGCTGATAGATGTAGAAGCTCGAGTAGTCCTCGAGGTCGGAGTAATACAAGCCTGCAGTCCATTGCAGCGCGCCGTCGCCGGTCGACGATACCTGGAACTCCTGCGCGAAGCCTTCCGACTCTTCCAGATAGCCACCGTTGGAGTTCGGCGTCGGGCTGAAGTCAAAGTCGAAGTTGATGTCGTTGGTGAACTCGTTGATCGCCGTGATCGACTTGATCGATACGCTGTCGAGATCGTAAATGACCGTCAGAGAAAACTCCTCGTCAACGAGGTCCACAGGCCGTACGTAATCCTGACTGACTGTCCACGGATCGCCGCCGGGGCCATTCGAGGCCGGGCCACGACTGCCGGATCCGCGTACCGGGTTCGAGCAATCGCGGACGGTTCCGAACGGATCGGTCAGACCGTCGGGCGTCTCGTTGCGGCATAGGAACGTGTAGCCGAACAGACCTGCCTCGTTGCCGTCTTCGCTAACCCGGTGGTAGCGAGCGATGGCTTCGAGCCGGTCGCTCGGCTGCCAGAGGCCTACGATGCGGAAGCCCTTGTCGTCCTGCGCGCCGATATCAGGGCCAGCGAGGTTCGAGATGTAGCCGTCACTCTTGTCGAAAAAGCCGGCAAGACGCAGGCCGAAGTTCTCGGACATCGGCATATTGATGTAGCCGCTGCCGCGCAGGCGATCGAACGCCTGTGCGCTGACACCGATCTGGGCATGGGTGCCTTCGAGATCCGGGGTATTTGTGTACACATTGAGCGCGCCGGCAAACGTATTCCGACCGTACAGAGTGCCCTGCGGTCCGCGCAGAAATTCGACGTTACGGACGTCAAAGAACGCACGGGTCTGCTGTGATGCGCGAGCCTTGTAGATACCGTCAACGAACGCACCGACGATCGAGCTGTTGTCGCCGAACGTATTCGTCGAGTTAGCGCCTCGAACATTGAATTTCGCGTCGTTGCCGGCGAAAGCGAAGTTCATGCCCGGCACCAGCAATTCCAGACGGGATACGTCGTCGATGCCGCCGAGTTCTAACGCCTCTTCATTGAATGCGGTTACGGAAATACTGACGTCCTGGAGACTCTCTTCGCGTCTTTCGGCCGTGACGACGATTTCCTCGAGCTGCGCAAATGCAGCCGGTGAGAGTGCTATCCACGCGCCAAGAACGGAAATTGCGATTGCTGCCCGTCTCGACTGAGTCTGAATGGTCATTGTTTTTACCCCCGGAACTACTAGTGCGACGCCGTTGCACCGCGGCTTTTTTGGCGTATGTGCGGCTAGTGTGCAGCGATTGTACTTCGAATGCAAGATGCTGATTCAGTATTGGAGCTTTGGCATGGTGTAATTCTTTCAATATCAGTAGGATATATGGATTATTCACCTGCATTCGCAGTTACTCGAAAAGTCAGAAGGGGTGGGCCTATGTCTTCCATACAGCCATCAACGAGCCTGCTGGCGCGCTTAGCCACAACCGACACGCCCACGGTATGCAATGCGATCGAGGTAGCGGAGGGGCGCCGCGGATTCGACGCCTACACCCGACAAACGGTGATACCGGCAAAAGCCAGACCGTTCACCGGATTCGCCCGGACCGCGACGATCACCGCCGCCGCACCGCCAGAGGCGACGCCGGACGAGGTCCGCGCCAGAAGGCTCGAGTACTTCCGGTCTATGGCCAGCGGTCCGCGGCCTGCGGTCGCCGTTGTCGAAGATCTCGACTTCCCTGCCTGTGCCGGCGCGTGGTGGGGTGAAGTCCACACGGCCGTTCACAAGGGGCTCGTGCTCGAAGGAGTCGTCACGAACGGCGCCTTGCGCGACCTCGACAACCTCGAGCCGGGATTCCCGCTGATCGGCGGCGCGGTCCTACCAAGCCATGCCTGGGTGCACGTTCGCGAAATCGGCGTCGACGTTTCGGTCTTCGGCCTGACGGTCCGTCAGGGCGATCTGATTCACGCGGACCGCCATGGCGCGCTCGTCGTGCCTCCTGAGGTCTACGAGTCGCTCGAAGTAGCGCTGGACGAACTCCACGCCTCCGAGGCCCTCATCCTCGAACCCGCACGCCGCGCGGACTTCGACATCGACCGCCTCGAAGAAGCCTGGACGGCGTTCGAGAAGGTCAGAACCTGAGCCCCGCATGGCTGAATACGACTACGTCATTGTCGGAGGCGGTTCGGCCGGCTCCGTGCTCGCCGGGCGTTTGTCCCGCATCCGAGACGCCAGCGTTTGCCTGATCGAGGCGGGGCCTCCGGACAGCGATCTTCGTATCCGCATCCCGCTCGGCGTAGTCGCACTGATGGGTCACCCGCGCTACGACTGGCGCTTCCAGTCGGAGCCGCACCGACACCTGGGCGGAAAACGGGTGTCCGTGCCGCGCGGTCGAACGCTGGGCGGCTCCGGTTCGATCAACAGCATGGTCTATATCCGCGGACGAGCCAGCGACTACGATGCGTGGGAACACTCGGGCTGCGCCGGTTGGAACTGGCGCTCGGTGCTGCCGCGATTCATCGCACTGGAGAACAACGCCCGGCTCGGCGGCGACCCGCTGCACGGCGATGACGGTCCGTTGTTCGTCGAAGACCTACCCTCGCCTCACCCGCTCGTTGGCCGCTTCATCGAAGCCGGCGCGGACGCCGGTATTCCGTCGAACGGCGACTTCAACGGGTCGATCCAGGAGGGGCTGGGCTGGTACCAGGCCACGATGCACAAAGGACGACGCTGGAGCCCCGCCGACGCCTTTCTAACGCCGGCGAAGGCGAGCCCCAATCTGACGATCGTCACCGACACGACCGTCGACCGCGTGCGCTTCGATGGTCGTCGGGCGACGAGCATCGTGTGCGTCGGGCGCGACGGCTCGAGGAATATAAGAGTCCGCAAGGAGTTGATCCTTTCGGCTGGCGCCATCGGCTCGCCGTCGATTCTGTTGCGCTCGGGAATTGGGTCTGCGGACCACCTGGAGTCTCTGTCGATTCCCACTGTGCACAACCTGCCGGGCGTCGGCGAAAATCTACACGATCATCCAGCCATCGGCGTGCACTACGGCGGCGGCGATCAGGGCTATGCACTCAGTTTCTCGACGCTGTTGGCCAACGCCGCGGCGCCGTTTCGGTACCTGCTTGGACGCCGCGGTCTTTTCTCCAGCAATACCGTAGAGGGTGGCGGCTTCGCGAAATCCCTGCCGTCCCTGCGCGAGCCGGACGTGCAGTTCCACTTCATTCCCGCTCGAGTCGGACACAAAGGCAGGCTGCTGACCTGGGGCAGGGGCTACTACTGCGACGTCTGTTTACTGAAGCCCCGTTCTCGGGGCCGCCTGACCTTGCGGTCACCCGATCTCGACGTGCCTCCGGCGATCGATCTGAACTTGCTGGCCGACGAGGCAGACCTCAGTTCGTTTCTGCGCGGAGTGAGATTGCTTCGCAAGCTTCTGGCGCATCCGTCGCTGAAGACCGGAAGCGCGCGCGAACTCGTGCCGGGTCCCGCGGTCCAGACTGACGACGACCTGCTGCGCTTTGTCCAGCAACGACTGGGAACCGCCTACCACCCGGTCGGAACCTGTCGTATGGGCGCCGCCGGCGATCCGGGCGCGGTCGTGGATCCGGAACTCCGGGTTTTCGGGCTTCAGAACCTGCGAGTCGCCGACGCCTCCGTGATGCCCGACATCGTCGCCGGCAACACGAACGCACCGACGATGATGATCGCCGACAGAGCCGCGGAGTTGATCGCGAAGCATGATCGTTCGCCGTAAGAATTCTGAGAACCCGGCGGTTGCAAATCCCGCGGCGGAGGACGATTCTTGGACGATCGCTTTGACGGAGGTCCCGAACATGTCCGGAATAGTCAGGCTCTCTGCCTCGATCGTCATCCTGCTGGTTGCCGGTCTAGCAACGGCGCTGGTGTTCGATCTCATCCCGCCCGACGTCTTCGGGGACGCGCTGAAGAAGCTGCTGCTGACGGTCGTGATCGCCGGTCTGACCATCGGTGCACTGGCCTTTGTCGCCCGCGTCGGCAAGTAGCCGGCGGTACCTCGCTACATCGCACCCATCCAGGCAACCGCACGCGCCACCCGACGGAACCCGGCCCGGTCGGCGCCGCGGCAGAGATCGATGCGCCCATCGACATCGCTTTCCGCTCGCGTGCGCTGAAAGATTCCCTTCATGATCTTGTGCAGGGCCTGATCGGCGTGCTCGGCCGACCAGATGACGCCGGACTGATTCTGCGACATCTCGAAGCCTGAAACCGCAACACCGCCCGCGTTCGCGGCCTTGCCTGGCGCGATCGTAACGCCGGATTCCCATAGCAGCTCGGACGCTTCGTGCGTCACCGGCATGTTGGCGCCCTCGACGACGATCCTGCAGCCGTTGTCGATCAGGTGCCGGGCGTCGTCTTCGTCGACCTCGTTCTGAGTGGCGCTGGGAATCGCGATATCGCAGGGGACGCTCCAGGGTTTGCCGCCATCGTCGAATGCCGCGCCCACTTTTTCTCCGGCTTCGGCGAGGTTCTTCGTTGCCGCGTACACCGCTTCGACGTCGCGCAGCTCCTTCGAACTGAACCCGTCTTCTTTCAAGAGGCAGCCTTTGCGGTTCGATAGCGTTACGACCCTGGCGCCGAGATCGGCGGCTTTCTCCGCCGCGTGGATGGCGACGTTGCCGGCACCCGAAACGGTGACGGTTTTGCCCTCGAGCTCTTCGCCCGAGTCGGCGAGCATCTCACCGAGGAAATACACGGCGCCGTAGCCGGTCGCCTCCTCGCGAAGTTCGCTGCCGCCGGCCCCGACCTGCTTGCCGGTGATAGCGCCGGAGAACTGATTCTCGAGGCGTTTGTACTGCCCCCACAGGTAGCCAATCTCGCGGCCGCCGACACCGATATCGCCGGCCGGCACGTCAGTCTGCGGGCCAATGTGGCGATGCAGTTCGGTCATGAAGGCGTAGCAGAAGCGCATCACCTCGTTGTCGGATCGGCCTTTGGTCGTAAAGTCGGATCCGCCTTTGCCGCCTCCCAGGTTCAGACCCGTCAGGCTGTTCTTGAACACCTGCTCGAAGGACAGGAAATTGAGGATGCTCGGATTGACCGACGGATCGAAGCGCAGGCCGCCCTTGTACGGACCCAGCGCATTCGAGTGCTGCACCCGATAGCCGCGGCTGATGTGCATCTCCCCGGCGTCGTCGACCCAGGTGACGCGGAAGCGGATCGAGCGATCCGGCTCGGCCAGCCGCTGCAGAACGGCGTACTTGCGGAAATCGCGGTCCTCGCGAGCGATATCGATGACGTTGCCGACGACTCCCCGCACGGCCTGGTGGAATTCGACCTCGCCGGGGTGCCGCAGCTTCAACCACGTAACGAAATCCTCGACGCTGTTCAGCGCATCGTCCAGAACTGGCATTTCGGCTCCTTTGCTCGACCGCGAGCGATTGGCTAGGGCCGGCCGGATTTGTAGACTAGCCCGATGAGAATCCTCCTAGCGTATCTCGCCGCAACCGCCGTGTTTATAGTGGTTGACCTCATATGGATCGTGCTCGTCGTACTGGACACCTACGAGCGAGAAATCGGCGACATGCTGTCGGATTCGCCCAACGGTGCCGCGGCCGGCATCTTCTACATCGGCTACATCGCGGGCATTCTGCTGCTCGCGAGCCTGCCGGCCGTCGAGAAGGGCACGTGGAAAGTGGCGGCGATCAACGGCGCTGCTCTCGGCGCGATCGCCTACGGAACCTATTCCGTCACCAACTATGCGGTGCTGACGGGATGGACGATGACGCTGGTCGTCACCGACACCGTTTGGGGCGCCTTCATCACCGCACTCTGCGCCGTGGTGGCGTTTCTCGTCGCGCGGCCGCCAGCCGGCGAGACCGCCTAGGCCGGGACGTGCGGGGACGATGCTGAACCGGCTCCGGAAACTGCTGGGTTCCAGGACCCGCTCCGAAAAGACGACGCCCTCCCGCGAAGCGCTGAGGGCGATTCTCAACGACGACTTCGGCAAGCTCGAGAAGTTGCGCGGGAAAGGTCTGGACATCACGGCGACGACGGAGACGGACCGCTGGAACTACCTGCACCGGTCCTTGCTCGGCTTCCGGCGGCAGCCCTCCGCGGAAATGCTCAAGCTCCTGATCGACCTCGGCAATGATGTCGACGCGATCGACATCTACGGCAACGCGCCGCTGCACTACGCTGCGCGTTTGAAGAACGCAGAGCTGGTAGCCGTGCTTCTGGAAGCGGGCGCCGAGGTGAATCCCGTGAACAGGGATGGAATCAACCCGCTGCGTCAATGTCTGGTGAAGAAGCCTTTCAATCACGACGTGATACGGGTGCTGCTGGCGGCCGGCGCGGACATGCAACAAGAGTCGGAGGGCGGGATCAGCGTCAGGGAACTGGTCGACATGATTGCGCACGGCGACCCGGGGCTCATCGATCTGTTCGACGAATACGTGTAGCACTCCGAATCGACGGCTAGCCAACATTTGTCGTAGCCGCCGCTGCCGCGATACATTGGCCGCCCGCCGTCGAGAATGATCTCGAAGACCCATGGCCCTATCCGTCAACGACACGCTGCGAAAAGCCGAGCGCCACGCAAGAAAGGGCGAAATCGACGTCGCGGCGAAGCATTACCAGTCCGTACTCGAGGCCTATCCCGGCAACCAGCGGGCCGCCGAGGGGCTCCGGTCCCTGAATCTGCCCGGCCCGCCGCAGGCCGAGATAAACGGGCTGGTCATGCTGCTCAATCAGAAGAAGTTCGAGGACGTACTGCAGCACGCCGGGCTGCTGGCGCAGAAGTATCCGTGGTCGGCCTTGCTGCAGACCTTGCAGGGCGCTGCGATCGCGGGACTCGGTCACCCCGACCGCGCGATCGCGTATTACGTGAACGCCGTCGAAATCGATCCCGAGTCTGCAGATGCCTACAACAATCTCGCCGCCGCGATGCTCGATCTCGGCCGCCACGAGGAGGCTGCCGGCGCGCTCAAGCGCGCGCTCGAGATCAAGCCGGACTTCGCAATCGCGCACAACAACATGGGCAATGCGCTGCGGAATCTCGGCCACCCCCGGGACGCCATCAAGAGTTACGAGACCGCCCTCGAGCTTGCACCGACGTATGCCGAGGCGCACAACAACCTCGGGATTACCTACAGCCGCCTCGGAATGCTGAAGGAAGCGGTCGAAAGCTTCAGCGCGGCCATCGAGATCGAGCCGGGTTTCGTCGTCGCTCACAACAACCTCGGTAGTGCGCTGCGCGAGTTCGGCCGAGTCGGCGAAGCCGTCGAGTGCTTCGAGAACGCGTTGCGGCTCGCTCCGGAGTTTGTCGAGGCGCATAACAACATGGGCAATGCGCTCAGCAACCTCGGGCGCCGCGACGAGGCGGTGGCGAGCTTCCGGAAGGCGCTGGAGCTGAACCCCGACTTTGCCGGCGCGCACCGGAATCTCAGCCTCGTATCGACTTACGCCGCGGGCGACGAGCAAATCGAGCATATGCTCAAGCTCATCGACCGGGAGGGTATCTCCGACGACGACCGGATGCAGCTCGGATTCGCGCTGGGTAAGGCGCACGAGGACCTGGGCGAATGGGACCGGGCATTCTCATACTTCGCCGAGGCCAATCGACTCGCGAAACAGGGCAGCGGCTATGCGATCGCCGACGACGACACCGCGTTTTCGCAGCTTCGGTCCTGGTTCCCGGCGGACGTCAGGCCCCTGGGCGACGACTCGGACGGCGCCATCACGCCTATCTTCATCGTCGGCATGCCTCGCTCCGGGACGACGCTGGTCGAGCAGATTCTCGCCAGCCACTCACAGGTTTACGGCGCCGGTGAATTGAGCCTGCTGGAACGCGCCGTGAGATCCGGCGCGCGGGAAGACGTCAGCGACCCGGTGTCACAGCTTGCATCGATCCGCGAGACGTACCGTGCCGGCCTGGGCGACATTGGCATTTCGGAGCCGTACGTCACCGACAAGATGCCGCTCAACTTCCGCTGGATCGGCTTCATCTTTACGGCGATGCCGGATGCGCGCATCGTCCATGTCGAACGCGACCCGCGCGCTACCTGCTGGTCGATCTTCAAACATCACTTCCCGAGCCACGGACACGGCTTCGCGAACGACCTCGGGGACCTGGCGCGGTTCCACGCGTTGTATCGTCAGCTGATGGCTTTCTGGCACGAGCGATTCCCGGGACAGATCCACGACTTGAGCTACGAGGCGCTAACGGAGAATCAGGAAGACGAAACCCGTCGCCTGCTGGAATACGCCGGGCTGGACTGGGACGCTGCCTGCCTCGACTTCCACAAGACCGAAAGAGCAGTCCAGACCTCGTCGTCGGCGCAGGTTCGCGAACAGATGTATCAGGGCAGCTCGGAGGCGTGGCGGAACTACCGTGAACACCTCGAGCCCATGATCGAGGCGCTGCAGGCGAACTGACGCTAGCGAATCGTCGAGGTAAGCACGATGGTGCGGCCGCCGCGCAGCACCTTCAAGCGAATGACCGATCCCTCCACCATGTCTTCACGATAGCTTCGAAACGCGGAATCGAAGTCCGGTGAGATCTCGATATCGTCGACCGCAAGAATGATATCGCCGCCGATGTACAGTTCCTGACCCGCAATCGTGATCGGCACCCGGCTGGGCCGCAGACCAATGCGCGAGCTCGGCGAGTTCAACGCGGTCCGCTGCACGAGGAAGCCGTGCTCCTGCGGCACGTTGAGCGCCTGCGCCAGCGGACCTGAGAGAAGAATCCCGCTCATGCCGCTCCAGGGCATCTCATTGTTGAGCAGAACATCGACGGCAGTGTTGATCGTGACGGCAAATCCCAGCCCGACGGAACCGCCCGTACGGGATCGGATGTGGCTGACGATCCCGATGACCTCGCCGCGCTGATTGAACAGCGGGCCGCCCGAGTTGCCCTGATTGATCGCGGCGTCGGTCTGGAAGGTCTCGGCCTGGATGCCCTGCATCATGCTGTCGTCGTAGAGTCGCCGGCTGGAGATATGCCCGACCGTCAGAGTGTGACTCAGACCGAGCGGCGCGCCGATCACAAAGACCTCGTCACCGACGCGCACATCGTCGGAGTCGCCGAGCTCAACCCAGATCGCGTCCTCGGGCACCTGATCGAGTTTGAGTAATGCGACGTCCTTGATCGGGTCTGACGAAACGACCGCTGCGGTGACCCGGGTTCCGTCGACGAACTCGACCTCGACGAGATCCGCTGTCTGCACGACGTGCGCCGCCGTCATCACGTGTCCGTCGCCGTCGACCAGGAAGCCGGAACCCAATCCCGGCTGCGTGACAGCCCCGGTCGGCGACGGTGCGGGGTTTCGCTCGACGGTATAGAGCGTCACAACGGCAGGGTCGACTTCCTCGAACAGTGCCGAATAGTCCTCGGCAAGCGCGCCCGCCGAAAGAATGAGACCGGCGATCAATAACGAAATTCTGAAGTACACGAGTGGTCCTCTCGAAACGATTGGCGAGTGGCGCGCCGGCCTCTCAAAGTGTCAAGCCGCAGCCGTCAAAGGCCTCGCGGATCGCGGCCTTCTCCTGATCGGTCAACTCCAGCATCGGCGGCCTGACATGCCCGCCCACCTGGCCCAGCAGTTCCTGCCAGTACTTGCCGAACGCCTGCGGCTTGTCGGCCGGTTTGCTCCGCTTCATCGCCTCACGTACGGGCTCCAGGCTGTCGCGCACCCGCCGCGCCTCCGCGAACTTGCCTTCGAACGCCAGCCGGGTGTACTCGTCCATGCGCTTGTCGTTCTTCGTTTGCAGGTGATACGGGGGCGACGAGCACAGATACAGCCGCCAGCCGAGCTCTTCGATGTTGTCCAGCCAATCGTCTTCGAGCGACGTCGACACCTGAATTCTGTCGCCGGCCATCTCGGTCAGGCGCACGTACATCTCGCGCGGCACCGAATACTTGATCGCGACGATGTTCGGCAGCTCGGCGATGCGCGCGCATTCCTCCGGCTGCATGAGGTAACCGGAATCGGGGTGACTCCACATCGCGATGCCGATATCGAGATTTTCGCAGAGCCCTTCGTAGTACCGGTACAGAACCTCGCCATGGTCGTGGACGAAGCTCAGGACCGGGGCATGGACCACGATGTAGTCGGCACCGCAGTCCTCGGCGTGCCGTGCCAGCTCTTTCACCGTGTCGAAATTCTGATCCGACACCGAAACGATGACGCCGGCCTTGCCGTCGCACTCCTCAACGGCGATCTCGAAATTTCGCTTGCGCTCGTCGAGGCTCATCGAAAAAAACTCGCCCTGCTTGCCGGCGATGAACAGTCCCTCGATATCGAGATCGTCGATCCAGTGGCGGATATTCGAGCGCAGGCCGGCCTCGTTCATTGACAGATCGTCGTTGAACGGATTCAGCGCCGCGGCCCAGATTCCGCGCATGTTCTCGCGGGCATAGTCCTTCGCGTCGAGCTTCGAGTATTTGATGGCGGTGGTTTCCGGTGGGGCCTGATGGAAACTTAGCGTAAACGCCCGTCCGTGGGTATAGCGCGGCGATGCCCGGCCGCCAAAGGACTGCGATAATGTGAGTATCCGGCAGGGGGGTCGAATGAAGATCGGGATCATCGGTGAGGGAGCCATCGGGCGATACGTCCACGAGAAGCTGGCCGACAGTGGGCACGAGATCGTGGCGGTGATCGTACGGCCGGCTCGACTGGAGGCGCGGAGCGCTGAGTCGACGGAGACGCGCTATGTCTCGACCGTCGCCGATCTGCCCGCGGACATCGATCAGATGCTGGACTGCGCCGGCCACGAAGCCTTGCGGACGCTGGGTCCCGACATTCTGCGGCGCGGCATCGACCTCATCACCGTATCGATCGGCGCGCTGGCCGATCCTGATGTCGAGCGCAGCCTGGCCGCTGCGGCGAAGGACGGGGAATCAAAGCTGCATCTGGCGAGCGGCGCCATCGGCGCGCTCGATTGCCTGCAGGCGGCAAACGTCGGTTCTCTAAAGAGCGTGACCTACGTTGGCCGCAAACCGCCCGGCGGATGGAAAGGCTCGCCTGCGGAGCAGACGCTGGACCTGGACGCGCTGAGTCCCGGCGAACACGTCCACTTCGACGGCACCGCGAGGGACGCCGCGACGGCGTACCCGAAGAATGCGAATGTCGCCGCGGCCGTTGCGCTGGCCGGGGTCGGCTTCGACGACACCCGCGTCCTGCTGATCGCCGACCCGGGGCTCGACGAGAACATTCACGAACTCCGGGCCGTCGGTGACTTCGGTCAGTTCTCGTTCGAAGTCCGCGGCAACGCGCTTCCGGACAATCCGCGAAGTTCGGCACTCGCGGCGATGAGTGTCGTATCCAGGCTCGAACGTGAAGCCGGCAACGTTGGCTTCTAGTGGCCCGGATGCCGGATGCGCCTTGATCGCGGGGCGCCCTCAACTAAACTGATCGCGCACGAGCGCATGAGACACGCCCTATGAGCAACTACCCGGATCTGCATCTGTACATCGGCGGCGAATGGCGCAAGGCCGCCGACGACCTGCCTGTTCTGAATCCCGCGACCGAGGAGGAAATCGGGCGCCTGCCGCACGCGGCAATTGGCGATCTGGACGATGCGCTCGAAGCGGCCGAGAAGGGCTTCGAGGTCTGGCGGCACACGGCGCCGGCCGAACGTGCCCGGGTGTTGTTCGAAGCGGCGAGACTCATGCGTGAGCGGCAGGAGGAGATCGCCCAGGCCATTACGGCGGAGCACGGCAAGCCGCTGACTCAGGCCAGGCTCGAGGTCATCCGCGGCTGCGAGTTCTTCGAGTGGGACGCGGGCGAGGCGACGCGCACGTATGGGCGCGTCATTCCCAGCGCGCCGGGCGTTCGCTACATCGTGCACCACCAGCCGATCGGCATGGTCGCGGCATTCTCGCCATGGAATTTCCCCATGAGCCAGCCATGCCGCAAGGTCGCGGGAGCCATCGCCGCCGGCTGCTCGATCATCCTGAAGGCCGCCGAAGAGACGCCGGCGGGCGCGCTGCATATCGCCCGCGCTCTGCACGACGCGGGACTGCCGCCGGGCGTCCTGAATCTGGTGTTCGGCACCCCGGCGCAGATCTCGGAGCACTTCATCAAGAATGAGGAAGTCCGGCTCGTCGCATTCACCGGTTCGACGGCAGTCGGACGGCATCTGACGACGCTCGCGGCGCAACACATGACTCCGGTGCTGATGGAACTGGGCGGGCACGCGCCGGTGATCGTCTGCGAGGATACGGACGTGGAAGCGGCCGCGATCAGCGGTGCCGTACGCAAGATGCGCAACGCCGGACAGGTCTGCACGTCGCCGACTCGCTTCTTCGTTCACGAGAGCATCTTCGACGACTATTTGAAGACCTTCGTTCAGCGCGCGTCCGAGACGATCGTTGGCAACGGGCTGAACCCGGAAATCGAGATGGGACCACTGGCGCACGATCGCCGGCTCGAGGCCATGCAGACCCTGGTCGACGACGCCGTGCAGCAAGGCGCGGAACTCAAGACGGGCGGCTCGCGGCTGGAGGGCAAGGGTTATTTCTTCGCGCCGACGGTGCTCGCCAACGTGCCGGAGAACGCGCTGGTGATGCAGGAGGAGCCGTTCGGACCGGTCGCGATCGTCAATCCGGTGTCGTCACTCGACGAAGCCATCGAGATGGCCAACTCGGTGCCCTACGGCCTCGCCTCCTACGGCTTCACCAACCGGGCCGACTACGCGGACCGTCTCTTCGAAGGCCTGGAGGCAGGCAACGTGTCGATCAACACGCTGGAGGCGTCACTTCCCGAGACGCCATTCGGTGGCGTCAAGTCCAGCGGTTACGGCCGGGAAGGCGGCACGGAAGGTCTGCAGAACTACATGATCACGAAGAACGTGTCGCACAGCCTGACAATCGTCTAGCGATGGTTTAGCCGGCGCCAAACGCCTCCGACGCAAGCGCGTGCAGCCGCTCCATGACGTGCGGCGCATCCCACTCGTTCTCGATATCCGGCAGCGCCATGATGTGCTCCATCACCGCGTTCTGCTCGTCCCCGACCCTGAGCGCCTCCGAGTACGGTGTCTCGGGGGAGAACGTCACCATCGAATAGAGCGGCGTCCACAGCCCCGGATAGCGCTCACTGAATTTCGCTTCGATTTTCTTTCTGAGCTGAAACTGCGGATCGCCGGAGAGATCGCTCATTTCGCGGAAGTTGCGCACGGCGAGTTCCGCGATCGCATCCGCGTTCGGCTTGCGCGCATTCTCGTAGGCCGGGAAGATCCGCTCCCAGTCGTGCTCGTGCTCCGGAATGAGCGCGTGCAATTCGGCACAGTCCTCGAATCCGCAGTTCATGCCCTGGCCGTAGTACGGCACGATCGCGTGGGCAGCGTCGCCAATGAGTCCGACTTTCCTGTGGAATGACCAGGGGAACACGTGCACCAGGTACAGCGGCGCCGCGGTCTTCTCCAGGAAGGTATCGACCGGGTCCTCGAGGTAGTCCATCGCATCGGGGAAGTTCGACTGGAAGAACGCGGCAACCGCCGATCGCTCCTTCAGCGATTCGAACGAGAGATTCCCCTCCCACGCCAGAAACAGCGTGCAGGTGAAGGAGCCGTCCGGATTCGGCAATGCGATCAGCATGAAGTCCTTGCGCGGCCAAATGTGCAGCGCGTTCTTCTCGAGCCGGTGCGAGCCGTCGGGGTTGGCCGGTATGTTGAGCTCGATGTAGCACTCTGGCATGTACTTCTGGCTGTAGCTGAAGCGCGGGAAGTTGTGGGCCGTCCGCCGGACCTTCGAGTTGGCGCCGTCGGCACCGAAGGCGAAGTCGGCGCGTACGATCTTCTCCTTGTTGTCCCGGACGGTGAAGATGGCCGTTGCCGACTCGAAGTCGATATCGGTCAGCCGGTGCTGGAAGTGGGTCGAGATATTCGGCTCGGCGTCGGCGATATCCAGCAGCTTCTGATTGATGCCGCCTCTCGAGACCGACCAGATAGCGCTGCCCTCTTTGCCGTAGGGAATCTCGCTCTGCGACCCGTCCACATTGTGAATGGCCCGGTGGTACATCGGGATCGCATCCTGCTTCGCCTCGGTACTGATGCCGATCTTCTCGAGCGAGGTCCAGCCGCGGTCGGACAGCGCGATGTTGATCGACTTGCCCTGATAGATGCTGGTCTCCCGCGAATCCGGCCGGCCTTCGTACAGGCCTACCGTGTAGCCGTGACGCGCCAGCGAGATGGACAGGAGCGCGCCCACCGGGCCGCCGCCGATGACGGTAAATGATCGTTGCGTCACGTGCCGGACTCCCGAGACAGCAGTCTTCGCATCACCTTACCGAAGGTGAATACGTCCTCGAAGTTGTTGTACAGCGGCACCGGCGCCATACGGATGATGCAGGGCTCGCGGAAATCGGCGATCACCCCGGCCGCGACCATGTCATCGAACAGGCCGCGCTCTCGCCCCGCGACGTCCATCGAGATCTGGCAGCCGCGCCGTGCAGGGTCGCGAGGCGTAATCACGCTGATCTCCGCGTCGGGGAATTCGGCCGTTAGCTGGTCGATCGTAAATTCGAGATAGCCCGTTAGCTTCTCGCTTTTCTGGCGCAGCGCCGGCATCCCGGCCTCGGCGAACACGTCGAGCGATGCCTTCATCGCGGCCATACCGAGAATCGGCACGTTGCTGAGTTGCCAGCCCTCCGCGCCTTCCATCGGTTGGAAGCCGGGCTTCATTTCGAAGCGCGTTTCCTTGTCGTGCCCCCACCAGCCGCCGAAGCGCGGCAGGTCGAAGTTGCGGCCGTGCCGTTCGTGAACAAAGATGCCGCCGACGTTGCCGGGACTGGAGTTCAGGTACTTGTACGAGCACCATGCCGCGAAATCGACGTCCCAGTCGTGCAGCGACAGCGGCACATTGCCGGCGGCATGGGCGAGATCGAAGCCCGCGGCGGCGCCGGCGGCGTGCGCCGCGGCGGTCAGGGCCGGCACATCGAAAAGCTGGCCGGTGAAGTAATTGACGCCGCCGAAGAAGACCAGCGCGAGCTGGTCCGCGTGGACGTCGATCGCGGTCAGAATGTCCTCGTGCCGGATTAGCCGCTCGCCCTCCCTCGGCGCCACCTCGATGATCGCGTCGTCGGGATCGAAGCCGTGGAACTTCGCCTGCGTTTCCAGCAGATAGCGGTCCGAGGGAAACATCTTCGCCTCGCTGATGATCTTGTAGCGCTCCTTGGTCGGGCGGTAGAAAGAAACGAACAGCAGGTGGATGTTGGTCGTCAGCGAATTCATGCAGACGACTTCCGAGTCCTTCGCGCCGACGAGCGCCGCCATCGGCGGCGTCAGGAGTTCATGAAAGCTGTACCACGGATTCGTCGACTGAAAGTGTCCCTCGACGCCGTACTTCGCCCATTCGTCGAGTTCGAGCTCGACCGCCCCTCGCACCGACTTCGGCTGCAAGCCCAGCGAATGCCCGGTGAAGTAAACCAGTTCCTCGGTGCCGAGCGCCGGGAAGTGGAATCGCTCGCGATAGCCGGCGAGCGGGTCGGCCGCATCCTGAGCCCGCGCGAACTCGATCGTGTTTTCGTACTGCATGCGTCCGTCAGTCCCTCGGCGGTAGCGACACCCAGCCGTCCGGCACGGCCTTGCCCGGATGGCGCGCGCCGCAACTCGGGCAGGTGCGCGCCGCATCGTCGTCGTAGAAGGACTGATACAGTGGCGGCAGATCGTCGACGATGGAATTGAGTAGCACCTCGACGCGATGCACGAGGCTGCCGCACTCGAAGCAGTACCACTCGAACGCGTCTTTCTCACCTGGGGGTCGCTTCGGCTCGATGACGAGTCCGACGCTGCCTTCCATCGGCCGCTGCGGCGAGTGGCGCACGTGCTTGGGCAGGAAAAATACGTCTCCCTCCCGGATCACGACGTCATAGAACTCACCGTCGTTGTGGATTTTCAGCACCATGTCGCCTTCGAGCTGGTAGAAGAACTCCTCGACAGGGTCGTCGTGATAGTCCGTGCGATGATTCGGGCCGCCGACGACGAAGGCCATCATGTCGGCGTCCTCCCAGATCTGCTTGTTGCCGACCGGCGGCTTCAGAAGATGCCGGTGCTCCTCGATCCAGTCCTGAAAGTTGAATGCGGCGAGCCTGCTCATGCCTTACGGGTCCTTACGCGGCCATGGGCTCATTCTAGCCTTCGTGACAACAAATCCAAGAACCTGCAAGGGTGAATGCTGACGCTCGAGTACTCGATCTCCGGCCGGAGTGGATCGACCAGGAGAGGCCCATCGCCACTCGTTTCGGCGAAAGTCGGCAACGTCGCGTGGGCTCAACGCATCTGGTCGTAGCCGAATCCGGTCGCCGGGCACTCACCTTCCCGTTCCCCCAGGGTAACTCTGAATCAAGGTGTGAGAATTGCGCCGACGTTTGAGGATTCTAGAATCTCTCCGTGATTCGGTTGCCGGACGCTGGATTGACGAGCAGAGGAAAAACTGTCAGAAGCGGGAAATTGGGCGCACAGTGGCTGGCGTTGCCGGCGGAAGTGGCCGTTCCCCAATGTTTCCGATATGTTCATTTTCTCAGAGTGATAGCTGCGTCATATCGCTGACGCCCGATTTGCCTTAATTTGGACGCTGCCTGCCTGTGGTTGGTCATACACGGAAATGAATTCCGCAATTATCACTCCGCGAATCGCTTGCGTGCTGCTGCTCTTGCTCGGCGGCGCGTTCTTCTATGCGACCTACAACGCCATCGACGACATAGTCGCGGAGCAGAGCCGAGTCCAGCAGGAGGCCGTATCTCCCGTGTTCGAGCTCGTCAGAGACGAGCTGCTCCGTCCGCTTTTCATTGCCGAGACCTTTGCGAGCTCCGTTCATTTCACGGCGACGGTCGATACTCTCGACTTCGACGAGTCGGTGCTGCTCAGACGGCTGCAGCAGATGGAGCAGGACCTGGGCCTCAAGTTTTTCGTTGCCAGCGAGCTTACCCGGACGCAGTACTTCTCCGACGGCTCCACGCTGAGTCTCGTGGAAGGCGAGGTGGCCTGGTACTTCGAGGCCATGGCGCAGGACGCGGACGTAATGGCGGACCTCGGGCAGGTCGGCAATGTGCACCTGTATTTCGACGTGAGAATCCAGGGCAGCGACGGAGAGTTTCTCGGTTACGTCGGGGTGGGCAAGCCCATCCGGCAGTTCGTCGAGACGTTCGACGTATACAAGGCGCGCTACGGCTACGATTTCCTGTTCGTCAACGACCGCAACGAGATCATCCTGTCGTCCCTGCCGGAGCTGGTGGTGACCGACGCCTATATCCCGACGCTCGAGTCGCTCGAGTGGTTCGGAACCGGCGACTCGTCGCGTCGCAGCCGTGACAGCGAGATCATCCAAGTCGACGATGAGGACCTCCTGATCTCGGAGTTCGGCATCGAAGCGCTGGGGTGGCGTCTGCTGCTGCTCACGCCGCTCGAAGCCCGCCAGGCACAAACCACGCGATCCTTCGTGATCACCACGGTGACCGTCGTGGCCAGCGTGTTGACGCTGGCGATCGTGCTCTTCTTCCTGATGCTCGTGTACAAGCGGAACCTCGAGAGAAAGACCGAGCGCGACTCGCTCACCGGACTGCCCACCCGTACGTTCGTCCAGCGCCACTTTGACCACCTGCAGCGCGACAGGCGCGGCATCTGCGTCATCATCATCGATCTCGATCGATTCAAGACGATCAACGATTCCTATGGCCACGCTGCCGGTGACCGGGTGCTCAAGGCCGTCGCCTCCGTCTTCAGGAAGGCCATGCGCGATGGGGACATCGTCGGCCGCTGGGGCGGGGAGGAGTTCGTGATGCTCGTACCCGCCAATTCGGTCGAAACGGGCATGGCCGTTGCCGAACGGGCCCGTGAGGGGCTCGAACGCTTCACGATAGAGCTGCGCGACACCAGCGTGTCGATTACCGCGAGCTTCGGCGTTGCCTTCGACCCGAGCGGAGAGGAATCACTTGCCGACCTGCTGGCGAGGGCCGACAAGATGCTCTATGAGGCCAAAGAGAAAGGCCGCAACCAGGTCATGCTCTACGAGGAGGCAAGCTAGCGATACGACTGGTAGACGGTCGCCTCGCCATCGCGATCGATCAGGAGCACGTCGTAGGGGTCCTGGACTCCACCATAGATCGGCCCGTCCATCCCGGGCGAGCCTCGGGGCATCGCCGGCACCGAAAGCCCGACCGCGTCGGGCCGCTCATCCAGCAAGCGAAGAATCTCGCGCGCCGGAACGTGACCTTCGATGGCGTAGCCGTCGATCTCCGCGGTATGGCAGGAGCCGTAGCTGAACGGCATGCCCAACCGGATCATCGCCTGGGTGGCGCCTTCGTTGTAGCTCGTGACCGAGAAACCGTTCTCTTCGAGATGCGTAATCCAATCGTCGCAGCAGCCACAGGTCGGGCTCTTCCAGACCTCAATCGACAGGTCCTCAGCCGCCACACGGCCGGGAACGGTGAAATGCGCGGCAACGGTGCCGAAGAGCAGCGTCCTCAAGAGCTGCCGGCGTTGCTGGTTGGTCGCAGGTTTTCTGTTCATGTGATGTAGCCGGGAAAATGATTCCGTCGCCCTACTATGACCGAAGTCGAGGCCGAGCGGCGCGATGCTCATCACAATCCGAGTTGGTACATGCACGAATTGAAATCGCGCGGCAGGCCATCTATTCGATAAAGAAGAAGGTCACAGGCACTTCCGCATAGAAGCTGGCCTCGTTGGCGTGCACCAGAACGCGCATCGTCGTGTCGGCGTCGATTCGGCCACTGACGTCGCCGAGCCAGACGATGCCTGTCCGGTCCGAAGGCTCGAACACGGCGGGTGGAGCCTCATCCACACCGTCATTTGCGAGGCCGACCGCCGCGCGTTCCAGCGGGAACGTCGACGTCAGCGTCACCGATGCCCCATTGGGGTATGCGTCAGTGACAACAAGCGTAAGCGTCAGATCGGCATTCGAGAGTTCGCAACTATCGCTCAAGCGCCGGCAATTCGGCTTCGCGACGAGCGGGTAGGATTCACCCGGCGCCGCCGCCTGCGGCTGCTCCGCCACGAAATAGTCCACGGCGAACCACGCGATGATCGCGAGCATCGGCGCGACGAGCAGAGCGATGACGACGTGCCTGTTTCGAAACATCGCGTTGAGCGTAGCTGAGCGATCGAGAAGCCTGCAATGGGAAAGGGGGGAGCTACGCTCCCCCTAATGCAATCCGCTCTAGTGCGCCACGGCCCCCTTAGCGCCGGCCGGGACGCGGATGTCCTCGACGAGATGCTGGATGTGCTCGGGCGGCTCCTGGGTCATCCGGGACACGATCATCGCAGTCACGAAGTTGAAGATCGCACCGACGGCGCCGAAGGCGTTCGGCTCGATGCCGAAGAACCAGTTCTCCTGTATGCCGCCCAGGAAGGACGTGCTGGGCACGAACATAATGCCCTTGTGCTGGAAGACGTAGAGCAGGGTGACGCCGATACCGACCAGCATGCCGGCGATCGCGCCTTCCTTGTTCATGCGCTTGTAGAAGATGCCCATCATCAGCGCCGGGAAAATGGACGACGCGGCAAGGCCGAACGCGAGAGCCACGGTGCCGGCGGCGAAGTCCGGTGGATTGAAACCCAGATAGCCCGCCAGCGCGATCGCGCCCGCCATGGCTATTCGGCTCGCCAGGAGCTCCTGCTGTTCGGTGATGTTCGGCCTGAACACCCCCTTCAACAGGTCGTGCGATATCGCCGATGAGATTGCCAACAACAGTCCGGCCGCGGTCGATAGCGCGGCGGCGAGTCCTCCCGCGGCGACCAGCGCGATCACCCAGTTGGGCAGACCGGCTATCTCCGGGTTCGCCAGCACCATGATGTCGTTGTCAATCTTGACCATCTCATTGGTGTCTGCATCCGAGGTGTACTGGATGCGGCCGTCGCCGTTCTTGTCCTCGAACGCCAACAAACCGGTTGTCTCCCAGTTGCTAATCCACGTCGGACGCTCCTCGTAGACCATGTACTCGCCCGGCGAGGGTTCGATCGTCTCGATAAGATTGAGGCGCGCCATGGCCGCGACGGACGGTGCGGTCGTGTACAGGATCGCGATGAACACCAGCGCCCAGCCGGCGGACGAACGCGCGTCTCTGACCTTCGGCACCGTGAAGAAGCGGATGATGACGTGCGGCAGGCCGGCGGTGCCGATCATCAGCGACATCGTGTACATGAACATGTTGGTCAGACTCAACCTGGCGTTGGTCGTATAGTCCGCGAAACCCAGGTCGGTCAGTACCATGTCCAGACGATCGAGCAGGAAGACGTCGGTACCGGACATCGTCGAACCGAGACCGAGCTGCGGCAGCGGATTGCCGGTCAGCGCCAGCGAGATGAAGATCGCCGGGATCGTGTAGGCGAGGATCAATACGCAGTACTGTGCGATCTGCGTATAGGTGATGCCCTTCATGCCGCCCATGACGGCGTAGAAGAAGACGATACCCATACCAATGGCGAGACCGAGGTCGTAGTCGACTTCGAGAAAGCGTGAGAAAGCGACCCCGATACCCTTCATCTGGCCGATGACGTAGGTCACCGAGGCGATGATCAGGCAGATCACCGCTACGATGCGGGCCGCCTTCGAGTAGTAGCGGTCGCCGATGAACTCCGGCACCGTGAACTTGCCGAACTTGCGCAGGTATGGCGCAAGCAGCATCGCCAGAAGAACGTAGCCGCCGGTCCAGCCCATCAGGAAGACCGATCCGCCGTAGCCCATGAACGCGATCAGGCCAGCCATCGATATGAACGACGCGGCCGACATCCAGTCGGCGGCTGTCGCCATCCCGTTGGCGATCGGGTTGACCCCGCCGCCGGCAACGTAGAACTCCTTCGTCGAACCGGCGCGTGCCCAGACCGCGATACCGATATACAGCGCGAACGTGAAGCCGACGACGAGGTAGGTCATTGTCTGCAGGTCCATGACTATCCCCTACTCGTCTTCTTCGACGCCATGCTCTTTGTCGAGCTTCGACATTCGATGCGCGTAGAAAAAGATCAGCGCGACGAAAACGTAGATGGAGCCCTGCTGGGCGAACCAGAAGCCCAGCTTGTAACCGCCGATGCGAATGTTGTTCAGCGGCTCGACCAGGATGATTCCGAACAGGTACGAGACCACGAACCAGATCGCCATGCAGAGAGCGACCAGTCTGAGATTCGCTTTCCAGTAGTTGCTGTTGCCGGACATGTTTCCCCCTTTCCTGCGGCGCCTCGAAACTGCCACCGACGCTGGTCGTCTGGCTGATTGGCCGACACGCACCGTACCAACTTTGGCCAGGCGATGCCCGTGAATACTCAATGAGCCGCCCGTGCAAACGGCATCGGTACGGGCGCCGCCGGTTTTTTCCGTCACGGAGCCGTGCCAGAATCCTGAGATGAATGAGATCCCGGAAATCGAGGACTTTCTGAGTCGACTGCCCGGGTTTGACGGCCTCGACGCTCGCGAGATCAACACCGCCGCTCGCAGCATCGACATCGCCTACTACCGGACCGGCAGCGACATCCTGTCGATCGGGGACACGAACGAGCATCTGAACATCGTGCGCAGCGGCGCCGTGGAGCTCAGGGACGAAAACGACGATCTCGTCCTACGGCTCGCGGAGGGTGACAGCTTCGGCTTCCCATCTCTGATGAATGCGGCGCCGATCAGGAACCAGTCTCGAGCGATCGAGGACACGCTCGTCTATCACATGGATGGCAGCACGTTTCAGGAGCTGCGGCGCAGCAATACCGATCTCGACACCTTCTATATTCGCGCGCTCTCGGACCGGTTGCTGCGGAAGCCGGGCGCTCCGGCATTCCGCGGTGCCACCGATGCCAGCGTCGCCAGCCTCGTTGGCCGAGACCCGGTCACCATCGAGAGCTCGGCGACGATCGCCGACACCGCGCAGGCGATGGTCTCCGCGCGAGTGTCGGCAATGCTCATCGTCGATGACGGCTACATGAAGGGCATCGTGACGGACCGTGACATCCGCAGCCGGGTCGTTGCCGTCGGTCGGGCCGGCGACGAGCCTGTCGCCAACATCATGACGCCCTCACCGATCACACTCGACGGACACGCACAGGCGTATGCGGCGGCGGTCGTGATGATGCAGAACAATATCCATCATCTGCCCGTCACGGAGGATGGCAAGCTGATCGGCATGGTCTCGCGCAGCGATTTCATGCGCCTCGAGACAGAGCATCCGCTGTATCTCGTAAGCGACATCGCGAAACAGACCACGGTCGAGGGCATCGTAAGTGCCTGCAAGCGGCTGCCCGACCTGATACGGAAGCAGATCGAGACGGACGCCGACGGCGAGCAGCTGGGGCAGTTCATCACGACAATCACCGACACCGTCACCCGGCAGCTGATCCGTATCGCGGAACATGAGCTGGGGCCGGCGCCGTGTGCCTTCGCCTGGGTCGCATTGGGTTCGCAGGGGCGATTCGAGCAGTCCGCGAAGAGCGACCAGGACAACGCGCTGGTACTGAGCGACGAAGCGGCGCCCGACTGCGACGACTATTTCCGGAAGCTCGCGCGAATCGTCAACGACGGCCTGAACGACTGTGGCTACGTGCACTGTCCTGGCGACGTCACGGCGTCCAATCCGAAATGGCGGCAACCGCTCTCGCAGTGGAAGGAGTACTTCCACAGTTGGATCACCGTTCCCGAGCAGAAAGCGCTGATGCATGCCAACATCTTCTTTGACTTGCGCTCCGTCTACGGCGACCAGCAGCTGGTGGAGGCACTGAAGGAGTTCATCCGGACAGCTGCCAAAGGTAACGAGCTCTTCCTCGCGCTGATGTCGAAGAACGCGATGGGCTTCCAACCGCCGCTCGGATTTTTCCGAGCGTTCGTGCTCGAGCGCTCTGGCGAACACAAGAACACGCTCGATATGAAACTCAACGGCATCATGCCAATTGTCGAGATCGCCCGAATCCGATCGCTGGCGGCCGGTCGCGTCCGGATCAGCACGCGCAGTCGCTTACGGGCAGCGGCGGAGGCCGGTGAGATCACGGATGTCGACGCCGCGAATCTGATCGACGCGCTGGACTTCATAGAGACGCTGCGACTCGAGCATCAGAGCCGGCAGATGCGGGCGGGCGAGCAACCGGACAATCACCTTGCGCCAACGGAGCTGTCACCGCTGGTGCGCCAGAACCTTAAGGCGGCATTCGCACAGGTGCGTGTCAGCCAGCAGGCGCTGATGAACCGATTCCACATCCAATGAAACTCTTCCGGCTGGCGCGGAAGCGTCGGCGACTCGCTCGCCGCGGAGCCGAATCGCCGTTCCGAGAGTTCGTCGAATCGCCGGTTCCCGGTGGCAACGAGTCGTTCACCGCATCCGAGTTCGTAAGCCTCGACATCGAAACGACCGGCCTCGATGCGAAGACCGCAGAGGCCCTGAGTCTCGGCTGGGTGGTGATCCGCAACGGCCGAATCGACCTGTCGACCTGCGAAACGCACCTGGTCCGTCCGGAGGGCAGCGTTGGCGACAGCGCTTCGGTGCACGGGCTGACGGATACCAGAGTCGGTGCCGGGCAGGATAGGCGCCTCGTGTTCGGGCGACTGCTCGACGTGCTCGCCGGACGTACGCTGGTCGTACACCATGCGGGTCTCGACAAAGCGCTGCTCGACCGCCTCTGTAACGAGCAGTTCGGCTGCGGACTTCCAGTCCCCGTCGTCGACACGCTCTCACTGGCCCTTGCCCGCCGCAATAGACGGCACCACGTCGCCGACAACAACAGCCTGCGGCTCGCGGATCTTCGCGAGCAATACAATCTGCCCCGCTACAAAGCACACGACTGTTTGATCGACGCCATCGCGACGGCAGAACTCCTGATCGCAATGGTCGCGAATCAGGATGGCCCGGACAGAACCCGGCTAAAACGGCTGATCAATTCAGGCTAAGCCACCTGTAGGAGCTCGTCTTACGAGCGATTGACGCCCGAGTCGCATTCAAGGCTCCGACCGGGTTGCCGCCCCATCAACGAAGCCCACGTCGGATACGTCCGCAGATTGCCGATGCGCACCAGGACAACAGCGTCAGACCAGTAGTTATCCATAGCAATAAGGCACCTATGAAGACCGCATCTCTCGCGCCCTCGCAAACTGTTCGGCACCGATAGAAGACCGGGCAGTCGTACTGTTTCCCACTTAGCAGGATGTCATCGCCCTCGCCGACCTCATCGACTCCATTGCGGCCAGCAGAATAGATGATGAAGCCGGTGCCGGTAGGCTCGACCCGATAGATGTACTCGCCACCGAACGGATCGAGGGGCCTATCGGATGCCCGCGATATGTCGATCAGATCGGCCAAGTCAGCCAGGTCGTCGGGATACTGCGAATGATCCCGCCGGTAGATGGTAACAACGCTTCCCAGAAACCTGATCTCTGCCTGGATCCGATGAATATAGTCGTCGGGCCCGTGCAATTGCATCGGGCAGAGATGGCTCAAAGCCAGAAATAGAGCCGATAAGGCCAGGCTTAGCGCAACAGAAAGGCCGCAGATGCGACGCATTGTGACTCCGGGAATCAGGTACCCATAGTCAAACGCTACGGCGGCTTGTTCCGGGTCAGTTGCCGAGGGTCTATGGTGATCGCCCGCATCGCGGGCTCCTACAGGGTAGTCTGATCTGAAGTCGGCATCGGACGTTCAGTGGCCCTCCGGGATCTCCAGATACTCCGGAGCCACCTCGGAAACCAGCCATACGCCGTTCTCGGACAAGTAGAAGGCGCAGCCGTCTTTCTCCATCGCGCGTGCATCCACGACCAGAATGACAGGTTTGCCGTGACGGCCGCCGACGCTGACCGCGGTCTCTTCGTCTATCGACAGATGCACGAACTGCCGTTGCCGGCTCTTCAGACCCTGGGTCCGAATCGACTCCAGGAACCGACTGGCGGTGCCGTGGAATAGCCGATCCGGTGGCGTCCGGGGCGTCAGACCGAGATCGACGTCGATCGAGTGGCCCTGGCTCGCGCGGATCAGTCCGTCGCGGATGGCAAATCGTGATTTGTCGTTCTGCTCGACGACCTCGTGCAAGGTGCTGTGTGAAATCTCATGTCCGTGTTTCGCGAATGCGGACAGAAGTTCGTCGACGTCGACCCAACCGCCGCTGTCCAGCGAAAGACCCACGGTCTCCGGCTTGTGCCGGAGCACGAGACTCAGGAATTTGCTGATTCTCTTGAGCCTGGCGTCCATTTAGCGGTCGTCATCGCCGTAGTAGTAACTAAAGAGTTCCTGTATCACGGAGTCTGTCAGTTCGGAGTACACACGCGCATGTTCGCGGCGCCCGAGGCTGAGAGCCAAGCAGGTCATAACCGGCTCGAAACAATACTCGTCCCAGACGTTCGTGCCTCGGGTCAATGCAATCTCGGGCAACGCCTGGAGGGATGCAAAATAGGATTCTCGAATCTCATCCGGAACCTCCGGATTGCCGTGCTCCGTCCTTTCCAGCTCGACAATTGCCGGGAACCAGAACGCATGCCACGCGATGCGCGGTGCAGACTTCGCGTACTCCGCCAGATAGGGAACCACCGCGTAGGACGCCTCGCCGACGTCGCCCTGGTGGTGAAGGTCGTCCCAGAGCACATTCCAGTCATCCTCTTGCACCTCGAGAGACAGGAGCTTCTCGAGGAACGGCGCGAGACCGGAAACAGGGCGTCTATAGCCGCCACGGTACTCCGCCCATTTCGGGTCATCGGGTGCCAGAAGAGACACGGAAAGTCCTTGGTTCAGAACGCAGGGAAACGGGATTGAAGCTAGAGGCCTCGAGCATGCTCAACGGCATCCTCCAGCCGGTCGTCGCCCCAGAATAGCTCACCGTCTGGGGTAACGAAGGACGGCGACCCGAAGATGCCGAGCTTGCGGGCCTCGGATGTCGCCGCCGAGTACGCCGCTTCGGCCGCGTCGCTGTTGGCGGCTTCCATGAGCTGAGCCGGATCTCGGCCGGCTTCTTCCGCACAGGCCGAGACGCTCTGCTCCGAGCCGGCAGGAACACCCTGCTGGTACCAGAGCCGGTAGGCGCTGCGAACGTAGTCTTCGCAACACCCTTCCTGTTGCGCGGCGATCGCGACTCGATTGGCGCGGTCGAACTCCTGCAGCGGATATTCGACCGGAAGACGTATCGGAATACCGTAGCGGCCCGCGCGCCGCTCCAGGTCGCGCCACATGTAGCGCTCCTTCTCCGGCTTGCCGACGAAGGGGACGTTGTTCATTTCCTGCATCAGCGTTCTGACGCTGAACGGCCGCCAGACGAATGAGACCCCCGTGGTTCGCGCAACCTCCGGCAGGCGCTGCACGGTCAGATACGTGTAGGTGCTGCCTACGGAGAACCAGAAATCGATAGTGGGCACACGCGACTCCGGTGCGATTCTAAAGAATGCTTACGCTGTTTCACCCAGTCATGATTTCATAGATCGCGGACTCTTGCTCGGCGTTGGTGTCGGTGCTGCGTCACTCCTCGGGACCGCGCGGCGCGGACTCCATCAACGTCCCGTCCTGGCCGATTAGCGTGAAGCCGACAATGTCCCCGGCCTCGTCGCGATCGAATCGCACGTTCGGCGGCGGCTGAGCCGCGCGGGCGCCGGCGGGCAGGACCAGTTCGAACAGGTCGTCCTCGATCTCTCGCATATCCAACCTCGCACCCATTCCCTGCCGTTGGTACTTGAGTACGCCACCGGCGAGGCTGATCGTCCGCTGGCCGTAGGTCCCAACGAACTCCGCCAAGTCGGCAGGAGGCGCGCTTGCCGCCGCGCGCCGCCGCGCAATGTTCTCGAGCGCCTCGTTTAGCTCCGCGCCGATTGCCGGGTCGTTGCTCTGTTCGAGCAGCGCCTGAAGCGCCAGCCGATGGGCCTCGTCCAAAGCGTCCACCGAACCCACTTCGATGTCCGGTTGTACGCCCGTTTCCCGCCAGTTGCTGTTGGTCCGCGCATTGACCACCCGGCCAATGGGCACGATCCCCAGCACGCCGTGGGCAAGTGGGAACAGCCCACCGCTGTGAGCACCCTGCGCACCACTGTCGCCGCTGGGCTCTCCGACCAGCAGCCCGCGCTCGAAACTCTGCAGCGTATAGGCGAGATTGCGTGCGGCCGAACCGGTCTCCGGATCGATGAGCACGTAAAGAGGAACGCCGTCCAGCCGTTCGCCAGGCAGGTCGGCGATGGTGAAGTACTCATCGACCACACCCACCGCTTCGAAGTCGCGCTTGTAAAGGTAGGTCTCACCCTCGGGGAAGAAGTAGCTCATGAAGTACGGGATGAAGCCACCGACACCGCCGCGATTGCCGCGCACGTCGATGATCATTGCGTCTACATTGGTCAGGAAGGCCATCGCCGCATCCACCGTCGGTTTTGCAGCCTCGAGTGCGGGAATCTGATCGAGCCTCAGGTAGCCGACGTTGCCCTCCAGAACTTCGAGCCGCCTGAAGAAGTAGTTGGTCCGTGCGCTGCCCGCGAGGCTGCCGATGTCCGGAGCGGCGTCGTCATCCTGCAGCCAGCCCGCGAGTGCGGCTCGGCTGTCTGGCCCGTTCAGCGCGCCCAATTCCGCCTCCATCGTCTGATACATCGCAGGATCGAACAGCAGGGCGAAGTGCGCGTCCCGAGACTCTTCTCTGAGATTCAGCATGATCTGCCTCGCGAACTGATTCGGATCGGTAAGCGCCCGGTAGGCGCCTTCCCTGTGCCGCTCCTGAATATGCTCCGCAAGGCCAGGTGCGTCCTCCTGAAGGACGTAGAAATCCTCGATGCGCTTCATCAGACGCTCGATAATGAGGTCCTGGCTCGCATGATCCAGGGTGGCGGGATTCACACTGCCTTGTGCCAACGCCGCCGGGCTCGCACCCAGGCAGATGAGAAGAATGAGCGAGAGTGTTGGTGCCGTTTTCATCGATTGCCGTTCCGCTGACTGGAAGAAGGCGAAACACTACGGTCTGGCTCGGACGGCAAACCTGAAGAAAACATTTTTTTTGAATTTCGGGGGTATATTCGGACTCGAATCCATACACAGAACAGCCGCTGGAGACCGCGCATGCCGCTCGATCACGTGCAAGCAACAACGGAAGTCAGACCTTTCTGGATAGGCAGAACCTGCGTCGAACCTGGCCTCAATCAGATGACGACCAGCGGCGAGACGACGGCCGTCGAACATCTCGCGATGCGAGTGCTGACGATTCTCGCCGCACATCCGGGACAGCCGGTGTCCAGGGAGGCGATCCTGGAATCGGTTTGGGCGGAATCCGCGCCCAATGACGAAGGCCTGACTCAGGCGATCTGCAAACTCCGCAAACTGCTCGGCGATTCTCCCGGAGAATCGAAGATCATTCAGACCGTCCGCAAGATCGGCTATCGGCTCGTCGCGCCGGTCTCATTCGAGCCGCCGATCGCCGCGGCGCCGTTGAAGGTCCGGCATCAAGGCACCGATGGCGAGCCGGTGCACGGCATTCGCATCAGACTCAGCGTCCGCCAGCTTGCGGCAACCGTCGGCGCGGTCGCGGCTCTGTTCGTACTCTTTCAGGTGGTTTAGCTGAGGTCAGTGCCTGTGATGATCCCGATCCCAAGGACCTGGAGGGCAAGCGTCGGAATTTTCATCGGCCGCGCCATTCTTGTTGATGGATGAAAATCCGGAACGGAATTTTCTCCCGCGATACCATTTCCGGACATCAGTCGGGCAAGCCGCCGGTCGGGGGATTCGAACATGCTGCGGAACATGCCGCCGAACGCTTTTTTGTTGATCTATGTTCTCCTGGCAGCCGGTTGTTCGCAGCCCGCCGACGGAGACGCCGCGAGCGGCGCCCGCGTCTACACCGACGAGGGAATCGTCTTCATGAGCGGATGGTCTCCGGACGGCCGCTTCATGACGGCGACCTCTCTGCGAGACTCCGGGCCGGTGCCTTTGATCGTCTCGGTGAGCGACGGCTCCGCCGAGGAAGTCGACATTCCGTTACCCAACGCGTGGCTGGGCGATTGGTCACCGGATGGCACGCGCGCACTGGTCGAGTCGGACACCTCGGGAGATCCCGAAGTGTATGTCCTCACCTTCGAGTCGAGGCAGGTGCAGCGCCTGACCTTCAGCGACGCCAACGAGTGGCATCCTGCCTGGTCGCCTTCCGGTGACACGATCGTCGTGGACTCGGATCGGCACGGACAGCTCGACATCCTGCTCGTCGACGTGGCTAGCGGCGATACTCGCCGGCTGACGGATTTCGATGGGCCGGAACAGTATGGGCGCTGGTCGCCGGACGCCGAAGAGATCGTTTTCTACCGGCTGGTTGGGCCGGGAGAGTTGGACTACGATCTGCACGTCATCAGCCTCGATGACCTGACGGTGCGCCGCCTGACCGACACGCGGGGAGACGACAGCAACCCGGACTGGAGCCCGGATGGGCGCCGGATCGCGTTCGGATCGAATCGCAGCGGCAGCTACAAGATCTATGCGATCTGTGCCGATGGCACGGGTTTGACCCAGATCACGAGCGGACCTTCGGAGGACAACTATCCCAAGTGGTCGCCGTCGGGCGACCGGATCGCGTACCAGTCCGATGCGTCCGGCAACAAGGGCATTCACGTGATCGATGTCGACGCGGAGCCGGTTTGCCATTGAGCGGTTGACGCTCACGGCGATGAGTCGAAGCTTGCCCGATGCTCGCGTGCCGGCGCGAATCACTCGGTCCGATAGCGCGGCGACGAACGCGACGCGTCGAGCAACTCGGCCATACGCTCGTTGCTAATGCCCCAACCGTTGTGCGGGAACGTCGTTCCTTCGAAGAATGCGGACTGATACCACCGCCATGCGGCAGAGATGGTCTCGCCAACGTCGCGCGTTCGGAACCCGCGGTCCCTCGCCTTCTGGGAGCTGATCTGGAAGAAGCCCGGGTCCTCTTCGACCGGAACCCAAAGCGGCAACTCGGTAAAGGCCTCAACGTTGTTCGCGTACAGAAAATCTTTGGCGAGCCATTCGAGCTGCGCGCGTGATTCCACCGCCTGCTGGCATAGCGCAAGGAAGTCTTCGAATCGGAGCGGTGCCGCCGCCGTATTGAATGTCCCACTCAGCTCCGACTCAACCGAGTGGATCACCCATCGAGCTACGTCTCTAACGTCGACGAACTGCACGGGGTCATCGCCTGTCCCCGGACCCAGGACGGTCGAATTCTGGTGCAGGCCGCGGAGCCAGAAGTGCAGGCTCGAGCCCGGATCTCGAGGTCCGAAGATGGACGGACAACGAGAGACTCCGGATCGATCCGGATACAAACCCGCGATCAGCCTCTCCGACCGCGCTTTCTCACCTCCGTAGCCCTCGGACGATAGTCTCAGCTCCGCTCGTTCTGTCATCCAGGGTTCCGAAAACGAACGGTAGACCGCGATGCTCGATACGAAGTGGTAGTAGTCCACGCGATCGGCAAGCAGTCGCGCGGATGCGTCGACAATCGACTCCTCGGCCGCCCAGACGTCGATCACGGCGTCCCAGCGGCGCGTACGGCCCAGCGCAGCAAGACCGGCGACGCCGGCGCGACGGTCACCGCGGAGCTTCTCGACCTCTGGGAAGAGCGCCGGCCGGGTAATCCCTCGATTGAAGAGCGTTACCTCGTGGCCTCGGGCGATAGCAGCCTCGACAATGGCTGGCCCGACGAAGTTGGTGCCGCCCAGAATCAGAAGCTTCCGGCTGGCCGGCGAAGCGCTGCTCGCCAACACCGGCGTAGACAACGAGGTGCCAGCCAGAATCGCGGCACTGCGCAGAAACGAACGGCGGTCCATGGATTCATGCCCGATTGCTCCGGAAGACGCGAGTCTAGACGGCGCTGTCGAGAAGCCGAGTGACTATGTGATGTTCGGCGCCGATTCCGGGGCGAACGGTCGCTCTCGGAAGCGGCTCCCATACAAGCGATCCCATCTTTGTGGGACAGTAGGGCCTCTATGCTGACGAGGCGAACTCCACCCTGGACACTCGGACGCTGGCTCATGGTGTGGTCGGCGATTGGTTGTGTCTTCGCGCTGCAACTGCGGTGGTACTACGAACTGACGTGGTCGCTGTCCATCTTCTGGGGGTTGGCGGACTGGTACCTTTGGGGCCTCCTGGCGCTGCTGATCGGACCGTCCGCCAAATGGCTGGCAGATCGCGAGCCGCGCCTGTGGACGCGAGTCGTCATCTACGCGGCCTGCGCTCCCGTGGTTGCGGCGCTGCATGTCGTTCTGACGATGCTGGTCGCCGGGATCGGCAACCTGCCCGCGGATATCCCGTGGACGGAACACTTCCAGGGAATCTATGCGAAGAAGCTCACTCTCAATCTTTTGACCTTCGCAGCTATCGTCGCCGTCTACGAGCGGCTGGCCAAGACACCGAAGAATCGTCCGGCACCGCTGCTCGCAAAACTCGGGCACGCCAGCCGTCTGATCAATCCCGAGCAGATCGTCTGGGGAGAAGTGTCGGGCAACTACGTCAATCTGCATACCAGAGACGGCGTATGGCCGGTTCGTGGCAGCCTGACCGAGATCCTGGAGAAGCTGCCCGCCGGGCAGTTTGTGAGGATCAGCCGCTCGGCAATGATCCGACTCGCTCGGGTTCGCGGGACGGAGTCTGTCGATGGCGCCATGTGCGTCCTGCTTCGCGACGCTCCGCCACTCCGAGTCGCTCGTCGGTACCGGCCTTTGGTGCGGCGCGCGCTGAGAGAGTTTGGCGCCTAAGCGACCGGGTTTGTTTTTCTGAACTCGGCGCTCAAACAAAGTCGTCGCTCGAGAGGAGCGACTCAAATCGCCATGGGAAGATCTTCGAGTCTTCGTACCGCGCTGATGAGTCCAAAACGCTCGCGCGTTTGGTCGAACGGAGGGTCTCACCAAACCCTCGAATTCTCCACACACAAAGAGGGCCCCGTTGGGGCCCTTTTTATGTCTGGCGTGCCCGAGTGGATTACTCAAAACAGCCTTAGGGCTGTTTTGACCCTGCGGGCTCGCGGCTTCGCCGCTCGGAGCAAATTGCTGGCGCAATTTGTCGAACTGAGCTTCTCATCGAAGCCCTCGAACTCTCCAGACACAAAGAGGGCCCCGTTGGGGCCCTCTTTGTGTCTGGCGCGCCCGAGTGGATTCGAACCTCTGACCCCTGCCTTCGGAGGGCAGCGCGAGTGCTGTTTCGCGGTACCCGCCGGTGAACACCGATGCACGCCAAATTACAAAAATTTGTTACTAATCAATGAGTACGCTTAGACTCAAAGTTCTCGCATCGATACTGCTGCGCACCAGCGTGCACCGCATTTGGACTTACCGAGGACTTACAGGAATTGAAGGCCAAGCTCTCCGCTCAGACCGTTCGGGCGCTTCAACCGGGCGAAAAGCCCTACGAAGTTGTCGATACGGAAGTCAAAGGCTTCTTGCTGCGCGTCCAGCCGACCGGGGCGATGACCTACTACTTCTCCTATCGAAACAATGAAAGCCGTCGGCGCCGGTACCGCATTGGCAACAGCCAGTCACTGACCCCGGACCAAGCTCGCGATCAGGCAATACTCCTCGCCGCGAAGGTTGTCGCCGGGGAAGACCTCCAAGCAGAGAAGAAGCGCAGGCGTCGAGCCGCGCAGCTCGCCAAATCGCGGACGCTCGAAGGATTTTTTACGCATCACTATGAGCCTTGGGCGATCAGCCATCGGAAATCCGGCGCCGCGACGATTCAGAGAATTCGAAGCAACTTTGGACACTTGATGAGTCGGCCCATGAACGAGATCAACCTTTGGCTGGCTGAAAAGTGGCAATCCGAGCAACTCAAGGCAAATAAAGCCAGAACGACAGTAAATCGGGATATGGCGGCGCTTAAGGCGTGCCTTTCCAGAGCGGTGGAATGGCAGGTACTCGATGCGAACCCGCTGGCGAAACTGCGTCCATTGCATGTCGATCAGCTTTCGCGAGTGCGATACCTGTCGACGGATGAGGAACGCTCCCTGCGGCAAGCGCTCGTTGACCGCGACGATCGGATTCGGAAGAAAAGACAAAGTGCCAACGAATGGCGTCGCGCCCGACACCGTGCATTGCTGCCAGATCTGTACACTTCTCCATTCACCGACCATCTGCATCCGATGGTCATACTGACTCTGAATACCGGCTTGAGGCGCGGCGAGACATTGCAGCTCCAGTGGACCGACGTCGACCTGAGCCGGCAAAGGTTGACGGTTCGTGGTGACTACGCGAAGAGTGGTAGGACCCGCCATATGCCGTTGAACGACGAAGCCCTGCAAGCGCTGCAACAATGGAAATGGTGCGTTGAGGCCGGGGAATACGTTTTCGCTAATCGCGACGGAAGTCCACTAACCAGCATAAAGTCCTCGTGGAGTCACATACTGGCGAATGCGGCGATCACCGATTTCCGCTGGCACGATCTAAGGCACCACTTCGCTAGCCGTCTGGTGATGTCGGGTGTCGATTTGAATACTGTGCGTGAGTTGCTTGGTCATTCAGATTTGTCGATGACGTTGCGGTACGCGCATTTGTCGCCGGAGCACAAGGCCGAAGCGGTTGCTAGACTTTGTGTCGCTGAGGCAGCAGCAGGCCGATAGGAGCGGTGAAATGGAACCGGGCGTCGAACTGGATCTTGCCGAAGTCGCGCAGCGTGTTGGTACAAGCGTTGAAAAATTAGTCCGACTCGGCGCGCGCGGCGAGTTGACGATATCCGTCGTGGCGGACAACTGGCCTGTCCAGACCGACAGCGAGAAGAGTGAAGTCTTAAGCGGACTTGTTCATCTTGCCGTTCTGGATCTGGTACAGAGCTACAACGCGGATTTCACGCTCGTTCGGCAAGTCACGAGAATCGACAAAAAGCAGGCTGTCGATCTTATTGAACCCGTCAAAGTACTTCGTGGCGTGATGCTCGTTACGCCGGAGGAGTTTCGGAGATTTCAAGATGAGTGCGTCGAGATCGATTCTGGCTCTGAAATTCCGCCGCCCTATCTGGACCCCACGCACGAATGGTACTCGTCTGAGCTCGCTTCCGCTGTTTGCGCGTGGCTGGCCCTTTTCTCAGGCGGATCGTTTGACCCAAAAGGCAAGAGCGTAAAACAGCAAATCGAGCGATGGCTTTCCTCACACGGCGATAAACTGAGCAGCAACGCCAGAAAGAATACTGCGACGCTCGTCAATCCCGACACGACCAAGAAGGGCGGCGCACCGCGTACTCCGGGCAAATAACCTCCGCTTTACTTTTGGGCCGGGCGCCAGAGACATAGCCTTGGCGCGGAGCTGGTCCGCGCAATTCCTCCCCTACCGTTACCGCTGTTCGGCATCCCCTTCGTGGCTGAACATCACTTCCGTTGGCTGATGTGCAACGAGGAGTGGTGCCGTGCAGTACGTAACATCGAATTCTGGGCTCGGGCCGCAACGCCCAAGGTTGATGACCGAGAAGGAAGCGGCCCCGTACATCGGAATGTCGCGCTCGTTTCTTCGCCAATCGCGCATGAACGGCAAGCGAGAGATCCGCACCCCTGGACCACCCTATCTGAAGATTGGTCGCAAAGTGCTGTACCTGGTCGAGGACCTCGATGACTGGCTCATGGAGCACCGTCGTGATGGCTGAACAACATGAATATCAAGTCCTCGTTTTGGCTTCGGCCGCCCCGACACACGATGCGACACACGAATGTACACACCGACCGACACAATCAACACACACACCGGAATTACTCAGGTTGACCCGTTATGAATAGTGAAGATCGCATGTGGGACCGCCTGTTTCGTTTGCTTGCGGAGGATAACTGGGAGCAAAGCGTTTACATCTACCGCGTCGGAAGTAGCGGACGGACGATCAAGCCGTATCTCGCCAAGTGGTCGATGCATTCTGGCTTGCTCGATAGCATCCGAGAGGAATTCGGTAGCGGTGAATACCATCTGATGATTCGCGACGGCAATACGATGATCTTTACCGGGACGATCGGGCTCGAATGTCCGATCCAACGCTAGAATGCGGGCACTACAACGAAGTTGTCGAACCTCTCCGTCGCCAGGAGTTCTTCGTCGCCAGTCAAGTACTCGATTTGATGTGGAAACCTAAAGCCCGCAATTTCTCGAAAGTCGCGCTGATCAATTATGAATGTCGGGTTTCCATCTGTATCCAGCAGGCTAGCCCGGACGAGGTCGCCCGAATGGCTGTCAAGGTAGAGATGCCAGTGGCGTTCTCCGCCTTGAATCAGGTCCAGCTGCCACGCGAGTACATCACCGAACTTCTGCATACCGAGCATATCGACTTCGTGCCCCTTGTCGGGCCACTCGACGAACATCCCGTCGAATTCGAAGGACGCGAGCAGGACTGTTTCGTATTCAGCCGGGAGTCCACGGAATTCATCCGATGGGATTTGCACTGACCCGTCGGCACCCAGCTCCGCGGTCGACTGGTCTTCTCCAACGCCTATGACGCGCCGTACTACGTTGGGGCGTTCCGATCGGACGGCTAGTGGTGCCGAAATTCCGTCTGCCTCGATGTGCCCGTGCGCTTCGACGGATTGGATCTGTTTGAGATTCTGGTACCCGCCGCGACCCATGATGTGCTGTCTGACTCCGACATTTCGCGGCTGCCCGACGTGGGGAATCACGGTTCCGTCCGCAAGGCGCTCCCGTTCCGACAGCTCGAAATTTATGTCTTCGACGAACTGCTGCGTATCGACAAGCTGGAGGTACTCTGCCGTTTTAGTCGCAAAGCGCTCGGCATCCAGCACTAACTCCCGTGGAAATCCTCGGGATCCTCCACTCGTAACGCCGAGCTGGTGTTCGAAGTAATCGGGAACGGGTGGCAATGTCCCTTCCCATACGGCGTCGGGGCCGTAGATCGCCCAGAAGTCCCAGACGTACATCGCCACATCCATGACCTCCGCGAAGTGTTGCCCGATGATGCCGGACTCTTCCCAGTAGTGGCGCACACGAGGTCCGTCGAGCAGGGGCATCGAGTCGGCCGCATGATTTTCCTTCGCACCCATTGTCGGGACATGTACAACAAACGTCATCAATCGGTCGTCGCCCTGGCTTGCAGCGACGAACGCGTCATTGAGATCGGCCATACCGCGCAGACAGATCCCGCAAGTCGGCCCGTTCAGGAATACAAGGCGCACTCGCCCGGCGTTCGCGTTGAAGTCGTCCTTCAGCTCCTGAAGATCATCACTCATCACGATCAGGCTGGAAGGTGCCCGCTCCCCGTTATTCGTGAGCGTCGTGTCGTCGTTCGACCCGTCCTGTCCGCCACATGCTGCAAGCGAAAGGGCGACAGCCGCCAGCATCCATCCATTGCGAATATTCATCTCAGGCCCTCCGGCGTCGCATCGATCAGAATCCACTGAAGTTGATCGGCGAAATATGCGAGGACAATCATCACCGCTGCGACCCACAGCATGACTTTCAGCCAGATAGACGGCCCGGTAGCACACGAGCCGTCCTCGCAGACCGGCTGCGGCCGATATACGCGCCAGAATGCCCACGCCAGCATCACTGCAGCGACCGCAAGAATGTACGGTCGAAATGGGGCCCACCGAGCCATAGTGACCGCGCCGGAGACGCCGAAGAGAACGACGGCCCAGGGACCGATGCAGCACAAGCCAATGAACGAGGCGATGGCGCTTATACCGATCGCGCCGCCGGTCGTCGCCGCGATTTTCTTTTCTTCATTCATGTCCCGAGCGATTTCCGAATTGCCGCGGCAATCGTATCTTCAGACGGTACCTGGTCCGCAGTGTCATAGATGCGACATCCGACACCATCGCCTCCAGAATGACCCGTTACGTCCTCGCCATTGACCAGGATCGTTGGTGAGCCCCAGCTCGCGAGACTCGCCGGCGTCGTGGAATCGAGCACATCGACTAGTTCGTACTCATGCGTGCGCATTCCGCAAGCTTGGAGTGCCCGCTCCAGTGCTTCCCGCGCCGCGCCTGCAAGGGGACATCCGTCAAAAGACAAGAACTGAATAAGCGGTAACGCTTCAGAATTGCATTCATTGCTCGCCAAAGTACCTTCCCCAAATCCTTTCGGTAGTCATATAGATCACGAATGCGCCTGCCAGTCCGGTATTGACAATCAGTGACCAGCTGCTCGGGCCGAAGTCAATGATGCGCAGGCTGTAGAGTGCGGTCATCGTGCCCGCGATCAGACACCACGGACCCATGAAGTAGCAGTGGACTCGGCGGGCCCGCGACGCATTGATTGAACACAGCACGCCGACAACGAGAAAAGCCAAAGCGGGCACGGCCGTCGCAACGGTAAACCCGCCCAGGTTTCCGGCCAGCTGTAGTGCAACAAAGGGCACCCCATATACAAGAAGCTGCCAGCCAGCGTTGCACACCATGTCCTTTGATGCGAGAGCGTTCACTGATTGATGATCGCCGTCCGACTCGTGAGGCGGGTTGTTGCGCGTCAGTTCCCACTTGTCGATGTTCTCTATGAATCCCGGGCAGTAGTGTTCGCGAGCCTCACTGCGCAGGACAATTCCGAGGAGGTGCGGTATTGCGCGCATTTCGCATCCCGGCGTGGCGAGAATCGCCGACAGCGCGAACGAGATACCAAGGTGGCCATAGATGTAAATCATCCAGATTGCGACCGTGGCCCAGAGCGGCGTCCCCAATACATTGCCACTCATGGACAAGCTAACGCCGGCCGCAGCGACGACTATCAGTGCCGATATCAGTCTTGGCCAAGCGCCCCATTTGACGCCGAACCCGATATTGACGACGTACGGCGCGAGCATGAACCCGAAAGCGGCCATCACCCAAAATGAAGGGTTGTAAAGGTCCGGCGTATCTGAACGCGTGACCAGGCTCCAAACCAGCCACAGGCATAGGGTGCCGAGACCGAGTCTGACAAGGCGACCTATAGGGCCCGGCTTCGCGATTGTCCCTGGTTCGTCGAATCGAAATGTGTCTTTCATTGCCAGTTTGTCGCCCATTGCAGCACCCTCCGAAGATGTGGAACCGCCCAGAATTTCGGAGTCTAATACCTGTAGTCACTATAGATTCAAGCCCGGAGAACGGTATGACGCCGGCAAGCAATTTTCCGATTGGTATTGGCGAGTTATCCAGACAGATCGGCTGCAAAATCGAGACGATTCGCTACTACGAGCAGCAAAGTCTGATGCCGGAGCCACCCAGGACGAGCGGCGGCCACAGGCTCTATTCGGAGGAAATGCGCGGGCGGCTTCTATTTATCCGGCGTAGTCGCGAGCTTGGGTTTGCGATGGACGAAATTCGGGATCTGCTGTCGTTGGTCGATGGGGAGCAGGTTTCCTGTGAGCGGGTCAAGTCCATGGCCGAGGAACATTTGCAGGACATACGAGCGAAGATCGCGGATCTGAAGAAGATGCAGCGCACGTTGAGCGACCTTGCGGACCGTTGCTCGGGTAAGGACATTCCCGAATGCCCGATCATCGATACGTTGCAGCGAGGCGGAGTTCGGCGATCGGCCGGATAGTTCAGTACTCCTTGATACCGTAGCCGCGGTTCGAGCTATGAGCGGCCGCGAGCGCGAAGCACCTTCCAACATCCCTGAGCTGCATGCGCGAAGTCGATCGTGGCAACGATGTCGACACAGTCAGTCCAGCGGATCCAATGGCGAAATAAGCGCATGGTCAAAGTGCACCAAATTGACCGGCAAGTCGCTGACTGCTTCGGTCAACTCGCTGTACTTTTCGCTCGTAGCAATAATCACCTGTTCGTCGAATTCCCCCGAACTCGCAGCGGTTTGAATAAATGACTGGAAACTAACTTCTTTTGCTTCCTGCTGCCGCGGTTCATCTAAAATTAGAATTCGTAGATGGTTCGTTTCGTACTCCTCCGATCTGGACATGATCATTAATGCATAGAGGTACGCCCAAATCATGCGTATGTTGTCACTTGCAGAAGCTTCGGATCCAAGATCAACATCTTCGATCGCAGGTTTATAGGATTTCAAAGAGATGTTTAATTCTTCAATACTCGTACTTTGATAGTCAAAGTCCTTAAGCATCGACTTGAAATAGTTCTCTAGATCGCCAATCTTTCGCCGGTCAGACGAGGTCAACCCGTCCGCCGGAAGACTGGAGAGCACGGATTGGGCTTCGGCCCATCTAGAAGCGATGTATTGAAAACGCTCTTTAGATTCATGTACTTCCTCGCTGACCTTTTGAAGCTCTTCGAGCTTTTGTTCGATTGAAAATTCTTTTCTGACGTCCTCCCGCGACAAAGTACTGCCCGCTGATACAAGCGATTCCTTAATAGATCTAATCGAGGCGCGCAGATCACGCATTTCTTGACGCGCTCTCGCCACTAATGCCTCTTTCTTCTTCTGACGAGCCGTTTCCGCGCTTAGAAGGCTATCTAGGACCCCAAGTTGCTTGTTGAGGTACTTAATATTCTCAGCGATTCCTAGTATTTCGTGGTCATGCACATGAGGCAGTAGAGAATCGTCAACGCTTTGTCCACATGTGGGACAGCGTTCAGATGAGATGCTGAAGTCCTCTTCAGAACCTATCTTGTTTAGCCGTTCGATATCGCGATACTTGCGTAGGTTTTCCTTTACGTTCGCGATCCGCATCTTGATCGACTGAACATAGCCTTCAGTCGAAACCAAGTCCTCTAATAGCCGGCTCGCTGCGTTGTCTATTTCTGACAGTTTTTCCGTGTTTTCGGCTAGTTTTGCGGAAAGAGGCCCAGCCTTCTCGTCGACTGTCGCCATCTCCGACTTAGCCTCATGGAGCTTGGCGGTAAGGCGCTCAATTTCTTCGGGCAGACTAAATTCCTTATCACCTCCGGGAATCGTAATTTCACAGAGGCGACTGAAATCAAGGTCGTTCGTTGGTTTTTCGGGAATATCGACAATATACCCAGCAACATCGGTCGCATGACCTTCCATACGATCAACATTGTTCGACCACTCGTCCTCCAGTTCACTCTTGATAACCAGGTATTCCTGGCGTTTCTTGATGGTTTCTTGTGCTTCTAGGGCAAGTGTGAACTCGACAACTCGCTGAGCAAGTTGCTGTATGCCCAAATAGGTCGGTAACGTATTTTGAATGCCGCCCCAGCCGCGAGTCTGCTCCACGTAGTAAATTGAAAATAGGGCTTCGAGGTATAGAGGGCAGTGCGAGCCATCGTACTTTCTGACTTCTGGTAATTCCAACCCGACGAATTTCGCAAGAAATTGATGAAATCCCCTTTCGCGTTTGTACGCGCCTTCAATTCGAACAAAGTAGTCTGTGGACGGCAACTTCTCTAGGCCAGCTACAATTCTTTGATTAGGCCAAACTCGAATCAGTTGCTTTTTTTCTTCCACACTCGATCGCATGACCGTCGCAAGATGGCCCTGACCATTGGACATCTCTAGGAAGACATTAGATTTAATTACGAGCGAATCAGATCCGTTTTCTCGCCGAAGGTGTTTAGTCAGCGCACCCTTAAGCGGAACCGCTCGTGCCGGCCCCATCGCACCCTCGAGGCCAAGTGCATATATTATTGATTGAATGCACGTTGTTTTTCCTAGCGTGTTGTCCGCGTGTATCAAGTTCATTCCCGCCTTGAACTCGATATCTACTCCATAAAGTCCATCTGCAGTTTCGGTTTCAACGCGTAGCCTGGCTATTTTTAGTCTCGCACTCATTGCTCAGCCTGATACAAGCTTTTCAATGACGCTTTCTGTGAAATCACTTTTCTTAAACTGCGTGAGAAAGCTTCGCTCTGTTACGAATACTTCTTTGTCGGCGAGAATTCTGTCGGCAAATCTCGTACCGGCGTCGGTAAGTTCGACATTATTTGCTGAGTCGAGCGCGAGCAGGCTCTCGGCAATCCCGAAGTCGATTGCGCGATCGAGACTCGGATCGAATCTGATATTTAGTTCAAGTGGAGACGCCTGCGCGGCCAAAACAGATTTAATCAAACCCCGTTTCCGCTCAGAGCTTACGATAGACGACAGCACCAATAGTTTCCTTGGATTCGCCTTTCCGCCGCGCCCAAGCAGGGCAAGAATTATGGCGACGAGCGCGATTCGCCAAATCGGCCGCACTTCGGGCTCAATAGGCGCAGCCACAGAATCAAACGTGTATCCAAAATCTGGTTTTGCGGCAAGAAGGGTTTGTGAACTACTTGAAGTCAAGGGGACATCTCATCAGCCAATCCGCTACTGAACCGCGTGCTATCGCCATATTGTTATCTCTATGAAGGCTACTCCCAGCCTCTAAGGTCGAAAAAAACCGTCTCTCTTGATCGACTAACGTTGGATTTTCGTCATCGAGGGCTTCGATTTTCAGATCATTCTCGCGTTGTGCTTTCAACGTTCGAATCTGGGAGTAGTACTGCGGATGATCTTCTCTTAGGTCTTGCAGAATGTTCTCACTCACGATGAATCGTTTGACCAATTCGGCTCTTGCCGCGGCTACGGTTTCTTCGTTTGCGGTGTTTAGCTTGGCAAGCTTGTTTGAGATGTTGCTTGTCAGCTCATACTCATCACCCTCGAACTCCTCAATCTGTTGCTCCGTGACTTCCGGCATCTCTAGCTTGAGCTTATAGACGCCCTGATCAATAAGCATCTGCTCCTCTGGCTTGAAACTATCTCTGTCCTGAATGAGAACAATGAACTGATTCTTTTCCACGTAGGGTAGATCAGCTTTTAGAACTTCTTCTGTTTTTTTTGATGCGTGCGCAACGAGCTCTTGGCTGACGTGGCGCGGTACAACTAATACCCAACGTCGAATCATCGTGTTATTCAGAATCTTCACCAACTTCGATTTGTTTTGAATGAACTTGGCGATTTCGTCGGTCATTTTTTTTCGTTGCTTTTCGTACAGTTCGGCAGGTTTGCATAGCTCGTCTGGCGCATAAGCCTGATATGCGATTCCGTCTACCGAGAATCCCTCAAGACCCGAGTCGCCGGTATGGCCGTCCGGTATTTTTATGTAGTTGTCGTGCCCGTGTCGTGCTCGTAGAAGGTCATTAACATGATCCTCCCAATCAGCTGGTTCCCAAATCTTTTTCCAATCAATTGCCACTCTTCACCAGTTGACGCTTTTTGAGCATTTTACCCCATATATACAGTCAGTTTACTTGCATAGGGATCTAGGGTCTCGCGAAGAGCAACGCTCTCGGCGATCGGGCCCGCAGCAACAGTTCTCTTCTCTGTCATTGCAGCCAATTTGAATTTTTTTGTCTTCGGGATCCTCCTGTCGACCTAGCAACTATTTAGATCGCTAGCCGCTCACACTCTCGCACGGCCAGTTCCCAACGGGAGATATGCGTGATTGAGCACCGTCCCCCCCCAAACCCGTCTCAACATCCTCTTCTAGCCGAAGTCCTCTATCGATTCGTGCGGCTATGCTCGGACTTGCGCAGATTCTGCGAGGACGTGGGCAAGCCTGCCGATTCGGAGGGGCCGCGAAATCGAGCGAGCTAATGGACTTATTGTGGACTTAAGCGCTTGCGCGAGATGCGCCAGGCAGCCGGCTTCTGGCCGCAAGTCATTGAAGGAAATGGCGCGCCCGAGAGGATTCGAACCTCTGACCCCTGCCTTCGGAGGGCAGTACTCTATCCAGCTGAGCTACGGGCGCTGTATTGGGCCGTGCATTCTACGCGTTCCGTCACTGGGCAGGCAATGCCGCCACTTCCTGCTCGAAGCGGTGGCGGAGATAAGTCTCGTCCTCGGTGGGCGATACGAGTTCCGCCGGTGGACGGCCCGCCTCGTGGGCCAGCGCGGCGATCCGTCCCTGGCCGAGGAACAGCGTGTCCGGCTCTCGATCGGCAATCGGATCGTCGAATGCGACGGTAGCCGGAATGATGTGAAACCCGTGTTCGCGCAAGCGCTCCACGAGATCGTCGACGAACAGCGCCGCCACGTCGTTCTCGTGCAGCAGCAGTACGTGGTGCGGTGATCGGCCCAGCGTCTCCTGCGCCAGCGCGTCGTAGAACTCCGTGCTTCGAACAATGACGTCGACGTACAGGTCCCTCAGCTTGTCCATGTCGACTTCGACATCCGCCTTATGCGCTTCTCTTAGCAGCGAGTCGATGTACCAGTCGTAGGTATCGACGGTGACGTAGCCATTAGCCAGATCGCGCTCGGCCAGCGCCTCGCGCAGACGATCGCGTTTGTCGACGGCGCGCCCTTCGTCGAGGAATGGATAGCGGTACAGCGGTTCGACGTCTTCCAGCTCCGCGAGAAACTCGATCGCGGTATCGACATCGGCGACGTAATCGTCGACATCCGTCCGATGTAGCCAGGGATGCGTGTGTGAGTGGTTCGCAAGCGTGTGTCCGGCCGCCGTGTACGCTCTCAATCGCGCGACGCCAGCGTCACCCTGACGCTGCACATTGCGGGTCGTGACGAAGAACATCGCGCCATCGACACCGGCTCGCTCCATCGACTCGATCAATTCCGCAGTCCGCTGCTCGCCTGTGAGTACAGGACCGTCGCCTCGCGTCGCATCGTCGAAAGTCAGCGCGATCGTGCGCGCGTCGGTGTCCTCGCTGACGGCGGGATGGAAAACCAGTAGTGCCAGTAACGCAGTCCAGAATCGCATGCTCGGCCCGGGATTCTCTTGGTAGTACGAGACGACATGGTGCACCGCTCGCCCACAGATTGAAATCGCCGCGAATCAAATGGGGTGAAAGGCCCAATGGCTTCACACCAAAATTGGCAAAATACCAACGTTGTAGCGACGCAAAAATCCTGCGTCGGCGCCTGCTCAGGGGACCTCCTGCCTTCTCTTGGATTTGACGCGGCGCTTGCGGATAGGCCTCGAGCGCGGCGATTGGCTACAGCTTCTTAGTCGGCACAGCAGCGGACGGGAAACGCAGCCGATCCCTAATCCAGGAGTGCCCGCAGCGCACGCTCAGCGCTGCGGATAGCTGACCCGGCCCAACGGTACGTTGGTGTGCGTCTCGACCTGGCCGTCCGGCCACTCGATTCGCACTTCGTCGACACTCGTTGCGAGGCCGACGCCGAAGATCTGCTCCGTCGGATTGTTGGACGTGAAATTGGAGCCGATTTGAATTTCCCGCATCTGCGTGCTGCCGCCGACCGTGACATGAATGCGGGCATTCAATGCCGATGTGTTTGGTGGCAGACCTTCGAGGGTCACCGTCAGCGAACCACCCGTTACGCCAGCGCCGGTATTCTCCCAGAAGGCACCCGAGTTCGAGGCGCCCCGATTGGTCATGAAGATATCGACGTCGCCGTCCTGATCGAAGTCGGCGCAGACGACGCCACGCCCCTGCTGGGTGTCGGTCATTCCGAGCGACGTGCTCATCTCTGCAAATGTCCCGCTGCCCTGCGAGATGAACAGCCGGCTGCGGTCATTCTCGAAATCGTCGATGGGATTGGAGTTGTCCCAGCCGTTGGTGTGGAAAATATCCAGATAGCCGTCGAGGTTGAAGTCGGCGAAACAGGCGCCCCACCCCCAACCTCCATCGAATACACCGGCTGCCGTGGTCATGTCCTGAAAGACGCCGGCTCCGTCGTTCACGTACAGTCGATTGCCGACCGTTTCGCCGGCACCGAAGATCGCCGTCACGAACCAGTCCAGATCGCCATCGTTGTCGATGTCGCCAACCGCGGAGCCCATCCCATTGCGATCGATGATGACGGTCGGATCGGTCACATCCACAAACTCGAACGCTCCCCCGGTACCGCCGTTGTTCATGAATTGCCGGGTGTTGCTGAAGTCCGCGACCGAAAGTAAGTCCGGATAGCGATCGCCGTCGATGCGAGCGAAACTCGGCGCAAACGAATAGTCGTAGTCCAGCAGATCGGCACCGAAATCCGCGAGTCCGCCGCGCCCCGCGATGATTGCGGGCGCCACTCCGGTTTCCACGCTGACGCTCACGAACTGTATGCCTCCAGCACCAGACTCGTTTCGCCACAGCGTCTCGGTATCGCCTCGGCCACCGCTGCCGTCTAAGGGTCTGGGTGCGCCCCAGTGCGCCAGGACCAGGTCCGGGTCGCCGTCGAGATCGTAGTCCCCGAAGGCGGCCGACACCGTACTGGGCGACGAGATCGCGTCAAGCCCGGATCCCGGTGTAACGTCCTCGAACGTGCCGTCCCCTCTATTCCTGAAGAGGAAGTTCGGGTCGCCTTCCAGTCCGCCGATGAACAAGTCCAAGTGCCCGTCACCGTCCACATCGGCGAACATCGGTCCGCTGTGGCGGTAGGCACCACCGCCCGGTCGCGTGTCGGCAACGCCGGCCTGCGCGGCAACGTCGGTGAAGCGATTTCCGCCATCATTGCGGTACAGCAGATTAGGCCCGATGTCGCCACGCACGATGAACAGGTCGACGTCGCCATCGCCGTCGAAGTCCCCGGCTGCGACGCCGCCGCCGAACATCTCCGGCATTGTCGATGCACCGCCGGAGATCTGATGCACGAACGCGATGCCGGTGGCGTTGGTGATGTTCTGAAACTGCATCGCCGGCGGAGTCACACCCGTCGGTGGCGGGGTGCCGCTGCCACCGCCTCCGCCACCGCCGCAGCCAGAGAGAGCGGCCAACACACCGGGCACAAGGGCCCATCGGGGGGTACGGACTGGTTCTTTGCGCCTGCTTGTCATTGGTGTCGTTGGCCGTAGTTCCTGGAAAAAGTCCGCTTCGTTTATTCGAAGGTGTAGTTCATCCTGATCCCGCCCTGATCGCGCGGCCCCCAGCTATACGCCGTTTGCTCCGAGCAGCAGAAGAACTCCGTCTTCACCGCTTCGTCGGTCGCGTTGTTGAGGAACGCTTCGATGCTCCAGCGAGAATCCGGCGGGTAGAAAGTTAGGCTCAGATCAACGCGCGTGTACGACGGTTGGCGATCAAAGTCCGATTCGCCGGGGTCTGTCGGGCTCAGCGTGCCGGCTGGCCGGTCACCGCGATTCTCCCAACCGAGGAAGTACTCGTCGTAGTAGCTGGCCCGCACTCGAGGCACGATGCTTGCCCCGTTGCCGAGCCGGAACTCATGACTGTAGATGAGTGTTAGCTGATACTCGGGCGCATAGGGCAGGCTGTTCCCGGCGAAGTCGAATACGTTCGAGACGCAGGACCCGCTGGGGTCAACGCCCAGTCCGCAGGGATTCCACATGCGGCCTCTGGCATCGCCGAAGTTGCTTTCGTTCCCAAGGAACTCATCGTAGGTGGCGTCGAGGTATGCGAACGTGCCGGACAGCCGCCCGGCCCCGCCGAATAGCGCGGCTTCAGTCTCTAGCTCGAGACCGCGAATCGTCGCGCCGCCCGCATTTGTGTTCGTCAGCGTTGACTGCATCGTGACAGGATCGATCACCGCGCCCGTCACCTGCATATTGGTGAAGTCCATAGAGAAGATATTCGCGTTGATGCGCCATATGCCGATGTCCGTCTTTATTCCGAGCTCGGTGCTCTCGACTTCCTCGGGTTCTTGCAGCAGTGCATTGTTGAGCGAGAAGTCAAGCGCGCCGCCGCCCATATCCAAGTCGCTGAATCCCATTCCGTCCTGCAGAACACCGGACTTCCAGCCGGTGCTGTGTGACACGAACAGAAGGGTGCTGTCGTTCAGATCCAACTCGCCACGCAGCAGGTAAGTCGTGTCGTCCCATTCGCCGACCATGTCGTTGTACTGCCGGAAGTAGCACCCCTGCGCACCGTTCAGGTCCGAGGCCTGCGCCGCAATGTTGCTCGGCAGTTCCCCCACCAGTCCGAACGTGCAATCGATCGATCGGCCGCCGACATCTTCGCGCTTGTCGTCGATGTAGCGCACACCGCCGGTGAAGCGGAAACTGTCTGAAAACTCATAGGTGCCCTGCGCGAACACGCTCTGCGACTCGAGACTGCGGCTCGGCTGCACGAAAGTCGACAAGACGCCGTTTGGGCTGTCCTGGGGTGTGAATCCCCAGCTGCCATGCAGCATGTCGAAACGGATGCTGTTGTCTTCCTCGAAGAAAAACAACCCAGCCGACCAGGTAAATCGATCGTCGTCCGGGCTCAGCAGCTGCAGTTCATGTTGCGTGGCCTCGTAGGTCGAGAAGACCGTGTTTCGACTGTCGCCCTGTACGCCATTGCCGTACAGCTGACTCTGGTCGAACTCCGCGTAGCCGCCGATATACGCCAGCGAATAATCTGAGTCGAAGGTGTAATCGATGCGCGTGCGCAGGCTGTCCGAGTCCAGGTCGATGTTGCCGGGTGCGGTCGCGTCATTGACACGATTCTCGAAGTCCACGCTGGGCACGTCTCCCGTGCCTTTGTTGGTGAAGTTTTCGAAAACGATATGCCAGCTCAGATTGTCGTTCGGCTTGAACAGCGAGCTAACGCGGTAGGACGTCATGTCGACTGTTCCGTACGGCCGATTCGTCTCGAATTGATTGCCTGGCGCAAATGCCGTTTCGCCGTCGCTCTCCTGCCTCGCACCGGCGACCCTGATGGCCCAGTCGTCATTTACCGGCACGTTGACCATGCCGCGGAAGCGGAAAAGCGATTCGTCACCGACGGCAATTTCGCCACCGGCATCGAAGCCTGTCGCATCTGGCCTGGCCGAGTGCAGCGAAACCGCGCCGCCCGTCGAATTCCGACCAAACAGCGTTCCCTGGGGTCCGCGCAGCACCTCAACCCTATCGAGGTCGTACATCATGACCGTCGTACCCTGAGACCGGGCAGAGAAGACCCCGTCGGAATAGAACGCGATGCCCTGATCTCCGGCTTCAGTCTGATTTCGCGTGCCGAGACCGCGGATGAAGATCAGCGGCACGGCGTGGTCACCGTTGTTGAAGAATTGCAGGTTTGGTACCAGGCCCCTGAGGTCGAGCATCGACACGACATGATTTCGATCGAGCGTCGCTTGGCTAAAAGCGGAAATCGCCAGAGGCGTATCCTGGATGTTCGTCGAGCGCCGGGTTGCGGTAACCACGATCTCCTCGATCGCAATATTGTCGCCAACTTCCTGCGCCTGCCCGGCCGGAGCTCCGAACACGGCCGCGAATACGGCCGCGATGCCGGTTACTTTTTTGACTTCGTTCATTTCTTCAGTTTCCCCCGCTGGCTGTTGCGTGGCATCCGAAGCAATGGCGATGTTGCCGCCCTCGCCTGCGCTTGCAGACAGTCCTGTTCCGTCGAGCAACAGTTCTATCGCCTCGCGCCGCGTGTACTCGCCAACTACTTCGTTTGTCGTTGCTTCCTTCGCTGCTTCAAAAGGAAAGATAAACGTCATGTCCGCCTGCTCGGCGAACTGTATTAGCGAGATATCGGCGCTTTGCCGGGGAATGTCGAAAGTAATGAGCTGATCGGATTCGAGTTGATCCGCGTTGACGGAGAAAACCGTTAACAGCGTGAGTACGAACGTTACAACTATGCGTATCCGAATCTGTCGCCAATCGTCGTCCCTGGCACGCGTTGTATACCGCGCTTGCAGAGTTGACGACTGAGGACGGGTTTTCCGCCAGTTGATATCGTCTCGATAACAGGAGAATGTGATGATGGCTATAGCCCCCCAGCTAAAGCATCGATGGTTCAGTTCTTGCGGCTCAATAACACCCTGTTGTCGTTAGCGAGTTCGTATTGAATACCGAAGTTGTTTTCGAGCGTGTTCAATGTTCCCTGCACGTCGCCGATCTTGAACATACCGACGACAGGCTCACTGCGAAGCTCGTCGTCCAGAAATACGAATTCGACAGTGGTATAGCGGCCGATCTCGGTCAGCGCGTCACCCATAGTCGCGCCGCGGAAGATCAGGTTGTCGTTGCGCCACGACAGGCGGGCCGCGATATCCGCGCTGTCGATCATCGTAGCGAATCGAGACGCGCCTCCGACGGTGAATTCCTGTCCGGCCTCTACCAGGACCGGCTCGATCAATGGGCGCCCCGGCTGTGCTTCGACGGTGCCTCCGCGCCGTTGCGATCGAGCCGCAACACGAACGCTACCGTCTGTGACCACCAGCTCGATACGCTGTTCGCTCCTTATCTCGAGGTTGAATTCGGTGCCCAGCGCTTCGAACTCGGTTTCGCCAACCACGACCACGAATGGCCGATGAGGATCGTGCGATACGGTGAAGGTGGCCTCCCCGCGCTGCAGTCGCAGCCAGCGGCGATCCTCGGTAAAGCGAACATCGATCAGGCTATTGGTATTCAGATCGACCGTGGACCCGTCCGCCAACTCGACAATCTTGCGGGCGCCGATCAATGTCTCGAGGATCTGGCTGTCGCTGGGCTCTGCCGTGGCCTCGCCGACGGAAGGGATGTCCTCTATCGACGCCGAGGACAATAATACGGTCGCAACGACAGCAGTTGCCGCGGTCGCGAGACCGGCGATCCAGGCCACGGGACGAAATCGATCCCGGCGTCGAACGGGTTCGGGAAACAGCTCTGACAGGCGCGCGAGCGAGTCGGATTTGTCCCATACGTCCAGCATGAACAACATCGCGTCGCGATTTGCGGCGCCCTGGTCCAGCCACTTTTTCATCGCGCGCTGCTCGTCGTCCCGCAACCCCCGATCGAAACGCGCAACCCAGTCGGCAGCTTCCTGAAGCCGCTCCTCCCGAGTCCGCAACTGGGTCACATTACTCAAAACGGTTTCCTCTTCGCTCGCCTCGCTCGGGCGGGGCGGCCGTCGTCGGCGTCCCGTCGCGCGAGCAGTTGCTCGGCGCAACGTCGCAAACCCAGAGCGACATGCTTCTCGACGGTGCTCTCGCTGATCCCGAGTTGCTGTGCGATTTCCTTTTGGCTAAGGCCATACACTTTCTTCAAGACGAAGGCTCGACGGCACTGCACGGGAAGCTGACGCACCGCGTCGCAGAACTCCGCGAACTCCTCGTCTGCCGCCGCCTGCTCGTAGGTGGCGTTGCCGCCGTCCCGAGCTTCGCCGTAGCCCAGCTCCGGGTTTTCTTCGGCGCTGACGGCGAATCGGAATTCGTGCCGCCGAATGTGATCCAGAGCCAGATTTCTCGCCGTCTTGAACATGAACGCCCGCGGCGAGCGCAGCTTGCGCCGGCCGGTGACCTGACACACTCGGACGTACGTTTCCTGAACGATGTCCTCGATGTCTTTCGGCGGCACGATGCGCGCGACGATGCAGGAAATCTGTTCCCTGATCGTCACGAAAACGTTGCCTATGGCGTCCTTTTGAGACGTGGCCGTTTCTGACCGCCTATCGTCGCCCATCTGAGTATGACGTTTGAGCCGCAAGAATCCTCCAGTCGAGGTCCGACATTTTTTTGGGGCCGGCGCTTCTACCTGCTTACTCTAGCTCCTGGCGCCGCGGCCTGCCTGACTGGGCAGCGTAGTGCCGCCATCGGCACCTCGTATCGGTCCAGTGCCAGCGAAGGTCGCGCCGACCGGGCACATCCACCTGCCGCGCCTGAGCGGCAGGCCATGTTTGGCGGAAACGGTTGCGGGAGCAACTATCGATGCCGCAAAATCGAGGCGACCTCTCATCCAGTCCCGCCGGAGCGCAACCATATGTATAGACTGCTCACCCTTCTTCTGGTCGTTCTGGCCTGGTCGGTACCCGCCGCCGCCGAGCGCCTGTCCGCCGAAGTCCTGTGGAAACTCGACCGCCTCGGCGCGCCAGTCATTTCGCCGGACGGTGAGCAGGTCGTTGTCGGCGTAACGCGTTACGCCGAGGAGGACGGCGCACCCGAAACCCGATTGTGGTTGCTCGCCAGCGACGAACAGAGCGCGCGGCCGCTGACGGTGGCCGGCGCATCCGCGTCGTCACCGGTGTTCTCACCGGACGGGTCGACGCTGGCTTTCGTCAGCTCGCGCAGCGACGACGCCGCGGGTCAGATCTACCTGCTGCCGATGCGTGGACCCGGCGAGGCTCAGAAGATCAGCGACATCCCGACCGGAGCCGGCGGGCTGCGTTGGGTCGGCGATCACGTGTACTTCGTGTCCAACGTCTGGCCCGAGCAGTCCTCCGAGGAAATGGCAACGACGATTCAGGAAGAGGCCGACAGCCAGGTGTCAGCGCATGTCTGGAATCGCATGCCGTACTCATTCTGGGATCACTGGCTGGACGAGGCGCGTGAGCGCCACATCTATCGCATCCACGTCGACTCCGGTCACGTGGAAGCACTGACGCTCGGTACCGGCTTCCAGCTGCCGCGCGGCTCATGGGGCGGCAACGGCGAATATGACGTCTCACCCGACGGCGAGACGATCGCATTCATCGCGAACAGCCGTACCGAGGGCATCTACCCTGACAACGACATCTTCCTGCTCGAGATCGGTGACGACGATGCCCGCAACATCACGGCGGACAACCCGGCCTCAGACAGCGCGCCGAGATTCTCGCCGGACGGCGAATCGCTGGCCTACCTGTCGCAGAGCATCGAAGGCTTCTACGGCGACACCGCCCGTTTGCAGGTTCGCGATCTGGATTCCGGCCGCACTCAATCGCTGCACGGCGATTGGGACCGCTCGATGTCGGGGCTGGTTTGGGCACCGGACAGCGACGGGTTCTTCGGCGCCATCGACGACGCAGCAACGCGCCGGGTCTACTTCATTCCGCTTGGCGACGACGCACCGGAACTCATTACCAGCGAAACGAACTACGACGCCCTGAGCATTGCTGCCAACGGCACGCTCGTCGGGAGGAATCAGAGTTTCCTATATCCGCCGCGCGTCGTTGCGATCGACACGGACAGCGGTGACGTGCAGCGCCTCGAGAGCTTCAACGACGCTGTGCTGGACGGCGTCGACATGGGCACCTACGAATCGGTGACCTACGAGGGTGCCGACGGTGCCGAAATCCAGATGTGGATCAACTATCCGCCCGACTTCAATCCTCGCAGGGAGTATCCGCTGTACCTCCTGATCCACGGCGGCCCGCATGGCGCGATTCAGGACTCCTTCCACTTCCGCTGGAACGCCCAGACCTTCTCGTCGTGGGGCTATGTGACGGCCTGGCCGAACTTTCACGGTTCCTCGGGCTTCGGTCAGGACTTTACGGACTCGATCAACCCGGACTGGGCGACCAAGCCGTACGCCGACGTAATCGCGGCCGCCGAATGGTTCAATGAAAAGGACTGGATCGACTCCGAGCGTACCGTGGCCGGGGGCGGCAGCTACGGCGGCTATCTGTCGTCGATCATTCTCGGGCGCGAACACCCCTTCAATGCGCTGGTCATCCACGCAGCGGTCTACGACTTCTTCTCGCAGAACTCCGCCGACTTCGCCGTTCACGAGCAGCGCTTCGGTCCGTATTGGGAAAACGAGGAGATGGTCCGCGAAATCTCGCCGCACTTCGCGGCCGGCAATTTCCGCACGCCCAGCCTCATCATCCACGGTCAAAACGATCTGCGGGTGCCGGTCGGTCAGGCGTTCGAGCTGTTCCGGGCGTTGCAGCTACAGGGCATCGAGTCGCAGCTCATCTACTACCCGGATGAGAACCACTGGATCCTGACGCGCGACAACTCGATTCACTGGTACACGAGCGTGCGTGACTGGATCGCGAGGTTTGCCGAGCCCGGCCCGGACTAGGTCCTCGTGGCCGGGTGCCGAGCCCGGCCACGGATCGAGTCGAAACGGGGCGACGTCGGTCGCCCGGTGCGCTTGTGCGAAGGCGCCGATTACGATGTAGTTAGCGGGTACGTTCGGCTCGCCTCCGACGAGCGGGCGGCGACCGGCATTCACGCCGCTTTCGCCGTTTTCGAGCATCAAACAACAGGGCATCGATGGGGATACTCGACAAGCTAAAACGAATGGGCGACAGCCGCTCACGGGCCGTCTCGTCCGACCTTTCCCGACTCAACTCGGTCAAGAGCGGCCTCGGCGATCAGGCAATCGCGTACGTGCTCGACGGAAGTAACGAGACCGTACTGTCGACGCTGAGCAATCTCTGCAACGGGAGCGAAATCGAAGCCTGCGCTCCGTATCTGGCGTACGACTCGCCCAGCCGAGCCAGACGCAGTCTGTTGGCGCAGCAACACCCGTTCGACGCGGAATTCACCGTCCGCTATGTGCGCGTCCTGTCCGCAGTGTGCAACGACCTGCCGGACGGAGCGGCGGGGTCCGCCAAGGCGGCTCGAGATATGCGGGTGCTCTTTTCGGAAGTCTTCCCGGGCGTGCACTCGGTCGACGACATGTACACCAGCAAGATCGTCTCGCTCAAGAACAAGGGCATGACGCTTGATGCCGCAATCGAAGTCACCGGCGCGCTCGGCGCGACCTTGACCGATCTCGTGGATGTTCTGTACGACGAAAGAGGCCGCTGGGCGGCGATCACCGGCGCGGACTATCTCGCGGCCATCGGTGGAGTTGGCCCGCTCCTGAAGAAATACCCGGAAGAGGTGATCGCGGCCGGCATCCGGGTCGGGGCTCCGGGCCGGTCGAATCTGGTTCAGGACATCCTCAAGAACAAGCTCCTCGAAGTGCCAGCCTACCTCGACTTCGTGGTTCGACTTGCGGGCGACAGTGCCAAGGCCGTCAGAGAAACTGCGCGGTCTGTTTTGAGTTCCCTGCCCGCCGCCACGCTGGAAACGCGGGCCGTCGAAGCGCTTGCCCAGGGCAACGTGAATATGCGCGTGGGTATGGTCGAAGTGCTCGCCGGCCTCGGCACCGATAGCGCGCTGGCGGCATTGCGCGATCACAAATCGGGCAACGAAAAGACCGCCCGCGTGATTTCCGCGATCGACACAGCACTCACCGTTGCGGAACAGCCGGTTGACGAGATCGCGGCTCAGGACAGCGAGGACGCCTATCTAGCGATCAATGGCGAACGAATAGAGATCCCGCCTCTGCGCGCGTTGCAAAGCGGCGAGCGCAAGCGTTTCGGCGAACAGGATCGTGCCGTGCTGATAGCCATCATCGATAAGGAGAACGAACGCCGTAAGCGTGCCGCAGAAGAGTCCAGAAAGCGTGGATACAAGTACCGTCCGAAGCCCATTAAGCGCAGCTTCGCGAACAAGGTGCTGTCCGTCGTCAACGACGGCAAGCTTCCGCTGTTCAGCCCGGACGAGAACATCGGCTGGTTCATCAATTGGGGGCCGGCCTCCAAATGGGGGCGTGAGGCTGCTGCGCAGATGCCGGAGGAACAGGCCGTTCAGATCTCATCGCTCGTCATCGGCGGCACCAGAAACGCACTTCAGCATTACGGCGGCGGCGTCTTCGTCGAGCGTATCCGCGACTACCTGCTCGGCCCGAATGGCGATTTGCGTGCTCTCGAGAACATGGACATCGAGAATAACATCGAGATTTGGTTTGGCTATCGGACCGGCCACGATCGAATCGCGACGAAGAAGGGTGGCTTTCTCCGTTACTTCCTGAATGCGGAATACTCCTACCTCCCGACCCGAACGGATGTCCCCGACGAAGCGTTCTGGCCGTACGTCGCGTCGAATTTCGAGATCATCGACGAGGCGTTCGGCATGCGGCCGCAGGGTATCAACAAGCTGAGCCGCACCAGTGCGATTCGCGTGCTTCATCGGCTGCCGCAGGCCCCGGCCCGCTACTTCGGCGCGCTTCTCGAGGCGGCCACCGGCGAAACCAAGGCCGGCCGGGCCGAGGCTCGTCACATGCTCCGTGACGCACCGAACGTCACCGAACACATCGTCAAACTCCTCAACGACTCGAGGCAGGCGATCCGCGCGGGCGCGGCCGAATGGATCGCGGAGCGCGACGAAAGCGGGGCGATCCCGGACCTGAAGAAACGCCTGAAGAAAGAGAGGTCCGAGATCGCGAAGGCCGCCATTCTCACGGCGCTGAATTCGCTCGGTGAAGACCTGAGCGGATACATCGGCCCCGAGGCACTGCTTGAAGAGGCCGAGGCCGGGTTGAAGAAAGCGAAGTTTGACAAGCTCGACTGGATGGCCCTGGATCATCTGCCCGCGGTTCACTACCCGGGCAATCGGCGGGTCCCGGAGGACGTGCTCAAGTGGTGGCTGTTCCTAGCCACGAAACTCAAGCAGCCCGGGGGGAACGCGCTGTTCGACATCTACCTCGACCGACTCCTTCCCGAGGACGCAGAGACCTTCTCGACATGGGTGCTGGATAGCTGGATCAACTACGACACCGCGCGGCCCAGCGAGGAAGACGGCAATGCCTACGCCAAGCCCAAGGTCGAACAGCATTTCCAGTATGTCCAGAAGCACCTTGCACGGTTTTACCCCGGGTATACGCGGGAGAAAGCGTTTGAGGAGATAAAGCGCATCTTCATGTCGGAGTACCTCAACTCAGGCGCGGCGACCAAGGGCCTGTTGGCGCTCGCGAAGCGAGCTACACCGGCGGTCGCGGCGGACCGCGTTCGCGCCTATCTCAAGAACCACGGCAAGCGAACCTCCCAAGCCTCTTCGCTGCTGGAAACGCTGGCGGCGATGGGTGATCCCGTTACGCTGCAGGTCGTCATTGCGGCGGCGACTCGACTCAAGCAGAAGGGCGTTCAGAAATTCGCCGGATCGCTGATCGAAAAGGTGGCCGAAGCGAAAAACTGGTCGATGGACGAGCTTGCCGATCGCACCGTGCCAACTGCCGGCCTGGACGATGACGGCACTCTCGAGCTGGCCTGCGGGCCGGAAGAGAAGCAGTACACCGCGCAGCTGGACGACGGGCTCGTGCTGGTGATCCGGAACCCTGACGGAAAGGTGGTCAAATCCCTGCCGAGCGGCAAGGACGACGCAACCAAGGCGGCCAAAAAGCAGCTATCCGCCTCGCGCCGGGAACTGAAGCAGGTCATCGCGATGCAATCGTCGAGAATGTACGAAGCGCTGTGCGCGGCGCGCAGCTGGCCGATCGCAGACTGGCAGCGTGACCTCCACGGCCATCCCGTCATGCGCAAGCTGACCGAACGCACGGTATGGGTCGGTCTCGACCGCGAAGGTCATGTCGCGGCCGGTTTCCGGCCGACGGCGGAGGGAGACTTCACGGACGCGAATGACGACGATGTCAACGTCGATGCGTTTCACAGCGTCAAGCTCGCCCACGGCGCGGAGATGTCGGAAGAGGACGCGGATGCCTGGAGCAGGCATCTGCAGGATTACGAGATCGAGCCACTGTTCATCCAGTTCGGCCGCGAGCTTTTGAAACTCGACCGCGGGCAGGAGGCCAGTACGGAGATCGACGACCGCAAGGGTTGGGTTACCGACACTTTTACGTTCCGCGGTGCCGCGACCAAGTTGGGCTACGAACGTGGCGAAGCAATGGATGCAGGATACTTCTACGAATACCTGAAGACATTCCAAAGTGCAGGCCTGGTCGCCGTTATCGAGTTCTCCGGTAACTGCCTTCCCGAGGAGAACGTACCGGCGGCAATGCTGAAGCTGACCTTCCAGCGCTATTCGTCCGGCCGTTTGCAGGGAAGCCCTCTGAAGCTCTCCGACGTACCGCCGGTGCTCCTGTCGGAGTGTTGGAACGACTACCGATCGATCGTTGCCAATGGCGCATTCGACGAGAATTGGGAGCAGAAAATGCCATGGATGTGACGGCTAAGAACAAGACTGTCGTGCAGCGTGAACCCGCCGAAGCCAGGTTCGGCGACGAGCTTGCTCGGTTGATAGAAGCCGACGATGCGGACAAACCCGCCGGCTGGCAGCTGTCGCCGCGATCGGTGCGCAGGTTCGTCCTCGGCGACCGCAAGCTGGAAATCACGCAGAAATTCTACGGCGACGATCCGCTCGTGGATCGCTGCATCGTGTCCTTGATGGGGCATCAGGGTCTGATGCTTGTCGGTGAGCCCGGCACGGCGAAATCGCTCTTGTCCGAGTTGCTGGCCGCGGCAATCAGCGGGGACTCGAACCTCGTTGTCCAGGGTTCGGCGGGAATACTCGAGGATCATCTGCGCTACGGTTGGAACTATGCGCTTCTGCTCGCGGAAGGCCCCAGTGACAAAGCACTGGTGCCGTCGCCGGTGATGACCGCAATGCGGGGCGGCCAACTCGCCCGCCTGGAGGAACTGACGCGCTGTGCCCCCGAAGTTCAGGACGCGATGATCTCGTTGCTCTCCGAGAAGACGATTTCCATTCCGGAATTGGGGCCGGGCGCGGAGGTGCGCGCGGCGCCCGGATTCAACGTGATAGGGACCGCGAACCTTCGCGACCGCGGCGTTCACGATATGTCCAGCGCATTGAAGCGCCGATTCAACTTCGAGACCGTGCGCCCCATCGCCGATGCCGACTTCGAGAAATCGCTCGTCGCCCACCAGGTCAGGGAGCGCATGGCGGATCATCCGGAAGCGAGTCCGATCGATGACGACGTCGTCGATCTGCTCGTATCGGTCTTTCGCGATCTGAGGACGGGCGTGACCAGGGAAGGCGCCACGGTGGCGACGCCGAATAGCGTGATGTCGACTGCCGAAGCCGTAAACGTCGGCCACGCGGCATCGCTTGACGCGCTGTACCTCGACGGCACGAAGGTATCGACGGCGCATGTTGCGCGCCAGATAAGAGGCATTGTCTTCAAAGACGACCCGGAAGACGCGCGTCGATTCCGGGCCTACGTCGAGCAGATCGCGAAGCCGCGTACAAAGCGTTCAAAACCCTGGTCGGAGTTCTACAAGGCCGCCAGGAAGGACCTGGATGACTGATGCGGCGCAGATCGAGTCCTTCCGTCAGGGCCTGATCCAGCCCGACCGAAACCTTTGTTTCGCGCCCATTCGTCACCATTCGCCCGCCTGCGCGTGGGCGGTTCGCGAACTGATCCGCGAGGTCGAGCCCGGCCGAGTGCTGATCGAGGCGCCGGCCGACCTTACGCCACACATCGATCTGCTGCTGCACGAGGAGACTCGACCGCCGATCGCTATCGCCTCGATTCTCGAGGAGAAGCAGGAACGCCGCCTCGCCGCGTACTTCCCATTCTGCGCGCATTCCCCGGAGTATGTCGCGCTCGTCGAGGGTCGCAGGCTGGGCGCGCAGCTCGAATTCATCGATCTGCCGTCGGCGGACAAAGCCATGCTCGCCCCGATACCCGACGAACGCTCGACGGTGAGCGACGACGAACATTACTTCAACAGCGGCCAGTTCGTTGCCGCGCTCTGCGAGAGCCTGGGTTGCCGAGACGGATTCGAGCTGTGGGATCACCTTTTCGAATCGCGGCTGGGCGACGGCGACTGGCGAGCCCTGTTCGCCGACGTCGGTGCCTATTGTGCGGGACTGCGCGCCGCGACAACGGAAGACGTGATTCGAAGCGGCGGTGATGCCGCGCGAGAGGAGCACATGGGCTCCGCTGTCGTCGCAGCCGTCGAGTCCGGCGAAGCCACGGTGGTCGTCACCGGCGGCTTTCACGTACCGGCGCTGATCGAAGCGGTGGCGAGCGGACGGAAGGCCAGCGGCAAACGAGAAGTCTCCGACAGTCGCTCGTACCTGATTCGCTACGGGTTCAGCGCGCTCGACGCGCTCAACGGTTACTCGGCGGGGCTTCCGCAGCCCGGCTACTACGACTACCTGTGGCAACAGGTAAACGTCAGTGACGGTGAGATTCCCTGGGCCGACACTGCGCTCGGACTGGTGTCCGGCTTCGGCGAGCGGTCGCGCGCCGAGGGACACACGATCCCGGTTCCGGCGCAGGTCGAGATGCTGCGAGTCGCCGAAGGCCTTGCACGAATGAAAGGCCGCCGCGGCCCGGGACGTCACGACCTTATCGACGGCGCGCGCTCGGCGCTCGTCAAGGGCGAGATCGGCACACGCGAAGCGTGGACCGAGCGGCTGCTCGAGTTTCTTCGCGGCGATGCGATCGGCGATGTGCCGGCGTCGGCCGGATCTCCACCCATCGTCGAAGACGCGCGCGATCGAGCCCGGCGGCTTCGCATCGACGTCAGTGACGGCTCGCGCCGTCGCCGCCGCCTCGACATCCGCCGCAAGCCATCGCACCTCGACGCATCGCGTTTCTTTCATGCGATGACGTTCCTCGGCAGCGGCTTCGCCGAACGGCAGGCCGGCCCGGACTTCGTCAACGACGTCAACACGGAGCGGCTCTTCGAAGAATGGTCTTACGCGTGGTCACCAACCGTCGAGGGCCGGCTGATCGAACACTCCGTCCTCGGCGACAACGTGCCGGACGTTTGTGCGCGCCTGCTGGAGAAGCGGCGGGAAGAGCTCGCAGAAGGCGGTCAGGGCAAGGACATTGCGGCGATTGCGAGTCTGTTCGTCGAAGGTGTACTGGCCGGACTGTCTACGCGACTGATGGGCTTTCTTGCCGCGCTCGATTCCGACATTCGTGAACACGGCGAGTTCGAGCAGGTATCGAAGGCGATGATCCGGCTCATGCACATCGATCGAGCCGCGGGGCCGCTCGGTATCCCGAGCGAGCTGAGTCTCGATGGGGTCGTGGTGTCCGCATACCAGCGGGTTGTCTATCTCTGTGACGAACTGCCGAACACACCCGAAGATCGAATCCAGATTGTCCTCGAGGCCTTGAGGTCCATCGTCGATCTGCTTCGCGATCCGATCTCGAGCTTCGACCAGGAGATTTTTGATGACGCGATCGACCGGGTCGCCGATCGCCGCCCGCCACCCGAGATTCTCGGTGCGGTACTCGGCATCTGCGTACAGGGGCGGCGCAGGGATGCCGCGGAACTCTGCGCGGCGATCTTGGGCAACGTCAGCGGCACCGTCGATCGGGACATCGACAAGATCGGCGTCTTGCGCGGCCTTCTTGTCGCCGCTCCCGAACTTCTTTGGCGAAATCCGGAGATTCTCGCCAGCGTCGATGATGTCCTCGTCGGGCTCGACGACGCCGACTTTCTCGAACTGCTGCCGCACATTCGGCTTGCGTTCGCGGGACTGAACCCGCGCGAGGCCGACAGGCTTGCTCAACTTCTGGTCGAAAGACACGGTGGCCGCCCGATGGATTTCACCGGTCACGTCCATGGGATGACCGAAGCGGACCTCCGTCGAGGCGTGGCCGCCGAGCGCAGCGTCCGCGAGTCACTTGCCGAAGACGGGCTTCAGGCATGGCTGGAGGAAGAGTCGTGAAGCCGCGCGCGCAACGGCGCTGGCGTCTCGCGCTAGGTCGCTATTCGAACGACCGCTTCGGTGGGCTCGAGGGTAAGGACGGCGAGATGGATCGCGCCCTCGACTACTTGTACTCCCGTGAGTACGCCAATCGCGGCATCAGTTCGCGACGGGGCCCGGGAAGCCTGGATCCGACTCAGATGACGGCCGTCAATTGGCTCGGTAAGGCACGCAGCCTGTTTCCCGAGTCCGTGTTCGAGACTCTGCAGGAACACGCGCTCGATCGCTACGGGATCACTGATCTGCTGGAGGACCCGAAGACGCTCGACTCGCTGGAGCCGAATCAGGATCTGCTCAAAGTACTGCTCGCCTTTCACGGCCGGGCGCAACCGGAGCTCAAGGAGAAGCTGCGACAGATCGCCAACCAGGTGATACGCGACATTGTCGAGCGGCTGCGCAGCGAGGTGCAGCGCGCCTTCTCCGGCCGCAGGAACCGTTTCAGACGTTCGAACATTGCGTCGGCGGCAAATTTCGATTGGCGCAGGACGATCCGCGAGAACCTTCGCCACTACGATGCCGAGCGCAAGACAATCATCGCTGAGCGGGTGTTCTTCAACTCTCGCGAGCGGCGCCGATTGCCGTGGAAAGTCATTCTCTGCGTTGACCAGTCGGGTTCGATGACGGACAGCCTGATTTACTCGGCCGTCATGGCGTCGATACTCGCAGGCCTGCCCGGCGTACGGGTCAATATGGTTCTGTTCGACACCTCCGTGGTCGACGTCACGGACCGGCTCACCGATCCGCTCGAGACGCTGTTGTCTGTGCAGCTCGGCGGCGGCACGAATATCGGACGCGCCGTGAGCTTCTGCGAGCGTTTCGTGGAGGATGGCGATCGAACCGTATTCGCACTCATCTCCGATTTTGCGGAAGGTGCGTCTCCGCGGCCGCTGTATTCGGCCATCGCGAGACTCGGCGAAGCGCGCGTCAAGCTGATCGGTCTGTCGGCGCTCGACGAGGCAGGCGCCGCGTACTACGACCAGCTGGTCGCGGCGCGCCTCGCCGATCTGGGCATGAACATCGGCGCGATGACGCCGGATCGTTTCGCCGAATGGCTCGCGGGGATCATGCAGTGAGCGATTTCAGATCCATTGCCGATATGCTCGCGGCGCATACGGACGCCGCCCTCGAGGCGCTTGCGTCAAGAGGCGCACTTCGACGAGCGATGCGCGATCTCGACAATGGGAAGGCATCTATCGTTGCCAAAGACGAGACTTCGGCGGAGGTCCTCGCGGACGGACAAAGCGTCCGGATGCCGGCCGACGGCCCGGCCGCGGCAAACTGCACCTGCCCCGCCCAGGGCGTATGCCGGCACATCCTGCTCGCAGTACTCGCCCTGCGAGGCTCTGAGGACGATGGCGGGCCCGCAGCCGACCAGACTTCGGCCAGCGAGCATCTTCGTTCGCTTACTGGCGAGAGCATTCAGAAGTTCGCGGGCGCCGACGGGGCAAAGGCAACGTCGATTGCGAGCGAACCCGGTGCCGTCGACATAAGTACGGACGGCCCGAATGTTTCGGTCACGATCGAAGACCTCGGTGCTTCCGTTACCTTCATTGGCGATCAGGGCCTTCGCAAAGCCGTCTACAAGGGCAAGAAGACGCTCCAGCGCGTTGCGGTCACGGTCGCGGCCCTACTCGTTCGTCAGGCACAGGGTATCGAGACAGATCCAGCGGAGACCATTGCCCCTCCCACGGTATCGGCGGAGTTTCTCGATGGCGCTCGACGACGGGTCGAGAGCGCCGCGGCCGCGGTCCTGCCCGGTCGATCGGCGGCGGCCGAAGACATGTTTCTCGATCTCGCCGTTTCATCGCGGGTCGAGGCGCTGCCAAGGCTGTCGTCCGAGCTGCGCGCACTTGCAACCCAGGCCCGGCAGTCCGTGTCGCGCGACATCGGCTTCGAGCCGGATCAGTTTCTCAAGGCAGCCGCCCGCACCTGCGCCCTGCTCGAAGCGTTGAAGCAGAACCCGACAGATGTGGCATATACGGGCGTGATTCGGAGAAACTTCGTCGAGCGTGCGAACTTCGAGGCGTGGCCGCTTGGCGTTGCACAATGGCGCCACCAAAGCGGCGCGCGCGGCCTGAGCGTTTACGCATGGTCGCCGTCGGACAATCGGTGGTATTTCTCCAGCGATGGTCGTGCGAGCGGAGTCGACCCGAGTTTCGATCCGCACAGCGTGTATCGCGGTCCGCTGTGGGGTGCCGGCACGATCGACGGTCTGATCGGAACCGAGACATCCGTTTCGACCGTGCGCGTCAGCGAGGATGGCGCCGTCTCGATGGCCGCGCCGGGAGGCGCCGTTGGCCGGCACAGGCAGCTGGCGCAGGACGAGTTGCTCGAATCCGATTGCGCGCACCATGACTGGCTCAGTCTTCGCCTGGACCTTGCGCAACGATTCGGCCGCGGCCTTCGCCGACGAGCGCTCCCGCAACCGGCCCTGATCGTGCCGAACCGTTTCGGCGAGATGGGATTCAACGATCTCGAGCAGGTTTACGAATGGGAAGCCCGCGACATCAGCGACGAACCGCTCCTCTTGACGATAGACGGTCACGACCACGAGACGGCGTTGCGCCTCAAGCGCTGGTCGCGAAATATCGAGTCGATGCTGATCGAAGCGACCATCGGGCGATACGGTCTCGTCTACCGGCCTGTTACCGCGTATTCCACGACCAGGAAGAAACTCGACGTCCGAAATCTGGATTTCGACCCGTGGCCTTACCGGCGTCCCGCGAAACTCGAGGACCTGCTGGATCGCATCGGTTCGATCCTCAAACGGCCCGGCGACCTTTCGGCTGCGCCCGATCCGCTGCAACGCACCGTCGACGACTCGGTGGACGCGCTCATCGCGTCGGCGACGCAGGCGCCCACCCCCCGAGTCGCGTCTTTGAAATCAGCGTGCGAGGCGAGCGGGCTCCTCGCGCTGTCCGAAGCTTTGGGCCGGATCGAACAAACTCCGACCATTCCGGTGGCATTGCAGGGCGCCTACATCGCCTCGGAGATCGAAACAGCGCTTTGGTTCGACTACAGCTGAGCGACACAACTGCTACTGGTCCAGCCCGAACGCCCACTCGAACGGAGCCGGATCGTAGTACTCGCGAAACAGCCTGATCTTCCCTTCGACTACGTGGAACAGGCCACCGTAGGTCTGCCGGTACTGCCGCCCCGTGGGAATAATCTCGACGTCGCCCTTGAACTCGACAAAGATCGTCTCCGGATCCTGCATCGGGTAGAAGACCAGCTGAGACGTGAAATCGGCATCCCCGCTGTTGTCCGGCCAGCCAGCGTACAGGCTGATCAGGTTCTCGCGGCCGACCACGCGTTTGGGGTGGCCTTCGGGCGAATAGGGCATGTCCTGAACCGCGTCTTCCGCCCAAACGGACGCTAACCGCTCCATGTCCTTGTCTTCCAGCGATGTCAGAAAGGCGAGCACCGCATCCGCCGTCTGCTGGCGGACGATGTATGCGGGCGGATTCGCCGCCGCATTCTCGCTCGCGGGTCCGAACACCTCTCGCGTGCCGTTCTCGTTTTGCAGGTTGAACGTTGCCGCCGTGATGAACCACCCGTCTTCGGTCTCGACCAGCTCGTACCGATAGTCGCCCTCGACCTGCCAGAACAGGCCCGCGACGTAGTGGTCCGCGACGACGTCGGCGGTCGCCACGGCATGGTGGCCTGAGACGCTAACCTCGACGTTGGAAATGGCATGGCGAGTCCGCTCGAAGCCCGGCAACACGCCGGCCCATTCGGTCATCAGGACCTGCGGGCTCTTGATCTCCGGCTCGCCGCCGGCCAGCGACGTGTAGTCGACCAGAATCTCGTCGGCGTAAAGCTTCTCCAGCGCCTCGAAGTTGGCGCGATCGGCCAGTACGGCGACGCTCTCTACGATTGTCGTAATGGCGGCCACGTCGGTGGAGCGGGTATCGGCGACGCCAGGATTTGCTGCCAGAAGTGTCATGATAAGTAGTCCTTTGCTTGTGTTGTTCACGGTCGCGTTCCTTACTTGAGGGTCTGCGTGAAGTGCTCGGCTACCGCGTCGGCGGACGTCTCCACCGTTTCCGGGTGGTCGTAGAAGTCAAACTGAGTGATATCGCTCAGCCAGATCTCCGTCGCGTTCTCGCCCATGCGGCTGGCGTACTCGTGAGCACCCTGCGGAATCGCCGCGGCCTCCGAGTGCACCAGCAGCGTCGGCTTCTCGAGTCGGTCCGCGGTCTGGATGCCGTCGTAGGTCAGCCACCCTTCCCAGGATGCCGCGTTGAACTGGTTGTCGAACTCCGGAATAAGACCGCGATCCGTTTCGGTGTAGTAAGGCGCCTGGTACATCACGGCGTTCTCGTTTGTCAGGCTCGCCGCCTCCAGGATGACGGGTTCGTCCGCCTGGCTCGCGCTTTGGCCGATTTCGATCAGTCCCGAAACGCCTTCCGCCCCGCCGTATACCGCGTCGACGATTTCGGCGTCGTGCAGCCACGGTGCGACAAGCGCGACACTTCGAATATTGGCGTTTCGCAGCGCGGCATCGCTCATGTAGCCAGCGGATGCGCATACACCGAGGCCGGCGATCCGGTTGGTGTCGACCTCCGGCCGGGTCGCAAGAAAGTCGACGGCCGCGATGATGTCTTCGGTCTTGCGGGCCGGGTCTTCCAGAAACGGAACGCCACCCGGCGATTGGCCCCAGCCGCGGAAGTCGAAGGCCAGCGCGGCATAGCCGCGATCGGCGAGTTCGGCGGCGTAGGTGCCGGCCATTTGTTCCTTGACCGTCATCCAGGCGCCGGTTACGACGACGCCCGGCAAGCGGTCACCCTCCTGATAGGTATCGGGCAGGTACAGGTCACCGGCGAGTGTCTGGCCGGCGCTCTCGAAAGTTACATCTACCTTCATGGCAGCCTCCGCAGAAAGTGAAATCAGTGTGATGGCGATAGCCGTAGCAGCGATTAGCTTCATGACTGTCTCCGTTGGTTGTTTGGCGTGGCACCAATATACGGAGACAGGCACGGCGGCTCTTGAACCGGCCTGCGGAAAATTTGAAGGATTCTACGAAGTGGGTCGTGCCGTCAGGCGTTAAGCCGAGCTCGGAACTTCGACGGCGACTCGCCGGCTATTTGCTTGAACACGCGAGAGAAGTGCGCCTGGTCGGCGAATCCGCAGGCCATCGCGATATCGATCAGCGGCACGCCGGGTTCGGCGAGTTTTTTTCTGGCCTGTTCGACCCGGTAGGTCATCACGAACTGCATCGGCGTTAGTCCGATCGTACGCTTGAACAGTTGCGCGAAGTGGGACGGACTGAGCGCCGCTTCTCGTGCCAGATCCTCGACGAGTATCGAGCGGCTGTAGCTTTCCGCGACGAAGTCCAGCACGCGCTTGTAGTGTTTCGTGGTGAAGCTTCGGGAGAATGCGTACGCCTCTTCCTGAAGACCGTACTTCTGAATGAGCTTGACGAGAAAGACGCGCGCCAGGCTCTCGAAGATGAGCTGGGAGCCTTGCTCCTTGCTCGCCAACGCATCTCGCAACATCGCGCCAGCGTGGCAGATGTCCGGGTCCTCGAACTGCGGCAGCGACCTGAGCTGGGCATCCGCCAGCACGACACCGACCTCTGTCTGAGCGAATCGCTCGAACTTCTTCGGGTCCAGCGTCACGACCACGACGCTGGATTTGGCGTGCCACTGCCAGCCGCTTTCGACGCCGGCCGGTGTGACGATGATCTCGTGCTCGCGGAAGATGAAATTCCGATGCTCACCGTCCCGCCAGTTCTCCACCCGGTGCGGCTCAGCCTTTAGATTCAAGAGAATGTGATGCTGATCGAATACCTGCGTCGGCATGGTGGCCGGTTCCGCCTCGAAATATTCGAGGGTCAGGAGCTCCGACGCGGACGCGCGCGCCGCCTTCGCGCTGTCCAGAATCGGCGCGGATGGATAGATGTCCTGGTAGGTCTGCCGGTCCATTCGCCTGTCCTGGTTCAGCTACCCATGCATTCTAGAGACTCCGTCTCGCCGTTTCCCGGACCGTAGAACAAGCCCTAAGCGCGCGGTTCGCCGGTCGCAGCGACGGTAGGTTTCGGCGATTCCTCGGCGCTTCACTCAATATGTTGACTTCCAGCGAAGCTCTACCCCAATATGTAGTGGTTCGTCGGTTCGCGAAAGCGACTAATAGGGAATCCGGTGACCGGCACATGGTCGGGAATCCGGAACTGCCCCCGCAACTGTAAACGGCCTGGACGCGCCGGTACGCCACTGGGATGGACCCGGGAAGGCGGCGCGCCCGACAAGCTGTGAGTCAGGAGACCTGCCGGCAGAACATCGTACTCATCGGACGGGGTGTGCCGGGAGGGTTCGTGGCCATAGCGCGAATTTCCCTGCCGGCCTTCGATACCTCCGCGGTTTCCCCACAAACAGCGACCAGAGGTACCAGAATGGCCCGACCTGCAGCAGCTCCCACGATAGATTCCGCGCCAGCGTTGTGCGACCCCGCGTTGTCGACGCAAGACGCCGCCGTGCCCGCCGCGGTCAGGACGGACCCTCGGCGGGACGAGTTCCTCACCGACTTCGGCATGGAAACGCTGAAGGACAGATACCTGCTCCCGGGCGAGTCGTATCAGGACCTGTTCGCCAGAGTCGCAGGCGCGTACGCGGACGACACCGGTCACGCGCAGCGACTGTACGACTACATGTCGCGTCTGTGGTTCATGCCCGCGACACCCATTCTCAGCAATGGCGGCACGAGTCGCGGACTCCCCATCTCCTGTTTTCTCAATTCTGTCGAGGACAGCCTGGACGGCATCATCGACACGTGGACCGAGAACGTTTGGCTTGCGTCGAACGGAGGCGGGATTGGCACCTATTGGGGCGGCGTCCGGTCGATAGGCGAAACCGTCAAAGGCAACGGTCAGACATCCGGGATCATCCCGTTCGTGCGGGTGATGGACTCGCTGACGCTGGCCATATCGCAGGGGTCTCTTCGCCGCGGTTCTGCTGCCGTGTATATCGACATCGATCACCCGGAGATCGAAGAGTTTCTGGAGATTCGCAAACCGTCCGGCGACTTCAACAGAAAGTGCCTCAACCTGCACCACGGCATCGCGATAACCGATGCGTTCATGCACGCCGTCAGAGAGGAAGCGCAGTTCACGTTGCGCAGCCCGGCGACGGGCGAGCCGATTCGAAGCGTCTGCGCGCGCGAGCTATGGCAGAAGATTCTCGAGTCGCGGCTGCAGACCGGCGAGCCCTACCTGCTGTTCGTCGACTCGGCCAATCGAGCGCTGGCCGAGCACCAAAAGAAGCTTGGCCTCAGGATCCGGCAGTCCAACCTCTGCAGCGAGATCCTGCTCCCGACAGGGCGCGATCACGAGGGCAAGTCGCGCACGGCGGTCTGCTGCCTTTCGTCGGTCAACCTGGCGAAGTGGGACGAGTGGCGTGACGACGGGCGATTCGTCGAAGACATCATGCGCTTTCTCGACAACGTTCTGCAGGACTTCATCGACCGCGCGCCCGAGAGCATGCGGCACGCGACATACGCTGCCATGCGTGAGCGCTCGGTGGGCCTGGGCGCCATGGGTTTTCACAGCTGGTTGCAGCAGAAGGGCATCCCGTTCGAGAGCGCGCTTGCCAAGAGCTGGAATCTCACTGTCTTCCGTCACCTGCGCGCGGCGGCGGATCGAGCATCGGAAGTGCTCGCGGAAGAACGCGGTGCGTGTCCGGATGCGGCGGAGGCCGGCAGCCGGGAACGCTTCAGCCACAAACTGTCGATCGCGCCGACGGCCAGCATCAGCATAATCTGCGGCGGCGTCAGCGCGTGCGTCGAACCGATTCCGGCCAACATCTACACGCACAAGACGCTGTCCGGATCCTTCGCCGTCAAGAACCCGGCACTGGAAGCCGTGCTTGCATCGAAAGGTCTCGACACCGCGGCAGTCTGGGGTTCCATCCTGCAGCATGACGGCTCCGTGCAGCACATCGACGAGCTCAGCGAGAATGAGAAGGCGGTGTTCCGCACCTCTTTCGAGATCGACCAACGCTGGGTCATCGATCTGGCTGCCGACCGCGCACCGAGCATCTGCCAGGGACAATCGCTCAATCTGTTCCTGAACAGCGACCTGCACAAGTGGGACCTGCTGATGCTGCACTGGACGGCGTGGGAGCGCGGGATAAAGAGCCTCTACTACTGCCGCTCCAAGTCCGTGCAGCGCGCAGGCTACGCCGGTGTCGAAGGCGACAACTCGCGGGAGCGGCCCGAGCTGACGCTCGAGCCCGCGCTTCCCGACTACGACGAATGCCTCGCTTGCCAATAATTGCTGCCTGCCACCGGAAGCCCATCACATGAAGCAAGAACAAATCGAACTCCTCGACCTTCCCGGACTGATGACACCCAGTCGAACCTACAAACCGTTTCGCTATCCGTGGGCCATCGAGTACTGGCGCAAGCAGCAACAGATCCACTGGCTGCCCGAGGAAGTGCCGCTTGGCGAGGACTGCAAGGACTGGGCGCACCGGCTCAGCGACTCGGAGCGGAATCTGCTCACCCAGGTGTTCCGCTTCTTCACGCAATCGGACGTCGAGGTTGCCGACAACTACATGGAACGCTATGCGCGCGTGTTCCGCCCGACCGAAGTGAAGATGATGTTGGCCGCGTTCGCCAACATGGAGACGATCCACATCGTCGCGTACTCGCTGCTGCTGGAAACACTGGGGATGCCGGAGACGGAGTTCGCCGCCTTCATGGATTACGAAGCCATGCGCGATAAGCACGACTACATGCAACAGTTCGGCGTCGATACCGACGGGGATGTGTTGCGGACTTTGGCCATGTTCGGCGGATTCGCGGAAGGGCTCCAACTCTTCGCCAGCTTCGCGATCCTGCTCAACTTCCCGCGCAACAACAAGATGCGCGGGATGGGCCAGATCGTATCGTGGTCCGTGCGTGACGAGAGCCTGCATTGCGAAGGCATCCTTCGGCTGTTTCACGAATTTGCCGAGGAAACGGGTGCGCTGACGAAGAGCGTGCGTGACGACATCGTCGACTGCGCGCAAACGGTCGTGAGGCTGGAGGACCGGTTCATCGACCTGGCCTTCGAGATGGGCCCGCTCGAGGGACTCGAGGCCGCGGAAGTCAAAAAGTACATCCGCTTCATCGCCGACTGGCGGCTGCAACAGCTGGGCCTGCCGCCGATTTACGGCGAGCCGGAGCATCCGCTCCCGTGGCTGACGGAAATCCTCAATGGCGTCGAGCACGCGAACTTCTTCGAAACGCGGGCGACGGAGTATGCAAAAGCCGCGACCGCGGGTAGCTGGCACGGCGACGAAGGCGCCTGGTCGATGTTCGACGAGCGCGCGGTCAAACAAAGACAAGGGTCGCTGTCCGTCTAGTCCGGCGATTGCGGCGGACCCATCGGGCGAGGGCCGCATGGCCGGGATCGGTCCGCATTCGGCGAATGTGTCAGGCCCGCTTCCCTGATTTCCCGTGTTTCGATGCGGAATCGTCCCCTTTCTCGCTGATCCCAATCAGCGGCGCCCGCTTAGGTGCGCTCTATAATGACTATCAGTCGATTCGAAGAACGGGATCATGACTCAAGCTCCCCACAGTTCGTCCGGGGATGTCGTCGGACGCGGTGCCGAAATCGAGGCCTGCCGGGCCGCCGTCGCGCGCCTTGATGCAGGGCGCGGCGGCACGCTGCTGCTGTCCGGCGAGCCGGGGATCGGCAAGAGCACGCTCGCGCGTCTGTGTGTCGATTTCGCTGCGGAGCAATCCGTTCCGGCCTACTGGGGATTCTCGTGGGAGGCTGGCGGCGCGCCGGCGTACTGGCCGTGGACTCAGGTTTTGGGCGCATTGCAACGCGATCGCGATATCGAACCCGGCCTCCTTGCGCCGCTGGCGCAGATCGTTGCCGAAACGTCCGCTGTCCCGGAGCAGCCGGAGCTGCAACCTGACCAGGCGCGCTTCCGGCTTCTCGAAGCAACGCGAACGCTGTTCGACAGCGTCGCCTCGGATGCGCCGATCGTCGTCGTTCTCGAGGACCTGCACGCCGCCGACAGCGAGACGCTTCACCTCCTGCAGTATCTGGCAAGACACGCGGCGTCGATGCGGCTGCTTCTCGTCGGTACGTTCCGGGAAACAGAGGCCCGCGGGTCGACCGACATGGGACCGCTATGGCAGGCGAGCCGCTTTGCATCGGTTCTGAAGCTCGCGCGACTCACCGAAGGCGACGTCCACGCGTTTCTCGAACAGCAAGGGGACGATTCGCCGGACGAATGCGAGGTGCGGGAGTTGCTCGAGATCACCGCCGGCAACCCGCTGTTTCTGCACGAACTCACGGAACTCCGCTGCTGCGCTCCGCAGTCGACGTCGCAACGCCTGCCGGACACGGTACAGCAGGTCATTCGGCAACAGGTGGAACTGCTGCCCGGCGCGACGCAGCGAACGCTGTCCCTGGCGTCCGTGCTGGGCAAGGACTTCACGGTAGAGTCTCTGTCACTGCTTGCCGGCTCGGACGAAACAAGCATCGCCCAGGCCCTCGACCCTGCCGTTGCCGCCGGAATTATCGACGACTCCGACATCCTCGACCGGCGCTTCACACATACGCTGTACCGGGACGTTTTGTACAACGACATTGGCGCAGTCGAGCGAACGCTGCTGCACGATCGCTACGCACAACGTCTCGACGAGCTCAACGAGGCCGGCAATGAGAACCTGCTGTCTTTGTTGGCGACGCACCTTCTGCTCGGTGCGCCTGAGAATCGGGATCGAGCCATCTCGGCGCTGCGCCGAGCGGCGGAGTTCGCGCGCAGCCGGCTGGCCTTCGATGAGGCCGCCAGTCTGCTCGATCGCGCACTAACCGCGTTCGGCGACGGGCCGAAGGCCGATCCGGCCGAGCGTTGCCGGCTGATGATCGAGCTTGCCAACGCGCTCGCCTTCAAGGGCGAAATCGAGGAAGGTCAGCGTTATTGCCGCCAGGCCTTCGCGATCGCCCGCACCATCGAGGACCCGCATCTGATGAGCGAAGTGGCACTCGCGTGGGGCCGCGCGATCGTCGTCGCGATGGTCGACCGCGAGTTGATCGGTGCTCTCGAGGAATGCCTCGACAAACTGCCCGCGGACGATCAGGGCGTGCGCGCTTTGGTGCTGGCAAGGCTCGCCGCGGCACTGCAGCCGGCGCTGGACCCCAGCGGTCCGATGGACATGGCGCGCGAGGCAATCCACCTCGCTCGCGACACCGGCGACCAACAGTGCGTGTTCCAGGTGTTGCGCTTCGCGATTGCCGCGCTGATGGATTTTGCGCCGGTCGAGGAGCGCATTCCGCTCAATCGGGAGTTTCTGGAACTGGCCCGGCGCGAAGAGGACGTGCCGAGTCAGTTTCGCAGCCACTTGCGACTCACCGTCGATGCCTCCGAGGCTGGGGATCGCGGAATGCTGGATGAGTCGATCGCCGCCTGCAACGAACTCGCGGAACGCATCGATCTGCCGCACTACCGATGGCGCGCGGCATCCGTGCGGGCGATGCAGGCCACGATCACGGGCGACTTCCAGCGCGCCTCCGCGCTGATCGCGGAAGCGGAACGGTACGCCGACGAGATCGATCAGGTGGAGGCGACGATAACGTTGGCGATTCAACGTCTCGCGCTGCTCGTCGATTGGAACTCGCCGGACGTGATGTCTCTCGACGAAATCCAGGCCAGGCTGCGAACCGCCTACGACAACGGTCTGGCGGAGGCGGAGTTCTACATCGCGCCGGTGATCGGCATCCACACCAATCTCGGCAACCGGGAGTTCGCCCGCCACTTCGTTGGCAATCAGGATCTGGTCGCCCGAACGTTTGCCGGCGAGGACCGCTACACGCTGGCAAATCTCGGTGTCGTTGCCCTGACTGCCGGCCGCAACGACATTGCGCAGCGCGCCTACGACGTCTTGATCGCGCATCGCGCCTATTGCGCCTCCCTCGGTCTGCTCGGCGGCTGCTGGTGCGGTCCCGTTCATCACTGGCTCGGCATCATCGCCCACGGGCTTGGCAATCTGGACGCCGCGCATGAGCACTTCGGAGCGGCGATGAACATCGCCGAACGCATGCGTGCACGGCCCGAGATTGCACGCATCCATGCGAGCGCCGCCGCACTGGCCGAGGACGCCGGGGACAGCGAAACGGCAACGCGCCATCGTCGCAAGTTCGAGGCGCTCGTCCGCGATCTGGACCTGCGTCCGACGCGCGGCGTTCCGGATGGGCTGCCTGATTCAGCGACGGTGTCGACGTCTGCTCGGGTGGAGCTGAGCCGAGACGGCGACCACTGGACAGTCTGCTACGAGGGCAGCTCCGCATCGGTCCGGGACAGTAAGGGCATCGGTATGCTGGCTCGGCTGCTCGACGCGCCCGACACCGACGTTCACGTGCTGGAACTCGTTGGGGTCCAAACACCGGTCGACGGCGACGCGGGACCGATGCTCGACGCTGAGGCACAGAAGCAGTACCGGCAGCGGGTGGCCGAACTCGAAGAAGAGCTCGAGGAAGCGGAGTCCATGGCCGACATCGGCCGCGCCGACGCGCTCAGACAGGAACTCGACTTCATCGCCCGCGAGTTGTCCCGTGCGGTGGGACTGGGCGGACGCAACAGAGCCGCTGGCAGCGCGGCAGAACGCGCCCGCGTCAATGTCCGCCGCCGGATCACCGATGCAATCGCGCGCATCGAGGAGCACCTCCCGGGTGCGGGCCGCTATCTGGGCAGCACGGTAAAGACGGGCGCCTACTGCCGATTCGAACCCATCTGAGCGTCATTCTGGGCTGGACCGAGTCCAATGGAACATTGTTCCACCGATCGTCACGCCTTCAGTAGTAACAGCGGCACTGTCGCCGCGAACGACTGGAGGACACCATGTTTGACACTCTCGGATATCTGACGATCGGCCTGATTCCCGGCATGATCGTCATCGACTGGGCGATACGTGGACGCAAGCACAGCTCGACACGCTTCTGGCGGCTTCGGGCGACGCTGGTCACGATCGCGACTTTTTACATCGCCGGCTACGTCGCGGTTTTGTGGGGCACGCTGCTCGGCGACTTCCATCTCATCGATGGCAGTGGACTCGGCACCTGGTGGGGCGCGCTCGTCGGCATCCTAGTGTACGAGCTGGGGCACTATTGGTATCACCGTGCGGCACACCAGTTCGACTGGCTGTGGCGGATGGGCCACCAGATGCACCACAGCGCAGAGAGTCTCGACGCCTTCGGCGCGTACTACCTGCACCCGTTCGACACCTTCATGTTCACGACCGTGTCCAGCCTGATCTTCTTCCCGCTGCTCGGGCTGACGATGGAGGCCGGTGTCATCGGCGCACTGTTCCTGACCTTCAACGCGATGTTCCAGCACATGAGCTTCCGGACACCGCGCTGGCTCGGCTACATCATCCAGCGCCCGGAGAGTCACAGCGTGCATCACGCCCGGGGCGTACATCGCTACAACTACTCGGACCTGCCGATCTGGGACATGATCTTCGGCACCTTCCGGAATCCCGAATCCTTCCAGGAGGAGCAGGGCTTCTACAAAGGGGCGTCGGCACGGATCCCGGAGATGCTGCTGTTCCGTGACGTGTCGGTGCCTCGCGAAGACGAGGACACTGACAGCCGCGGCGCGGTGGCGGACGCCGCCTGATCGGAATCGAGCACGATGCGACAAGGCCTCGCCCGTTATCGGGCGGGGCCTTTTCGTTAGCGCCGGCTGCGCCGCCGCACGCTACCCGGCGCCTCTCCGGCAATCTTCCTGAAAGCCTTGCGAAACGAGACCTCGGACTGGTAGCCGATACGCTCCGCGATCTCCGACATCGACGTCTCCGTCGTCTCCAGCAGCTCCCGCGCCTCGTTCATGCGCCACTCCGCGAGGTAGCGCATCGGGGACATGCCGACCAATTCGGAGAACAGCTTCGCGAAGGCCGAACGGCTCATCGCCGCTTCCTGCGCCAGCTGCTCGACCGTCCACGACGCTGCGAGGTCGGAGTGAATCAGGTTCAGTGAGCGGCCGACCTTGGGATCGGCAAGTGCGCGCAGCAGTCCGCCGCTGAGACCCGACGCCATCTGCGACCGGAGTACGTGTACGAACAGCACATAGGCCAGTTCGTCGATGACGGCGTCGGTACCCGGCGCGTCTCGCGTCAGCTCGCCGATGATGATTTGCAAGAGCGCCGCCGTTCCCGGCGAGCGGGAGGTTTCCCGAAGATCGAGTGTCACTACCTCGGGCAACCCGTCGAGCAGCGGCCATACCGCCCGGCTCTCGAATTCGAAGAATCCGCACAACAGGCTGGTCACCGGGCCGGTCAGCACCTCGGGCGCGGGCCGGTTGATCTCCGCTCTGGATGGCGGCGAATCCGAGCTCGCGATCGCGTGCGGCGCATCCCGCGGAAACAGCACGAGATCGCCCGTCACCAGCGGCATCGGATCGGTCCCGTCATCCATATGCAGCCACGCGCTGCCCTTCTCGATCAGGTGGAAGGCGACTTTTCGGTGGCCGGACGTATCCACCGCCCAGGACCCGCAGTAGTCCGGCCGGGCGTAGATTTCCGCGGTGAGCCGCATCCGGCGGAGGATGTCGCTTAGCGCGTCTTTCTCAGGACGATCTGACATGAATTGACGATTTCCGAGCATAGTTTGTCTTTCGAAGAGTACGCATAGTACGTCCCCGTGAGGAGAAACCCAACCACTTCAAGGAGACAGACATGAACGTAATCCGATCACTCGTACTGGTATTTCTGGCGCTCGGCATCATTGACGGTGCCTGGGCGGGAACCCCCGAGACCCGTGAAGACGGCGTCACCGTGATTCACCTCGATGAGTACAACGGCTATTTCGCCGCGCGCGAAACCCTGGCCGGCCTCAAGCCCGGTGAATACGAGTTCGTCGTCACGAACCGCGCGGAGAAGCTCGTCGGCTTCCAGATCCAGAACTTCACGACGCACGAAGGGCTGGACATGTTCCCGCTCGAGCCCGGTGAGACTCGCGTTTCGCGCGTGACGGTCACCGAGGAAGGCGTGCGCTTCCGCTGCCCGATCAATGTGACGCCCTGGTACGACCTGGACGTCATTCGCTAAGGAGAACGACATGACCATCAACGTTACCGACACCAGCTTTCAGCCGGAGGTCATAGACGCCGAGGGCCCGGTCCTCGTCGACTTCTGGGCGGAGTGGTGTGGTCCCTGCCGCGCGATTGCCCCGGTTCTCGAGGAACTTGAGAAGGACCTCGGCGACAGGCTCACGATCGCAAAGCTCAACGTCGATGAGAATCCGCTGTCCGCGCAGCGCTTCGGCATTCGCAGTATCCCGACGCTCCTCTTGTTCGTCGACGGCGCCACCGTCGAAACGATCGTCGGCGTTCAGCCGAAAGCCGCGCTCGAAGCGGTGATCAATCGGCACCTGCCTGCTGCGGCCTGAGCGGCGGCGCAGAAAAGGCCCCGCAAGGGGCCTTTTTTGTGTCTGCACGCAACTCCTGTCGCGTTATTTGAGTCCGGATTTGCGCAAATGAGCGCAATTCCGACCCGTTCGCGGGACCTGAAGTGCAAAAAAGTGAGACAAAAAGTCTCAATTATGGCCTCAAGAAAATCTTGCACTCAGACAACTTTCTGCATCCACTCTGTTAGGAATGGTCGCTAAGTGCCATATTCGGCGTAGCATTATTCCACCGTCCAAAATTGCAACCCCGAAAACCCCATCGTAGGTTCCAGTGAGCCTCGGATGACGCAAGTCGGTTCGCCGAGGATCTGGGAAGAAGAAAGCGCCGAAGCGCTCACCGGCACCCGGGAAAGGTGCTCACAGCATGGGGGTTGGAACTATGCACGACGTACTGCGCGCGTGGCGCGCTTCGATCAGGTGTGGCGCCGTCATTATCGGCGCGTCGTTACTGGCTCTGCCGGCGCTCGCCGGGCAACCGGACGCGGCCAATATGTCCGCGAGCAATGCGTCCTACAGCAATCAGATCATCATCCGATTCGCGACCGCGGCGCCGGACAACAGTGCGCTGGGTCGAAGCCTCGCGACCAACGATGTGAACGGACGGAACATGGCTCTTTCGAGAGCGATGGGAGCGGACGTCCGATTCCAGCGCCGCATCGCGACCGGCGGCGAAGTCTACCGGCTGGATCGCTGGCGCTCGCGCGTGGATATCGAGAAGCTGCTCGAGGCGATCTCGAACAATCCGAATGTGGTCTACGCGGAGATCGACGAGCTGCTTCAGCCGCTCGCGACGCCAAACGACTCGCGCTACAACGAGCAGTGGCATTACTACGAATCCACCGGCGGCCTTAACCTGCCCACGGCGTGGGATACGACCACCGGCGTCGGCACCGTGGTTGCGGTACTCGACACCGGTTACCGCGCGCACTCGGATCTCGCCGCGAACCTACTGCCGGGCTACGACATGATCAACGACACGTTCGTGTCGCGTGACGGCGATGGCCGCGATTCCGACGCGACGGATCCGGGCGACTGGTCCAATGCCGGAGAGTGCGGCTTCGGCCAGCCCGCGCGCAGCAGTTCGTGGCATGGCACGCACGTCGCGGGCACGGTTGCGGCCGTGACCAACAACAATGCGGGCGTTGCCGGTGTCGCCTACGGCGCGAAAGTGGTCCCGGTTCGTGTTCTCGGCCGTTGCGGCGGCTACACGTCCGACATCGCGGACGGGATCGTCTGGGCTTCGGGCGGCAGCGTGTCCGGCGTTCCGTCCAATCCGAATCCGGCCGACGTTCTGAATCTGAGCCTGGGCGGCGGCGGCTCGTGCCCGAGCACGACACAGTCGGCGATCAACACGGCTCGCGCCAACGGCGCTACCGTCGTCGTGGCGGCGGGCAACTCGAACGCCAATGCCGCGAACTACACGCCGGCCAGTTGCAATGGCGTCATCTCCGTTGCGGCGACCGACCGCAACGGCAGCAAGTCGTACTACTCGAACTTCGGCGCCGTCGTGGACGTTGCCGCGCCCGGCGGTGATGTGACGACGGGCGCACAGAATGGCGTCCTGTCGACACTCAATACCGGCAGCTCGACGCCGGGCTCGGACAACTACGAGTTCTATCAGGGCACCAGCATGGCGGCGCCGCATATTGCGGGACTCGTCGCCCTGATGCGATCGGTGGACGGAACGCTGACGCCGGACGAGATCGAATCGACGATCAAGAGCACCGCTCGTGCATTCCCCGGCACGTGTAGCCAATGCGGATCCGGTATCGCCGATGCCGCGGCGGCGATCGCTGCTCTGTCCGGCGGCCCACCGCCTCCGCCGCCACCGCCGCCCGGCGGCAACGAATTGAGCAACGGCGTGCCGGAGACGGGACTCTCGGCCAGCACCGGCAACTCGGTGATGTACACGCTGGAAGTGCCGGAGAACGCCACGAATCTGAGCTTCCAGATTTCCGGCGGCACGGGTGACGCGGACCTGTACGTCAGGTTCGGCGCCGAACCGACGACGAGCACCTGGGACTGCCGGCCGTATGCCTGGGGCAACAATGAGACCTGCAATATCTCCAACGTGCAGGCCGGCACGTACTACGTGATGGTGCGTGCGTACTCAACGTATTCTGGCGTGACACTGGTAGGCAGCTACGACGAATCGACGGGTGGCAGCGGCGGTTCGCTGACCGAGGAGAATCTCTCCGCTTCCCGATTCGGGTGGTTGCGCTACGAGGTCGAGGTTCCCGCGGGCATGTCTACGCTCACGGTGAACATCAGCGGCGGATCGGGCGATGCGGACCTGTATGTCCGTTTTGGCGCCGCACCAAGCACGGGGTCCTGGGATTGCCGTCCCTACCGGAACGGCAATAACGAGACCTGCACGTTCAGCAATCCGACGGCTGGCACGTGGCATATCGGTATCCGTGCGTACCGAACGTTCTCTGGCGTGGATCTGCAGGCAGACTGGAGCCCGTAGAAGCTCTACCCTCGCAGACTCGCTGCGGGCACCTCTCAGCTCGAGCGAGATAGATGAGCAGCACGCTAGTGACTCACTGGGGCCTCTTCGGAGGCCCTTTTCTTTTGCCGCTTCGGGCCGCAGGACTGGAACTTATGTGAGCGCGCGGGGATCATAGTCGGTTCGCGCAGCAAGAATAAGAGAAGCAATGATCAGGAATATTCTGGACCAGGTCGCCGGCGCCATTTCGTCGACGCAGACACGAGAAGATGGCGAGTCCCGCGAGGAAGCGATACGCATGGCTACCGCCGTGCTGATGATCGACGTCGCGCGCGCCGATCACGTCTTCGAGGAAAGCGAGTTCGAAAGCGTGCTCGAATTGATCGAGAGCCACTTCCATATCGGGCCGGAGGCAGCGGTCGAGATCTTCAACGAAGCCAACGAAGAAGCCGAAGACCTAACCTCGCTGCACGAATTCACCCAGCTCCTGCACGCGAACCTGGACGAAGCCGAGAAATCCCGGATCGTCGCACTCCTGTGGCGTATCGCTTATGCCGACGGCCGCCTCGACAAGTACGAGGACTCGCTGGTCAACAAGATCAGCGATCTGCTCCACGTCAGCCGTGGCCGCGTGATGCGTTTGAAGCACGACGCGGAAGTGGCGGCGGGCTGATACGGCCACTCGCAACCGACAACTTCAGCCATAGCCTGTAGGAGCCCGCCATGCGGGCGATCAAGGTTTTGAGCGACGCAGACACTCGACCCTTGCGCCGCATCGTTTGCGAAGCGGCGCCAGTCGACATTGGGGTCGCCTACGGCTTTCCTGGGCGGATAATTGGGATCGCCCGCATGGCGGGCTCCTACAGGGGGTCCGGTTACACCGGTCCGTTCGCCTTTATCCCAGCCGTATCGGCATGTCCCGCACGCGCGTTCCCGTCGCGGCGTAGATCGCGTTGCCAATCGCGGGTGCTACCGCGATCAGCGGCGGCTCGCCGAGGCCGGTCGGGAATTCGGTGCTTTCCACGAACCTGATGTCCATCTCCGGCACGTCGGCCATGCGAAGTGGTGTGTAGGAATCGAGATTGCGGTCCTTCACCTGACCGTCCTCGAACTCGGTGCCCTCGTGCAGTGCCAGGCTCACACCCCATAGCGTGGCGGACTCCGCCTGCGACATCGCACCGCTCGGATGCACGACCGTCCCGCAATCGATGGTCTGCCAGAGTTTCTTCACGGTAACCGCGTTGGTCTCCGCATCGACTGCGACGTGGGCAACGCAGGCGGTCCACGTCGGCATGTTGCGCTCCTGACCCGCGGCCAGTGCAACACCCATGCCTTCGCCATCGGGCAAATCCGCGCCCCAGCCGGAGCGTTCGGCGACGTCCCGCAGAGCGGCGGCGAGTCTTGACGCGCCACCGACGTCCTGCGGCTGACTTCCTGCATTCTTGCCGGTCGCATCCAGCATCGACAGCCGAAACTCGACCGGGTCCTGGCCGATTTTCTCGGCGACCTCGTCCATGAACAACTCGACGCCCCAACTGATCCAGCCGGGACCCACGGCCCGCAGCCAGCCGGGCAGAAACGTCCGCTGTGCGAGATCGTTGTTCATCGCGCGCACGCGGTGGCTCGGCAATGTGTACCAGTGTTCGGCACCGTTGATGGAGAAGCCGTCGAACTGGCCGTTGCCGTCGATGCCGGCGCCGAGGAAGCCCGGCGCCATCGCAAGCGTCGGCCAGCCAGCGGCCGCGGCATGATCGATACCGGTGAGCTGCCCGTCCGCATCGAAAGACGCTTCGAGGTGGGCGACCGATGGCGAACGCACGCAGTCGAAGCGGCTGTCGTCCGGCCGTTGAAACACCAGCTTCACCGGCCGGCCGAGTTCGCGAGCAGCCAGGGCCGCCGGGATCATCTGATCGCCAAACAGCCGGCGGCCGAATCCCCCGCCAAGATAGTACTGGTGAAGAACGATGTTCGATTCCTCGACGTCGAGCGCTTCCGCCAGTACCGGCAGAATCAGCGACTGCCACTGATTGCCGGCGTGGATGTGGAACGTGCCGTCCACGTATTCGACCAGCGCATTCTGCGGCTCGAGTGTGAAGTGCAGCGCCGTGCTCGTTCGATAGGTGGCCGACATCGTCTCGGCTGCCGCGTCGCGCGCCGCGTCAACGTCGCCTTCGTTCGCGACCAGCACGCCGCCACTCCGATCCGTCGCAAGACGCTCGCCTTCTTCCTGAATGTGAGACTCGAGCACTGACGCTGTCGGTCCCGGAACCCAATCGACGTCGACCGCCGCGGCCGCCCGCATCGCGGCCGGGAAGCTCTCGGCGATGACGAGCGCCCAGCCCTGCACGAACTCGCTCGCGTCCGGCACGGCGATCGTCTGCAGATAGCCCTGAATGTCCGACGCGCCCGTATCGTCGATCGAGTTGATCCGACTGCCGTAGCGAGTCGGCGGGATCAGCGGATGCGCGTACACCATGTCCGGCAGCTCGGTGTCGAGGCCGTACATGGCTTCGCCCTTCGACTTCGCCGGTACGTCGAGCGCTCCCGTCTCCCGGCCGATCAAGTCTCGCTGTTCCGGTGTCTTGACCGGCATCGCCGCCAGTTCCTCGTCCGTGAAGGTACGAGTAATGTCGCTCTCTGCAACAATGTCGCCGTAGCTGATGCTTTGATCGCCGGCCATGACCTGCCCGCCACGTGCTTCGCAGTCGGCCACGTCCACACCGAGAATCGCCGCACCCGCTTCGACGAGCGCCGTGCGTCCTGCTGCACCGGCCTGCGACAGCATCATGAACGACGTAAACACGGACCATGAGCCGCCGGTCACCATGTATCCCCACTTGGGATCGGTGTCGACGTGCTTGATCGTGACCCGGTCCCAGTCGGCGCCGAGTTCGTCGGCGACGATACGCGCAAGCGCCGTCCCGACATGCTGGCCCATTTCTGCGCGGACGATATTGATCAGCGTTGCGCCGGTGCCGTCGATCTCGAACCAGACCAGCGGCGAGAAGCGTTTGCTCGCGCCGGCCGCGGCCATGTCGCCCGCTGCGTCGTCGCGGCTGCAACCCGGCAGCACCGTGCCGAGGCCCATGATCAGTGTCGTCCCCGCCGTGCCGATGAGGAAACTGCGGCGGCTGATCTTCTGCTTCGCGATGGCCATTACGCACCTCCTCCGTTGGCAGCCGACTTGATGGCTTTGCGGATGCGCACGTACGACATGCAGCGGCAGAGATTGCCGTTCATCGCCGCGGTAATGTCGTCATCGCTCGGCGATGGATTGTTGGCCAGCAGATTCGCGGCCGACATGATCTGGCCCGACTGACAGTAGCCGCACTGCGGTACCTGCTCCTCGACCCACGCCGCCTTGAGTGCATCGCCTTCCGGCGTATCGAGCCCCTCGATCGTGGTGATCGAGGTGCCGGCCGCCGCGACCAGCGGTACCGAGCACGAGCGAATCGGATCGCCGTTGAGGTGCACGGTGCATGCGCCGCACTGGGCGATGCCGCAGCCGAATTTAGTGCCTTTGAGTTTGAGTTCGTCCCGAATCACCCACAGTAGCGGTGTGTCGTCCGGACTCTCCGAAGTAACGGTCTCGCCGTTGAGCTGGAACTCGATCACGCTGTGCCCCCTATTGATCTTGTCGGTATGCCGCCGGTGGGGTTTCCGCGAACCGGCGGTGATTTGTGGATCAAGTCTACTCCTTTGACCCGCCCGCGTGCCATCGGCCGGCGTGGTAGCCCGCCAGAATCGGTCGATTCGAGTATTTGATCGGCCCGGGTCTTGTCGGCCCGTCGCGAGATCGATCCAATTTGCTAATCTGAGGTGACGGCGTCGACCTATTGGATACGGGGGAGCGCCGCAGCCGATTCGAAAAAAACAAGAAGAACCATTGAGGTAGCCCATTGACTGACGACAGCAGCACGGCGCGACGCGATGCGCTGAAAGGGACGCTCGCACTCTATTCCAACGCCCACCGGTGGCTGGTGATACCCATTATCGTCATCCTGGTCGCCTTCACACCGCTGTACTTTGCGACATTCACGAGCGAACCGTGGGGCTACCACACGCATGCGCTGTCGGCGATCGCCTGGTATCTGCTGATGATCACGCAGCCCTATCTTGCGACGCACGGCCGTCTCAGGGACCACCGAATGTGGGGCATGATCGGCTTGCTGGTAGCCGGGTGGTTCATTGCTACCTCGCTCACGATCACACCCACGAACGTCTACTTCGGATTGATCGGAGGGTTTCCGCCGGTGTTTCCCGCGGAGTTCTTCTACGGTCTGACGTTCACGGAAACGCTCGCGATTCTCGGCTTCGCGGTATCGGTCACGATGGCGGTGATCAAGTCCAGGGAGCCCGACGAGCATGCGATCTGGATGCTGGGGACAGTGTTCTTCGGCTTTATGCCGGCGTGGATCAGGCTCAGCATGTTTCCCACGTTCGCTTTCGGAGTCGAGACATCAACGACATCGGCGCTGATGGTATCGATCCCGATATTCGTAGCCGTTATTCTTTTTGTAGGACACAGGATCGGACGACTCACGCATCCCATGATTATCGGTTCTTCAGTGATTACCGTGCTGATGATTTCCACCTCTTACGTAGGCAGCCTCGAGTGGTATCAGGAATTCATCACCAACCTAATGAAGCCGATGGTTCCCTGGCCGGAAGCCGGTTGACGGTCAGGCGTTCAATTAATCCCGGCCGTCGAATTTGGTAGTCTGCTACTCACCCGAAGCGGTAATTCGACATTCTGGCGGGAATGGTCAGCCGAGGTGAATCCATGTCCCGAAACATCGCGCTTCTCGCTTTAGTGATATCCACAGTCTTCTCGTCGAACGCAGCGGCGTGCAGCTTCGCTCCAGGCTATCGAGTCTTCGAGTTGAGCAGCACCCGGGTTCCGGAGTCCGGACGGGCACCGGAAACTCCCGAACTGTCGGTTCAATCCATCGAGCGCGGATCGGACGATGGGAACCCTGCGTCGTGTTCGGACGCTGGCGTCCTGACTCTGTCATTCGTTGACGCGGAAGCGCCGGGGGATGTCGGGTTTCTGTTCGAACTGGAAAGCGGATCGTTTCCGGACGACGTTCTTCCTGATCACGTTGTCGCGCCAATAACGCTGCCGGACGGGTCGCTCGGATTCTATTTCGTATGGCTTGACCTGGCGGTAGGTCAAAGGTCGGTAGAACCGATCGATGTCAGAATATCCGTCCGAGCGGTGTCGTCCACGATGGTCGAGGGCCCGAAGGTCTTTGTGGACATTCAACATCCCTGAAAGCGCCAAGCGCCAGTCTCAAATGTTGCGGGTCAAACCAACCACGGATCGCGCACATGGACTCCGTTGCCGTTGAATTCGTGAGCAGGTGGATCAAGCCGCGTTCGTCAGGCCCGGAGCAGCTCGTCAGACTTCCCCTTACGTTCGATTTGCAGATACCCTACAGAACGATCCGGCGCCGGGGTTTGAATGGCAATCGACTGGCTAAGAGAACTGAGCGAATTCGCTGAGCTCGGCCGGCGCCGGCTTGAGGCTCGCCTATCCGAATTCGACGGGCTGCCGCGCGGCCAGTACCTAAGGCTAAAGCGGGACTTGATGGCCGAGTGGCCAGTCAGTTTCTATCGATCAACCAGTCCAGCGTTGACACGCAGCGAGACTGCCGGAATCGGTACGGTCCCAAGCGAGCTTTCGGCGTTGTTGAGCTGGTCAGATGGATTGCTTAGCCCGGCTGGAGTCGAACCAGTACTCGGCGTTCAGGTCTTCGGCATCGCGGGTATTCGAGAGTACCGGACAGCGGGAAACAACCTGGTTGACCGTGACGGTCTTTTTCCTCCGGTGTTCAAGAAGCTGCTGATTTTCGGAAACGACTTTGGGCATAGACTTCTCGCCGTATGGTCCAGCGATCAAATCGTACGCTCGCCGGTGCTTCTCGTTGACATGGCCGAGCGAGAGATTCTGATTGTGTCGCATTCTCTTGACCTGTTCTTTCAGAGAATCTCCTTCAGTCTCGCTCGCGAGATTCCGTTCAGGATTGGCAGTCGTTCGAAGCAGTTGCGAGAATTCATCGCTGAATCGGAGCCCGGAGCAGTGTACCCGCCGAAGGTGCGGCGCCAAACGCGGTTCTCGCTCGACAAGGTTAAGGACTTCGCCGACGCGTGGCAGCCGCTGCTAAGCGAAGAAGACCGGGCGTTTCGGATCGAGTAATGTGGTCGTGGGCCGGGACATTGCCGTGTGCTCCCGGTCGACGGTCGACATTCCGATCGCCGGCACGCCACTGATCGGATGACGCCAATTGACTGAGGCTGGATGAAGGGAGGATGAATAGCGATGAATGCGGATCGTCTCGGACAACTCTGCCTTTCCCTGCCAGCGGCGACCGTTGTCGTCCAGTGGGGCGACAACCGGGTTTACAAGATCGGCGGCAAGATGTTTGCCGTGTCCGGGCCGGACGCCGCCAGTCTTTACTCGTTCAAAGTCGACGAGCATCGGTTTCTCGAGTTGACCGACCTGCCCGGCGTGCGGCCGGCACCGTATCTCGCCAGGGCGAAGTGGGTGCAGATCGACGCTTCCGATTGCATCCTCCACGACACGGAGATCGAAGACCTCGTGCGCCAGTCCTATGAGATCGTCTTCGGCAAGCTCACGAAGAAGCTCCAGCGCGAGCTGCGGCCAGACAACTAGCCGCCGCATCGGGGTGACGGATACCCGCCCGGGTACTGCCCGGGGACTATATCGGCGGCCACCACCTGCGACGCGCCAGCGCTGCTACGCTTTGTCCCGATGACCGTTGTGCAGAATTACTACCTCGGCCTTCCGGCGTGGGCATTCCCCGGCTGGAAGGACGTCTACTTTCGCGATAAGCCGAGCCGGCTGGCGAGCTATGCACAGGTCTTCAATACGGTCGAGGGCAACACGACCTTCTACAGGACACCGGATGCAAAAAGCGTCGCTCGCTGGCGCGACGCCGTGGAAGGCACCGGGTTTCGATTCTGCTTCAAGCTGCCGCGCGAGGTTACCCACGAGAGGCGCCCGGACCGGCAGGCACTCGGCGCTTTTCTCGAGGCCATTGCGCCACTCGATGAACACGTCGGGCCGCTGCTCGTTCAGTTCCCGGCGACGACCGGGCCGCAGAATCTCGACAGCTTCGAACCGGTTTTCGAGGCCGTTGCCGAGCGCTTCCGCTTCGCGATCGAAGTACGGCGTCGAGCATTCTTCGAGGAACCCGGCCTGCTCGATGCGGTTCTCGACAGGTATGACGCCGGACGCGTCATGCTCGACTCGAGACCGATCTTCGAGGGCAACCGGCAACACCCGGAGGTCGTCAGTGCGCTGCACGAGAAACCGGACGTGCCGTTACTGGATACCGTTTACAACGACCTGGCGTTTGTCAGACTCATACTGCATCCGGACATCGAGTCGAACAGACGCTACATCGATGAGTGGGCCGGCCGAACCGCCGGCTGGCTCGACGACGGTGTCGCCACCTCGATGATGATCCACTGCCCGAACAATCTGTACTGTCCGCCACTCGCGCTCGACTTTCACGACACACTGCGCCGGGTTGCCGGGGAATCGTCCATTCCGATGCTCGCGCGCTGGCCCGTCCCGGAGCAGCAGACGCTCTTGTAGCGCGGCGTTTCGACCCGGCCGCCGTTCGCGAAGGGGCTACGTACAATCCGAGTGCATCCCGCGGGCTCTGGCGTCTATTATCAGAGACTTGCGCGCAGGGAGCGGCGCATGAAGGGAAACGAATCGTCATGTTCGAAATTGCAGAACTCGGCCAGACAGTCGCCAACGGCGAGTTCAAGAAGCGCCAGCTCGAGTTGCGCACGAGGCTGCTGACGCTGCAGTACCGCCTGCACGAGAGTGCCGAGTTCCCGGTGCTGATCGACCTGGCGGGCGTCGACGGCGCCGGCAAGGGCACGACCATCAACATGCTCAACAAGTGGATGGACCCGCGCCTCCTGCGTACGACCGGTTATCTGGCACCGACAGAGGAAGAACAGGGCCGGCCGCGGTTCTGGCGCTACTGGCGAGATCTTCCGCCCAAGGGTCGGATCGGTCTTTTTCTCACCGGCCGCTACTCGCGGCCACTGATGGATTTCGTGACCGGCCGCATCAGCGAACTCGAGTTTGACGATGCGTTGTCACAGATCGTCCGCTTTGAGACCGCGCTGGTGGAGGACGGCGCCCTCGTCCTCAAATTCTGGATGCACCTCGGCAAGGAACAGCAGAAGGAGCGGCTCGAGGCGCTGTCGGCGGACCCCGAGCAGAGCTACCGGGTGCGGGATCTCGACTGGGAGAATCGCGAGCGCTACCAGGATTTCATCCGTGCGGCGGAGAAGATCGTTACCCGGACCAGCCGGGGTGGCGCGCCCTGGAACATCGTCGAAGGTGTCGATGAGAACTATCGCCATCTCAGGGTTGGCGAGATCATTGCGGAAGAGCTTTCGCGGCACCTCGACCGAAACGGCGGGGATGAAACGGAAGACGTGTCGCGGCCCGGCAGCTTCGACGGCGAAGCAACGCCCGAACAGCTGCCGCCGACAGTCTTCGACAAGCTCGACCTGACGAAGTCGGTGCCGAAGAAGGCGTATCGGAAACAGCTGACTCACGCCCAAAGCCGCCTGGGCGAACTCGGCCGCAAGGCCTATGAGCAGGGTCAGTCCACCGTGCTCGTATTCGAGGGTCCGGACGCCAGCGGCAAGGGAGGCGCCATCCGACGCACCGTTTGGAGCCTCGACGCGCGGGCGTACCGCGTCCACCAATTTGCCGCGCCGACGGAACATGAGCGGCGCTTTCACTACCTTTGGCGTTTCTGGAATCGCCTGCCGAGTGCCGGCCACGTCTCCGTCTTCGATCGAAGCTGGTACGGGCGCGTCCTCGTCGAACGCGTCGAGGGTTTCGCCAGCGAGGACGAGTGGCGGCGCGCGTACAACGAGATCAACAACTTCGAGTCGCAGATCGTTTCCCACGGCACGATCCTGATTAAATTCTGGATTCACGTGAGCGAAGCAGAGCAGCTCAGGCGCTTCGAAAAGCGCCGGGACTCAGCCTTCAAGCACTGGAAGCTCACCGAGGAGGACTGGCGCAATCGCGACCAGTTTCAGACCTACGAACAGATGGGGAACGACATCGTGCAGTACACGAGCACGATCGACGCCCCGTGGATTCTCGTCGAGGGCGACAACAAGAATCACGCCCGGCTCAAAGTCATTCAGACCTTCATCGACCACCTCGAGTCTCGGCTCGGCTAGGCAGCTACTCTCCACTCAGCGCTTCGATACGCGGCGCCAGCATGCCGGCAGCGCGTGGATTGATCTCGATAGCGCGCTCGTAGCTCGCCAGCGCCTCGGCGGCGCGCTCCGTCGCGAAATACAGCTCGCCCAGCGTGAATGCCGTGTAGTAGGAGTCCGGGTAGTATTCGGCGTTGAGTTCGGCGAGCGCGATCGCCGCATCCGCCTGCTGGGTAGCAAACAGACTCTGCGCGAACATGGGCAGGACGAACTCGCTGAAGTCATAGCTGTGAGTACCGTAGTAGCGCTCGCGGAGATGCCGGTATTCATCGACCGCGGCGTCGATTCCGTCCTCGGCGATCCGTTGGGCGAGCACGTCTTCGATCAGCATCGGCTGGGGCAGGCCTCGATGGCAGGTGACGCACTGGACTTCGACGCGTTGGTCCGGTTCGACGTCGTCGAGCCGCGGCACCAGCGCGCTGTTGATTTCGTGGACCATCTCGAGCATCAGCCGTGCTTTGAGCTTCATCGCCTTCTCGTCGGACGCGAAGTCGAAGGTATCGAGCGGTGCACCCGCCTCGCCGACGTGACAGTTCTCGCAGCGCAGACCGAGCCCCATCGCGAATCCGCGCATCGTGGCGCCGAGTTCGGCGGAGCTGATGTCCTCGGGCAGCACCTGCAGATTCTCGGGGTCCGCGAAGACGTCAACGGTCTGTGCATGCGCTGTCAGCGGGAACGTAGCGGCGGCGACAAGCAGGGCGTGGCGGATTTTCATCACGAGGGCTCTCCCGTTCGAATACCCGTCTCACGCTAACCCCGGCCAGCGCCGTTGCGGTTGGGCTTCTGTCAGGAAACTGTCAGGATCGGAGCAAATACCTGCCGTTTCGGCGAAATTCCGCTGACTTTGGGGATATCCTGTCGAGATGAAGGCCGCATCGAGACAGTCGCGCCTCCTGCTCGGATCGCTGGTCCTGTTGATCGCGCTGCTTGCCGGGGTTGCATGGCAGGCGGCGCGGTCGGTGGTCGCCCATCGTGAGATCGCGTCGGCGGTGCTCGAAGACTACGCCCGGCTCGCGGCGGAGGAGTTCTCGCGCCGCGCCATCATCGCAACCGGGTACTACGGCTACTACGCGGCCATGAGCCGCGTTAATGCGGAGGTCGACGGCGATCGTGGCGCGATCATTGCGCTCACGGAGAAGGACGTCTCATCGGTAGCAGCGCCGGCCCGCAACGTCTTTGCCCTCGACGTCGCCCGCCGAGAAGTCGCTGCGTCGTCAGTCCCGGTATCGGTGGCGGCTGTGGACTTCATCTCGAGCGAGCTTGCGACCTACGCTGAACGCGATTTGCCGGAGTCCGGCTTCGAGGTCGCGCATGCGGAGCTGGACGGGCGGTGGACGACGTTCGTGTTCGCGTGGACCAGCGACGGCTCGATGGTATACGGATTCGAAGTAAACCGAGAATGGCTGAGCGATAGGTTCGGCCAGGTGCTCCAGGAGGGGCCGCTCTTGCCCGCGCCGCTGGCCGATGGCGCGTTGAGCAACGACCTGTTGACGGTCGTCGTACTCGATCGCGGCTCCGAGGTCCTGTTCCGGGCGGCGCGGGATTCTGTGCCGAGTTGGGAGGCCGTTACCGATCTCGTCATGACCGATGAGTACGCGGGTTTGTTCCGCGGCCACACGATCAGAGTGGCGATCGACACCGAACTTGCCGACGATCTGATTATCGGCGGTCTCCCGTACAGCCGCCTGCCACTGATCGTCGTCATGCTGATCCTGGCGGCGGTGCTTCTGGTTACGGCGGTTCGACAGGTCCGGCGTGAGAATGCAATCGCTGCGATGCGGACCGACTTCGTTGCCGAGGTGTCTCACGAACTGAGGACACCTCTCACCCAGATCAGCATGTTCACCGAGTCGCTCAAGCTCGATCGCATGCGCTCGTCTGAGGATCGCGAGCGGGCCCTGTCCATCATTCAGCGGGAGTCGAAGCGGCTCATACATCTTGTCGAGAACATTCTGCGTTTCTCCGGCAACGGCCAGGCAGATATCCCATTCCGGCAGCGAACGCTGGCCCTCGCCCCAATCGTCTCCAGTGTCGTCGACGAATTCGAGCCGATTGCGGCCGCGAGCGATACGGCCATCGAAACGCGGCTCGATCGGGATCTCGAAGCGTCGGTCGATCCGGACGCCCTCCGCCAGATTCTGATCAACCTTCTGGACAACGCGATCAAGTACGGTCCGGAAGGACAGACTGTCGTCGTGACGCTCCGGCCGGTCGATGACCGAGCGCGGTTCGAGGTAGACGATCAGGGACCGGGGATTCCGGAATCCGATCGGGAGCGGATTTGGGCAGACTTCGTCCGCCTCGAGCGTGACCGGAATCGCGCCACGGCCGGTACCGGAATCGGCCTTGCGGTCGTCGCTGAGCTGGTTGCTCGTCATGGCGGTACCGTCTGCGTCGAGGACGGCGAGCGCGGTGGCGCAAGGTTCGTCGTGGAGCTGCGGTCATGACCCACGTTCTGATCGTGGAGGACAACAAGGATCTCGCCTTTGGTCTGCAGAGCAACCTCGAACTCGAAGGCTACGAAGTGACGATCGCATCGACGGGTACCGAGGGCCTACAGGCCGCACGCGTTTGCGACGCCGATCTGATCGTTCTCGACGTCATGCTTCCCGGGATGGACGGCTACGAGGTGCTTCGCAATCTCCGCGAGTTCGATCATGAAACGTCGGTTCTGATGCTGACCGCTCGCGGCGAGGAGTTCGACAAGGTACGCGGCCTGCGGACCGGTGCCGACGACTACGTCACTAAGCCGTTCGGGTTGATGGAGCTACTGGCACGCATCGAAGCGCTGCTGCGCCGACGAGTGGCGCGGTCCACGAACGGCGGAGCGGGCAGCCTTGCGTTGCGCGATCTCTTAATCGACCCGCGCACTCGATGCGTAACCCGCAGTGGCGAGACGATCGATCTCGCGCCGAAGGAATTCGACCTGCTCGTCGAACTGGTGAGGCGGCGAGGCGCGATCGCCACTCGATCAGAACTCATGCGCGCCGTTTGGGGCCACTCTGCGGCGGTGGTCAGCCGGACTGTGGATACTCACATTGCCGAGCTTCGGCGCAAGCTCGCGGACACGGACCAGGATGTGCCCCTGATCGTGACGGTGCGTAAGGCGGGCTATCGCATCGAGCCGGATTGATCAGGTCTCGGGCGCGTCGCAGTAGAGCTCGTGCAGCAGCTCGATAATCTGCCTGGCGGGTCCGTCCGCGAGCCGGTAGTGGATCGTTTGCGACTCGCGCCGCGTCGCCACCAGACCCTGCTGCCGGAGCCGGGCGAGCTGCTGAGAGAGCGCCGACTGGCTCAGCGGCACCACCGAATTGAGCTCGCCGACGCTGTGTTCGGCTCGCGCCAGGGTACAGAGGATCATCAGCCGGCTCTCGTTGCCGAGCGCATTCATTAGCTTCGCGGCCGTCGGCGCGTGCTCGCGCATCTGCTCCATGGTGGGGCTGCCAAGCGTCTTGTTTTTGTCGGACTGAAGCTCAGTAATCATTTCAGGCTCCGCTGCCGTCAGCGGCTTGCCGCGAGATCGGAACGGTTCAATATAGACTATGCTAAATTAGAAATCTATAATTTAGTCTTTACTAAAGTAGATTGGTCTAATATGTTGATTGCTCGGACTGTGTGCGAGAAAGCCGTGGCAGGAATCGCTCTGCTGCGCGCCTCCCGCCGGAAAGGATAGAAGCCGATGCGAAATGCCATCTTCCGTCTCTCGACCGAGCAGCCGCGGCTCGTCTATGCGGTCGTGCTGATCCTGACGCTCCTGATCGGTGCGCTGATGATCCGCATTCAGATCGACACGGATCCGGAGAACATGCTGTCCGCCGATCAGCCGGACCGCGTGTTCCACAACGAGGTGGAAAGACGCTTCGCGTTCCACGACATGATCGTCGTCGGCGTCGTCAACCGCTCGCATGCGAGCGGAATCTTCAACGTCGAATCGCTGACCGCTCTGCACTTATTGAGTGAATCGATCCTCACACTCGACGGCGTCATCGCCCCGGACCTGGCGTCGCTGTCGAGCGTCGACAACATCGAGCAGGAGGGGCCGGGCACAATTCGTTTCGAATGGCTGATGCGGAACGCGCCGGTCACCGAAGCGCAGTCGCTGGAGATACGCGACAAGGTGAACCGGCTGCCGCTCTTGATGGACACGCTCGTTTCCGGCGATGGCCGGGCGGCGACGATCTACGTGCCGATCGCCAGCAAGGACCTGTCGCACCCGCTGTCGCGGGAAATCCAGGCGCTCATCGACGCGCTCGATTCGGACGACGAGTTCCACATCACCGGCCTGCCGGTCGCCGAAGACACCTTCGGCTACGACATGTTCGTGCAAATGGGTATCTCGGCACCGCTCGCGGGCCTGATGATCTTCCTGCTGATGCTCTACTTCTTCCGCAGCGCACCGCTGGTCGTGGCGCCGATGCTGGTCGCGATGGCGACCGTGATCATGAGCATGGGAATGCTGATCGGCTTCGGCTTTACGGTCCACATCATGAGTTCGATGATCCCGATCTTCCTGATGCCGATCGCCGTTGTCGATTCGGTGCACATCATGTCGGAGTTCGCGGACAACTACCGTCGCGGTGCCGATGCGAAAGCCGTCGTCAGCGAGACAGTACGGCACTTGTTCACGCCGATGCTGTTCACCTCTCTGACTTCGGCAGTCGGGTTCCTCTCGCTGCTACTAACGCCGATACCACCGGTTCAGATCTTCGGCGTGTTTGTTGCCTTCGGAATTCTGCTTGCCTTCGTCCTGACAATCGTCCTGATCCCGGCCTATGTCGTCCGTTTGTCGCCGGCTGCGCTGGACAAGCTCGCGGCAGACTCACGCACGCCGCACACGCAAACGATGCTGGCCCGCTTACTCCGCAAGAGCGGTCGTTTTGCACTTCGTTACGGCAAGCCGATTACCGGTGTGGCCGTGCTCGTGATCGCGGTCAGCGTGGCCGGCATCATGCGAATCCAGATCAATGACAACCCGGTTCGCTGGTTCAAGGAGTCGCACCCGATCCGGGTCGCTGACGAGGTTCTAAACGAACACTTTGCCGGCACCTACGATGCCTACATGGTCCTGACCGCTGACCCGAGCGAAGGCCTGGAGGCGTTTCGAGTAGCCGCCACGGATCTGCTCGAGGGCGTGGAGGAGCCCTACTCGACCGGTATCGGACGGCTGCTGGAAGCCGAACCGGCCGAGCCGTCCATCTGGTACGGCAACATCGTCATGGCGGTGGACGATGCGCTGTTCGACACCGCGGACGAGTCCTCCATGGCGGCGCTCGAGTCGCTGCTGCTCGCGGCCGAAGAGGCACAGAGCGCGTCACAGTACTTTCAGAATCCCGCCGCGCTGGAATACATCGCCCGCCTGCAGACGGCTATCGACCAGTCCGGGACGATCGGCAAATCGAATTCGCTGGCCGACGTCGTGCGCATAGTCAACCGCGAGCTGCGCGGCGGTGACGCTTCCGACTATCGAATTCCGGGAAGCGTGCCCGCTGTCGCACAGACGTTGCTCCAGTATCAGTCGTCCCATCGCCCGCAGGATCTCTGGCACTTCGTTACCCCGAACTTCACCTCGACGGTCGTCTGGCTGCAGCTTACGAGCGGCGACAATCAGGACATGAGCCGCGCCATCGAATTTATGGACGCGTATTTCGCCGACAATCCGCTGCCGGCAGGCGTCGAGATGCAGTGGGCCGGCAAGACTTACATCAATGTCGTCTGGCAGGACACGATGGTGAGCGGCATGCTGAAGAGCCTGATGGGCGCGTTCGGCATCGTGTTCCTGATGATGGCGTTCCTGTTCAGAAGCTTGCGCGTGGGGCTGTTCGCGATGATCCCGCTGTCGGTAACGATCCTCGGCGTATACGGGATCATCGGCTGGATCGGCAAGGACTACGACATGCCGATCGCGGTTCTGTCCTCGCTGACGCTGGGCCTGTCCGTCGACTTCGCGATCCACTTCATCGAGCGCACCCGCGAGACGCTGCGCACGACCGGATCCTTCGAGAAAGCGTCCGAGTACATGTTCGAGGAACCGGCAAGGGCGATCGCGCGAAACGCGATTGTCATCGCAATCGGCTTCACACCGCTGTTCTTCGCGCCGCTCGTGCCGTACATCACGGTCGGCGCGTTCATGGCGGCGATCATGGCGCTCTCGGGCGTCACGACGCTGGTCCTGCTGCCCGCGATGATGTCGTTCGCCGGGCCATGGCTGTTTCCCGAGATGCGAGCACGGGGCGCTTTCGATCGGACCGATACGGCAACGGCGTAAGAGAGATACGAGAATGATGAGACTTACCTTACCGATTCTGATCATGCTGGCCGCAGCGACCGCGTATTCGCAGGGCCTGGCAGACGCCGACGAGATATCGGAGCGCGCGAATGCGGCCGCCTACTACGCCGGCGCCGACGGCCGTTCCGAGGTTCGCATGATCATCACGGATGCACAGGGACGGCAGCAGCGCCGGCAGTTCACCGTGCTTCGCCGCGACGTCGAGGAACTCGCCGACCAGCAGTTTCTGGTGGTGTTCAGTCAACCGTCCGACGTACGCGGTACCGTGTTTCTCGTCGACAAGCATGTCGACCGCGACGACGACCGCTGGCTGTATCTGCCGGGACTCGATCTCGTCAAGCGCATTTCGGCAGGCGACAAGCGCACCAGTTTCGTGGGCTCGCACTACTTCTATGAAGACGTTTCCGGTCGCCGCCACACGGACGATACGCACGAGTTGATCGAAACGACCGACGACTACTACGTGCTGCGGCACGCGCCGCTGGACCCGGACTCCGTCGAGTTCGCAAGCTATGTGACGTGGATCGACAGGACGACGTTCCTGCCGATGAAGATCGAGTACACCAATGCCGCCGGCCAGCTTTACCGTAGCGTGGAAGTCTTCGACGTCGAGGAAATCGACGGGCACCCGACCGTGACCATGAGCCGCGTCTCTGACCACCTCACTGGCGGACGCACCGATATGCAGTTCCGCTTCATCCGTTACGACGTCGGCCTGCCGGACGATGTCTTCACCGAACGCTCGCTGCGCACGCCTCCGCGCGACTGGCTCGCGCGCCCGACCGACTGACGATGAGACTCTGGCCGCTACTGCTGCTGCTCCCGTTAGCCGCGCTGGCAGATGACGACGTCTGGGGCGACGACGACTGGGGGGACGACTGGGATGACGAGCCGACCGGCGTTGTCTGGAGCGGGTTCGTCGAAGCAGGACTCGGCAGCCGCGTCGCGGACGACCCACTGATCGCCGAGAGCGGCACCCTGCAGGATTTCCGCTGGCGCATCGAGACTTCGCACGAAGACGAGGCGTTTACGCTCGACCTGAAGGGCGATCTCGGCTACGACGCTATAGAGAACGACGTCATCGCCGATGTGCGCAACCTGACGCTCGCGTTCAGACTCGGCGACCGCACAGATATGCGAATCGGCCGCCAGGTGCAGACCTGGGGTACCGGCGATCTGGTGTTCCTGAACGATCTGTTCCCCAAGGACTTCGTCTCGTTCTTCTCCGGCCGCGACGATGAGTATCTGAAGGCGCCAGGCAATGCGGTCCGCGTCACGCATTACACGTCGCTCCTCAATGTCGACTTCGTATGGACGCCGGAATTCGAACCGGATGTCTTTCTCGATGGCGAGCGCTTCTCGTTCTTCTCCCCGCTGGCCGGCCAGAACGTCGCACCGGACCCACCGCTGTCGGCGATCGAACCCGGCCGCTCATTCGACAACGGCGAGTTCGCGCTGCGGCTCTTCCGGACGATCGATGGCGCCGAGTACGCGCTCTATGGGTACCGCGGATTCTTCAAGCAGCCGAACGCGTTGACGGCCTCGCTGCAACCGGCTTTCGCTCCGCTCACCGCATTCGGCGCCAGCCTTCGGCGGCCGCTCGGCAAGGGCCTCTTCAATGCGGAGGCCTCCTGGTACCTGTCGCGGGACGACCGTGACGGCACGAACCCGCTGATCCCCAACGATCAGTTTCGCCTGCTGGCGGGCTACGAGTGGGAAGCTCGTCCGAACTTCACGGTCGGGCTGCAGTACTACCTCGAATGGACCCTCGATCACGACGATCTGCTGGCGAGCTCTCCAAACCCGGCCTTCGAACCGGACGAACACCGCCATCTGCTGACCAACCGGCTGACGTGGAGAACCGATCGCGATCGCCACACCTGGTCGTTGTTCACGTTCTTCTCACCGTCCGATCGAGACATCCATCTGCGGCCGTCGTACACGTTTCGCTACAACGATGCCTGGTCCGTGTTCGCCGGTGCGAACCTGTTCGCGGGCGACGATCCGCAGACCTTCTTCTCGCAACTGGAGGATGCCGGCAACGCCTGGCTGAGAGTCCGCTTCAGCTATTGAAAGGCCGAATCAATGGGTGCCGAAGAAGGTGTCCATCTCCTCGTCCAATGACTCGATGTGCTCGTCCTGACTACCCGCGATCGCTTCGATCCGGTCCCGCGTTGCTGCGTCGACAGCCGCTTTGTCGTTTCTGACGACGGTTGGCGTGATCAATACGATCGTCTCGGTATTGGCCTGTATGTAGGTTCGATTCGAGAACAATCGTCCGACAACGGGAATCCGCCCGACGACGGGCACACCCGCCTTGCTCTCCTCGATCCGGTGCTTGATCAGACCGCCGACGAAGACTGGCGACTTCGACGCTCTTTTGGCCCGGGCGCACAACGATCCTGCATACAGATTGCGCGGAAACGGCCGATATCTGTCCTACGGGTTCGCTCGACGTCAGCGGGCCGCGGATTATGTCAATGAAGGAACGCCGATCTTGGTCGCTGAGCTCAAACCGATCACTACCCACCGTGCGCTGGTCGTCGAGGACAATGCGCATGTTGCGTATATGCTGGAATTCATGCTCGGGCGAGCCGGCTACGACGTCACCGTCGCATCGAATGGCCGCGACGCGAAATCGGCGATAGCAAACCTGCCGCCGGTCGACGTCGTCCTCCTTGACCTCATGCTGCCCTACATCTCGGGTTATCAGCTGATCAACGATATGCGCGACGACCCGTGCTGGCAGCACGTGCCGATCGTCGTGCTTTCCGCCAAGGTGCTCGAACAGGACATCGTCCGTGCGCTGGACCTTGGAGCGAACGATTACGTCCGTAAGCCATTTCGGCCGGAGGAGCTGCTGGCCAGGCTGCGGCGCGTCGTCGCTGACCATGAAGAAATTGCGAGCCTCCGATGAAGTCGTTCCCGTCAGTCGTCGCGGGCGTCGTCCTGCTGCTCTGTTTCAACGCCGACTCGCGGGCGACGGAGGCTCCGCAGGCAGCGAGTCCGAGCGAAAGACTCGCGCTCGCGCAGACGTTCCGCCAGGACGGCCGCCTGGATGACGCACTGCTCGAACTGGATGCCCTCCGCTTCGAATTTCCAAATGACGTCGACTACGCGTTTGCCCGGGGACTGGTGCTGGCCGATATGGGGAGATTCTCGGAAGCCCTGAACGAACTCGATCGATCAGCACTGATGGCGCCTGAGTATGAAGACGTCTGGCGACTACGATTGCTCATCGCGACACAAGCCGACATCGCGGAGGAGGGTCTCGAATTGCGTCGCAACGAGAGCGCCGCGCACTTTCCCGAGTCTTTGTGGTGGCATCGTCCGGAGCCGGAGACTGCCTGGACCGTGATGACCGGCGTCGGTATTGAGAACCTGAGCAACGATGCACCTGGCTGGGACAATCAATTCGTCGAGGTGGCTCGCGAACGAATAGGGCGTTTGGCCCTAAGGGTCGACAGGCACTCTCGATTTGCGGGCGACGATATCGCCGTCGGCGGCAGTATCGACCACCCGCTCGGCGACGACTGGCGGGTTGCCGTCCACATTGCGACCGCGCCGAATCCCGCCTTTCTTCCCGAGCTCGATATTGCGGCATCCGCCCATCGCGCGTTTGACGGCGGGTGGGGTCTGAGCACGGGACTCAGGCGCCGTGACTACGCGACCGCGGGCGTCAACGCATTCAACGTTGCCGCGGAGAAGTACCTTGGCGACTTCAGGCTGGCGTGGCGGTTGGATATGGCGAGCCTCGATGGCGAGTCCCCGTCCACCGGCCACGGCATTGTCGGCAGTTGGTACTACGCGGAGGGCGCAAGCCTGAACCTGGCCTTCAATGCCGGTAAGGAGGCCGAGGCCATCGGCAACGGCCAGGTACTGGAGACCGATGTGCGTGGCGTCGCCCTGAGCGGCCGGCAGAACCTGTCGACTCGCGTCACGCTGCAGTGGTGGCTCGGATTACACGAGCAGGGCGATTTCTATCGGAGGCGGTACCTTGGACTGGCTGTTTCGTACCGACTTTGATCCGACCACGACAGTAGCGCTGTGGTCGATAGCGGGCGTGCTCGTTACCACGGTCGTGCTGTTCGTCTACACCATGGGGTTGCGATTCGCGACACTGAGCGACGACCGGCGGCGGCGGCGATTTCTTGCGGCATGGCGCGACGTATTCGCCGCAGCGATGCTGTCGCGTCGCGCGGCCGAGCGAATTCAGCTACCGGTGGTCCGACGTGACGAACGCATTGACCTGCTCGAGGAATGGAACCGGGCATGCAGCATCGTCGACGGAGACGCTGCCGAAAATCTGGTTGTCCTTGCGCGTCGAACTCACATTCCGGAACTTGCCAGGTCGCTGCTCGGCAAGCGGCGAATCAGCTCCAGGATCCTTGCGGCTCAGACGCTGGGGCACCTTGGCGACACCGGCGTCCGGGAGGAAATCCGATCGCTGGTCGAACACGACAATACGGCCCTCTCGATCACTGCAGCGATGGCCCTGGTATCCATGGACCCCGATCTGGGCGTCTCGGTGGTCGTGCCGCTCATCGAACGGCGGCGGGATTGGCCGAAGAATCGAGTATCGATACTCCTGCGCATGGCGGGCAGCGAACGCATCAGCGAACCGCTCTATCGGGCGATCCGATCGGCGGGCGACGATGCGAAGACCTACCTTCTTCGCTTCGCGTGGTTGATCGAGGCTCAGGCACTCGACGCGCTGGTTACCGACCTCCTGCGCGAGAGCACAAATCCGGGCGTCTTGAATGCGTCGCTCAAGCTCGTGAGCGGCTTCAGCGGCGTTCCGCGGATTGCCTCGCTCACGCAGCATGCCGTCTGGTTCGTGCGGATGCAGGCCGCGAAAGTGCTCGGCCGCATTGGCCAGCAGGAACATCTTTCGCTCCTCGAAGCGATGCTCGATGACCGGGAATGGTGGGTGCGGTACAGGGCGGCGCAGGCGATTACGTCGTTGCCCTTCCTCGGTCCGAATCAGCTTAGGCGCCTTCGCGACCGGCAGAGTGACCGGTACGCCGCGGACATGCTGCAGCAGGCGCTGGCGGAGGCCGGACTCGCATGACGCTGCCGGACTTCGTGCTGACCGGTCAGTGGGTGTTTCTTGCGTACTTTGTCGGCATCAACACCGGCTATTTGCTGCAGAACGTCATTGCTGCGCACGGCATACGCAAGTACCTGCAAACGGCGGATCAGTACGAGGCGGAAAACGTCTTCTCATCGCTGGATATTCCGATCAGCCTCGTTGTGCCTGCCTACAACGAATCGGTCTCCATCGTGACGTCCGTGAAGGCGATGCTGCAGCTGGAGTACCCGCAGTACGAACTGATCGTCGTCAACGACGGATCGACGGACGACACGCTCGAGAAACTCATCGACGAATTCGGCATGCAGGAGTTTCCCGAGGCCTACCGCGCGAGAGTGGAGTGTGCCGAGGTGCGCGGCATCTACCGCTCAACCCGGATCGCGAATCTCCGGGTGGTCGACAAGGTCAACGGCGGCAGCAAGGCCGACGCCGCGAATGCCGGTGTCAACGCCGCCCGATACCCGCTCGTGTGCGTCGTCGACGCAGACTCTGTTCTTCAACCCGATAGCCTGCGTAGAGTCGTCAGGCCGTTTCTCGAAGATCCGACCACCGTCGCCGTTGGGGGCACGGTCCGCATCGCCAACGGGTGCACCGTTCGGCAGGGCTTTCTCGAAAAGGTCGGTCTGCCGAGCAACTTTCTGGCTCTGGTGCAGGTCGTCGAATACCTACGTGCCTTCCTGTTCGGCCGAATGGGCTGGTCGCCGATCAATGGCCTCCTGATCATTTCCGGCGCGTTCGGCTTGTTCCACAAGGAGACGCTCGTGGAGGCCGGCGGGTACAACCCCAGGGCTGTCGGTGAGGACATGGAACTCGTCCTTCGACTGCACCGACTCATGAAGAAGAAACGGCGGCCGTACCGGATTACCTTCGTGCCCGATCCGGTCTGCTGGACCGATGCGCCTGAAAACCTGAAGGATCTCAAGAGCCAGCGTGTGCGGTGGCAGCACGGGCTGGGGCAGTCGCTCGCGCTGAATCGATCGCTGATCATGAATCCTCGAGGGGGAGCGGTCAGCTGGGTCGCCATCCCGTTTTACATGGTCTTCGAGCTGTTTGGCCCGATTATCGAAGTCGCCGGCTACTTCTTCATTCTCGCCTGCGCATTCATGGGCTGGCTGTCATGGCCGGAGGCGGGAATATTTCTGGGCCTGGCGATCGGCCTCGGCGTCATGTTGTCGACCAGCGCCATCATGCTCGAGGAACTTTCCTTCGGCATGTACCCGCGCTTCCGGGATCTTGCCCTCTTGTATCTGATCGCGATCGTCGAGAACTTCGGCTTCCGCCAGCTCACGGCAATTTGGCGTTTTCAGGGACTGATACGATGGTTCCGCGGCCGCGAACACAAGTGGGAGACCATTACGCGCAGTTCCAGCCTGATGGACGAGACCCAATGAGCCGATACGCTGGCAGGTAAGCTGCTCGTCTGGAAATCAGGCCTCGACGTGCCCTTCCGACAGCCAGGCCATCGCCGACGCCTCGTCGCGGAACAGCTGATCCTCGTAGCCGCCGGTCTTGCGGTAGGCCGCGTGAATGCTGGTCAGACCGAAGGTCAGATCGTCGTCGGCAACGTAGGCAACGCGTCCCGGCCCCGCGATGGTAGTGCGGCCATACTCGCCGATTTCGGCCATCTCTTCCGCGCTCAGGCGCAGGTACTCGCCCAGCAACCACAGGCGCTTGTTGCACTGACCGCGCGTCGCGATGACGTCGATGATCTCGAAGATCTCCTGCTTGCTTACCGTCCTAAGAAAGCGGATGACTGTGACGTCCCCACGATCCTCGATCGAGAATCCCCGTCTCATACCCTCACCTCGCAGGAAGTGATTTCCGCAGGTGGGAAAAGGATACCATATCCGAGGAGCGAGCGAGCCGTGTCACCCGCGACGAAGAAAAAGGGGGCGCGAAGCCCCCTTGGTTCTTTCGCGTTGCGGATTCGGTCAATCGAAACGCAGCCGGAGGTCGAAGTAGAACGACCGGCCGTAGTCGCGATGCGAATCGGCGAAGAAGCCGAAGAAGCGGTCAGCCAGCGGCGCACGTTCGTCAGCGACGTTGTTGATGCCGAACCGCGACCGCAACTCGTAGTCGTCGCCAATCTCCGTGGTGTAGTCGATGCGGAAGTTGTAGGTCGTCATCGACGGGATCACGAACTGCGTGCCGTCGGACAACGTCAGCGAATCCTGAAAGAAATCGCCGATGTAGTACATCGTCGTCGATGCCGCCCACGGGCCGTTGTCCCACCGCACCGTCAGGTTCATCCGCTCTTCCTGATTGCCATCCTTGCGGATCAGGTCGGAGAATCCGGCAACCGGATAGTTCGACGGAATCTGGCCGTTATCCTGTGCGGCGAGCAGCAGCAGCGCGTCGCCGCCCGGCGTTTGTTCGAACTCGTCCAGGAAAGAACCGACGTAGCGGATACCGAAATTGCCGATGGAGGTATCGAAATCGTAATAGATACCTACGTCGTAGCCGCGCACCGTGCGTGTGTCGAAGTTCGCGTACTGATCGTCGATGAAACGGATATCGCCGGCCGGACACAGTCCCGCGGCAAGCCAGATCGCGTCGACCGCCGGGTCGTCAGGGTCGGCACGGGTAACGGCCGAATTGCCGGAGACGGCGGCACAGTTGCTGGTACCTGCCTCCAACCGGAACAGGAGATCCAGCAGCGTGTGGTTCTCTTCGCCGAACAGACCGATCGTGTCTTCCTTCTCGATCGACCAGTAGTCGAGCGTGACCATCAGGTTTTCGAGCGGCTCGAGCACGAGGCCGACTGACCAGTTTTCGGATTTTTCCGGCTCGAGATTCTGGCTGCCCTGTGCGATGCGCTGCGTAGAATTGCGGCAATCCAGCGTGTCCTGATTGGGATCGCCGCCGAAATCGGCAGCGTATGTGCACGCCCAGTCGGTGCGGGTGTTCTGGCGTGCGACGATCTCTTCGTTGATCGTGACGAGGTTAGGTGCACGGAATCCTTCCGACCAGGAGGCACGCACCAGAACCGGGTCGATGACTCGCCAGCCGGCCGCGAGCTTCGGCACCGTGGTCGTACCGGAGTCCGAATGCGACTCCCAGCGCAATGCGGCCTGAACGTCGAGATTCGAGAAGATCGGAATCTGCGCTTCGGTGAAGAACGACGTTACCCGGCGATCGCCCGAACTGTCGGGCGTCGGGCTCGAGTTCACGACATCCGAGACGAATGGGTAGGTGTCGCCCTGGAAATCGGTGAACACGATCGTACCGTCGAGGCGGGGATCGCGATCGTCGTCGAACGACTCATAGCGATGCTCGGCGCCGAACAGGATGCCGACCGGACCGGCCGGCAGGTCGAAGACTTCCGGATTGGAGGTCTTGAAGTCCAGCAGAACGAGTTCGCTTTCGCTGAGGCGGAAAACGTCGACAAGCGCACGCTCGATGTTGTTGTCGACACCGCCGGAGAACGGGTTGTACGCATTCGCCGTCGTATCGTTGAGCGCTTCCTGCATCAGCGTGTTGGACACTCGGTTGCGCGTAACGTCGTCAGCGGACGCCTGCGACCAAAGGAACGCGCTCTCGAGGTCCCAGTCACCCTGGGAACCGCGAATGCCGAAGAGGAAACGATAGCTGTCGCCGCTGTTGTCGACGATGCGCGGTAGTTCGGCGAATCGGTAATTGTCGATTTCGAGTGTCAGGCCTTCGGCCGGGACGCCCGTTCCAATGATCGAATCCGGCAGCCGGTTGGGTGAGCCTACGGGCCCGAACGGATTCCAGTAGTTGTCCGCAGCGACACGTAGCTTGACGGTCGAGAACGACGCGGACGGATGACGGAACAGGCGGCTGTCGTACTGGTAGGCCGAGATCTCGGAAAACAACTCCGCGCCGTTGTCGAGTTCATGATTGATGTATACGAACAGGCTATTGCGCTCCAGTGCGGAACGCAGATCGCGGAATTCGTTCAGGTTGTATCGAACCGTGCCCTGTCCGTCGATGGCGCCGCAGGTGCCGTAGCCAAGATCCCACTCGCATCGCGGATCGCCGGCCGGGTAGGTTTCGAATTCGCCGCTCGAGTCGGTCAACACGCCGGACAAGCCGACACCCGAGGCGCTCGCGCCGGTGATATCGTACTGCCCGTAGAGTGAGTTGATGCTGTTGTTGCGGAACGACGTACTGCCCGCGAACGGCGAGTCCGACGGAATGAAAGGGCGGAAGTCAGAATCGGCCCACTTCGGATCCATCTGCGCGTTGATGTTGTCGCGATTGTAGTGATTGGCGAACACACCGATGTTGGTGCGGCCGTTGTTGAAGGTATCGCCCCACTCGAGCGTTAGCTGCACATCGCCTGCAGGGATGGTGTCGTACTCGGTGTACTTCGTTCGGAACGAGAAGCCTTCCAGATCATTTTTGAGCACCGTATTGACGACGCCCGCCACCGCATCGGCACCGTAGATCGCCGACGCGCCGTCGCGCAGCACTTCGACGCGCTGTACGCCGTACACCGGGATCGTGTTGGAGTTGACCGAGTTGACGGGCACGAAACTGCCGCCGACCTCTTCCGTCTGGTACTGCGGCGCCAGAACGAGACGCCGGCCGTTGAGCAGCACGAGCGTGTTGCCGGTGCCGAGACTGCGCAGGTTGAATGCGCCCACATCGCCGCGTGCGGCGTTCACGCCGCCCGAGATGTTCTCGGCTTCGTTGAAGAAGTTGTTGCCGTTCTCCGGAATCAGGTCCAGCAGTTCGTCGCCGGAATCGATGCCGTAGGCCTCGATGTCGTCCAGGGAAATCACCGATACCGGCAGCGCCTCGTTGATTCGCGCGCCGCGAATCTGGGTGCCGGTGACGACAATTTCCTCGACCTGCTCTTCCTCGCCGGCGTCCTGTGCGCCCGCGATGCCCGTGCCCAGCGCCAGCGTCAAGCCGCTCGCCAGCACGATCAATCGGCGCGCAAAGCGGCCGCGGAAATACAACTGCATCGACATTCTTAGTCCCCCTGGTCTGTTCGTGGCGACCTTTGGCCGTGGCCGATTCCCTTGATATTTCGGCTCTTTTCCACTTGACGATTAGATTGCTTCTCAAGGCTAGCAAGCCGCCAGACCTCTTACCAATAGCGGTATTTCACGCCCCCATAGCCTCCGTCTATGTCCGGTCAATCGCTCCCCCAATGTCCGGCGTGCCGAACTAGCCGCTCGAGGCGGATCGAACGCCAAAGAAAACGGGCGGTACAGCCCGGGCTCGGCCGCAACAGTCCCGATCCGTGGCGTGGCCCTGAGGGAATGGCGGCTCGGTCACTCGGACCGACGAATCGTTTGGTATAACCTAGGGTTATGCGGTTCCGCGTGAGGCCGTTAGTGTGCGACTGAGACAAATTGAAGTATTCCATGCCGTCTACTCGAGCGGGTCGATGACGAGCGCCGCAGCGATGCTCAACGTCTCGCAGCCCTCGGTTTCCAAGGTTCTTGCGCACGCCGAACAGCAGCTGGGCTATCTCCTGTTCGAGCGGCAGAAGGGCAAGCTCATTCCGACGCCGGAAGCCCACCAGCTCTTTGCACACGTTACGGATGTTTATCGGCACGTCGACCGGCTGCGCCGGGTCGCGGGTAATCTCGCCACGGGCCAATCCGGCCTGATTCGCGTGGCGTCGACGCCCGCCTTCGGCATCGACGTGGTGCCGGCCGCGGTGGCATCGTTTCTCGACAACCATCCGGACACCCGCTTCGAGATCAACACCCTGCATTTCGAGGAGATCGTGGACGCGTTGCTGGAGGCGCGAGTCGACGTCGGCCTCGCCTTCGACCCTGTCCAACCACCGGGCATTGAACTGCACTCGCTCGGCACCGGCCGTTTCGTCGTGCTGGCGCCGCCGAATTCGAGCCTCGGCGGCCAGGCCAGCGTCTCTCTGGAAGATCTCGCCGACTTTCCCTTCGTCGGCCTGAATAGTCAGGGTCCGTTGGGGCGCATGTTGTCGACCTATCTCTCGACCAGCGGCGTCGAGCTTGACATCGTCGCGTGGTCTGAGACCTACCACATCGCCAAGGCGCTCGTCGCTCGAGGGAAGGGCCTGACGATCGCCGACGAGATCACGGCGCGCTCGACCGTGGGCGGCGACGTGCGGACGCTCGCGCTGGAGCCGTCGCTCGAGTTTCAGATCGCTGCACTGCACGCCAGCAACACGCCACTATCGGTTGCCGGCAACGCCTTCGTCGAGCATCTCGGCGAGGAGATTCGCCAGTTCCTCGATTGAGTAACGCCGTATAAACGGAAGTTATGACCGCTCGACGAAAGGTCATTGGAGCGCCGTCGCGACTGCTGAGTAGACTTTGAACTCCCTCGTATCGAGCTCTCGCATGCATGTCATCGTCCTGGGTGCCGGCCTGGCCGGCATATCGACCGCCTACTATCTCGCCGCGCGCGGCGCGCGAGTGACGGTGGTCGATCGACAGGACGACGTCGGCATGGGCACGAGCTTCGGCAATGCGGCACAGCTCTCATACAGCTACACCGACTCGCTGGCGACGCCCGGATTCCTGCGGCGGCTGCCGCGGCTTTTGACCAACCACGATACCGCCACCCGCGTGCGGCTCGATCCCCGCGTGATCGGCTGGGGCCTGCGGTTTCTGATGAACTGTTCGAGCCGGCGGGCAATCAGGAACACATTGACGCTGCTCGACACCGCGCTGCGCTCGGCGGAACTGATGGATTCGATCCGATCCGAGGTTGACATCGACTTCTCCTTCCGGCGGGCGGGCAAACTGGTGTTGATTTCGGACGCCGCCGACATTCCCAAAGCGAAGCAGCTCACAGCTATGAAGCAGCAGCGCGGCTGCGACGTGGATGTGCTATCGCCAACCGAGGCCCGCAACGTAGAGCCTTCGGTCGATGCACTGACGGAATCCTTCGCCGCCGCGGTCTATTCGAAGTCTGACGAGGTCGCGGATTCATGGCTGTTTCTTAAGGGTCTGCGCGCGCACCTCGAAAGCACCGGGCAAGTTGAGTTCGCGCTCGGCGAACCGATCAAGGGCCTGGTCCGCGAGAACGGTAGCGTGGCCGGCGTCGATGGCGCTACCGAGCGGCAGGCGGACGCGGTCGTGGTCTGCACCGGAGCGTGGAGCGGCAAGCTGCTCGCCGACGTCGGGATCAAGGCCAGTGTCTACCCGGTGCGCGGCTACAGCGTCACCCTGCCGCCCGGGGACGGTGCACCCTCCGCCAGCATCACGTCGCTCAAGCACCGGATCGCGATCAGCCGCATCGACTCACGGCTGCGGCTGGCCGGATTCGCGGACTTCCGCGGCTTCGACACGAGCCGCGACGAGGAACGGATCGCGGAACTGGTCGCGGTCGGGAAGCGGCTGGCGCCGGCCGCCGCTGACTACGAGGCGGAACCGTCCCGCTGGGGAGGCTTCCGGCCGATGACGCCGGACGGGCTGCCGCTGGTCGGGGGAACTCGTATTCCCGGGCTGTATCTCAATACAGGACATGGCATGCTCGGCTGGACGCTCGCCTGCGCGACAGGCGAAGCGGCAGCAAGCGCAGTAATGGGGGAATAACAATGAACAATCCTCGCATGCGTCTCAGCGGCGTATTGGCGCTTTTGTTCGTACTTGCGGCGTGCGCGGCGCCGCCAGTTATCCCGGCCGGCCAACCGTGCAGCACGGCCGGCTTTACCATCACTGACGATTTCGATGGCGCCCGCCGCGGGGATTGCCAGGTGATGGGCGACAACCGGGTGATGCTGCACATACGCCCGGAAGACCGGCCGCCGATCAACGACAGTCCGTGGTATTCCTTCAGGATCTCACCGAATACCGCAACGACAGCTGAGATCGTTCTACGCTACGAAGACGGTCATCATCGATATGTTCCCAAGCTCAGTTATGACGGCGAACAATGGGAGCCTCTCGACGAATCGAGCGTCGACGAACGACGGCGCGGTCGCTTCGCGACAATTCGCTTGCCGCTAAATTCGGAATCCGCTTACCTGTCGGCGCAGGAACTCAAGCTCCCACATCACGTCGAGGCGTGGACCCGGAGAATCGCCGACGAAACGCCTGCAAGCATGTTCGTACTCGGCGAGTCGGCAGAGGGCCGGCCTATTCACCTCCTCGAATCCGGTAGGGAGCTGCGCGATGTGCTAATGATCGTCGGGCGACAGCATCCGCCGGAAGTCTCTGGCGCATTTGCATTCGAAGCTTTCGCCGAGACCGTGTTCGGGGACGGCGATCTAGCCACGCGCTTCCGCGAGCGTTTCAGGATTGTGGCGATTCCGCTGATGAATCCGGACGGGGTGGTCGCCGGGAACTGGCGCCACAACTCCGGTGGCGTGGATCTCAATCGCGACTGGGGTCCGTTCTCGCAGCCGGAGACGCGGCTCGCCGGACGCCTGCTACAGACAATGGAGGCGGGTGACTACAAAGTGCGCGCCTTCCTCGACTTCCACTCCACCAGCCGCAACGTGTTCTACACGCAGAATGACGAGTTCCCGACAGAACCGCCGGGATTCACGGAGACCTGGCTCGAGAATTCGGCTGACCGAATCACGGACTACGAGTTTGACAACAGCCGGAATCCGGTGTCCGTCCAGAGCAACAGTAAGAACTTCATGTATCGGCGATACGGCATTCCGGCCGTCACTTACGAAGTCGGCGACGAGACCGATCGTATCGCGGCGGAGCACGCCGCACGCGTGTTCGCGGAAGAACTCATGAAGCTGATGCTGGAGCAGGAGTATTAGACGTTCGTCGCTGCTCGTATTGCTCTTGCTGGCGAGCTGCCAGAAGGTCAATGCGGACTACGACATCCTGATTGTCGGCGGCACGGTCTATGACGGAACCGGGGGCAGCGCCCGGTTAGTCAATCTAGGTATCGTCGGTGAGCGCATCGTATCCATGGACGCCGACGGCGGCGCCGACGCCATCGTCGTTATCGATGCGTCCGATCTCGTCGTGACGCCGGGATTCATCGACCCGCATACCCATGCAAGATCGACGCTCCTCGAACCCGATATTCGAGCGAACCTGAACTATCTCACGCAAGGCGTGACAACCGTGTTCATCGGCAACGACGGCTACGGACTGGCCAGGTTTAGTGAGAGGCTCGAGCAGTTTGACGCCAGCGGCGTCGGGACCAACGTCGCCGTGCTTTCGGGACATGGCCGGTTGCGCACAGTCGCTGTCGGCCTATCCGATCGCGCCGCGACCGCCGAGGAACTCGACGCGATGCGCGAGGCGTTGCGCAAAGAGATGGCTCTCGGATCATTCGGCCTGAGCTCCGGCCTCTTCTACCGCCCGGGCAGCTACGCGGACACCGGCGAAGTCATCGAACTCGCGCGTGTTGCCGCCGAGTTCGGCGGCGTGTACGACACGCACATGCGCAGCGAGAGTTCGGCCGGCGACGGCCTGCTCACCGCGCTCGACGAGGCAATCGAGATTGGTCGCGAGGCCGGAATTCCGGTTCACATTGCTCATATCAAGGCGCTGGGCCAGGACCGATGGGGTTCGAGCGATGAGATGATTTCGCGCATCGAGGCGGCCCGCGAGGACGGCATCGAGGTGACAGCGGATCAATACCCGTGGAAGGCGTCTGGTACACGTTTCAGCAACGCGCTGCTGCCGCGCTGGGTTCAGGCGGATTCCGCTGACGCCATGGCGCAGAGATTGGCCGACTCCGAACTCAGGCCCGGCATTCTCAACGAGATGCGGGCCAATCTGGTGGTGCGCGGGGGGCCGGACGCGATGCTGGTCACGGCCGCGGACAGTGAATACCGTGGCATGACGCTCGCGGAAATCTCGGAAACGGTCGGCGAGGAGCCCGTGGTCGCGGCCATTGGCGTCGTGCTCGGCGGCGATCCGTCGATCGCGTCTTTCGTCATGGATCAGGGCGATATCGAACAGCTTGCGGTACAGCCGTGGGTCATGACCGGCTCGGACGGCAGCTCCGGGCACCCACGGTTGTACGGTACCTACCCGAAGGCGTGGCAAGACCTTGTCGGCGGGGGCTTAATGACGCCGGCCGCATTTGTACGCCGCAGCAGCGGCCTGGTGGCCGAATCGTTCCGTATGTGCGAGCGCGGTCTGCTGGCCGAAGGCTACTTTGCCGACATCGCGATCATTGATGCCCAGGGCTTCCGGCCCAGAGCCAACTATGAGAACCCGACCGAGCTCAGCGAGGGTGTTGCGTATCTGCTGGTCAACGGTGCTATCGTGATCGACAACAACAACTACAACGGCAGCCTCGCGGGCCGAGCGCTACGGCGGACCGACTGCAATGACTGACTCGAATCCCGGGGCATCGCTTCCCGTAAAGATATTCTGGATAGCCATACTCGCGTTCTGCGCACTGCTCACCTGGCAGGCAAGAACGCTCGACCCGGCCGCAACGACGGAACATTACGGCTGGATGTCGGTCATGCCCGCTGTCGTCGCGCTGGTTATCTGCTTCGTGGCCCGGAACGTCGTCCTGGCGCTGTTCATGGGCGTTGTGGTCGGCGGCCTGATTACGACCGACTACAACATCATCAAGGCGTTCCTCATCCCGAGCCTCGGCACGCCGCGTTACGCCGAGATTCTGCTGGTCTATCTGTGGGCGCTTGGCGGACTGTTAGGCATGTGGAATCGCAACGGCGGTGCGCTGCACTTCGCGACGTGGATCTCGGAAAACTTCGTCAAAACGAGGCGATCGGCGATGGGCTTTGCTTGGTTGATGGGAGTCATTTTCCATCAGGGCGGAACGATCAGCACGATACTAACGGGGACGACCGTGCGTCCGGTTGCCGATAGAGAGAAGGTCTCGCACGAAGAGCTGACCTACGTCGTCGACTCCACAGCCTCGCCGGTAGCCACGATCATCCCGTTCAACGTGTGGCCGGTGTATGTCGCCGGCCTGATCGCCATTCCGTCGATGAGCCACTTCATCGCCAACGCCGACGAGGCGATCAGCTGGTTCCTTGGCGCGATCAAGTACAACTTCTACGCCTGGCTGGCGGTGACTTTCACGCTCCTGTTCGCCTTCGACAAACTGCCCTTCATGGGCAAGGCCATGCGCCGTGCCCGGGAGCGAGCAAAGACCACCGGTCAACTCGACCGCCCCGGCGCGGAACCGATGGTCTCGGAAGAGCTCACGGTGGTAAAGCTGGCGCCCGGCTATCAGCCCTCGCTGCTCGACTTCTTCATCCCGATCGCTGTATTGATGGGTGTCGCGATCGTGCCCTACCTGGTTGTGGGCGAGCTGTTCATCTTCGAGGCCTTCGGACTTGCCGTCGTTGCGAGCATGTCGCTTTCGATCATCCGCGGCATGCGCGTAAAGCATGCGTTCGACGGTCTGATCGACGGCATCAAGGGGGTAACCGTCGGCGCAATCATTCTCGGTCTGGCCGTTACGCTTGCGACCGTCTCCGAAACGCTCGGCGCATCGGCCTGGGTCATCGAGAGTACGACCGGTGTACTCAACACGGTGCCGTTCATTCTGCCGGGCTTGCTGATGGTGATCTGCATGGGCGTGTCGTTCTCGGTCGGCTCGTCGTGGGGCACCTACGCAGTCGTCTTCCCGATAGCGCTGCCGCTGGCCTACGCCATTTCCGCCGACCCCACCTACGTGACGATCTGTTTCGCCGCGATCATGGGGGGCGCGGTGTTCGGCGATCAGTGCTCCCCGATCTCGGACACGACGATACTGTCCTCGCTGGCCTGCGGCTGCGATCTGATGGACCACGTCGTGACGCAGCTGCCGATGGCGCTGACCGCGGCCGGCACGGCCATCGTGCTGTACACCGGGATTGCGCTGGCGATTCTGTAGCTGGCAGGTGGCTCGCTCGCCGTTCAGTTGATATATAATGCGCGCCTCTCGGCGGGCCGACCCCGGTTCGCCTTCTCGATAGATCCGGAGCAGAAAGTTGAATCGGGACCAGAAGTTTTTCGACATGTACTCGCTCGTGATCGGCGGGCTCGTCGTCACGGCGATCCTTCTGTACGTCCTCGCGGCGTACATCTCAGAGCGCACCCAGGGCGTGTACACCCGAGAATCCGCCGAGTACCAGGCGATGGTCAACGAACGCATTCGGCCCGTCGGCGATGTCTATCTGCCCGGCGAGGAACAGCAGGCGATGGCGCCAACGGTTGAGACCGTTGCCGAGCCTGAGCCCGTTGCAGTCGTGCAGTCCGGTCCGCAGGTCTACAACGCGGCCTGCAATGTCTGCCACGGCAACGGCGTTGGCGGCGCACCGATCGTCGGCGATGTGGGCGCCTGGACGGCGCGTATCGCCCAGGGCAATGACACGCTCTATCTGCACGCCATCGAAGGCTTCGCCGGTGACGCCGGCTACATGCCCGCCAAGGGCGGCAACATGAGCCTGTCCGACGACGAGGTCATCGCGGCCGTCGACTACATGGTCGAGGAGTCGCAGTAGCGCGATCCGGCGATCAGCAACCCCTCAACCCCAACGCCTCCGCAACCTGCGGGGGCGTTATTCGTTGCGAGCCCTGAAGATCGGCGATCGTGCGTGATACGCGGAGCACGCGCTGATAGCTCCGCACCGAGAAGGCAAACTTGTCGGCAGCTCGGTCGAGCAGCGCCCAGCCCGTTGAATCGAGGTCGCAGTGGTCTTCCAGTTCCGCGACCGGCAGACGCGCATTGCTGATGCCCTGCCGCGCAAGCTGAAGTTCACGAGCGGCAACGACGCGCGCACGGATATCCGCACTCGATTCACTTAGCTCTTTGGGGCCGCGCATCAGTTCCCTCGGCGGTCGCCCCACCGTGACGTGCAGGTCGATGCGATCCAGCAGCGGGCCGGAAATCTTCCCCCGATAGGTAGCGACGCGGTCGGCGCTGCAGTTGCAGTCCGCTAGCGGGTCGCCGAGAAAGCCGCAGGGGCACGGATTCATTGCGGCAACGAGCTGAAAGCGCGCCGGGAAATCCGTCTGCCGGCTTGCGCGGGAGATCGTGATCCGCCCGGCTTCGATGGGTTCGCGCAGAACTTCGAGCACGCTGCGATTGAACTCCGGCAACTCGTCGAGAAAGAGCACGCCGTTGTGGGCCCGCGAAATCTCGCCGGGGCGCGGCTCCGAACCGCCGCCGACCAGCGAGGCGGCCGTCGCGGTGTGATGGGGCGATCTGAACGGCCGCGCACGCCAGTGGTCGAGATCCGGCTCGTTGCCCAGCACGGAGTCGATCGCCGCGGTCTCGATCGCTTCTTCCTCCGTCATCGGCGGCATCAGACCGGGCAGGCGCGACGCCAGCATGCTTTTGCCCGTTCCCGGCGGGCCGATCATGAGCAGGTTGTGTCCGCCGGCCGCCGCCACCTCCAGTGCCCGTTTCGGACCGGGCTGACCGCGCACGTCGGCAATGTCCGCGACACCGTGACCGTTGAGCGCGGGGCGGGTCTTCTCGCACGCGCCAATCGGCATCTCGGCGACGAGGTGCGAGGTCACTTCGAGCAGCGATCCGGCCGGATAGACGTCTGGACTGACGAGCGCGGCCTCCGCCGCGTTGACACTGGGAACGACGATGCACCGTCCGTCCTCCGCGGCGCGCAGGGCGGCAGGCAACACGCCGGGAATCGGCCGCAGTTCGCCGTTTAGCGCCAACTCGCCGAAGAATTCGTAGTTGCGCGTTGCCGTTGGGTCTATCTGCTTGCTCGCCACCAGGATACCGAGCGCGATAGCCAGATCAAAACGGCCGCCGGTTTTGCGCATGTCCGCGGGCCCGAGACTGACCGTGATGCGTTCCTGCGGAAATCGAAAGCCCGAGCTTAAGAGCGCGCCGCGAACGCGATCCTTGCTTTCGCGGACCGCCGTCTCGGGCATACCGACAACCGAGAATGCCGGCAGCCCTCCGGAGAGAAACACCTCAATGGTGACCGGCGGTGCGGCCGTGCCGATCTGCGCCCGGCAGTTGAGAATCGCAATACCCACATTCGCCCTCCATGGCGACGCCGATGAGTCCTATGGAAGCGCGAGTGGCAAACGACGCGATAACAGCGGCGGCCGCCGAGTCGACACCGCTCCTTCGCCGTTGGATTAGCTCTCGATGTCGTCGAGACGTTTCTCGAGAGCTTCGAGCTTCTCGCGGGTCCTCGCGAGAACGGCTTCCTGCACGTCGAACTCTTCGCGAGTGACGAGATCGAGCTTCGTGAGCCCCGAACGGAGCACGGACCGGAACGTCTCTTCGAGATCCTCGCGAACCGAACGTGCCGCTCCGGGCACGGCGTCGGCGAGACGGCCGGCCAGGTCTTCAATGGATTCGTTGTTCATAGTGGCTTGATACCTGAGGGCGTCCCCGAACGCCAGCCGAGAATCCGGCCCTTCGCGATAGTTTCCGGCGTGACTTCCCCTTTCGGGGCAGGGGCCCGAAAAGGGCGCACCAGATCAGTGCACCGGCCTGGTGCGCATTGCTTCAAGTTACTGTTTTGTTTCGTTTTTATTTTTTTGGCACGGATGCTGCTCATAGACCCGCGACGACGGCCTTCGCGGCCGAATTTTGAAACTACGGAGCATGAAAATGAAAACGACCAAGAAACTCGGCATTGCAACTCTGATGTTGCTTATGAGTGGGCTGGCGCAGGCCGAGTGGTCGGCGAACGTCGGCTACGCGAGCGAGTATTACTTCCGGGGAATCTTCCAGAAGAACTCATCCGCCAGCGGCGGCTTCGACTACGAGAACGGCGGCTTCTACGCCGGCACCTGGGCCGCCGACGTCGGCGACGGGCTCGAAGTCGACGGCTACTTCGGCTTTGGCGGCGAAGCAGGCGACTTCGGATACAGCATCGGCTTCACCGGTTACTACTACACGGGCGATTTCGACGACACCTACCAGGAGATCAATCTCGGCGGTAGCTACGGGATCGTCTCCGCGGAAGTGGCGATCGGACAGTACGACAACTTCGCCGGTCCGACGCAGGACTACACCTACTACGCCCTGACCGTCGAACAGAACGGCTTCTACGGCAAGTATGCCGGCTTCTCGCAGGACGCCTCGGGCGATTACCTCGAGTTCGGCTACGGAACGAGTGTTGCCGAGATCGACCTCGGTGTGTCGCTGATCATCAACGACGAGGACCTCAACGGTACCGGCGAGACGGACGAAGCCCTCGTTCTCACAATCGGCAAGTCCTTCGACCTGTAAGCAGTTTGCGGGGCGGCCGCACGCCGCCCCGCGCATTTCAGTATTAGCAAGGGGAAAAGCATGAAAATGATCACTGCGATCATCAAGCCCTTCAAGCTTGACGACGTCCGTCAGGCGGTTGCCGACATCGGCATCCAGGGCATCACCGTGACCGAGGTCAAGGGCTTCGGCCGGCAACGCGGTCATACCGAGCTCTATCGCGGCGCAGAGTACGTCGTCGATTTCCTGCCGAAAGCCAAGATCGAACTGGCCGTTGACGATGCCGTCGCGGAACAGGTCGTCGAGGCGATCACCAGCACGGCCCGCACGGGCAAGATCGGTGACGGCAAGATCTTTGTCACTGAGCTCGAACAAGCCATTCGCATTCGCACCGGTGAGACCGGTGCCGAAGCTGTTTAGCCACTGATTCCATAGGGGAGGTTTTCTAATGGAAGACGTCACACAGGTTTCGGCGCAGGTTACTGAACTCGCCTACGCGCTCGATACATTCTATTTCCTCGTCATGGGGGCGTTCGTCATGTGGATGGCGGCCGGCTTCACCATGCTCGAGTCCGGCCTCGTCCGTGCCAAGAACACGGCCGAGATCCTTACCAAAAACGTCGGTCTCTACTCGATCGCCTGCATCATGTTCATGCTTTGCGGCTATACCATCATGTACCCGTCAGAAGCATCGAACCTGTTCGTGCAATTTGGCGACGGTCTGCTCGGCGCCTCCGACAATTCGGTCGAGGACGTTCTCGGCAGCGGTGGAGAAACGTACTACTCCGGTCTCGCCGACTTCTTCTTCCAGGTCGTGTTCGTTGCGACCGCGATGTCGATTGTGTCGGGTGCGGTAGCAGAGCGTATGAAGCTCTGGTCGTTCTTCATGTTCGCGGTGGTCCTGACGGCCTTCATCTATCCGGTGCAGGGCTTCTGGAACTGGGGCTCCGGCTTCCTGACCACGAACTTCAGCTACTTCGACTTCGCAGGTTCGGGCACCGTCCACCTGTGCGGCGCTGCCGCCGCGCTGGCAGGCGTTCTCGTGCTCGGCCCACGTAAGGGCAAGTACGGCCCGGACGGTCAGGTCAACGCCATCCCCGGTGCCAACCTGCCGCTGGCTGCGCTCGGCACGCTGATCCTCTGGCTCGGCTGGTTCGGTTTCAACGGCGGATCGGAGCTCAAGGTCTCCGACGTCGGTGAAGCGAACGCGGTGGCCCTCGTGTTCGTCAATACGAACATGGCCGCTGCCGGCGGCCTCGTGTTCGCCTTGTTGTTGTCGCGACTCTGGTTCGGCAAAGCGGATCTGACGATGGCACTGAACGGCGCGCTAGCCGGATTGGTTGCGATCACCGCCGATCCGCTGTCGCCCACTCCGATTCTCGCCACCACGATCGGCGCGATCGGCGGCCTGATCGTCGTCGGTTCGATCGTCATGCTGGACAAGCTGAAGATCGACGACCCGGTCGGTGCGATCTCGGTGCACGGCGTCGTGGGCATCTGGGGCGTATTCGCGGTGCTGCTCTCGAACGAGGCAGAAGGCACCGGCTTTGTCGGCCAGGCCGTCGGCGTCCTGAGCATCTTCGGCTGGACCTTCGGCGTCAGCCTGATCGTATGGCTTGCGCTCAAATACACGGTCGGCATCCGGGTCTCCGAGGAAGAGGAGTACGAAGGAACCGACATCGGCGAATGTGGCCTCGAGGCCTATCCGGAGTTCACCAAGGCCCCGGAGTGAGTCAGACGGCCGTCGGCCGATAAACAAAACGGGGACAGCCCCGGCGGCCAGTGCCGCCGGGGCCTGAAACGGGCCGGCTGCCACTCATCGACAGTTTCCCCCGCAAGACGCTAGTACCTGGCGGGCCGTTTGGCCCGCCTTTTTTGTTCGCGCCTTTTGTCTTAATCCCCGACGCAATCCACAGAAATCGACGTGATCCGGTTCACAATTGAGCGGCCACCTTCGTGGTCTAATATGCGTGATTATTCAGTGCCTTCCGGGCGCGAGACGGAATTCGACAATGAACTCTAAAAAGCTGACAGCCACAGTCGCCGCCGCATTCGTGCTCGTTGCGTCATCGAGCTTCGCGAGCGATATCTACCGTTACACGGACGAGGACGGGAACGTGCACTACGGCGACCGCCCGACCGGCGCGCCGACCGAAGAACGGGTCGCCATTGCGTCGGCTCGCACGGATTCCGCCGCCGCCCGCGCATACATGGAGCAGCGCTACAGCCTCAATCAGCCTGCGGAGGAGCCTGCGGCTCAATCGACCATTCCGGAAGAGGTCGTCGAGGAAGAAGAGCAGACCCGCGCGGAACGCGCCGCCGAGCAGCGCGAGCGAGCGCAGCGTTGTCAGCAGTACCGGGACCGCCTCGAAACCTTCGTCACGTCACGCCGTCTCTACCGCGAGAACGACGGCGAGCGTGAGTATCTTGAAGAAGGCGAAGTGGCAGAGGCCCGCGAACGCGTACAAGAGCTGATCAACGAACACTGCGACTGAACGTCTGCACACACCATTCTGATTTGCCCTGTTCTGTCTTGAGGCACACCTCAAGCCAAACCCCGCGGGCCCGAGCCGGTTTCCCGCCGGCCGCGTTCTCGCTCGCTTGTGTAACGTTGTTACACGGCGCTTCCTCGGGCCTTGCCGGCGAAAAGCTGGCTCCGGCAGAGAAAAACGGAAAGGTGGACGCAGCCCCTCGGTCTGTATTGGCCTACGATTGACGATCGGTTGGGAAGGGCCTGCACGGAATCAACCAATTCGTCGAACTGGGCTTGGGCCACGTTTCCGCGTTATCACGGTAGAATGCCCCGGTCGTCCTGAGGAGCGTCTGGCTTGACCGCAGCACCGGATTCCAGATCCCCGGAATCGCAGGCCTACCTGCCGGATTTCTGCGCCGCCCGAACCGTATTTGTCATCGTCCTGATCGCCGAGCTGATCGCCATCGTGCTGACGCTCGCCGCTGGCCCGCAGGCCGGGCAATTCCTGTTCGTGCTCTGGAAGACATCGTTTTTCACGCTCTGGTACTCGGTGGTCGGTTCGGCACTGATGTGCCTGCTCCGCAAACGCCTGGAGAGCACCGGCAAGACCCTGGCATTCGTGCTGGGCTTCTTCGTTCTCTTGTTGCTGTGCCTCGCGCTGGCCGAGTTGGGCTGGCAGTTGAACGTGCGCTTCACGGTTTTGCACATCGACGACAGCCATCTGACCTTCGTCGGCCGCACGTTCGCGATCGGCGCCATCGTCATCGCGCTTGCGATGCGCTATCTGTACGTCTCCAGCGAGTGGCGGCGCAGCATCGTCCTCGAGGCGCAGGCACGCATCAGCGCGCTGCAGGCGCTGATACGGCCGCACTTTCTGTTCAACAGCATGAACACCATCGCATCGCTGACGCGCACGGACCCCGGCCGCGCCGAAGAGGCCGTGGAGGACCTGTCCGATCTGCTGCGCGCAAACCTCGGCGGCTCCAAGGACCGCTCGTCGCTGAAGCAGGAACTCGAGACGGCGGCGATCTATCAGCGCATCGAAAAACTCCGTCTCGGCGACCGGCTGAATGTGCGCTGGGACATCGGCGAACTGCCGATGCGCGCGCGTATCCCGAGCCTCACGATTCAGCCGCTTTTGGAAAATGCGATCTATCACGGCATCGAACTCCTTCCGGACGGCGGTGAGGTCGTCATCCGCGGCGCGCGAGACGGCGACCGGCTGACGCTGGAGATCTCGAATCCGGTGGCGGACAGTCCGACGACACGCAAGCACGGCAATCAGATGGCGCTTGCGAACATCCGCCAGCGCTTCGAGCTTGCCTACGGCAATCGAGCCAGCGTCGACGTCGACGACTCAGGGGAACAGTTCTCCGTGCGGCTGGAATTCCCCGCCGACGAGGCGACTGAATGACATCGGCAGAGGCACCGGCACGATGAGGGTACTTGTCGTCGACGACGAGGGACCGGCCCGCGACCGGCTGCACCAGCTGCTGGACGATCTCGAGGGCTACGACTACGCGGGCGAGGCGGCAAACGGCGAACAGGCTATCGAGTTCGTCGCGGAGCATCGCCCTGACATCGTGCTGCTCGATATCCGCATGCCCGGAATCGACGGCCTTGAGACCGCACACCACATCAATTCTCTCGACGACCCGCCCGCGGTCGTGTTCACCACGGCCTACGACGAATACGCGGTCGACGCGTTCGAGGCTCGCGCCGTGGGCTACGTACTGAAACCGGTTCGCCGGACCCGCCTCGAGGCCGCACTGCAGAACGCGTCGCGGCTGGCCGGCGCAACGCTGGCACAGGTGGCCGAAGATGCGGGACTCGCGGAGAAGCGACAACATGTCTGTGCGCGCTCGCAGGGCAAGCTCAAGTTGATTCCGATCGACGACATTCTGTACTTCCAGGCCGACCAGAAGTACGTGGCTGCACATCACAAAGGTGGGAAGAGCCTGATCGACGATTCGCTGAAGGCGCTTCTGGACGAATTCGGCGACCGCTTCGTGCGCATCCATCGCGGCACGCTGGTCGCGGTGTCGCGGATCGAGTCGGTCGTCCGCAATGCCGACGGGAGCACCGAAGCGTCGCTCCGCGGGGCCTCGCAAGGCGATGACAAAGCGTTGATAATCAGCCGCCGGCACGTCGCCGAGGTTCGGCGTCGACTGAAAGGGGGCTGATCCGCTTTGAAAATCCGTATCGCAACGCGCAAGAGCGCGCTCGCGCTATGGCAGGCCGAACACGTCGCGGCGCTGCTCGGAGCTCTCGACGAGATCGAGTCTGTCGAACTCGTTCCGATGTCCACCCGAGGCGACAAAGTCCTCGACCGCAGCCTGCAGAAAATCGGCGGCAAGGGACTCTTTATTAAGGAACTCGAAGTCGCGATGGAAACCGGCCGTGCGGACATCGCGGTGCATTCGATGAAGGACGTGCCGGCCGAGATGCCCGCCGGCTTCACGATCGCTGCCGTGCTCGAGCGCGCCAATTCGGCTGACGCTCTCGTGAGCCGGGAGGGCGTCGAGTTGCACGGTCTGCCCGATGCGGCTCGCATCGGCAGCTCGAGTCTGCGCCGTCAGGCACAACTTCGGATGCTGCGCCCGGACGTGTTCGTGGAGCCGTTGCGCGGCAACGTCAATACGCGGCTCGACAAGCTCGACCAGGGCGAGTTCGACGCGATCGTGCTGGCCGCGGCCGGTCTCGAGCGGCTCGGGTTGCAGGACCGCATCACCCATACCTTCCGGCCGGACGAGATGCTGCCCGCCGCCGCTCAGGGCGTCGTGGGTATCGAATGCCTCGAGTCGAACGACGATCTGCGCCAAGTGCTTTCTCTTCTTTCGAATGCGAATTCCGAACGCACGACGGCCGCCGAACGCGCCATTGCCGAAACGCTGGCGGCCAGCTGTCACTCGCCAGTAGCGACGCACGCGGTGCTCGACGGCGACACGATGACGGTGACGGCACTGGTCGCACTGCCGGACGGCAGCGAGTCTCTGCGCGAGTCGATCACCGGCGCCGCTGGCGACGCTCACAAGCTCGGTACCGAACTCGGCAAGCGGCTGCTTTGCCACGGTGCGCGCGAGATGCTGGAGCGAGCCGAGGCGATGAATGCCTGACCGGGACCTGGCAGGCGCGGCGGTGTTGAACACTCGCCCGACGCAGACGGCAAAGGAGTTGACGGAGGCTGTCCTGGCGCACGGCGGCCGGGTTGTGGCCTTCCCGGTGCTGGAGATCGTGCCGCGGGAACTCGACGCGGTGCGTGAGGACGCGGACGGCCTGCCTGCCGCCGACGTCACGATATTCGTGAGCCGCAATGCCGCCGAGTTCGGCAGCGAATTCGCCTCGGGCCGGATTGCGGCGGTCGGCCCGGCTACGGCCGCGGCACTGGAGGCACGGGGTCTCGGCGTCGACATCGTGCCTGCCGACGGCTTCGATTCGGAGCATCTGCTCGACGAACCTGAACTGCGGAACGCCGAGGGACAGAGCTTCCGAATCGTCCGTGGCGACTCGGGTCGCGATCTGCTCGCAGACGAACTGGCCGCCCGCGGTGCAAGTGTCGACTACCTCGCCGTCTATGAGCGCCGGCCACCGTCGTACTCGGACGATGCGCTCCGCGAACTCGCCGAACGAATCAACGGCGGGAAAGTCGACGCCATCGTCGTCATGAGCGTCCAGAGCCTCGAGAATCTCGATGCGCTGATGCCCGCAGAATGCACGGCCGCATTCCACCGAACGCCTCTGGTTACACCAGCCACTCGTGTGATAATAGAGCTGCAAACGCGCGGACCAGACCGCCCTGCCGCACTCGCGGCAAGCCCGCGGCCAGACGACATCCTCGATGCGATCGTGATTGCGACCGCCGAGCCGCGCCGGACTTGAGTAGATGACGGAAACCGAAAAAGACGACGTAACGTCGGCGAACGACATCGCCGACGCGGATTTCAGCGAGGCGGACAAGGATCCCGTGCTCGACGGGCGTGCGACGCCGGCAAAACGCGGCTTTACCGCGTCTATCGCCTGGCTGGCCCTGTTCCTTGCGCTGGTCTCGTTCGCCGCGGCGGGCTACTCGCTGGTCAACAGCTGGCGCGCCGCGCCGGAAGTCGACGAGACCGCGGCACAGCTCGACGCGCTTAACGCGCGCATCGGCGTTCTCGACGATCTGCTCGCATCGCAACGCGGCGAGATCGACGCGCTCGGCGCCGCGGACAGCGGGCTGAACTCGAGCCTCAGAGGACTACGCGGCGATCTCGACCAGCGCGCCAGCCTGTTCGACTCCCTGCCACCGAGAATGAGCAGTCTCGAACGCTCGGTCGCTTCACTGCAGGGGGTGTCGATCGATGCCCGCAACACGTATTTGATCGCCGAAGCCGAGTACTACCTGCAGATCGCCAACGCGCAGCTGCAGCTTGCCGCCAATCCATACCTCGCGTCGCTGGCCCTCGAGCAAGCCGACGATCGACTCCTGCAGCTCGGCGATCCGGCACTGACCGACGTGCGCCGCGCGATCTCGGACGAACGTGCGGCACTCGAGGTCATGGAAAGACCCGACCTCGCCGGCGCGACGCTGACGCTCGGCAGCCTGGCGCAGGCTGTCGACTCTCTGCCGCTTCGACCGGCCGCGGGAGCCGAAGAGGCCAGCGCGGACACGGCGTCCGACGGCCAGGACGACGAGGAGCCGGGCGGCCTAAGTCGTGCATGGGGTTCGGTGACCGGTGCCTTCGAGGAGCTGGTCAGGATTACACCGCCGACGGAAGATCTGCCCGCCATGCTGCTGCTCGAGGCCGAGCCGCTCATTCGATCCAACTTGTCGTTGCAGCTTCAAGCCGCCCGGCTGGCGCTGCTGCGTGGTGAGCAAGAGGTGTTCGAGATCAGTCTCGACGATGTGGACACCTGGCTGGAGCTCTACTTCGATACCGGCAATCCCCAGGTCGAAAGCGTCCGCCAGACTCTGGCGAACATCCGCGTTGACTATTCGGCCGTCGCGCCGCCGGACATTTCGACGTCGTTGCGGCTGTTGCGGCAGTACAAGTTGCTGTCCGAGTCAGCCTCCGCCCGGCCTGCGGCAGCGCGATCGCCAGCGGCGACGGCGTCCCAACCTGCTGTGTCCGAGCCCCAGGTCACGGACAACGGTACGCCCGAAGCGGTGGAAGCCGAGGTGGCGGTTTCGGAGTCGGATGAGCCCGACGAGGCTGAGCCCGAATAATGAAATTCGGCATCATTGTCGTCATCGTTATCGTCCTGAGCGCGCTCGTCGTTCAGTTCCTGGGCTCGGACCCAGGCTACGTCGCGATACGCATCCGCGGCTGGACGCTGGAAACCTCGGTTCCCGTGCTGATCGTCGCCGTCATGGTCCTGGTGTTACTTCTTTGGCTGATGAAGAAGACCTGGCAGGCGCCGCGGAAGATCGGCGAGGCCGCTGGCCGGATTCGCTCCGGCCGCGCCGGACAAAAACTCACGGCAGGCATGATCGAAGTCGCAGAGGGCAACTTCGCCCGCGGCGAGCGGCTGCTGGCGCGCTCTGCCGGCTCCAGCGACTCGCCGCTGTTCAACTACCTGCAGGCGGCACGCGCCGCCCACTTGCAGGGACAGGACGAGCGCCGGGACGAGTGGCTGCGACTCGCTTACGAGGAAACGCCGGAGGCCACCAACGCAGTGCTTCTCACCCAGGCCGAGTTGCAGCTCGACCGGGAGCAATACGAACACGCCCTCGCAACCTTGCGGCGCATCGAGGAAAACTCGCGCGACCACAGCTACGCGGCTGCACTCCTCGGCCGAATCTACTACCGGCTCGAAGACTGGGACTCGCTGCTGGCGCTGATGCCGCGGCTCGAGAAGCACAAGCGGATGAAATCGGAAATACTCGATGAGTGGACGCGTCGCGTGCATCTCGAGATGCTGGGCCGCGCTGCCGACGCTGTGGTGCTGGACGACGCGTGGAAGACGGTCCCGAAGCGGGTCAAATCGGAAGTCTCGCTACTGGAAGCCTGGCTCTCGGGGCTGATGCGTGTCGGCGAACACGAGCGAGCCGAAAAAGAGATCGCCGCGGCGCTCAAATCTCAGTGGCGTGGCCCCATCGTTCGTCTCTATGGGCTCGTCGAGGCACCGGACGCGACGAAGCAGCTCAATCGGGCGGAAGCATGGCTCGACAAGCGCGGCGAGGACCCTGACCTGCTGCTCGCGGCTGCACGACTTTGTTTGCGCAACGAGCTCTGGGGCAAAGCGCGCAGCTATCTCGAGTCGGTCATCACCTTGCGGCCGACGCCCGAGGCGTACCAGGAGTACGGCCGGCTTCTCAACCAGCTCGGCGAAGCCGACGCGGCGGCGGAGGCCTTTCGCGACGGACTGGATCTCATCAGCGAGCCTGCCCTCCCGGCCATTCCACACCTCAAAGCCGACCCCGCCGAATGACCGTGACGACACTCGTCGCGGGTGCCGGCTACACGGGACGCCGAGTTCTCGACCGCCTACCGGAGTCGGTGGGCCTGAGCCGCTCCGCCGCCCACGCGCGGGCTCGGACCATGGACATGGACGGCGACGATCCGCTGCCTGTCGAACTGGCCGACGATTGGTCTCTGCTCTATACGGTCCCTCCCGCGACCGATTCGGAAGGCGACCCTCGGCTCGAACGCTTCATGGCCGGCCTGCCTTCCGTGCCGAGCCGTGTCGTCTACCTGAGCACGACCGGCGTCTATGGCGATCGCGGCGGCAAGCTGGTCGATGAAAGCGCAACGCCCACACCCGAGACGGGCCGCGCGAGACGCCGCATCCACGCAGAGACGCTGCTCACCGAATGGTGCCAGGATCGCGGTGCCGACCTCGTCATTTTGCGCGTGCCGGGCATTTACGGACCGGGCCGGCTTGGCGTACAGCGCATCCGCCTGAACACCCCGGTGATCGCCGAATCGGAAACCAATCCGGCCAACCGCATCCACGTGGACGACCTTGCCGAGTGCTGCCTGCGCGCGCTCGACCCGGGCGTGCCGGCGGGCGTCTACAACGTCGGCGACGGCGATGACCGCAGCGCAACCTGGTTTGCGATGGAGGTTGCACGGCGCGCCGGTCTCGACGCACCGCCTACGATCAGCCGGCGCAAGGCAGAGAAGACGTTTTCGGCCGCGCGGCTGTCCTTCCTGCGGGAATCGCGCCGAATCGACACGACGCGCATGCGCCAGATCCTGAAACCCGAAATGAAATACGCCGATCCCGCGAACGGCATCGGCGCATCGTTGAAAGAAGAGGCTGAATCTTAGGGCTGGCTTCGCTTGCTCTTGAGCCAGGTCGTCAGCGGATCCCACTCGTCCCAATCGGGCCAGGCCAGATACTCCGGCAGCTCGAAAATGCCTAAGCCGCGGGTATACGCTCGTACGTAGTTCTGTGCTTCGCGCAGTGCGGCAACGTAGGGCACGCGGGTCTTGGTCAGGTACTCGTCGAGATCGTCCCAGATGAGTGTGTTGTCGCGCACCCGATTTGCGACCGTAGCGATCTTCGCCTGCTTGCGCTCGATCTTGCCGACGCTCTTCAGCTCTTCGAGGAAGCGTGAGGTCGCCTGCATGTCGATCGTCGACGGCAGCACCGGAACGATGATCGTCTCGGCGTGCTTGACGAGGTTGGTCAGCTCGGGGCCGTGCGAGCGCGCCGGCGCATCGATGACCATGACGTCCGCGTTACGCGGAGCGTGCCTGAACCCGTCTTCGAACGCGGCCACACCATGGATTTCCGCACGGTCCGCAGGCCGGCGCGCGAGCCAGTCGAGACTTGAGCGCTGTGGATCGTAGTCCGCGAGCGCGACGTTTGCTCCCTCGGTCGCGTACCACGCCGCGATGTTTGTCGCGAGGGTGCTTTTCCCGCATCCGCCTTTAGCGTTCAGGACCATGATATGCCGCATGATTCTCCCCGATATCTTGTCGTTGTTGTGGGCAGTTTATGTAAACTACAGAGCCCGCTTTCAAAAGTCCATCGCGTGATGGACGGCGTCGGGCGCACCATACGCACTGATACACTCCGCGTCGATGCAGCTTCCTTTTCTCAATATGCGCGCTGCCGGAAACCGTATTTTGGTGGCCGATTTGCGGCATCTCGATCGCGAACCGCCGTCCGCTGCCGACGTCCGGGACCTGGCCCACGAGCACGGTTTCGACCAGCTGATGTGGGTGATGCGAGCGTCCGCTCCGGACGACGATGCAGCGTACCGGGTCTTCAATGCGGACGGCTCGGAAGTCGAGCAATGCGGCAACGGAGTGCGCTGCATCGCCTGGATGCTCGCCCGCGACGCGGCCGAGTCGAACGCCTTCAAACTGTCGAGCCCGGCCGGTCCGATCGAGGCGCGTTCGGTGGACGGTGGCAACTTCACGGTCAGCATGGGTGCGCCGGTTTTCGAGCCGGCCAGGGTTCCTTTCGTCGCGGACGAGGAAGCGCGTAGCTACTCGCTGGATGTCGACGGCCACACTCTCGACGTCGCGGTCGTCTCAATGGGCAACCCCCATTGCGTGTTGTTCGTCGACGACGTCAACGGCGGCGCTGTCGAAGAACTGGGTTCGAGCCTCGAGCGCCACGTCCGATTTCCATCCGGCACCAACGTCGGCTTCGCGTCGGTGCGCGACCGCTATTCGATTGATCTCCGAGTCCACGAACGCGGAGTCGGCGAGACGCTTGCCTGCGGCACCGGAGCCTGTGCTGCCGTTGTTGCGGCGCAGCGGCTGGGCGTCGTGGACGACCCCGTCACCGTGAATCTCCCCGGCGGACAACTCGTGGTAAGCTGGCGCCGCGACACGGTCTGGCTGACCGGTGGTGCCGAACTCGTTTCTCAAGGAAACCTGGATATATGAGTACGCAGCGCAAGCCGCAGTTCGACGACGAAACACTTTCCGAATCCGCAGTACACGACTATCTCGCCGGGCATCCCGACTTCTTCGAGCGTCACGGGGCGCTGCTCGACTCTCTGAGCCTGCCGCACGCAACCGGCGATGCGGTGTCGCTCGTGGAACGGCAGGTGTCGGTGCTACGACAGAAGGAGCTCAAGCTCGAGCGCCAGCTCAAGGAACTGATCGAGGTGGCCCGCAGCAATGACGTCATTGCGGCGAAGATTCACGCGCTGACGCTGCAGCTGATGGCCAGTTCCGATCTTCAGGCCACGGTCGGCGCCATCGAGGAAGCCGTTCGCTCGGGGTTCAACGCAGACCAGGCGGTGCTCGTGTTGTTCGGCGACCCGTCGGCCTTCGAGGACATCGACGCCGGCCGCTTCTTCCGCGCAATCGGACGCGACGACGCGGCGATGAAGCCGTTCGGCACCTTCCTGGGCGGCAGCGGACCGCGTTGCGGCCAGGCTCGCGACACGCAACTCGACTTCCTGTTCCACGACGATGCCGAGGAAATCGGATCGGTCGCACTGGTGCCGCTGGGCAACAAGTCGCAGATCGGCTTCCTCGCCATCGGGTCCGCCGACGCCGATCGTTTCCACCCGGGAATGAGCATCGACTTTCTCGCCCGCGTCGGCGAGATCGTCGCCGCCGCGCTGCGACGCTTCTGAGGATGAGGTCCGCCGTTCATGGACGGCAATGAGCGGCAGCGGATCGACGAGTTCATCCGGCACCTCGAAACCGAGCGCCGCCTGAGTCAGCAAACCTGTGTCAATTACCGTCGCGATATCGACGCGCTCGCCGACTGGTGCGCCGAGGGCGGCGTCTCTGACTGGGACTCACTAACCAGCGAGGGAATACGCGGCTGGAGCGCCGCCTGCTTCCGCCGCGGACTGTCGAGCAAGAGCATCCAGCGCAGACTGTCCGCCGCGCGCAGTTTCTTTCGCTGGCTCATGCGAGAGAAATACGTCCGCAACAATCCCGTCGTTGACGTATCCGCGCCGAAGGCGCCCAAGCGGCTGCCGGGCAACCTCGACGCGGACCGGATGGCGCGCCTGCTCGACATCCCCGGTGACGGTCCGCTCGTCGATCGCGATCGTGCGATCCTCGAGTTGCTCTACTCGTCGGGTCTGCGCCTCGCCGAGCTGACCGGCCTCGACATTGGCGACGTCGACCTGAACGACGCCACCGTGCGAGTCGTCGGCAAAGGCAACAAGGATCGCATCGTGCCGGTGGGCAGCCACGCCCGGAAGGCCGTCGGCGGCTGGCTCAAGTCGCGCGTTCAGTTCGCCGCCGATGAGGAGAAGGCGCTGTTCGTCAGTACGCGCGGGGGCCGTCTCAGCCGGCGCTCCGTGCAGGCGCGGGTCAAGCACTGGGCGAAGAAACAGGGGATCGACGCCAACGTCTATCCTCACCTCTTCCGGCATTCGTTCGCCACCCATCTACTCGAATCGAGTCACGACCTGCGGGGGGTTCAGGAACTCCTGGGGCACGCGAACATCTCGACAACGCAGGTCTACACCCACCTTGATTTCCAGCATTTGGCCCGGATATACGACCAGACGCACCCGCGCGCGAAAGTGAAGAGCAAACCCTAAGAACCAAGGTACGGGAACCCAGCATGGAACAATTCGATGGGACGACAATCGTCTCGGTACGCCGCAATGGCAAGGTCGCCATCGGCGGCGACGGCCAGGTCAGCATGGGCAACACGATCATGAAGGGCAACGCCCGCAAAGTGCGCCGGCTGGCTGGAGGACGCGTCATCGCCGGCTTCGCGGGCGGCACCGCCGACGCGTTCACGCTCTTCGAATTGTTCGAGAGCAAGATTGACCAGTACGGCAACCTGACTCGCGCAGCGATCGAACTCGCCAAGGACTGGCGGACGGACCGCCGGCTGCGGCGGCTCGAGGCCCTGCTCTGCGTGGCGGACCGCGAGCATTCGTTCGTGATCTCCGGCAACGGCGACGTCATCGAGCCGGAAAACGACCTGATGGCCATCGGCTCCGGTGGACCGTTCGCGCAGGCCTCGGCACTGGCACTGGTTCGTAACTCGGACCTCGGCGCACGCGAAATCGTCGAGCAGGCGCTCAGCATCGCTGCCGATATCTGCGTGTACACGAATCGCTACGTCACCATCGAAGAGCTGAGCGAATAATCCGGACTACGGGCGGCGCTCCGTAGCGGGTCGCCATCTGCCCACCCCACAGAACAGGCACCACTCATGTCTCAAATGACTCCCCGTGAGATCGTTCAGGAATTGAACAAGCACATCGTCGGCCAGGACGAAGCCAAGCGCGCCGTCGCGATAGCGCTTCGTAATCGCTGGCGCCGGGTTCAGATCGACGAGCCGCTCAGAAGCGAGATCACCCCGAAGAATATTCTGATGATCGGGCCGACCGGTGTCGGCAAGACCGAGATATCGCGCCGGCTCGCGCGGCTCGCCCGAGCACCGTTCATCAAGATCGAGGCGACCAAATTCACCGAGGTCGGCTATGTCGGCCGTGAAGTCGATTCGATCATCCGCGATCTGATGGACATCGCCGTGAAGATGATCCGCGAGGACGCCATGTCGAAAGTCCGCCACCGCGCCGAGGACGCTGCCGAAGAGCGGGTTCTCGACGTGCTGCTGCCGTCTTCCCCGGCCGGCGTCGGCTTTACCGCCGAGCCAGCCCAGCAGGAGGACGGCGACACCCGGCAAAAATTCCGCAAGATGCTCCGCGAGGGCAAGCTCGACGATCGCGAGATCGAGATCGAGATTCAGAACATCCCAGTGGGTATCGAGATCATGGCCCCGCCGGGCATGGAGGACATGACCAGTCAGCTGCAAGGCATGTTCCAGAATCTGGGCGGCCGCGGCCACAAGACCCGCAAGCTCAAGGTCAGTGAGGCGCTGAAACACCTCACCGACGAGGAGGCGGCGAAGCTGGTCGACGAAGAAGACCTGAAGAGTCAGGCGCTCGAAGCGGTCGAGCAGCATGGCATCGTATTCCTCGATGAGATCGACAAGGTCGCGCGCCGGTCGGACACGCACGGCGGTGCCGACGTCTCACGCGAAGGCGTGCAGCGCGACCTTTTGCCGCTGGTCGAGGGTTCCACGGTCAATACCAAGTACGGCATGGTGAAGACCGATCACATTCTATTCATTGCCTCGGGCGCGTTCCACGTCTCGAAGCCGTCGGACCTGATCCCCGAATTGCAGGGCCGGCTTCCGATCAGGGTCGAATTGAAGTCGCTCACCGTCGAGGATTTCGTGCGCATCCTCACTGAACCGGACGCGGCGCTGACCGATCAGTACACCGCGCTGATCGCGACCGAGGAAGTCGATCTCGAATTCACCGAGAGCGGCGTCCGGCGCATCGCCGAAGTCGCGTGGCAGGTGAACGAAAGCACCGAGAACATCGGCGCCAGGCGGCTGCACACGGTAATGGAGCGGTTGCTGGAATCCGTCTCGTTCGAATCCGCCGACAAATCGGGACTGCACGTACGGATCGACGCGAACTACGTCGACCAGCACCTGGCTGACCTGGCCAAGGACGAGGACCTGTCGCGCTACATACTCTGAGCCATCGATGACGCCCACCGAGATCAAACTCCGCCGCAACTCGCGCGTGCTCGCGGTCACGTTCGAGGACGGCGCGGCGTTCGATCTGTCCTTCGAGTACCTGCGAGTGCATTCGCCGAGCGCCGAAGTCCGCGGCCACGGCCCGGGTCAGGAGCGGCTGCAGGTCGGTAAGAAGAACGTACAGATCACGAATATCGAGCCGGTGGGGCACTATGCCGTCAAGCTCGTGTTCGACGACGGTCACGATTCTGGCCTTTATAGCTGGAGCTATCTTCGCGAGCTCGGCGACAGGCAGGAAGAGAACTGGCAGCGCTACCTCGACCGCCTCGAAAAGGCGGGGTATGCTCGCTGAAAACCCCGCCGTAAATCCAAGCATGGCCGACACCTCGAAATCCGACGACACGACGCACTTCGGCTACAAGACCGTGGACGTCGAAGACAAGGCCGACATGGTCCGCGGTGTCTTCGATTCCGTCGCGACCCGTTACGACCTGATGAACGACCTGATGTCGGGCGGCCTGCATCGGCTGTGGAAACGGCACGCCGTTGCCGAGGCACGTGTCCGGCCTGGGCACCGGGTACTCGACCTGGCCGGCGGCACCGGTGACCTGACGAAGCGCTTCGCCAGACTGGTCGGCCCGGACGGCGAGGTCGTCCTCAGCGACATCAACGAGGCGATGCTCGAAGAAGGTCGCCGGCGTCTCGTCAACGCGGGCGTCACGGGCAACGTGGACATCGTTCAGGCCAACGCCGAAAAACTGCCCTTCGACGACCAGAGCTTCGACCGGATCGCGATCGCATTCGGACTCCGGAACGTGACGAACAAGGATGCGGCACTGAGAGAAATGCATCGCGTCCTCAAGCCCGGCGGACGGGTGCTGATCCTCGAATTCTCGAAGCCGGCGGAGTTCCTGAAACCGGCCTACGACCTCTACTCATTCAAAGTCCTGCCGGCCCTCGGCAAACTGGTCGCGAGCGATCCCGACAGCTATCAGTACCTTGCCGAATCGATCCGCATGCATCCGGACCAGGAGACCCTGCTCGGCATGATGAAAGAGGCAGGCTTCGAACGCTGCCGCTATCAGAACATGACCGGCGGCATCGTGGCGCTGCATATTGGCCACAGGATCTAGTGACCGGCCATGGACGCGCTCGAAGCTCTCTTGCGGCCCGCGGCCGACATTCTGAACCGGAAGATTCGCGAGACAACGCCGGCACGAGCGCTGTGCGCCGAACTCGATGGCACGCTGGCCGCGATTCGCATCCGCGACACCGGCCTGGCCATGTACATCTCCGTCGGCGAAGACTCTGTTTCACTGGCCACCGAGGCTGACGACGACCCTGACATCGCCATCAGCGGTTCGATCGTGACGCTCGCCAGAGTGGCGGCCGGCGGCGACGTCGAAGCCGTCCGCGGCGGATCGCTGGACCTGATCGGCGATGCGCGCCGGGCACAGGCATTCCAGAGGCTGCTCGGCTACGCCAAACCCGACATCGAGGAAGGCCTGTCGAGAATCGTCGGCGACGCCGCCGCACACAGTATCGGCGAGGCCGCACGTGGACTTCGCCGCTGGGCGCGCGGCGCGCGCACAACGATGGGTGAGAACGTCCGCGAGTACCTGACCGAAGAAAGCCGCGACGTGCCAAGCCGCTACGAAGTCGAACGCTTCGGGCGTGACGTCAACCGTCTGCGCGACGCGGTCGATCGCGCCGAAGCACGCCTGCGGCGTCTCGAGGAGCGGCGCTGACGATGGCGAGGCGAAGCACGCTGCGGCGCATACTCGGCATCCAGCGCGTACTCGTGCGGCACGGCCTCGATGAGGTCATCCGCGCCACGCATTTCCTGAGGCCGCTCAGGTTCTTCTTCATGCTGTTTCCGCGCAGCCGCGACGCGGAGGGGCCGCTCGGCGAACGCATCCGGCTCGCGCTCGAGGAACTCGGCCCGATCTTCGTGAAGTTCGGTCAGGCGATTTCCACCCGCCGCGATCTCCTGCCGCGCGACATCGCGGACGAGCTGGCCAAGCTACAGGACGCCGTACCGCCGTTCCCGGCCAGCGTGGCGATCGAGATCATCGAGGATGCCTACGGCAAGCCGGTCGATGAGGTGTTTGAACGCTTCGACCGCGAGCCTCTGGCTGCCGCTTCGATTGCGCAGGTGCATTCGGCGAAGATCGCGAACGGCGCCGAGGTGATCGTCAAGGTGCTGCGCCCGGGCGTACTCGAGAAGATCGAACGCGATCTCGAAGTATTGCGGCTGCTCGCACGGCTCGCCGACAAGTACTGGGAACACGGCAAGCGGCTGCGGCCGCTCGAAGTCGTGGACGAGTACGAGCGCACGATCATCGACGAACTCGATCTCATGCGCGAGGCCGCCAATACCGCCCAGCTCAAGCGCAATTTCCAGGGCTCCGACATGCTCTACGTACCGGACGTTTACTGGGACTACTGCCGGCCCGAGGTGCTGGTCCAGGAGCGCATCTTCGGCACGCCGATCAGCGATATGGATGCGCTGCGCGATGCCGGAACCGACATCAAGCTGCTGGCCGAAAACGGCGTCGAAATTTTCTTCACCCAGGTCTTCCGGCACAACTTCTTCCATGCCGACATGCATCCCGGGAATATCTTCGTGATCATCACGGACCCGGCAAAGCCGAAGTACGCGGCCGTCGACTTCGGCATCGTCGGCACGCTGAGCCCGGAGGACCAGCGCTACCTTGCGCTGAACCTGCTCGCGTTCTTCGACCGCGACTACCACCGGATTGCCGAGCTGCACATCGACTCCGGCTGGGTGCCGGCCGGCACGCGGGTCGATCAACTCGAGTCGGCCGTGCGTACGGTCTGCGAGCCGATCTTCAACAAGCCGCTTTCGGAGATCTCTTTCGCGCAGGTGCTGATGCGGCTGTTCCGTGTCGCCCAGCGCTTCAAGGTCGAGATTCAGCCGCAGATGATTCTGCTGCACAAAACGCTGTTCAACATCGAGGGCCTCGGCCGGGAGCTCTACCCACAGCTCGACTTGTGGGAGACCGCCTATCCGGTCCTCAGGCGCTGGATGAACGAACAGGTCGGGCCGAAAGCCATCGTCGCGGACATCCGCGAGGGATTGCCGAGACTGCATCAGGCGCTCAAGAAACTCCCGGACGCGATCGACCGGCTGGCCGATCAGGACACTGAAGACCTGCTGCCGGACATGGAACCCATCCGCGCCGAACTCAAGGCGCAGCGCATGCAGCGCTACTGGCTCACCGCCGCCGCGACGGGCGGCATCAGCGGCTCGCTGTTCATCGCGCTGGAGACCAGCGCGTGGCTCGGCGGCGGCTTGCTGACGCTCGGCCTGGTCGCCGCTTTGATGGCACGGCCGTGACGCTCGCTACTCAGCCATTTGCCACATTTTGGAAGATCGGCCCGTAAGGCGCGGAAAAAGCGATACAATCTCTCCGACTTTGCACCTATTCATCAGCTTCGGGGGGAGACCTGAATGAACTACAGATGCGTACTCGCTGGCATTGCGCTGGCGATCGGCGTGGCACCGGCGACTCATGCGCAGGATGACCAGGTTGTCCTGGACGAGATCACCGTCACCGCCGCTTACCGTGAACAAAGCCTGCAGGACGTGCCGGTTTCGATATCGGCGGTGACCGGCGACCGGCTGGTCGAGGCGGGGTTCCAGAAGGCCGAGGATATCCAGTTCCTCGTACCGAACTTCAACATCAACGAGACCGGCATCGCGACCAATATCTTCATTCGCGGTATCGGCTCCGGCATCAACCAGGGCTTCGAGCAATCCGTCGGCACGTACATCGACGGCGTCCACTACGGCCGCGCGCAGCAGATTCGCGCGCCGTTTCTCGACCTCGAGCGCATCGAGGTGCTGCGCGGACCGCAATCGATCCTGTTCGGCAAGAACTCGGTCGCGGGGGCGCTGAACATCACGACCGCCGCCCCGACGGACGAGTTCGAGGGTCGTCTGTTCGTCGCCAACGAGTTCGAGGACAGCGAAACGATCATCGAAGGCGTTCTTTCCGGACCGCTGTCTGATCGCGTTCGTGCACGCGTCGCCGCCCGGTCCCGCCAGCTCGACGGCTTCGTAACCAATGCGACGCTCGGCACCGATGAGCCCGAGCGCGAGGACTGGACGGTGCGCGGCACGCTGGAGATCGACGTCAGCGACAACCTTACCGCGACCATCAAGGCCGAAATCGGCGAGTTCGACGTCAACGGCCGGAACATCGAGATCATCAACGAACAGCCCGCTGCCGCCGGTCCGTTTGCCGGTCTGCAGTACAACCAGATTCTGCAGAACGTGTTCGGACAGCCTGCCGCCGTCGGTAACGTCGTGCAGGACGGAATCCGCTCGTCGAACGGCGACTTCAGCTTCAACGAGTCGGAAACCTTCATGCTGGAGCTCGACTGGGCAATCGGTGAGTACGATCTCGAGTCCATCACGGCCGTGTCGGACTTCGAGTACGACGAGCTGTGCGACTGCGACTTCACCGGTTCGAACATCTTCTTCGCGGCACTGCAGGAGTCGTACTCGCAGTTCAGCCAGGAGATTCGCGTGTCCTCGCCGCTTCGCGACAATTTCGACTGGATCGCGGGCGTCTACTTCCAGACCAGCGACCACGACTTCAACGACCAGATCATCGTTCAGGCCACATCGGTGCTCGTCCCGGCCATCAACGCACAGGCGCCGGGCGCAGGCGATCTCGTCGCCGGAACGCAGGCGGCGCGAGTGGCCAATGTCGACAACGACGTCATGTCGGCGTTCGCTCAGCTCAACTGGCACCTGAGCGATACCTTCACGCTGCAGCTCGGCGGACGGGTCACCAAGGACGAGCGCGACGGCAACCGGACGCTGGGCATCGAAACGGTGGCCGGCGTACCACTGACGCTGGCCGATCCGAACGTTGGTGCTGCGGTGGTGTATGCGAATCTGTTCGGCATTACGTCGACCACGCTCGGCGATCTCGCCGGCGTCGGCGATCCGACCTCGGCCTTCCTGCTGAGTCAGCTCGGCGCGCTGCCGGTTTCCGGCTCGCGTGACGAAACCAAGTTCTCGCCGGAGATCAAAGGCGTCTGGGAGCTCAGCGACGACACGATGGTCTATGCGAGCTGGGCAAGCGGCTTCAAGTCCGGCAGCTTCGACTTCCGCGCCAACAACCGCAACTTCTACCCGGACATGGCGACATCGTTCGAATTCGACGACGAAGAAGCCTCGAACTTCGAACTCGGCGGCAAGTTCACGCTCGCCGGCGGCGCGGCCGAACTCAATGCCGCTCTGTTCTTCACACAATACGAGGATCTGCAGATCTCGATCTTCGACGGCGTGCTTGGCTTCAATGTGGGCAATGCGGCAGAGGCCGATATCTCGGGTCTGGAAGTCGACGGCCGCTGGGCCGCGACCGACAACCTGACGATTTCGGGCGGCTTCGCGCTCATCGACTTCGAGTTCTCGGACTTCCGCAACGGTCAGTGCTACTTCGGTCAGACGCCGGACGTCGATCTGGATGGCGACGGCACGCCGGAGCTGTGCGACTACACGGGCAACACCAACCAGGCCGTATCCGACTTCCAGGCGAACCTATCGTTCAACCACTACGCAACGCTCGGCCGCGACCTCGAACTCCGCACCGCGCTGGATATCTTCCATATGGGTGAGTACGAAGCTTCGGCCACGTTCGACCCCGCACTCGTGCAGGACGCGTATACGACGTTCAACCTGCGAGTCGGCGTCGGTCCGGAATCCGGCAACTGGGAAGTGGCGCTGCTCGGCAAGAATCTGAGCGACGAGCGCGTGCTGACCTTCGGTGGCGACACGCCGCTGGCCGGTAGCACTTTCGGTGCGAAGTCGAACTATGCGTTCTTCTCTCGCGGCCGGACGCTGACGCTGCAGGGTACGCTGCGATTCTGATAGGCGTTCCAACCGACAAAAAGATCCGGGCCCGTGCGGCCCGGATTTTTTTTGTGCCGGGGCGCGGACGATGAGGCTCATCCGGGCGATCGCGCGCGGTCTTCTGCGGCTCGGCGGCTGGACCGCCGTTGGCGGTCAGGTCGATGTGCCGAAGGCAGTCATCATCGCCTATCCGCACACCTCCAATTGGGACGGCCTGTGGGCGCTGACCTACAAGGTCGCTGTGGGTCTCGACCTCCGCTTCTTCGGCAAGCACAGCTTGTTCTGGTTTCCTCTGGGCACGCTGCTGCGCGGGCTTGGCGGTATTCCCCTCGATCGAAGCACGCCCGGATCGGCGGTGGACCAGGCCGTCGAGGCGTTCGCGAGCAACGACAGCTTCTATTTCGCGCTGGCGCCGGAGGGAACGCGGCGGCACAAGCCCCATTGGAAAACCGGCTTCTACCGCATCGCCGAACGGGCCGGCGTACCTGTCGTCCTTGCCTTCATGGACTACAAGCATCGTCGTATCGGGCTGGGTCCCACGATCGAACTGACCGGTGACCAGCGCGCCGACATGGCGCGGATCGCCGAGTTCTACGCCGACATCGGTGGCCATCATCCTGAGAACGCCGCTCCAGTGAGCCTCCCCGACGAGTAGACTTGCCGGCATGGCAACGGAACAGCGAAAACGCACGATCCGGAGTTTTGTCCGCCGCACCGGGCGGCTGACGGCGTCGCAACAGCGTGCGTTGGAGGAGCTTTGGCCGAGCGTCGGCATCGAGTATCGGGAAGAAGCGTTCGACTGGGAGAACCTGTTCGGACGTACCGCACCGCACGCGATCGAGATCGGCTTCGGCAACGGCGATACGCTGGTCGCGCAAGCGGCCGAGAATCCGGAATCGGACTTCATTGGAATCGAGGTTCACGAGCCGGGGGTCGGCCATTGCCTGATCAGGATTCGCGAGGCTGGCGTCGACAATCTTCGAGTCATCTCGCACGACGCCGTCGAGGTGCTGGCGGAACAGGTTCCCGCGGATTCCGTCGACCGCATCAATCTCTACTTCCCGGACCCGTGGCCCAAGAAGCGTCACCACAAGCGGCGAATTGTGCAGCCGGCGTTCCTCGAACTCTGCTGGTCGGCGCTCGGCGCCGACGGCGCGTTGCACATCGCCACGGATTGGGCGAACTATGCCGAGCACATCGACGAGGTGCTTGGCGCATCGGCGCGCTTCGAACTCGACGAGCGCCGCGAGCACGCTGGCGATGCGCCGCTCGAGCGCCCGCAGACCAAATTCGAGCAGCGAGGACTCAAGCTCGGACACCGGATCGTCGACTGGCGCTATCGGGCGATCAAGTAGTTACGGCCGTTCTTTGCGTCCTGCCGAGCCTCATCTATAACTCTAGTAACGGCACGTTCCCTGGAGGCTACGCAGAGGGCCACGGTGATGGCTTTGCAATACCCACAGATCGGCAAGTGGTTCCGCCGCCCCGGCGGGGCCATATTTGAAGTCGTCGCCATCGACGAAGCCGACCGGACGATCGAGGTCCAGCTATTCGACGGCACCATCGACGAATTCGATCTCGAACGCTGGCCGGAACTGCTGGTCGTCGAGGTCAGCGCACCCGAGGACTGGTCGGGCTCGGTCGACATGGACCCCGAGGACTATGTCGAGAAAAAGAACGACGAGATGCCGTCCGGCTATCACGACCCGCTGTCGTTTCTCGATAAGCTGTAGCCGATTGACGCAAACACCCTGGTCGTTTCGTCATCGAACCCATCGGAGTCGAGCACCGATTCCGCAACCGGTGTAGAGTTTCGCGATACTCGCGCGACTGCGCAGGACACCTTGTGACAAGGACGAAGGAGCGAACGTGATCAGACGACTGGCAATTCTATTGACGGCAGTGGCGCTTGCCGGCTGCGGCGGCTCATCTGACGAGGGCGTCGTCGGCGTCTGGTACGACCCGAGCGACGACACGACGGTCACTTTCTCGGACGACGGCAGAATTACCGTAGAAGGCGACGGGGACGACATTGCCGGTGACTATCGCCTTATCGACGACACTCAGATCAGTCTCGACCTCAGTCAGGGCGGCACAGAAACCGTGTCCGTCGTCCTCGGATACGAACTCGACGGCGATACCCTCGTGCTTATTGCGCCGGACGGCGATACCACACGGATGAACCGGCAGAGCCCCTGAATCCCGCTAGTCGGTGGCGTCCCCGCCGAGCATTCGGTAGGTCCTTCCGACGTGGACCGCAATCGGGCCGGCAGCGGCCCCAAGGATCAGCGCGAGAAAGATCGGCATGTTGATCTTCTCAAAGAAACTGAGCCTCTCGACGGCCAGGTGGTAGATGACCACGGCGAGGATGACGAGTGTGTAGGCGACACCGACGCCCTGCCATAGAGCGCTTTCCTCCAGGATTTTCAGCGGGGACTGGGGCGTGACCCCCTTGGGCGTGATCTCTCTGCGGAATACTTCAACGAGACCGAACGCGACCAGCAACACGGCGGTGAAGCCGGACATCGGCAGGTACAGCGAACCGAGAACGATGACGGTAACCAGCAACACGAGTGCCGCCACATAAGCGAACTGTCCGCGAGTCAATGCTCTGCCACCCCGTCACTCCGCGCCCTGCGCGGTCCTGGACACAATTTCAACACGAACAGCTTCGAACCTCACGATCTCGCCACGTGAGAACTCTACCTTTGCCTGCATCGATCTCCTGGGGCGGCGCGCCCTATGCGGGGGTCAGTCCCTCGGCGTCAGCCTCAACAGTCTACCCTGACTTTCCCGGCGGTCGTCCTCCAGCACCCAGAGCGCCCCATCGGGCCCTTCGGCGATGCCGCGGATGCGTGCGCCCATCTCGTAGCGCTCCGCTTCGCGCCCGCTGTCGCCGTCGATCTCGATGCGCACGATAGCGCGGGAACCGAGGCCGGCGGCGAGCGCGTCGCCGCGCCAGTCCGCGAACATCCCGCCCGAAACGAAGGTCAGATCGCCCGGAGAGATTGCAGGTACCCAGGCCACCGCCGGAGTCGCGAACTCCGGTCGCGTATCGTGGTCGGGGATTTCACGGCCGTCATAGTGATCGCCATCCGAGACGATCGGGTAGCCGTAGTTCTCGCCGCGCCGGATGAGGTTCAGTTCGTCGCCGTGACGAGGGCCCATCTCGATCGACCAGATACGACCTTCGAGGTCCGCGGCGATTCCCAGCGGATTGCGATGGCCGCTTGACCAGATTTCTCCGTAGACGCCTTCGTCGTCAACGAAGGGATCGACGCTCAAAAGGTCGACGAACGGGTTGTCGTCCGGGATGGAACCGTCGTCGTGGATACGCAGAATCTTGCCGATGTTCGACTGCATGTCCTGCGACGGCGTGAATTTCTGGCGGTCGCCGGAAGTGATCCAGAGGTAACCCTCGTCGTCGAACAGCAGTCGATGACCGTAGTGGCCGCGACCGACCAGCTTCGGGTACTGACGCCAGATGACTTCCACATCGCTCAGCGTCGAGCTGCGCTCGCCGATGGTCAGCACGCCGCGAGCCACGGCCGCGCCGCGAGTATCGCCAACCCCGGCCTCCGCATAGCTCAGATAGATCACGCCGTTCTGTTCGAAGTCGGGGTGCAGCGCGACGTCGCCAAGTCCGCCCTGACCGCCGTAGTCGACGTCGGGCATTCCGCGCACGCCCGACTGCTGGCCGTCCTGGGTCACGATCACCAGGCTGCCCTTCTTCTCGGTCACCAGAAGACGCCCATCGGGCAGGAAGGTCAGCGCCCAGGGTTCGTCGAAGAACGTAATCTCTTCGACATCGAATGGAAGATCGTCCTGCGCGTTGACGCAGGCGAGCGGGAAAAGACAAACGGCGACTGCCAGCATTCGTTTGATCATCGAAATGCCCTCTGTGATCGTTCTGATTAGGCCCAGGAAACGAGCCGCGGACTGTATCCGAAGACGTTCGCCGCAGCCAGACCACGGGACGGCCGGAGATCCTGCTCCGGCCGTGCCCGCCGTTCAGCGAGTGTATCCGAACAAGAGGCCCGCGCATGCTCGCAGGCCCTCGAATCAGTCGGGAAAATATCGCCGTTGCGACAAGACGTGCTTGCGCCGCGACGAGCGGTATCTTCGATAGTTCAGGAGCCGCAGGCTCCGGCACGAATTCGGCGTAGGAGCCCGCCATGCGGGCGATGTTGCACGACCTAGGCGTCGTCAGCGCGAGATCGCCCGCATGGCGGGCTCCTACAGGCTATCGGGACCGGTGACGAACACCTCGCCGTCACGAATCTCGACGTCCACCTTGCGCAGCTCCCTGCCCTTGCACGGTCCTCCCGCGCAGACGCCGGTATCGATCGTGTACATGGCGCCGTGCGACGCGCAGATGATTGCGTCCTTGTTCTTCGTCAGGAACGAATCCGGTCGCCAGTTCAGGGGATGCCCGACATGAACGCAGAAGTTCTGATAGGCGAAGACCCTGTCGCCCTGCCGCACGACAAATCCCTTGAACGGCCAGTCGCCCTCGCCGATGGAAAACTCCCGGCAGCCGGGGTCCTCGATCTCGTCGAACTGGCCGACGCTAACTTCCACCAGGCTCATCGCCGATTAGCCTCTTCGAGCATGGCGTCGTGGCGGCGAGACACGATCTCCGCGAGGATGATGGCAGGGATCCCGAGTGCGAATGCATACAGGAAGAATCCCATCCATCCGATTCCCTCCTGCACGTTGCCGGAATAGCCTGCGAGGAATTTCGGGAACAGGGCCATGAAGGAACTCAGCAACGCATACTGAGTTGCCGTGTGAGAGATGTTGGTCAGGCTCGACAGGTAGGCGATGAGCACGGTGCCGCCGAAGCCCTGAGCGAGATTGTCCGCGGTGATCGTGACCGCCAGCATCCACAGCTCGGCACCGACGATCAGATTGGCCGCGAAGAACAGGTTGGTGCATGCGATCAACACCGTCGCGGTGACGATGCAGCGGGCGACTCCCAGCTTCACGACCGCCCAACCCCCCAGACCAACGCCGAACAATGTGATCCACAGACCGTAGACCTTGGCGATGGAGGCGACCTCCGCCTTGGTGTAGCCCATGTGGATCTCGTCGATGTAGAACGGATTGGCCAGAATGCCGAGCACGTAGTCGCTGATTCGGTACAGGGAGACGAACGCCAGGATCAGAAGGAAGAAGCCGCCAAATCGCCGGTAGAAGTCGGCGAACGGCCGCGCCACCGCATGCTCGAACCAGGAAGCCGCCTTCTCGGCGAAATTCTCGCCGGCGTAGACCACGGACGCGCCGCGGTCTTCCGGCTCCTTACACCAGAGTGTCGTCAGAATCCCGACACCCATGCAGGCCGCCATGATCTTGTAGGTCATCGACCAGGACCCGTACTCCGCGAGGTAGAGTGCGCCCGCCATGCTGATCAGCAGTGAGACCCGGTAGCCGTATTGGTAGGCCGCGGCCAGAACACCCTGCATCCGATCCTCTGCGCACTCGATTCGATAGGCGTCAACGACGATGTCCTGCGTTGCTGACGAAAAGGCGACGGCGAGCGCGACGATTGCAAACAAGCCGATTTCCATCGCCGGATTGAGATCGGACATCATAAAGACGCTCAGTGCGACAGATACCTGCGCAAGCAGGAGCCACCCCCGGCGGCGGCCGAACATGCGGGTAAGGACCGGCAGACGCGCCGAATCGACGATCGGTGCCCAGACGAATTTGAGGCTATAGGCGAAACCGAGCCACGCGAACGTGCTCAGCGTGCTCCGCTCGATGCCGGCCTCTTCCAGCCAGGCCGACAATGTCGAATACACGAGCGGAAAGGGCAGCCCCGAGGAGAAGCCCAGGAAGAAAATGACGAGGATCTTTTCCTGCAGGTAGTATCGCCAGCCCGGCGATGCTTCGACGGCGGAGTCAGGTGCTGCCATGCCGCCAATCGTAATCCATGATCAGCGGCGCGTGATCGGAAAATCGCTCGTCGCGGTAGATTTCGGTGCGCAGTACCTTGCCGGCGAGACCCTTGGTCACGACGTGATAGTCGATGCGCCAACCCACGTTGTTGTCCCACGCGCGGCCGCGATTCGACCACCACGTGTACTGATGCGGCTCCTGCTCGATCGTCCTGAAGGCGTCATGGAAGCCGTATTCGCCGAACACCTTGTCCATCCAGGCGCGTTCTTCCGGCAGAAACCCCGAGTTCTTCCGGTTCTGCCGCCAGTTCTTCAGATCCTCTTCCTTGTGCGCGATGTTCCAGTCGCCGCAGATCACCGAAGGTGACCGCCGCCGCTTCACCTTCTTCAAGTGCTCGGTGAAGCTCTCCATGCAGCGGTACTTGGCTTCCTGCCGCTCCTCGCTCGACGAGCCCGATGGGAGGTACAGCGAAACGACGTTGATGCCCTCGAGCTGGACCTCGAGGTATCGGCCCTCGTTGTCGAACTCCTCGTCGCCGTAGCCGCGGATGACTTTTTTCGGTTTGTGTTTCGAGTAGATCGCGGTGCCGCTGTAGCCCTTTTTCTCGGCATCCTCGTAGTAGCAGTGATAGCCCGCCGGCCGAAAACACTCGTCGGTGAGCTGATGCTCCTGGGCTTTGGTCTCCTGGATGCAGACGACGTCCGCGTCCTGCTTCGGCAGCCACTCGTAGAAGCCTTTTCGCGCCGCCGCGCGTATGCCGTTGGCGTTGAGACTGATCACTCGAAACAATGTGTTCTCCTTAGACCGTATCCATCCGTTGAGACAGAATTTTTCATCCGGCGATCCCTGCTTACGTGTCATACTTCGAGCCCGCTGCCGGAGGCGGCATCATACAAGAGCCAGGACCAGGTCCAAGCCCATGCGTGCTTACAAGCGAGAATTCATCGAACTCGCTCTCGAACTCGACGTGCTGCGTTTCGGCGAGTTCACCCTCAAGTCTGGTCGGATAAGCCCATACTTCTTTAATGCCGGCCAGTTCAATACGGGCTATGCCGCCGCGAAACTCGGCCGATTCTACGCGGCGGCGGTGTCGGACTCGGGCGTCGAATTCGACATGCTGTTCGGACCTGCCTACAAGGGCATTCCGCTGGTGTCGCTGGCGGCGGCGTCGCTGGCCGAGCACTACGGCATCGATGTGCCCTACACCTATAACCGCAAGGAAGCCAAGGCTCACGGCGAGGGTGGCAGCGTGGTCGGTGGCGATCTGGAGGGACGCGTACTGATCGTGGACGACGTCATCACCGCAGGCACGGCGGTTCGCGAGGCCTACCAGATCATCACGTCGATGGGCGCCGAGATCGCGGGCCTCATCATTTCTCTGGACCGTCAGGAGCGCGGTCAGGGCGCAACCTCGGCGGTGCAGGAACTTCGAGACTCCTTAGGCATTCCTGTCATAAGTATCGTGCAGCTGGACGACGTCGTGGAGGTCCTCGACGAATCCGAGGAATATGGCGAATTCCTTGAGCCCGTTCTGGAATATCGTCGTAAGTACGGAGTACTCTCGTAGCTCGTCGGTCGAGTTGGCGGCGACGACCATTTACAGCGGCAGTTTCCAGGACTAAGCTCGAATTTCGCGAACTGCGTCGCGAATTGAGATGAGAGGGCTGTGGCATATTGGGCCAATGCGTACACAAATCTTCGCAATTGGGCTTTTAACAATAACCGCTTCGGCGGTCGCTCAGCAGAGCGACGGCATGATCTACAGCTGGATCGACGAAGACGGTGTCGTTCACTACGACGACAGCATCCCGGCGGAGTACTCCGAACTCGATCGCCAGGTCGTGAACGAGCACGGCGTCACCCTGCGGGAACTGGAAGGCCGCAAGACCGAGGAAGAACTGGCCGCCGAGCGTGAGGCCGAACAAATTCGCATGGCGCAGGAGCTGCAGCTCCGAGCCGATCAGGCCCTTCTGGCGACCTACCTGTCCGTGGAAGAAATCGAGATGCACCGCGACCGGCGCATCGAGTTGTTCCAGGCGCAGACGCGAGTGACCGAGCTCTACCTCACCAATCTGCAGCGCGAACTCGAGAAACTCGAGCGTCAGGCTTCACGGTATCAGCCGTACTCCAGCGATCCGGATGCCGAGATGATCGATCAGAGCCTGATCGACGCCATCAACGAGACTCGCGAGACCATCGCCCGCCACGAGAGCAATCTGTCGCGCTTCCAGCAAGACGAAGCGACGATGATCGCCCGCTTCGAGGGCGACATTCAGCGTTTCCGGAACCTGACCGGACTCGAATAAGGGCGTTCAGCCCGTACCGGAGTGACCGAATCCGCCGTCGCCGCGGATCGAGTCCTCGAATTCCTCGACGACATTGAATCGAACCTGCTCGACGGGTACGAAGACCATTTGCGCGATGCGCTCGCCCGGCTGCACTTCGTAGCCTTTCGCGCCGCGGTTCCAGCAGGAGATGAACACCTGCCCCTGATAGTCCGAATCGATCAGTCCGGTCAGATTGCCGAGCACGAGCCCGTGCTTATGGCCGAGGCCCGAGCGGGGCAGCAGCACGGCGGCGAGCCCCGGATCGCCGATGTGGATGGCGAGACCGGTCGGCACCAGTACAGTATCCCCCGGCTCGACAGTCAGCGGCTCGTCGATGACGGCGCGCATGTCGAGACCGGCTGAACCGTCGGTTGCGTAATGCGGCAGCGGCATGCTGTCGCCCAGTCGGGAATCGAGAATCTTCAGATCGATACAGCGCACGCTGCGGTCCTTTATTTTGCTTTTCTGTTCTTTCGATCGTCGAGCGGGATGACACTCGCCTGACCGTTGCCTCGCTCGGCATCATAGCGGTCCGCGGCCAGTTGCACGAGCTTTCGGGCCAGCTCGACCTTGGGTGCCGTCGTAAAGGCCTGCTCGCCGCCCGGCCAGAACACCTCGACGGCGTTCTCGTCGAAGTCGAATCCGCAGTCGCTGCCGACCCGGTTGGCGATGATCATGTTGAGCCGCTTCTTCTCGAGCTTGCCGAGCGCGTACTCGCGAACCTTGTCGGTCTCGGCGGCAAAGCCGACCGTGAATGGCGCGTCGTCGAGAGCGGCGACCGATGCGAGGATATCTTCGGTGCGAACGAGATCGATGCTGGTCGACGCATCGGTCTTCTTGATCTTCTGTTCCGCGAGCGTCGTTGGCCGATAGTCGGCAACCGCGGCTGCCGCGATGAACACGTCGGCGTCGGCAATGTGCTCGTGCGTCGTCGCGTACATCTCCGCCGCCGTCTGCACGCAGTGCACCTCGACACCTCTCGGCTCGGGGAGCCCGACCGGGCCGCTGATCAGAATCACCCGGGCACCTTCGGCGGCGGCCGCACTCGCCATCGCGTAGCCCATTTTTCCGGAACTGCGATTCGTGATGTAGCGAACGGGATCGATCGGCTCGCGTGTCGGGCCGGCGGTGACGACGACAGTTCGGCCTTCGAGACGTCCGGCCGACGGCGACGCCAGCGCCGCGACCAGCGCGGCGATCTCATCCGGTTCCGTCATGCGGCCGGAGCCTGTCTCACCGCAGGCCTGCGACCCCGAATCGGGACCGATGATGGTGGCGCCGCGATCCTCCAGCGTTTTTCGGTTCGCCTGCACCGCCGGGTTCGACCACATGACGTGGTTCATGGCCGGCGCGATCGCAATCGGCGCCTCGGTGGCAAGACACATCGTCGTCAGGAGATCGGGTGCGGAACCGCCAGCCAGCCGAGACATGATCTCCGCGGTAGCGGGCGCGATGAGGACCGCGTCCGCCCAGCGGGCCAGCTCGATGTGGCTCATGGAGGCCTCGGCCTCCTTGTCCCAGAGATTGGACCGCACGGGGCGCCCGGAAACTGCCTGCAGGGCCGTCTCGGTGACGAACTCCTCGGCGGACGCCGTCATTACGATCTGCACGTCGGCGCCGCGCTCCCGCAAGCGCCGGACGAGATCCGGGGTCTTGTACGCGGCAATGCCGCCCGAGATGCCGAGCACGATGTTCATTGTGAGAGTTTCCTCCGAAACGGGCCGTTTCGTCCAGATCAGTTGTTTGTATCGATATGCCGTCTCCCCGCAGGATTTCCACTGACACAACGCGAGGGAGAGCGATGCCGGACAATCGCACGGATGCGGAGCTCATTGGCGTCATATTGGGTGGCCGGGCGCGACGTGGCGCGGCGGCTCTGCTGGAGCGCTTCGGGGGACTGCGCCAGTTGCTGGATGCGGAGGCCGATGCGGTACGCGGCCTCGCGGGCTTCGGACCGGTGGTCGCGGCCCGCATCGAAGCCGTGCCTGAGCTTGCCCGACGCTACTTCGAATCGAGGCTCCCGGTCGGCGAACCGATCCGCTGTCCGACCGACACCGAGCTGTACCTGAAGGCGCGGCTCCGGCACCTGGGTCACGAGGTATTCTGCTGCCTGTATCTCGACAACCGCCACCGCGTGCTGCGATTCGACGAGATGTTCCGCGGCACCATCGACGGCACCAGCGTCTATCCGCGCGAGGTGGTCAAGGAAGCACTGTCAGTGAACGCCGCCGCCGTCATCCTCGCCCACAATCACCCGAGCGGCGTCTCAGAGCCCTCGCAGGCCGACGAGCGAATCACCCGGCGCCTCAAAGCGGCCCTCGAACTCGTCGACATCCGGCTGCTCGATCACATCATCGTCGGCGATGGCCGAGCGACGTCGCTGGCATCGCGGGGCCTGGTTTGAGACCGATTCGTTATACCCGGTAGCCGGCAGCAGCCTGCCCTCTCCCGAAACCCGAGCAAGTGTGGTCGAATAGCCTGCCGAACCCCATCGAGACGCGGCTGAATGAAGACCATCGGATTGCTCGGCGGTATGAGCTGGGAAAGCACCTCGCTCTACTACCGCCTCATCAATGAAGAGACCAAGCGCCGGCTTGGCAAGCTGCATTCGGCGCGCATTGCGATGGTCAGTTTCGATTTCCAGGACATCGAAACGCTGCAGATGCAGGACGACTGGGACGCCGCGGCCGATATTTTGGTCGACGGTGCGCGACGCGTCGAAAAGGCAAGCGCCGACTTTCTGCTGATCTGCTCGAATACCATGCACAAGGTGGCCGACACGGTCGCCGATGCGGTGGACATCCCGTTGCTGCATCTCGCGGACGCCACCGCCGAGCGAATCACGGACGCCGGCATTCAGACCGTGGGTCTTCTCGGCACGCGATTCACGATGGAGCACGACTTCTACAAGGGCCGCCTCGAGCAGCGCGACATCACCGTGCTGACGCCCGATGCCGAGGGACGAGAGCTGGTCAATCGCGTCATTTACGAGGAGCTCTGTCTGGGCATCACGCAGGGTGAATCCAGAAAGGCCTTCATCGAGGTCATCGACGAACTCACGGAGCGAGGCGCCAGCGCCGTTGTGCAGGGCTGCACCGAAATCGGCCTGCTCGTCAACGAGCAACATACCAACGTCACGCTCTTCGATACGTGCCGGATTCACGCGGAGCGAGCTGTCGATCTGGCGCTCGAGTGAGCGACGTCACCATCGCCGAATTCCCGCGCGACCAGCTACCAACACTGGCGCGATGGCTCACGGCAGATCACGTACGGCAATGGTTCCCGGACCCCGATGACATCCTCGGTTGGGCAGAGAACGTGCCCGAGAACGGCAGGCAGCGCCTGATCCTCGCAGGCGGCCGCGCGATCGGCTACCTGCGTTGGAGCTACGTGCCGCGAGGAGTCCTCGACGACATCGGTTTCGAAGACCTCCCCGAGAACGCCGCGGATATCGACCTGTTGATCGGGCCGGATGACCGAACGGGCCGGGGTGTGGGAATACAAGCACTGGAACTCGCCGTGGCGGAAATACGTGCCGAAGGCACGGCGCCGCTTGCGGCGCTGACAACATCGATCGATAACCGCCGCGCGCACAGCGCGTTTTCCCGCGCAGGCTTCAGGATCGACCGCGAGTACGCACCGGATGGGTTCGGCCGCTGCTACCTAATGCTCCGCGATCTGTAGTCTGACAGCGGTTTCCCGACGATTGCGAACAGCCGTAGAATTGTGCCCATGTATCGGCAAAGCACCATCGAAGTCCGCACGCCCGGCAGAGGCACCCTCGACATTACCGACGACGTTCAGCGCGCGGTTGCCGATAGCGGCGTGCAGACGGGGCTGGCCCACATCTTCCTCAAGCACACCAGCGCCTCGCTGATGCTGTGTGAGAACGCCGACCCGACCGTCCGGGAAGACCTCGAACGCTTCATGGCGAAGACCGCGCCGGACGGCGACCCGATGTTCCTGCACCGCTCGGAGGGACCGGACGACATGCCGGCGCACGTTCGCACCGTACTCACTCAGTCCGATATGACGCTGCCGGTCACGGACGGCCGCTGTGCGCTCGGTACATGGCAGGGCATCTACCTGTGGGAGCATCGCCACGCCGCGCACCATCGGCGGCTGACGGTCACGGTGCAGGGCGAGTGAACTCGCTGCAGGACTACGGATTCGTTCCTTTCTTTGCGCAGCAAACATCGCTCGACGAGTTCGAGCGCGTCGCGCGCGTAACCGAAGTTCAGCGCTCGATCGTTCTGGTGACGGACGGATCCGAAGAGCGCTCGATACCGCTGACAGCGTCCCTGCACAGCGTCGCGCCGGAAGACCGGCCGACCGTCGGCGATTGGGTCGTACTGGACCAGGATCGTGCGACGATCGAGCGCACCCTCGATCGCAAGAGCGTGTTTCGACGCGTCGCGGCGGGCGAGAAGGCCGAAGTGCAGCTCATCGCCGCCAATATCGACGTCCTCTTCGTCGTCACCTCGTGCAATGAGGAGTTCAAGGAGTCCCGGCTGGAGCGCTACCTCGCGCTGGCAGCCGAGGCCGGGGTAACGCCGGTTGTCGTACTGACGAAGACCGATCTCTGTGACGACCCGGACGCCTATGTCGAACGAGCGCGAAGCGCCCAGTCCGGAGCACACGTCGAATCCGTGAATGCCCTGGACCCAACGACCTTTGGCGGCGTCATGGCGTGGATCGAACCCGGCAGCACGATCGCGCTGGTGGGCTCGTCCGGTGTGGGCAAGTCGACCATACTCAACACGCTCGCGGGCGACGACCTTGCCGCCACCGGTGGCATCCGGGAGGACGATAAGAAGGGGCGGCACACCACCAGCCACCGGGCACTCTATCGCCTGCCCGGTGGCGGGCTGTTAATCGACGTGCCCGGCATGCGCGAGCTGAAAGTGGCCGATGTCGACTCGGGTCTCGCCACTGTCTTCGACGACATCGAGGCCCTGTCTGCGAAATGCCGGTTCACCGACTGCCGGCATGAGACCGAGCCGGGCTGCGCGGTTCGCAAAGCGGTCGAGAGTGGCGAGGTATCGGAACGCCGATTGCGGAACTACCGGCAACTGATTCGGGAAAACGAACGCAATACCGCCTCGCTGGCCGAGAAGCGCTCGCAGGGTCGTGCCTTTGCGAAGGTCGTGAAGGAGGCGATGGCCCTGAAGCAGGACCAAAAGACGCGCAACTGAGAGCCACCGGAATCCGCTAACGCGGGAGAGATCACTGCAATGCCGATGGACAGCCGTATCACCGACCCGGACAGCGTGTCGGCCGCACAGATAAGGAAGATCCTAACCGGCCCGATGCTGCCTACCGTCCAGTTTACAAAGCCGGGAACGCCACGGCTCCTGTTGAAGGCCGTCAACAAACTGTGTGCACTCTTCGGCGACAAGCTCGAAGTGCGCTTTTGCGGGCACTATTCCGATGTCTTCGACGCAAGCATTCTGAGACACGTCCCCGACGTTCGTTGGCTATCGGTAGACTGCCTGCAGACCATTGCGAACGAAGACGAAGTTTTTGCTCTGCCGAAACTCAGGAAACTATCGTTCGGTGTCTACGACTTCGACCGACCGACCTTTTTGAGCGAATTCGATCTGTCCGGTCTCACCAGCCTGAGGCTGTCGGAAAACAAGAAAAACAACTTCGACTTGGCGCCTCTTGGCGGATGCGAAAAGCTGCAGACCCTGAGCCTGACGGGCCACACGAAGAACATCGATGAGATATCCCGGCTCCCGCGCCTGACAGAGCTGCGCCTGTGGTCGATCGCAAAGCGGCAATCGCTCGAGTTCGTGAACGGCATTCCACAACTGGATACGCTGCGGATCGTTCTGGGCGGCCGTGAGAACATTGACGAGCTGGCCCACCCTCGACTGCGGGATCTTGAGGTGATTCGAGTCAGGGCCCTGAACTCTCTCGGCGATCTGTCGCGATTCCCGAACCTTGCTCGGCTTCACGTCGAGGATCAGCTGCAACTGCGCAGCGTGCCTGTCGACGGCACGAATCTGCAGGAAGTATCGCTGCACAATTGCAAGAAACTCGAACAGGTCCCCGGACTGCTCGAGCTGCCGGCGCTCCGTGCGTTTCGAACCTCGCGAACGAAACTCGATCTCGACTCGCTGTTGAACGCCGACTGGCCGAAGACGATGGAATCGGTGGCGCTGTACTCGGGCAACCAGAAGTGGAACAACCGAGCGCGAAAACTTCTCGACGAGAAGGGCTACTAGCCCGTCACAGCCATTCGAATTGGTAGCTGTCGCGACAATCGCGAATCGGCACAAGGAGACTTTATGAATATCGATCACGTCGTACTCTGGGTGACGGACCCGGCCCGTTCGCTGGACTTCTTCGTCCGGATTCTCGGGATGCAGTCGGTTCGACAGCCGGAGTTCGAGGAGGGCACGGTGCCGTTCCCGAGCGTTCGATTGAACGAATCGACAATTCTGGACCTGATGAGCCATGACATGCTCTCAGGCGTTCGCGATTTCACCGGTGGCCATGAAGGTGGCGGAGCGCCCATCAATCACCTGTGCCTCGCAATGGATGCCGGAGAGTACGACGCACTCCGGCGTCGGCTGACCGACGAAGGAATCCAGCTCACGTCCGGCGGCGAGCGCTCGTTCGGCGCGCAGGGTGAAGCCCGGCGATCGGAGTACCTCTGCGACCCGGACGGCAACGTCGTCGAAATCCGCCACTACGGGTAGCGGGCATTGGCGAGGTGCATCTCCTGCGGACGGAAGGCCGGGTTCCTCTCGGAAGTCTGCGCAATTTGCAAGGAGAAGCGCATGACGCCCGCAGAGCGTGCGGCTGCGAAGACCAAACTCTCCAGCGTCGCGCTGATCCGCGAGGCGGCAACGCAGATCTACGAGCATCGAGTGGCGCTTGCTCTCGCCGTCATCCTGCCCATCCTGTGCTCGCAGGCCCTCCGCATGTCCTGTGTCGCCTATGTCTGCGCGGGCGACGAACCCCCGAGCACGCTCGTGTATTTCTCCGTTATGCTGGCTCGGCTGCCCTTCTACGTGATGTTCGCGACGATCTGCCATCGCGTCGTGCTCATGGGCAGCGACGCGTTACCAAGCCGATGGGGTCTTTTCTGGTCGGCTCGGGAAACGAAGTTCCTCGGCTGGTTGTTCGTGCTCGGACTCATTGCGTTCGTTCTGCTGCAGCCGATCTACTATTCGCTGCTGGTGCTGCCGCTGAATCTGCTGCCGATGGACGACAAGCTTTGGTTTCTGACGTGGGCGTGGCCGGTAGGCGTCTTGCTCGTTTGTCTCGTACCGGCAACGTATATCGATGGCCGATTGGGCCTGGTGCTGCCAGCGACAGCGATCGGCAAGCGCTTGAATCCGCTCAAGTCCTGGAAGGCCACGACCCGCAACAGTGGCGCGATCTTCCTTGCGCTCTTGGTTCCGACGCTTGTCGTCGAAGTCATCGACTTTCTGCTCTTCGGTTTGCTCATCCGCACCGATTCGCTCGTTCTTACCTTCCTGCGAGGGCTCTTGTACTACCCGCTCTTTGCGGTTGGCATTGTCATCATCACGATTGCGTATCGACAGCTCGTCTTGTCCCGTGAGGACCCGGAATATAGCGGTGATCCGCCGATAACCCCAAGCCGATGAGCTGAACGTTTATTCCCGGGGAGGAACGACGTTCTCCGGGGGATGGGTCACGTGACTCGATTTGCTACTGCGCTGGTATTTTTTCTCTGTTTGGCACTCGCATCGCCCGCGAACGCCGACTCGCCGGCAATGCCCCGAACCTACACCGTCGAATCCAGCGATGGGCGATACGTGTTCGTCATGCTGGCTCCTCACGCACTGGACCTCGAGCGCCGGTTCTGGATTGAAGAGGTCCACGAGGAGATCGAGGCAATTCGCGAGACCTATGAGCGGTCCGGGCTGTATCGGGTGGATGATCCGACGTCGCCGCTATGGACCGTCGACTGGTACGCGCACCGTGTGTGGGTGTTCTCGGACGGCATACACCTGGTACGTGAAGGGCCGTGGGCATCGTCCGCGCAGGACGAAGGCGTGTCCTTCTTCGCGAATGGAGAGCTATTGAGGACGTACTCTGTGGCTGACCTCGTCTTCGCACCCTGGGCCATGCCGCACTCCGTCTCCCATTTCATGTGGCGCGCGGAGACGAGCATTGACGAAGACGCTCTGACGTATCGCATTCGCACGCTGCATCATGAGGAGCTCGATTTCGACGTTCGCACCGGACGAAGAGTCCGGGCCCTCTCGCCGCCGAATCTACTTTTCATGGGGGTGCTGCTCGCGGCGCTGACGGTCTTCGGCGTTCGCAGAGCGCGCCGTAGGCGTCGCCGGAGAGAAGAAATGTGACCGCCGCAGTCTCTTCGACGACGCCAGGCGCTGCCCGAAACTGTGATCCGTGCAAGCCCCGCTGAAGCCGGTGCACGTATAGTCAACTAATGAAGAAAGCGCTTTACGCGAGCCTTGTGCTGGTTTCGGCAATAGAGATTCAGGCGTCCCATGCGGGCTGGCCGTGCTCTATCGATCACGCGTATCCGGAAGTCGCCGAATTGAGGGTCGAAGATGGCCGTCTCGTCGCGATCCTAGGTAACTACTTCGCGGTTGAGGAGCCGTGGACGCGACCTGACGGGAGTGAAGGCCAGCTGCTCAGATACCCCCGCCTCTCACTCTCCAGCAATGGCCAATGGGAACTCGAGGGCTTGGGCGATCGCCCGGATTGGTCGTCAGCGCTTCAAGGCTATTGCATGGATGCTCCGCCGGACGTGGACGGTGCGTGGCAACAAAGTTTCGGAGCCCGCCCGATGTACGAGGGGGCGGAAGATCTGTTTAGCCAGTCCATTTCGTCCTGCGCATCGGATGGAACGTCGTTGTGGGGTGGTATTTCGTTCTATGCCGGCGAAGGCTATTGGGGCATGGGTGGGCTGGTAAAGCAGGACCGGGCCACCGGCGAGGTACAGTTCATCCGCCCGCTACCGGGCAGATTTACCAGCAGCTCGACCGGACCGATTGCGTACTTTGCAGGGACGCTATGGATGGGGAGCTACCACAGCGGCGAGTGCGGCGGCCCACCGTCAGGGTCCGGTCTCAAGAGACTGGAAAGCTACCCATCGATAGATCACTACGTTGCCGAGGAGGTCCCGGACGTGTGCGGATTTGCGATTCGTGACTTTCAGGAGTTTGACGGCGCGCTATGGACCGCGACGGAGCTCGGCCTCTCGAGGCTGGTCGACGATGACGGACCTGTTTGGACGAACTACGTTCCGGATTTGGACCACCCCGATCTGATGCGGGAAACCACCTGCGACGACTTGTACATAGAGCTCCTGCAGTCCGAGCGCCTGGCGGAGACCGCGGGGTTCGATATCGGGAACGCGTTCGACATCTTCTGGAGGAGACTCAGCAGCCTACGCCCCGAGTTTGCGATTCGGTACCTGAGGGAACTGCATGGCCTTCCGACTGACGACTATCCAATGGGCTACAACTAGGCCCCCTGGGCGCCCGATCGGATCGCTTGAATTGCCCGTCTGAGGCTGGTATAAAGTCGCACTCTTTGCCCGGTGCTCCCGGGCAACACTCAATAAAATCAGAGACTTACTGTCATGTCCAAGGTCTGTCAGGTCACTGGGAAGCGCCCGCAGAGCGGCAACAACGTTTCTCACGCCCACAACAAGACGCGCCGCCGCTTCCTGCCGAATCTGCAGAGCAAGCGCTTCTGGCTCGAGTCGGAGAACCGCTGGGTCCGCCTGCGCGTCTCGCACAAGGGTATGCGCATTATCGACAAGCACGGCATCGACAAGGTCGTCGCCGACCTGCGTGAGCAGGGTCAGCGCATCTAAGCGCCATTAGGAGAGGCTCATGGCCAAGACGAACCGCGAAAAAATCCGCCTCGTGTCCAGTGCCGGCACCGGTCACTTTTACACGACGACGAAGAACAAGCGCCTGCATCCCGAGAAGATGGAGACGAAGAAGTACGATCCGACGATCCGTAAGCACGTGACCTACAAGGAAGCGAAGATCAAGTAGCCGGATCGGCAGAATTCGAAAAAGGCCCGCTTCCAGCGGGCTTTTTTTTGCCTCGTCGATTGGTCAGCATAGGCGCATGCCCGAACTACCCGAAGTCGAAACCTCGTGCCGCGGGATCGCGCCCCATATCGAGGGGCAGCGGATCTCGGCGCTCAATATCCGCGAGCGCCGTCTGCGCTGGCCGGTCGGCCCGGAGGTGGACCGCAATCTCGAGGGCGCGACGATCACGTCGGTCGACCGGCGAGCCAAGTACCTGCTCATCAACACGTCGAACGGCACCGCCATCATGCACCTCGGCATGTCCGGAAGCCTGTCGATTGTCGACCGGGGCACCCCGGCCGGGGTTCATGATCACGTCGATTTCGAGCTGGAGGGCGGCAAGGCGCTCAGACTTCGCGACCCGCGCCGGTTCGGATCGCTCCACTGGAGCGACGAGCCTTTCGAGCACCCGCTGTTGAAGAGTCTCGGCCCCGAGCCGCTCGGTCCGGAGTTCTCCGGACGTTATCTTTGGGAGCGCTCCCGAGGCCGTCGCGTCGCGGTGAAACCGTTCATCATGACGGCGACGGTCGTCGTCGGGGTCGGCAACATCTACGCCAGCGAGTCGCTGTATCGGGCCGGCATCCATCCGAAACGGGCCGCGGGCCGGGTTTCGGTCGAACGCTACGAGTGGCTTGCCGACGCGATCCGGGACGTGCTCGAACGCGCCATCGAGGCAGGCGGGACCACGCTGCGGGACTTCTACGGCGGCGACGGGGAAGCCGGATATTTCCAGCAGGAACTCGACGTCTACGGGCGCGAAGATGAGCCCTGCAATGCCTGCGACACCCCGATTACGTCGATCGTGCTCGGCCAGCGGGCAACGTACTACTGCAAGTCCTGTCAGCGTTAGCGCTCGGCCCGCGAATCAGGCCTCGTTGCGCAGCCGCTCCCTGACCGCCATCAGGATCAGGCCGAGTTTGTTTTTGCCGGTGCCGTCCTTGCCGCAACCCCAGTAGTAGTCGCCCGGCGCGTTCTCGATGATCTTCTCATCGCCGGTCGACAGAAGCAGATCGCGGATCTCGTCGTGCGTTTCGAACTTCTTCAGAACAGCGTCGAACATGATGCTGTCCTTTACCGTCTCCCAGTCACGCCGGAGACGCAGCTTGCGGGATCGGCCGAGCGTCGCTGCGTCCTTCGGCGTCCGCGCCGTGCGAATTCGTTCGCGGTAGTCGCGGTTATCGAACTTCTGCGACTGGAAGTAGTGCTCGACGGTGCGGTACCAGGTCCCGGCCATCTCGATCCCGTGCTTCGAGAAATTGGAGAAGGCGCCGTAGTCGTCACGCGGCGTGTAGAAAAGAACCGGCATCCCGCGGCAGGCTAGCCGCCGTTAACCCGCTCCATCAACGCCTTCTCGACCTGTGGCGAGACGAACTCGCCGATGTCGCCGCCGAGCTGGGCGACCTCGCGGACGAGGCTCGAGGAGATGAAGGTGTATTTCTCGGTTGGTGTCAGGAAGGCCGTCTCGACCTCGTCGGTCAGATGACGGTTCATATTAGCGAGCTGGAATTCGTACTCGAAGTCCGACACGGCGCGAAGGCCGCGGATGATGACGCGAAGATTGTGATCGCGCGCAAAATCGACGGTCAGCCCCTCGTATCGCTTTACAGTGACATTGTCGATATCCGCCAATGCCGCTCTCGCCATTGCAAGGCGCTCATCGACGGAAAACATCGGAGTCTTGGACCCGGTATTGACGGCTATCGCAACGACGACGCTGTCGAAGAGTTCGGAGGCACGCGTGACGAGATCCTCATGCCCGAGGGTAATCGGATCGAAGGTTCCCGGATACATCGCTGCGACGGGCATGTCTGGCTCCTTAGTGACCCGAGGTCTCAACAAGCATATAGCGAACGTTGCCGGCAGCCTTGTCCTTCGCGATCTGCCAGCCGGCGGGCAGCTCCGGGTCTTCGGCCGTGCGCGCCTGCTCGAGGTAGACGCGGGCGCCCGGTGCAAGCACGCCCTCTTCGTCGATGAGTCTACACAATTCGTTCAGGTTTTCGTCGGTGAACGGCGGATCGAGGAAGACGACGTCGAAGCTCGCATCGCCCGGTTTGGCGAGGAATTCGCGGGCGTCGCCTTCGTGAACGACGGCGCCGGATGCGTCGAGTAGCTCGATGTTTCCCCGCAGTGTCGCAACCGCCCGCCGTGACCGCTCCACGAACACCGCCTCCTTCGCCCCGCGCGACAGCGCCTCGAGACCGAGCGCGCCGGTGCCGGCGAAGAGATCGAGGCAGCGGCGACCGGCGATGGCCGGCGTCAGCCAGTTGAACAGCGTCTCCCGGATGCGCTCCGAGGTCGGTCTCAGGCCCTCGACGTCGGCGATGTCCAGCATACGGCTCCGCCAGATTCCCGCTACAATACGCAGCCGTCCGGGTGCGGATGATGTCTGCTTGCGCTTGAGTCCGGCGCGTCTTGCCATAGTCACGTCGATCGATATTTGAAGACCTAGTTTAGGCCAGGCGGCCGTCTGGTTGGAACGAGTATGTTTGGGAAGAAGAAGGACAAGGAAGAGAAGGCGAAGCCGGCGGGCTTCTTCTCGCGTCTGCGTGCACGCCTGAACAAGGGCGATAGCTGGCTGACGATGGATATCGCCGATCTCGCGTCGGGCGGCAAGATCGACGAGGACTCGCTCGAGGAACTCGAGTCGCTGCTGGTGATGGCGGACGTCGGCATCGATACCACAGAGCGGATCATCGGCGATCTCGAGAAGCGTCTGAAGCGGCGCGAGCTGCGGGACGTCGAGGCACTGATGGCGGGTCTGGAAACCTCACTGACCGACATCCTCGAACCCGTCAGTCAGCCGCTCGAGATTCCTCAGCAGTCCAATCCCTTCGTCATTCTGATGGTCGGCGTCAACGGCGCCGGCAAGACGACCACGATCGGCAAGCTGGCGCGGCGTCTCAAGGACAACGGCCACTCGGTCATGCTCGCGGCGGGCGATACCTTCCGCGCCGCCGCCGTCGAACAACTCCAGGCCTGGGGCGAGCGCAACGACGTGCCGGTCGTGGCGCAGCAAAGTGGCGCGGACCCGGCGGCCGTGATCTTCGACGCGTGGCAGGCCGCGTCTGCGCGTGGGGTGGACGTGCTTCTCGCCGACACCGCCGGACGGCTGCAGAATCAGCAGGGACTGATGGACGAACTCGCCAAGATCAAACGCGTCGTACAGCGTCACGACGAGGACGCGCCGCACGAGATCATGCTCGTGCTGGACGCGAGTCAGGGCCAGAACGCGCTCGTTCAGGCCGAGAAGTTCCACGAGGCTCTCGGGCTCACGGGCATTACCGTGACCAAACTCGACGGCAGCGCCAAAGGCGGGATTCTGTTCGCAATTGCCAACCGCCTGGGCGTGCCGGTACGCTTCATCGGCATTGGGGAAGCGGCTGAGGACATGCAGCCGTTCAACGCCGACGAGTTCGTGAGTGCGCTGATGAATCGCAATGCAGAGTGATCGCCGACGATGATCCGTCTCGAGGGCGTCACCAAGCGTTTTCCCGGAGGGCAGGAAGCTCTGTCCGGCCTCGACCTGTCTGTCGACAAGGGCGAGATGGTCTTCATCACCGGACATTCCGGCGCCGGTAAGAGCACGCTGCTCAAGCTGATCGCGCTCATCGACCGGCCGACCAGCGGTCAGGTCATCGTCGACGGCAAGAACACACGCCGGGTCAAGCGACGCAGGATCCCGGCCTATCGGCGGCAGATCGGCATGGTCTTCCAGGATCACAAGCTGCTCTACGATCGCTCCGTCGGCGACAACGTCGCACTGCCGCTCGTCATCGCCGGCGTGGGCACGCGCGAGGCCGGCCGTCGAGTCAGAGCCGCGCTCGAGCAGGTCGGGCTGCTGCAGAAAGAGAAGCGCAATCCGGAAACGCTGTCCGCGGGTGAGCAACAGCGCGTGGGTATCGCCCGCGCCATCGTCACCCGGCCGAAACTTCTGATCGCCGACGAACCGACCGGCAATCTGGATCCCGATCTATCGCTGGAAGTCATGCGCGTGTTCCGCCGCTTCAACGAGTTCGGCGTGACGCTGTTGATCGCGAGCCACGACATCTCGCTGATCGACAAGCTCGGCTGCCGTCGAATCCATCTGGAGAACGGTCAGCTCCACAGTGACACGACAGACGAGGACGAAGTCCTGGTCGTGCGCCCCTCGACGGAGGACCGCTGGCGATGAGCCGGCATTCGGACGCGGCGTCGCCGGTTCGCTCGTCGGGTCCCGTCGCGACCTGGTTCGGCCGGCACGTAACGACGGCGTCGGCGTCGCTCGGCAAACTCGCCCGCCAGCCCTTCGCCAGCCTGATGATCGTGCTCGTGATCGCGGTCACGCTTGCTTTGCCCGCCGCGCTGAATCTCATGGTCAAGAATGCCGCGGCGATCAGCGGCAGCTGGGAAAGCGCGCTCGACTTCTCGGTCTTTCTCGAGCGCGATCTCACGCTCGACGAGGCAGAGGCCCTGGGACGGCTCATCGAACAGCGCGCCGACGTCGAGTCGGTCACGGTGATCTCCTCGGCCGACGCGCTCGAGGAATTCAAGAATCAGTCGGGGTTCGGCGCGGCGCTCGACCAGCTTTCGCACAATCCATTGCCGCACACGCTGGTCGTCCGGCCGAGTCCGGCCAACACCAGCCAATCAATGCTGGTGCTGCGCGAAGAGCTATCGAACCTGCCCGAGACCGAGGTCGTCCAGGTCGATACCGACTGGGTGCAACGCTTCCACGCGATCCTCGACATCGTGCGCCAGGCGATTCTCATCGGCGCCGTTCTGCTCGGCGCCGCGATCATCGTCATCATCGGCAATACGATTCGGCTCGACATCCAGAATCGGCGTGAGGAAATCGAGGTGACCAAGCTGATCGGCGCGAGCAACGCGTTCGTTCGCCGGCCGTTCCTGTGGACCGGGTTCTGGTATGGACTGCTCGGCGGCCTGCTGGCCATCGGCCTCGTGACTCTGGGCCTGCACCTGCTCGACGGTCCAATCGGCCGGCTGGCGAACATGTACCAGAGCGGATCCCAGGTCGTGCGCTTCGACCTCCGCGAGATCGGCACGATCATGGGGGTTGGGGTCGGTCTTGGGCTGGTGGGCTCGTGGTTCGCCGCGTCCCGGCACATGCGCAGGATCGAGCCTCGATAGCGGGATTCAGGCTTCCGCGGCCATCGATGCCATCACCCCGTCGATGACCGCCGCCATCGCGGCGCTGTCCGCTCTGGCCTTGCACATCACCCGCATGCCCCAGATGTTGCTGACGAGGAACGCGGCCAATGCCATCGGATCGCTGCCGCCCGAAATCTCGCCGCGCGCCTGGGCCGCGGCCAACACTTCGGCGAACGCGAGCCTCACACCGGCATTGTGGGTATCCAGCCGAGCGGCAATATCGGGATCGTGCCCAGCCATCTCGAGCAGCGCGTTGACCGACAGACAGCCTCGCCGGTCGCGCCCCGAGACTGCATCTTCCGCAATTGTCTGCAAAAGTTCGCGAACGGCCGGTATTTTCGGCGAACCGGACCGCGCCAGCTCGCGGACCCTGACCACGAAACCCCGGTGGTATTCCTCGAGCACCTCGAGATAGATGCCCTTTTTGCTGCCAAACGCGGCATACAGGCTGCCGGGCTTCAGGCCCGTCGCGTCGACCAGGTCCCCAATGGACGTCTTGCCGTAGCCGCGCTCCCAGAAAACGGCCATCGCCTGATCGACGACTTCGCTGCGGTCATATTCGGGGGTTCGCGGCATGGGGAGGTCCTTGCATTCGGTTATGAGAGCATAGTGTATTGATACTTGAATTATCATTCAAGAACTACTATAGTCTCCTCCACTGCCGGTCTCGGCAGCTTTTTTTGGCAGTTTCTTGAATGAATATTCAATAATAAGGAGTCGATGATGACGAATTTCAATACCTACTCGCTGGAAACGGTGCCCGAGGCCGGCCGCGAGACCCTCGAAACGGTGAAGAACGCCTACGGGTTCGTCCCCAATCTGATCGGCACGATGGTCGAATCGCCAGCGCTGGCAAGCGCCTACCTCGATATCGGCAAGTCCTTCGGCGAGTCCAGCTTCACGCCTACGGAGCAGCAGGTCGTGCTGCTGACGGTAAGCCGCATCAACGAATGCGAATATTGCGTTGCAGCACACAGCACGATTGCCGGGATGAGCAAGGTTCCTGCGCCGGTGGTCGAGGCCATCCGTGAGGACCGGACGCTCGAGGATCCGCGGCTCGAAGCCCTGCGGGAATTTACCCGGCAGGTCGTCGTGGAGCGAGGCTGGGTCGGTGAGGCCGCGGTCGACGCCTTTATCGACGCGGGCTTCAGCCGTGCTCAGGTGCTCGAAGTGGTGCTCGGGGTCGCGATGAAGACCCTGTCGAACTACACGAATCACATCGCCGCAACGCCCCTGGACGCCGCTTTCGAGGCCCAGAAATGGCGTGCGCCGAGCGAAAAAGTGGCCTGAATCAAGCAGTTAGTTAGACCGAGTCCAAGCCCGGTAGGAACTGTAACAGATTGATTCTGTTATCAATCGAAGGGATACGCGACGGGAACCAGTGCTATTGTTAGCACTCTAACTCGTCGAGTGCTAAAATCGACAATCGGAAATCGGAGGAATTCCATGTCCACAGCCGTTGTACCGTACAACCACGACCTTGCCCTGGCCGGCCCGGTCGGCAGTCTCGACGCCTACATTCAGGCTGTCGGTTCCGTGCCCGTGCTGTCGAAGGAAGCAGAGCAGGACCTCGCTCGCCGTCTGCGCGAACGTGAGGACCTCGAGGCCGCGCGTGAGCTGGTCATGGCTCACCTCCGCTTCGTCGTGCACATCGCGAAGGGCTACACGGGCTACGGCCTGCCGATCGCCGACCTGATCCAGGAAGGCAACGTCGGGCTGATGAAGGCCGTGAAGCGCTTCGATCCGGACTACGACGTTCGTCTCGTGTCGTTTGCCGTGCATTGGATTCGTGCGGAAATCCACGAGTTCGTGCTGCGCAACTGGCGCATCGTCAAGGTCGCCACGACCAAGGCGCAGCGCAAGCTGTTCTTCAATCTGCGCAAGTCGAAGAAGAGCCTTGCGTGGCTGTCCGCCGCGGAGACCGAAGCCGTCGCGAAGGACCTCGGCGTCACGGCCAAGGAAGTCACGGAGATGGAGAAGCGTCTGAGCGCGCGTGACGCGCTGTTCGATCCGGCACCGGATGCCGACGACGAGCGCGCCTTCTCACCCGCGGCTTACCTGCCGGCGCCGGATTCCGATCCCGCCAAGCAGGTCGAGCAGAGCGACTGGGAGTCCGATGCCACGCGGCGCATGTCCGCGGCCATCGAGACGCTCGACGACCGCAGCCGCGACATCGTCAAGAGCCGCTGGCTGACGGAGAACAAGATGACGCTGCACGAGCTTGCCGACGTCTACGGAGTCTCAGCTGAGCGCATTCGCCAGATCGAGGCAAACGCGATCAAGAAGCTTCGCGGACAGATGGCGCTCTAAGGCACATCGGAAAGAACGAAAACGCCGCTCATCGAGCGGCGTTTTTGTTTCTGCGGCCGGTCGGTCGCCGGCTCAGTCGTAGTCCTGCTTGCGGAAGCGAACCCAGCCGTTCTCGTCGCCGCCGTGCGGATCGCGATGCGTCCAATGCACGATGCCGCCCTGATCGTTGTACTCGTAGATGCCGCGAAAGCGGACCCGGTCGCCCATGCCGAGCGGGACCCGCTTCGCGATATCGATATTGTGCGCGATCAGCAGCGACTGCCCGCCCGCAAGCTCGACGACGAAACGCTGGTGGCGGGCCCCATGACGATCGTCCGGGATGATGCGGCGAACGAAGCCTGTGTTCTCGACCCAGTCGCCGTCATCCCGCTCGCCGTAGGCCGCCGCCATCCAGGGAGCGTCAGTGCCTCATCGACCGGCTAAGGCTCATCCGGTAATGGGCACCATCGTGATCTCTACGCGGCGATTCGCCTGCTGGCCGCCGGCCGTCGCGTTGTCGGCGACCGGACGCAGCTCGCCCATGCCGACCGTGATGATCCGCTGCGACGACACGCCCTGTGACGACAGGTAATTGGCCACGGAGCCGGCCCGGCGCTCTGACAGACCCTGGTTGTAGGACTCGCTGCCCCGGCTGTCGGTATGCCCGGCGACCTCGATGACCGTCTGATCGTATTCCTCGAGCACGAGGCCGACCGAATTGAGCACGTCGAAGAAGGCGGGCCGCAAATCCGAGCTATCGGTCGCAAACGTGACGTTGCCCGGCATGTTCAGCGTGATGTTGTCGCCCATCCGCGTGACACTGACACCCGTGCCCTCGAGCTGAGCCCGAAGCTCGGCCTCCTGACGGTCCATGTAGTTGCCAATGGCGCCACCTGCCAGCGCGCCAACGCCGGCGCCGATCAGCGCGTGCTGCCGGCGCTCGACGGCATCGTCGCCCGAGACGAGACCGACCACGGCGCCGATGCCGGCACCGATCAGCGCGCCGCGCGTCGTGTTGCTCATCTGCTCCTCGCGCGTGAACGGATCCAGCGTCGTGCAGCCAGTCGCGAACAATGCGACGAGACTCGCCGCAATAAGCGTTTTCCTGATGTTCATGATGTGTTCCTGTGTGCTTGTCGGTAGCGCGAATTTAAGCGCGATCCGACTGAATGAATGCTTAACCCAAGCGGTTATGTAGAATGTCGGGCCACGCCCGTCGAGTGTCAAGATGGCCGAGAGCTGGCTCGAGCGCTACGAACAGAATCACAAAGACCTGACATGGCCCTGGATCTACTGGTCCGCGGTCCCGATGGTCGTTTTGGGCGCTACGGGCGTGCTCTGGAACCTTCCGGTACCGGCCGAATTCCACGCCATCTCTCCGCTCCTGAACTGGGGCAGCGCCTTCCTCATGGTGACGGCGGTCTATTACTTCATTATTTCGCTTTCGCTGGCGATCGGCCTGCTGCCCTTCGTCGTCGGCGTGGGCGCCATTCAGGGCTGGCTGGTCGTCTCCGACTACTCCGAGACCCGCGTCACCGCGGGGCTCCTGATCGCCGGGATCATCGGTCTCGCGCTCGGGCACCGCAACAAGCCCATGCTCAAGGCCACGCTCGAAGACCTGCAGACAATAATGATTGGCCCGGCGTGGCTATTGTCGGTAATCTACCGCCGCGCCGGTATTCCCTATTAGGGCCCGATAACGGACCCTTGAGAACCGGCCCCGCCCCCGATCGGACCTCCCCAGGCAAACAGGCAGACTATGGCAAGTCAGACACTCGATCCGTTGGATCTTTTCGACGTCAATTCAGAACTCGCCGAGGACGAGCGCATGGTGCGCGACACCGTGGGCCGCTTCGTCGACGAGAAGGCGATTCCGCTGATGCGCGACGCCTTCGAGCAGCACCATTTTCCCAGGGAACTCGTCGCCGACGTCGCCGAGATGGGCCTCTTGGGCAGCTCGATCGAGGGCTACGACTGTGCCGGGCTCAATAGCATCTGCTACGGACTGATCTGCCAGGAACTCGAGCGTGGCGACAGCGGGCTGAGAAGCTTCGTATCCGTGCAGTCGAGCCTCGTAATGTATCCGATCTACGCCTTCGGCTCGGAGGCACAGAAGACGCGCTGGCTGCCCGCGATGGCGAGAGGAGAGGCGATCGGCTGCTTCGGACTCACGGAACCGCACGGCGGCTCCGACCCGGCCAACATGAAGACCCACGCGAAACGCGACGGCGCCGACTGGATCCTGAATGGCGCCAAGATGTGGATCACCAACGCCACGATTGCCGACGTTGCCGTCGTATGGGCGAAGACGGACGAGGGCATCAAGGGTTTCCTCGTCGAGAAGGATATGCCCGGCTTCACGGCGCAGGAGATCGAGAACAAGTTCTCGCTGCGCGCGTCGGTCACGGGCGCGCTGTTCTTCGACAACGTCCGCGTGCCCGAAGAAAACGTCCTGCCGGAGGTCAGCAGCCTGCGCGGGCCGCTCAGCTGCCTGACCCAGGCACGCTACGGCATCACGTGGGGCGTCATCGGCGCGGCGCAGGCTTGTCTCAAGGAAGTGCTCGCCTACACCGAGGATCGCGTTCTTTTCGGCAAGCCGCTGTCGCACACGCAGACCATTCAGATTCGCATGGCGGATATGGCACGCCGGATCACCACGGCGCAGCTCCTGTCGCTGCGGCTCGGCCGGATCAAGGACGCCGGCGAACTCAGTCCGACGCAGGTCTCACTCGCCAAGTGGAACAACTGCCGCATGGCGATCGATATCGCGCGCGACGCGCGCGACATACTCGGCGGCTCGGGTATCAGCGCCGAGTACAGCTCGATCCGGCACATGCTGAATCTCGAGAGCGTCATTACCTACGAAGGAACCGAGACGATCCACCAGCTGTCCGTCGGCCGCGAACTGACCGGCACCAACGCGTTCGCCTGATTCGGGCCGGGCGTTCGAGGGTCACCGCGATGACGGCGGGTGAGCATCGAGCACAGGCGAGAGTTAGCGCATGAACGGTCCGAACCAGGCGGGCGCCAACGCGCTGCCCGGAGACCGCGACGTTTGGCGCATCGCGCTGCCGATGATCCTGTCCAACGTGTCGGTCCCACTGCTCGGGATGGTAGACACCGGCGTCGTCGGACATCTCGACAGCCCCGTCTATCTCGGCGCCGTCGCCGTCGGCGCCATGGTGTTCAGCTTCCTGTACACGGGAACGAACTTCCTGCGGATGGGCACCACCGGCATCACCGCACAGAGCTACGGTGCCGACGACTACGACGGGCTCAGAGTCGCGCTCGGCCAGGCAATCATCGTCGCGCTGGGGATGGCCGCAGTCATGATCCTGCTGCAGCGGCCGATCGAGTCGCTGGCGATGGGGCTCGTCGGCGCGGAGCCCGGCGTCGAAGCCAGCGCGATCCAGTACTTCAGAATCCGTATCTGGAGCGCGCCCGGCACGCTCGCAAACATGGTGCTGATCGGTTGGTTCATCGGACTATCGAACGCCCGCGTGCCGTTGCTGATGTTCCTGACCATCAACGTCACCAACATTGTCCTCGACCTCGTGTTCGTCATCGGGCTCGGGATGAAGGTCGACGGCGTTGCGCTTGCGTCGGTCATCGCGGAGTACACCGGTCTTGCGCTGGGCCTGAGCTTCGCGGCGCGCAGCCTGCGACGGCGAGCCGGGCACTGGCCCGTGACGCGCCTGATCAATATCCGCGAGTACGCAGCGTTCTTTGCCGTGAACGCCAACCTGTTCGTCCGCACCATGGCCCTCGTGTTCGCGATCGCATTCGTCACCGCACAGGGCGCGCGGATGGGCGAAGTCGTACTTGCCGCCAACGCGATCCTGATGAACCTGCAGAATCTGCTCTCCTTCGGCCTGGACGGCATCGCGCATGCGGTGGAGGCACTGGTCGGCCGTGCTGTCGGCCAGAAGAACAGGGCGGCCTTCCAGAGAGCCGTCCAGCTGTGCTTGAAGTGGTCGCTGTATTTCGCGATCGGCTACACCGTAGCCTACGTCATCGCGGGCCCGCTTCTCATCGCGCTGCTGACGGATATTGCCGAGGTTCGGGAAGCGACGCACACCTATCTGCCGTGGATGATTGCGTCACCCCTGATCTCGGTCTGGTCCTTCCTGTACGACGGCGTTTTCGTGGGCGCGACGCGGGCGAGAGAGATGCGCAACATCATGCTCGTGTGCACCTTCGCCGTGTTCCTGCCTGTGTGGTATCTGCTGCTGCCGTTCGGCAATCACGGGCTGTGGCTGGCCTTCATGATTTTCATGGGCGCTCGCGGTGTTGGCATGTACGCCGTATACCGGCGACGGGTACTGCCCGCCGTGCAGGCCTGAACCTCTCTCAGCCGGCGTGTGCCGCCGCGGCTTCCGTACGCATGCACAGACGGTTCACCGTGTTTCTCGCCCAGAGATAGGCAACGAAGCCAGTGACGATGTTGGCGACCGAGTAGGCGACGAAGATCCCCATCACGTCGAAGAAATACATGCCAACCATCGCCAGTGGCACGTACAGGACGAGTATCCGGGCGACACTGATCCAAACGCCGGGCATCGGTCTGCCCATGCCGTTGAAGGCGGCGTTCATCACCATGACCATGCCGTAGGTTCCGTAGCTGATGGGCACGATCCACATGAACATCTGCGTCACGCTGGTCACCTGTTCGGAATCGCTGAAGAATCCCGGCAGCACGCCGGACAGCACCGCCAACAGGGCTGCAATGACGAGACCACTGCCCAGACAGAAAAGCGTGCAAAGCCACAGCGAGCGAAGGATGCGCTCCTGGTTGCCGGCGGCGAGGTTCTGGCCGACGAACGGGCCGATGATCGCGGACAGTGCGTAGAAGATCACCAGCATCAGCGACTCGATGCGGCTCGCGACACCGAAGCCGGCGACGGCGTCCGGGCCGAAGCGGGCAATCATCGCGGTCACGATGGTCGCGCCGAGCGGCACGATGACATTGGTACCGGCGGCAGGAATTCCGACGTGCAGCACGTCCCTGCAGGAGTCGACGAGTTCCTTCGGGTCTGGCCGGCTGAAGCTGATCATGCGGAAGCGGCTGCGCATCAGATACAGCGTCCCGAAGAAGATGACGCCTCGGGCGAGGAGCGCCGCCGTCGCGGCACCGTTCAGGCCCATCGCCGGGATGGGGCCTAAGCCGAAGATCAGGATCGGGTCGAGGATGACGTTCAGAATCGCCGTCATCACCATCAGCAGGCTCGGCAGCCGCGTGTCGCCGGTCGCGCGCATGCTCGCCATGCCAACCATGCCCACGACCATGAACGGTACGCCGGCATACAGGATCGTCATGAACGGCCAGATCAACGGCAGCATGTCTTCCGGCGCACCAAGCAGACGGAACAGCGGGTTGATCGTCAGAATGCCGACCACGGCGATAACGGCAGTGGCGATGAACGACAGGATCAGCGCATCGGTCGACAATCGCCGCGCCCGGCGATTCTTGCCGGCGCCGATGGCGCGGGCGACAACCGACGAGGTGCCGGCCCCCAGACCGATCGCGACGCTCATGACCATCATGATGACCGGGAAACCGAAACCGTAGGCGGCCAGCTCGCGATCGCCCACGAGACCCACGAACCACGTATCGATGAGGCTCTGCCCCATCATCATCGTGATGCCGAACAGCATCGGCAAGGTCATGTCGATCAGATGTCGACCGACCGGGCCTTCGGTAAGCCTGGCTCTCCTGCGGTTCATTTATGGGTCTCAGCGGACAACGGCCCCGGGATTCGGGGCCAGGGCCTACTATGGACGAGATGCCCTGGCCTCGCAATCACACGGAGCCCACGCTGATATGATCGAATCCGGGTCCCGTCGAGCGCCGCCATGAAGATACGCACCGAAGTTGTCATCGATGCCGAACCGAAGGCCGTCTGGCGGATCTTCGACAACCCGGAAAACATGAAGAAGTGGCAGCCGACACTGAAGTCCTTCCGGACGATCAGTGGCGAGCCGGGCCAACCGGGGACCATCTCGGAGCTCATCTACGACGACAACGGGCGCGAGGTCCGCATGATCGAGCACGTGACCGAGCGCCGTGAGCCCGTCTTCATGGCGGGTACCTATGCCTCGGACTGGGGCAAGGCGATCGTCGTCAATCAGTTCGAGGACCTGGGCGACGGCCGAACGCGCTGGATCGCGTGGTGGAACCACAGCGCTCGCGGCTTCCTGCGTCTTCTGTCGCCGTTCATGAAGCGCTCGATGGCGAAACGCATCGACGACGACCTGCAGCGCTTCAAGCTGATGGTCGAGAGCGAATCAGCCTGACATGGCGGCCGTCACGACGTAGCGCAGCGAGCTCTCGCTGCCGTCGAACGGGTAGTTGCAGACCAGACTCAACAGCGGCTTGTCGCCCTCCAAAGCCAGGCTCGCCCGCCGTGCGTCGACCACGTCCAGGTCGACGATGTCGAAATCGTGATGGGCACCGTCCAGCAGTTCGACGCTGAGCTTCTCGCCAAGCGCCAGATCCGCAAGGAACCGGAAGTGGGTCTCGCCGTTGCCGGCGAACACGCAGTTGCCGCGCTCACCAGGCATGGGACTGACGCCCAGATGCCCGGGCCCGAAGGCCAGCGCGCTCGGCGAGCCGCCTGCTAGCACGATCAGGCTGGTCTCGTCCGCCGCCGTCAGCCGCGCGATGGGCCAGGCATCGGACCACGGCCAGGGCTCGTCGCCCGCGGCGCGCGCCCAGGCGCGCTGCATCATCTCCTGCGCGAACCACGCGCCGGCCGGCACACTGCCGTCGCTCTCCGTGCGGAGGAACGCGAGTCCGAGTATCAATGACATGCCGGCCACCCGTGAGCACGCTCGCGACATAAGGCTGTTCTGTTCATCGTCATGGCTGTCCTCCCTTCGTTGACTGGCCTTCAGTACATCAAGGCAAAGCGCCAGGCTGCGGCCGACGTCGTGGCAATGCACCGGCCGAATGTGGCAAATTGTGGTCAGGGCACCCCCGGAGCAGCACGTGGCAAAACGAATTGCGATCGTCGAGGACGAGGCCGCAATCAGGGACAACTACGCGGAAGCGTTTCGGCGCGAGGGCTATGCAGTCGACGCGTTCGAGGCGCGCCAGCCGGCGCTCGAGGCATTCGAGTCGAGGCTGCCGGATCTCGTTGTCATCGATATCAACCTGAAAGACGACGTCGAGGGCGGCTTCGAGCTTTGCCGCGAACTCCGTGTGCGCTCCGCCGACCTGCCGATCATCTTCCTGACGGCCCGCGACAGCGAGTTCGACGCGGTCTCGGGCCTGAGGCTGGGCGCGGACGATTACCTGACCAAGGACATCAGCCTGCCGCATCTGATGGCGCGCGTTGCCGCCCTGTTTCGCCGCCTCGACGCGCTCAACAAGCCGGCCGGACCGGAGAACCGCATCGTTCGCGGCGATCTCGAGATCGACACCGACCGGATGACGATCACCTGGCAGTCGCAGCCGGTGGGGCTGACGCTCACCGAGTTCTGGCTGGTGCACGCGATGGCGCGCTATCCGGGCCACGTGAAAAACCGCCAGCAGCTGATGGACGCAGCCCAGGCCGTGCTCGACGACAACACGATCACGTCACACATCAAGCGCATCCGCCGCAAGTTCCTGAGCGTCGACGGCGAGTTCGACTCCATCGAAACCGTCTACGGCATGGGTTATCGCTGGCTGGCCGACCAGGGCTGATCGCAGCTTCGACCCGGCCTCACGCACGGCATGAACCTCAAGCGGCAGCTACTCCTCGTCAGCCTGCTGGCGTTGATGCTGCCGTGGGCGGGCTGCGAATTCATCAGCGGCACCGAATCGGCGCTGCGTTCGAATCAGCAACAAATGCTCTCGGGCACCGCGCTGGCGATCGCCGAGTCGCTGTCGCGGGATCGCGAGGAGTTTCCCGAGGCCGCGCCGTCCGATTTTCGCTTCGGCGATCAGCTCTACGGCCACCCGCTCGAGAACGCGCCGCTGATCGACGGCTACGTCGACGACTGGACGACTAGCGAGGGTGCTTTGCGTGACCTGCCCGGCGTCGACGGGCGCATACGCTTCGCCATCGGGCTCAACGAGCAGTTCCTGTACTTGTATGTCCACGTCCGGGACGACAACGTCATCTACTCGCCGCCCGGGCGAATTCCCGGCGACGAACCCGAGTTCGTCGATCGCGTCCGGCTCGTAAGCTCCAGCCCGCCCTACCTCCAACAGACCTTAACCTTCTCCGCGGAAGCGCCCGGGCCGGTTGTCACGTGGCTGAATGAGAGTGGCAGCCGCGGCGAGGAACCGACGATCCGGGCGTACTGGCAGGACGTGCCGAACGGCTATCACCTGGAAGCGAGAATTCCGCGGCGGCTGCTGGGTACGCATTTGGGCCTGGTCGTCGAGAACACCGCATCCCCGAATGATCGAGCGATACCGAGTTCGAGCTTCAACTCCAGATCGCCGGGCGCCTTCGTTACCTTGTCGCCGGAACTGACCGAGCGCGCGAACGATCTGGTGCAACGAGGGATGCGCCTGATCGTTACGGACGCATCCGGCTGGCGCATTGCATCGGTGGGCGACGTCGACACCGGCCGGACATCGGCGTCGCCGGGACCGCCTGCACTGCTTCGCCTCGCCTACAACGCAATCGTCGAGTCCGGCACTGAGGCAGTTTTCGCCGAGCCCGATCCGAGTGGCCGCGAGCAGCAGTCGTACATTGTATCGGCGCTCGACGGCAGCGAGTCCGCAGCGTGGTTCCGGAGCGGTGAAAGCGGCCGAGCCATCGTTGCGGTAGCTGAGCCGGTCCGCGACGGCAATACGACCATTGGCGCGGTGATATTGCAGCAAGGCACGGAGGCAATCCTGTCGCTGCGCACCGAGGGTCTGTCATTGCTGGTGACGGTAACGCTGGTCGCAATGCTGGTCGTCGGGGGCGCACTGCTCGGCTATGCGACGTGGCTGTCGCGCCGCATCCACGCGTTGAGCGTTGCAGCGGAAGATGCGCTGGAGAACGCGTCATTGCGAACGTCACTCCCGAGCGCGCTTGCCGGGGACGAACTCGGCGATCTATCGAGGAGTTTCTCCCATGTGCTGTCTCAGCTCGGCGACTACAACGAGTATCTGAGAACGCTTGCGTCGAAACTCTCGCACGAGCTCCGCACACCGCTGGCCATCGTCACGTCATCACTCGAAAATCTCGACCACGAGGAACTCGACGAGACCGCACGGGGCTACACCGCGCGCGCGAAAGACGGTGCCGACCGTCTTCGCCGCATCCTCGCCGCGATGAGCGAAGCGAGCCGAGTCGAAGAGCTGATCAAGAATGCGGAACCGGAAATTTTCGATCTCTCCGCGGTCGTCGCTTCGACGGTCGAGGCCTACGGCGACGTCTACCCGGAACGCCAATTCGAGCTGCAGACCGCTCGCGACGAGACCCTCGTGGAGGGCTCACCGGAGCTCTTGATTCAGATGCTGGACAAGTTTGTCGACAATGCCGTCAGCTTCAGCGCGGACGGCGACACGATCGAGATCGGCGTTGACACCGCAGCCGACAACGTCGAGCTCAGCGTCACCAACCCCGGACCGCCGCTCCCGGAGCGCATGCGCGGCCAGTTGTTCGATTCGATGATTTCGGTGCGCCCGGCGAAGGATGACAAACACTTGGGGCTGGGGCTCTACGTCGCGAAGATCGTCGCGGAGGGGCATGGCGGTACGATACTGGCCGACAACGTCGAGGGCGGCGTCTGCTTCATGGTCAGGCTGCCGCAGGCCGCGGGGCCATAGAAATGCTCAGTCGCCGGACGTGTCCAGCATCATGAAGGGGCCCGAGTGCGTTCCCAACTGGACCTCCAGTCTGTGGCGAACGTACTCGTCCTCGCTTCGACGCGCCTTGTCTATCGCTTGTTTGATGAGCGGCGCCAATTCGTCGTCCACAGACGCCGGATCGAGCTTGAGTCCAGCGATGAGGCTTCGCTGCGCGACCAAGTCGTCGCTCCGGCAGAACTCAGCCAGCATCCATGCGTTGAGACGCTGCCGTGAGTCAGCGTCTATCGGATTGCGCTCCTGCAACCAATAGGTGGCTCTGGAAACACCGCCTTTCTCGAGATCGCCGCCAGCCTCCGCAATTTCGATCATCCAGTCCACGATCTGCGGCCAGCCCTCGCGCCGTCGAACGGGATACAAGAACAGGCGGTTGTACGACGGATTGGGTTCGCGCATTCCAGCCGCGAGAAGGTCCCTGGTGAGCCGCTTCGAGCGATCCGGAAGTTTGCGGAATATCGCCGCGACGACCCACTTCTTTGCGCTGTCGTGCAACGCATTCCTGCACCAATCGAGCAGCTGCCCGCGCATTTGCAGACGCGCGGAATCCACCTTGATGCCTTCGCGGAAACCGGGTCTCGGGCTAAGCCGCCCGGCTCGCAGATCTTCCTCGGACACGGTAAGGCAGTGCAGGAGCGCTTCCAGCTCCGCAATCGTGTACGGCTCGACCAACGCTAGTCCTCGTTCGAGGCAAGCTGCTCCTCATACTCCGCCTCCAGCATCTTCTCCTTACTGGAACCCCAGAAGATGAAGCCGATGACAAACGGGATCGCCGGCCAGACGTAGTACGCCAGCTTCATGCCGTAAGCAGCACTCAGGCTCGGCGCTCCGGAGAGGTCCAGCGGCATGATGCCCGTTAGCTTTAGAAGGACGACCACGCCGGTGAAGGCGAAGAGTGCGTAGGCGATGTTGCGTCTTGTTTTTGCTTTTTGTCTCGCGGTGCTCATGACTCGATCTGTGCTCCTCCTTGTCTAGCGCCCAGGCAGAAGCGGAACCGAGATCAGTATACGCCGAGGTATCGGGAAATGCCCTTGGCGGCTTCGCGCCCCTCGAATACGGCCGTCACGACGAGGTCCGACCCACGGACCATGTCGCCTCCGGCGAATACCTTGTCGTTGGTCGTTTGGAACGCGAAGTCGCCGTGTGTCTTTACGCGCGTCTTGCCACTGGGCAGCGATTCGATACCGTGATCCTCGAACCACGACGGCGGGTCGGGGCGGAAGCCGAATGCGATGACGACGGCATCGGCCGGGAGGATCTCTTCGGTGCCAGGGATCGGTTCCGGCTGGCGGCGGCCATCGGGGCCGGGTGCGCCGAGCTTCGTCTCGACGACACGGACGCCCGAGACACTGCCGTCGCCGACGATCTCGATCGGTTGCCGGTTGAACAGAAACTCGATGCCTTCCTCCCGGCTGTTCTCGACCTCGCGGCGCGAGCCTGGCATGTTCTCTTCGTCGCGACGATAGGCGCAGGTCACAGTCAGCGCGCCCTGGCGGATCGCCGTGCGATTGCAGTCCATGCCGGTGTCACCGCCACCGAGGACGACGACGTTCTTGCCGTCGAGATCGATGAAGTCGTTCGGATCCTTCTCGATGCCGAGTTCACGGTTCACGTTCGATATCAGGTAGGGCAGCGCCTCGTGAACGCCGTCGAGATCTTCACCGTCGAAGCCGCCGCGCACGTATTCGTACGTGCCTATGCCAAGAAAGACCGCGTCGTACTCCTCCAGCAGCTGTTCGAAGGCAAGGTCCTCGCCGACGCGCGTATTCAGGACGAACTCGACGCCCATCCCTTCGAGGATCTCACGCCGGTGCTGCACGACCTGCTTCTCGAGCTTGAATGGCGGGATGCCGAAGGTCAGCAGACCACCGATCTCCGGGTAGGCGTCGTAGATGACGGAGCGAATGCCCTCTCTCGCGAGCACGTCGGCTGCTGCAAGACCTGCCGGACCCGCACCGACGATACCGACGCGCTTGCCGCTGTCGATGACGTTCGACATGTCCGGTCGCCAGCCCTGCCGAACGGCCTCGTCAGTGATGTATTTCTCTATATTGCCGATCGAGACGGCGCCCATCTCGTCCAGCGTGCATGCGCCCTCGCACAGCCTGTCCTGCGGGCAGATGCGTCCGCAGATCTCGGGCAGCGAATTCGTCTGATGCGAAAGCTCCGCAGCCTCGAACAGACGGCCTTCCTCGATGAGTGCAAGCCAGTTCGGAATGTAGTTGTGCACCGGGCACTTCCACTCGCAGTAAGGATTTCCACAGTCCAGACAGCGGCCAGCCTGCTGCGCGGCGTCTGCCGCGTCGTAGTCACCGTAGATTTCGCTGAAGTGCTTGATGCGCTCTTCGGCGGGTATCTTCTGAGGATCGCGGCGCGGGACCTCGAGGAACTGCAGCGGATGTTTGGACATTACGCTGCCTGCCTCAGGGACTCGATCAATGACCCGAGTTCTGCCGCACGCGGTTTGACGAGCCAGAACTTGGGCAGATAGGTCCGATAGTCCTCGAGCAATATCTCACCCCACTCACTGCCGGTCAGTTCGACGTGATTGGTGATCAGGCCGCGCAGATGATGCAGGTGCGCCTCCATGCTCTCCGGCGAGATCCGCTGTATGTCGATCAGCTCGTGGTTGTAGCGATCGACGAAGTCGCGGTCGATGTCGAGCACGTAGGCGAAGCCGCCGGTCATGCCTGCCCCGAAGTTCACGCCGGTCCGGCCGAGCACAACGACCACGCCATCGGTCATGTATTCGCAGCAGTGGTCGCCGGCGCCCTCGACGATCGCGACAGCACCCGAATTGCGGACCGCAAAACGTTCGCCCGCGACACCAGCCGCGTGCAACTTGCCGCCGGTCGCGCCGTAAAGGCAGGTGTTGCCGATGATCGCAGTTTCGCGAGGTGTGTACTGACAGTCGACAGGCGGGCGGATGACCAGTCTGCCGCCGGCCATACCCTTGCCAACGTAGTCGTTGGCATCGCCGGTCAGGTCGAGATTGAGACCGGCAACGTTGAACGCGCCGAAGCTCTGTCCGGCGGTGCCGGTCAGTCGCATCTCGATCGGAGCGTTCGCCATTCCCGTATTGCCGTGCCGGCGCGCAATCTCGCCCGACAGGCGCGCGCCGATCGAGCGATTGAAATTGCGTACGCGGAACTCGAACGAGCCGCCGCTCGAGTTCTCGATGGCGGGCAGGGCCGCGGCCACCATCTCCTCTGCAAGCTCGCCCTTATCGAAAGGCTCATTGCGTTCCTCGGTGCAAAACTGCGGAGTGGTCTTCTCCCCCGACGGGCTGACAATCGGCGACAGGTCCAGCCGTGCCTGCCGCTCGGTTGTACCCTCGCGCGGTATCAGCAGGTCGACTCGGCCAATCAGCTCGTCCATCGAGCGGACGCCGAGCGACGCCATGAGCTCACGCGTTTCTTCGGCGACGAAGCGGAAGAAATTAATCACCATATCGGGCAGGCCGATGAAGAAGCGGCTGCGAAGTACCTCGTTCTGAGTGGCGACGCCCGTTGCGCAGTTGTTCAGGTGACAGATGCGCAGGTACTTGCAGCCCAGCGCCACCATCGGCGCCGTACCGAAGCCGAAGCTCTCCGCGCCGAGCATCGCGGCCTTGATGACGTCGAGTCCGGTCTTCAATCCGCCGTCAGTCTGCAGCCTCACGCGATGGCGCATGTCGTTATTGCGCAGGACCTGATGCGTCTCGGACAGCCCCAACTCCCACGGGCTGCCGGCGTACTTTACCGAACTGACCGGGCTCGCTCCGGTCCCGCCGTCGTAACCGGAGATCGTGATCAGATCCGCATACGCTTTGACCACACCGGCCGCGACCGTGCCGACGCCCGGCTCGGCCACCAGCTTCACCGAGACCAGCGCTTCTGGATTGACCTGCTTCAGATCGAAGATCAGCTGAGCAAGGTCTTCGATGGAGTAGATGTCGTGGTGCGGCGGCGGTGAGATGAGGCCGACGCCCGGTTTCGCGTAACGCAGTCGCGCAATCAGCTCGTTCACCTTGTGGCCGGGCAGCTGCCCGCCCTCGCCGGGCTTCGCGCCCTGGGCGATTTTGATCTGGATGACCTCGGCATTGACGAGGTATTCCGCCGTCACGCCGAAGCGCCCGGATGCAATCTGCTTGATCTTGGACCGCCGCTCATTGCCGTAGCGCGACGGGTCCTCACCGCCCTCGCCGGAATTGGAGCGCGCGCCCATCCGGTTCATCGCGATGGCGAGCGCCTCGTGCGCCTCCGGCGACAGCGCGCCCAGCGACATGCCGGCGCTGTCGAAGCGCGGCAGTATGGCTTCGACCGGCTCCACCTCCTCGAGCGGAATCGCCGGACCGGCGGCTTTCGCATCCAACAGATCCCTCAGCGTCGCGATCGGCCGTTCGTTCACGAGCGATGCGTATTCCCGATAGCGCTCGTACTCGCCGGTGCGAACAGCCGCTTGAAGAGACGCGACAACGTCCGGGTTGTAGCAATGGAATTCGCCGCCATGGACGTACTTCAGGAGGCCGCCCTGGTCGACGGGCTCGCGGGGCTCCCACGCATGATGCGCGAGCGCTCGCTGATCCTGCCAGAGGTCCTCGAAATTGCTTCCGCCGATGCGTGACGCCGTTCCCTCGAAACAGCGATCCACGACTTCGTCCGCCAGGCCGACGATCTCGAACAGCTGAGCGCCCCGGTAGCTCGCGATGGACGAGATGCCCATCTTCGACATGATCTTGAACAGGCCCTTGCGGATGCCGCGCCGATAGCTGCGTCCGAGCTGCTGCTGCTTGGAGATGTTGCCGCGCTGCGCGATGTCGTGCAGCGACTGATAAACGAGGTAGGGATACACCGCGGTGGCGCCGTAGCCGATCAGGCACGCGAAGTGATGCGGGTCTCTCGCGACGCCGGTCTCGACGATGATGTTTGCAGCGCAACGCAGCCCACGCTGTACGAGGTGATGATGCACGGCGCCGGTTGCGAGCAGCGCATGCACGGGCAGCTTCGCGGCATCGATGTAGCGGTCGCTCAGCATGACGATGAACTTGCCGTCGCGCACGGCCTGTTCCGCCTGCGAACAAATGGCATCGAGTGCGTCTTCCAGGCTGGTGCCGCGGTCCACGTTCAGATCGATGAACGCGTGCTGTTCCTTGAACATGTCCGGACCGAGCAATTGCCGAAGCTTCGGCTGCGACAACACCGGCGAGTTCATGATGACGTGCTCGGCGTGCTCCGGCCCGATGTCGAACAGGTTCTTTTCGCGGCCGATGTTCGTTTGCAGCGACATGACGATGCGCTCGCGCAGCGAGTCGATCGGCGGATTCGTCACTTGCGCGAACTGCTGCCGGAAGTAGTCGAACGGCGCGCGAACCTTCGACGACAGCACGGCCATCGGCGTGTCGTCGCCCATCGAGCCAACGGCTTCCTGCTCAGCCTTGGCGAGTACGGCGACGACGTCGTTGAGCTCTTCTCGGCTCACGTTGAACATCTTCTGGTAGCGCGCGAGCGTTTCCTGATCGAAGGGTTCGGCCGCGGTATGCGTGTCGATCAGCTCGGAGTCGAGATAGCGCACGCCCTCTTTTAGCCACTTCTTGTAGGGCGCGCGGGTTTTGAGTTTGTCGTGGATATCGTCGGTATCGAGCACCTCGCCGTTGATCAGGTCGACGGCCAGCATTTCGCCGGGGCCGAGACGCCCTTTTTCGACGACTTCGGACTCGTCGTAGTCGTAGACGCCCACCTCGGATGCGATCGTGATGTGCCGGTCGGCAGTGATCACATAACGCGCCGGGCGCAGGCCGTTGCGATCCAGACTGCAGGCAGCGTAGCGGCCGTCGGTGAGCACGATCCCGGCCGGCCCGTCCCACGGTTCCATCTGGCAATCGTAGAACTCGTAGAACGCGCGCACGTCCGGGTCGACATCGTCGACCGTCTGCCAGGCCGGCGGCATCAGCAGGCGCATGCCCTGCAACACGTCCATGCCGCCGGCGCGCATGACCTCGAGCATGTTGTCGAGGCTCGACGAGTCGGAGCCCGTCAGCGAAACGAGCGGCTCGATCTCTTCGATGTTCTCGAGCTTGTCGGAACGGAAGTTCTTCGCCCGCGCGACGGCCCAGTTGCGGTTGCCTTGAATGGTGTTGATCTCGCCATTGTGGGCGAGGAAGCGGAACGGTTGCGCCAGCCGCCACTGCGGCAGCGTGTTCGTCGAGAAGCGCTGATGGAAAACGCAGACCGACGACTCGAGCCGCGCATCTTTCAGATCCGGATAGAAATCGGCCAGCTTGGCGGGCATCACCATGCCTTTGTAGCTGATCGTCGCCGACGACAGGCTAGCAATGTAGGTTTCGCCGTTGAGCGACGTCTCGGCGCGGCGTCGTGCGAGGAACAATCGCCGATTGAAACGGCCGCGCGGCATGCCCTCCGGCGCGTTGACGAACAGCTGTTCGATCTTCGGCAGCGTTCTGAGGGCGAGTTCGCCGCACACCGATTCGTCGATCGGCACGGCCCGCCAGCCGGCGAAGATGAGGCCGGTCTGTTCCACCGCGTCTCTGATCAGTTTACGAGCCGTGTCAGCAGCGGCCTCGTCAGGCGGCAGGAAGACCGTTCCCGCGGCGAAACGCTCGGCCAGATCGAAACCGCACTCGCCGCCGATCTCCCGCATGAACGCGGTCGGGAACTTGATCAACAGGCCGCAACCGTCACCCGTCAAACCGTCTGCCGCGACGGCGCCGCGGTGCGTCAGCCGGGTGAGCGCGGAGATCGCCGTCGCGACGACCCAGTGGCTCGGCAGGTCGTCGAGATTGGCGATCAGGCCGAATCCGCAGCTATCGCGCTCGAATTCGGGATCGTGGAGTCCTTTTCGATCCGTCATGCATTCCGTGGGGCATACGCGGCGTATACCCCGGCTCAAGATTTTTGTTGTGAAATCGCCCTGTTAGCCGCGGAAGTCCCCGTCGGGGACAGCGGGCGGTACGAATGGAAAAGTATATGGGAGCGCTCTCGAACGCGCCGAGCCGGCGCGTCGATTACAGGTGAAACTCGTGTTATGGCAGGAACTTAGGGGCGCGGCGCGGCCAGGGGCCCGGCGTCACGACTACGGTTACGCGCGTAACCAAGGCGCCTGTGTCGCCCTTCAGTGCATCGCGGCCTGCAACCGGATCATACCTTCGGTTTCGAAACGCACCGGCTTCACCGCGGGAATGTCGACGCCGAGCCGGCCCTCGAGCACATAGGGGATGTCACGCTGGACCGCTTCGCGGACGATAAACAGCAGTTCGGGGGCGGTTTGCAGCAAATTGAGGTCGACGCTGATCATGAATGCGCCTTCGCTGCCCGCTGGCACGATGAAACTGCTGGTCGTCTCGCCGCTCGCGAAGCGGTGCCCGTCCAGGCGTACGCCGTAGGCCACGGTGCTGACCGGAAGCGGGAAGGGATTCGGATTGACGACGTCGAACTCCAGCAGGAAGGTCTGCTGGTTCAGGTCGAGCGTCTCAACGTGAACTTCCGTGAGTTCCACGTCCGGCGCGCTGACGATGTCTTCCAAGGTCGCACAGGACGCCAGCATCGCTGCCGTCACGACGAGTCCACCCACTCGCAGGTGATGTCCGGTCATACCCCTACTCCGGTTGTGTGCCCAACTCTCCCCATCGGGCGGAGATCAGCAACCAGTCGCTGTCTCCTCGCTCGAGCTCCAGCTCGAAGCGGTAGGCGTCGGCACTAAGTCCCAACGCGCTTTGATTCGTTCCCGCCATGCCGACTGTCAGCTCGACGTTCGCGGCCGTCCCATCGATGACCTCGATCGAATCGATGCTCGGCAGGAGCGCGATCGTCGCCTGGCGCAGGAATATGAGCCGGATGGTGTTCTCGATGTCGTCGCGGCTATTGCCCCTGCCGTCGACGTACCCCTCCGAGATGCGCTCGACAATCGCGCGCCGGTCTTTTTCCTCGGCCGCCACGTGTACGGCGTCGATCCAGGCTCGGATCTCTTCCTCCGGCGCCGATCGCTCGCCGCCGCAAGCGGCGAGCAGGACTGCCAAAAGGCTCGCGACCCCGATTCGCGAGAGTGTCCTGACCCCTGCCATCATCTGCTAAAGTCTACTGATGTTGCGTGTCCGATTCGTTCCAAATCGGCGGGAATGTGACGCGGTTCGCAGTCCGTTTTCGGGCTTTCAGCCACTTATGTCACGACGAGAATCACCTCTCCCTATGGAAAGCGCCCTATGACCGCGAAACTCCTCAGTGAATCGCACGAAGCGACCATCACCGACGAGGATCAGCTGCGCATCGATAGCGTGCTGGCGTTCTGGTTCAAACAGCAATCCTTAAGCGCGCCGCAGGTCGACCGGCGGATGGACGTGTGGTTCGGCGAGGACCCGGCATTCGACGTGCAGATCAAGGCCGAATTCGCGGGCGACGTCGCCCGGGCGTCAGAAGGCCAGCTCGATCACTGGGCCAAGCAGCCGAAGGGCCGTCTTGCGCTGATCATCCTGCTCGATCAGTTCCGCCGGAACATCTATCGCAACTCACCGGAAGCCTTCGCCCTCGACCGCAAGGCCCTGCAGCTGTGCGTGCAGGGTGCGATGGAAAAGAAGGACAAGGGCCTGAGCGCCATTGAGAAGGTGTTCTTCTACATGCCGCTGCAGCACGCGGAGTCGGCGAAAGTGCAGGCCAAGTCCTGCGAGCTGTTCAACAAACTCGCCGAAGCCGTCTCGCCGACCTACCGCGAGACCTTCATGACGATCGCCCAATTCGCCGAGTTGCACCGTGACATCGTCGACCAGTTCGGCCGCTTCCCGCACCGCAACAAACTCCTCGGCCGCCAAAACACACCGGAAGAAGAAGAATACCTGGCCGACGCACCGGATTTCGGCCAGGGCTAACCCACGTAGACGACGCACCGAACGTGCCCGTAGGAGCGGCTTCCAGCCGCGATCAACAACCCTCGTAGACGACGCCCCGAACTCCCCCCGTAGGAGCGGCTTCCAGCCGCGATCAATAATCCCACCACACCGGCAAGATCAGGTAAGGATAATCCTCCACTCGCTCCACCAACCCTGCCCTGACCGGGTTGTCGATCAGGTACCGGATTCGCACAGCGTAGTCTTCATCGTCACGAAGTGCGTGATCGTGATAGCCCGACTGCCAGACCGGTGTTTCAACGCCCAGCTCCGCAAGGCGATTTGCCGTGTAGCTCTTGAGCGTATGCATGACGCTCGACAGCGAGCTCTCGCCCAACTGTCCAGCCAGGTGCACGTGGTCGGGCATGACGACCGCGGCGTCGACCGTGAACCGTCGAGCTCTGTGGAGCCAGTGGATCGAATCGAGAACGACGTTCGCGGGCTCATGGTGCGTGAAGATTCGTCGACGGTTGGTGACGGACGAGGTCAGGAAATAGTACAAACCGGGCCGTGAGTGTCGGCCTTTGCGGAGGTTTCTGGCGTGCGGTGGTTGGTGTGGCACGCGGAGATTTTGGTGGACATGGCGTGTTTGGGTGATTCGGGTTTGTTGGGAGATCGTGGGAATTTGATCGCGGCTGGAAGCCGCTCCTACGGGGACGGGTCGGTGGGTCGCGGCTGGAAGCCGCTCCTACGGGCGATGGGGTGGTGGGTCGTGGCTGGAAGCCGCTCCTACGCGGCGGGGTCGGCGGTGTTGGCCGGCTCAGGTTGGCAGGCACTCCCTGACTTCGGCCGCAATCTCGTGGAGCCGGTCGGGGGGCAGATGGACGCGATTTCGGCGCGCTTCGTCGCCTGAAGCGTCGTGCGGGCTGCCGCGTACGCGACCGGCGCTTTCGAAGGTCGCAAGCTGCGGCGGCCCGATGCCCCATTCGCTGCCCGGCTGCCTTGGCACCACGTGGAAATGGTAGTGCGGCACTTCCTGTCCGCTGTAGACGCCGTTGTTTTGAAAGGTAAGTACACCCAACGGCTCATACCGGCGCACCAGCGCCTCGGCGACGCGCTTCGCTGCACCGACGATGGCCGAGGCCTCCTCCTCGGACAGGTCGAGTAGGGTCCCCACGTGACGGCGAGTGATCACGCAACACTGGCCGATCTCGAACTGCCACGGATTGATCACGGTGAGCGTGAGTTCGCCCTCGTCGATGACGGCCCAGGACGGATCTCTTCCGGCCATTCCTTCGCAAAGCTCGCAGGGGTCCTGTTTCGGCAGTTCAATCATCGACGATGGGGCTCCCACCCGGCGGGGCGTCCCGCAACGATTCGCGCGATATCCGCAGGAAGCGCAACGTCAGAAGGAGCGCTGCGGCGCTCAAGCCCAGTACGAAGCCGCCCCAGATGTAGTTTGGCGGCAGAACCCACGTCACGGCCGCGAGGTACGCGAGCGGGAATGCCAACATCCAGAATGCGAACGTATTGATCAGCATCGGAATACGGGTGTCTTTGTAACCGCGCAGCGCCCCGGCCGCGCCGATCTGCACGCCGTCGGCGATCTGGAAGATCGCGGCCATCAGCAGCAGGCTGATTGCGATGCCGGTGACGACAGGGTCGTCGGTGTACATGCCCACCACGGCGTCGCGGAACACCAGCAGGAACAGCGCGGAGCAACTCATGAACACGCCGCACACGATGATACCGAAGCGCCCGGCGTACCTCGCGCGGTGCAATTCGCCGGCACCGAGTTCGTGGCCGACACGGACAGTGATCGCGGAGCTCAGCGCGAGCGGAATCATGAACATCGTCGCCGCGAAGTTGATCGCGATCTGGTGGGCCGCGGTGATCTCCGTGCCGCGCGTGCCCATCAGCACCGCGACCGCGTTGAACAGACCGGCCTCGGCGGTCACCATCACCGCGATTGGTACGCCGAGTACGAGCACTTCCTTGAGCACGTCGGCTCGCGGCCACGAGAGCTTCGTGAATATTCCGAGCGGCCGGTAGACCGGACGCCACATCATCCAGACCCACAGAATAATCGCGAGCATCCACATCGTAATCGCGCTCGCGTAGCCGCAGCCGATCGCACCGAGCGCCGGGGCACCGAAGTTGCCGTACATCAGCACCCAGTTGAGGAAGACGTTGCAGGCCAGCGCGAACACCGAAGTGAACATGATCGGCAGCGTCTCGCCGATCCCCTCGGTCGTGAACCGCAACGCCAGGAAAATGAAGATGCCCGGCGCGCCCCAGGCGATCGCCTCCGTGTAGCCGACCGTTAGTGCGCGAAACTCGAGATCGATGCCGATGATGTCGAGCAGCGGTGCCACCGCCTGGTGCGCCGTGAGCGTGACCGCGACCCCGAAGCCGATGGCGAGGTAGATGCCGTGGCGGGTGTATCGGCCGATGAGCTCGGGGTCGCCGGCACCGAAATGGCGCGCCGCGATCGGCGACAGCGCCATCATCACGCCGAGTCCGATCGTAAACGCGAAGAACCAGATACTGCCGCCGACGGCGACCGCCGCCAGCGTTTTTGCGTCGATCTGGCCGGACATGACGGTGTCGGCGAACTGCATTCCGGCGATCGACAGGTTGTTGACGATCAGCGGATACGACAGGCCCAGCAGCCTCGCGATTTCGTTACGCCAGGACAATTTTTGATGAGACTGCGACATCCGCTCGGAAGGACCTCTTGCTGGAGCGTGGATGATTACACGTACCAACCGCCGGTACAGCCCCCGCGTGTTCGATTTGCGGGGTCGATGGTGTAAAGTGCTTCGCGTTCCGTATTCCCGGGTCTGGAGGCATTCATGCTGCACGACGGTCGAGCCATACGCGTCGCTATTGTTGGCGGTTCGCGGATCCCCTTTGCCCGCTCGCATACGGTCTACCGGCATGCGTCGAATCAGGACCTGATGACCGCGGCCCTGAAGGGCGTTGTCGACAAGTACGACCTCAAAGGCCAGACGCTGGGAGACGTGATACTCGGCGCGGTCATCAAGCATTCGAAGGACTGGAACCTGGCCCGTGAGAGCGTGATCGATTCCGGTCTGTCGATGCAGACGCCGGGCGTCGACATTCAGCGTGCCTGCGGAACGAGCCTCGAAGCGGCCGTCATGGTTGCAAACAAGATCGCGCTGGGGCAGATCGATGCGGGTATCGCCGGTGGCACCGACACGGTCAGCGACGCGCCCATTGTCTTCAAGGACCAGTTCCGGCGGATCCTGCTGGATTCGCATGCCGGCCGGTCGTTCATGGACAAACTCAAGCCGTGGTTCCGGCTGCGGCCGTCGTTCCTCGCGCCGCAGCTTCCAGGCGTGGTCGAACCGCGCACTGGCCTGTCGATGGGCGAGAGCATGGAGATCACGGCCCAAAAGTGGGAGGTAACGCGGGAGCACCAGGACCAGCTTGCGCTGTCCAGTCACGTCAAGGCCGCAGCCGCGTGGAAGGAAGGCTGGTACGAAGACCTCGTCACGCCCTTCCAGGGTGCCGAACAGGACAACAACGTCCGCCACGACTCGACCTACGAGAAGCTCGCGAAACTGAAGCCCGTATTCGACAAGAGCGAAGAAGGCACGATGACCGCAGGCAACTCGACGCCGTTGACCGACGGCGCCGCCGCGGTACTGCTCGCGTCGGAGGACTGGGCTCGCAAAAAGAATCTGCCGGTCCTCGCCTACCTGACGTTCGCCAAGGTTGCGGCGGTCAACTTCGTCGACGACGAAGGGCTGCTGATGGCGCCGGCCTACGCGGTCTCCGAGATGCTCAAACAAGCGGACATGCGTCTGCAGGACTTCGACTTCTACGAGATTCACGAGGCGTTCGCGGCGCAGACGATCGCGACGCTCAAGGCCTGGCAGGACGAGCAGTTCTGCCGCAACCGGCTTGGCCGCAATCAGCCCATGGGACCGATCGATCTCGCCAAGCTGAATGTCAAAGGCGGCAGTATCGCGATCGGCCACCCGTTTGCCGCAACCGGGGCACGAATCGTCTCGACGCTCGCGAAGATCCTCAATGAGCAGGGTTCGGGACGCGGTCTGATCTCGGTCTGCACCGCGGGCGGCATGGGTGTCACGGCGATTCTGGAAGCCGCACCGACCGTCTAGCGCCGCGGGTCGATTCGCGCGATCGGTGTGCGCCCTGTAGGCTGTTGCGCTGAATTCGAAGAATCCTGTTGAACAGGGCAATGGACGGCAATGACTGACTTCAGCGCAATCCTCGCCGCGATCAACGCGTTCCTCTGGCACGAGTACGTGCTGTACGCGATCGTCGGCACCGGCATCCTCTTCACGATTTGGAGCGGCTTCTCGCAGTACCGCGCGCTGACTCACGGCCCAGCCGTGGTGCGCGGCAATTACGACGACCCCGACGATCCCGGCGCCATCAATCATTTCCAGGCGCTGGCCACCGCGCTGTCGGGAACGGTCGGCCTTGGAAACATCGGTGGCGTGGCGCTCGCCATTGCGCTCGGCGGCCCTGGCGCCGTGTTCTGGATGTGGGTCATCGGCCTCCTCGGCATGGCCATTAAGCTCACCGAAGTCACGATGTCGATGCTCTACCGGAACACTGACGATCCGGACAACCCGCACGGCGGACCGATGTGGGTGGCCGCGCGTGCCATGGAGCGCAAAGGCTGGCCGCGGCTGGGGCGCACGATCGGCATCATTTTCTGCCTCGCGATGATCATGTCGACGATCACGGGCGGCAACATGTTCCAAGCCTGGAACATCGGCGAGATCACACAGACGTACTACGGCGTTCCGACCTGGATCACCGGCATCATCCTCGCCGTCCTCGTCGGCGTCGTCATCATTGGCGGCATCAAACGCATCGGCAAATTCACGGGCACCGTGGTGCCGCTGATGGTCGCGCTGTATCTGCTCGTCGGCTTCTGGGTCCTGATCGCCAATGTCGGCGAGATCCCGGCGATGTTCGGCCTGATCTTCACCTCGGCGTTCACGACGTCGGCGGCAACCGGCGCCTTCATCGGCGGAACCGTATTCTTCGCGTTCCAGATCGGCATGAAGCGCGCAATCTTCTCGAACGAAGCCGGCCAGGGTTCGTCGGCCATGGTGCACGCTGCCGCCAAAACGGATGAACCTGTTCGTGAAGGCGTGGTAGCCGGACTGGAGCCGTTCATCGACACGATCGTGGTGTGTACGTTTACCGCACTGATCGTCCTGTCCACGGGCATCTGGAACCGCGCGCCCGACCTGGCCTTCGAGCAGCCGCCGGAGTTCATGTCGACGGAGGCGGGCTGGACACTCGAGGACACCCGCGTCGACAGCGATGAGTGGTTCGCCGGCGACAGCGCGTTTCTCGTCATCGCGGCACACGACAACGCGACCACGGGCAACAACCTGCACAAGCTCACGGGCATCGTGTCCGATACCGACGATGGCCTGGCGATCGTCTGGATCCCGTTCACCAGCAGCGCGACGCCCGTCGCCGAGAGTGACGGCTACTACCGCAACTACGTCGGCGCGACGCTGACCGCAAAAGCCTTCGACACGGTCGTGCCGGGGGCCGGCAAATGGGTGATCACGGTCGCCACCTGGCTATTCGGTATCTCGACGATGATCGCGTGGTGTTACTATGGCGAACAGGGCTTCGTGTTCATGTTTGGTGAAAAACCCGTCCTCGCCTACAAGCTGTTCTACTGCTTGCTGATCATCGTGGCGACGCTCGGACTGGTGAGGACCGATGCCGATCTCGACAATGTGATCGGGATAGGCACCGGTGTGATCATGTTCGCCAACATCCCCATCATCTGGATGTTCGGCTATCAGGCGATGCGCGCTTACAAGGATTACGTCCGGCGCCTGAAGTCCGGCCGGATGGGGCCGGATCATCCGCCACCGCCGCTCGACGACCTGCTCTCCGGTCGCGACGTGCAGAAAGGCTGAGCGCTACTCGGCGCTGTCGTTTCGGCCCTGCCGGAACTGACGCTGCATCGCGTTGAGCGCCTTGTCGATCTGCTCTTTCGCCTGCTTGGTGACGCCGCCGCGGCGGTATTCGTCGACAACGAACGACTCCATGCGGCTGACCAACGCATCGATGTTCGGCTCGTTCTCGATGTCGGCCTCCACCGCGCCCTCCGGTGAGTTGCGCGATGCCGCGAACAGATCGATCCAGCGCTCGGTGCGTTTGCCGAAGGCCACCAGCCGGTAGAACTGCGGGCCGGGCTTGCCGTCCTCGCCGCTGACCAGACTGACAATCGCAGCGATCAGGGACGCCGGTACGAGCAGGAAATCCCGGAGACCGTCGACGATGAGCTTCACCTGCAACACAGCGGTGTCTCGCAGGAGCGTCCAGCGATCCGGAGAGGGCAGTTCCTCTGGCAGCTTCTCTTGCATCGTTTGTCCCGAAATGTTTCTGAAGAAATGTCTTAGAAGACAAGGGATTATACTGGTCCTCGGTGGCGCATACAGGCGCTTTAAAGTAATCTTCCCGCTGACTAACGGGTCCCGATACGTATGCCGACTTTTGAGTCATCACCGCTCTACGCGCACGGCGATGCCGATGCGCTCGGGGTTCTGCTCGTCAATCTCGGCACGCCCGATGCCCCGACCTCTTCGGCGGTGCGCCGCTATCTCGCCGAGTTCCTCTGGGACCCGCGTGTCGTCGAGTTGCCGCGCCCGCTCTGGTGGCTGATCCTTAATCTCGCGATCCTGCCCTTCCGCCCGGGCCGATCGGCGAAAGCGTATGCGGAGATCTGGACCGACGAGGGCTCACCGCTTCTCCTGCACTGCCAGGACCTGAAGCGCGAGATCGGCGAGCGTCTCGGTACGCGCTTCCCCGGGCCGGTCTCCGTTGCGCTCGGCATGTCCTACGGCAATCCGTCGATCGCCAGCGCACTGGACGAACTCCATGCGGCTGGCGCCAGGCGACTGGTCGTTCTGCCGCTCTATCCTCAGTACTCCGGCACGACGACGGGTTCGGTCTTCGATGCGGTCACCGATGCCCTGGGTCGACGGCGCTGGGTGCCGGAGTTCCGGTTCATCAGTCACTATCACGATTCACCCGGCTACATTGCCGCGCTCGCCGACAGCATCCGCGAATACCGCGAGGCGAACGGCGCCGGCGACAAGCTGATGTTCTCCTTCCACGGCGTGCCGCAGCAGACGCTGCTCGACGGCGACCCGTACCACTGTCAGTGCCACAAGACGGCCCGGCTCGTTGCGGAGACGCTCGGACTCGCCGCCGACGAGTGGATCATCTCGTTCCAGTCCCGCGTCGGGCGCGCCGAGTGGCTGCGGCCCTACACGGACGAGACAATCGAGAAGCTGGGCGCTGAAGGGCTCGGGCGCCTCGACGTCGTCTGTCCTGGATTCTCGGTCGACTGCCTCGAAACGCTCGAGGAGATCGCCCTGCAGAACGGCGAGCTCTTCAGGGAGTCCGGCGGTGGCGAGCTTTGCTACATCCCCTGTCTCAACGCTCGCAACGACCATGTCGAGTTTCTCAGCCGCCTGATCGAAGTTCACAGTCAGGGCTGGCCCGAGTCCTCACCGGACTGGCAGGACGAGCCGGCGGCACGCGAGGGTTCGCGGGAGCGCGCGCTGGCACTGGGAGCGGAGCAGTGAGCGGCATCGGGCGTTTCCTCGAGTTCAGCGTCAGGACGCCGGACATTCTCGAGTCGCTGAGCTTCTACAAGCTGCTCGGCTTCCGGGAGATGGAAAGCGGCGACATGTGGTCGCACAAGTATGCGGTCGTCAGCGACGGCGTACTCAGCATCGGACTACACGACCGCGAGTTCGACGCGCCCGCGGTGACCTTCGTACAGCCCGATCTCGCCCGTCACGCGCGTTCGATGACGGACCACGGCTTCGACTTCTCGCGCATGCGTCTCGACGAAGACGTGTTCAACGAACTGCATCTTTCGGACTACGACGCGCACACGATCATGATGCTCGAGGCGCGCACCTTCACCGGCGACGACGATGACGACAACGATTCGATCTGCGGGACGTGGTTCGAGCTGACGCTGCCGGTTCGCGACGCGATGCGTTCGGCGCGATTCTGGGCGCCGATCGCACCAGTCGTCCTCGACATGCGCGAGGAGCCCACGATGCACATGCGCTTCGACGCTGGCGGCATTGCGCTCGGTCTCTCCGAGAGCATCGCGCTGCAGGGTCCTTCGCTGTGCTTCAAGTGCACGGACCGCCAGACCATCAAGGATTTCTGCGAGCGACACGGTGTCCGGACGCAAACCTTTCCGGGGTTCGAGGGTGCGTTCCGGGCGATACAGGCGCCGGAAGGCACGAATCTGTATCTCTTCGAGGAAGACTTCCTCGGCGAGGGTATAGAGGTTGAGGAATCGGACGACATCACCGAGTTTCCGGGCATGAAATGAGCGACACGAACAAGAAAGGCATCCGCACGCGATCGGTCCACGCCGGCGCGGACCACGGCACCGGCAATCGGCCTTCAGCGCCGGACATCGTCATGTCGAGCACCTTCATCGTCGACGAGGAAGTCAGCTTCTCGGCGAACAATCTCGACGACGAAACGCCCTGGGTTTACACGCGGTGGGGGAACCCGACCACCGATCTGCTCGAAACCAATCTGGCCGATCTCGAGAATGCGGAGGCGTGCATTGCCTTCGCCTCGGGGATGTCGGCGACGACGGCGGTTCTTTTCAGCCACCTGAGCGGCGGCGATCACCTGATCGTCCAGAACACCAACTACCCGGGCACCGCCGAAGTCGCACGGGAGACGCTGTCGCGATTCGGCGTGGCCACGTCGTCGCTCGACACGACGGACCTCGACGCGATCCGCAACGCAGTTCGCGACGAAACGAAGATGATCTGGATCGAGACACCGTCCAATCCGCTGCTTCGGGTCGTCGACATCGCCGCGGTCTCGCAGATCGCGAAGGACTGCGGCGCGCTGTTGGTCGTCGACTCCACCTTTTCGACGCCGATCGCTACCCGTCCGATCGATCTCGGCGCGGACCTCGTCGTCCACTCTCTGACGAAGTACATCGGTGGTCATGGCGACGCAATGGGCGGTTCCGTTTGCGGCCCCAACGAACTGCTCGGTCCGCTGCGCTCCGAAGGCCTCAGCCACTACGGCGGCGTGATCAGCCCGTTCAATGCGTGGCTCATACTCCGCGGGATCGCGACGCTACCGCTTCGAATGCGTGCGCACGAAGAGGCGGCGACGGCCGCCGCCAAATATCTCGAGGAGCACGCGAAGGTGGAGCGTGTCCTCTACCCCGGTCTGGAATCGCATCCGCAGCATGCGCTCGCAAAGCGGCAGATGGACAACTTCTCCGGAATGATCTCCTTTCGGACGGCCGAGCCGAAAGCGCTTGCCGAGCGGATGATGAAGGGCCTCGAGGTCATCCACTACGCCGTATCGCTCGGCCACCATCGCAGCCTGATCTACCTGATGCAGACGGACGACCTCGTGGAGACCTCCTATGCATTGACGGGTGAGGAACGCGACAAGTACGTCGACGTTGCCGGCGAGGGGCTGTTCCGTTTCTCGGTAGGAATCGAAGACCCGGCCGACATCATTGACGATCTCGACCGGGTTCTTTCCTGACATCTGATTGGGGGTTTTGTCATGCGGCATCTCTGTCTGCTTGCTCTGCTCATTTCACTACCTGCCGCAGCGCAGGAGGACTGGCCCGAACTGACGGGCGACTATCTCGGGCAGGAACCGCCGGGAATGACACCCGAAGTGTTCGCTCCGGGATTGATCTCTCTCGACGGAGAGCGGGAACTGAACGCCGTCTACTCCCCGAACGGCCGCATCTTCATGTTCACGCGGTCGATCGACGGCGTCTTCAAGATGTTCTTCACCTACCAGCGGGATGACGGCACGTGGCAGGAACCGCGAATGGCGCCGCCGTCAAAGACCTATCCCAACCACGCCGACGTGGACATGGCGTTTTCGCCCGACGGCGGCTGGGTGTATTTCATCTCCACTCGACCGTTGGAGGGCTACTCGCTCGAGCGCTACAACATCTGGCGCAGCCGCGTGAGCCGTCATGGCCTGGTGACTCCCGAGCCGTTGGGCCCGCACATCAACGGCCCGGGGAACGAACTCTATCCGCTCCTCGTCGCTGACGGCAGTCTGTACTTTTCCGCGGTGCGGGACGACAGCGTCGGTGCGCGGGACAGCTACCGCGCTCAGTTCAGTGACGGCGCGTTCGAGGAGCCTGTCAATCTCGGAACGGGCATTAACAGCCCGACCGACGAAGGCGACATCTACGTAAGCCCCGACGAGACCTACATCATTCACGTCGGCGCCGGCCGGCCCGACGGACTTGGGGGCGCAGACCTCTACATCAGCTTCCGCCAGGAAGACGGCTCATGGGGGGACGGTATTCACATGGGCGACGGCATCAACTCCGAGGAAGCCGACTACTGCCCAATGGTCACGCCCGACGGGAAGTACTTCTACTTCACGCAGGGCGATGACGTCATGTGGGTGGATGCCGGGATCATCGATACGTATCGATAAAGTAGCCGGCGGTCATTGGCTCACGTTCGCGGGACGGCGCCTGCTCGGATACCTACCGACCGACTCTCTTCCACAGATAGATGCAGGCCAGCAAAGCCGGAACGATGAGTAGCGCTACGACCATCGGCACGCTGGACTTGATGACTTCTACGTCCAGGGCATACACCGTAACGACGTCAGCAATGTCCGTTAGCAGCCGTACAAGCAGCACCACGAGCAGGGCTTTGTGAGATCTAAGCAGCAGTGCGACGACGATACCCAGAACGATCGTTAGGTTCCTCGTGACATACAGCTGTGTGACGTAGTCGAATTCCGATGCGTCCGGTATGAACTCTGCCGGATTCATGGCCGTTCCAACCGAGAAGAAAGACACCAGCAGAATCTGCACGAGCACGATCAACCAGACCCAGATTGGCAAGAAGCGGCCGGCTGGAGCAGTGTTTTGGTTCATATCAAGCAATCCCGCAATCGACGAGGTAGGCGCTGCACATTACCCGGATGGAGCTGTCGATCCAAGAATGTGTAGCCGACTGCCCCGCACCTGGTGCGGCGGAGACCCGGCAATCTGTCACTCCGCGACCGGCGGCTTATGCCCAACGGAGACCACGTAGGTTTCTGCCTGGAAGCGGCCAGCTACCTGTATCTCCGTCCTGAAGGTGAGCGATTCCACCCACCCGTCCTCGATGTCGATTTTGCAGCTGGCCGAGTCGTTGCGCTCAATCGAGATATCGTCGAAGTCGGACTCATCAGGATTGCCGTCGATACCCAGCTGATTCAGGAATGCCGAAACCATCTGTTTCGAACTCTCCGGATCAAGCGCCGATTCGTATTCGATATGGGCGTTGCCGCTCGCGGTGTCGAAGGTCTGCAGAACGTAGGATATGTCGGCGTCAACAGGCTCACCGCCCATGGGATTCGGGACAAGAACCGTGTCCTCGATCCGTTCGCCCAACGGCAGACTTGTTTCCTGGCATATAGACATGTAGGCCGGAACCTTCAGCATCAGCTGCGCGAAGGCGGCTTCGGACATGGAATCAAAAATTCCGCGAACCTGTGCGATGGCCTCCTCGGGTTCCCCCGCGAATGTGGCGCCCTGGAACATCGAATCGAGCAAGCGGTTTCTGTCGACGATCCGAATTGGCGCACCGTCGAGACCCGCCTCGAATTTGATCGGCACGCCTAGCAGGAAGTCTCTGGCTGCCGCGCTGCGAGTGTCGAGATTGTAACCGTCGACCTCAACCGAGTACGTGGTCCACGTCGCAACGAAATGGCCGTCGAGGACGTCGTCGATCACGATCTCCGCAGCAATGTTCCCGGTCTTCGAGTCGCCGTTTTCGTTGCGTTCGTGAGCGTATTGGATAACGAGCCGATCGCCGGATTCAATGAGGAGCGGGAGATGAAACGTATCCTCGGCGCTGGCCACGCCGCTGGTCGCGATCAGGATCGCGCCGAGTATGCTGCGCCCGGGCTCGAGCATCGACTCCTCCCTTCGGGACGTCCGCGCGGCCCCCGCCGAGCTAACCGCCTCGGACGTCAGCGGCCGCGTGTCCGCGTCGCGTCGGACGATGCCGCCGATTCCCTGGTGGGAACCGGCAGCAATCCGGCGACGGTGCTTACTCTTCCTCCGGCTCGCCGATCCAGTCCGCTACGTGCTCGGAGACCTGACCGCGATCGCCGACGACGATCAGCGTCATGTCTTCTTCGCGAAGGTAGGTGCCGACCGTTGCCGAGATGTCCTCGGGGGTCAGTGCGTAGACATTGCTGACGTAGTTCGTCAGGTACTCGTCTGGCAGGTCGTGCAGGTCGAGGTAGCTGAGCACGCCGATGATGCCGTTGCGAGTCGAGTTCTGAAGCACGTATATCCCGGCCGCGTAGTTCTTGATGCCGGTCAGCTCTTCCTCCGACGGCGGTTCGGTCGAGAGCGTCTCGATCTCGTTCATGATCTCCTGCAGGGCCGGGCCGGTGACGTCGGTCGTCACCGCCGCGATCTGTGCCCAGAAGGCGTCCTGAGAGCGCGTTGAAATCGTGCTGAACGGCGAGTACGTGTAGCCCTTGTCCTCGCGGATATTGCGGGTGATTCGCGATGAGAAGGAACCGCCGAGCATCGTGTTGGAAACGGCGAGCGCGATCCAGTCGTCATCGCCCGGATGCACGACCGGCAGTCCGAGGTAGATGTTCGACTGCACGGCGTCGGGACGGTCGATCACACCGACGGAGACCTTACCTTCGGCGGGTTCCGGCGGATAGATCAGCACTTCCGGGCCGGCCTCCCAGTCGCTGAAGGCCTCTTCGATCGCCGCGCGCGCCGCCGCGGCATCGAACATGCCCGCGATGTAGATATGCGTGCGCTGCGCGCCGAAGTTGTCCTCATAGAAACCGCGTGCGTCGTCGAGCGTGTAGCTATTCAGCTGCTCTTCGGTCGGGAACGAGCGGCCATAAGGATGATCTCCATAGATCGCAGCCCGAAACGCTGCCGCGGCCATCTGCTGCGGCTGCGTCTGAGCGACGCTGACCTGACGAAGTCGGTCGCGGCGCAACCGGTCCAGTTCGCTTTCGGGATAGGCCGGGTTCATCGTGATATCGGCCAGCAGCCCGATCAGGTCGGGAACGAAATCCGTCAACGCCTGACCGCCTATGTTCGTCTGGTCTTCGCCCACAGAGACGAACACCGAACCGCCCATCGCCGCGGCTTCGCGAGCGATGTCTTCGCTGGAACGCGTGGTCGTTCCCTCCATCAGGAAATCGCCTGACAGATCGGCCAGCCACGTGTTTTCGCCTTCGTTGAGGTTCCCCGAACGAACGACGACCGCGATCGAAGCCTTCGGCACGTTGCCGAACTCGACCATTGTCACTTCGAGGCCGTTGGGGAGCGTGAACTCTACCGGCTCCGGCAGACTGAAGTCCTTGGGCGTGCCGCCGGGCGGCGGGGTCTCACGCTCCTGCGCGATGGCAGTTGCTGCGAAGACCGTAAGCGCTGTCGTTAGCGCAAGGTGTCTGAACTTAGTCATTGCTTGCAACCTCCTGTGCGCCCTCTGCGGCACCGGCTTCCAGAACCAGAATCGTGCGATTCGTGGGTCGCAGGTATTCCTGAGCGGTCTGGAGAATCATCTCCGGCGTAACCGCCATGATCTCCGCTTCGAAGCGATTGATCTGCTCCGGATCGTCATCGAACAGCGCGAGCGAGGCCAGCAGATCGGCGCGGCCGAAGCCGAACGCCGCGTTGATCGAGTCGTAGTAGCCCGAGCGCCATTTGATCTTGGCGCGCTCGAGCATCTCCGCATCGACTTCTTCCGTGCGGACGGTCTCGATGACTCGATCGAGGATTTCGACGATGCGCTCGTCGGCGACGTCCGTGTCGTGGATCAACGAACCCTGCCAGAGCATCGGGCCCTTGTAGTTGAGCATATTGCCGAGCAGCGCGTTGATGCCGCCGCTAACGTCGCTGGTGACGCCCTCTTCCTTGACGAGGGCCTGATACAGCAGGCTGTCTTCGCCCTGGATGAGAATCTGATCGAGCAGGCCCATCGCATACCATTCCGGCGTCAGACGCTCGGGCACGTGGTAGGCGAATGCGAAACCGGGACGCGGGGCCAGCGGGTCGAGCCGGCTGGCACGCTTCTCTTCTTCCTGCCGCGGTTCGCTTATGTCCGGCAGCACGATCTCCTCCGCGGAACGCGGGATGTCGCTGAAGTACTGCTCGACGAAAGTCATCGCTTCCTCGTACTCGAAGTCGCCGACGATGGCGACAGCGGCATTGTTGGGTGCGTAGTACTGCTGGAAGAAGGCCGCAACGTCGTCGAGAGTCGCGGCATCGAGATCCTCGAGATCACCGTAGAAGTTGTGGGCGTTGTACCAGTTCTCGTTCGCGTACTGCGGCATGTCGAGCCACGGGAAGCCGCCGTAGGGCGTATTCAGCACGTTGACGCGAACCTCGTTCTTCACCACGCCCTGCTGGTTGATCAGGTTCTCTTCGGTGATGTCGAGGCTGCGCATCCGGTCCGCCTCGGCCCAGAGCATCGTCTCCAGCTTGTGCGCCGGGACGATCTCGAAGTAGTTCGTGTAGTCGAATCGGGTCGATCCGTTGAGAACGCCGCCGTTACTCTGCACGAGCCCGACGAATTCCATCTTGCCGAGATTGGCGGACCCCTGGAACATCATGTGCTCGAAGAGATGCGCGAACCCGGTGCGGTCACGTGGCTCGATTCTAAAGCCGATGTTGTAGTACACCGCCACGGTAACAACCGGAGCGGTGAGGTCCTGCGACAGGATGACCTTGAGGCCGTTATCGAGCGTCTCGTAGCGGACCGGGACCTGAAACCCGACCTCGGACGCCTGGGCGGCCGGCGCCTCTGCGGCGGCGTCGGGCTCGCTGCTCGGCTGGCAGCCTGGCAGCCAAATAACTGCCATAAATGCGACAAATGCCGCATATATGTTCTTCATTGCTACTCCCCGTTGCCAATTTCTAGAATTGGCCGCATTATTGATATTTAGTACGGGCGGAAAACTACTACAAACGGGGCCTCTCAACATCCCCGATGCGCCGCCGATAAGGTCTGGGCAGTCAATTGCATTACATGGGTGATGTCAATAAACCACGCCAAAAACGCGAGCACAGCACGTGAACCCCGGGAAAGTCGGGACGATCGCCTGCGCGAGATCATCCTCGAAACCAGCAAAATCCCCGAAACGGTGGCCATCTCCGAGTTCACTCGCGTGGACGAGCGGACCTTCGACGAAGCCTTGTTTCGCATCCTGACGGACCGCCATCCACGCGCCAGCATCTCCGCGACGAGCCCGCGTGTCGTCGAGCGCCGTAGCGATGCGCTGTACCCCTATATCGGTCGAACCCTCGTTTGCGTCCTCATCTCCCTCCCGGGCGTACGCTATACGGTGGAGATAGACCCCAATGAGAAGCGGGTAGTTCACTGGGAGTGGCATCCGGTTTAACGGCCTAGCGCCGCCCCGCCCACAGAATCCCTCCAGGCTCAACCAGCAGCCACCGCCCTGGCTAGTGACGTATGCCGGTCTGTGAACCGGGCGATTGAATCCAGTAATCTAGTCGCGGCCCGCCGCCGCACTTCATTCGCGTGGCCGATCACGAGGAATCGAAATGCATCAGATCATCGAAGACCGACTGGTTGCGTCCCTGCTGAATTCGCTGTCAGACGGGTTCAACCGGTCACTGAATGCCCTCGAGGACGCCGGGGCAATCGACACCTCGCAGCTGAGGTCGGACTATCGACCCGGCAGCAAGTACTACGAGCTGGTCACCTCAGCACTCGAATCGACGGCGGAACATGCGCGGCCCGGCATTCGAAAATTACTTGAGGAGACTGCGAAGGGGCTTACGGATTCGCGAGGCTCTGACGACTGACGAGCCGTGCGCGACTGTCAGTTCCCGATGATGTCCTGGCTGCTCGAGTAGTCCGGCGCATCTTCGGCTGTGGGCCGCGGCTTGGGGTCGTGTGACCAGACTCAAATTCCACGAGCCGAAATCCGCTTGGGTTATTCCCCTAGAATGGCGTTTCGATACGCGTTGCCCGCGAGTAATCCGGTAAGAGTGAGGACGCTATGAGAATTGGCACGAGTGGACTGATCCTGTGGACACTTTACGCGGCGTTTGCGGTTTTCGCCGTAGCCACGAACGTCACCGAATCGACCTTTCAGTTCAGTGGACCGTTGGGTGGAATCAAGGCGCTCGTCTGGCTGATATTGCTCGCCTTCCTCGGCTACAGCGTCTACTGCAATTACCACGAGAACTTCTTCCGAACCCTGAAAACGATGGCGTCACTGCACTGGGGCCGACAGATCGGTACGGACCTGTACCTGGGCCTTTCCATCGCCCTCTTCATCATCTTTCTGAACGACGGCCTGATGGTCGCGCTGATCTGGCTGCTACCGACGCTGATTTACGCGAATCTGATCGTGCTGTTGTACCTGGCCATTCACTTCGACGGCATTGTCGCAAAGCTGCTGGGACTCCAGGATCCGTACACCGTAGCTCTCGGTTCTATGGGGACAATAATCTAGTCCCGTGACGCCCTTTACTGACATTGACGCGGCTCGACAGGCAGTCGAGCGCTTCTGCGGACCTGCCGAGGACTTTCGGCTCCCGCTCTCGGATGAGATTCAGGATTCTGCTGGAGTTACGATGGCGATAATCGGGGATACCGTCCTCTCCCGAGGCTGGTACCCCGACGGGTTCGAGCAGCACGACGGCTACCGAGTCTACAAATACAAGTCTGACATTTGAGAAACCAGAATCATGCGCATGCAGACGGTGAGAACTGAAGACTCGTGTGGCGGCCCGCCGCCTCCATTACGGAAACGCCCAACGGTCGCCGAGTCCCATCATGAGTGATGATCGCGATGTGTCCTGGTCGGTATGGCGTCAGGACGACAATGGCAACGAGTTCAAAATTGAATCGGGATTGAGCGAATCCGATGCCAGGTCGATTGTCGAAGAGTTCGAGCGTCGCGGGCACAAGCAGATGTATTGGGTCAGGAAGGAAGAATAGCGATCGCTGCCTCGTGAGGCGGGTCGACCTCAGGCATGGCTGCGAGGCGCCCGACAGAATCAAACAGTCCCCGATTATCGCTCCCGCACGAACGAATCGGAAAGCGGCCGAAGAGTGCCTTCATAGGCGGCGATCAAGCCGATCATCGGCATTTCGACTCGGACATTGAAGGCAAACAATCCGTCTTTCACTTGCTCGAACGAATCTCCTCTCGGCAGCAATGCCGTCGGCAATGGAATAGGCCCGATTCGCCAACGTCGAGGAACGTACCAGAGCCGTCCGTCGTCCCACGCAATCTCCATCGCAACGGTGATGACCCCGAATCGTTCGCACATCAGTCCGGCTTCGCGCCCGGTGCCAAGGGACATATGGCTGCGAAATTGTTTTCGGCCAAGCGATCGCGTCCAGGTCTCGCCTTCGGGTGTGACTTCGATTGAGACGTGTGCGGCGGTTTGAAGTTCGGCACTCGGAAATCCGATCAGAGCAGCGACGATGCGTCCGGCAAAGTTCCGGGCGCCGCGGGTTGTCGCATTGCCCTGCCATTCCGAAATACCTCGTGGACGGTGCAGATCCTGCAGGGGCTGGGGAAGCTCACGAAAAGTATCGCCGAGCAGGGCCGGGAAAATCGCATCGTTCATTTCTCTAGAGAACCCGCGACTAACCTCCGCAGCAAATCCAGCGAACGCCCCAGATAGCCACTGCCGAACAGGTTCAGATGATTCAGCACGTGATAGAGCTGATACAGGTCGTTACGCGCCTCGTGTCCGGGTTCCACCGGCCACGCGGCCTCGTAGGCCGAGTAGAAGCCCGCGCCGAAGCCGCCGAAGAGCCGCGTCATTGCAAGATCCGATTCGCGGTCGCCGTAGTGGACAGCCGGATCGAAGATGACGGGTTCGCCGTCCATCGCGGCATGGTTGCCGCTCCACAGGTCGCCGTGCAGCAGTGACGGCACCGGCTCGTAGCCGTCGAAGAAGACGCTCAGGCAATCCGCGAGTGCGCTCCCGAGCTCCTGTAGCTCCCCGCGGTAGCCACCATCGGCGGCAAGCTCGAGCTGAAATCGAAGGCGGTGTTCGCGAAAGAACGCTACCCAGTCGTCGTGCCAGGGATTCTTCTGCGCCGTTAGCCCGATGGTGTTGTCCCGGTGCCAGCCGTGACGCTCGGCGGTGTGCCGATGCATCGCCGCGAGCCTCTCGCCGAGCATTCTGTCGGTCGCGCCTGTCGACCGCCCGATGTGCAGCCGCTCCATTTCGATGAAGGCCTGTCCGTCCGCGATGCCTACGTCGAAGACCTCGGGCACTCGAAGAGTCTCGGTCGCTGCGATCTCCCGCAGCCCCTCGGCTTCGGCCTCGAACATGTCGAGCGCCGCTGGCGGCCCGGTTTTGACGAACGGGCGATTGCTCATCGATGAATCTAGTGGCGGTAGATGTCCGATACGCGTTCGGCCTGGCGTCTGAGCGCCATGCCGATGTCCGCCTCGTCGAACAGCGCGAAGATGGCGCCGAGATCCGGCGCACCGGGGCTCAGGGCGGCCTCCATGTCTTCGATGGGCGCGTCGCAGGCGATGCCGGTGAGCCGGCGCGCGAGCATGGCATCGTCCTTGTGCGTCTCGAGTTTCGCGCCCAGCGTCTTTGCGCCGCGCACTTCGACTTCGTGGACGCGATCCAGGTTGTCGTAGATCTTCTCGAGGGAGCCGAAGTGGCTGAGCAGCGCTTCGGCCGTCTTTTTGCCGACACCCGGAACGCCTTTGATGTTGTCGACGCTGTCCCCGGCGAGCGCGAGAAAGTCCGCGATCTGCTCCGGCCAGACGCCGAACACGCCAGGCACTTCCTCGTAGCCGATCTTGCCTTTGCCGGCGAAGTCCCAGAAGACGTCCACTTTGGTCAGCAACTGCGCGAGATCCTTGTCGCGGCTGACGATGGTGGACGGCCGGCCCTGATTGCGGCCGTGCTCGACCAGCGTGCCGATCAAGTCGTCCGCCTCGTACTGCGGATGCGCGACTTCCATCAGCCCGAGCGCCCGGGAGAACCGGCGGCACTGAGCGAACTGGCGCTTGAGTTCCTCCGGCGCTGGGTCCCGGTTCGCCTTGTATTCCGGGTAGATCTCGGTACGGAACGACGTCGTCAGACTCTCGTCGAACGCGACCGCGATGTGCTCCGGCGTCACCTGCTCCATGAAGTCGCCCAGGAAACGGCAGAATCCGTAAAGCGCATTGACGGGATTGCCATCCTTGTCGGTCATGTCCTCCGGCATCGAGTAATACGCACGGAAGACGTAGACGCTGGCATCGATCAGGTATTGCATCCGGGAAGTATAGCGCCCGGGCACGCCCCGCGGTCTGGGCCGCTAAACAAAAGCAGGCGAAAGCCGCCAGACAAGGGGGTGTCTGACAGACAGTCGCCTGAGGAAATCGCTCTGTGGACTACTCGCTGCGTGCGACCAGCTCGCTCGTGCTGCGCCGCTGGTTGTGGCGCACATCCGCCTCGTAGCGATTCTGCCGGAGGGCGCGATCGAGGTCGGACGCGGCACCGGCGGCGTCGCCCTGCAGTGACCGCAGCACTGCGCGGTTCGAGTACGCCATCGCGAGGGCTTCGCGATCGGCGTGGCCGCGAGGGTTGTACACGGTGGTGATCGGACGCTGTGCAAGCTCGACGGAGCGGTCGCAGACGTCGTCCGCGGCCTCCAGGTCGCGCCCGGCAATCAATGCCGCGCAGGCAACCGTGCTCGCGCCGACTTCGTCGGCATGCATCTTCGCGCTGACGGCGGCGTCCACCGCCTCGTCAAAGCGGCCCGCCACCAAGGCGCTGGCGCCCGGCGCGTCCTCGTCGATCAGAAGCACGAAACCGTTTGCCGACTCTTCAGCCTGAACGGCGGAGAGCGGCAGACAGCAGATAGTTGCGATTGCTATGGCTCGTAACGTGGTCATGGCTGACTCCGTTGGTTGGGGAACGGATGGTCAGCGTATCGAGTGGCTAGCAGCCTCTCTCGTCGGAACTGAACAATTCTGGCTGAGTTCGAAATGCGCCAGAGATTTTCGGAATCGTTCGGTCCTCAGTTCTTGCGCAACTGAGTGACAACCTGCGGCGGCTTGAGCTGCTCGCGGCGATAGTCGCTTGGCGTCATGTCGGTCGCTTCGCGGAATGCCCGATTGAATGGCGGTAGCGAGGCGAAACCAGCGTCCAGCGCGATCGTCAGAATCTGGACACGCTTCTGTTTCGGATCCGCAAGGCGTGTCCTTGCCTCCTCGATCCGATAGCCGTTCAGGAACGCGCTGAAATTCTTGTGCCCGAGCCGCGTATTGATCAGCGCCCGGAGCTGGTGCTCGGGCAGATCCAGTTCTTCGGCGAGCTGGCGGATCGTCAGCCCGGTCCGCGCGTAGGCGCGGTTCTCCATCGCGGCCAGCAGCGACTTATGCATCTCCTGCTCGGCCAGGTCCAGACCGGGCTCCTCGACCAATGGCGGCGCTTGATCCTCAGGCAACAGATGTCTCGAATACGACAGCAACGGCACCGAGATCGCCAGATAGACGGCCGCGATCAGGATCGCATTGGAGACCGGCACCCACGAAGGCGGCGCCGCCTGACTAACGAATACGAGTTCGACGATGAGGATGTAGGCGGTCACGACCGAGATACAGGTGACGAAACATAGCCGAAACACGCGGCGCGGTTCGGACAGGTCGTCGAGACTGCCGCTCAGGACGCGATAGATCGCGTGCAGAACGACGAATAGCGAGAAGCCGATCGACGCGGCGTGCACCAGCACCGGCGACGATCCGGTAACGATCTCGAACGAACACATGATCGTCGTGGCCATCGGGATCAGCACCATCACCCAAACGGGCGGCCGATGGAATTCGAAGAGTATGCTCGCGAAGGCCCAAACGAGATACGGCCCCGCCATCGCCAGCAGGAACACCGGAATATCGATGGCCGGCACCGCGGCGCTCAGCACGGCCGACGATTTGACGAGGTAGGCCGCAATACTCGCCTGCAGCAGGACGAGCGGGATGGACACGGCGCGCGGGCCGCGCACGGACAGGAACAGCGAGATCACCATGATCTGGCCGATCACCATCAAGCGGATGGCTGTATCCAGGGTATCCATCACACCGGACATGGTGGCAGATTCGGTGACGGCAACGCTTGTCAGTTTCGAAAATTACTGCTCGGATTCGAAAAATTCCGATCAATCCCGAAGTCGCAGGGCTATGATGATGCGATGGGCGATTCTGGTGCAGAGGCGGACATAGCAATACGACAACTCGAAGCCGGCGACGTCGCGCTGTTCGAGTCCCTGATGTCGATGTTCGGTGAGACCTTCGAGGACCCCGAGACATACACGGCGAAGCGCCCCGGCGCAGCCTACGTCGAACGCCTGCTGCAAAACGAGAATTTTGTCGCGCTTGCCGCCATCCACGACGGCACTGTGGTCGGCGGCCTTGCCGCCTACGAGCTGCCGAAGTTCGAGCAGGAGCGGAGCGAGATGTACATCTACGATCTTGCCGTCGTGGCCACGCACAGGCGCCACGGCGTGGCAACGGCGTTGATCAATCGCGTCAGGGATGTCGGCCGGGAGCGCGGTGCCTGGGTCGTGTTCGTGCAGGCGGATCGGGGCGACACCCCGCCGATCGAGCTCTACTCGAAACTCGGCGAGCGGGAGGACGTCCACCACTTCGACATCGCCGTCGATGAATGATGACGCAGGAAGTGAGAGTATCGCTCTGTGCAAACCAATGAAGAACAAGCCGCGTCAGTCAGCGAACTCCTCGAGCTGATCCGCTCGATGGTCGACGACGACGATCTATCCATCCACGAGTTCGCGACGCTCGATCGCTGGCTGGCCGACAATCGCCACATTGCCGAACTCTGGCCTGCCAACGTCATCACCGAAGGCGTGCATCACGTCAGCGAAGACAATCTCGTCGAGCAGCATGAGCTCGACGCGATGTGCGATCTGTTGAAGGAGATCGCGAAGGGCTAGTCGTGGAAGTGCGTATCGATCACCTGCTCACCAGAGAACAGATGACCGGTCAGCCGCGCATGCAGCGGACTCGAGCGCGGGATGTGCGCCAGCAGGTATTGCATCTGATCGGCAAGCACGCGGCGACCCTTTAGGTAGATGTATTCCGCATAGGTCGGCGTGAACGGCACGGCGATCAGTTCCATCGCAGCCTGTTCCGGCGTGCGCCCGCCTTTGTAATTGTTGCAGCGGCGACACGCCGTGGCGACGTTATTCCAGCGGTCCTGACCGCCCTGCGAGATTGGCGTAATGTGATCGCGCGTCAAGTCACGCGTCGGGAATCGCATCGCGCAATACAGGCAGAGATTGCCGTCACGCTTGAACAGTGTCCGATTGTTCAACGGTGGAACGTACTTGTCCCGATTGCGCGAAAGACTTTGGCTGGTGCCGTGTGTCGCGATGATGGAATTGACGTCGATGATGCTGCGTTCGCCGGTGTACGAACTGTAGCCGCCGTGGATCGTGTAGAGGTGAGTACCGCAGTCGTAGGCAACCTGCTCCGCGTGATAGAGTCGCGCGGCTTCCCGGTAATCGATCCACTCCAGTGGCATACCGGCGATGTCCGTTCGCAAAACCTGCTGCGAAATTTCGGAAGCCAATCCAGCGAGCATAGGCACTTTCCCTTCGAATGGCCTGAGGTTGCTGCCGTGTCTAGTTTGCCCGACGCTAACCAAAAATCAATAGCTTGGCCGCGCTTCGCGTCGCATTATTCGAGATTGGTATGACGTTTCCGTGAATTTCCTGCCTATAGCGCTTTGAACACCGCATCGAGGGTGTCTTTGGCATCGCCGAACAGCATCCGCGTGTTTTCCTTGAAGAAGAGCGGATTCTGTACGCCGGCGTAGCCGGTCGCCATGCTGCGCTTCAGGACGACGGTCGTCTTGCCCTTCCAGCACTCGAGTACTGGCATGCCGGCGATGGGACTGTCGGGCACTTCCTGTGCCGACGGGTTCACGATGTCGTTCGCGCCGATAACGATCGAGACGTCGACATCCGGGAAATCCTCGTTGATCTCGTCCATCTCGAAGACGATGTCGTACGGGACCTTCGCCTCGGCGAGCAGCACGTTCATGTGGCCCGGCATGCGGCCGGCAACGGGATGGATACCGAAGCGCACGTTGACGCCTTTCTCGCGTAGCGCCATCGTGATCTCGTAAACGACGTGCTGCGCCTGCGCGACCGCCATGCCGTAGCCCGGAATGATCATCACTTCCTTCGAACCCACGAGCATCTCGGCGACGTCGTGCGCTTCGACCGGAACGACCTCGCCTTCCTCGTCGCCGCCGGAAGCGGCGGTGCCGCCGCCGGTGCCGAACCCACCCGCAATCACGGCGAGGAATTTGCGATTCATCGCCCGGCACATGATGTAGCTCAGGATGGCGCCCGAGGATCCGACCAGCGCGCCGGTCACGATAAGCAAATCGTTCGACAACATGAAGCCAGTGGCAGACGCCGCCCATCCCGAGTAGCTGTTGAGCATCGAGACGACGACCGGCATGTCGGCACCGCCGATGGCCATGACCATGTGGATGCCGAACAGCAGCGCGATGACCGTCATGATGATCAGCGGGTTCAGGCCCTCGCCGGCGGCCGACTGACCGACGAACTCGTAACCGAACCAGATCGCGGCGATCAGCAGTCCGAGATTCAGCCAGTGCCTTGCCGGCAGCAGCATCGGCTTGCCGCCGATACGGCCGGACAGCTTACCGAACGCGATCACCGAGCCTGAGAAGGTAACGGCACCGATCAGGATGCCGATGTAGGTCTCGATGTCGTGAATGGTCTTCTCGACGCCCACGTAGTCGTGGCCGGAGCCCATGAAGTTCGCGAAGCCGACAGCGACTGCGGCAAGACCGACGAGGCTGTGCAGGATCGCGACGAGCTCCGGCATCTGCGTCATCTGCACGCGGCGCGCGAGCAGGAGGCCGATGCTGCCGCCTAAGAGCAGCGCCACCATCAGATAGACGTAGTTGCGTTCGACGTCGCCGAGGACGGTCGCGAGCAGCGCGATCGTCATGCCGATGATGCCGTACCAGTTGCCGCGCCGCGCCGTCTCCTGGTTCGACAGTCCGCCGAGCGCCAGGATGAACAGGATGGTCGCGATGATGTAGGAGACGTTGACTATTCCGGGACTGATCATGATGGCTGCCTCACTTCCGGAACATGTCGAGCATGCGGCGCGTGACCGCGAAACCGCCCGCAATGTTGATCGCCGTGATCAGCACGGTCCCTATCGCCACCCACATGATGATCGTGTCGGTCGAACTTATCTGCAGCAACGCGCCGATGATGATGATGCTCGAAATCGCGTTAGTGACACTCATCAGCGGCGTGTGCAGCGCCGGCGTCACGTTCCAGATGACCATGTAGCCGACGAAACAGGCCAACACGAAGACCGTGAAGTGGGCCATGAACGACGGTGGCGCGACCGCTCCGAGGCCGAGCAGCGCGAGACCACCAATCGCCATTGCAATGATCGGCCCGAACACCGAGGGCTTCTCCGGCTCGGGCGGTTCCGGCGTGGCGGCCGGTGCCGCTTTCGGCGGTGCCGCCGAGAGCTTCGGCGCGGGCGGCGGCCACGTGGTCTCGCCGTCCTTGCAGATCGTCGCGCCGCGGATGACCTCGTCCTCCATGTCGACGACGATCTGGCCGTCCTTCTCCGGCGTCAGGTCGGTCAGCAGGTGACGCAGGTTGGTGCCGTATAGCTGGCTGGACTGGGCCGCCAGCCGGCTCGGCAGATCCGTGTAGCCGATGATCGATACGCCGTGCTCGTTGACGACCTTGTCGGCCTGCGTGAGTTCGCAGTTGCCGCCTTGCTCGGCAGCGAGATCGACAATCACGCTGCCGTCCTTCATCGATTCGACCATCTCGGCCGTGATCAGCTTCGGTGCCGGCTTGCCCGGGATCAGCGCCGTCGTGATGATGATGTCGACGTCTTTGGCCTGCTCCGCGAACAGCGCCATCTCCGCCTTGATGAACTCCTCGCTCATCACCTTGGCGTAGCCGCCTTCGCCGGAACCGTCCTCGTCGTCCTCGAAGTCGAGCATCAGGAATTCGGCGTCCATGCTCTCGACCTGCTCTTTCACTTCCGGGCGGGTATCGAACGAGCGGACGATGGCGCCCATGGACTTGGCGGCACCGATGGCGGCGAGTCCGGCGACACCTGCGCCGATGACCAGCACCTTGGCCGGCGGCACCTTGCCGGCGGCCGTGATCTGACCGGTGAAGAAGCGGCCGAAGTGCTGCGCGGCTTCGACGACCGCGCGGTAGCCCGCGATGTTCGCCATCGAACTCAGCGCATCCATCTTCTGCGCGCGCGAGATGCGCGGCACGCTGTCCATCGCCATGACGGTCGCGCCGCTCGCCGTCAGCGTCTCCAGGAGTTCAGGGTTCTGTCCCGGCCAGATGAAGCTGATCAGCGTCTTGTCGCCCGTCAGCCGCGCCGTCTCGTCGGCCTCGGGGCCGCGAACCTTGAGCACGATGTCCGCGTCCTGCCAGACCGCCCCCGCCGAGTCGGCGATCTCGCAGCCGGCGTCTTCGTACGCCGAGTCGGAGAAGTTCGCGAGCGCGCCGGCGCCGCTTTCCACGCTTACCTCGAAGCCGAGCTTTATGAGGTCCTTCGCTACGTCAGGCGTCGTTGCGACGCGTCGTTCACCCGAATGTGTTTCTCTCGGTACACCGATCTTCATATTCTTCGCCTCGTACAGGACCGGCGTACTCTATCAACATTGTCATGGCGCGCAATAAGTAAGGCCCCTGGGTAAGGGGCCTTATTGAGTCATGCCTGCGATCAGTCGCGCCGATTCGGTCTCGGTCGCGGCCTGTCCCGCATCCGTTCCAGTGCGCGCTCACGCTGTGCGGGCGTCATGTTGCGCCAGCGGTCGCGGAGCTCCTGGCGCCTGTCCTGATTCAGGCGCTGGAAGTCGCGGAAGTTGTCGCGAATGCGCCGCTGATCTTCTGGCGATAGGTCCCGGTAGATCCGCCAGCGCTCGCGAATGAGGTCGCGGCGATCCGCGTCGAGGCCGCGCCAGCGCTCGAAGCGCTGCTGCGCAGCCTGGCGCTCGTCGGTCGACATGCCGATCCAGCGATCGGCACCGGTCGCAAGCCGCTGCTGACGCTCGGCCGGCAAGGAATCCCAGTCGCTCGCGAAGCGATCCAGTACCTGCTGCTGCTCCGGTGTCAGCGTCTCCCAGCCGACGCTCTCCTGAGCGTGGGCCGCGCCGAACATCAACAGCGCCATGATTATGAAAGTGGTCCTAGCTTTCATCGTCGTTCTCCTTCGATTCTTCGCCTTCCGGCGCGGGATCGATCCGCTCTTCGGAATCGGATGCCAGCAGCGCGTCCTCGTCGGCGAGTGCCAGCCATTCTTCGTCCGATTCCTCCCACATCCCCAGGTATTCCAAGAACTCCATGTCCGGCAGCTCGTCATCGGCTGCCACCATGCCCGCTGTACCCAACAGCAGCGCGGTCAAGCAGATCTTTCGATCAACCGACATTGTCAGCCGATTCGTCGGCAGCCAGCTCGAGCCAGTCGTAGAACTCGAGCTCCTCGATCATCTCGAGATTGTCCTCGCTGAGCAGAATCTCGAAATCCGTCGCGTCGTCGCCCGGTGGGTCGATCACCGCCGTGCCCTGCATCATGACGACGGCGACGACCGCCGCCGCTGCGACGCCGGCCGCCGGCAGCCACCGGCCCCAGTGAACGCGGCTGTCCTTCTTCGACGCTTCCGCCAGCGCGGCCTGCCTTCGTTGATTGAGCTGTGACAGCGTTGCGGCATCCAGACGTTCCACGCTGTCGTCGAACATCTCCTTCGCCTGTTCGGCGAAGCGCTCGTCGTCGTGTGTGTTTGGTCCGTTCATTCCCAGTGGTCTCCCAGTTTCTCGCGCAGCGAATGCACCGCGCGCGAGTAGTGCGTTTTGACGCTGCCTTCGCTGACGCCCATCGCGACGGCCGTGCCGGCCACGTCGAGGCCCTCGAAGGTGCGCAGCATGAACGCTTCACGCTGCCGCGTCGGCAAGCGCCCGACGGCGCGCTCGAGCGCGTCCATCGCCTGTGCATTCTCCAGCCGCTCGTCCGGCGCTCGCTCGTTGTGGTCGGGCGCCTCGGCGATCGGGTCGTAGTCGTTGTCCGGCTTTTTGCCGAACCAGACCATCACGCGGTTGCGCACGCCCTGGCGCCGATGCCAGTCGCGAATGCCGTTCTGCAGGATGCGATAGAAGAGCGGCGTCCATTCCTCGCTCGGCCGCGACACATAGTTGCGGGCGAGTTTGATCATCGCGTCCTGCACGAGATCCAGCGCTTCGTCCCGGTCGCGCACCGCGATCTCGGCGATCCGAAGCGCGCGACGCTCGACGTCGGCGAAGAACCGATTCAATTGCCGTTCGGTCTGCAGTGCGGTCGTCTCCGTTGCCGGCTCGCACGATACCGCAAAAACGCCTGCGCAGGCGCTCATGAGGCAGCTCTCCCTGACCTCGAGATTATCGCATCCATACGTTCGGTCCTCTTTATCTCCGTGAGGCTGTGTTCTAACGTGTGTGCCTTTAATAACGGGCGAGAAACGGCCCGGTTGACAGCCAGACGGCCAGCGAACTTATGTAATGCGCGGCGGCCGTCACGCTGTTACTCGTTGTTTTTGTTGAGAAATTGAGCGCTGAACGCACCTTGAGCGTCGCGGTGAACGTGCCGCTGTCGCACTGTTTCGACTACCTGCCGCCGGCCGAGGGCCCTTGCCCCGCGCCGGGCTGCCGAGTGCGTGTGCCATTCGGCCGGCGACGCGAAACGGGCCTGGTGATGGCGGTCGGCAATGGCAGCGCAATTCAGGGCCGCAAATTGAAGCGAGCGGAGTCCCTGCTGGACGAGAAGCCGCTGCTTTCCGAAACCGAACTCCAGCTCATCCGCTTCACCAGCGACTACTACCATCACCCGATCGGCGAGGTCGTCGCCGCGAGCCTGCCGGCGCTGCTTCGTCGCGGCAGTGCATTGCATCCCGTCGTGACCGTGACCGCCGTTACGGCGGCGGGCGAATCGATGGACCCGGAGACTCTCGCGAAGCGGGCGCCGAAACAGGCCGCGCTGCTGTCGCTGCTGATCGACGCGGGCGGCGGCGGGCTCGACGCCGATACGCTGACGGAGACGATGCCGGGGTGGCGGCGTGTCAGTGCAGCACTCGAGGAGAAGGGCTACATCGAGCAGTTCGAAGCCCGTGCGGAGGCCGGCGAACCCGTCGTCGATTTGGAGACGCAAGCCGGGCCTAAACTCAATGCCGAGCAGCAGGCCGCGGTCGACGAGATCCGCAAACAACAAGGCTTCGGCACGTTCCTGCTCGACGGTGTTACGGGCAGCGGCAAAACGGAAGTCTATCTCGAGCTCATCGACGACGTGTTGCGCGAGGGCCGCCAGACGTTGTTGCTGGTGCCCGAGATCGGACTCACGCCGCAGCTCACTGACCGGCTTCGCCAGCGTTTGGGCGTCGAGCCCGCGCTCTTGCATTCGGGTCTGACCGATCTGCAGCGGCTTCGCGGCTGGCGCGAGGCCCGTTCGGGACGGGCGAAGCTGGTCGTCGGCACTCGGTCCGCCGTCTTCGCACCGTTGCCGGACCTCGGCCTGATCGTCGTCGACGAAGAACACGACGCATCGTTGAAGCAGCAGGAAGGACTGCGGTATTCCGCGCGCGATCTCGCGATCGTCCGCGCGAATCGAGCGGAAGTCCCGATCGTTCTCGGCTCGGCGACGCCGACGCTCGAGGTGCTCAAGCACTGCGAGGACGGCAGCTATCGGCATCTCGAACTGCCGCGCCGCGCTGGCGGCGCCGAACCGCCGGACGTGCGCATCGTCGACATCAGTCGCTCCTGGCTCGACGAAGGCGTGAGTGACACGATGCTCGGCGCCATCGAGAGCCACCTCGACAATGACGGACAGGTGCTCCTGTTCCTGAACCGGCGCGGCTTCGCGCCGACGTTGATCTGCACGGCCTGCGGCAACGTATCGGAATGCTCGCGCTGCGATGCGCGCATGACGCTGCACGCGGATCAGGGCCGCCTACGCTGCCACCACTGCGGTGCGGAACGCATTCCCGAAGAGGCGTGCACGGACTGCGGCTCGCCACTGAAACCGCTGGGCGCCGGCACGCAACGCATCGAGGATGCGCTGAAGCGCCGCTTTCCCGAGCGGAAGGTGCTGCGCGTCGACAGCGACAGCACACGCCGCAAAGGCGCGATGGACGAGGCATTGACGTCGGCCGCGCTCGGCGAGGCCGAGATTCTGGTCGGCACGCAGATGCTGTCGAAGGGGCACCATTTTCCCAAGCTGACGCTGGTCGGTGTCATCAATGCCGATCAGGGACTGTTCGGGACCGACTTCCGTTCCGACGAACGGATGGCTCAATCGATCGTGCAGGTCGCTGGCCGGTCGGGACGCGAACACATGCGCGGAGAGGTTTTCATTCAGACCGCGTTCCCGGAACACGCGTTCTGGAAGCTGCTCGTTACCGAGGGGTATCGCGGCGTTGCCTCACGCGCTCTGTCTGAACGCGGAGCCACAGGCTGGCCACCGTTCTCGCGACTCGCGCTCATTCGGGCGGCGGCGACGCGTCGCGCCGACGCGCATGCGTTCCTCGATATCGCAAGGCGACGTATTGCCGCGTTCGAACTCGACGCCGTGCGCGCGCTCGGACCCGTCGACGCACTGATGGCCCGCAGAGCAGGACGTTACCGCGCTCAACTCATGCTGCAATCGACCGACCGGGCAGCACTGCATGGAGTGCTGCGCCAGCTACGTCCGGCACTGGAATCTGAACCCACAGCGAGAAAGGTCCGCTGGTCCATAGACGTCGACCCCCTGGACCTATTCTGAAATCAGTTCGGCCGGTCATGCGGCTTCCTGCGTCGGACCTGGATCGATCCCACCCGTAGGAGCGGCTTCCAGCCGCGATCAATCAATGGATGCCTATCGCGGCTGGAAGCCGCTCCTACGATGCCCAGGCGTCTGCCCAAGTTCGCCGTTCGGCCATTGGCAAATGCTCGACATCCCCTGTAGGAGCCCGCCATGCGGTCGATCGGTGTGTCGGCTATCGGCCAGGCGCAGACTTAAAGAGTATCGAAACCGCCACCGTCCATATATGGGCTCTCGCCGATAAAGTAGAACCACGCTAAGTCACTAATTCGCATTAGGCAGTCTTCGTAGTAGGGAGACTCTGGCCTCGGGAAATTTTCGTGTGACGTCCATTCTGGGACAAAGCGCTCGAGGAACCAGTAACCCTGTGCGATGTCAGGATCAAGTCTGTCCTTTGAGTCTTTCGCACTTACGTATTCGTGCATCGCGTTCGTTAACCGAGTGAACGCGACCTTGTCCCAATGAAATTCAGTCCTGAGTTGAATCAGGAACGAGCCTTCTTCTCCAGCGAACTCATGCCTGAGAACTTTTTCAGCTGTTGTCATCAGTGCGTCGGCGTAGTTGCAAATATCAGAGACCCCTCCGGGTCGAATGCCGTCATTCTACAGCCAGACTCCCGGGCGGCTGGAAGCGGCCAGAACCGGTCAATCGGGATCGCGGATACGAAGTCTCCCTGCATCGCCCTCAATCCCGAGTTTGGACACGGCCGCGATCTCAATCTCAAAGTCCAGCTGAGGCAGCGCGCCGTTCTCCAACGCAATCTCAGGCCACGAGAACCAGAAGATTTTTCGTCCATCGTCTCGGTCACGGGGGAGCAGCAATGAATCCGGAATGTACATGCCGCCAGGGCTATCGCCCACGACTCGAATGAAATACCCGGCGACAAGATCATCAGAGTGATCGGGCAACACAATCTCAAGTACAGCAATGTACCCGCACGGCCTTGAGCCTCGCTCGATTTCGCCACGGTCGAGCCGAGACAAGTGAACTCGGGGCGGACCCGGTGAAGGGCCCTCCTGTTCGTCCCAGCCTTCTGATGCAAGACTATATCCGGGCGATATTGAGCACGTGTACGCAGGTGCAGAAAAAGCGAGTGCACAGATGCAGGCGAGAGCGGCGGCTATGGCGCGGCCATCAGAATCGCGTATGTGACGCGCAAGCTTCACAAACTGAATCGCCATAGAGGTGTTTCTCCGCCGTCCACATTGGGTCCGAAGCCATCAGTCTACCGCGAGACCTCCTGGCCACCGGATTCGACCAAGCCCGGTCGAGAGACCCCTACCGTAGGAGCGGCTTCCACCCGCGACAAGCGTCTACGGATCGCGGCTGGAAGCCGCTCCTACGATGCTCTAACGCCCCCGCAAGATACCCGCTCGGCCACTAGCGGCCGGTCATCCTGAGTGTTCCCAGACTCGATGATCCGGGCTGCAAAAGCCAGTGACAATGTCTAAGACTTCAAGAATCCGATCTTCTTTGTCGGCGCCGCAATGATCGCGAAGAGTCTCAAGAGTAGATGCGGCGGTTTCTGACGACAGACCTCGGTCGCGCCACCTCCGAAGGATGGCAGCAATCTCATCCAAGGATGCGTCAGAATTAATCGCATCCTTCACAGCAATTTCGAATTGTTCATCCATCAATTGCGAACGGCTGCAGCGGGTCAGGAACCGTCATTCTACCGCTGGATTCGCGGGCGGCCGGAATCGGCCATCAATCGGGCGCTCCGTCGTCAGCCTGACTCTGGTTCAATTCCGGCTTGGATGCGGTGTACATGTAAATGACAACCGAGGAGTCACCTTGTGTGTCGACAAGAAAAAAGGCGCTGGTCAGAGTGTCGAAATCGTTGAATGAACAATCTAGTTGCCACAGAGTTGCGACAGGTCCGAACTCCAGAAACCAGAGAATGTACTCAACGAGGTAGAAGGGAAGCCTTCCCTTTTCGAGGTCGAGGACAGCCGCAACAGCATCTTCAAGCTTCTTCGCCGGCGATTCGAGCATTTTCTTACCACGTAGCCGGACTCCCAGCTTTCGTTCCAGGTCATCGTCATTTGCTACTAACCGTGTTCCGGCGGCCGCCAGAATTGAGTCTGTGGACCGAATCCTGCCGGCTGCATCCAGATATCCATCGAGAAATCGAGCGTGATTATCAACATCAATTGTATGTGTCATGTGTGGGGTCTGATATCGAGATGCCGACGCCTGCAATGCGCCTGAAACTGTCAGCCTACCGCGATTCTCTCTGGCAGCTGGATTCGATCAAGCCGTGCAGGCCAAACTTCCCTTAGGAGCGGCTTCCAGCCGCGATAGGCGTCTACAGATCGCGGCTGGAAGCCGCTCCTACGATGTTCTAGCGCCCCGCAAGATACCCGTTCGACCACTAGCGGACGCACGGCTTGCCCTGTAGGAGCCCGCCAAGCGGGCGATGGAAGTGTCATCTTTCGGCCACAAGCAGTCACTCAGCGAAGAGCTTCTGCAGAAACCTGGACATGTGTTTGTCCGTTCGATCAAGTGGCACATCGTCTTTGTGAAACCATTGCGCATCATGGAACTCGGAGGTGTCGAACACGAGGCTCGAGTTCCGGTCGCCGCGGAGCACGTACCATAGGGAAACGTCCGTGTGCCCTGCAGTTTTGCCGACGGTTTCCGTGATTGTTATGAAGACCGGCCCTTCTTTCAGAAATTTGCCGTCCAGCGACAGTTCTTCCCGTGCTTCGCGCAAAGCCGTGTCTCTTGGATGCTCACCCGGATCAACGTGCCCTCCGGTGGGAAGCCATAACTCAGCGTTGATATGGTCGACGAGCAGAATATGGTCGCCGTCTACAACCGCGAAGTAAGAGATCAGGTGCTTCGGCGGCGTCGCCGGTTTCTCCCGTCGACAGAGTTCAGCTCCTGAATCGATCCACGCGAGTACGTCGATCTTCGTTTCACGCTCCAGCCCGTCTAGTGGCTGAATCAGGTCTACTTCCTCGCGTATCGCGACTCTCATCCAGTTCGGTTACTCGCTCGAATCATTGCAATGCGTAAATGTCCGGAAGGGGTCAGTCGTCAATGTAGAGAGGTTCGGCGCGCTGAAGCAGTAACCCCAAGACCGCCACTATGGCTGGCAAGAGCACCGATGCTGCAATATAGAACCAGTCGGTACTCGGCTGACCTTCGACGAGAACAGTTCCTGTAGTTGCAAGCCGGATTACGTTGTAACCGCCGAGAAATATCCCGCCAAAGAAAAAGGCCGGTCCGACAATTCGCCGGGACGAGACGCTGAAGAACGCTTCGCGCCGCAGACTAGATTCCCCTTTGTGCTCTTCTCCACTACGCATTCGGCACAGGCCCCGACTATCTGCTGTGGGTCAGTAGGTGTCATCCTACAGGAAAGTGCTTGGGTAACCGGTTCCAGCCGGAAGCAGTCAGTCGCGGGTCTGCTGGGTATCAGATTTTTGCCAAGTGACGAATGTGCGATTCTCCGTGCAGCTCATTCCGTCAATCAGGTCGCCTCGCGACTGGCCTGTTACGCTCGCAGTCTTTGAGAGGACCTTGTCTTCACCCGTGGCCCCAAGCGGAAACGATACTTTATCGCGCACGCCCACAAGCACGAACCACACGTCCCATCCCCACGGCCCGGAATCGTTCGTCCGTACTTCGAAACGAATCAGATCGCTCCATGACATTGTTTCGGATTCGCCGTTTGGGAATGTTGCCGATACAAAATCGCCTTGATCGGCAACGACTACCTGGGTCTCAGATTCGGTCAATTCTTGTCACTCGAGTGAAGCTGCGAACAGCCACAAGGGGTCGGAAGCCGCTCCTACGGGCCTGTGGCGTCTACGCGAAGCGTCCATCATTCGGCCACTAGCGGTCTTTCGACGCGGGCCAGACCAGACGACGAAGAAACCGGACGATCTTGCTGTCATAGAACAAGCGTTCTGGATACGCTCGACCAACCACGTTGTGTTGGTATGCCCCCGGGGGTGAGTTCTTCATGCTGCTCGGCATGGGGAACTCGACGTCTTTTCCCAGCAGAAGCGCCGCGACAAGAAAGCCCAGCATTCTTACCTCGTCGCGCTTCGAACCTCGCCGATAGAACTCTTTGTCGTCGAGGACTTCGGCGCTCTCAATCGTGCCGCCCGATGCTGATACGGACAGCTGTACCCTGTAGATCAATGTTCCGGTCCAGCTTCGGTGGAAATAGAGCACGTCCGACTCGAAAAATACGAACCACTTGTCCTCCATATCGCGAGGAACTATTCCGCGCCGAATTTTCTCCACTTCATCGAGCGAGAATTGCGCCTGATAGGGAATCTGCAGGAACGGGCCTGACGGTTCCGTAGTCTTCCACGATTCTCTGGTTGCAATCGGGCTGTCTGTGTTCAAGGTCAAGGCCACCGGTCCCGGGGCAACGCAAGCCGCTCGGAACGGAATGTCCGCTATGGGTCAGTAGCCGTCAGTCTACCGCGAGACACGTGCGTAGCTTGAGCAAACCGACACCGAACAGGCGGATCGTCCCGTAGGAGCGGCTTCCAGCCGCGATCTATGGACGCCTGTCGCGGCTGGAAGCCGCTCCTACGGTTCTTTGCACTCTTTGGTGGGTATTGACCTTTCCTGCCGTTCGGCCGGAGGCGGTCAATGGTCTTGTCAGAATCGAACGGATGGCGGCAATGAGAAATTACCGCTAGCGTCGGCCGAAAATTTGTGAATCCGTCGTATTGACGATGACGGAACTGCGCCATAAACGTGTGGATATAGTTCGCTTCCACCAACGGTATTCTCGATCTTGATGTCGCAGTCGACTCGTCCGGGGTCTATCTCCAACAACACCAGCCCTTGTTGTCCGGCAAAAAGGGCATTCGCAACTTCGAGAACCTGATGGCCGTACGAACAATGTACGAATCCTTCAGTATCCAGCGATTCGCAATGATAGCTGCCAGCCGAAACCGCCTCGTCTGCCTGGGCGCGTGTCGTGATGTGAAATATCGGCTCCATTGTGCGCGTCCGGACCGGCGTGGTTTGGGTCCTTGTCTGATTGACCCCTGCGGGTCAGGAGCCGTCAGTCTACCGCGAGATTCCCTGGCGGCTGGAATCGTCCAAATCCAGCCGGCCGGTCTCCCCTGTAGGAGCGGCTTCCAGCCGCGATAGTCGTCTACGGATCGCGGCTGGAAGCCGCTCCTACGGGGCAATGGCCTCTCCTTGAGGTATCCACCTTTGTAGTTTTTCCGCTGGTTCGCTGTAGAATCGCGGGTCGCACCGGGCATCCGCGTAACACACTTCAGACCACCCCAATGAAAGCCTTAGTCGCAAATCTCGTTTCCGAGGCGCTGGCGTCTTTGACCGATCTGGCTGACGCCGCGTCCGGTCTCAATGCCGCGGACACGATCGAGCGCACACGCGATGCGTCGCATGGCGACTTCGCGTCGAATGTTGCAATGCGTCTCGCAAAGCCTGCGCGGCGCAATCCGCGGGAGATTGCTGCCGCGATCGTCGATGCACTGCCGGCAAACGACGCCGTCGCGAAGACGGAGATCGCCGGTCCCGGGTTCATCAATTTCACGCTTGCCCCTGCGGCGGTTCACGGCGAGATCGAGACGATTCTCGACGCTGGCGCCGACTACGGCCGCCAGCCGCGCCGTGAGTCGCCGAAGATCCTGCTCGAGTACGTCTCGGCGAACCCGACCGGTCCGCTGCACGTCGGCCACGGCCGGCTCGCCGCCTACGGTGCGACGCTCGGCAACCTGCTCGAGGCAATGGGCTATCCCGTCTACCGCGAGTACTACGTCAATGACGCCGGCCGGCAAATGGACATCCTCGGCGTCAGCGTCTGGCTGCGGTGGCTGGAAAAGAACGGCGTACAGATTCCGTTCCCGAATGCCGGCTATAGGGGCGACTACATCGTCGACCTTGCCAGCGAGATCGATACCTCCGGAATCACCGTCAGCACGGCAGACGCCGTTCTGGAAGGGCTAACGGACGACGGACCGAACGACAAGCCGGACGCCACCGCCGAAGAACGCGCCTCGAACAAGGACGCCCGCGAGGCGTATATCGGTGCGCTACTCGACCGTGCGCTCGCGCTGCTCGGTGACGACGACTTCGACAGGATTCGTAGTCAGTCGCTCGAAGCCATCCGCTCGGACATCGAGGACGACCTGGCCGAATTCGGCGTGACCTTCGACAAGTGGTACTCGGAGAAGAGCCTGACGACAGAGGGCCGTATCGATGCCGCCCTCGACGTGCTGCGCGAACGCGGCATGCTGTACGAGCAGGACGGCGCCGAGTGGTTCCCGGCGACGAACTTCGGTGACGAGAAAGACCGCGTTGTCGTGCGCAACAACGGCGTGAAGACTTACTTTGCGTCCGACATCGCCTATCACTTCGACAAGCGCGAGCGCGGCTTCGACCATCTGATCGACGTTCTCGGCGCGGACCATCACGGCTACGTCGCACGCGTTCGCGGCGGGCTCGAGGCGATGGGGTACGAAGGCGAAGACCTCGAGGTCGAACTCGTGCAATTCGTCGCACTCTATCGCGGCGGCGAGAAAGTGCAGATGTCCACGCGTAGCGGCAAGTTCGACACGTTGAGAAAGCTGCGCGCCGAAGTCGGCAACGACGCCGCCCGCTTCTACTACGTCATGCGCTCGAACGATCAGCATCTCGATTTCGATCTCGACGTCGCCAAGTCACAAACCAAGGACAACCCGGTCTACTACGTGCAGTACGCGCATGCTCGTATTGCGGGTGTCTTCAAGGAAGCCGCCGAGCGCAGCATCGAGCACGACGCGGCCAACGGCCGTGCAAATCTCGCGCTGCTCGAGTCCGAGCAGGAGCGCGCGCTCATGACCGCGCTGTCGCGCTATCCGGAAATCATCGAACTGGCCGCCACCAATCGCGGGCCGCAGACACTGGTGCACTACCTGCGTGACCTCGCCAGCGATTTCCACAGCTGGTACAACGACAACCGCTTCCTGAAGGACGACGCAGACCTTCGCGATGCGCGCCTCGTGCTCTGCGTGGCGGTCCGTCATGTCATCGCGAACGCGCTCGATATCCTGGGCGTATCCGCACCGGAGTCGATGTAGTGGCACAGCGTCGCCGCCGCAAGACTTCGAAGAAAAAGAAGAACGCCGACTACCCCGGCTGGCTGTGGGGTGTCTTTGGCCTGGCCATAGGGCTATCGGTGGCCGCGGCCGTCTGGTTCAGCGATCGGCGCCCGCCCGCGCCAGAACCCCAGCCGGCACGGCCGGCGAGCCTCGAGAATGCGCTGGACGATAACGGCGAAACCATGCCGGTGCCCGAGACCGACGCAGAACCCGAGGAGCCTCGCTTCGAGTTCTACGAGCTGCTCCCCAACATGGAAGTCATCGTTCCGGAAGAAGAATACGAGGTGGAAGCCGACACCGCGCCGCAGGCCGTCGTCGAGCCCGGCACCTACGTGCTGCAGGCGGGCTCGTTCACAGCGCTCGGTGACGCCGAGCGGCGGCGCGCGGAACTCGGCCTGCAGGGCATCCAGTCTTACATCCAACGCGTCACGATCGAGGACAAGACGTACCATCGTGTGCGCATCGGTCCGATCGACGATCTCGACGAATTGAACATGCTGCGCAGCCGCTTGCGCGCTGCGCGCATCGACGTACTGCGCATACGACTAGGTGATTAGCAGGACCAGGCTTCGACGTTCGCTCCCCTTGCCGGTAGCCCTGCTTCTGGGCGCTTGTGCAGCGCCACCGATCGAACCGCCTCCGCCACCGGAGCCTGCGCCCGAACCTGTCGTCGAGCCGGAGCCGGAACCCACCGTCGAGCCCGAACTCGACAAGAGCGAACTCCGCATTACGATTGCCGCCGTCGGCGACATGATGCTGGGCACGGACTATCCCGAAAATCATCTGCCGGACGACGACGGCGAGTCCTTCCTGGCGGAGGTCACGCCATTCCTCGAAGCCGCGGATCTCACGATCGGCAATCTCGAAGGGGTGCTCGTCGACGGCGGTGAGCCGGTCAAGACCTGCAGCAACCCGCGGGCCTGCTACCTGTTCCGCTCGCCGACGCGTTACGCCGAGCACCTGGTCAACGCCGGCTTCGACGTCATGAGCGTCGCCAACAATCACGCGCGGGACTTTGGCGAAGCTGGTCGCACCGAGACGATGCAGACTCTCGCGGACGCCGGGCTCCTGCACACCGGCCGCGTCGGCGACTTCGCCACACTCGACGTCGGGGGACTGAGCGTAGCCGTGCTGGGCTACGCGGTTACCCGCAACTCGAACATGCTGCTCGACTACACCTACGCGGAAGAAACGGTCACGCGTTTCGCGGAGTCGCATGACATCGTTATCGTCACCTTTCACGGCGGCGCTGAAGGCCAGGATGTCACGCACATTCCGTTCGACGAAGAGGAGTACTACGGCGAACCGCGCGGTGACGTCGTGCGCTTCGCCCGGATGGTCGTCGACGCGGGCGCCGACTTCGTATTCGGTCACGGCCCGCACGTCGTGCGCGGTGCGGAGCGTTACGAAGATCGCTTCATCGCCTACAGCTTGGGCAACTTCGCGACCTACTACGGCATCAGCGTGGCCGGCATCAAGGGTGTCGCACCGATTCTGATCGTGACGCTGGACGGCGAAGGCCGATTCGTCGAGGGCGAGATCGTCTCGACGGAACAGATTCGGCCGGCGGGTCCATCGATCGACGAAGACGGCCGCGCGTTGTCGATGATGCGCGCATTGAGCGTGCAGGACTTTGGCGAGCCCGGCTTGCTGTTTCAAACGGACGGCAAGATCGTGCCGCAGGAACGGTCGGACGTGGAACGCCGCGAATTTGACGACGAAACCGACGGCGGTCCGATTCCCTGCACGGAGCCGTGGCTCTGGGAAGTCGAAGCCATGCTCGGCTCCGCACTCGAACCGGGCACAGACGCCTGGAAGATTGCGGTGGAAACGGCGTTGGGCGTCGAAAGCGAAGCGGCGCCGATTCGAGCCGAGCCGAACTGGTGCGTCGTCGTCGATGAGGCGCTGTCGCAGTGAAAATGACAGCCCAAAGCTGGGTTCTGCTCGCCCTGCTCTCGTTCCTGTGGGGCTGCTCCTATTTCCTCATCGAGATCGCACTGGAGCTGCCGGTACTGCTGCTGGTCGGCGTCCGCACCCTGCTTGCAACGATCGTTCTGTGGATCTACGTGGCGATGACCGGCGCCGAGATTCCGCGAAAGCTCTCCGTCTGGGTGGCGTTCCTGATCATGGGGCTCCTGAACAACGTCATTCCGTTCTCCCTGATCGTCTGGGGACAGACCGAGATCAGCTCCAGTCTCGCATCGATTCTCAACGCGACCACGCCGCTATTCGCGGTGCTCATCGCCGCCGCCTGGCTGAAGGACGAGCCCGTAACGCCTGCGAAGATCGCGGGCGTCGTCATTGGCTTCGCCGGCGTGGCCGTAATGATCGGCCCGGGCGCGATCGGTGAAATCGGCGGCGACGTCTTTGCCGAATTGGCGGTCGTACTCGCCGGACTGTCGTACGCCTGTGCGGGCGCCTTCGGCCGCCGTTTTCACAAGATGAAATTGAGCCCGGCGGTCGCCGCCGCCGGCCAGGTAACGATGTCGACGCTGGTATTGGGCGCCGTGGTGCCGCTGACGCAGGATGTCTCGGTCGCTGCGGACGCCAGCCTCACCGCATGGGCAGCCGTGGCCGCGATGGCCGTGTTCTCGACCGCGCTCGCTTACCTGCTCTACTTCAGGCTGCTTGCAACGGCCGGCGCAACGAACCTGATGCTGGTGACATTTCTGATCCCGGTCACCGCCATCCTGCTCGGCGTGCTCATCCTGAAGGAGACGCTATCCGCGTGGGAGGTCGGCGGGATGCTGCTGATCTTCTTCGCGCTGATCGTGATCGACGGGCGGGTGTTCACACGAACGCGTTCGACCACGTAACAACGCCGGCCGACTAGTTCTCCGGCACTTCCTCGGGAAGCAACGCGTCGAGCCTGTCGGCGGACTGCTGCGGCACCGGCAGATCGTCGGGGACTAAGACGACCGAGCGCTGCTCCACCCCGGCGTCGGGCTCAGTTGTCATGTATGCATCGAGCGATGCATCGAGCTCGGCGACGCGGCGAGCCGCACGGCGCTCTTCGGCGCCTTGGCGCCTTGCATCACGGTGCGCTTTGGCTCGTCGGCACGCCTCGTCGCAATCGTCCTCAAGGTCGTCCTTGATACTTCCGTAGATCGCCAACGCCGTCGCCGCGGTTATCATCGCGGTGCCGACAGCATACCCAGCACCTTCCTTCACCTGCTGACCACTGCACGCGGTGAGCGAGAACAGCATGGCGAGAGTTACGAGGCCTCGTTTCATGGTGCGTTCCGTCGTAGTCGACTTTCCTTAAGCTAGCATAGGCCGCGTGCTGGCTACTCTTCCGCCGTCACAGATTTGAAGTCCACGCCGAGCGAGCGCAGCTTGCGATACAGGTGCGTTCGCTCCATGCCGACGCGCTTCGCGAGCCGTCCAACCTTGCCGTTGCACAGCACGAGTTGCTGCTGCAGGTAGGCGCGCTCGAACTGTTCCCGCGCTTCCCGCAGCGGCAGGGCCAACAGGTCCTGCTTCACGAGCGGCTCATCGGTGTGCTCCGCAGTCGAGATCTCCGCTTCGACTTCCTCCAGCGGAATATCGGAGTCCGAGCCTGTCAGCAGCAAACGGCGAACGAGATTCTTCAACTCGCGCACGTTGTCCGGCCACGGGTAGTTCCTGAGCCGGTTCTGCGCCGCCACGCTGAAGCGGCGGAACGTTAGCCCCTCGCTCTCGACGAGCTTGTCGACGTAGTAGTTCAGCAGCTCGGGAACGTCCTCGGCGTAGTCACGCAGCGGCGGAACTCTGAGCGCCAGGATCTGCAGGTGCGCGAGGAGGTCGCGCCTCAGTTCGCCGGACTCGATGAGATCGTCGTAGTCGCTCGTGACCGTCGCGATGACGCGCGCTTCGAGTTTCTGCAGCTTGCTGCCACCGACTCGCTGGTATTCGCCGTCCTCGAGAATCCCGAGCAGCAGCCTTTGCGCGTTGGAACCCAGATCGGCGAGTTCATCGATGACCAGAGTGCCGCGGCCGGCACGCTCGAAGGCGCCGGCGTTGATGTCGTCGTCAGCTTCGCTGCCCAGCAGCTGTTCCTCGAGATTGCTTTCGGTCAGCGACGCGGCCGTGACGCTGATCAGCGGCTCTTCGGCGCGGCTGCTCAGCGCGTGCAAATAGCGGGCAAACGCGCCGCGGCCAGTGCCGGGCTCGCCGGAGATCAGGACGCTCGCGTCATGCCGCGCATGCTGCTGCGCCTTCTCTCGAAGCGCCTGCATCAGGGCGCTGCGCCCGACCGGGGCGAGCAGCGACGGCAGCATCTTCCGCGAGCGCTGTGACTGCGCGCCCGCCGAATCCAACGCGCCTTCGACCGTTCTCAGCAGCTTGGCCAGCGACAGCGGCTTCTCGACGAAGTCGTACGCGCCGAGTCGAGTCGCCTCGACCGCTGTGTCGACCGTGCCGTGTCCGGACATGACGACGACCGGGCAATTGAGGTCGCCGCCCTCCGACCATTCGCGGAGCAGCGTAATGCCGTCGGTATCCGGCATCCAGATGTCGAGCAGGACGAGATCGAAACGCGACGCATCGTGTGCGGCTCGCGCTTCGGCGGCATTCCCCGCGACCGTGACCCCGTAACCCTCGTCACTGAGGATCTCGGAAATCAACGCCCGAATGTCCGCTTCGTCATCGACGACTAATACTTCACTCACGCTCTCTCCCTCCTTTTCTCAGGCCGAACCGAACCGCGTGCAATCATCGCTTCGCGCGCCGCTTCATTGAGCGGCAAGCGAATGCTGACCAAGGCGCCCCCGTCTTCGCGGTTCTTTGCGCGGATCGTGCCTACATGTTCCTCTACGAGCTTCTTGACGATCGCCAGCCCCAGCCCGGTCCCCTTGGGCTTGGTGGTCACATACGGATCAAACACCTGGCTGACTGAACCCATGTTGAATCCCGGGCCGTTGTCCTCGACTTTGATTTGGGCGACGTCGATACCGTCCATCTCGGCCGCGCAGACCAGCACGTCGATGCGGCCGTCCGGCGTGTTCTCGAGCGCCTCGATCGCATTGCGGATCAGGTTGTGCAGAATCTGCCGTATTCGGCCGATGTCCGCATCGATGAACGGCAGCGTCGGGTCCGACGTGACGATGATGTCGATCTTGCGTTCCTGCGCCCGGTACAGGTCGACGACCTCGTGCACGAGCTTGTCGAGATCGAAGCGTCCGAACTCCATGTCCGGCGTGCGCGCATAGTCGCTGAACGCATTCACCATCTCTTTCATTGCCTCGACCTGCTGCACGATGGTGTGCGTTGCGCGGTCGAGTATGTTCGCCTGCTCCTCGCTCATCGTGCCGAGGTACTTGCGGCGCAAACGCTCCGCCGACAGCTGAATCGGCGTCAGCGGGTTCTTGATCTCGTGTGCCAGCCGTCTGGCGACCTCACCCCACGCCGCGTCCCGCTGCGCCTGCAGCAGGCCGGTGATGTCGTCGAAGACGACGACGTAGCCGATCGGCTTGTCGTCATCGCCAGGCAGCGTCGTGCACGCGCAGGTAAGAACCCGACGGCCGACCTCGCCGCGCAGTACGATCTGTTCCCGCCACTCCGTCTCGCCGGCGTCGAGGTGAACACGCGCAACATCGACGAACTGGTCGAGCAGCGGTTCGTTCTTGGCTATGTCGGTCAGCAGCTCGCCCGCGCGATTCTCCAGATTGACGTTCAGAATCGCGCCCGATGCCTGGTTGGCGGTGCGGATGCGAAGATCCGGGTCCAGCGCGACGACGCCCGTGGACAGTCGCGCCAGGATAACCTCGAGGTTCGTGCGTTCTGCTTCGACCTGGGCCTGACTGAGGCTTGCCTCGCGGCGCGCCGAGGCCAGCCGCTGGGTCATGTCGTTGAACGAGCTGATCAGGAATCCGATCTCGTCCCGCGACGGCGTCGGCAAGCGTGTATCGAAGTCGCCCTTCGCGACGGCGCGGGTGCCGGCAACGAGGTCCTGGATCGGCGCGACGAGCCGCCGCGACAAAATGAACGCGCCGTAGATCGCGGCGAGTAAGCTCAGGATCAGGACGACCGTCAACGTCAGCGTCAACGCGCTCTTCAGCGGCTCGCGCAGGAATATGAGCTGCTGATACTCGCGCAGCGATGTCTCGACGCTGTTTGTCATGCGGCCGAGTCGCTCGGTCACCGGGAAGTACGCCTGAATGACGCCAGCCGGCTCGGCCTGGCCGCGTATCGTGAACACGACCGCAGTTCGAATTTCGTAGCCGCCGTTCTCCAGCGGATCGAGGCTGACGAACGGGCGGTTCTGCTGCGCCTGCAGGATGACTTCCTCGGCGAGCGGCTTCGGCAGCGCGTTCTCCGCGCTGTCCGAACTCGTCGCGAGGATCTGCGCGTTGCGGCCGAACAGCGTCATCTCGCTCGCGCCGCTCTCACGCCGCAGCATGCTGAGCTCGAAGATGAGCTGCCGTTCGCTGACCTGGCTCAGGCGAGTAGCAACCTGCTGCGTTGCATACAGATGCTCGCGCTTCTGAATCTCGAGGACGGCGCGGCTGAGTTGCAGCGCGTTCTCCAGTCCGGCCTCGACCTCGACGTTGAACCAGGTATCGATGCCTCGGTTGATGAACTGATACGAGAAGTAGAAGACGACCAGCAACGGCAGAACCGCCAGACCGACGAACATTCCGACGATGCGGGCTTTCAGCCGCGCGCCCGGCACATTGGTCCGGTACTCCCGCAGCAGGCGCGCGAGGTTGCCGATCAGAAGCACCAGCAGCAGGAGTGCGCCCATCACGTTGATGGACAGGATCACGATGTGGAGACGGTTGAAGTCGTCCGCGCTCTCGGCCGTGCGGCTCAACAGGAACAGTGCAACGAGCGCCAGGCCGACACCGATGGCGGCCAGCAGGGTCGTAAACGCTCGTTTTACCGTTCTAGCGTCCATTCATACCATTCGCTTTGGAGCTGCCATTGGCTTCGCCAGAAGAACAGCAGCCTGAGCGGCGCCGGATATTGCTGGGTTTGCAGCATCGCCCGGACGCGGACTCGGTAGTTGCGGTTGTCGGCGAGCAGCGCGTCGTCGATCACGGGGAGCGAGGTCACGCGGCCCAGGTTGTTGAGCGCGGAGTAAAGCGTTGCGAACGAATCCTGATCGCCGCTGTTCAGGTTGCGGACGATGTAGCGCTGACTCAGGGGCCGGTACTCGAGCTCGAAGCGAACCTCGAGTTCGGCATCGAGCGCGTCGACGTAGAAGCGCCGCTGTCGCAGGAGCTGCATCTGCAGCTCGATCGTCAGCGGTACGCCATTGTTGAGCGCCTCGAGCGCCTCGCTCGACAGTACTAGCTGAAGCCTGGAGTCGAGCAGGTGCACGCCGTCGACGAGCGTCGTCGATGCCGAACGCACCTCGAAATAGCCCTCGCGAACGATCGGGTCCTGGGCGATACCGGAACTCGCGAACAGCAGGACGAGGATCGCGACAAGGGCGCGACCCGCGGCTGACGTGCGGCGTCTGAGCGAGTTCATGTTTTCGTGCGCTTCTCGAGGCAGGCGTAGTAGAAGCCGTCCGTTCCGGCTGCACCCGGCAAGACCTGATATCCACAGGGCTTCTGCCGCATTACAGCGTGGATGTTGTTATTTTGCAACATACGATTCTCGACCGCGGCCGGCGTCGAGGCGACGAATTCCGCCGTCACCGCGTCGTTCTCGGCCGCAAACACGGAGCAGGTCGCGTACAGCAGCCGCCCGCGCTCGGCGAGCAGCGGCCACAACGCGCTCAGTATCTCCAACTGCAGGCGGGCAAGCGCATCGATGTCAGTCGGGCGCCGGAGGAGCTTGATATCCGGGTGCCGCCGGATGACTCCGCTCGCCGAGCACGGCGCATCCAGCAGGATCGCGTCGAACGGCCGCTCGTCCCACCACTCCTCTGGTAACGATGCATCACCCTGCAAGACGGTTGCAGTGTGGCCGAGTCGAGCGAGGTTGCTCTCGAGAGTTGTCAGGCGATCGGGATCGCTGTCGAGCGCCACCAGCTCGATGCCGGGCTGGGCTTCGATCAGGTGCGCGCTCTTGCCGCCCGGCGCGGCACAAGCGTCGAGGACCCGGCGCTCACGGCCGGTCAAGAGCCAGGGCGCGGCGAGCTGCGCGGCAGCGTCCTGTACCGAGACGTCACCGTCATCGAAGCCGGGCAGGCCGGCAACCGGCATCGGCTCCTCGAGCCGGATCGTCGCACCGCGTTGCTCGGCGACGGCGATTCCCTCGGCATCCAGCCTGGCGACATAGTCGTCGGGCGACTGGTGCTGCGTGTTCACGCGCAGCCACATTGGCGCGCGCTCGTTGTTCGCGTCGAGAATCGCTTCCCAGTCGTCCGGCCAGTCCTGCCGGATCGTGTCGATCATCCATGCCGGATGATCGTAGCGGGCCTCGACGCTGGCGGGCTCCCGGTCGCCGAGGTTTTCGCGTAGGTAGCGGCGCAGGATCGCGTTGACCAGACCGGCGAGCTTCGGCCGGCGCAGCAGACGGGCTGCCTCGACCGTTTGCGATACCGCCGCATGATCCGGTACGCGGGTATCGGCGAGCTGGAACAAACCGACAGCCAGCAGCGACTGGATCACGCTGTCTTTCTTTTTCATCGGCCGGTCGAGGAGTTCGCCCAGCCATTCCGACAATCGCCAGTGCCGTCGCAGACAGCCGAACACGAGCATCCTCAGCAGCGAACGGTCTTCGGGCCCTACGCGTTCGGCGCAGTCTTCGAGCACCGCGTCGGACGATCGTCCGCCGGAGACCACCGCATCGAGCGCTTCCGCGGCGACGGCGCGGACACGGGCACCGGATTTCGATTCAGCCACGGCTAGTCCAGGGTCTTGTTGCGGAGATCGAGCTGATCGTCGAACTCCCGCGCGCTGACCCGGCCACGGCCGGGACGCTGCAGCGTTGTCAGCCTAACGGCACCGTCGCCAGCGGCGACGACGATTGCATCGTCGTCTACGCCGAGTACCGCGCCCGGCTTACCACTCTCCGCGTCCACGGCAGCCTGCCAGCACTTGATGCGTTCGCTTTCGTGCATGAACCACGCGCCAGGGACGGGATTGAACGCCCGAACCTTGCGGACCAGCGCCACGGCGTCTTCCGGCCAGTCGAGGCGAGCATCGGCCGACGTGATCTTGCCGGCGTACGTGGCCGCGTCTTCGTCCTGCTCGACGGCCTGCAGCTCGCCGCTCAGGATCCTGTCGAGATCACGAACGAGCAGCTCGCCACCGAGAGCGGCGAGCCTGTCGTGCAGTTCGCCGGCAGTCTCGTCCTCGCCGATGTCGATCGTCGCGGTGGAATGGACCGGGCCGCAGTCGAGACCGGCGGTCATCGCCATCAGACTGATGCCGGTGGTCTCGTCGCCGGCGAGGATCGCCGCCTGGATCGGCGCTGCACCGCGCCAGCGTGGCAAGACGGAAGCGTGCACGTTCAGACAGCCATGCGTCGGCACGTCGAGTACGGACTGCGGCAGGATCAGACCGTACGCGGCGACGATGAGGACGTCGGGCTTGAGCGCTTCGAGCTCGCTGACGGCCTCGGGCGTTTTCAGCGTCACCGGCTGCAGCACCGGAATGCCGTGCTCCAGCGCCAGCGCCTTGACCGGGCTCGGCACGATCTTCTTGCCGCGACCGGAGGGCCTGTCCGGCTGGGTGAGCACGGCGACCGGCGCATGGCCGGCGTCGATCAGCGCCGCCAGCGATGCACGCGCGAACTCGGGCGTGCCGGCAAAGAGCACCCTGGGATTAAACATGATTCCGGCCTGAGAACGACGCGAGAGTGTCTAGGCAGCCTGGTGGCGCCGGTCTTTCTCCAGCTTTTTCCGGATGCGGTTGCGCTTGGTTTCGGACAGGTAGTCGACGAACAGCTTGCCTTCGAGATGATCCATCTCGTGCTGAATGCAAATTGCCAACAGACCTTCGGCTTCCATCTCGGCAGGCTCGCCATCGCGATCGAGAAACTGCACGCGGATGTGATTCGCGCGCTCGACTTCCTCGTAGTAGCCGGGCACCGACAAACAGCCTTCCTCGTAGACGGCAACGCCGTCCTTCTCGACAATCTTCGGATTGATCAGCGCGTGCGGTGCGCTCTTGTCGGACGATACGTCGCACACGAGCAGGCGCTTGTGCACGTCGACCTGGGTTGCAGCGAGCCCGATTCCCGGCGCGTCGTACATCGTCTCGAACATGTTGTCGATTAACGTACGCAATTCGTCGTCGACGACCTCCACGGGGGTCGCTTTCTTTCTGAGCCGGGGGTCCGGAAACTCCAAAATCGTTAGTTTTGTCATAATATCGCTGCGGTTAAATCTCGCCCTGGACCGCCAATATGGCCCCGGCTCTCCCGGAATTAAAGTCGGCCGTTTCGCGCCTCATTCTCCAAACGCGACCTAAACGTTTGACTTCATTGAATAAGATAATCGAAAATGCGTTCGGATTCTGAGCCGAAAATGCGCTTCGCCGGCCAGAATTGTGACGTACTTGGCAGTCCCCAGGGCGTCGGGGCGACATATTATACCAATGCCAATGGGGCACCTGTTCGCATCCATCAAACGGAGCACCGGAACCACCATGTTGACGAATAGCCTGAAACCGAGCCTTCGGCTGGGCACGCTGGTACTTGCTGCCACAATGACCGCCTGCTCGCTGAACCCGTTCGGGGGCAACGATCGCTCGCAGAACGCGCAGCCGATTTCATCGAGCCCACCGCCACCGGCCCGCTCCATTACCGCCGACAGCAATCGAGCGCCGCAGCAGACCGAGTACCAGCCGAACCTGGTCCGTGTCGACGAGCCGGTGCCGCTGTCCAGCAACTCGCCGGACGAATACGTCGTGCAGGTTGGCGATACCCTCTGGGACATCGCAGGCACCTTTCTGAACGACCCCTGGTTCTGGCCGGAGATCTGGTACGTCAATCCGGAAATCCAGAATCCGCACCTTATATACCCGGGTGACGTGCTCGGACTCGTCTATATCGACGGGCAGCCGCGCATCACCACGCTGCGCGCCGGCACCTACCGCATGTCGCCGCAGGCGCGTATCACGCCGCTGTCCGAGGCGGTATCCAGCATTCCTTACGAAGCGATCTCCGCGTTCCTGACGACGGGCGTCGTGCTCGAGAAGGAAGAAGCCGACGCAATGCCTTACCTGCTTCGGACGCGCGGCGATCACCTGATCGCAGCCGCGGGTAACGAGGTCTACGTTCGCGGCGCCGGAGGCGCGATCGCGGGCTCACGCTTCAGCGTCGTCCACGTGGGCGACCCGCTGTACGATCCTGACGACGGCCGCCTCGTCGGCTACCAGGGCATCTGGGTCGGTGAAGGCACGATGCGCCGCGCTGGCGACCCGGCCACGCTGTGGCTGACCGAGACCGCGCAGGAAGCGAAGGAAGGCGATCGCCTGCTGCCGGAGACGGTAGACATCCCGCTCAACTTCTTCCCGAAAGCGCCGAGCACGCAGATCGACGGCACGATCATGTCGGTCGTGGGCGGCGTCACGCAGATCGGCCAGTATCAGGTCGTCGTCGTGAACCGCGGCACCCGCGACGGGCTCGGCATCGGCGACGTACTCACTGTCTTCCAGTCCGGCGAAGAAATCGAAGATCGTATCGGCGGAGGCCGCGTTACGCTGCCTGACGAGGAAGCCGGCACGGTCATGATGTTCAAGGTCTACGACGAGATCAGCTACGGCCTCGTCATGGAAGCCACGCAGGCGATCCACGTACTGGACCACGTACGCAACCCGACCTGATCGCAGCCTTGATTGAAGAGAATCGGCGCCTCACGGCGCCGTTTTTCGTTTTGGCCCGGTATATCGCCCGCATCCGTCCGCTTTTGAATCCGCACGCAGCGAACCGCCGCGCTATGATCGCCCCAACGCGGCGACGACGAGCTTCATGACGGCGACACCCGAATCCAATACCGAGCTCGACTGTGTCGAGATCGAGTTGGGCAGCGAGGACTACCCCGAGTTGCTGGGGCAGCTCACGGATTCTCCGCAACGTCTCTACGTACGCGGCGACCCGGCCGTTCTGCACCTGCCGGCGATAGCCATCGTCGGCAGCCGCAACCCGACCGCCGGCGGTTTGAGGAACGCTCGCGAGTTCGCCCGGCACCTCGGGCGCTCCGGGTTCTGCATCGTCTCCGGTCTGGCGCAGGGCATCGACGCGGAGGCGCATCGTGGCGCGCTGGACGTCGATGCGCCGACGGTGGCCTTCGTTGGGCACGGGCTGGATCGCATCTACCCGGCAGCGAATGTCGAGCTCGCGGGCGCCATCGAGGCCGGCGGGGCGCTCGTCAGCGAATTTCCCGCCGGGACGCCGCCTCGCAAGTCGCATTTTCCGCAGCGCAATCGTCTGATCAGCGGTCTTTCCTTCGGCACGCTGGTCGTCGAAGCCGCCAAACAAAGCGGTTCTCTGATCACGGCGCGGCTCGCCGCCGAGCAGGGCCGTGAGGTCTTCGCGCTGCCCGGCTCTATCCATAATCCGCTGTCCCGCGGCTGCCATCGGCTGATCCGCGACGGTGCGAAACTGGTCGAATCGGCCGACGATATCCTCTCCGAACTCGGTGCCTTTGCCGGCCATCTCCGCGCGACGCTCGACGACACAACGGCTGCCGTCGAGTCGCCTCGAACCGACGACCAGGAGTATGTAAAACTTCGCGCTCACCTCGGTCACGACCCCGTTTCCGTCGACGATCTGGTCGAGCGCTCTGGTTTGACGATCGATCAGGTTTCCTCCATGCTTCTGATCCTGGAGCTGGATGGAGTGGTTGAAAAGCAGTCCGGCAACCGCTACATCCTGCAAGCTTGACAGTCCGCATACCGAATATCTTTCTATCAGGGAAGGCGCTCCAGGCATGAAAGAAAACGTATTCGACGTCCTCATGTATCTGTTCGAGACCTATGTCGACACCGAGGACGAGCCCGAAGCCGATCAGCACGAACTCCGTATCGAACTCTCAAAGGCCGGCTTCGGTGACAACGAAATCGATCGCGCCCTCGACTGGCTCGACGGCCTCACCGATCACCAGGAACACCTGACGTTCAACACGCAGACGGCACACGGCACTCGGATCTACAACGACTTCGAGATGGAACGCCTGGATGCCTCCTGCCGCGGCTACATCACCTATCTGGAGCAGATCGGAATTCTGTCGCCGCCGCAGCGCGAAATTCTCATCGACCGCTTGCTTGCGCTGGAGACGGCCGACGTCGACGTCGACCAGGTGAAGTGGGTGGTGCTCATGGTCTTGTTCAGCCAGCCTGGACAGGAACTTGCCTACGCTCGGATGGAAGACCTCGTGTTCGAGGAGAACACCGGCGCCGTCCATTGACGCCGTCGCTGAAACCCCGATTTCTTGACAGGTCGGGGCCGAGCATGTAATTGAACCGCGGCACTGTCCGCGGTTTTTCGTTTTCGGCGTCTATCAGAGGAACCAACTCAGTAACCGATGTCCCAGAATCTCGTCATCGTCGAATCGCCCGCCAAGGCGACGACCATCAGCAAATACCTCGGAGACGACTTCGAGGTCATGGCCTCGTACGGCCACGTTCGCGATCTCGTGCCCAAAGAGGGCGCGGTCGATCCGGCGAACGGCTTCGCAATGAAGTACCAGGTCATCGAACGCAACGAGAAGCACGTCAATGCGATCATCCGCGCGCTCAAGAAAGCCGACGCCCTTTATCTGGCAACTGACCCCGACCGCGAAGGCGAGGCCATCAGCTGGCATCTGATCGAGCTGCTCAAGGAAAAGAACGTGCTCGATGACAAAGCCGTGCATCGGGTCGTGTTCCACGAGATCACGAAGAACGCAGTTCGCGACGCGATCGAGAATCCGCGCGAGCTGTCCGGCGATCTCGTCGGCGCCCAGCAGGCGCGCCGCGCGCTCGACTACCTCGTCGGCTTCAATCTGTCGCCGCTGTTGTGGAAGAAAGTGCAGCGCGGTCTGTCGGCCGGCCGCGTGCAGAGTCCGGCACTGCGGATGATCGTCGAGCGCGAGCTCGAAATCGAAGCCTTCAAGGCCCGCGAGTACTGGTCGATCGAAGCCGACGTCAGCAAGCAGGAGCAGCCCTTCCTTGCGCGGCTCGTAGGCTACGCCGGCGACAAGGTCGAACAATTCAGCTTCGAGGACGAAGCTGCCGCGAAGGCCGCGCACGGGACCGTGTTGAACGCGGCCGGAGGCGCACCTACCGAAGCGCCCGCACCTTCGGAGGAAACATCCGAAGACGAAGGCCGCAAGAAGGCGGACCTGCGGACGACGCTGTACGGCGCCGGCGGCGAACTCAAGGTCCTGTCGGTCACGAAGAAGCAGCGCCGCCGCAACCCGGCCGCACCGTTCACGACCTCGACACTCCAGCAGGAAGCGTCGCGCAAACTCGGCTTCAATACGCAGCGAACGATGCGCGTCGCACAGCGGCTCTACGAAGGTATCGAGCTGCCCGGCGAAGGAAACGTCGGCCTGATCACCTACATGCGTACCGACTCGGTGACGCTGGCACAGGTCGCGGTCGACGAGATCCGCGAGGTCATCGCCGAACGTTACGGGAAGGAGAACGTTCCGGACGACGTCCGCGAATTCAAGAACAAGTCGAAGAACGCCCAGGAGGCGCACGAAGCGGTACGGCCGACGTCCGTCGCCTACACGCCGGACTCGATCAAGGGTTCCCTCGACGACGATCAGCTGAAGCTCTACTCGCTGATCTGGAAACGCACGATGGCGTGTCAGATGATTCCGGCGGTGTTCGACACCGTGGCCGTCGAGCTGAGCGCCGGCGCCGAGTCCGATGGGCACCGGTTCCGCGCCAACGGGTCCGTACTGGTCGTGCCGGGCTTCATGGCCGTCTACCAGGAAGGCCGCGACGACAAGGCCGATGACGACGGCGACCGGCTGCTGCCGGAGATACTCGAAGGCGACGTGATCCAGCTCGAGGAGCTGCGCGCCGAGCAGCACTTCACGGACCCGCCGCCCAGGTTCACGGAAGCGAGCCTGGTCAAGACGCTCGAGGAATACGGTATCGGCCGACCGTCGACCTACGCCAGCATCATCGCGACGCTCAAGAACCGCGAGTACGTCGAGATGGACGGCAAGCGCTTCATCCCGACGGACATCGGCAGGATCGTCAACGGCTTTCTGACGGATCACTTCACGCAGTACGTCGACTACGACTTCACGGCGCGCCTCGAGGACGACCTCGATGCCGTCTCCCTCGGAGAGAAGGACTGGGTGCCGCTGCTCGATAATTTCTGGCGGCCGTTCCATGAACTGTGCGAAGAGAAGGAAACGTCGGTTACCCGCGAGCAGGTAGCGCAGGCGCGCGAACTCGGCACGGATCCGAAGACCGGCAAGCCGGTCACGGTGCGCATGGGCCGCTACGGCCCGTTCGTGCAGATCGGCACGAAGGACGACGAGGAAAAGCCCAAATTCGCCGGCCTGCGTCCCGGGCAGAAGATGAACGACGTGACGCTCGAGGACGCGATGGAGCTCTTCAAGCTTCCGCGCAAGCTCGGCGAGACGCCGGACGGGCTCCCGGTCTCCGCGAGCATCGGCCGCTTCGGCCCGTACGTTCGCTACGGCGACAAATACGTGTCGATTCGTGGCGACGACGACCCGTACACGATCGAACTGCCGCGCGCGCTCGAGCTGATCGAGCAGAAGAAGATCGAAGACGCGAACCGGATCATCCAGGACTTCGAGGAAGAGGGCATTCAGGTGCTGAACGGACGCTACGGTCCGTACATTACCGACAAGACCAAGAACGCCCGCGTCCCGAAAGACCGTGAGCCGAAGTCGCTGACGCTGGAAGAGTGCAAGGAGCTGCTGGCCGCAGCACCGGTGCGCGGCCGGCGCGGTAAGAAGAAGACGGCGAAAAAGGCTGCCAAGAAGGCCGCAAAGAAGAAGACTTCGAAGAAGAAGGCGAAGAAAAAAACCGCCAAGAAGAAAAAGAAGAATTCCAGGAAGGCCGCCAAGAAAAAGTCCGGCTGAACCGAGCAATGAGACCGGCGCTGATACACGCGGCTGACGCACTGCTCGCCGGCGGCGTCATTGCCTACCCCACCGAAGGCGTGTTCGGGCTCGGCTGCATGCCCGATGACCAGCATGCGCTGGCCACGCTGCTCGCGCTCAAGCGGCGCTCTCCGTCGAAAGGCCTGATCCTGATTGCCGCGGAGCCGGCGATGTTCGAGTACTGGGTCGATCCTGGCGACCTCGACCGCCTGCCCGCTGTCGATCCCGCGCAACCTATCACGTGGATCGCGAGGCCGGGTCCGCGCGTCGGGGCGCTGCTTCGCGGCACGAATACGGGCATTGCGGTACGCGTAACCGGGAACAGGATCGCGGCCGAGCTCACGCGGGCGGTAGAATCGCCGATCACGTCGACCAGCGCCAACCTGAGCGGCCGCCCGGTCGTGCGCAACAAATTCCAGCTTCGCCGCACCTTCGGCCGCCTGGTAGACTGCATCGTCCCGGGTGACTGCGGCCCCGCGACCGGACCGTCGGAGATACGCGTGCTCGAGACCGGCAAAACACTGAGACCAGCAACATGATGGACCAGCTCGACGACGTCATCGATTATCTGAAGGCGCTTCAGAACCGGATCGTTGCGGAACTCGAACATATCGACGGCAAGGCCAGCTTCCACGAGGATGCCTGGGACCGTGAGGGCGGCGGCGGCGGACGCAGCCGGGTCCTGCGCGACGGCCGCGTGTTCGAGCAGGCCGGCGTCAACTTCTCGCACGTCTTCGGCAAGGAACTGCCGCCGTCGGCGACCAGGAGCCGTCCCGAACTGGCGGGCCAGGGCTTTCAAGCGGTCGGCGTTTCCCTCGTGCTGCATCCGCACAACCCCTACGTACCGACGACCCATGCCAATTTCCGGTTCTTCATCGCAGGGGAGACCGGTGACGACCCGGTCTGGTGGTTCGGCGGCGGTTACGACCTGACGCCCTACTACCCGTTCATCGAAGACGTGGTCGAATGGCACCGGACCGCAAGGGCGTCCTGCGCGCCGCTCGGTGACGATGCCTACGCGCGCTACAAGGTCTGGTGCGACGAGTATTTCTTCCTGAAGCATCGCGGCGAGACCCGCGGCGTCGGCGGACTGTTCTTCGACGACCTGAACGAGCCGGGCTTCGACAAGAGCTTCGAGTTCGTCCGCTCGGTCGGCGACAGCTTCATGCGTGCCTACGCGCCCATCGTGGAGCGGCGCAAGTCGCACCCCACCGGCGAACGGCAGCGTGAATTCCAGCTCTACCGGCGCGGCCGCTACGTCGAGTTCAACCTGATCTACGACCGGGGCACCCTCTTCGGCTTGCAGTCCGGCGGCCGGACGGAATCGATCCTGATGTCTCTCCCGCCGCGCGTTCGCTGGGAGTACGACTGGCAGCCGGAAGCGGGCTCACCCGAAGCCGCGCTTTACAGCGACTTCCTGAAGCCCCGGGACTGGCTCGGAGATGCCGATGGCTGACCTGCCGGCTGCGACTCTTTGACCCCACCGCGCATCGATTCAAAGTAGGGGTCGGGAAAAGGTTAGAATGCCCGTCGAGAATCCATCGAGCATCGCGCTCGAATCCGGGACTTTTGCCGATTTGACGCAACTTTTTGCGCATTGAGGCTATCTCAATAAAGAAACCACAAGCGAGATCACGCAGATGACTGGAATCAGGCGGTTCGCCGCACTGGCGCTCGTATTCGTTGCGCCGGCAGCAATGGCGCAGCAAGGCAATTACGAATTGTTCCTGGACAACGTGCGGCTAGCGGCCGCGCCGGTGCAGCAGGACGATCCGATTTTCCCGAGTTCCGGCTTCCGCACCGGCCAGGAAGGCTGGGTCCGGGTCAACTTCGTCGTGACCCCCGAGGGACGTACGACCGATGCCATCGTCGTCGACTCCGTCGGCGGCGCCGCGTTCGAAGAGGCGGCTCTCGACGCGGTCGGGGACTGGGTATTCGAGCCGGGCGATGCCGAAATCACGAGAAACGTCGTCGACATGCGGTTCGAACTGCGCCGCGGGCGCGAAGCGGCCACCTCCAACTTCCTGCGGCGCTACCGGCGCATCATGACCCACGTCCTCGAAGAGGAGATGGACCACGCCCGCGAACAAGTCGATGCCGCGGTCCAGCTCGGCGGCTGGAACCTGTACGAGGAAGCGATGCTCGCGCTGATGATCGGGCGCGTCGAAGGCCTCGAGAACGACCCGGCGGCCAAGCTCGAGTATTACCTGCGGGCCATCTCGCTGGCGTCACAGCGCGCGCTGGATGGCGCGGACCGCCGTGACGCGCTGTCGCGGGTATTCGAGATTCAGCACTACTACGGCCAGTACGGTTCTGCGCGGCTGACGCTTGCAGCGTTGAATTCGCTGCCGCGCGGTGAACGGACGGCCGAGAACCTCACCCCGAAGGTCGACGAGATCGAAACCGCGCTGAATGACGATGCGCCGATTACCGTACAGGGCCGTCTCTACACGCCCTGTGACTGCGAAGAAGGTCAAACCCTCTGGTACTACCAGCCCGCGCGCAGCGAGTTCTCATTTGCGAACCTGAGTGGTAACGTCGAATCATTCGAAGCTCGATGCGAAGCTTCGAGGATCAGCGGCAACGTCGAGGACGGCGGACAATGGACGCTGCCCGAGGCGCCTGCCCGTTGCGAGATTTTCGTATTCGGCGCGGACGGCGCAACCTTCGAGATCCTCGAGTACGCATCCGGCGGAACGACGGCGGGACTCCTGGGGAACGATGGCCTGGATCGAACAAACGGACGCTGATGACGCTGACGGCAAACTGGCCGACATCTATTCGGAGCTGATCGAGAAGCGCGGCAAGGTATCCAACATCCTCAAGGTGCACAGCCTCCACCCGGAGGCGATGAGCGACCACCTCGACCTGTACATGACGATCATGTTCGGCAAGTCGGGGCTGAGCCGCGCCGAGCGAGAGGCGATCGCCGTGGTCGTCTCCGCGAATAACGACTGCGAGTACTGCGTCAACCACCACCTGGAGGCGCTCAAGCGATACGTCAAGGACGAGGAGACGCTGGCGCTGTTGGCGTCCGCGGACGGGCTCGAAACTCTGGAGCCGCGCCTCAGCAACATCGTCCGCCACGCGGAAAAGCTCACTGACGTCCCGGGCGCGATGACCGAGAGCGATCTCGGGGAGCTGCGCGCGGTGGGCCTTAGCGATCGCGACATCCTGGACCTCACGCTGATCACCGCGTATTTCAACTTCGTCAATCGCATCGCGCTGGGCCTGGGCGTCACGTTCGACGCCGGGGAACTGGCGGGCTATCGGGACGACCAGGCCTGAAGCATCGCGACGGCCGGGCCCCAAACGGGTATGCTCGGGTTTCGAGGCCCGCTCAGATGACAAGGCGCAGTGACATCGTGAAGAGAGCCCGACATATCGTGTTGCTCTGTCTCGCGTTCGCCACTGCGGCCGGCGCGAGCGAATCGCTGCTGCGTGACGCCGGCGATCCCGCCAACATTCGCCTTGCCGGCACCGAACAGCCGGGCGAGCGCCGCGTGTACATCGTTCAGCTCGCCGCACCCGGCGCCGCGGAATATCAAGCCGCCGTGAGCACGGCCGTCGTCAAATCCACCGACCCGGACGGGCGGCGCGTTCGCTTCGACAAGAGCAGCGCGTTCGTCGAGGCCTACGCGACGGAACTGCGAGATGTGCAGCAGCGTGTACTGGCACAGGCGGGCCCCGGCACCGAGCAGATTTACAGCTACGTCTATGGCCTCAACGGCTTTGCGGCCAGCATGACGCCCGCACAGGCGGACAAGCTCGCCAGCGACCATTTGGTCCTCAATGTCTGGGAAGACGAGATCCGGCCGCTCGCGACCAACTTCAGCCGTGACTTCCTCGGCTTGTACGACTCCGACGGCGGCCTGCGCGGCAGTCTCGGTCTCGACGGCGAGGACATTGTCATCGCCTTTATCGACAGCGGCATTTACCCCGAACATCCCGCCCTTCGCGACACCCAGGAAGCGGACCGGCCGCGAGCGTGCCGAAGTTCGTGGGGCGAGAACTCCTTGCTCGGCCGCTGGCTTTGCCGGCGCTATCGCCGGGCAGAAGACCGCATCGTCTACGAACCGCCGGAAGACTGGAACGGGATCTGCCAGCTCGGCGAAGCCTTCGAGGCGGAAGACTGCAACAACAAGCTGATCGGTGCCCGCTGGTTCATCGAGGGCGCCGAATCGACGGGGCTTCTGGACTCCGGCGAGATTCGCTCCGCGCGTGACGTCGACGGCCACGGCACCCACACGGCGACAACTGCGGCGGGCAACCGCGTCTCTGCCTCGCTCTACGGCACTCTGGTCGGCACGGTAGAAGGCATGGCGCCCAGGGCGCGGGTTGCCGCGTACAAAGCCTGTTGGCTGCGCCCCGGAGATCAGCGCGCCAGCTGCAATTCCTCGGACCTCGCGAGAGCAATCGATGCGGCTGTCGGTGACGGTGTCGACATCATCAACTACTCGGTCGGCAGCTCGATGCGCGAGATCTCGGCGCCGGACGATCTGGCGCTGCTGGCCGCGGCGAAGGCGGGCGTATTCACGGTCGTTGCCGCAGGCAACGAAGGCCCGAACCTCGCTACCATCGGCTCGCCCGCGGGCGGCCCATGGGTGGTAACAGCGGCCGCGTCGACACGCGACGGCGCGACGTCCGTCGAGGCCATGCAGATCAACGCGCCAGCCGCCATCGCCGGCAAGTACGCGGTGCTGGAGGCGAGCTTCACGCCGCCGCTCAGCGACGTCGATCCGATCGAGGCGCAGCTCATCCTTGTGGATGACGGCGATACGACGCTCTCGGACGGCAGCACCGGCACCACGTCGGACGCCTGCGAAGCGCTCGTGAACGGCGGTGAGGTGACCGGGAACATCGCGCTCATTCAGCGCGGCGGCTGCGACTTCGATGTCAAGGTCGCCAACGCCGCGGATGCCGGCGCGGTCGCAGCCCTCGTCTACAGCGTCGCCGGTGACCCGATCGTCATGAACGGCACGTCGGGGCTTTCGGACATTCCCGCGCTGATGGTCGGCCAGGCGGACGGCAGCCTGTTCGTCGACCAGATCGATGCCGGCGAACGGATCGATGCCGTCCTCGATAAGAGCTTCCTGCTGGAACAGGACGAGACCGGCAACACGATGGCCTCGTTCTCGGCGCGCGGGCCGGGACCTGTGCCGGACATCCTGAAGCCTGACGTCACGGCGCCGGGCGTCAACGTGCTGGCGGGCATTACTCCGGACGCGGTGAACCGCACGCCCGACGAGACCTTCGGCTACCTGAGCGGCACCTCGATGTCGACGCCACACGTTGCCGGCGTGGCGGCGCTGATCATGCAGGCCAACCCGGACTGGAGCCCGGCGGCCATCCGCTCGGCACTGATGACGACGGCAAGACTCTCGGTCACGCAGGCAAACGGCACGACGGATGCCAATCCGTTCGACTTCGGTGCCGGGCACATCGTGCCCAACGCCGCGATCGACCCCGGGCTGATCTATGACGCCGGCGCCGACGACTACGACGCCTTTGCCTGCGGCTTCAATCTGGAGTCGGTCGACACGGCGCGCTGCGACGCATTGACCGCGGCGGGCTTCTCGTTCGACGCCAGTCAGCTCAATCAGCCGGCAATCGCGATCGGTCGCCTCGCGAATGAGGAGACGGTCACGCGCCGCGTCACCAACGTCAGCGGCGCCGCGGCAACGTTCACTGCGACGATCGAACCGCCGCCCGAGATGACCGTGAGCGTCACGCCTACGACGCTGACCCTGGCACCGGGTGAAAGCGGCACGTTCGATACGACCGTCCGCTACATCTCCGGCCCGCTGGACCTGTGGCGTTTCGGCGCGGTGACCTGGGACAGTCAGGACCACTCGGTGCGCAGCGTCATTGCAGCCCGCCCGATCACGCTGACCGCGCCTGGCGAAATCACGAGCTTCGGTGGCACCGGATCGGTGACCTTCGACGTCGAGTTCGGCTACACCGGCAGCTACACGCCGCAGGTGCACGGCCTGAGCCTGCCGCTGGTCATCGACGGCTTCGTGGACAACGACCCGACCAAGTCGTTCTCTTTCCGCACGACCAACGGCGTTACCGCGCACCTGATCGACGTACCCGCCGACCAGCTATACCTGCGTTTCGCGCTGTTCGACGCACTGACCGACGGCGATGACGATCTCGATATGTACGTCTACTTCTGCCCCGATTCCGTCAACTGCAACCGCATTGGCGAATCCGGCTCGCAGACGTCTCAGGAGCGCTATGACCTGTTCCAGCCGCCGGCCGGTCGCTACGCGGTGCTGATACATGGCTTCGCCACAGACGAAGTCGCCGGCGGACCCGGCGCGAACTACCAGCTGCTTGGCTGGTCGTTCGGCAACTTAGACGACCGCGGCAACATGTCGGTGAGCGGCCCGTCCTTCGTCAACACGGGCACAACGGAGCAAGTGACGGTCGACTGGTTCGGCCTGATCTCGGACACGATCTACCTGGGCGGCATTTCGCACAACACACCAACCGGCCTGGCCGCGCTAACGCTTATAACGATCGGCAATTAGTGATGCGCTTATCCGCGTATGCAGGCGCGATACTGCTATTCGTTATCGTGTGGCCGCTAACGGCTCGGACGGATGACGCGCGAGTTTTCGCTTGCAACTACACCGTGTCGCTGACCGTGGACGATCAAAGCTTTCTCGTCACTCAACAATCGCGTGTCCGCGACGGCAGTCATATTCCGATCGACGCCCAAGACGTGCGGCTGCGGATGAGGTTCTCCGCGAACGGAGACGCTGAGGTGCTGATCGAACTCATACTGCTCGAGCCGTCCGACATGGGCTGGACAGAAATCTACCCGGCACCCTTGTCGTTCGAAGCCACGCACGGCGAGCCGGTCGAGTTCAGCTACGAGGACGACATCGTCAGGATCGAGATCGCGCTGATCGTCTCCGAACAAGCGCCTATCCCCACGCCGTAGGCCCCCGCACGCGCCCGTAGGAGCGGCTTCCAGCCGCGATTGGCGACATCGAAAACGCCGAATTCGGATGGTCTTCGATCCGCGCCCAGCCCCACCTTGGTCGGGTTGTTGGTAACGAATCGCGGCTGGAAGCCGCTCCTACGGTGGGGTTGGCCGTTCTGTAGGCATTGATCGCCCGTAAGACGGGCTCCTACAGGGGGTTACGGCTCACCTTAGGTCAGCAGGCCCTTCTTCTTGCCCCACATCGAATACAGCAGCAGCAGGACTGTAATGGTGAACACTGTTCCCGCGATGTAGGCCTGCAGCATTCCGAAGACGGCGATCGCGTCGGACACGATGAACGAGTACGTGTGCTGAATGAGGATGGCGACGAGAGACGCAATGAACAACGGCAACGCCAGAGCATTGCGCAGCAGCAGGAAGATGCTCGCGATTACCGCGGTTGTCACCGCAATTGCGAATGCGGAGGTCGCCCAGACAGGGATGCCTTCCATGTACACGACCTGTTCCGGGGTATAACGCGCCACCAGTTGCTGGGGCGTGATCGAAACCGTCATGTAGTAGATCGAGAACCCGAAAAAATTCCAGATGAGTGCCGCACCGGCAACCAACCAATGCGTCATCGGCGTATCAGCCCACTTCGAGTCGGCCATCGGCCTTCCCCTCTCGTCGTTCTTGTAAGACCGCCGATGATCCGCCGAGGTTGAATCGAATGCAAGCGCCCGCGGGCGTCACCGCTTGGCCAGAGCCGCGCATTCCTTATAGCGAAAACAACCAGTTACGTGATCGTTGACCATGCCGGTCGCCTGCATCTGCGCGTAGATGATGGTGCTGCCGACGAAGCGGAAACCTCGCTTCTTGAGGTCCTTCGACAACGCGTCGGACTCCTGTGAAGTCGCCGGCACATCGCCGTCGCGCCGGAATTTGTTCTGGATTGGCTCGCCGTCGACGAAGCCCCAGATGTACTCCGAGAACGTGCCGAATTCTTCCTGAACCGCTAGGAACGCTTTCGCATTACTCACCGTCGACTCGACCTTGAGGCGGTTGCGAACGATGCTCGGGTCTTCGAGCAGTTTCTCGACGCGGCGCTTGGTAAAGCGGGCAACTTTCTCGGGATCGAAATCCGCGAACGCCTTTTTGTAGCCTTCGCGCTTGTTCAGGATCGTCGACCAGCTGAGTCCCGCCTGCGCGCCTTCGAGGATCAGAAACTCAAATTGGGTTCGATCGTCGTAGACGGGAACGCCCCATTCGGTATCGTGATACTCGATGTACTGAAGGTTTACGCCTTCGGCCCACTTACAACGCTTGATCGTCTTGCTCATTCGGTTGCCTCCGTTCGGAACGGGAAGGCTAGCAGGACAACCGGCGCGGCGGTACGCGGATATCTGCCGAGTTTGCGGGGAATTCCGTCACGCGTGGGGCGGCCACAAAAAAAGGCCCACGCGCGAACGCGTGAGCCTTTCTTTCTGCTTGTGAAGCTAAGCTTCCCTGGCTGGTCTTACGACGCGCCGCAGGAACCTTCGCCGCAAGAGCCTTCACCTTCGGACTCTTCACCGCAGGAACCTTCGCCGCAAGAGCCTTCGCCCTCAGCGTCGTCGGACTCACCGCAGGAGCCTTCGCCGCAGGAGCCTTCGCCCTCAGCGTCGTCGCCTTCACCGCAGGAACCCTCACCACAGGAACCTTCGCCTTCACCTTCACCGCACGAGCCTTCGCCACAAGAGCCTTCGCCCTCGCCGAGCATGTAGCCCGCGCTCAAGGTCGACATCTGGAACGGATTCTCGAGGGAGTCATCTGCCGCAATGGCACTGCCGATCGCGAACGAGCTGGCCAGTGCTGCGCCAACCGCTAATGCGACCGGCTTCGTTACTTTCTTGTCTGACATCGTATTCTCTCCTACAGGGTTACGCCCGAGCTTGGGGCTTATTAAACAGTGGCTGGAGTTCTAGGTGGTGCTCCAGCGCACTGAATCTCTTAAATTCTGTTCGACGCGTTCGAGGTTCTCACCTTCCTCGCCGATGATCGCGATGCTGCCGTCACCGACAGGCAGGATAACGCCATTGATCGAATCCCCCATCACCGACTGCGGTCCGTCCACCATTTCTTCCGGCATCAGCAGGATCGTAACGGGACCTTCCTGGCCCTGGATGACGAGGTGCGGGACTCTCTTGCCGTTGATTATGCAACTTTCAGCATAGGTGATCAGACCGGCGTCGTGGTTCATAGTTGCGACGTTCGCCGGCACGATCCGGTTCAGGCGGCGGTCGCTGATAGGTACATCAGTGACCTGCAGCGCATACGGCTCGTGCTCGAGATGCGCGACGATCTCGTCAGCCAGCGACCCGTAGACGGGGTCCGCACCGAAAATCCGGAAACCGAGCACGGACACGACGGCCACAGTGGCGGCAACCGCAAGCCATTGCGGTGCGGCGAAACGACGGCGCGGCAGCGCCGTCACATTGGCGGTATCGATATCGGGGAGTTCCGGCATCTCGAGCGCCGGCACGTCGATTTCGAGGGCGGAAGCGATCTTCGCGTCGAGCGCGCGCATTTCGTCACGGAAGGCGTGACAGTCGGCGCAATCGTTCAGGTGAGCGTCGTCGTACGACGGATCCTGTGCAATAGCTTCCCTGTAATTCTCGCAGTTCATGTTCAATTCGTCCGGTGGCGGTTCTCAGTCGTCCTCGCTTAAAACCGCCTCCTTCAATTTCAATCTCGCCCTGTGCAGCCGGGTCAGTACCGCGCCCTGCTTCAGGCCCATCTGTTCTGCGATCTCGTTCGTGCTGAATCCCATCAGGACCTGTAACACGAGCGGCTCGCGATAATCGTCGTCGAGCCTGTAAATCGCCTCTCGCACTTCGTCGCGCTGCTCGTCCGGTGCTTCGGCGATCAGCGCTTCCTGCGACGGCGTCAGATCGTCGACATCGACGGTCTCCAGGCGCCGCCGCTCGAAGTAACGCGCATTCTCTCGGCGAACGATCGTCAGCAACCATTGCTTGGCCGCGCCATCGTCGCGAAGCGCATCGAGCGACTTCCAGGCTCGCAGCAGGGCCTCCTGAACGACGTCCTCGGCGATGGCCTTGTCGCGACTCAGCCAGGCCGCATATCGGTACATATCCTGGTGATAGATACCTACGATCTGGTCGAATCGCCGCCGCCGGTCGGTGTTGCCGTTGCTGCTATTCATCCGAGATGACCCGCTCCGTGTGTTTTTTATTACTCAGGTCGTGGAAATGCCCCCCGCGGGCATGGAAACAGTACATAAATACAGGAAAAATAAAAGTATTCGGGGTAAGTTACTGAAATTATGAGTGCACCAGATCATGGCCGGTATCCGCGGACCCGCCTGCGCCGCAGCCGGCGAACCGCGGGATTGCGGCGTCTGACCGCCGAAACCGAGCTGTCCGCGGCCGATTTTATCTATCCGGTGTTCGTGCTGGACGGCGACGGCCGCGAGGAGGCCGTGCCATCCATGCCGGGCGTGTCGAGACGCAGTATCGACCTGCTGCTGCCGGAGCTCGAGGAGGCGGCGAAGCTGGGTATCCCGGCGGTGGCCCTGTTCCCGGTCATCGAGGACTCTCTGAAGACACCGAACGGCGACGAATGCGCCAATCCGAACGGGCTGGTGCAGCGGACGGTCAAGGCCATCCACGACGCAGTCCCGGATCTCGCCGTTGTCACCGACGTCGCGCTCGATCCCTACACCACGCATGGTCAGGACGGGATCATCGATGAATCGGGCTACGTGCTAAACGACGAAACCGTCGAAATGCTGGTGCGTCAGGCCGTTTCCCATGCCGATGCCGGCGCCGACATCGTTGCGCCGTCGGACATGATGGACGGCCGCATCGGCGCGATTCGCGAAGCGCTCGAGGCGGCTGGGCATACCAACACCGTAATCCTCTCGTACGCCGCCAAGTACGCCTCTTCTTTCTACGGGCCGTTCCGGGACGCTGTCGGCTCCGCGGCGAATCTCGCGGGCGGCGACAAGTCCACTTATCAGATGTCACCCGGCATGAGCGACGAAGCTCTGCGGGAAGTGGAACTGGACCTGGCCGAGGGCGCCGATTTCGTCATGGTAAAGCCGGCGATGCCGTACCTCGACATCCTGCGGCGAGTCCGCGACCGATTTGGCGTGCCGACCTTTGCTTATCATGTCAGCGGCGAGTACTCGATGCTCAAGGCCGCGGCCGCGAACGACTGGCTCGACGAAAAAAAGACCGTGCTGGAGGCGTTGACGAGCATCAAGCGTGCCGGCGCCAGCGCAATCCTCACCTATTACGCGATGGACGCGGCGCGGTGGCTCGGGGAGTAGCCGGCTTACTAGCGATCGGGCCGGCAGGCAGTGCGGCAAGAACCGTCTGGACGCCAACTCGGTGAACGAGCAGGTGAAGAGTGAAGAAAGGGTGAGCGTCGACCGCTACGGCGTCATGGGCTATCCCATCTCGCACAGCCGCTCGCCGGTGATTCACAAACTGTTCGCGATCCAGACGCGGCAGTCGCTCCAATACGAACTGTTGAACGTCGCCCCCGACAAACTGGAACAGGCGGTGCGCCAGTTCCAGCGCACCGGCGGCAAAGGACTGAACGTCACGGTGCCGCACAAGCGCGCCGTTGCGAAACTGTGTGACCAGCTCAGCGAGCGCGCCACGTCCGCAGGCGCGGTCAACACGCTCGTCTTCCAGGACAACGAGATTTTCGGCGACAACACCGACGGCATCGGTCTGCTGCGCGATCTGGCGGTCAATCTCGGCGTCGACGTTACCGAGACGAGCGTTCTCATCCTTGGTGCCGGCGGCGCCACGCGGGGCATTGTCGGACCGTTGCTGGAGATGCAACCGCGGACCCTGGTTATCGCGAACCGCACGGTTGAGAAAGCCGAGCGGATCGTCGATCGATTCGCGCAACAGGGTCCGGTGTCGGCCTGCGCCTTCGATGACGTTCCGGGAGAGAGCTTCGACCTGATCATCAACGCAACATCCGCGGGCGTGCGTGGCGAGACACCACCGTACCCGGGCGCCGCGGTCGGGCCGAACACCTTCTGCTACGACCTGTCCTACGGTGCGAAGCCGACGCCCTTCTGCCAATGGGCCCGTGGCATGAGCGCTGCTCGCGCTGTCATGGGCTGGGGCATGCTCGTCGAACAGGCCGCCGAATCCTTCCACCTCTGGCGCGGCGTGCGTCCGAACACGCTGCCGGTGTTGAAGCAGATTTCGGTGAGCGCCTGAGCCAGCGCCTTGGTCGACTTCGATCGGAGACTTCGGAAGGACGGATTTCTCGCAGTCGAACGGATCCTGACGCACGGCGAACTGACTGAACTAGCGCCGAGGATCGACGATGCCGCACCAGACTCCGCTGGCGACCGGAGAATGCTGGATCATGGATGGTGTCGTGGGCTGGCCAGACAAATTCTGAATACTTGCGCTGATCGTGATCTCGTCAGCGGCGAATTCGTTGGCGTGCTGTGCACATTCTTCGACAAGTCCGGACGGTCGAACTGGAGCGTCGCACCTCATCGGGACCTTGCCGTACCGGCACGTGCATGCGGCGCCGCCGAGGGCTGGAAGAACGGGTCCGTCAAGCAGACAATCCCTCACGCACACGCACCGCGGGCATTGCTCGGACAGATGTTTGCGCTTCGGCTAAATGTGGATCGCTCCACTGCGGACAACGGGGCGCTGATGGTCGCCCCGGGTAGCCACCTGGTCGATGAAGACAGACGACCCGAGCACGTTGTCGAGGGCCGGGCCGGCGATGGGATACTGATGAGTCCATTGACCGTCCATGCATCGAAGAAGTCTGCTTCGGGGGCGTCTCGGCGAGTTCTCCACTTTCTGTACGCGCCGAAAGAGAGTAGGGAGCACGCGGCGTGGTTCTATGCTGTTTGAGCGCCAGGCACGTTGAGTCGATAGCCGCTCGGGTGCCATCCGAGTACATGCAGGACGACAGACAGATCAAAGCTCAAATGGCCTCGCTTCGTGACCCGATGCCGGCGCAGGGCCCTACGACCAGGAGGCGCGGGGACAACAGATGCCGCGACACTACAAACGTTTCTGGGACGAATCTCGCGGCGACGCGAACGATGACTGGGGCACCTCGACGTGGTATTTCGAGGTCGATGACGAGCGTTACGCATCTCGGCAAATCGAAGTCTATGAGAACGGAAACGTACTGAAGTACGACGCCGGACTCGCGTCCGACGACTACGGCGGCTTGTCGGGCCCACAGTTCGACGAGGCCGAATACGCCGAGTTTGAAATCTCCGCACAGCACTTCGAGCGCGTCTGGTCGAGCACGAAGGCAATCAATCGGCGGCGTTGGCTCAGGTCATCCTTGCTGGTCTCCGGGTCGCCAATGAGCGCTGTCCGGCGGATTGGGACGCTCGCGTTCGGTGCGCTGCCGGCCACCGCACTCTTGTTGCTGGCGGCACAGATTCAATACGCGCAAATGGCTCGCGTCGTCGCTCGCGGCGGAGCGCCGGCGCTCGTCGAGAGGTCCCCGGCGGTTCTTCTCGGTATCGGCTGGCTTGTCCTCGGTGCGCTGGGTGCGATTGGCCTCTGGCGGATCGCGATCCAGACTCGATTTGTTAGCCGCAAGAACTTCTATCTTCTGACCGCGGGCTTGCTGGCTATTTGGCTCGAGATTCTGAGAGTGCTCGCGATGTGGTTGGAGCCCTATCCGTACTGGGGTCCGGGAGAAGGCTGGCCCGTTGTTCTGTTGATTCTGATGTCGCCCGTTATCACGGCTGTCAGCTATCTTGTCGCTATGGTCGTACTCCACCGTCGCGGCAGAGACGCGTGAAGCTCCTGCCGCAGCGACACCCGCTCCCGCGGAGCGAATTTCGGTGACGGTGAGAATACTCTGGACGGTGGCTTTCGGAGCGCTCGCCTACTTCCTCGAGTACATTGACGCTCCTTTCGAGGCAATGACGAAGACGCTTTTCTACGTCCTCACCTTCCTGCTTCTTCTTCTGCTCGCGATCTCGAAGGTTTCCAGGGAGTACGGAGGCCGGCTCCGCGCTTCGGGTGAAGGTAAGGTTTCGGAGGAACGGGGTCTGTTCTGGACTGACCCGGTCTTCGGACTTGGCGTGACGATCTACGCCGGCGTCTACCTGGTGGCACTGCGATACGCCGATACGGACGGGCCGTACCGGAGGATTGAGTGGTTCCTTCAATTCACACCAACCGAGCTCTTCTGGCTGTGCGGCCCGATCTATCTCTTCTGGTACTTCCGGAAGCACGTTCGCGGAAAACCAGACGCACCCTGATTCGGCGCCGCTAGCGCATGGTGACCAGTTCTTCAGAGCTGGTCGGGTGTATCGCCACCGTATCGTCGAAGTCCTTCTTCGTCGCGCCCATCCGGATCGCGACAGCGAAGCCCTGCATCATTTCGTCGGCCCCTTCGCCGATGACGTGGCAGCCCACGATCTTTTCCTCGTCGCCGACGACGATCAGCTTCATGACGGTGCGCCCCTTGTTCTCGCCGAGCGCGTAGAACATGGGCACGAACGCGGACTGATAGACCTTCACGGCGTCGCCGTACTCGGCTCTCGCCTGATCCTCGCGCATGCCGACGGTGCCCATGGTCGGGTGGGAGAAGATCACGGTCGGGATCAGCTTGTAGTCGAGGTGCCGGCCTTCCATGCCGCCGTACAGGCGGTCGGCCAGGCGGCGGCCCGCCGCGATCGCGACCGGCGTCAGCGCGTCTCGCCCGGTGACATCGCCGAGCGCGAAGATGTGCTCGACATTGGTCTGTTGGTAGAGGTCGGTCGGCACGAAGCCGTTGCTGTCCGTTTCCACGCCCGCGGCCTCGAGGTTCAGCCCGTTGGTATTCGCGCCGCGGCCCACCGCCCACAGCACGGCGTCGACGGGACCGAACTGGCGGCCGCCCTCGCTGGTCACGACGATGCCATCGTCGGTCTTCTCGGCACTCTTCGGGATGACGCCCGTATCGATCTTGATGCCGCCCTTCCGCATCGCGTCCATCAGTTCGTGGCCGAGCATGCTATCGAAACTGCGGACGACGCTGTCTTTGCGGATCACCAGATTCGTCTCGCTGCCGAGCGAGTTGAAGACACCTGCCAATTCCACGGCCACGTAGCCGCTGCCGGCGATCAATACGCGCTCCGGCCGCTCCTCGAGTTCGAAGAAGTCGTCCGAGGTCATCCCGAGCTCGGCGCCGGGAATGTCCGGCAGTATCGGATAGCCACCGGTGGCGATGACGATGCGGTCCGCGGTGTACTCGCGGTCGCCGACGACCACGGTGTTCGCATCCTTGAAGCTCGCATAGCCGTCGATGTACTCGACGCCGCGCTTGTCGAGGTTCGACTCGTAGATGCCGTTCAGGCGTTTCACATAAGCATCGCGACGGCGTTTCAACTCGCCCCAGTCGTGTCCGCGAACGTCCAGGTCGAAGCCGTAGTCGGCCGCGTGTGCATGAAAATGTGCATGCTCGGCCGTGTACCACATGATCTTCTTCGGCACACAGCCGACGTTGACGCAGGTACCGCCCAGCGGGCCTGACTCGACCGCCGCGGCGCGGGCGCCATATTCGGCCGCGCGTTGTGCATGCGCGAGGCCGCCGCTGCCGCCACCGATGACGAGCAAATCGAACTTGTCCGGCAAGATTCTCTCCTTAAACCTGAAGTTTTGAGCTACGGGCGATAAATGGGAAGTGGTAGTATCTGCAACCTGAAAAGGATATTGGGAGTGAGGCGAATGATACAAGCGCTTCGCTTTATCAATAAGGACCGCTCTTCCCTTCTTCGATGACCAATCCGTTACTCGATACCTCGTCTCTACCCCGCTTTGAAGCCATCAGACCCGCCGACGTCATGCCGGCGCTGGAGGCGGTCATTGCGGATCATCGTCAGCGCCTGGACCGGCTGCTGGACGCCTCCGCCGATCCGGACTTCGACTCGCTGGTGGCGCCGCTCGAGGACATGGAACACGAGTTGTCGCGGATCTGGTCGCCGGTCAGCCACCTGCAGAGCGTGCTCGGCTCGAAGGACTGGCGCGATGCCTACAACGAGGCGCTGCCGGTACTGACCGAATACGGCACCGAGCTTTCTCAGAACGCCCGGCTGCAGCGCGCGTATGCACGCGTCGCGGAGGCGCTGGGCGACGACAGCGAAGTCGAGCGCAAGACCGCCGTCGAGCACGCACTGCGTGACTTCCGTTTGGCCGGCGTCGATCTCGACGACGAGGCGAAGGCCCGGTTCCGCACCATCATGCGCGAGCTCGCCGAGACCCAGGCGAGCTTCGCCCACAATATTCAGGACTCCACCGACGCGTGGCTGCTGCACATCGAAAACGAAGACGAGCTGGATGGCCTGCCCGAACGGGTGAAGGCACGGGCGGCCGAGAACGCCCGCGAGCGCAATCGGGAAGGCTGGGTGTTGACGCTCGACTACCCGAGCTACGAGGCGGTCGTCACCTACGCCGAGAATCGCGGCCTGCGCGAGATTTTCTATCACGCCTGGGTCACCCGCGGCTCCGACAAGGGCGCCGATCCGGCATGGGACAACACCGACAATATCTACCGGATTCTCGAACTGCGCTATGAGGCCGCACAGCTCGTCGGCTTCGAGAACTACGCGGACTACTCGCTGGCGACGAAGATGGCAACGTCTACCGGCGAGGTCATCGAGTTCCTGCGCGAGCTCTCCACCCGCTCGCGCGAAGCGGCGGAAAAGGAGATCGCGGCGCTGCACGCCTTCGCCGACATGAAGCTCGAGCCGTGGGACATGACCTACTGGCTGGAGAAGTACAAGCAGGAGAGCTTCTCCATCTCGAACGAGACGCTCCGCCAGTATTTCCCCGCCAGCAAAGTGATCAACGGTTTGTTCGATCTCGCCAGCCGGCTCTACGGCATCACGCTCGAGCACCGTGACGGCATCGAGATGTGGCACGAGGACGCGCGCTACTTCGAGATCAAGGACGACAGTGGCAATCTGATCGGCGGCTTCTACGCGGACATGTTCGCCCGCAGCGGCAAACGCACCGGCGCGTGGATCGACGACTGCATCAATCGCAAGCAGCTCGACGGCAGCGAGACCACGCCGGTCGGCTACCTCGTCTGCAACTTCTCACCGCCGAGCGCCGATGCCGACTCGCTGCTGTCGCACGTCGAGATCGTCACGCTGTTCCACGAGTTCGGCCACATGCTGCATCACCTCCTGACGCGGATTAACGTGCCGAGCATCGCGGGCATCAACGGCGTGCCGTGGGACGCGGTCGAACTGCCGAGCCAGTTCATGGAGAACTTCGCCTGGAACTACGAAGTGCTCGAACGCTGTTCCGAGCATGTCGAGACCGGCGAGACCCTGCCACGCGACCTGTTCGCCCGGCTGGAGGAAAGCCGCCACTTCGGCGCGGCACTCGCGATGCTCAGGCAGCTCGAATTCGGGCTGTTCGACTTCCGGCTGCACACCGAATACCGGCCCGACGAAGATCTCGACATCCTCGTGCTGCTCGACGAGGTTCGCGACGAAGTGGCGCTCGTACTTCACCCGGATTACAACCGGCTGCCGCACGGCTTCGCACACATCTTCTCGGGCGGCTACGCGGCCGGGTACTACAGCTACAAGTGGGCGGAAGTGCTGGCCGCTGACGCATTCGCGGCCTTCGAGGAAGCGGGTGTATTCGATCGAGATACTGCCGAACGCTTCCGCACGGAGATCCTCGAAATCGGCGGGAGCCGCGACTTCATGGATGCCTACGTGGCCTTCCGCGGCCGCAAGCCGAAACTCGATGCGCTGCTGCGTCAGAGCGGTATCATCGACGCGTGAAAATCGCCACCTGGAACGTCAACTCGCTGAAGGTACGTCTGCCGCAGGTGCTCGAGTGGCTGGACACGCATTCGCCGGACGTTCTGGTACTGCAGGAGATCAAGCAGGTCACGGAGATGTTTCCGGCCGACGAGATCGCCGGCGCCGGCTACAAGGCGATCGCGAGCGGTCAGAAAACCTACAACGGCGTCGCCGTCATCGCGAAGGAGAAGCCCGCAGAGCCGGTCACCGACTTCCCGGGCTACGACGACCCGCAGCGGCGCATACTCGCGACGACGATCAACGGCGTCCGGGTGGTCAATCTCTACATCCCGAACGGCTCCGAAGTGGGTTCCGAGAAATACGCGTATAAACTCGGCTGGCTGGATGCGCTGCACGGCTTCCTGCAAGACGAACTCAGCCGCTTCGACAAGCTGGTGGTGCTCGGCGACTTCAACATCGCACCGAAGGACGAGGACGTTTACGACGCCGAAAAGTGGGGCGAGGGCATTCTCTGCAGCCCCAAAGAGCGTGCTGCGTTGAAGTCGCTGCTCGATCTCGGTCTGACAGACGTATTCCGTCTGTTCGATCAGCCGGAGAAAACCTTTAGCTGGTGGGACTACCGCGCTGCCGGTTTCCGGCGCAATGCGGGCCTCCGAATCGACCTGATTCTGACCAGCGAGGCGATGACGAAAGCCTGTTCGGCGAGCTACGTCGACAAGGAACCTCGAGGGTGGGAACGCCCGTCCGATCACACGCCGGTCGTCGCCGAATTCCAACTTTGAAAAGTATTCCGACACTATTGGCCGATATGCACCGAATGTGTCAGTGCCCGGCGACAGGGCCTTGACATAAACGGTGATATCGCAGGGATTGCCAATCGCGACGGATGTAAACTACGTGCCCATGCATTCGCATGCCGTCAGCCAGGATCGCCGTAACGATTACGATGTAACGAACACGGTACAAGTCTCGAACCCCGCCGCGGTTCGCAATGCGGTGCATGAGATTTTCAGCCAGACTTTTCCCGGCGCATCGTTCGATAAGCTCTGGCTCGCGTTCTACGATTTCGAACGGCTCTTCAGCGGTCGCTATCCCGGCTACCTGGGCTGCGACACGACCTATCACGACATGCAGCACACGCTGGACATGACGCTCGCGCTGGCGAGGCTCGTGGCCGGCTACGAGAAGAGCGTCGAACCCTCGGACCGTCTCGGCGCGAGACGCGCGCTGATGGCGATCGTCGTATCGCTGTTCCACGATTCCGGCTACATCCGCCACGAAGAGCGCGACTCCGATTTCGACAACGGTGCGGAGTTCACCCTCTATCACGTGTCCCGCAGCGCCGACTTCCTGCGCCGCTATCTGCCCGATCTCGGCATGTCGGCCGAAGTGGGCGTCGCCAGCATGATCGTCCACTTCACGGGCTATGAGCTGGACCTCGACAACATCGAACTCGACGATCCGCGGGACATCATCTGCGGGCACCTGATCGGCACCGCGGACCTGATCGCACAGATGGCCGACCGCTGCTACCTCGAGAAATGCCGCGACCGGCTGTACAAGGAATTCGTCATTGGCGGCGTCGCGGTCGAGAACGCGAAACCCGGCGAGTACATGGTTCGCTACGGCTCAGGTCAGGACCTGCTCGAGAAGACCCCGGTGTTCTACCAGCAGGTCATGCGCGATCGGCTGAACACGAAATTCAATCGCGTCTATCGCTACGTCGAGGTCCTGTACGACGGCCACAATCCGTACATCGAAGCGATCACCGCCAACATCACCCACCTCGTGAAGATCATCTCCACCGGGAACTGGGCCCTGTTGCGCCGTCAGCCACCGTTCTTCTTAGGCATAGGCGACGCGGCCAAGGATCTCGAGGCCATGGTGACGAAACACCTGGCATCGTTCACCGGCAAGGCCGTGGCGGCAAAGAACGGCATCGTCATGCCCATCTAAGATCGCTGGATCAGAATTCGTCGCCGTACATCGAAACGAAGCCGTCCGTCCCCCGGACGCGCTCCAGCCAGGCATTGACGTTCGGATAGGTCGAGAGATCGAAACCGCCCTCGTCGGCGACGTGCGTGTAGGCGAATAGCGCGATATCCGCGATGCTGTAGCTCTGGTTCGCGAAGAAATCGTTTTCGCCGAGGTGATCTTCCATGACGTCCAGCGCCTTGTAGCCACCCTTCCGTTTCGCCGCCAGTGACTGCTGTTGGTCCTCGGGATTGCCGAGGTAGCGGACGATGAAGCGGGACGTGGCGATGAACGGCTCGTGACTGTACTGCTCGAAGCACATCCACGACAGGATGTTCGCCTGCGCGTAGCGGTCCGTGCCCGCCAGCGCGGACTCGGACGCCAGATACCACAGAATCGCATTCGACTCGGGCAGGTGGCGCCCGTCGGGCAGCGCGAGCACCGGCACCTTTCCGTTCGGATTCATCCGAAGATAGGCATCGGTCCGGCTCTCGCCCTTCAGGATGTCGACTTCGTGCCAGTCGTGGTCGATGCCGAGCTGCGCGCAGACCAGCTTGAGCTTGTAGCAGTTGCCGGAGATGGAATCGCCGAAGATTTTAGGCCTGGTCATCCCGCTCCTCCCAGAGACGTAGCGCATGATACTGGCGGCGATTGAGCCTTCGCTTTGCGTAGAAGGCGGCGACCAGCGCAGCGAAAGCGGCATAGATATAGTCCGCGGCCGTGACCTTCTCATCGAAGTAGGTCGGCAGCGTGAACGAGGACATATTGAAGAGTACGTCGAGCGTGGTGGTCCCCAGCCCTTCGGCGGCTACGGAAGCCGCGATGACGATATTGCCGAGAAACGAGCCCAGGATCGTGAACGCCGCGGCAATCGCCGGGAATCGCCAGTCGAGACCGAGACCGGCCCGTCGCACGGCCATCCCGACCAGCATGCCCAGCAGCAAGGGCATCCACGGGAATATCCGGTTCATCGCATCGGACAGCATCGACCAGAGAACGGCGAACACGATGATGACGATCAGACTCGCCGTCACCGCCTGCCGGACCGACTGCGCACGTATCAGTCGCGCGCCGTCGTCGATCGTCGGCTTGGCATGTTCCCCGGCCTTATGCCGCTTGCGTAGCCTCAGTACCGAAGGGGTTTGTTCTTCGCTCACGAACCCTCCGTCCCGCCGGCGAGTTCGCGTTCGTAACGAGCGACGTCCCAGTAGCGATCGAACTTGTAGCCTACTTCCCGGAACGTTCCGATATGCCGAAACCCAAGCCGCTCGTGCAGCGCGTTGGATGCCGGGTTGGGCTGGCTGATGCCGCCATAGGCGCGGTGCAGTCCGGGCTCACGATCGAGTTCGTCGAGTAGCGCGCCGTAGAGACGGGCGCCATACCCACAGCCGGTGCAATCCGCGTCGATGTAGACCGACGTTTCAACCGACGTCGAATACGCCGCGCGCGGATTGAAGCGCGCACTGCATGCGAAGCCGATGATCGTGCCGTCCAGTTCGGCAACCAATAGGCGATACGGCCCTGTCTCAGCGAAACCCGCGAACCATTCCTGCCGGCCTTCGACGGTGTGCGTTTCGGTCTCGAAACTCACCGGCGTGTTCTCGATGTAGTGGTTGTAGATGTCGACGATGCGAGCGAGATCCCCGGCCACCGCCGGTCGGCAGAGGAGCTCCGAGACGGAATCGCGGACAGAATGCCCCGAATTTCGGCCAGGCTTCGGTTTCGCTATCAAGATCGAGGGCTGCGTCTGCTATACGAGGGGCTGATTCTACAGGGACTTGGACATGCGAAACCTCATTATTGCTGCGACGATTTTGCTCTCTGTTTGCGTCGGTCTCATCGCCGTCGCCGATGACAGTCACCGCGTCGACGTGGCCGAATTCGATACCGACGGCAACCTGCTCACGCCCGAGAACCTGGACGAGTGGGTCTTCATCGGCAGCTCGCTCGGCATGGGCTATTCTCAGGCCGACTTCGACCCGGACAGCCCGGGCATGTTTCAGATCGTGCGCATGGAGCCGGAAGCCTATCGAGCACTGCAAGCCACCGGCGAATTCGTCGACGGTGCGATGCTTTCGCTGCACTTCTACGGTTCTCAGAACGAGATTTCCATCGCCCGCGCCGGGTTCACGATGGAGGATCTGCATTTCGCGGAGATCCACTACAAGGACAGCGAGCGCTTCGAGACCGGCTTCAACTTCTATAATCTGAACAATGGCGACGCCGTGGCCACGGAGATTCCGCTGCCGAACGACTGCGTCGAATGTCACACGCGTGACGGAGCCTATGACGGTGTCTTCGTACAGTTCTATCCGACGATTCACGAGTACCTGCCCGAGGACGTTCAGGCAATGCTCGAGAAACACGGCGGTGGTCACGGCCACTGACCTGGCCGGTGACTGAGCCGCGCCTCATCGCGGCGCTGGCCTACCCGGGCCTGCAGCTGCTCGACATCATCGGGCCGCTGGAGACGTTCAACCTCGCGTCCCAGCAGCTCATCGACGACGGCGAGCGCAAGGAACCTGCTTATCGCGTTGTCATCGTCGCGAAGAATCGCAGCGCGGAGCCGTCCATGTCGGGCCTCGCCGTCAGCGCGGAGCGCGATCTCGACGACGGACTCGACGACATCGACACGTTGCTCGTGCCCGGCGCGTTGACCGGCGATGCCAGCTTCTTCGAGGACCCCGGCTACATCGACTTCGTGCGGCGAGCGCAGACAGAGGTGCGGCGGCTGTGCTCGGTCTGCTCGGGCGCGCTGCTGTTGGGCGCAGCGGGCGTTCTCGACGGCAAGCGCGCCACGACTCACTGGATGGACGCCGAGGAGCTGCAGTCGCGGTTCCCGGACGTCAGGGTCGAGGCCAATCAGATCTACATGGAAGACGGCGGCGTCTATACGTCGGGGGGAATTACCGCCGGTATCGATCTGGCGCTCGCTCTTATCGAACACGACCACTCCCGCCGGCTGGCCCTCAGGGTGGCGAAGCGGCTGCTGGTGTTTCTGAAGCGACCGGGTGACCAGCTCCAGTTCAACGCATTCCTCTCGGCGCAGGCACAGCCCACGAAATTCGAGGCCCTGCTGGACTGGATCACCGACAACCTGGATCGGCCGCTCGACTCCGCCACCCTGGCGAAGCGCGCGTGCATGAGCGAGCGCACCTTCCGGCGCCACTTCGAAGCTGAACTCGGCATGCCGCCGAGGCGCTATCTGTCGCACGCGCGAATTACCAAAGCGCAGAGCCTGCTGGAGACGACGTCGTTGCCGATCGCCGCGATCGCGACGCGCTGCGGGTTCCGCTCAACGGAGGCGATGCGGTATGCGTTCGTGTCGGAACTGGAAGCGACGCCGACGGAGTATCGTCAGCGCTTCGGGACAACGAGCCTCAGAAGCGCCGGCCCCACTGGCTGATCGCCACCTCGGCCTGCTGCCTTAGGTGTTCGGGGATGTCCTCGTCCTGCAACAGCTCGCGCGCACGCGCTGGGTCGGTCTGCATCAGGTTGTAGATGCGGCGCACTTTCGCCTGGCCCCTCTTGTCGCGGTCGCTGATGCTGTTGATGAGGTCGACCTGTTCTTGCGTCGGTTGCGACCACTGATAGGACATATTCATGATGGCGTCGTCGCGCGCGCCCCCGCGCGGCAGACTCGCAACCCAGCTTTGAGCAGCGCGCGGGTCCTGCATGTACCACGTTGCGGCAACCTGGCCCGCGGCGGCGTTACGCAGTCCCTCGTCGGAGATATTTCGGAGCCAGGCCATTGCCTGGGCAGGATCGCTGTTCGCCTGGTAGCTGACGATCTGCATGTAGGCTGAGTCACGGGCTTCGACGTCGCCGAGCTGATCCGCCAGCATCTTCGCCTGGGCGACGTCTTTCTGCAGAACACCGCTGATCAACGAGGACTGCAGCTGGTCGTAGCCGGGCTGGCTCTCGAACTGCCGCACGAAGGCCTGCGCATCGTCGACGGATCGTGTCGACGCGAGCTGCTGCGCAATCTGCATGCGCCAGGATTGCTGATTCTGTTCGTCCAGCCTCGGCAGCAGGCGCATGGCCGCGTCGAGATTGGTGTACATGAGCGAGGCGCCCGCGCTGGCGATGATCTGGGCGGACAGCTCCCCTTCCTGGGTCAGAATCCACTCGATCGCGGCGTCGGGATCCTGGGTGATCCAGTTTCCTGCCAGCTGCGTGAGCGCCATGTTCCGGGTCTGCTGGTCGGGCAGCTGGTCGACGTAGGCGATCGCCGCCTGCGGATCCGACTCGCCAATCTGTGCGATGAGGCCGGCAAATGCGTTGCGCCGCCGCTCTGCGTGCTCGATCCTTTGCGCTTCTTCGAGCGCAAGCTGCGGGTCCGTGTGCGCGATGGCGTTCAGAACCGTCATTTCCAGTCTCGAGAACCGGTCGCCGATTTCGTTCTCCCGCGCCCATGCCAACGCCGCCATCGGGTCCTCGAGTACGAGCTGCTGGGCGATGATGCTGCCGAACCACTGCCGGTACTGCCGGTTCGAATAATTCTCGAAGTAGGCCTTGGCGGCGTCCATGTCCGTCCGCACGAGCTGGCGGACCGCACTGAAAAACTCGTTGCTGCGGCTTACGTCCTCACCCGATGCGAGAATGCGGTCGATCGTCTGCCGCGGGTTCTCGCGAGCGCTGTTGCTCTGGACGATGGCCCGAAACCGTTCCTCGTTGTTCGGATCCTCGAACAACTCGGCATAGGTGATCGCCATCGCCGTGTCCTGCAGCGACAGGTAGTACGCCAGCCACGCGATGTTCTCCTGCTGGGCGGCCACAGTCGCCAGACCGTTGATGAAGGCGATCGCCTCCTCGATCGACTTGTCCGCCAGCCGGTAGATGTAGCGGGCGCGAGTCGAGCGATTCGGGCCGATGCCAAGCTCGGATTCGATGCGGTCGGTGTACTCGTTACCCAACATGCCGTAAGCGGCATACAGCGCCTGCGCGGCGAGATTCTGCTTGGCTCGGCTGGTCTGGGTTCGCGCCGCGAACAGCGCTTCGTCCAGGTCCGTGCGGCCCCAGGCGCGCCAAACCGTCTGCTCGACGCTGCGGACGCCCTCGAAATACTCCGACTGTGACAGCGCCAGGGCGGAGCGCGGATCGAGACTGGTCAGCCGAAAGAACAGAACGTTCAGCGCCTGCTCGCGCTCATAGTCGTCGGCGATGCGGTTGGCTTCGAAGATCAGATTCTGCACGCGGGCGGCGGACGATCGGCCGGCCACCGTGTACAGCGCTTCGGAGCGCGTGAAGCTGTCGGGGAGGGCGAAGATCTCCGCGATCGTGGTCAGTTCCGCGAAGCGCTCCTCGCGGTGCTCTTCGGCGATCTCGGACGTCATCTGAGGGACGACATCGATGTCCCGCACAAGCTCGTCGACCGGATCGGGTCCGGAATCCGGAGCGACGGCAATCCACGTCCCGGCTATGCCGAGGAGGGCTCCGCCGACGAGCGCTGCAACGGTTTTTGCCATGATCTCGTCATTGTTTGGACGCTACGGCCGCTGTGAATACGACATCCGTGGAGCTGTTTAGCGCCGTCTCGGTCGAGTCTTGCAGAATACTGATCGTGAAGCCGACGGCGACGACCTGCATGGCAACGTCAATGGAGATGCCGAACAGGCCTGCTGCCAATGGTATCAGCAACAGCGAGCCTCCGGGCACGCCCGACGCGCCGCAGGCCGAGAGCGCGGCAACGATCGAGAGCAGCAGCGCGCTCGCGAAGTCGACCTCGATGCCGAGCGTGTGCACGGCCGCGAGCGTCAGGGTCGTGATCGTGATGGCCGCGCCGCCCATGTTGATCGTCGCGCCGAGCGGAATGGACACCGCGTAGGTGTCTTCCTCGAGGTCGAGCTTCTCGCACAGCGCCATGTTCACCGGGATGTTCGCGGCCGAACTACGGGTGAAGAACGCAGTGACCCCGGACTCGCGCAGCGCGGCGAAAACGATCTTGTACGGATTGCGGCGCATCTTGACCCAGACGATCGCCGGATTGATCAGTAGCGCCATGATCAGCATCGACCCCACGAGGACCGTCAGAATCCGGCCATAGCTTTCGAGGCCCGCGAGACCCTGCGCGGCGAGTGTCCCCGAGACGAGGCCGAAGATGCCGATGGGTGCAAGGCGGATGACCAGCCGGACGATCTTGGTGATCGCCTCGGCGAGATCGTGCAGCGCGACGCGCGTGGATTCCGCCGCGTGATGCAGGAACACGCCGAGCAGCGCGCCCCAGATGACGATGCCGATGAAGTTGCCGGTCAGGATCGCGTTGATCGGGTTGTCGACCAGCTTGAGCAGCATCGCGTTCAGGACCTGACCGATGTCTTCCGGCGCTTCGCGGTCCGCGGAGACGTCCAGTACGAGTTCGGTCGGAAACAGGCTGCTCATCGTGACCGCGAGCAGCGCGGCGCTGATCGTACCGACGAGATAGAGCAGCAGGATCGGCCGCATCTGACCGGCGTGGCTCACCTTTCGATTGGCGATCGCCGAGGCGACGAGGACCAGCACCAGCACCGGCGCAACGGCCATCAACGCCTTGACGAACAGATCGCCGAGCAGCGCGACATTGCCTGACGCTTCCGGCCAGACGAAGGACAGCACGACGGCAAGCACGATGCCAATGAGAATCTGCAGCACGAGGCTGCCCGACATTATTTTTTGGATGATCGATCGGGATTCCATGAGTCCTCGTCCGCGATTGGCGAATTACAGTGACGAACTACTTTCGAGTTCCTTTGGTGAAGAAGTGCGCTTGTGACGATCTGCGGCCGGCCGGGCTACAGCTCGAGGCGCATGCCCTGCGTGGCGATCCGGAACCCCGCATCCTCGACGTCGTCGAATTCGTCGCTGCGCCGATCGAGCAGGGGGTTGGAGTTATTCATGTGGATGAAGATGATCCGCGATTTCTCTTCGTCCGTCAGTTCCTCGAACAGCGCCATGCTCTCGGTCACGAACGGATGGCGGATCTCGCTCATGTCACGGCCCGGCAGTTCTCCGTCTGCATAGAAGGTCGCGTCGAGCAGCGCGTAGTCCACCGAGCGAACGACGTCGCGGATATCGGCCGCCCAGTCTTCCCACTTGTCGATATCGGGTATGAACACGAGCGACCTGTTCGGACCGTCGATGCGGAAGCCCACCGTCTCCGAGTACTCGTCACGGTGCGGCACGAGAAACGGCGTGACGCGAACCCCGCCGGCAAGCTCCACGGCCTGTGCATTGCTCAGCGGCCGCAGCTGGATGTTGCCCAGATTGACGAGTTGATCCCACGGGCCGTTCGTTGACAGGAATTCGATCATTCGCGGCATCGCGTAAACGGGTACGTTGCGCGCGCCGATGGCCTCGCGGCCGTAGTGCATCAGGCCCGCGTAGTGACCGATATGCGCATGAGTTATGAACAGACCGCTGAAGATGTATTGCCCTTCGGGCGCGATCTCGTACAGGTCCGCAAGCTGATCCGGCAGCGCCGGCGTCGCCTCGAACAGCCACGTGAGGCGAGCGGTCTCGTTGACGAGGGCCAGGCACGTCGGAAAGATGCGGCGATCGATGTCGTCCCACGCTCGCATGCAGTCGGGCGAATTACAGCCCGCCTGCGGATAGCCGCCGTCCTGGGCGACGCCCAGAACGTGCACATAAACTTCCTGCGCGAACGTGGTCTGTGCCAGCGTAGCAAGCAGGATCGTAATCAGGATTCGTCTTATCATTATTCCTGATCGATCAGGGCCGGTATCTCGGAAGGCCGCTTGGCGATCTTCTCGGCGCCGGCCGTTCTCAATTCCCCGACGGTGCCGAAGCCATATGATACGCCAATGACCCCGAGCATGTTATCGAGGCCGGCGATTATGTCGTGCTCGCGGTCTCCGACCATGATCGCGCGTCCTTTCGGCTCGACCCGACCGACAATCCATCTCACCAGTTCCGACTTGTTCGAGCGCGTCCCGTCGAGTTCCGCGCCGTAGACGCCGTCGAAGAAGCGATCCAGCTCGAAGTGCTCGACGATCCGTTCCGCGTAGATGGTGGGCTTGCTGGTTGCAACAAACAGCCGGCGCCCTGCCTGCCGTACCGACGCCAGCGCCTCGTGGATGCCCTCGTAGGGCCGATTCTGCATCCAGCCTTCGAAGCCGAAGCGCTCTCGATAGAGCGTCAGCGCATGCCCGGCCTGCTCCTCGCCGACGAGTTCGCGAAAGGTCTGCATGAGCGGCGGCCCGACGTAGCTGCGCAGCGTATCGTCGTCCGGCACGGCCGCGCCGAGCGACTCGAGCGCATAGCGTATCGACCCGCCGATCCCTTCGAATGGGTCCGTCAGCGTTCCGTCCAGGTCGAAGAAAACCGTTTCGACGGGAATAGGATGTCTCTCTCGTTTTGGCAATGAGTTTCAGAGTATCCTTGCCGCGATCATGAGCACGCAAGCAGACACGACGGGGTGGAACCTCGCGCAACTGAACGTCGCCACGGCGCGCTTCGAGACCGACGACCCGCGCATGGAGCCCTTCATGAGCCGCCTTGACGGCGTCAATGCGCTCGCCGATTCCCAGCCGGGCTTTGTCTGGCGGCTACAGAGCGACAGTGGCAATGCCACGGACATCGATGCCGGCGGCGGCCCGATGTTCCTCGCCAATATGTCCGTCTGGGAATCGCTCGAGGCGCTGTCGGATTTCGTCTACAAGACGGTGCACAAGGACGTGATGCTTCGCCGGCGGGAATGGTTCGAGAAGCCGAGCGGCGCCTATCAGGTACTGTGGTGGATCGAGGCAGGGCATACGCCGACCGTCGAGGCGGGGCTCGAGCGACTCGCGCATCTCGACGAAAACGGGCCTTCGCCGCAGGCGTTTTCGTTCGCGAAACCCTTCCCACCGCCGGGTTCCGATTCCTGATTGATCAATCAGAAGCCCGCTAAGCCGCTGTAAGAAATAGCTTTTTCACTTTTTGCGTCCTCATCTATCAGAGAGGAAGCGAGGTGCCGTCCGGTCCTGCGTAAATCGCAGTCATGGACAGATCGACTTTCAACCCGGCGGTGCCTCGAGTCGCTGATGCGCTTCCCGACCCGGCGGGCATTTACTCGCCCGCTGGACTGCGGTTCTACGACACCTTCGTCATGGGCCTGCTCGCGGACCGTGTCTGGGGCTGCCCGGCCGAGAACTTCGTCGACTGCTACAGGGAACACCTCAAGCCGACTCATGCTGACATCGGCGTCGGTACGGGTTACTGCATCGACCAGTGCGAGCCGGGTCCGGTCGACCGGCTCGCGCTGATCGATCTTCGGCAGACCTGTCTCGACTATTGTGCCCGGCGGCTCGAACGCTACCAGCCGGAGACGTTCGTACGAGATGCCCGGTCGCCGATCCAGATCGATACGAACCGCTTCGAGTCGATCGGCCTTGGCGGCCTCCTTCACAGCCTGCCCGGAGCGATGCGGGACAAGGGTGACGTCTTCGATGCCCTCGCGCCGATCGCCGCGCCGGGCGCCGTCGTCTTCGGCTACACGCTGGTCAGGGACGGCGTCCATGAGACGCGCCCGCGCCGGCTGATGCATCGGCTGCTCAACGGAATTCGCCTGATCGACAACGATGACGATCACATGGCGGACCTCGCTGCCGAGCTCGGCCGCCGGTTCGTCGACTGCCGGCTTCGACTGATCGGCAACGTCGCTTTCTTCAACGCCACCGTGCGCTCCGAGCCTGTATTCAAACACTCACCGGGAGACACGCTATGACGCTTTCCGTTGTCGAGACCTATGAGCCGCTGCCCTGCGACGCGGCGACCGCATGGGAAAAGGTCTGCTTCTACGAGAACGTGGGTGCGACGCCGCCGTTCTTCCTGCGGCTCGTACTTCCGACGCCGAATCTTCATGACGGCTGCTTCGAGATGATCGGCGACGTATCCCGCTGCATGTATTCGGACGGCGGCTATCTCACCAAGGTCATCACGCAGCTGGAGCATGGCCGCCGCGTCGACTTTGCAATCACGGAGCAGACGATTCGCTATCACCGCCACGTCGCTCTGTACGGTGGCTGCATCGAGATCGTTCCGGGCGATGTCGACGAAAGTTTTGTGCGGATGGTGACGCGCTACGAGAACCGACTCGGACCGAGGACCGTCACCGACCCCTTCATCCGGCACGTCATCCGCGCCGTGCACCTGTTCGTCATTGGCGATATGCGGGAAACGCTGGCAAGCCCTGATGAGCAGATCGCCCGGTCCGATTCGGGTCGACGTCTGGAAACGCTGTGAAAACCGCGGCGCGAGTGTTGACCCTCCTGTTGGGCGCCGGTCCGGCCACGGCGCTAAGCCTGATGGCCGCTCTGGCGGTACTCGCCGGGGTGGAGATCGTCTTCCTCGGCAACCGCTCCCTTGGCACCAGCACGGGACTGTTGCTCATTGTATGGGGTGCCGCCGGCATCTATGGCACCTCGTCCCTGTGGGCGATCGCCTTTGGACACGCGCGACTGTGGGTCGTCGCCGGACTGATCTGCGGCATCGTTGCGTTGTGGCCTTTTGTGGGCGCGTCGGTCTCCTACCTGGGCGTTCGCTGGCTGACTCCGGCCAATCCGCTAAGCGTGTTGGCGATTTCCGGCCCGATCCTTGTCGCTGTTTGCTGGTTGGGAGTATTGCTCGCGAGAGCGATACGTCGCCCCACAGGGTTCAGTGATCTTTCCACGAACGACCTGCGTACCTCTCGACCAAGCGGGAGTGCGCAGGTCGATCCATCAACGTCGAAAACCACACGGGAGGCGTCATGAGTATTGCCAGAATTACGTTCACCGTCCTCGGACGCGGCCTAACCATCCTGGTTGGGGCGGCGCCGGCGACCTATCTCTGCTTCATGGCGTATTTTGTCGCGCTCGTCGGCTTCGTCGCTCTGCTGTCGGGCGAGGCCGAAGGACTGATTTTCATGATATGGGGGCTTGCCGGTTTCTACGGCACGGCGTCGCTATGGGCGGTCGCGTTCGGCTTCGTGCGTGGCTGGAGTATCGTGGGCCTGTGCGCCGGTACGCTCGCGATGCTGCCGTTCGCCGGGCCGTACCTGAACGCCGACATCGCGGCGAAGGTTGGTGCGAATCCCGACTCGCTGCTATTCGTCGGACCTGTCCTCGTTGCCCTCGGGTGGTTCCTCGCACTCGCGGTTCGATTACTGTGCCGGCCGATGTTTCGCGCGCCCGAGCACGTGGAGGCCTGAGCGAATGTCGCGCCGGTCGCCAGGCGCCATCTGGCACATCCTGACGGTCGTCTTTGGCGCGCTACCGGCCACATGGCTGGGCGTGTTTGCCGCCATGGGCGTCTGGTACGGCGGCTACGCGTTGGTCGTCAGCATCGGGTCCGTCAACCTGCTGGACATTCTGGGTTCCCTGCTGATCGTCGTCTGGAGCCTGCTCGGACTTTACGGCGCGCTCGGTTTGTGGGCCGTGGGCATCGGCTTCGTGAACAGGTTTTGGATGCTCGGCATCGTCGCGGGATTGATCGCCGCGTTTCCGTTCATCATGTTCATGCTGCTGACGGGGGCACTCGGTCTCGGTGAAGTGCTCGTGCTTCCTCCCACGATTGTGGGCAGCGCGTGGCTGTACAGAACGCATGGCGGCGATGGCGAGACGGAGGTCGATGATGAACTGGAGCGAGATCTCGCGGAGCTGAGAGAGCGCGGAACATCGTGGTGACATTGGCGCGCGCCCTGGACAGCGCCTGAAGCTATTCGAGAACGCTAAAGACCGGGCCGTCCGCGACACGGAGTTGCGGACGGCCCGTTAGGTCATTGAGGACAATGATGTCCGTGCGGGGGGATCAATGACCAGGTTCTTTGCCGATCAGCTGGGGGCTGCCGACGACGAAAAGATAGCCGCGTGACCTTCTGTCGACAAACGAAAAAAAGTCCGCGCAAAGATGAGAAAAATTCACGCCGCCCCCAAACGCCAGGGCCGCCCGCGCAACGAGATCGCGGGCGGCCCGACGGGTCATTGCGGGGGGAGCAATGATCGAGTTGTCTGTTCGCCGCGTGCCTATTCGCGCAGTGCGGCCATCTGGGAAAAGTGCTCGAAGTTCGTCTCGGGCTGATCCAGGCGCGACCGCACCTCGATCGCGGCAACGAAATCGGCCTCGGCCAGCACATCCTTGCCGTCGAGCGCCTGCACGACGCCTCTGTTGGTCAGCGCTATCGCGAGAAACGCGCGCCGATTCCGCTGCGTTTCCGGATACAGCCCGTGATTGGAGACTCGCGTCTCGAGCACGGCCTCGATTTCCTGTACCGCCTTGTCGCAGTTCGCCTGCGCCTCCGGCAGTGCGCCGGTCTTCAGGTACGCAATGCAGAGATTGGTTGCCGCGTAGAAGGCGTCGAGTCCACGCGTTTCGACCTGTTCGAGTTCCTCGATCGCGGCGTCGTACTCCTCGTCCAGAATCAGCTGGCCGTACGCCGCATCCCTGATCACGCTCACCGAGTACCCGGTGTCGTCCGCGTTCGCTGCCGTCGCACCGAACATCAGCGCTGCGAACGTCAGTGCCTTCGTCAATCCAAATCCTTTGTTGGAATCCATGTCTGCCTCCGCTTGAGTTTCGGGATTCATTAGCACGAGCAACGTGCCAACGGAGGAGACGGTAGTTTCGTCGTCGACTATCGACAAACGAAAAAAAATCGCCGATGACATGACAAGACTTCATGCTGCTTCCGCGAATTCCTGTAACGCCCATTCTTCGAACTGCTGCACGGTCGGCCGGTCTGCATCCTCTTCGCGATAAGCGAGGTAGTAGGCGTCCGTCGTTTCGAGTTCGTCGTCGAACAGCCGAACGAGTTTTCCGGACGTGAACCAGGAATCGCTGAGCTGAGTCGGAACCAGCGCGGCGCCGAGTCCGCGTTCGGCCGCGCGCGCAACGGCGATCATCGAGTCGAGACTCACGAGCTTCGAGTCCTCGCGGAAACGGATATCCGACATGCGCTGCCAGTCCTTCCAGGCCTTCGGCCGGCTGTCGTGAACGATGCGCGGAAACTCGGACACGATCGACTTGCCTTTCATTCGAATCTCGCGCTTGAACTCGGGCGAGCCCGCGGGGACCAGCCGGAGTGCAAAGAGCCGTTTCGACTCGAGGGACTTCGGCACCGACCTGAAGATGCGGATCGACACGTCAGCTTTCGACGGATGCTTCTCCGATGCCTCGTCGCTGGTCTGTACCTGCAGATCGATCTCCGGGAAACGCCGTGTGAAATCGTTCAGCGCCGGCACGAACAGTTCGCTCGCGAAGAACGGCTGGACAGAGATCCGCAACGCCTCGCGAGTCACCGTACTGCGATGCCTCGATACGGCTGCGTCCAGCTCTTCGATCAGCGGGCCGAGTTCTTCGTAGAGCGAACGCCCAGCCGGCGTCAACGCGACAGCGCGCGGCTGGCGATCGAAGAGCGGCGTGCCGATCTCCTCCTCCAGCCGAATGATCTGGTGGCTAACGGCGGACGCCGTCACGAACAGCGCATCCGCCGCTTGCCGGAAGCTGTTGTGCCGCGCTGCCAGACAAAACGTCCGCAGCCCGCGTAGTGAGACTCTCGGGTTCATCTCTCGTCTCTTATCCCATTCCCCGCAGCCAGACAGATGGTCGTCATCTGGCGCGTCGATTTCGCGACAGAAATATTGCCGGCTCATGTCATTGGTAGGAGCAATATGCGTGCCAGCTTTGAACGCTTGTTGAGCGCAAGAGGCGGGCGCGTAAACCATTGCTTTTCTGTGGTTTTTTCCGGGCGGTTCGGATCGCTACCTGAGCGCGGATGCACCGAAATGAGGAAATCGGCGATTTGCGTGCGCCAATACCGTGCGAGTCCCGCCGGGTCATTTCGAGCCACGCTGCATCCAAATCGAGACTCGCGCCGAATATCAGCCCGTAGGCGCGATTTGGCGCCCCCATTTCCCAACGCTATTCGAGGAAGACACTATGAAATCCATCGCCAGGCTCTTCGCCGTCGTCGCGATTGCGGCGTTCGTTACGGCACCAGCCGTCGCCGGCCATCACGGCGACCGTCAGAACAACATCGTGGAGACGGCGTCTGCCGCCGGCCAGTTCGAGACGCTGCTCGCGGCAGCGACGGCAGCCGGTCTCGCTCCAGCACTATCGAGCGACGGTCCGTTTACCGTCTTCGCACCGACCGACGATGCATTCGGCGCACTGCCGGCCGGCACCGTCGAAACGCTGCTGCGTCCGGAAAACCGTGAGCAGCTCGCGACGATCCTGAAGTTCCATGTCGTCTCCGGCCGCGTCGGCAGCAACGCGCTCGCAGACGGCGCCACGCTCGAAACGCTGGCGGGTCCGCGCGTCACGTTCACCGAGACCGAACAGGGCTTTACGATCGAGAACGCGCGCATCGTTGCCACCGACATCCGCGCATCGAACGGCGTGGTCCACGTCATCGACCGCGTCATCCTGCCGCCGCAACAGATGAGCCGCACGCAGGCGGAGCGAACGATCGATGCCGCCATCGAACGTGGCGTACCGATGTTCAATCACGGCAACGCGACGGCGACGGTAACGATCTACACCAACGCCGCGCGCACGCTGCTAAGCTCTGCCGAACTCAGCATGAGTGAGCGCAATCGGCTGCAGCGCGGACTGCGGGCAAGCGATCACTCCGGCTCGGCGCGCGAAAGCGCGTGGCAGCTACGCTACGCACTCGACGACGTGCGCGAGTCGCTGCACGAGTCTGGCGAGATGATGGCCAGCGAACGTTCGATGGGTCGTTGAGATCCAACGCAGCGAGGAAGAAGTTTGGCGGCGGCCCGGTCAATCGGGCTGCCGTCGCTTCGTCAGAAGGACCCGGGTCTAAGCGGTACGAAGCGGAGACTATGTCGACAGAAGCCAGATTGCTCGAGAGGATAGCCAGCGGCGATCGCAGCGCTGTTGCGCTCTGTATCGATCAGTACTCGGGATTGGTCTGGTCTCTGGCGAGACGCTTCATCGCCAACGAGGCAGACGCCGAGGAAGCCGTGCAGGACGTGTTTATGGAGCTCTGGGCGAAGGCCTCTCGCTTTGACGCATCGAAGGCCGGCGAGGCGACGTGGATTTCGATGGTCGCGAGGCGGCGCCTCATCGACCGCGCACGCCGTGAGAACCGAGCGCCGGAAAGCGAACCGCTCGACGGCGTTGAACATCTTTTGACCCGAGACGGGCACGCCGCGATCGAGGCCAGCGCCGAGACGACGCGCGTGATGGAAGTGATTGAATCGATGAATCCGGAACAGATGCAGGTGGTGCGCATGTCGACCTGGCTCGGCATGACGCACGCTGCCATTGCAGAACGCACGAATTTGCCGTTGGGGACGGTAAAGAGCCATCTGCGCCGGGGTCTCAGTCGAATCCGCGAGCAACTCGGTGTTGCCGCGGCCGGCGGAGCGGGAACATGAACGCTATGAATGACGAGCTACTGGATCTTCTTGCCGACCGCGCTCTGGGTGAGCTATCGGCGGACGACGAACGGCGTCTGGGTGAACTGCTCGACGCGGCAGGTCTGAAGGACAGTGACGACATGGACCTTGCCGCGGCGGCGGCAATGCACGCCTTCGCCGTGGCGGAGGCCGGAACCGAAGACGCACCGGACGGGCTCAAGGATAAACTGCTGGCGGACGCCGAGCAGTTCTTCGACGGCGAGCAACCAAGCGCAACGGTTACCGATATCGAATCGGCTCGCTCGAAGCGAGAGACCGAACCGCAGGCCGTCGGGACGAGCACAACGGCGTCCTTGTCCGGTCGCATCGGCTGGGCCGTCGCCGCGATGCTGGCGGTGGTGGTCATGTTCGTCCTACGGCCAGGAAGCGACGTTGTACCCGAGGTCCTCGACGCGGCCACGGCGCGAGCTGCCCTGATCGCCGAGGCCCCGGACACCACGGTAATTGAATGGGCGACGCCCGATATTCCGGCCTACCGGGCCGTCACTGGCGACGTCGCCTGGAATGACGAGCGTCAGGAAGGCTATCTGCGGCTGGTCGGCATGCCGATGAACGATCCGGCCATCTCCCAGTATCAACTGTGGATTGTCGACCCCGGCCGCGACGCCAATCCGGTCGACGGCGGCGTGTTCGATGTCCCGGCCGGCGCTGGCGAGATTGTCATTCCCATCGACGCGAAATTGATCGTCTCCAGTCCGGATGCCTTCGCGATTACGCGCGAGCAGCCTGGCGGAGTCGTGGTGTCCGACGGACCGCTGTTGATTGTCGCGGCGGCCGGATAGGCGCCCGCCGGATTCGGCTCCCGAAAGTGCGCTAAGCTCGCCGCATGATGCGAGTCCTTGGCCGCAGCCTGCTGGTTTCGCTGCAGGCAGTTCTTCTCTGCTCGATCGCGGCACCCGCCAGTGCCGACGAGCACTGCCCGCCGGAGCGGGGCGTTGCCTTACAGGTGCTGGGTTCCGGCGGACCGATCGCCGACGATGGGCGCGCGTCGTCCAGCTATCTCGTCTGGGTCGACGGCGCAGCCCGGGTCATGATCGATGCCGGCGGCGGCGCCTTCCTTCGCTACGGCGAAGCCGGCGCCCGGTTCGAGGATCTGGGCTTCATCGGCATCTCTCACTTCCACACCGATCACTCGGCGGACCTGCCCGCTCTACTCAAGTCCGGCAACTTCTCTCAACGCGAACGATCCATCGTAGTCGCGGGGCCCGACGGCAGCGATTTGTTTCCGGGGCTGGACGTCTGGTTGGACAGCCTGCTGAACAGTGAGGACGGCGCATTCGGTTATCTGTCCGGCTACCTGAGCGGGGAAGGCCGCCTGCCGAAGCTCGAAACAACCGAAGTCAGCGGCGAAGACACGGTGCCGGTTTTCCAGTCCGAGGACGGACGCATCCGGATCGACGCTTTGCACGTGCCTCACGGAATCGTCCCAGCGCTGGGCTTCCGAATTCGGGTTGACGACAAAACCCTCGTATTCGGAAGCGATCAAAACGGCAGCGATTCCGCCTTTGCAGACTTTGCGGCGGGCGCCGACTTGCTCGTCATGCATCTCGTCATTCCGGAGGACGCGGGCGCCACGGCACAGCGTTTGCACGCGCGCCCAAGCGTGATTGGCGAGGTTGCTGACGCGGCGGAAGCAAAGCGTCTGGTCCTTAGTCACTTCATGGCCAGGAGCCTGCGCGACCTGGACGGGAACGTGGCGCACGTTCGTCGCAGCTACGGCGAGGACGTGACGCTCGCCGAAGACCTGATGTGCATTCCGCTTCTCGGCTCGAGATAGAACATAGTTCGCCGAGAGAACAACCCAGTGCGGAACAAGGACCGGATACGCGCCAGGAAATGGGACCTGCACCACAGCCTGCAGAGGCCGGCGCGCCCTAGAATTGATGATACGTTGTCCAGGCCTGATCGCGAATTCGATTGAAACTGACCCACCTCCTTATCGTCGCAAGCTTCGTAGCGCTGCTCGTCTCTTTCTGGAATCGAAACGCGTTGCCGCGGAATATCGACTACGTCGCCGAGATCCAGAACGAGCCGGAACAGTCGGCGACTCGCGAGCGTCCCTTCGAAGTGAGTTTCAACGGCGTCAACTACCGCGTCGAACCGGAGTACGCGTACGACATCACCGCAATGGTGGTTTCCTTCCGGCATCACGATGAAAACTACAGCCGCATGCACCGGCGGGCGCAGGATCATCTCAACATGCTGGACGTCTGTGTCGTGTGGGGCGACAACACTCGCGCATTGCTGCACCGGATTGAATTCTGGAACGGGCTGTTCACCTGCAACGTCTCGACCAAGGATCGCGTCGCCTGGGCGTCGTTCGACATGAACCAGCTATCGAACAACCACCTGCTGTCCGACGATCCGCGCATTCGCGAGCGGGTAAGGGATGTTCGAGTCGGCGACCAGATCCGCGTGAGTGGATTCCTGGCAAGCTACACGTCGCCCGGCGGTATACGCGGTACCAGCACCACGCGTACGGACACCGGCGATGGGGCTTGCGAGACGCTCTACATCGAGCGCTTTCAGATTCTGCGGCCGGCGACGAGCTACTGGCGGTGGTCGATGTACGGATCGCTCGCCGTCTTGTTGCTGAGCCTCGCGCTGCACTTCAGACAACCGTATCGGCCCTTTCGGGCGTCGTAGCGAGATTGCGCGCTTCTCGGTTCCCCAATTGGTAACTGTTTATTTCCGGTGTTGAATCGGTCCTCGCGGCCGGTGAGAATCCCCGCCTGACCTGCATTTCAGACAGCCGGGAGACCCTTGTCGTGACCAACCCCATGCGCACCCTGATCCGCTCGACCCTCGCGGCATTCGTTGTCGTCGGCTTCTTTTTCGGTCTTTCGGCGCCCAGCCTGGCCGACGATCACGGCTCGTCGGCTGACAGTCGCACCGTGCTGATCACCGGCGCCAATCGTGGCCTTGGGCTCGAGTTCGCACGGCAGTACGCCGCCGACAGCTGGACGGTCATCGGCACGGCCAGGCGACCGGAGCAAGCGGAGGACCTCTCCGCATTGGACGTCGAGGTTTTGCAGCTCGACGTCACGGACCGGGACAGCATCGCCGCGCTGGCAGCAGCGCTCGACGGACGGCCGATCGACATGCTGATCAACAATGCCGGCATCTTCCCGCGCGTCAGTGAAATCGACAATGTCGATGCCGACGATTACTTGCAGACCCTTGCAGTCAACACGCTGGGGCCGGTGCTGGTCACTCAGGCGGTAATGCCGAATCTCCGTGACGGTGAACTGAAGCAGGTCGTGAACATCACCAGTGGCCTGGCAAGCATCGAGCGGAACTCCGGCGGCTACTACGGCTATCGCGAGAGCAAAGCCGCACTCAACATGTTTACCGCGACGCTGGCGGCCGAGTTGGGCGACGACGGGTTCATCTGTCTGGCGATTCATCCCGGGTGGGTACGCACCGACATGGGCGGTGCCGATGCGACGCTGTCGCCGGAGGAATCGGTTACCGGGATGCGGGCCGTCATCGGCGAGCTGACGCCGGAGCACAATGGTCGATATTTCGGGTTCGACGGCAGCGAAGTCGCCTGGTAGTTGCCCGCACGGGAGATCGGGCGGGGCCGCCTCAGGCTATGCGGCCCAGGCGCTCGAGTGAATGTGGCTGATCTTGTCGGTGAGCGGATAGCGGTAGAACTGCCTCAGCTCCGCAAAGGCTCGCTCGTCCTCGTCGAGTAGCCGGTCACACAGGCGCGCACAGAACCTGCCTGCATAGTCGTTGGCCGCTTTGTACCGGTCGAGCTGCTCCGCATCCAGTCCCTCGTGGAAACTGACGTCCTCGAAGAGCCAGCCGTGCAGGCTGCTTAGAATATCGCTCCGGTCCTGCTCGATGGCGAGCAATACCGTACTGACGAACTTGTCGATCTCGGCCTGCAGCTCCAGCTCGAGCAGCGACACCGCGCGATCCTGTGCCGCGCGGTGCACGACGCAGTTGAAGTGGCTGATGCCTTCGAGCACTTGCCACAGGTCGTCGAGGTGAGTGGCCCTTAGGCGATCGAGCGGTCTGCCTTCTTCTAGCCGCTCCAACATCTCACCGTCGAGGAACAGGGACACGGCGAGACCTTGCTCGTCCTCGGCCACCAGCAACGTCTCCCGTGTGTTCGTCAGCATTGCGTCGCGGCCGATGTGCCGCGCGATCGCCGGGTCGGTAATTAGAAAATCGCGGACGTCATAACCGGCCGCCGCCTGATAGAGATCGTTGAGTGCTTGTTGCAGCGCGGAGATCATCGACGGGCGGTCTCGGAACGCCTAGTGACGGTTCGAGTCTCGGCTGCCGGGAATTGGAGCGACGCCCTGCGCGCGCAGGAGCTTCTCGGCCCGCTTGCTGCCCGTCTTGAGCCAGACTTCGTAAGTCCTCAGCAGGTCGACGTCGGAGTCCGGCTTCGCGTTGTCGCGCACTTCGTTCAGAACGTCGACCAGCACCTGAAACTTGCACGCGAGCTCTTCGTAGATCCCGGCAAACGCGTTGCCGCGAAAGGTGCCTCGCACTTCGTCGGACAGCGATCCGTAGGCGTTGCCACCCATGTAGATGTAGTAGTCGAGATCGACGGCCTGACGAGCCAGGCCGTCAGCGAAGAAACCCGCGACGAACAAAGAGACGTCACCGATACGCTGCAGAGAATAAGTACGTTCCTCGGGCGTTCGCGCGTCTGCCGCGTCGGCAAGCATCAGCGCGAGAGGCCGCAGTCCGTAGGTGTCACCGTCGTCTTCGTAGAGATCGTCGGAACGCGAGAACAGCGTAAGAAGATTGACGACGTAGTGAGTGGCGTGAGGATCGACGTCGACACCCTGTTTGTCGATGACGTCGTCTATCGAAGTGCGAAAGAAGTCCTGCAGATTCGCAACGCGAACCACACGCTCTTTTGCTCGAGGCTCATACATCGGGCGGTGCCTCCTCTTTCGCTCTCAACAGGTATATCGCAAATGCTCTCGCTTCGTTTGTGACGCGGGTCACGATACTCGACTATATTGGCGCGCAGCGATATCAACTGGCGCGGTGCGTGCGCAAGTTGTTATCGGCTAGTGCCGTTGCTCGCTTTAGTTCGCTTGTTACTTTGTTTCGACCAGATCCAGCGGCCATCGGTTCAGGTCGCTGACAGCGCGCTCGTGAATTTCGTGCGCGGCGTTCGGAAGACGACCAGTTGAGATCACGGTTCGCCGGATGCGTCTGTACCGCAGGTCGCCTGCCTACGGCCTACCGACGGTTCTCAGTTGTTCGCCGTCAGCGGATCGATGACCTGGGTGATCTCGGTCACGCAGGACACGGGGATTCCGCTGAGCTCTGCGTGGCGATTGATCGCGGCCTGGTCCTTCGCCAGGTAGACGCAGAACGTCTTGTCGCCGGCGACGTAGCTATGCAGCCACTGCAGGTCCTGACCAAGCTGCTCGATGGCCTGATTCGAGGCACGTGCGGCGCCGCAAAGTTCGACGACGGACATCGATCCGACCCCGGGGATATCTCTCTCGATCAGAAAACGTTTGAGCTGGGCCACGATTTTCTCCTGCGTTCAGACACTGCGTAGTACCTATTCTCGATAAGCGCCCGCAAACCACAAGATAAATATTCTTTATCGAAGTAAAGAAAACCTTTAGGCTGATCTCATGGCGGCCGTATCGCACCTGAGAGCCCTGCAAGCCCTGGAGCTGGCGCTCCGCAAAGGCTCGTTGAAGGCGGCGGCGGCGGAGCTTTCCATTACCGCCGCCGCGCTCGGACAGCGCATCCGGGCACTCGAGGACTACCTGGGTTTCGATCTGCTCGTTCGTGGCCGGTCCGGTATCCGACCGACGGCCGAACTGGAGGCGGCGGTGGCTCACCTGAGCGCCGGATTCCGTGAGCTCGAGACCGTCACCGACATTCTCGACTTTCAGCGGGTCAACGAGATCCACATTACGGCGGATCCCGATTGGGCCGAGCTCTGGCTCAACCCGCGGCTGCCGGATTTTCAAAAGGACAACCCCAACACGCTTTTTTGCGTCAACGGCGTCGGCGACATTCCGGTACGGTTGGGCGACTCGGATTGCGAGGTTTTCTTCGGCGAACCGGCGGAGACGAGCGACACGCTGTTTCACGACTACCTGTTGCCCATCAGTTCGCCCGTCAATACGCGTCGTGTCCTCGCGCAGCCGGACGTCGCGCTCGAAGGCTTCCCGCTGCTGCACCTCGATTGTTATACGACCGAAGCGGGCGGCATCGGCTGGCCGGAGTGGTCTGCGAAGTATGGCTATCGAAAGACCGAACCGGCACTGGGCATACGCTACCGGCGGCTGACTCACGCCCTCGAGGCCGTGTATGCCGACTCCGGCTTCATCATGTGTGGGCTCGCGCTGATTAAACCCAAGATCGACGAAGGCTTGCTGGAGATTCCCTTCCCGGTCGAGAAGGGCGAGTGGTCGCGGCATGCCTATCAGGTATCGTTCCGTCCGGGCGGCCGCCGCCGCGAGCAGACGGAGCGGTTTCGTAGTTGGCTGCTCGATCAGGCAACGACAACCCTGGACGAGCTAGTTGCCCTGGCGGGCCCGCGAGCGTGAACTGTCAACGCGGCAAACGGGCCGCAAGATCTTAGCAATGAAACAGAAGGAGTGACCTATGGAAAGTCCGGCGATGGCTGCCGGCCAGGAAATCGGCCGAATGATCGGCGCGTTTCTGATCCTGCTACTCATAACGCGACTACTGCTGTTGGCGTTCAGGAAGAAGAAGTACACGGTGATGGCCGTTTCGATCTCGCTGATCGTCGGCACCGGCATCGCGGTACTCATCACCGGCACGGGCATTCTCAGAGGCAACCCGGCGCTTGGTGGGGACGCATACGCGAACGCGGCGGCGACCTACGTGATTCCGGTCGGCCTTGTGCTGGCGATCGACCTGATTCGTCTTTGGTTGCGAAAGCCGGGACCGCACGACGACCCGTAGCTGTCCGCTGTTACGTTGCCGGGCGTTGCCGCGGCCGTCGATGCCTTGAGTAAGTTTTGTGCCAATCAGCCGGCGTGCTGAGAACCACTCGATGTGAGTCTCAACAGAAGTTGACGCTCCTTGTTGTGCCATCGTCCAAACAAGGTACCGAGTCCCGCGCCACCGATTGTGCACATGAACACGCTGATCACTCGCAATAACTCGCTCTGCAGAAAATCCGGTTGTTGGATCAGCCAAAAGCCGCCAATTGCCAGCCCGCTCCAGCACGCCAACTCGAGAAACCGTGCGTAGCGCCAGACTCTTTCGTTCCGCGCCGCGCGGGCGACTATCCTGAGGTCGTCTTCGCTCAGTTCCATTCGGACTTCTCCTCAATGCTGGCGCGGGCGGTACGAATTAGCCGCCGGCACCCATCAGCGCGGGAACGCCCTGATCAGGTAAGGACAACCTCCTCCACTACCCGGTCCCGCGCGATCGTAGCGCTGCCGTTCGGCGTTAGTTCGAAGATACCGCAGCCGTTGGTGTACACGATGTTGTCGGTCTCGCTGACGCTGAATGCCGCCACGTGCCGCGCGAGCACGGTTTCCTGCCCGTGCTTCGTCCGGCGTACGAGCTGCCAGCTCGACGGCACCAGCGACGGCACGCCGTTGACGGGCCGCTCTCGCTTCAGCGCGCGTTCCGCATCGATGCGCATGCCCTTGAGCATGAGTTCCTTCGCATCGATCTGCATGTCCGGCCCGCCAGCGCCGGTCAACGGCTTGCGGGAATACATCATCGAAAAGAAATTCAGGTAGTGAAAAATCGCGCGCAGGAGTCGAAACGGAAACATCAGGATATCGACGAGTATATTCTTGCCGCCATAGCGAGGCGCTTCATAGGGCCGGCGGAGGTAATACAGGTGGCCCTCCGAGCATACGCGGGGTTGCAGGAAATCGTAGGCCGCATCCTCGAGCACGGGCTCGATTTCCGACGACTCGAGATCCAGAAGCTGCAGCGACGCCGGTCCGTACGCCATGAGGTAGCCGCCACTAGCCCGGGCGATCCCCTGAGACTGGTATACGACGTGATTCGCATCGACCCAGCACGGTGCGCTATCGCTGGAGTCCCCGGCCGTCAGTTCGCGGAACTCACTGCCATCTCGCGTCATCGAAACGATATTCGCAATTCCGTTCTGACTGCGGCTCGTACAAAGCAACCTGTCGTAGTCCGGATTGATGTGCAGGTCTTCGTATTCGAGGTTCTGTCGATGCACCAGCCGAAGTTCCTTGCCGCTCTCCAGTTCGTGCTCGAACAGACCGCCGAATGCCTCGTCGCGAATGAAGTAGAGAAGCTTGTTCTCGCCCGGCACGAAGGCAAGGCTGGTGAACTCGATGGCCAGGTTGTCATTCCTTTCCTGCCGCATTCCGCGAGTGACGAACGACGTACCGAAACTCGTCTCTTCTTTCCAGCCGTGCAGGCGCTTGCTCTTCTCTCGCTTGTCGATGAGATCTTGCACATAGTCGCTGTGCACCTCGCGCGCATCCGCATTGGGCGACTTGAGGAACAGTTTGCCGCGGCTGAGATAGGCGAACGGTCGATTGAGCGTGGTGGGCTGGGTGGAATCGGCGTCGGCCGCGAGCGCCGGATCGCCACCTTTGTTTTCATTCATGAGAACAAAGGCCGCGACGACCAGGAAGATCACCACGATCAAGACAATGTACATTGCATCCAGCTCCATCGCCCACGAGGGTTGGCGGCTCGCCGTCGGTCCGCGATCGACCAGAGTTTTGTATCACAGTCCTGTCTGACCACCCAAGGCCAGGAAGCGGAATTTGTGACGCCGATTTGGCAAGCGTGACAACGGCGGTGGGGTGCCTGAAAGCCTGCGTGATCGGGTCTTTGTTCCCTATTGCTCAACGCGTGCTGGCGACTCGGTGCTCGGCCGGGCCAGGTTGATGCTGCAGTTTTGAGAGACTGCATACTGAACGACCCTCGCCACCTCAGGGCAAGTTCAGCTTGTCGAGCAGACGACGCAGCTTCGGATGCTTTGCCGCCTCTTCGAAGTGCGGGTCGGCATGCAGCAGCAGGACGTGCCAATCGCGTTGTTCGACGCATTGCTCGAACGCCGTAGCCGCTTCGTCGATCCGTCCTAGGCCGAAGTAAACGACGGCGCGAGCGACGGGCGGCGCACGATCGCCTTCCGCCAGTATTCCGGCCAGGATTTCCTCCGCCGCCTCGGTCTGACCGTACAGCCCAAGAAAAAGGCCCATGCCGCCGACGAAATCGGGGCGGCCGGACGCTACGGCCCGCTGTATCTCGGCAAGGCCTTCCTCGACGGCATTGTGGCGCAGACGAATGGCGCCGGAGAAAAACCGAGCGAAAGCGAAGTCGGGCGCGAGCTCCAGCGTACGGTCTATCTGCCGTAGCGCCGAATCGCTTTCGCCAGCCATGTGATACGCCTGGGCGAGCAGCGTATTCACCCAGGGCGAAACCGGGTCGATGACCAGCGCACGCTCGGCCTGCTCGATGCTGCGCGCCTCGTAGTTCACGTAACAACAGAAGTCGGAGTACGCGATATGCAGGTCGGCGCTGCCAGGGTACTGGCGAATGGCCTCCTCGAATATCTGCTCCGCGCGCTGCCAGTCCCAGTCGAACTGCCACGCGATCTTCGCCTGCATGTTCAGAGCATTGGCAAGGTCGGGCCGTAGCGCCAGGGCGCGCTTACTGGCCCGATCGGCTGCCCGATAATGTTTGACCGTGTCCTTGCCCATCGTACCCAGATACTCGTGGCAGTCTGCGATGCCGGCCCAGGCCGGCGCGTATGCCGGGTCCTGGTCCAGCGCCCGCTCGAACCGGTCACGAGCACGCTCCGTATCGGCAGGGGTGGCGCGGCCGAGAAACAGGCGGCCCTCGAGGAATTCCCGGTACGCCTCTACGTTCGTTCTTGGTGTTATCGGGCCGGAGACTTTTAGCTGAGGTGCCAGCCCGTCGACAATCCGTTCACAGATCGCGTCCTGCAGTGAGAAGACGTCGCTGAACTGCTCGTCGAACGTATCACTCCAATAAGGCTCCCCGTCTCGCGTAGACAGCAAGCGAGCCGTTATGCGAATCCGCTCGCCCGAATGTTGAATCGTGCCCTCGAGGAATGCGTCGACCTGCAACTGCCGGGCGACGTCGATCGATTTGCTGTTGGCCCTGGCGACGTCAAGCACCGAACTCAGCGGTCGAACGATCAGGTCCGGCATCGTGCTGAGGCGGGCGATCAGCGTCTCCGCCATCCCGAGCCCCAGGCCGGCATCGCGCTCCGACGGCGGCAGGGTATCGAAGGCCAATACGGCCAGTGAGCGGCCCGGCTGCGATTCGCCGGGCGTCTCGACACTGGCGACGAAGCGATAGCCCACGCGCGGAACCGCGCGAATGTACTTCGAGGTTTGAGGGCTGTCGCCAAGGACCTTGCGTAGTGCGCTGATGACGCGGGCAAGCACGTTGTCCGTCACGACCGTGCCGGCCCAGACCTCGTTCAGCAACTCTTCCTTCGAGACCACCCGGTCGGAGTGCCGGACGAGAAACATCAGCGTCTCGAACACCTTGGGCTGCAGTTCGACCTCGGAGTTGCCGCGGCTTAGCTGACGCGTTGGGACATCCAGGCGGAATTCGCCAAATCGATACTGCTCCGTCGGCACTGCCCCTCTCAACGTTTTGTTGGATTTGTCATCGAAAGATCAGCGCGGGATCAGGACCCCGCCCGGGCGTCTCTTTATGGTAGCCCATGATCCGCACCGCCTCTATGAAACAGCGGTGCCCTTTCAAGAGGCCCTTGGGGCCGGACCACTTACCAGAAGGGAATTTCCATGAAAACCAAGCTCTTGCTCAAAAGCTTCGCGATCGCCGCCGCGCTGACGATACTGATTGGATCGACGATTCCGCAGGACGCCAACGCCGAGCACCGCAGACAGAGCATTGTCGGCTCGTGGACGATCGAGGGCACTCCGAATCAACCGGGCGCACCCTCGTTCGTCAACCTGGGTTCGATCCACAGAGACGGCACCGTCGTCAACTCGGACCCCGTCTTCGGCAGCGGCAACGGTATCTGGCGGCGCGTTGGCCCCCGCTCCTTCGAGGTCAAGTTCCTCACGCTGGTGCCGCCGAACGATCCGTTCTTCCCGCCGAATACCTTAATTACGGTCAGGGGTGAGATCACGGTGAATCGCCGTGGACGAGTGGCGACCGGCACCTTCGATACAACCTTCGAGGACGAGAACGGCAACCTGCTTCTCGCGACTGACGGAACGGTGACCTTCACCCGAATCAGATTCGACTGAGTGCTTCTCGCACCGGTTGTGCGTGCTGGCCAGGGATGGCCTGCATTCATTAATCGCCGACACTTCGTTCCGACGATCGGCGCGGTCGGCACATGTGCCGCGGGGACGCGATACGACGTATTGCCCGGCCAGGGCAGCAGACGCTGCGACGAGCACGCCCTGGTTGCAGGGACTCGACTTTTCCTGAGGTTTTGTTGATTGGCGAGGATTTCGTACAAGGGGAGGACTATGCGAACCAAACTCAAAGCGCTATTGGCTTCGGCGATTGTGATAACGGCGGTGGGCTGTTCGAACGATCCACCACCGCCGAGTGACACAGGAATTGATGACTCAGCCACGACGGGACAAGACAATGTGCCGGACGTTCACTCTGCGCTCTGCCGGCTGCCGCTGGAAAATGACGGTGTGTTGATGGATGCAGATGGGGGTGACCCAGCCCCGGGTATCCGCGCCTGGTACTACGAATGCTCAAAGAACTTCCCAGCGCCAACCTGCGATGACAGATACAGCCCGGTATTGGGCGTCCATTACACGCTCGCGAACATTCAAAGCTCAACGGCCTACAGCGACGGCGGCCTTAGGATTAGCTACCGATGCAAGGGGCTCGATGCGCCCAACCCACCCATGAGCTGCGTTGATGGACTGCAGGGGCAGCTGCTGTCGACCACGGAATTCGAGACGACCTACGAGTGTAGCCTCAGCCTTGCCGCGCCCTGGTGCCATTCGGACTTCAGAACGATATCGGCCTATACGACCTACACAGACTACGCCTGGGATGGCGGCTGGGGCCCGGGAAATCTCAGCTATCAGTGCGTTCGCCTGTCATCGGACATGCCGACCTGGCCGGTAGAGTGAGGCGGGCATAGCTCTTGGCAACCTGCAGCGTCATGGCTCTGGTTGCCGCCATCGTGAACTGCGAGCGCGAGCCGCTTGGGAGTACCCTATGCCGGCTCGTCCCTTCGTATGCCGAGCTGCTTCATTCGGTACTTCAACGTTGAGGGATTCAAGCCGAGTAAATCAGCCGCACCTTCCGTTCCCCATATGCGCCAATCGGCATGTCGCAAGGCTGAGACGATGTTGGCTTTCTCCAGCACCCGAAACTCCGCATCGGTGACGAACGTGGACTCTGCCTGCGCCGGCGCCCGCGATGGTCCTGTCTGCGAGTCCGCGCCGGGGAGCGCCAGATCGACTCGCAGCGTTGCGCCGCTGGACGAAATTGCCGCTCGCTCGATGACGTTCCGGAGTTCCCGGACGTTTCCCGGCCACGCGTGCTTCTCCAGCAGCGACAGCTGTTGCCGGGGAAGCCGCAAGTTGTCGCGTCCCAGCTCCGCGGCGATCTGCGTCATGAAGTGGCACGCCAGCGGCGCGATATCGGCGACCCGCTCGCGCAAGGGAGGCACCTCGAGGGGAAACACGCCGAGCCGGTAATAGAGGTCCTCACGGAACCTGCCCGCCTTCACTTCGGCGTTTAGGTCCCGGTTGGTGGCCGCGATGACTCGCACGTCGACCCGGGTCGTATTGTCGTCACCCACACGTTCGAACTCCTGCTCCTGAAGTGCACGAAGGAGCTTTCCTTGCTGTGAGAGGGGAATTTCGCCGACTTCGTCGAGAAACAGCGTGCCGCCATCGGCAAGCTTGAGTCGTCCAATGCGATCGCGTTGCGCGCCGGTGAACGAACCTTTCACGTGGCCGAAGAACTCGCTCTCGAAAAGGTCCTTTGGAATCGACGCGCAGTTCACCTTGACGAGCGCGTTGTCCGCGCGATCGCTGTGCGTATGGATGGCGCGAGCAATGAGCTCCTTACCGACGCCGGACTCTCCCAGAATGAGCACATTGGCGGGCGTCGATGCCACAGCCGCAACCTGAGCAAGCGTGCGGTTCAAAGCCTGGCTCTCGCCGACAATCTCGCCGTATTGCAGCGCTACGTTGACTTCGTCTCGCAGGTAGTCGCGCTCTTGCTCGAGCTGATCCTTGAGGCGCTTGATCTCCTCGAAAGCCTCTTTTTGTTGTGTCTCGAGAGCCTTTCTCTCGGAGATATCTCTGAAGACGACAACGGCTCCCGCCGGCTCGCCGTCCTTGACGATGGGTGTGCTGGAGTATTCCACGGGCACCGCCGACCCGTCGTTTGTCCAAAAGACCTCGTCGTCCACTCGGTGAATCTCGCCGTCTTTCAATGCCGCATAAATCGGGCACGCCTCGTGGGGGTAGGGTGAGCCATCGGCGTAGGAGTGGTGATGGACTACGTGCCCCTTGTGGCCCACGACGTCCTCGGACTGCCACCCCAGAATATCGGCGGCGGCCCTGTTGCCGAAGGTAATGCACCCATCGCGGTCCAGCCCGTAGATGCCCTCGCCCGCCGAATCGAGAATGGCCTGATACGCGCTCGACAGCCGCTCAAGGTCTTTGATCGCGGCTTCACGTTCGGACTTCGCCTTCTCTCGTGCAGAAACATCGCGAAAAACGACAACCGCGCCATCCGGTTTGCCGTCTTTGAGGATCGGCGTAGCCGTGTACTCGACCGGCACGGCTGTGCCGTCGGTGTGCCAGAAGACCTCGTCTTCGACGTGATGCACCTGGCCATCGGTAAGCGCCGCATACACCGGACATTTCTCCTGCGGGTAGTGGCTGCCATCCGGGTAGGAATGGTGGTGCACTTCGTGAGACTTCTTGCCGAGGATCTCCTCAACCTTCCAGCCGAGAATTCGCTCGGCCGCGGCATTGCCGAAGGTCACGCGCCCGTCGGCGTCCAGGCCGTGAATCCCTTCGCCGGCGGATTCGAGAATGAGCGCGTATCGCGCCTCCAGTTCACCGAGTTGGTCTTGTTGGCGTTGCTCTTCGCCGGGCGTCTGGTCCGATGGCGGCATGGCTGCTCCCCGTAAGAATCTACGGATTAGACCATTAATTCCTACGGTCCGCAAAATCTTAAGGTCTGCCTGTATTGCCTAACTGATTGAAAGTAAAGGAAACCCTGACCTGGCACGGTTGCTGCAATACCGGCAGTACATCCAATGCACGCGACCGAGGACACTGCCATGGGCCAGGCCAAACCGATAGAGGGAAGACGCTGGGTTTACACCGTCGCTCTGACGGTGGCGTTCCTGACCGCCGCAGCCGCCAGCACTCACGCCAGAGCAGACGGCCTGGCGCCGAGCGATTACCGCATTCTGGCCGCCGGCGACAAGTTCGATGGCGTCCGGCAGCACGCCGTCGCATTCAAGTTCCGTTGGCCGCGCCGCTTGCGATCCCGGCATCTCGAGCTTGCGATGGGATCGATTTCGAACTCGAGTTCGGACCGAGCATTCGTGTCCTTCGGGCCCGTTTGGCGCTTTCCCCTCGCGGGCGATTCCGCCTTTGTCGATTTCGGGTTCAGTCCCACGCTGATCAGCGGTTCCGACTTCAACGGCCGCGACCTCGGCGGCGACATCCATTTCACCTCTTCGATTGCCATCGGCGCGTACTTCGGCCAGCGGCAATCAATCTCCGTGTCCCTGCGCGCCCAACACACCTCCAACGGCGGCCTGCATGACACAAACCCGGGCATCGACATGCTCGGGATCAACATCGCTTTCAACTTCACTGACCGATAGACGCTCGGGAGAAACATCATGCGCTATTTTGACGAATCAGAAGTCATCGCCGTCATGCAGCAAGTCGAGTTCGACTCGACTGACGGCACCGTACCGACACTCGAGCAGGATGACGCCCTGTCGGCTTATTACGCTCTCTACGACGATCTTGCGGAAGTCCCACAGGCGTTTGCCGCCTACCTGGACTGCCAGCAAGAACTGCGGGGCTAGACCGATGACCCGCCCTCCCGTTCCCCCGTTCACGCACGAAACTGCGCTCGCAAAAGTTCAGGCGGCGGAAGATGCCTGGAACACTCGCGATCCAAAGATCGTCGCGCAAGCGTACACAGTCGACTCCGCGTGGCGAAACCGGGACGAATTCTTCGAGGGTCGTAAAGCCATCGAGGAATTTCTCACCCGCAAGTGGGCTATCGAACTGCACTACCGCTTGATGAAAGAGCTCTGGAGCTACACCGGCAACCGCATCTCGGTGCGATTCGAGTACGAGTGGCAACACGCCGGTACCGGCCAGTGGTTTCGTTCGCACGGCAACGAGCACTGGGAGTTCGATGACGACGGCTACATGCGACGTCGCGACATGAGTGCCAACGACATTCGGATCGCGCCGGAAGACCGTCGAATCGGCCTCCAGCCCTCCGCAAACACCACGACCAAAGGACAGCAAACATGAACATCTTTGTGAAATCGCTACTAACACTCACGGCAATGACGGCGTTCGCCGCCACGGCACAGGCGCAGCTGCCGGATCCGGGAATGGACATCGTTCCGGGGTCCACCGCTCTTGTGGTCACCGATCCGCAGAACGACTTTCTCAGTCCTGACGGCGTTACCTGGGACGTGGTTGGTGACAACGTCAGGGAGAACGGCACGGTCGAGAACATCGACGCACTGTTCGCCACGGCGAAGTCGGTGGAGATGCCCGTTTTCATCTCACCGCACTACTACTATCCGCACGATCATCGGTGGAAAGCGGAAGGCGCACTCGAATCTCTCATGCATGCGATCGGCATGTTCGATCGAGCAGGTCCGCTTTCGCTCGAGGGCTTCGAAGGTTCAGGCGCCGACTGGTTGCCACAGTACATTCCCTACATCAACGACGGCGAAACCGTCGTGACCAGTCCCCACAAGGTCTACGGACCGGAGACCAACGACCTCGTTCTGCAGCTTCGCAAAGCCGGCATCAGCCGCGTCGTGCTGGCCGGCATGTCCGCGAACCTGTGCACGGAATCGCATATGCGCGAACTGATCGAACAGGGCTTTGAAGTCCTGGTCGTCACCGATGCAACCGCCGCCGCCCAGCTTCCAGGCCTGGACGGATACGCCGCGGCGCTAACGAACTTCCGCATGATCGCAAACCACGTCGCGACAACCGAGGAGGTCGTCGAGTCAATCGAGACGGCCTTCCGATAAGCACAACGTTCTTCACCCCCACCACCAACCAAGGAGCTTCACATGTCAATCAAGATCAAGACCGCCATTCTCTTCGCTGTCTGTATGCTGGTTGCGGGCAATCCCGCATTCGCCGCGGACGAGTACAACGTCTCCACCGGCATTACGGCTGCCGGCGTGCCGCTCGGTCTGCACGGCGTGGACGCCGTTGCTCTGGCCACCCTCGGCGCGGTTGCCGAAGGCGATGCGACTTACACGGTTGTCGAAGACGGCAACGCCTACTACTTCGCGTCCCAGGAATCGGCCGACCGGTTCTCCGCGAACCCGGACCAGTACCTTCCGCAGTTCGGCGGCTTCTGCGCATTCGCCGTTGCCGTCGGCAGGAAGTTCGACGGCGATCCCATGTTCGCGGACATCGTCGACGGCAAGCTGTACGTGTTCGTCAACGGTGCAGTCTTCCAGCGGTATCTGGAGAACAAGGAAGAGACGCTGGCGAACGCTCATGAGACCTGGCCGTCGATTCGCAGCGTCGCGGTTGGAGATCTGTAGTCTCAGGTCTCTGTCTCCAAGGCGACTGCCACGCCGAGTAGGACGGCCGCACCAGCGGCCGTCCTCTTTTTTTGGGCCAGGGAGGAGCCATGGGCACATCGGTTCCCACGGAAAGGCCTGTGGTGGCAGTTCGCTCAAACCATCTCGAAACCAGGCCGCTGGATTGCGATCTTCGCCTTCCGTCAGGTCGCCGAGCGTACGCCCCTCGTGCCAGCACTCGACTATACTGGCGTCGTAGTACCTCTACCCCACACCCGTTTCAGCCGATCGGATAGTTGGGCAACGACAGAGTAGACAGTCTCAAGGAGATGACCGGGCATGTGTCTATCGCGTAGATCCCTGGGCGTTGTAGTGGTTCTGCTCGCCTCCTGCTCGAGCGAGCCGGGAGAGACTGGTCAGCGACACTTAGATGAGTGTGAGTCGGCTGTTGGGAACTACGCTGAGCCGGCCGTATTTGATGGTGCATCGCGCGCAGGCAGCCCGCCCTTTGTGGCGGCACTCGCGTTCGAACGAGAAACCTATGTTTGGAACAGTGGACTTAAGGAAGGGCCCAGGCCGGACCTCGAGATGATCGTACGCTCCACGAACGACTCAGACGGATTCGAGTGCGCGATAATCGGAATGGACGGATTTGCAGTAGCTACAGCAATATCCAACGGAGACTCGCCGCCCAGCATTTTCTATGCAAAGCGTGAGAGCGAAACCCACATTGCGGTAATGGCCGGCGTGGGAGGGCAGGCGCCCGAGCACCGATTGACTCTGGTGGTTGCGCCGGATACCCAAGCGGTGAGCAGACTTTATCCGGCAGAGGGAGGTCTTGTGGCGGCACCCGGACTTTCCGTGAACACCGAGAGCGACGGCGGTGGGACGATCTGCGATCACAGGAGCGGACTCCTTAGACGCTTTTCTGCGAGTATCGCGACGATCGAGACGATTGATAACGGATGCGAAAACCACAGTTTTCAGGACACCTATGAGCCGTCACCACCGAGCGTCTACCGTTACGACACCCATGAAAACCGAATTGAGGAGTTGTGGGTTGACGAGGCGGGCCGTGCAGGCCGAACGGAATATCGAAACGACTTGAATGAGAGTGGTGACTGGAAAAAGCGGACCTTGTTGATGGAGTCGGCGGCGTGGTCGAACCAAAGAGAGATTCGTGAGGAGTACCGCCATCTTCGCTATCGCGCGACGGACAGTCAGTAGGCACCGCTGTGCATAGGAAAGCGAACGGTCAAGGTCCCCAAGCAAGTACGTGCGCCGGGAACAGATTTATAGCGGTCTGACTACTCCACCGTCACCGACTTCGCCAGATTCCTCGGCTGATCGACGTCAGTACCCTTGAGCACGGCCACGTGATAGGAAAGCAGCTGTAGTGGAATCGTGTAGACGATCGGCGCGATGAGCCGATCGGCGTGCGGCATCGGTATGACCTTGAGACCTTCTTCTTCCTCGACGCCGGCTTCGCGGTCGGCAAACACGTAGAGCTGCCCGCCGCGAGCGCGGACTACCTGCATGTTGGACTTCAGCTTGTCGAGCAATTCGTTATTGGGCGCGACGACGACGACCGGCATGTCTTCGTCGATCAGGGCCAGTGGGCCGTGCTTGAGTTCGCCCGCCGCATAGGCTTCCGCATGGATGTAGGAAATCTCCTTGAGCTTCAGCGCACCTTCCATTGCGATCGGCCACATCGGGCCGCGGCCGAGAAACAGCGTGTGGTGCTTCTCCGCGAAATCTTCGGCCAGCAGCTTGAGGTCGTCGTTCATCTCGAGCGCCTCTTCGACCGCCGCCGCCGTGTGCATGATGTACGGAATCAGCTCCGCTTCGGTCTCGTCGCTCATGCCGCGCTGTCGCGCGAGCATCAGCGTGACGATCAGCATCGACAGTAGCTGCGTCGTGAACGCCTTGGTGCTGGCAACACCGATTTCCGGACCGGCCTGCGTCATCATGCAGAGATCGGACTCACGCACCATCGAACTGTGCGCGCTGTTGCAGACCGTCAGCGAACCGAGATAGCCGGACTGCTTCGCAATTCGCAATGCCTCCAGCGTATCGGCCGTCTCGCCCGACTGTGACAGGGTCAGGAACAGCGTGTTTGGCGGTACGACGACCTGTCTGTATCGGTACTCGCTGGCGATCTCGACCTGACAGGTCACGCCGGCCAGCGACTCGATCCAGTACTTGCCAACGCAGCCCGCGTGATAGCTCGTGCCGCAAGCGACGATGTGGATGTGCTCGACATCGGCGAGCAACTTCTCGGCCTGCGGGCCGAGCGAATCGGCAACGACGCGGCCGCTTTCGATCCGCCCGTACATCGTGTCCGCAAGTGCGCTGGGCTGCTCGAAGATCTCCTTGAGCATGAAGTGCCGGTACGGCCCTTTGTCCGCGGAGTCGCTGGTCCACTGAGTCTCGTGAACCTGTCGTTCGACGAGCTTTCCGTCGTCTCCGTAAATCTGCACGGAGTCGCGGGTGATCTCCGCGATATCGCCCTGATCGAGATAGATGAAGCGTTGCGTTACGGGCAGCAGCGCCGGGACGCCGCTGGCGACGAAGTTCTCGCCGATGCCCAGACCCACGACCAGCGGACTCGCAACGCGGCTGACCACGATCCGATCGGGATCTTCCGAGTCGAACACCAGCAGGGCAAACGCGCCCGTGAATCGCGCCACCGACTTCTGCACGGCCTCGGTCAGGCTTAAACCTTGCTTGAGGAAATCGTGAACGAGGTGAGCGGCGACTTCGGTGTCGGTCTCGGACAGAAACTCGTAGCCCTTCGCCTCGAGTTCGTCCTTGATCTCCTGATAGTTCTCGATGATGCCGTTGTGGATGACGGCAACTCGATCACCGGACAGGTGCGGGTGCGCGTTGGCCTCGGTGACGCCGCCGTGGGTTGCCCACCGCGTATGCGCGACCCCGAGCCGGCCCTTCAGCGGATCCGCCTTTAGCTTTTCGTCGAGTTCGGCAACCTTGCCGACGGTCTTGCGTAGCCCGATCGATTGGTCATCGCCGAGCACGGCGACACCGGCCGAGTCGTAACCACGATACTCGAGACGCCGCAGCCCCTCGACGAGGATCGGTACGATGTTGCGTTCAGCAACTGCGCCGACGATTCCGCACATACGGACTAGCTCCTTTTCTTCTCAGGCCGCTTCCAGCCCTCGATCGTTATTTGTTTGGCCCGGCCGACCGTCAGCTTGTTCGCCGGTGCGGCCTTCGTAACGGTCGTGCCAGCACCGATGTTCGCGCCTTCGCCGATCTCGACCGGTGCGATCAGGTTTACCCCGGAACCGATGAACGCGTTGTCGCCGATAGTCGTCCGGTGCTTGTTGGCACCGTCGTAGTTGCAGGTGATCGTGCCCGCGCCGACGTTGACGGTTCTACCGATGTCGGTATCGCCGATGTAGGTCAGGTGATTCACTTTGCTGCCGTATTCGACAATGCTCTTCTTGATCTCGACAAAGTTGCCGATCTTGACCGTGTCGTGAAGCTCGGCACCGGGCCGCATTCTCGCGAACGGTCCGATCTCGCAGTTGGCACCGGTCGTCGATTCGGTAATGTCGCAGTGTGGATGAACGACTGTGCCAGCGCCGAGACGAGAGTCACGGATCACGTTGTTGGCCGCGATCGTCACCCCATCGCCAAGCTCGACGTCGCCTTCGAAAACGGCATTGATGTCGATGAACACGTCCTTGCCGCATTTCAGCGTGCCGCGGATATCGACTCTTGCCGGGTCGGCGAATCCGACACCCGCCGTCATCAGTTCGTCGACGAGGCGTGCCTGCAGCGCACGCTCGGCCTCTGCGAGTTGTTTCTTGTCGTTGATGCCCATGACTTCCGCCTCGTTGTCGGCCTTGACGCCGTGGACCGCGACGCCGTCGGCCACGGCCATCGCGATGATATCGGTCAGATAGTATTCGCCCTGCGAGTTGTCGTTACCCAACCGGTCGAGCCACGCTTTCAGCCGCGTGCCCGGACAGCACACGACGCCCGTGTTGATCTCACGGATCGCCTGCTCATCGGGCGTTGCGTCCTTGTGCTCGACATTGCGAACGACCAGCCCATCCTGGCGAACAATGCGTCCGTAGCCCGTTGGATCCTCGAGATCGACGGTGAGTACCGCCAGGTCGTCCTCGCCTGCCTCGACGAGGAGGTTCTGAAGCGTTGCCGTCGTCAGCAACGGTACGTCGCCGTACAGAATCAGGACCTTGTTTTCGTCCAGCGTCTCGGGCATCGCCTGCATGACGGCGTGACCGGTGCCGAGCTGCTCGGCCTGCAGCGCCCAGCGCAGATGCTCGCCGGTGATCGTTGCCTGCACGAGGTCGCCGCCGTGTCCGTAGACGACACAAACGTCGTCGGCCGATAGCGCCTCGGCGGTCGCGACAACGTGCGCCAGCAGCGGCCGGCCAGCCAGCGGCTGCAGTACTTTCGGCAGGTCGGAACGCATGCGCGTGCCCTGGCCCGCCGCAAGAATGACGATGCTCAGTCCCAAATCTGGGGCTCCCGGGGGATTACAGCGTGCCGATGATACAGGAACTCCCAGGGGGCGACAGTTTCAGGCAGCGTTAATCGGAATCGGCGTATCCTTGGCCTATGTTCAGGGTGTCGATCGTCCTTTTCACTGTCCTTTTGTTCGGCTGCGATGGCCGAATTTACGTGCGTGACGGCGTTACCGATGGCGACACCTTCTACCTCGCCGAACGGGCCCTCACCGACGACGATCCGGTCTTGCAGAGTTGGGTCGGCTACAGTCTCGCGAAGAGTACCTGCCAGCTACAGGAAGGCGGCGAGATTCCGTCGCGGGTCAGCACCTACGGCTGTGAGTTCAGCTCGCGCTCGGCACTGCTCGACGTCTGGCTGGCAAGACGGCAAGACGCGACCGACGACTATCTCGACACGCTCGCCAACGTCCGCGACGAGGGGTATCTGGACGAGTATGTCGTTCACTACTTCGACCACGGCGACTGGCATGTCCCTGCCGAGGTCGATCTCGAACGCTTCGACCGGTGGCGTCGGACGCACTTGCGCGGCCACCGGCCCATCACCCGCATCATAGGTTCCTGGAACTACGCAGACCCGGCACGTAGGATTGCCGGCGATGAGCACTGAGACCGTCATATTCATCGGCGTCGCGTTGTATATCGCGATCATGGCCGCCGTCGGCGTCTACGCCTCACGCAAGACCCACTCCACCACCGAATTCATGCTCGCCGGGCGTAGTCTCGGACTCGGTCTGTGTGCCACCACGATCGTCGCCACGTGGCTCGGCGGCGGCATGATTCTCGGCGGCTCGGGGGCCGCCTATGACGAAGGCATGCTCGGCGTCATTGCCGACCCGTTCGGCGCCACGCTCTGTCTGCTGTTGACGGGCCTGTTCTTCGCCCGCATTTTCCGCAGGCTGAAGTTCTTCAGCTTCATCGAATTCGTCGAGCAGCGCTTTGGCCGCGCAGCCACGGTGATCACGTCGCTCGGTGCGCTCGCATCCAGCGTCTTTTGGGTTGCGGGCATGCTCGTGGGCTTCGGCATTATCTTCGAGTCGTTGACCGGCACGCCGCTGGTGTACGGCATCATCGGCGGTGCACTGATCGTCGTCGGCTACACGTCGATCGGCGGCATGTTGGCCGTCGCACTCACCGACTTCGTGCAGGTCGTCATCATCGCTGTTGGGGTCGTCGTCTTGTTCGTAGTCGTATTGATCGACGCGGGTGGGCCGATGACCGTTCTGTCGCAGGTCCCATCCGAGTCGTGGCGGATGATTCCGCTCGAACACACTGGCGAGCGCTGGCTCAACTACTTGCGTGCCTGGTTCATCTTCGGGCTGGCGGATCTTGCGTCACAGTCGCTGCTGCAGCGAGCGATGTCGGCTAAGTCGGAGCGCGTAGCGCAGAACGCCTTCTATCTTGCCGGCTTCGGCTACCTCGCGTTCGCGATGTTCCCGGTGATGCTCGGCATCATCGGCGCGGTGACGATGCCGGGCCTGATCGACTCCGAGTCATTGCTGCCGGCGATGGCCATCGAGCACCTACATCCGGTGTTTGTCGCGGTATTCGTCGGCGCGCTGCTCGCCGCGATCATGAGTTCCTGCGACTCGGCGCTGCTTGCCGCGGCAACGGTGATCAGCACCAACCTGCTGCCGCTCGTGAAGCGCTCGCCGTCGGAACGGCTGACGCTGGGCGTTGCACGCTGGGCGATTCCCGTTTGCGGCTTCATCGCGGTGTTGGGAGCATTGAACGCCCGCGTCGTATTCGACACCCTGCTGGACGCCAACATGCTGATGCTTGCGGCGGTGATCGTGCCGTTCATCCTCGGCGTCTGGTGGCGGAAAGCGAATCGTGCCGGCGCGCTTGCCGCAATGAGCGCGGGCATCGTCGCGTGGCTCCTGACATCGCTCTACTACACGGAATTGCCTGGCGACCTGATCGGTCTCGGCGTCTCGCTGATCACGATGCTGATCGTGACACCGCTGACGCAGCGCATCGATCCGCCACGCAAGCTCGTCGACCGCGATGGCAACGAGGTCGAACTGACGGATCGGCTTGGGGTAATCGGCCTCGGGGGCCGAGCCTAAGCGCGCCGGTCGGCGCGCTCATTCGTCGGGCTTACTTGCCCTTCATCTTCTGGGCGGCGCGATACCGTGCCTCGGCTTCCGCGAGCTCCAGCTGAGCCTGCTTGAGGTTTGTCACGGTTGCCATGCCTTCGAGTGCCTGACGGGCGGCTTCCCTGGCCTCGAGCGCGGCGGCCTCATCGAGCTGATCGCCGCGCAGCGCGGTATCGGCCAGCACGGTCACAAGATGCGGCTGCACTTCGAGCATGCCGCCGGTGATGTAGTAGCTCTCCATCGCACCGTCGGTTGTCTCGACCCTGACCTCGCCCGGGCTGAGCTTGGTCAGCAAGGGTGCGTGCCGCGGTGCGATGCCGACCTCGCCCATCTGCGCGGGCGCGTAGACCATCGCGGCCTCGCCGGAATGGATCTCGCCTTCGGCGGATACGATGTCGACTTTGATCGTTGCCATAGTCTCTCTTCACGGCGGGCCCGTGAGCCCGCGTGATCCTTATTGGAAGTTCTTCGCGTTCTCGACCGCTTCGTCGATCGTGCCGACCATGTAGAAGGCCTGCTCCGGAATGTGATCGTAGTCGCCGTTGACGATACCGTTGAAGCCGCGGATCGTCTCCGACAGCGAGACGTACTTGCCGGGCGAGTTCGTGAAGACCTCGGCGACGAAGAACGGCTGCGACAGGAAGCGCTGAACCTTGCGGGCACGGTTGACGATGAGTTTGTCGTCTTCGGACAGCTCGTCCATACCGAGAATCGCGATGATGTCCTGCAGCTCCTTGTAGCGCTGCAGTACGGCCTGTACGCCACGCGCGCAGTCGTAGTGCTCCTGACCGATGATGTTCGGGTCTAGGATTCGCGACGTCGAGTCGAGCGGGTCTACCGCGGGGTAGATGCCCAGCTCGGCGATCTGACGCGACAGTACGAGGGTTGCGTCCAGGTGAGCGAAGGTCGTTGCCGGCGACGGGTCGGTAAGGTCGTCCGCGGGGACGTAGACGGCCTGGAACGACGTGATCGAGCCGGTCTTGGTCGATGCGATGCGCTCCTGCAGAACACCCATTTCCTCAGCAAGCGTCGGCTGGTAGCCCACGGCCGACGGCATACGGCCGAGCAGTGCCGATACTTCGGTACCGGCCAGCGTGTAGCGGTAGATGTTGTCGATGAACATCAGAACGTCGCGGCCTTCGTCACGGAACGCCTCGGCCATCGTCAGGCCGGTCAGTGCGACGCGGAGGCGGTTGCCCGGCGGCTCGTTCATCTGACCGTAGACCAGCGATACCTTGTCGATAACGCCCGAGTCGGTCATCTCGTGGTAGAAGTCGTTACCTTCGCGAGTACGCTCACCGACACCGGCGAATACGGAGTAACCGCCGTGCTCCTTAGCAATGTTGTTGATGAGCTCCATCAGCGTCACGGTCTTGCCGACGCCGGCGCCGCCGAACAGGCCGACCTTACCGCCCTTGGCAATCGGCATGATCAGGTCGATGACCTTGATGCCCGTTTCCAGCAGCTCGGTCGTCGCCGCCTGATCTTCGTAGGTAGGCGGAGCGCGGTGGATCGGCAGCTCGGTCTCAGCGCCGATCTCGCCGGCGTTGTCGATCGGCTTGCCGAGGACGTCCATGATGCGGCCCAGCGTCTTCTCACCGACCGGCACTGAAATCGGCTGGCCCGTGTTCGACACGCCCATGCCGCGCTTGAGTCCTTCCGAAGAACCCATCGCGATCGTGCGGACGACACCGTCGCCGAGCTGCTGCTGCACCTCGAGCGTGATGTCAGCTTCGTCGATGACGAGTGCGTCGTAAACTTTGGGAATCTGACCCGCCGGGAACTCAACATCCACGACAGCGCCAATAACCTGCACAGTAGTTCCAGTGCTCATGTAAGGATCCTCATCCTGTCCGGCGCTTGCCCGCGCCGATCAATTTCAATAATTCTCTAACCGGAGACCGCGGCGGCACCGCCGACGATTTCCGAAATTTCCTGTGTAATGGCTGCCTGGCGAGCCTTGTTGTACGCGAGCTGCAGCTTGTCGATGATCTCGCCCGCGTTGTCCGTCGCCGATTTCATCGCGACCATCTTCGCAGCCATCTCGGAAGCGAAGTTCTCGACCGCGCCGCGGTAGACGGCAGCCTCGATGTAGCGCATCAGCACGTCGTCGAGCAGCTCGCCGGCCTCGGGCTCGTAGATGTAGTCCCAGTGATCCTGCAACGACTCGCCTTCGAGATCGATGGCGCTGATCGGCAGCAGCGTCTCCAGGTGCGGCCGCTGGCTCATCGTCGTGATGAAGTCGTTGAAGGCGAGATACAGCCGATCGATCTTGCCTTCGGAGTAGGCGTCCAGCATGACGGTGACCGCGCCGAGCAGATCGTTGATCTGCGGCTTGTCGCCGAGATGGGTAACCGCGCCAACCACGTTGCCGCCGAGACGCTTGAAGAACTGAACCGCCTTTGCACCTACCAGCGCGAGGTCGACCTCGACGTTGTCTTTCTCGTGCTGGACCAGCTCGGTGACGACCTTCTTGAACAGATTGACGTTCAGGCCGCCGCAGAGACCGCGGTCCGTCGAGATGACGATGTAGCCGACCCGCTTCACTTCGCGCTCGGTCAGGAACGGATGCTTGTAATCGGGATTGGCCTGCGCCAGGTGGCCGATCACACGGCGGATGCGCTCGGCATAGGGGCGCGACGCCGCCATCTGAGCTTCCGCCTTGCGGATCTTGCTCGCTGCGACTTTCTCCATCGCGCTCGTGATCTTCTGCATGTTCTTTACAGAACCGATCTTCGAGCGTATTTCCTTTTCGCCTGGCATGTCGTCTTTACTCCATCATCCAATCACGGCGTTGGCCGCGCGGACGATCAATATGCGCCGTCCTCGGCGAACTTCTCGCAGATGCCTTTCAGCGACGCTGCAATCTCGTCGTTGAAGTCGCCGGTCTCGTTGATCGAGTTGAGCTCGGCCTCGTAGTTGGCGCGTGCGAAGTCGTGCAGTGCCGCCTCGTAGTCAACGACCTTTTCGACCTCGACGCCGTCGAGGAAGCCCTCGTTGACCGCGAACAGCGACAGCGCCATCTCGGCAACCGAGAGCGGCGAGTACTGCTTCTGCTTCATGAGTTCGGTTACGCGCTCACCGCGCTCGAGCTGATCGCGGGTCGCCTTGTCGAGGTCCGACGCGAACTGTGCGAAGGCCGCCAACTCGCGATACTGCGCGAGCGCCAGGCGGACACCGCCGCCGAGCTTCTTGATGATCTTGGTCTGCGCGGCACCACCGACACGCGAGACCGACAGGCCTGCGTTGATTGCCGGACGAATACCGGCCGCGAACAAATCGGACTCCAGGAAGATCTGGCCGTCGGTAATCGAGATTACGTTCGTCGGTACGAACGCGGATACGTCGCCGGCCTGCGTCTCGATGATCGGCAGCGCGGTCAGCGATCCGGTCTTGCCCTTGATCGAGCCGCCGGAGACTTCTTCGACGTGCGCCGCGCTGACGCGGGCCGCACGCTCGAGCAGGCGGGAGTGCAGGTAGAAGACGTCACCCGGATACGCTTCGCGGCCCGGCGGGCGGCGCAGCAGCAGGGATACCTGACGATAGGCGACGGCCTGCTTGGAGAGGTCGTCGTAAATGATGAGTGCGTCCTCACCGTTGTCCATGAAGTACTCGCCCATCGAGCAGCCGGCATACGGTGCGATGTACTGCATCGCGGGGCTCTCGGCAGCGGCGGCGGCAACGACGATCGTGTGATCCATCGCGCCCTCTTCCTCGAGCTTGCGGACGACGCCCGCGATCGAGGAGGCCTTCTGGCCGATAGCGACGTAGATGCACTTAACGCCCGTGCCACGCTGGTTGATGATCGTATCGACGGCGACGGCGGTCTTGCCCGTCTGGCGGTCGCCGATGATCAGCTCACGCTGGCCGCGGCCGATTGGCACCATGGAGTCGATCGACTTCAGGCCCGTCTGTACCGGCTGGTCGACCGACTGACGAGCGATGACGCCCGGCGCGACCTTTTCGATCGGCGCGGACTCGTTCGTGTCGATCGGGCCTTTGCCGTCGATCGGGTTGCCGAGCGCGTCGACAACGCGGCCCAGAAGCGCCCGGCCGATCGGCACCTCGAGAATGCGGCCGGTCGTCTTGACCGTCGCGCCTTCCGAGATGTGCTTGTAGTCGCCGAGGACGACCGCGCCGACCGAGTCCTGCTCCAGGTTCAGCGCGAGGCCGAACGTGTTATCGGGGAACTCGAGCATCTCACCGTAGCGGGAGTCGGTCAGACCGTGGATGCGTACGATACCGTCGGTGACCGCGATTACGGTGCCGACGTCGCGCGCTTCGGCGGTCGCCTCGAAGTTCTCGATGCGTTCCTTAATCAGCTGGCTGATTTCAGAAGCTTTGAGTGCCATTTTCGTTTTCCTCTTTACTTGATCAGCGCGTTTGCAAGGCCGTCGAGCCTGGCACGCAGTGATCCGTCAATTACGACATCGCCGGCGCGGATAACGGCGCCGCCGATCAGATTCTCATCGATCTCGGTTTCGAGCCGGATCTCACGGCCGAGCTTGGCCTTCAACGCCGTCGCGATCTCCTGCTGCCGAGCGGCGGAAACCGGCGCGGCCGAAGTTACGGTGACGTCGACCGCGTTCTCGATCTTCGCTTTGAGCTCGTCGAAGTGCTCGGCGATCTCCGGCAAGACGGCAACCCGGCCGTTCTCGATCAGGAGCTTCAGAAAGTTCGTGCCTTTCTGATCGCCGCCTGCGAGCAGCCGTGCACCTGCCGACGCGAACAGCTCGGTCAGGAATTCGAGCCGCCGCGCATTGTTCAGCGTCGGCGTACTCAAGAACTCCGCGACCTGGCCGTCCTCGAGCAGCCGGCCGGCCGCATCGAGCGACTCGGACCAGTCGCCGAGGCCGCCAGTCTGGCCGGCGATCTCGAATACGGCCTGCGCATAAGGGCGCGCGATGGTGTTGTTGTCAGCCATCTGCCGCTACAGTTCCTGAGCCAAACGACCGAGGATGTCCTCGTGCGTGCTCGGGTCGATCTCGCGATTGAGAATCTTTTGCGCACCGGCCAGAGCGACGGCGGAAACCTCCGCGCGTAGCTCTTCGCGCGCACGGTTTGTCTCCTGCTCGATCTCGGCGGTTGCCGCCGTGAGCTGACGCTCACGCTCTTTCTCGCCGCTCGTCTTGCCGTCCGCAATGATCTCGTTCGCGCGGGAATTGGCCTGATTGAGAATCGACGTCGCCTGCTGGCGAGCCTCGGCGATGATCTCCTCCGCTTCCTCGCGGGCACGGACCAGCGCCTCTTCGCCGCGATCCGCGGCGGCCAGGCCCTGCTCGATCTGCTCCTGACGCTCTTCGATGGCGCTCAGGAGATGCGGCCAGATGAACTTCATACAGAACCAGACGAACACGACCATCGCGATCGACTGACCGATGAGAGTTAGATTGATATCCACAGTTCGCTCCTGCGTCGTAGGACGCCCGCCTCGGCGGGCGTTACATCGTCCGCGTCGCGGACTCCTACATGAATGCCGTTACTTACTTATCCGCCGGTCGCCTGCTGCAACTGACCGATGAACGGATTCGCGAACGCGAAGAACAGTGCGATACCCACGCCGATCATCGCGACGGCGTCGAGCAGTGCCACGACGATGAACATCTTCGTCTGCAGCATCGGGGCCAGCTCCGGCTGGCGTGCGGCACCTTCGAGGAAGCGGCCACCCAGGAGGCCCATGCCGATGCCGACGCCGAGGGCGCCGAGACCGATCAGAAGTGCGACAGCGATAGCCGTGAAGCCAATAACAGTTTCCATCAGTTTCTCCTAAAGAGGACGTCGTCCAACTTATTGAAAAGTCAAAAAGCTCAATTAATGTTTTTCCGATGCCAGACTCAAATAAACTATTGTCAGCATCATGAAAATAAAGGCCTGAAGCGTCACGATCAGGACGTGGAACACAGCCCAGCCGAAGTGCAGCGGCAGCTGGTAGAGCCCCAGCAACGCGATCAGGATGAAGATGAGTTCGCCGGCGAACATGTTGCCGAACAGTCGCAGGCTCAGTGAGACCGGCTTCGCAATCAGCGCCACCGATTCCAGAATGAAGTTGAACGCGATCACGAACGGCGCGGCTATCAGGCCGGCACCCTTGGACGGCGGAGCGATGGGATGCAGCGTGAGCTCGCCGATGAAGCCACCGACGCCCTTGTTCTTGATCGTGTAGAAGATAATGAGGAAGAACACCGCGATCGACATGCCGAAGGTGACGTTCACGTCCGTCGACGGCACGACCTTCATGTAGTCGATGCCCATCAGCTTGGCCAGCTCGGGAATCCAGTCGACCGGAACCAGATCCATCAGGTTCATCAGGAAGACCCAGACGAATATCGTCAGGCCGAGCGGCGCGATGAGCTTGCTCTTGCCGTGGAAGGTGTCCTTCACGGCCGAGTCGACGAACTCGACGATGATCTCGACGAAGGCCTGGAAGCGGCTCGGCTTGCCGACGCTGGATTTCTTCGCCGCGCGGCGGAAAGACCAGATGAAGATCAGTCCGAGGAACACCGACCAGAACATGGAGTCGACGTTGATGGCCATCGGATTGCCGGCACACTGGTTCCATACCCAGGAACCGTCCACCTGACAGACCTGCAGGTTCTGTAGATGGTGAGAGATGTAATCGGCCGACGTTTCGGGTCCGTGCCCGCCTTCACTCGCCATGCTCGTTAACCGTTTCCTTGTTGGTGTCGATCAGCACCAGGCCCGCGATGGGGACGAGTGCCGTCACGACGTATGTCGCAAACAGCGGTGCCGCCGCGAGCGGCCGCACCGTGACGAAGACGATGCTGAACAGCAGCACGGTCAGCGCCAATTTTCCCAGCTCTCCGATATAGGCCGCCCGGACGAGAGAGCGCGCTCCCGGGTCCCGGCGAGGCACCGCGAGTCGCAGCGCCAGAAATGCGTTCGGAACCGCCGCGATCATGGCCCCCAACAGCGCCGAAAGTCCCTGTGGGTCTCCGAAGCCGGCCCAGATCGCCGCGGCCATCGTCAGGCCCGTCCCGATCTGCAACGTCAGTACCTTGAGCATTTGCTTGCCTCCGGCATGAAAAACGCCACGTCCGGAGGGCATTGCCTCGGCCTGTGGCGCGCGTCGTTGCGGTAGTTCCGGGTGGGGCCTATCGATTAAGCGAGCGCATTATAGTGTCAGCCCCTAAGCAAGGCAATAACTTCGGAGGTAGTTATCGAGGCCATTTTTCCCTGTTTTTTCCTAGGATTTTGGGCACTTTGCGGATTTTGTAATAAGCGATCTCAAGCACGGGAAATTTGCCTCTCGGGACGTTCAATTTTGCCCGGAATCGGCCGATACAGGAGGACGGTAACCGTCAAAAATACCCTCAGGAGACGTCATGCTGTTGATTGTGAGCGAGAACGCCCGTGGCTCGCGCGCACTAGCCAACCTCGTCCGGGAGATGAGCCTGAGCTTGAGCGCCTTTTCCGACGCCGAGAAGCTCAGAAAACTCATGGCCGGCGAGGCTCGCCGGATCGTCCTTATCGGCGAGAAAGACTTTCAGGATGACATCGTCGATGTACTCGTTCAGGCCGGGGAACGGCTGAACTTCGGCGTCATCATCGCGGCGGATCGCAAGGGACTGAGATCGGCCGCCGGGGCCGAGCTCGTTGATCGGCTATTGGAGCTACCGCTCGTCGAGTGGGCGGGTGAGGAGTTCGACTACGACCGCCTGTCCGCCTCGGCCCGCGCCTGCCGCCGCCGGCTGCTCAGGGTCGCCGAATCGGACCTGAAGAGCGCCTTCGAGAACTTCGAGTTCATGGTCCGCTACCAGCCGAAGGTCGAGCGCAGCAAGGAAGGCGATGCCGAGTGGATGACCTGCGAGGCCGAGGCGCTGGTCCGCTGGCGGCACCCGGAACACGGCCTGATCGGTCCGTTGGAATTCCTGCCGGAGCTCGAGGCCTTCGGTCTAATGCCGAAACTGACAGAGTTCGTGCTGCGAAAGGCGGCAGCCCAGCTCAAGGACTGGCGCAAGCAGGGCCTGGTCCTGAACGGCTGTATCAATCTGGCGCCGAGTCAGCTCACCGACGAGCAGCTGGGCCAGTATTACGCGGGCATCGTGCGCGAGTTCAAGGTCGAGCCGGAGTGCTTCACTTTCGAGATCGTCGAGCAGGACCTGTCGAATCCGGAGGCGCCGCACCTGAAAGCGCTCGAGAGTCTGCGCGAGGCCGGCTTCCGCCTTTGTCTGGACGACTTCCGGGTGGCCGCCGAGTCGCTCGGCACCTTCGAGAAACTCCCCTTCGACGAGATCAAGATCCACGCCTCCGCCGTGCGCCGCGCGCAGGCCGATCCGGTGGCGGGCAAGGTACTGGCCGCGGTGGTTGGCCTCGCCCACAACCTCGGCATGACGGTATGCGCCGAGGGCGTGGAGCACGAGGAGGCCTTCGAATTCCTGCGCACGATCGAGTGCGACAAGATGCAGGGCTTCCTGATCTCCGAGGCAGTCATGCCCGGGATCATCCGCAAAGTCTATTCGGCTGGCGAGGATCCAGAGGAACACGTCGCCTGACGTTGGATACTGACTCCGTAGGAGCGGCTTCCAGCCGCGATCAACGCCTGGCATCGCGGCTGGAAGCCGCTCCTACGAGGATTCGATTTGTTGGGCTCGGCGATAGTTTCTCAACGCGCTTAGGTGGTCTTTGTCCTTGTCATTCGCGCGGATGGTCTTGTAAACCTCAACGTACTCGAGCCGAACGAACCTCAGTGAGTCGATTTCGTCCGCCGATGCAATCAGTTCGTTGGCGTCGAAGGCGCCAATTCCCCACCGAGTGCCGAATGTGATCCGGTCGTTCAGTATCGAGACAACATCGACACCGTACTTCTCGAGATGCACCGGTTCGCCCAGCGTCGTCGCAGCTGCCCAGGACTGGGGACCGCACAGGATATCCAGATCGTTGCTGGCCTCGATGATCCCGCGAACGGCGAGTGGCGCGCTCCCGAAGATGGCGTAGTCATAGGGCAGCTGGAGCCTTCTAACGTAGTCAAAGAGTTCTGCGGACATTTCAGCGACTGCAAAGGGTCTGCAGCCATCCTACCGCAAGCCTCGGTGGCGGCCTCATGACGACCGCGCGCTACCCGCCCTCGTAGGAGCGGCTTCCAGCCGCGATTCAACACACGGCATCGCGGCTGGAAGCCGCTCCTACGGGGGTTGTGGAACAAGCCCTAAGCGTTGACCCGCGCCCGGACCGTTTCGAAGTCCTCATCGATGAGAATTTCACCGTTGCGATAGACCGGCCGCAGGACGTTTTCCCGGTTACCGAGTTCCGCCTCCCGAACCGTCTCGAAACCGGAACTCGCCTCGACAAGTGCGAGCCGGCCGCGTTTGGAGTTCTTGCCCGAGTCCGTCGCCGGCTCCTTGAACACGTCCGCCCACTCGCCGTCGATGCGGATTGCCGAGGCCTTCATTGCGAACATCATCGTGTCGCGGTTGACGTTCTGTAGGAGTTCGCCGCCCATGCCGAAGGCGACGTTGTCGGCGCAGAGCCGGTGCATCTTCATCACAGCAAGAATCTGGCGGATCTGGGTCGGGCTGACGCCGTCACCCTGGATCACCCGCACGAAATCGGGCAGCACATGGAAGCCTTTGCTGTTCTCCCGGTATCCGAAGCGGTCCATCAGCCGCCGGATCGACTCGCAAACGATATCGGCGGGATTGCCGCTGTCGGGCCGGATGACTACCGTGCCGCCGTTGTTGATGACGCGGTCGCGCAGTTCACCGCCCCACAGCTTCTCGATAGCGGCAAACAAATCGTAGGAATCGCTGACGACCGCGACGATGCGGCCGTCGCCCGCGAATTGATCGAGCATGTTTCTGTAGGCGTCGACTTCCCGGTCGCGGCCCCAGCAGGTGATCGTCGAATGCTCGGCGGCCGGAATCGAAAACCCAGGCATGTCCGCGCCGTAGTAGCGGCGCAGCGCGGTGATGCCGTTGATCGTGTCGGTACCGAGGAAGTTCAACAGATGCGCCGCCCCGCCGGCCTCGGCGGTTTCTCTCGAGCTGGCACCGCGAGCGCCGAAGTCGTGCAGCTTGAATTCGAGGCCGTCGCTGGAGTCCGCCGTGTCTTCGAGCGCCTCTGCGATGATCTTTCGGCACTCCCGCGAGCGTGTTGCGATCGTCGTCGGGTACCAGACCGCCCGAAGCAACGCCGTCTCGATGTAGCTGGTCAGCCATGGGACAGCCGGGTCGGTGTTCTTTGCTTGTAACAGGACGTTGGAGACCGGCATGCGCGTGCCCTCGGGCACGGCTTCGATCTCCAGCGGCAGCCGTCCGCCGTGCTCGTTCAGGATGTGTTCCCAGCCGGCGCGATTGAAAGGGACGCCGTGGGCCGTCAACACCTCGTCGGCCTCCTCGACGTCGTCCCTCGTGATGGGCTGAGTCAGGTACCGCTTGAGAAACATCTGCAGGCCGAAGAACACGCTCTCGGCGTATTCGCCGCCGCGCGATTCGATGTAACTCGAGACAATCTCGGAGCCGGGCGGGTACTGCAGGAAATGCGAGGTCTTGTAGGAATCGACGTTGAGTATCGGATTGATGTTCACGGGAGCTCCTCCTGTGATGTTTGGGAACGTCGGGTCTGTCCCTTGTTCCGTTTTGGGTAGATCTTTGCGCTGGTTCAGCTGCTCTGGCCCACCATCTTTTGAATGATGAAGTAGTGGTCCTCGTACATGGTTTCGGGGTCGAGATCGGCCAGTGGCAACCAGAACGCTTTCCGCGCGTCGTCGCCGCCCTTGACCCTGGGCAGTGACGTGTCCGGCTTCAGATGAATATGAAACGCGTGGGTCACGGTCCGCCCGCGGGTCGATCGGTACGGGTCGTCGAATACGCCTTCGGCGACGATCGAGCCGGCCAACACCGGGACGGGCACTTTGATGTTCGTCTCCTCTTTTAGCTCGCGGAGCATCGATTCGCGCAGGGTCTCGTCCTGGCCGACGAATCCGCCCGGCAGCGCCCACTGCCCTTTGCCGGGCCGAGCGCGGCGCTCGACGAGCAGAATGTGGCCGGACTGCACGACGACCGCGTCCACGGTCAGGAACGTGGGCTCGTAGGGTGCGTCGCTCCAGCGGTGTCGATAGTCCGCGAGAAAATCGAATTCGTCGCGAAGTGCCTTGAAGGCTTCGCCGCGTGTGTACTCATTGAGATAGTCGAGAACAGCAGGCGGGACGAGGTCGCCCGCGTTCTTCTGCACCGACGTTCGGAAGTCTTCCCATGCACCGGCGTCCGAGCGAAAGATCGCCTCGCGAACGTCAGTGGCGCTCATCGGGCCGGTCTGAGGCACGTCCACCGACGACCACGTCGGGAACAGCTTCAGATAGTAGGACGAGTGGTCTTTGGCGTGACCGATCAGGCCGATGTTCGCGTCCCGGTGTGGCTGCGTGTGGTGCGCGGTGACGATGCCGTTGACACACTTCTGCACGTTGGCGATCCACGCGTCTTCGTTGTACGTCGCGTCCATGACCGGCGCGATATGCACGCGCTCGTTCTCGGCGTCCGTCAGCGTCGACCGGATCATCCGCTCGCGTTCCTTGAACGACCACGGATTGCGGATGCAGTGCGGCCGGTGTGCGGACCCAATCAGAATAATGAGATGGTTTGCGGACTCGAGTGCTTGCTCGACGACCCGCGCGTGGCCGTTGTGATACGGCTGGAACCGGCCGATGAAGACCAGAAAGTCGTGCGTCGTTGTAGTCACAGTAAGCTCCTTACTGTCAGACGGCCGTGGGGTCTGTCCCCGTCGCCGTAGTGGTGTATATAGTACACTACTAGCCGCCGCGGTCAATCTCGGAATTCCGGATTATGTTTACTTACGAATTTGCTCGCCCCGCCGTCACGGTGGACCTCGTCACTTTTTCCGTTCGCGACGATGCGTTGAACATCCTATTGATCGAGCGGCCGGAGCCGCCCTTCGAAGGCGCATGGACGCTGCCGGGCGGTTTCGTCCACGACCGCGAACCGCTCGAGGAGACGGCTCGCAGAGTACTTACGTCGAAAGCGAATCTGAGCGACGTGTTCCTCGAGCAACTCTTCACCTTCGGCGACCCGGGTCGCGATCCGCGGGACCGGACTATTAGCGTCGCGTACTTCGCCCTGCTACCCGGCGATCACGGATACGACGGTCCCGGAACGTGGTTCCGAATCGATGAACTCCCCGAACTGGGTTTCGATCACGCCGGTATCGTCGTCGTCGCCGTGGAAAGGCTGCGCGCCAAACTCGCCTACACCGACATCGGGCTCGGGTTCATGGCGCGGGAGTTCACGCTCGGTGAGCTACAGAAGTGCTGGGAGGCCGTGTTGGGCAAGTCGCTCGACAAGCGAAACTTCCGCAAATCGATGGTCGCGCGCGATCTGATCGCAGCGACCTCTCGCAAGTCCCGCGGCGGCGCGCACCCGCCGGCGAGGATTTATCGGCGCCGGAGGCAGTCGGGCGACGGCGCGTAGGGCTGCCCCCCAGCCAGCGAAATAGTTCGATCAACAGAAAGTTCAGCGGGGCCAGCAAGCGACCCAGGACTCGCGCGTGGCTACTTGATGTGCCCGAGAATCCCGTCCAGCTCGTCGAGCGAGTGATACTCGATCACGAGCTTGCCCGAGCCCTTCGCCGTATGTTGCACGCGCACCTTCGCGCCGATCTTCTCGGACACTTCGGTCTCCAGTCGGCGGATGTCGGCATTGCCCGACGATGACGTGTTCGCCGGCTTCTTCGGCGCCTTGGGCTCCAGCATGTGCTTGACGAGACGCTCGGTCTCTCGCACCGACATGCCCTTGCGAACGACCTGCCGTGCGGCGTCGAGCTGCTGAACGGCGTCGCTGATGCCGAGCAGCGCCCGGGCGTGGCCCATGTCCAACTTTCGCTCCTCGACCAGCGGCTTCACCTTGTCAGCAAGATCCTGGAGTCTCAGCAGATTGCTAACCGCCGCACGCGATCGGCCGACGGCGGTCGCCGCTTCGGCGTGGGTCAGATCGAACTCGCGAATGAGCCGGTCCAGCGCCCGCGATTCTTCCAGCGGATTCAGGTTTTCGCGCTGGATGTTCTCGATGAGCGCCATCGCGATGGCGTCTTCGTCGCTGACCTCGCGAACAACAGCCGGGATATCTTCCATGCCGGCAATCTGCGCGGCCCGCCAGCGGCGCTCGCCGGCGATGATCTCGTAAGTCGTCGAATTGCCTTTCTTGCCGACCGGCCGGACGACGATGGGCTGCACGACGCCCTGCTGCTTGATCGAGTTCGCGAGATCTTCCAGCGACTCCTTGCGCATGTCCTCTCGCGGCTGATATCGGCCGCGCTGCAGAAGATCGAGCGGCACGTGGCGCAGAGAGTCGACGCTCTCGGGCGGTTCCGGGCTGGTCACCGCGGCGGACTCCGATGCGGGCTTCGACAACAATGCGTCGAGACCGCGTCCGAGCCGTTTCTTTCTTGCCGTCATCGTTCGCTAATCCGTGCAGGGGGCCGGCTATTCTATACAGCCTGGGCGACACGTGCGTCTTCGCGCCGCAGCACTTCTCCGGCAAGCGCCAGATAGGCAATGGCCCCTCTCGAGGAACGGTCGTGCAGCAGCACGGGACGGCCGAAGCTGGGCGCTTCGGCAAGCCGAATGTTGCGCGGAATGACCGTGCGGAAAACTTTCTTGTCGAAGTGCTCGATCAGCTGCATCGAGACCTCGTTCGACAGATTGATGCGCGGATCGAACATCGTCCGCAGGATTCCGTAGACGACGAGTTCCGGATTCACCGTGCTGCGCACCTGCTCGATCGTGTCCAGCAGCGCGCTAAGACCCTCGAGCGCGTAGTACTCGCACTGCATCGGAATCAGAACGCCGTCGGCGGCGGTCAGCGCGTTCACGGTCAGCATGTTGATCGACGGCGGACAGTCGATCAGTACGAAATCATAAAGACCGATGACCGGCTCCAGCGCCTTGCGGAGCTTCATCTCGCGGCCGATTTCCTGCAGCAGCCGCACCTCGGCCAGCGTCAGATCCTCGTTGCCCGGCAGCACCGCGAAACCGCCTTCCGGCGGCGACACGATCGTGTCCGCTGCGGAGGCTTCACCCAACAGCACGTCACAGGCGGAGTACTCGACTTGGGCTTTGTCGACGCCGCAGCCCATGGTCGCGTTGCCCTGCGGGTCCATGTCGACGAGCAACACGCGCCGCTGCGTCGCGGCCAGCGACGCCGCCAGATTGACGCAGGTCGTCGTCTTACCGACCCCGCCTTTCTGATTTGCTACGGCAATGATGCGTGTCATACGTCTTTAGTCCCCGGACGCCCGGCGGCCCGCTCGATGCAGCAGCACCGCATGCCTCGAACCAGGCGGGAGGCCTGGCACGTCCAGCGGTCTGACTTCGTAGTCCCACTCCGCGGGCAGGGAGTCCATTTCTTCTACCGGGTCGCGCCCCTTCAGCGCGACGAACACCCCGTCCTCTCTTACGTGGTGCCCGGCTTTGTCGAGGAGCTGTGGCACCGTGGCCACCGCTCGCGCGATCACCGTATCAAAGCGGTGCCCGGGTGCATAGTCTTCCATGCGCGACTTCACCGGCTCGACATTGTGCAGATCGAGCAGCCCGGCGACGTGCTGAACGAACATAATCTTCTTGTTATTGCTGTCCAACAGCGTGAAGTCCCGGTCGGGCTCGGCGATCGCCAGCGGCAGCCCGTGGAAGCCGGCGCCCGTGCCCACATCGAGGACGCGCTGCCCTTCGAGCAGCGGCAGCGCCGACAGGGAGTCGTCGATGTGGGCGGCCCACATCCGATCGCGCTCGCGAATCGCGGTCAGGTTGACCTTTCGATTCCAGCGCTCGAGTTCATCGAGCAGCGCTTCGAATTTTCGCCGGTCCGACATGGGAAGACGGGCGCCCGGCGGCGCCCGCTTTGTCAGTCGAGCAGGTGTTGCTCGAGGAACAGCACCGTCGCCTGCTGATAGATGTCGCGGTTTTCCTTCTTGCGGTAACCGTGACCCTCGTTCAGCGCGTTCATGTACCAGACGGCGTTACCCTGCTCGCGCAGAGCCTCGACCATCTGAATGGCTTCGGTCACCGGGACGCGTGGATCGTTTTCACCCTGCACGACGAACATCGGCACATCGATCCGCTCGACGTTGTTCAGCGGGCTGATCGCTTCGAGGTGCGCGCGCATCTCCGGATCGCGCTCGTCGCCGTACTCGACGCGGCGGAGGTCGCGACGGTAGTCCTGGGTGTTCTCGAGGAACGTGACGAAGCTGCTGATACCGACGATGTCGACGGCCGCCCGTAGACGGTCGCTATAGTGCACGGCGCTCGCGAGCACCATGTAGCCACCGTAGCTGCCGCCGAAGACCGCGACGCGATCCTCGTCGAGGTCGGGCTGAGACTCGATCCAGTCGAGCAGCGCACCGATGTCCTTCACCGAATCTTCGCGCTGGAAGCCGTTGTCCAGTCCGACGTAAGTCTTGCCGTAACCGGCCGAGCCGCGAACGTTCGGCACCACGACGGCCACTCCGAGGCGCGCCATCCACATCTGATAGGTGCTCGAGAAGAACGGCCGCGCCTGACCTTCCGGACCGCCGTGGATCGACACGACGACGGGGAACGGCCCTTCACCTGCAGGCTTGTAGACCCACGCCGGAATCTGGCGCGGCTCACCGTCGACTTCGTCGAAGGTCGGGTATTCGATCAACTCCGGCTGACGGAACGACGAGGTGTCGAGACCGCCGACCTCGCTCATCGTCCAGCGCACCAGCCTTCCGTAGTCGAGAGGGCCGTCGCCGAGATGCAGTACATAGGTGTCGCTCGGCGACGAGGCGGTGTTGATCGTCAATGCCAGCCGCGAGTCGTCCGGGCTGTATTCCAGACCGCCGACCACGCCGGTCGGGATGTTGTCGACGGAGCGGTATTCGCGGGTCCGCGGATCGAGCAGGTACACGGCCGAACGGCCGCCCTCGTTGACGACGAAGACCATGCGGTCGCGGCCATGGCTGATCCCGACGTCTTCGACGTTCCAGGGAATGTCCTCCGTCACGATGTTCGGCGCGGCGCCCGCTTCGAGCGACTGCCATGCCAGCTGATTGAATTCGCCGCCCTGGTTCGTGATCAGCCAGAAGCCATCACCGTCGTCGTCGAAGCCGACGCCGTAGTTCACGCTCGGGCTATCGTCGCCGCCCGTCAGCAGCGTGTTGGCACCGGAATCGAGATCGACGAGATGCACGCGCGAGTCCGTGATGCTGACGTAGTTCAATGCCAGCAGCCGGCTGCCCGATTCGTTGAACTCGACCGGGCCCCACCACGTGCCATCCGGCGACTCGAGAATGACCTCGGCCTCGCCGGGCTCATCGGGACTCATGATCCAGATATCGTTGGACGCGCCGTTGCGGGCGGTGCTTTGGTAGGCGAAGCGCCGTCCCTGCCGGTCCCACTCGGTCGAACCGTTGCGGGACTCGCCGTCGGTCAGCATGACGTCGGCGCCGGTAACCGGGTCCAGCGTGAAAATCTGCGAGAACTCGCTACCGCCAGCGTCGCGCGTGAACAGAATCGTCGAGCCGCCCGGCTGGCGATTGACGCCGCCGATCGGCTCCGCGAAGAACGTCAGCTGATGACGGGCGCCGCCAGGCATGTCGACACGGTGAAGCTGTGACGTGTCGGCAAAGCGGGTCGAGATGAACATGCCCTCACCGTCAGCCGTCCACGCCCGGAAGGCGCCGGAGCGCACGTTCTGGTAGCGATTGAGGCTATCGACGATGTCGGCGGGAATCTCCGGAATGTCTTCCATGACGAGATTGCCGTTGTTGGCCACGGTGCGCGTGACCTCTGCCTGTGCCGCCGCTGCGGCGACAACGGCGAACAGCGCGAATACGATTCGGGACATGCTGGATTCTCCTGTGAGTCAGACTCAGGCGACGAGTAGCGCCATGAAGTCGTCCACGGCCGTAGCCGCCAGTTTCTCTTCGTCATTGCCGAGCGCGTCGAGCTCCGCCCATTGTGCCGGCGCGAGTTTGGGCGACACGCTGTCCACCCATTTCCGGCGCAGCACGGGGATGCCCTCCGCCCGGCGCTCGCGATGGCCGATCGGCGCGTGGATCTCGACCCGGTCCGTGCTGGTGCCGTCACTGAAGAACACCTGCACGGCATTGCCAATGTAGCGCAGCTCCGGATCGAAGTAGTCCTTCGTGTAGCGGACGTTCTCCGAGACCTGCATCTTTTCGCGCAGCGTGTCGATGCGGGGATCGCTGGCGGCATCGTCCTCATAATCGGCGGCGGTCAGCCGGCCGAAGATCAGCGGCACGGCAACCATGTACTGGATGCAGTGGTCACGATCGGCCGGGTTGTCCAGCGGGCCGGTCTTGTCGATGATGCGTACGCCCGCCTCCTGGGTCGCGATCTCCACCCTTTCGATGTCGTCGATGCGGTCCTTGACCGACTCGTGCAACGCCATGGCGGCTTCGACCGCCGTTTGCGAGTGAAATTCCGCGGGGTAGGAGATTTTGAACAGCACGTTCTCCATGACGTAGCTGCTGTACGGGCGCTGGAACTCGAACGACTTGCCCTTGAACAACACGTCGTAGTAGCCCCACGTCGTCGCGCTCAGCGCGGATGGATAGCCCATCTCGCCGGTCATTGCGATCAGCGCGAGACGTACCGCGCGGCTCGTGGCATCGCCGGCCGCCCAGCTCTTTCGCGAGCCGGTGTTCGGCGCATGCCGGTAGGTGCGGAGCGAACAGCCGTCGACCCACGCATTGGAAACCGCATTCAGGACCTTCTCGCGATCGCCGCCGAGCATCCGCGTGACGACGGCGGTCGACGCGATCCGAACCAGCAGCACGTGATCGAGACCGACCCGGTTGTAGCTGTTCTCCAACGCCAACACGCCCTGGATCTCGTGCGCCTTGATCATGGCCGTCAGCACGTCGCGCATGGTCAGCGGATCGCGGCCCTCGGCCCTTGCCTGCCGGCTCAGGTAGTCGGCTACCGCCAGAATGCCGCCGAGATTGTCCGACGGATGGCCCCACTCCGCGGCAAGCCAGGTGTCGTTGAAGTCGAGCCAGCGGTTCATCGCGCCGATGTTGAAGGCAGCTTGCACCGGCTCGAGCTCGTAGGACGTGCCCGGCACCCGCGCGCCGCCCGGCAGCGTCGCGCCCGGAACGACCGGGCCCATCAGCTTGGTGCAGGCGGGGTAGTCGAGCGCCTGAAAACCGCAGGCGAGGGTGTCGAGGAGACAGTTGTGAGCGGTCTCGTAGGCCACTTCCGAGGTGACCTCGTAATCGCAGACGTAGTCGGCGATGTCGACCAGAACCTGATCCCAATCGGCGCGCTTGGCCGAGCGGATATCGACGTTGGACATGTGTGTTTTCCGTTGTGAGTTCGTAAACGGGCCCGGCAGATGCCGGGCCCGGCTAAGTGGACGATCGAACGCTTAGCCGCGTTCTGCGATCGGGGTGTAGGCCTTCAAATCCGGGCCGACGTAGTCGGCCGCGGGACGAATCAGCTTGTTGTCGGCGCGCTGTTCCATGATGTGCGCCGCCCAGCCCGTGATCCGCGAGCAGACGAAGATCGGCGTAAACAAGTAGGTGGGCACGCCCATGAAGTGGTAGACCGTCGCCGCGTAGAAGTCGGCGTTTGCGAACAGCTTCTTCTCGTCCCACATGATCTTCTCGATGACTTCGGAGACCGGATACAGAACGGTGTCGCCGGCCTCTTCGGCGAGCGCTTTCGACATCTTCTTGTTGACGGCGTTGCGCGGATCCGAGGTCGTGTAGACACGATGCCCGAAGCCCATGATCAGCTCTTTGTTCTCGAGCATCTTGTGCACGCCCGCGTCGGCCGCTTCCGGCGAATCGAAGCGCTGAATGAGCTCCATCGCCGCTTCGTTGGCGCCGCCGTGCAGCGGACCGCGCAGCGCGCCGATCGCACCGGCAACGGCGGAGTGCATGTCCGAGAGCGTCGCCGTGATCACGCGTCCGGCGAATGTCGACGCATTGAACTCGTGCTCCGCGTAAAGGATGAGCGTCGTGTCCAGCGACTTGCGATGCAGATCGCTCGGCGGCTTGTCGTGCAGCATGTGCAGGAAGTGGCCGGCCAGGCTGTCGTCGTCGGTTTCGGTATCGATGCGCACACCGTCGGTGTGGAAGCGATGCCAGTAGAGCAGCATTGACGGCAGACAAGCGAACAGGCGATCGGCGACGTTCAGCTGGTTGGCGAAATCGCCCTCCGGCTCGATGTTGCCGAGGAAAGAGACGCCAGTCCTGAGCACGTCCATCGGATGCGCCTCACCGGGCACCATCTCGAGGACGACCTTCAGTGCGTCGGGCAACCCGCGATTGCGCTTGATCGTTGCAACGAAATCGTCGAGCTCCTGCTGTGTCGGCAGATTGCCGCGAAGCAGGAGGTACGCGACCTCCTCGAAGGATGCGTTGTCCGCGAGGTCGTAAATGTCATAGCCGCAGTAGGTGAGTCCCGCGCCTTCCTTGCCCACAGTGCAAAGATGCGTCGATCCGGCGGTGATGCCGGCCAGTCCGCCGGTCTTTTTCGCTCCCATCGGTTCCTCTCTTCCCCTCCAGGGGGTTTTAGTTCTGTCCCGTCTTTAATCCCTGTTCGGCGAACAGCGCGTCGAGTTTGTCTTCATAAGACTTGTAGCCGAGCACGTCGTAAAGCTCGTCGCGTGTCTGCATCTTGTCGACGACCGCTTTCTGGGTGCCGTCGTCGCGGATCGTCGTGTAAACCTCGAGCGCGGCTTTCGACATCGCGCGGTACGCGCTCAGCGGATACAGCGTCATTCGTATGCCGGCGTCGGCCAGCTCCCCGGTCGTGAACAGCGGCGTCTTGCCGAATTCGGTCAGGTTGGCGAGTACCGGCACGTTGATGGTCTCGGTGAACTGCTTGTACTCGTCGAGCGTCGTCAGCGCTTCGGCGAAGATCATGTCGGCGCCGGCTTCGACGTATGCGGCTGCCCGATCGAGCGCCGCCTGCTGTCCCTCGACCGCGTGCGCGTCGGTGCGTGCCATGATGACGAAGTCGCCGTCGATACGGCCGTCGACCGCGGCCTTGAGCCGGTCGCACATTTCTTCTTTCTCGACCAGCGCCTTGCCGGGCCGGTGCCCGCAGCGTTTCACCGCAACCTGGTCTTCGAGGTGACAGCCGGCGGCTCCGGCCCACGTCATTTCGCGAACGGTGCGCGAGATCATGAACGCCGAGCCCCAGCCGGTATCGGCGTCGACCAGCAGCGGCAGGTCTGACGCGGAAGCGATACGGCGGATGTCGTCGCAGACGTCGTTCAGGGTGGTCATCGCCAGGTCCGGCAGGCCGAACGACGCGTTGGCGACACCCGCGCCGGAGAGGTAAATGGCTTTGTGGCCCGCGCGCTCGGCGAGCAGCGCGGTATAGGCATTGATGGTGCCGACTATCTGAAGCGGACGCTCCGCTTCGAGTGCGGCTCGGAAACGTGCTCCTGCATTCATGGGCGATCCTTAGGATTCGGGATTCGGCCGGTTTTAATCGACATTAAAATCCGGCGGGGGCGGGATTCTAAACCACCGGGACCCCCATTCCCAAATGGAGCGGCCGGGAAATTTTTGTGGCGGCCCCGAACGCGCGCGCTGACGGCCGCCGAACCGCCCGAAGGCCGCCCGAAATGCAAACTATTGCTTTTAATATCATGGGCTTAAGCGTATACTGTATGAACATACAGTATTGCTTTCGTCAATGGTGTTCAACATGCACAACCCCGCCGTACGTTCTGCACAGACCCCCGCCGATACGGCCGCACTGGGCCGGGAGATCGTCGATCTTTGCACCCATATTCATGCAGCGACCTTCCGGTTGCTCGTGCGCGTCCGCGAATTCGATCTGGCGGGTGGCTGGCAGCAACCGGGGCTGTGTTCCTGTGCGCACTGGCTGAATTTCCAATGCGGCATCGGCATGAACGCCGCCCGCGAGAAGGTGCGTGTGGCGCACGCGCTGGCCGGCCTGCCGAAGATCAGCCGCGCCTTCGAGCGTGGCGAATTGAGCTACTCGAAGGCGCGCGCCATGACCCGGATCGCGAACGCGGGTAACGAGGACTATCTGATGATGATTGCTCGTCACGGGACCGCGCACCACGTGGAGAAGCTCGTGCAGAAGTACCGCCGCGCTAAGCGGCTCAACGACTGCGAGCAGGTCAATGCGCAGCATGCCGAGCGGAATCTCGACCACTACTTCGACGAAGATGGCAGTCTCGTGATCAAGGCGAGATTGCCGGCGGAGCAGGGCGCGCTGGTCGTGAAGGCGCTGGAACACGCCCTCGAGCATGCAGACGAACATGACGTCGGGGCGGGACCACAGCAAGACGAATCGGAGACGCAGAAAAGTAAGGAACCGATCGCTGCCCGACGGGCTGACGCCCTCGCTGAAATCGCGGAGACATACCTCGCCAACCCTGACTCCGCCGGAGGCTCCGCGGATCGCTATCAGGTCGTGGTCCACGTTACCGCGGAAACTCCGTCCCGCCCACCGGCGACGAGCGCGCTTGAATCGAACGACGGTCAGCCGATGGCGCATATCGAGGACGGCCCCGGCGTTACCGCGGAAACGTCGCGGCGCCTGAGCTGCGATTGTGCCCGGGTCGACGTGGTGGAGGGTGCAGAAGGCGAACCCCTGTCCATTGGCCGCAAATCCCGATCGATCCCGCCGGCCATCCGGCGCGCGCTACGGCTGCGTGACGGGGGGTGCCGCTTTCCGGGCTGTACACGAACGCGCTTCGTCGACGGCCACCATATCGAGCATTGGGCCGACGGGGGCGAAACCAGCCTGGACAACCTCGTACAGCTCTGCCGCCATCATCACCGGCTTGTTCACGAGGGCGGGTTCGGCTGTGAGCGAATGCCGGACGGTGAGATTGTCTTCAGCGCACCGGACCGAACGCCGCTGCCGGCATCCGCGCCGCCGCGACATATCGAGATTGATCCCTACGACTGGTTCGAGCGCGAGATTCGGGCGGACGATCTTGGCACCTGCGTGCCGGAGTGGCGGGCCGGGGAGACCATTGATTGGGGCCTCGCGGTCGCGCATCTGTTTCAGCCCGAGCCGGCCGACGGCGAGGGAATTCGGTCCATCTGATCAAAGAAGTTACCGCGGAGGGATTTGCCGCGATGTTTAGTGCGTCAGGTCGCCCAGACCGCGTTTCGCCGACAGCTGCCTGATCGCCTCCGGGTCACGATTGACGAATCGCAACAACAGCGCGATGAGCTTGAGCCGATCGCGCCGTTTGAAGAACTCGAGCAAGCCGTAGATCGAGGCCATGAAGCCGATGCCGATCAGGAACGACTGCATGCCGAGAAACAGGAGATCGGGCGAGTCCTGCTGCAACAGGTTCGACCACACCCAGAAGAACATCCCGAACGCGGCCGCCGCAAACACCCACCAAATGAGGTGCTCCGGCCGCTTGCGGTCGCGAAGCGTCTTCGTGAGGAATTCGAGTTCGTCGTCAGTCAGCATGCTCCGCCCCTCGAGTCTCTCGCTGTCAGCCAATCTCGACGACGACCCGCCCTGTCACCGTGCCGTCGAGATACGCCTGAAATGCGCCCGGCAGTTCGTCGAACGCGATCGTCGTGTGACCGATTCTTTCGAGGTGGCTCGGCATCAGATCGCCGGCGATGCGGTTCCATACCGCGAGCCGCAGGTCCCGTGGCGTTTCGACCGAATTGATACCCAGCAGGCACACGGCGCGAAGAATGAACGGCATGACCGTCGTATCGAGCTTGTGGCTCGCGGCGAGACCGATGCTTGCGACGTTGCCGCCGTAGTCCGTCGTTGACAGCAGCCAGGCGAGATAGTCGCCGCCGAGGTTGTCGATTCCGCCGGCCCACCTCGTCTTGTCGAGCGGCCGGCCGGGAACGTCGAGATCGTCCCTCAACACCACCTCTCGCGCACCGATGTCACGCAGGTAGTCCGCTTCGCCCGCCTTGCCCGTCAGGGCGGCGACCTCGTAGCCGCGGCCTGCGAGCATGTCGACGGCGAGGCTGCCGACGCCGCCCGTCGCGCCGGTCACCAGCACCGGACCGTTTTCCGGCCGCTGGCCGTTCTGTTCCATGCGGTGGATGGTCAGCGCGGCTGTATAGCCGGCCGTGCCGATCTGCATGGCTTTGGCGGGCGTCAGGCCGTCCGCAATGGGCACGAGGCTCGAACTGTCGACGCGCGCGTATTCCGAATAGCCGCCGTCGACGGTTTCGCTGAGTCCGCAGCCGTTGACGAGCACCTCGGTGCCCGGCTGGAAATCGTTGTCCTCGGAGCTGACGACCACACCGGCCAGATCGATACCGCCGTTCAGCGGGAAGCGCCTAAGGATGCGGCCCGCGCCGGTAGCGGCGAGTGCGTCCTTATAGTTGATCGTCGAATGCGTGACCCGCACGACGACGTTGCCCTCGGTCAGGTCGTCTATCGACAGATTCTGAAACCCGGCGACGACCTTGCCGTCCTGCTCGTCGATTCTGAAAGCCCGAAAAGATTCCACCTTGAGCCCCGCCTTCGGCCAGCGCCGCTTTAATTGCTTGCTGCTTTCCCGCGCCGGGTCAGCCAGACGTCCAGACCCATCGCATTCAGTTTGACGTCCATCTCGACGACCGCGTACGCGTCGTCGCGACTGCCCTCGTAGCCGTGATTCTCGAGCCGCGTCCACCAGTGCGCGAACATACCGGCCTCGATCGACGGCAGTCTTTCCTTGCTGTTCTCGACGCTTTCCGCAAGCGTCGCCAGCGCGTCGATATCGGTGTGCATGTCGTCGGCCAGGCGATCGAGGTCGGCCACCTTACTGTAGTGGGTGAGATACACGTGGTCGGGCTCGCAGGCCATGATCCGGTCGATCGATACGTGAGCGGCGCCCGGATCGAAGTCGATGGGCGTCGTCGTTGGATAGATGAACACGCCGGCCGCGGTGTCCAGATCGCGATAGGAAATCCCGAAGCTGTCGCCGGTGAAGACGCCGCGCGACTGCGGATCGTTGAGCACGTAGTGATGCCTGGCGTGACCCTCGGTGTGCAGCGCGTGGAGCTCGCGGCCGTTCAGATCGAAGCGGTCTTCGTCCTCGGCAACAATCACGCGCTCTGCGTCAATTGCCTGGATCGTGCCGTACATGGCCTGGGCCAGCTGTTCGCCGTAGACCGCATTGGTGCCGGCAATGAGCTTGCTCGGATCGATCATGTGCCGGGCACCGCGTGGATGGAGCACCGCCTTCGCGTTGGGCAAATGCTGCATTAAGAGCCCCGCTCCGCCGGCGTGATCGAGGTGGACGTGGGTCAGGAAGACGTAGTCGACATCGCCGGGATCGAGATTCAACTGCCGGAGCGCGTCGAGCAGCAGCGGAATGCTGCTGTTCGCACCGGTGTCGACAAACGCGGCGCGACCGCCCTCGACGATCAGGTGGCTCGCGTCCATGTTCGGACGCATGTATTCGGTATCGACTGCGGCGATGCCGTCATCGAGCGTAAGGATACTCGCGACAGGCTCGGTCACCGGTGACTTGCTCAGTCTTTGGTAGGCATTGTCGTCTCGAGCCCGTCCAGCCCGGCGTAGAAACGCGCGAGCACGCGAACGTCTTCATCCGACAGAGCCGCCGCCATCTGCGCCATGACCGGGTCCTTGCGAGTGCCGTCCCGGTACTGATTCAACGCGGCGACGAGATACTCCTCGTGCTGGCCCGCAATCGTCGGCCACAGCGGCGAGACACCGATGCCGTTCGGACCGTGGCACGCCACGCAGGTGGCTGCCGGCTCGAAGGCGGGGGCTTCGCTGCCACCGGCCTCTACCGTTTCATTGCCGAGCGTTGCGAGGTACGCGGCGATGTCTTCGATTTCCTGGTCACTGAGGCTATCGGCCTGTGCCTGCATCGTCGGGTGCGCGCGTGTGCCGTCACGATAACCCTGCACGGCGGCAACGAGGTAGGCCGCTTTCTGGCCCCCGAGTTTAGGTACGCGATAGGACGGATAGGCGTTGCGATAGCCCTCGATGCCGTGGCAGCCGAGGCAGGTGTACGCCAGCGCTTCCCCGCGCTCCGCGTCGCCTTCGGCGCGGGCTTCGTCGATTGATACCGTAGACACGGCAGCGAGCGCCGCCAGCAGCCAAGCGAATTTCATCTTAGTAACCACGTGGACTTTGTGTGTTGCCGAGTCGACCGGAAGACCGGTCGGGCTCGAAAGAAGCGTTATGGTAGAGCCAGTTTGTTGGAATTTCTAGAACCGGCCTCGAAATAGTCGAGTTCGTGAGATAGTTCGCCGCTTTGCGGCGCGGGTTTGCTAGCATTGTGGGGTCACGACCGTCTGCTTGGGGGCCCCATCGTGAAAAAAGGCGTCATCGCGTTACTCATTATTCTTGCGCTCGTAGTGCTGGTTTCACCCGGCATCGTTGGCCGGATGGCCGAGTCGAGCATCGACAATCAAATTCAATGGGGTGCCAGCGAGGCGCCCGAAATCGTCGTTACGACCGAGCGTTTCGATCGCGGCTGGTTCTCGTCCGAGGGCGTGCATCGCATCGAGCTCGGTCAGACCGGACCTGGCGCCAGTATGCGCGAGGCGCTGGGCATCGGTCCGAGCGCCCCGTCTCCGGCGCTGGTCATCAATACGACGTTCGACCATGGCCTCATTCCGGTGACGTCCGTCACGCGCGAAGAGGGCTCGCTGATGCCCGGACTGGCGCGCGCCGTCTCGACGATGTCGGTCGAGATTCCGGGCGGCGAAACCTGGGAGATCCCTGGCGTGGTGTACACGAACGTCGGTCTCGGCGGCGGTATGTCATCGAACTACTACGTCGAAGCCGGCTCGTATGAGGACTTCAGCTGGGGCGCGGGCGACCTCATGGTCGCGACCAACCCGAGCAGCGGCAACATCGTCGTCGAGGGCGGCATTGACACCGTCTCGTTCGGCGACGAAAACAGCAACGAATCGGTATCGCTGTCGATGCTCGAGATCGAGTCCGATACCGAAACCACCGACTACGGCTTCTCGACCGGCGACATCCGTTTCTCTGTCGACTCGATCACCATCGTCGAGGGCTTCCAGACGATCTCGATGGGCCCGATGAACGTTGAAGGCTCGACCCGACTCAACGGTGACCGGGTCGACTCCGATGTCACCATGGACATGACCATGGCCGGTGCACCGTTGGGCGACATGAGCTGGAACATCGACATGGCGCTCGAAGGCTGGGACGCTGCCGCGTTCGGCCGGGTGACGGCAGCGCTCGAGTCCGCGCAGAACGACCCGTTTGGGGCGTTCGCCGCGGTGGAGCGCGATTTCGCCGATCTCGTCGCCGCCGGTCTTGCCTTCCGGGTCGACCGCTTCGACGTGAACCTCCCTCAGGGCACGCTGCTCGCAGAACTCGAGGTCGACGTACCGGAGTCGGACGCCGCCAATTTCGTTTGGACGTCGGTGCTGCTCGAGATGGAAGCTGCCGCCGACATCACGATCTCCGCTGGCCTGTTCGACATGATCGCGGTCATGAACCCGGACGCGCAAATGGCCGTCGCCATGGGCGTGTTGCGGCAGGAAGGCGACAACTACGTGATGGAGGCCGAGTACAAGCAGGGCCTGCTGACCGTCAACGGCGCGCCGATGCCGATTCCGCTGCCGGGGATGTAGGCCGCCGGCGGGATTTCGCCGGCCGAGAACCGAAAGTCACTGCTACCTATTACGGTTACCCCGGCGCACGATGCGCCGGGGATTCCGCTAATGCGGCGTCACCCGGACAGCCACCGAAGAACAACCCAAACCACTGCGACGACCGCACTGAGTCCGAGGGCGATCAGCGCTGCAAGCATGAGCCACGCTCGCCGCGCGAGTCGCTTTAGCTTTGCTCTGAACTCGGTCGTCGCCTGGACGACGCCCTCTTCGGTGAGCGGGCAGGCGAGCTCGGTGAGTTCGGGTTCCGCGGACGCGTCACGCACGCGGCGCCGGCCACCGAGATCTTCAATTGCGACGCACAGCAAATCGTGCAGCACCGGCGCCTCCCCGGCGTACGACGTAAGGAACACCCGGTCTGACCCTGTGCTGACATTGACCTTGCCGGCCAGGAAGCTGAACTCGAATTCGTCGCTGCTTCCGGCGTCCAACGTGACGCTGATCGGCAAGCCGCCGAGTTCTTCGGCGCGGTGCAGAATTTCGGCAGCGGTCGGGGCATCGCCCTCGAAGTAATACGGTGATCCGATCATGGCCGCGGCTCCCCTCGGCGCTGACGCACTTCCGGAAGCAGCAACGCGCTCAGCAGGCCCCGCGTGTACGGATGCTCCGGCGTCTCGAACAGTACCGAGGTTTCCGCCGTTTCGACGAACTCACCCTGGTACATCACCACTACCCGATGACTGATCGCGCGCACGACACCCAGGTCGTGGGAGATGAAGACGATCGCAAGACCGGTCGCCGCCTGCACGTCACGCAGCGAATCGAGAATGCGTTTGCGGACGGTGCCGTCGAGCGCCGCGACGGCTTCGTCGAGAACGAGCAGCTTCGGTTGCAACACCAGCGCTCGCGCAATGGCGACGCGCTGCGCCTGACCGCCGGACAGCTCGTGGGGATAGCGGGTAGCGAACGACTCGTCGAGATCCATTTGGCCGAGCGCGCCGGTCACGGCGTCGCGGCGGGCGGTCGCGTCCATGTCCGGCTCATGCACGCGCAAAGGCTCGGCGACGATGTCTTCGACGCGCATCCTGGGGTTCAGCGAGCCGGTCGGGTTCTGGAAGACGAGCTGCATCTCCCGGCGAACCTGCGGCGGGCGGTCCTGAACGTCGGCCGCCACGGCATCGCCGAGGAAGACGATACGGCCCGACTCCGGCGGCACCAGGCCGGTCAGCGCCGCGGCCAGCGAGGACTTGCCACAGCCCGATTCGCCTACGATCGCGACCGTTTCGCCGCTTTTGACCGCAAGATCGACGTTTTTGACGGCCTCGACCCGATCTCGCCGGCCGTAACCGACGCTGGCGCCGCGAACGTCCAGCAGGTTTTCGTCGCCCTGGACCGGTAGCGGCTCCTGCGGCATTCGCGCCGCATCGATGAGCGCCCGCGTCCGGTCGTCGCGAGGGTTCGCGAACAGGTCCGCGACCGGTCCCTCCTCGATCAGCCGGCCGTCGTCGAGTACCAGCATGCGCTCGCAGTGATTCGCGACCACGCCAAGATCGTGCGTGATTAGCAGCAGCGCCGTGTCCTCGCGGATCTCGCTCAGAAGGTCGAGAATCTCGGCCTGCACGGTCACGTCGAGCGCGGTGGTCGGCTCGTCGGCGATCAACAGGTCCGGTCCCGCAATCAGCGCCGCGGCGATCATGGCCCGCTGGCGCATGCCGCCGGAGAGCTGGTGCGGCCAACATCGATACTGGCGTTCCGGGTCCGGCAGCCGGACCCGCGCCAGAGCCTCGAGCACCTGGTCGCGCGCGGCCGCCGCATCGGCGAGTCCGTGGCTCAGCAGAATCCTGGCAATCTGATCGCCGATGCGAAGGTGCGGATTGAGCGCGTCGGCCGGGTCCTGGAAGACCATCGATATCCGTGTTCCGCGCATGGGCCTGATGACGGATTCGCTGGCACCGACGATCTCCGTATCCGCGAATCTCACGCTGCCGCTCACCGCGGCGTTCGACGGCGACAGGCCCATGATCGCCAGCGCTGTCTGTGATTTTCCGCTACCGGACTCGCCCACCAGGCCGACGGCTTCTCCCGGCTGAATGTCGAAGCTGAGTGCATCGACAGCGGCTTGCTCGCCGTAGCGCACGCTCAGGTCCAAAACCGACAGCAGGCTCATCGCTGTTGCCTCACGTCGAACTGATCGCGAAGCCCGTCGCCGAGGAAGTTGAACGACATCAGGATGAGCGCGAGCAACAGCGCCGGAAAGAGGATGACCCAGGTCGCCGTCTCCAGATGGTCGGTCCCGTTATCGACCAGCGTTCCGAGCGACGTCTGTGGCTCGGCAATCCCCAGCCCCAAAAAACTCAGGAAGGATTCGATCAGGATCGCTTGCGGAATCGTCAGCGTGAGGAATACGACCACGACCCCGATCAGGTTCGGCGCAATGTGGCGAACGATGATTGCGGGTGTGGAAACGCCAAGCAGCTTTGCCGCCTTGACGAATTCCCGCTCGCGCAGGCTCAAGGTTTGGCCGCGGACGATCCGCGCCATGTCCAGCCAGTTGATCGCACCGATCGCGACGAAAATCAGCAGGAAGCTGTTGTCGAACACCACCATCAGCAGAATCACGAAGAAGAAGAACGGGATGGCATACAGGCCGTCGACGGCGCGCATCATGAAGGCGTCGACGCGACCGCCGACGAAACCCGCGACCGCACCCCAGGCGACGCCGATCACCAGGCTGACCAGGCTTGCGATGACGGCAACCGCGAGCGTGATGCGGATTCCGTGCATCGTCCTGACCAGCTGATCGCGGCCGAGATCGTCGGTGCCGAACCAGTGCATGCCCTCCAGCGTCGGCGCGCGAAGGGTGTTCTCGAAATCGGTCGCCTTGAAGTCGTTCGGACTGATCCAGGGCAGGACAATCGCCAGCAGCGCGACTGCGAGCAGAATCCCGCCGCTGATGCGCACCATTCGATTCATACCGGGGAAACACTCATCGCTGACGGATCCGCGGATCGAGCAGTCCATAGAGGATGTCGACGATCAGATTCAGCGCAATGACCAGCGTCGCGTAGAAGGTGACGATGCCGAGCACTAGTGTGTAGTCGCGCCCGCTCGCGCCGTCGATGAACAGCTCGCCGAGTCCCGGAATGTTGAAGACCTTCTCGATGACGATCGAACCGGTCAGAACAGCCGCGATCGTCGGGCCCAGATAGGACAGCAACGGCAGCATGGCCGGCTTCAGCGCGTGATAGCGGACTATCTCCGAGGTCGATAGTCCCTGTGCTCTGGCGGTGCGGATGAAGCCGCTCGCCAGAACGTCGATCATGCCGGCGCGCGTCAGCCTTGCGATGTAGGCGATCTGCGGCAGCGCCAGCGCGACCACCGGCAGCACCAGCCACGCGAGTCCGCCTGAGGCGGTCCATCCCGCGGGCAGTAGGCCAAGCCAGAGCGCGAACACGAGCACGAGAAACGGCGCGATGACGAAGATGGGAATCGAGATGCCGGTCATGGCGACCGCCATGACCAGCCGATCGACGAAACTGTTCTGGCGAAGCGCGGCCCAGATGCCGGCTGTCACACCGACCAGCAGCGCGAGCAGAATCGCGGACAGTCCGACGGCAGCGGAATACGGCAGCTTCTGAACGATCAGGTCGCCAACGTACTCCCCCTGGAGGACGAACGACGGTCCGAAGTCCCCCTTTAGGATGCCGCCGATGTAGTCGAAGAACTGGACGATGAGCGGGTCGTCCAGGTTGTAGGCCTTGCGAAGCGCCTCCTCGACCTCCTCTGGCACCACGCGCTGCGAGTCGAACGGCCCGCCCGGCGTAAAGCGCACGAGCATGAAGGACACGGCGATGACGACGAACAGTGTCGGTATCGCCGCCAGGAGTCTTCGCATCACGTATCGAGCCAAGGCGTCTCCGTCCGTCCTGGGCGCCCGCAGGAAGGGTAAAGGGAATTCGGGGTGTTGTCTCGCGGCGCGGCCGTCAGGCGCTGAGCTTGAGCTTTTTCAGATGGATCAGGATCAGCGAGACCGCCGATGGCGTCATGCCTTCCAGCCGTGCGGCCTGCCCCAGGGTGCGGGGCCGGGCCGCGAGCAGGCGCTGGCGCGCTTCGTTCGACAAGCCGTCGACGACCGCGTAGTCGAGATCGCCGGGCAGTTCGAGCGATTCCTGTCTGGACTGCCGCGCAATCTCACGCTGCTGGCGGTCGATATAGCCAGCGTACTTGGCCTCGACGTCCAGCCGCAGCTCGACCTGCTCGCGAAGCTCGTCGAAAATGTCGCCATCGTCGGCGAAGCTGCCGACAACGGGCGTGATTTTCGCGTAACTGAGTTCTGGCCGGCGCAGCAGGGCCGCGGCCGTCGACTCCTTGCTCAGGCCCAGGGCCTCCCGATCCGCCGGCAACAGCGATGCCGGTGTCAGCATCAGCTCCTCGAGCCGCGCCCGCTCGCCGGCCGCGAGCGCCTCTTTGCGCTCGTAGAGCTGCCATCGCGCATCGTCGACCAGCCCAAGTTCGCGGCCGGCCGGTGTCAGACGGCTGTCGGCATTGTCTTCCCGCAGCGTGAGCCGGTATTCCGCCCGGCTGGTGAACATTCGATAGGGCTCGCTAACGCCGCGCGTAATCAGGTCGTCGATCAGCACGCCGATATAGGCCTGCTGACGGCGCGGGTACCAGCCGTCGAGTCCGGCGGCCCGGCGTGCGGCGTTGATGCCGGCAACCAGTCCCTGAGCGGCCGCCTCTTCGTAGCCGGTCGTGCCGTTGATCTGACCGGCGAAGAACAATCCGCCGACGTGCTTCGTCTCGAGCGTGGGCTCGAGATCGCGCGGATCGAAGTAGTCGTACTCGATCGCGTAGCCCGGCTGGGTGATTCGCGCGTTCTCGAATCCGGCAATCGTGCGCACGAAATCGAGCTGCGTCTCCTCGGGCAGGCTGGTCGAAATACCGTTCGGATAGACGACGCTGGTATCGAGGCCTTCCGGCTCCACGAAAATCTGGTGCGAATCGCGTTCGGCGAATCGCACGACCTTGTCTTCGACGGACGGACAGTAACGCGGCCCGACGCCCTCGATCAGGCCCGAATACATGGGCGACTCATCGAGGTGCGCGCGGATGATGTCGTGCGTCCGCGCGTTGGTCTTCGTGATGTAGCAGGAGATCTGCCGCGGGTGCTCGGCCCGGCGCCCCATGAACGAGAACACCGGCGCGGGCGTATCGCCCGGTTGCTCGGCCATTGCCGAGAAGTCCAGCGTACTGCCGTCCAGACGCGGCGGTGTGCCGGTCTTCAGTCGCGCGACACGGAACGGCCGCTCCCGCAACCGGTCCGCCAGCCGGTTCGACGGCGCGTCGCCGACCCGTCCACCGGCGCGCTCTTCGCGTCCGATGAGAATGCGGCCGCCGAGGAACGTGCCGACCGTCAGCACGACGGTCTGGCCCAGGAAGCGCTCGCCGTTGGCCGCGACGACGCCGGTCACGGCTTCGCCGTCGACGATGAGATCGTCGACCGTGTTTTCGACGATCTCGAGGCCCGCCTGCGATTCGAGCAGCGATCGAATTGCGTTGCGATAGAGCGTGCGGTCCGCCTGCGCCCGGGTTGCTCGCACCGCAGGACCCTTGCTCGCGTTGAGCGTCCGGAACTGGATGCCGGCCCGGTCGATGGCCCTGGCCATGGCTCCGCCCAGTGCGTCGACCTCGCGGGTCAGGTGGCCCTTGCCGATGCCGCCGATGGCCGGGTTGCAGCTCATCTGACCGAGCGTCTCGACCTTCTGCGTGATCAGAAGCGTCCGGGCACCCGCGCGCGCGGCAGCCAGGGAGGCTTCCGTACCGGCGTGACCGCCGCCGATCACAATGACGTCGTAGCGTTTCGGCATTTCGCGCAGGGCTGACAGACAGGGTGGCGAATTGTAGTGCTTCGCCGGTGGCCGCGCTATAAACCAGTGCAAATTCCGGGCCTTGCGCTGCGGGCGGGGGCCTTTACATGCCTCGCGGCAATCGTCAGGATAGCGCCTCTCTCGTCGTGCCTCGGACCTCCATGATTCGAACCAGCGCTGTGCTACTCGCGGCGGTCGCCGCACTCGTTCCGGCGACAGCCGGCGCGTTGGAGCTCGAGCCCTGTCGCATCAGTGCTGGCCCCGCGTTTCCGAGCATGAAGGCGCAGTGCGGAACGCTCGAACGGCCCGAGAATCCGGACGACCCGGAGTCGGCCTCCATCGAGCTGAAGGTCGCCGTCGTGCCGGCGCTGAATCTGGAGCCGGAGCCCGATCCGGTTGTCGTCCTTGCTGGCGGGCCCGGTCAGGGCGCCATCCAGTTCTACACGTTTTACTCGCATGCCTTCGAACCGCTGCGCCGCAATCGCGACATCCTGCTCGTCGATCAGCGGGGCACCGGCGCGTCCGCGCGCATGGACTGCGAAGTCGACGACATGCTGCACGCGGACGAAGCCTCAATCGAGGAGATGCGCGAACTCACTCGCGAGTGCCTCGAGAACCTGCCGCACGATCCGCGCTTCTTCACGACCAGCGTCGCGGTTCGCGATCTCGAGGCCGTGCGGGAAGCGCTGGGGTATCCGGCAGTCAATCTTTATGGTGTGTCCTACGGCACGCGGGTCGCACAGCATTTCGCCAGGCGATACCCGGCGTCGACCCGCACCATCGTGCTCGACGGTGTCGTTCCGCCGGGGCTCCCGCTCGGGCCGGACATCGCGATCGAAGCCCAGCGGGCACTCGACAATATCTTCGCGCGCTGCGAGGCCGACGAGAGCTGCGCCGAGCGCTTCCCCGACATCGCCGGCACGTTTGCCGAGCTGAAGGCGCGCTTGATTGCCGGGTCCGTCAATGTCAGCGTGCCGAACCCGACAACCGGAGCGATCGAATCGTTCCGTTTCGGCCGCGACGAACTGGCCGCCGGCATCCGGCTGCTGGCCTACGACCCGAACTCCATCGCGATGATCCCGCTGCTCGTGTCGGAGGCGCACGCCGGCAACTACGAGCCGATCGCCGCGCAGTACCTGATGACGATGATGAGTCTTTCAGACGCGATTTCGCTCGGCATGCACAACTCGATCATGTGCACCGAAGACGCGCCGTGGTACGACGAGGTGAATATCGATCGTGGGAGGCTCGAGGCGACCTACATGGGCGTCGTGCAGGTCGACGCCCTCGAAGCGATCTGCGAAGAGTGGCCGGCCGGGCCGATCGACGACGACTTTCGTGAGCTGTTGTCGACCGACATCCCGACGCTTTTGCTGTCCGGCGACGCGGACCCGATCACGCCGCCGTCGTATGCCGATCTCGCCGCGCGGAACCTGATGCGCGCCTGGCTCCTGACCGGCGAGCAGCAGGGTCACGGCCAGCTCGGCGTCGGCTGCATGCCGCGCATCATCGACCGCTTCGTGACCAACGGCGAGCTCGCTGAAGGCGACGCCGACTGCTACGAATCGGCGTTCGTCATGCCCTTCTTCCTCGACTTCTCGGGGCCGCGCCCATGATCAAGGTAGACGGCATCCACAAGTCGTTCGGCGACGTGAAGGCCGTTCGCGGCGTCAGTTTCGACGCACCGGATGGCAAGATCACGGGGCTGCTTGGTCCGAACGGCGCCGGCAAATCGACAACGCTTCGGGTTCTCTACACCGTGCTCAAGCCCGACGAGGGCAGCGCCCAGATCGACGGCCATGACGTCGTCTCGGCCAGCCTCGAGGCCCGCCGAAGCACCGGCGCGCTGCCGCACGGCTCCGGCCTTTACCCGCACCTCACCGCGCGCGAGAACATCGCCTATTTCGCGAAGCTGTGCGGGCTCGCATCCGGCGAGATCGACGAGCGGGTCGAGACCATCATCGAATTGCTGGAGATCGGCGAGTTCGCCGACCGCCGAACCAAGGGCTTCTCGCAGGGCCAGCGCACGAAGGTGTCGCTCGCTCGCGCGCTCGTGCACGACCCGCAGAACGTCATCCTCGACGAGCCCTCCAACGGCCTCGACGTCATGGCGACGCGCTCGCTGCGTGACCTGATCCTGAAGCTGAAGGATTCCGGGCGTTGCGTGCTGTTTTCGAGCCACGTCATGCAGGAGGTTGCCGCGCTGTGCGATGACATCGTGATCATCGCGCACGGCCAGGTCGCGCTCGACGACACGACCGACGGCATTCGCGAGAAGACCGGCTGCGACGATCTCGAGGACGCCTTCGTCAAGGCGATCTCCATGGTGGAGCAGGACTGATGCGCACGCTCCTGACCGTCTTCGCCAAGGAGATTCTCGACAACTTCCGCGACCGGCGTACCGTGGCAACGGCGCTGCTGATGGGACCGCTGTTCGGCCCGCTGTTGTTCGCCTTCGTCATCAACCTCTCGATCGAGCGTTCGCTGTCGGATATCGAACGGACGCTGGAGGTACCGGTCATCGGTGCGGAGCACGCGCCCAACCTGATCCGCTTCCTCGAGAGCAACAACATGGAGATCGTTGACGCGCCGGCCACGCGCGAGGAGGCGATGACGGCCGTCGAGGTCGGGACGCACGACATCGTCGTCGTGATCTCTCCGGAATTCGGTGAGCAGCTTGCGAGCGGCGCGCCGGCCCGGGTCGAGCTGATCTCCGACCAGGCGAACACCACCGCCGACCGGGAAGCGCGGCGAGTCCGCGGCGCGCTCTATGCCTATAGTCAGCAGCTCGCTGCGATCCGGCTGACGGCGCGCGGCGTGAGTCCGCTGGTGCTCCGGCCGCTGAATATAGACGACGTCGACGTTTCGACGCCGTCCGGGCGCTCGGGAATTCTGCTCGGCATGATGAGCTACTTCTTCATCTTCGCGTTGCTGATGGGCGGCATGTATCTCGCGATCGACTCGACGGCCGGCGAACGGGAGCGCGGCTCGCTCGAGCCGTTGCTGGCGCTGCCGGTGACCCGCGACCAGCTGATCCTTGGCAAGATCCTGGCGTCCGCTCTGTTCATGGCGATATCGCTCGCGCTCTGCATTCTGTCGTTTTCCGTTGCCATTCAGTTCATGCCGCTGCAGCAGCTCGGCATGACGCCGAACTTCGGGCCTGACGTGGTGATTTCGGCCTTCCTTCTACTTGCGCCCTTCATCCTGCTCGGCGCGTCGCTGATGACGCTGGTGGCGTCGTTTACGAAGAGCTACAAGGAGGCGCAGACCTGGCTCAGCGCCCTGCTGCTGGCACCGACACTGCCGATTCTCGTCGTGAGCCTGTTGCAGCTCAGACCGCGATTCGAGTTCATGTTCATCCCCAGCCTCAGCCAGCACCTGCTGCTGGTCGACATGGTGAAGAACGAGCCGCTCGAGCCCTCGCACGTTGCGATCTCGGTGATCAGCACGCTCATCTTCGGCGGGCTCCTGACCTGGCTGTGCGCCAGGCTCTACCGGCGCGAGGGGCTGCTTGGCTGATCCGGCTTGTTATGACAGCGCGCATCGGTCAGGATGTGCCGCGAGGCCATAATTACAATGACTACGCCTTTCATAGCAGAGCTCAGCCGGCGCAACGTTTTCAAGGTCGCGTTCGTCTATATCGTGGCCGGCGCGCTTCTCTACTGGCTCGCCTCCGTCGCCCAGACCCAGCTCGAATTGCCGTGGTGGTTCTCGCGGCTTGTCGGCATATTGTTCGTCGTCGGCTTCGTGCCCGCCCTGATCTTCGCGTGGGTCTACGAAATAACGCCGCGCGGCCTGAAGAAAGCCGTCGACGTCGACCAAACGCAATCCATCGTCTTCAAAACGGGGCAGAAATTGAACGCTTCCCTTGCCGTACTCGTTGTGCTCGCAGCGGTGGCGATGATCGCCGACCGGTTGCTGCCCGAACTGGCAGTCGTCGAACCGCCGCCGTTTGTATTCGATGCACCGACCGGGCCGAATGCGCCGGCGGAGATCCGAAGCTTCACGCTGGACAACGGCCTGAAGATCATCGTCTGGCCGGACCACGACATCCCGAACGTCGTCATGTACAACTTCGTCCGCGCTGGCGGACGCAACGAGTACCCGGGGATCACCGGTCTGTCGCACTTCTTCGAACACATGATGTTCAACGGCACCAGCAACCTCGAACCCGGCGAATTCGACCGGATCATGGAAGCCGCTGGCGGTGCCAACAATGCGTACACGTCGAACGACGTGACGGTCTATCAGGACTGGTTCCCGAAGTCGGCAATCCGCACCATCTTCGAGCTCGAGGCGGATCGGCTCGAAAACCTCGCCATCGATCCGGACGTCGTCGAGAGCGAACGCGGCGTCGTTTACTCGGAGCGGCGCTCGCGAATCGACAACGATAACTGGGGGCTCTTGTACGAGCAGATGATGGCGAATGCCTATGTCGCGCATCCCTACCAGTTCCCGGTCATCGGCTGGCCGTCGGACATCGAGTACTGGACCGTCGAGGACCTGGAGTCGTTCTTCCGCACCTACTACGCGCCGAACAACTGTGTGATGGTCTTCACCGGCGACGTGACGCCGGAAGAAATCTATGCGCTCGCCGATGAGTTCCTCGCCGGCATCCCGGCGCAGGATCCGCCCGAGGAGGTGACGACGGTCGAGCCCGAGCAGCTCGGTGTGCGCCGCATTCTGATCGAGACCTCGGCGCAGACACCGCTCCTGCACATGGCATTTCACGCCGGCCGCGCCAGCGATCCCGAGACGCTCGCGATGAACATGCTGCTCGAGATTATCGTGGGCGGCGATTCTTCACGGCTGCATCGGCTGCTGGTCGAGGAGCTGGAGATCGCAACCTACGTCGGCGGCTTCCATCACGAGGGCTTCGATCCGAGTACCGTCTATTTCTATCTGGGACTTCGCTCCGGCGTGGACCCGGCCGACGCCGAGGCAGAGTTCCTCGCCGCGCTCGCGGCAATCGTGGCCGACGGCGTGACCGAAGCGGAGCTCGACAAAGCGCGCAACATCATGCTCGCCGATTTCTGGCGCTCGATGGCAACGATCGATGGCAAGGCATCGGCGCTCGGAGACTTCGAAGTCTTCCACGGCAGCTACGAGAAACTCTTCGACCGCTCGGACGCCGTTGACGCGGTGAGTGCCGAAGACCTGCGGTCCGCCGCGGCGGACATCTTCCGCCTCGACAATGCGACGATCGGCGTGCTCAGAGACCGGCCTGCCGAGGATGCCGCGGAGGGTGACGAATGAAACGCTTCGCATTACTCGGCCTGCTCTTCGTCTCGTTTGTCGCGCATGCGCAGAGCGTCACGCTGCCGCCTGCCGAGCGTGTCGTGCTCGACAACGGTGTGGTCCTGATTCTGAACGAGAAGGACGATGTTCCGCTGGTCTCCATCGATTTGCTGATTCGCGGCGGCGCGCTCGGCGATCCGGAAGGCCGCGAGGGCGTGTCGAGCCTCCTCGCCTCGCTGCTCGAAAAGGGTGCCGGCGAGCGCAGCTCCGCCGAGTTCGCCGAAACCGTGGCGGCAGTCGGCGGCCGGCTGTCGACGAGCGCCAACCAGGAGAACATCAACCTCTGGGGCAACTTCCTGAGCCGCGACGCGGATCTGATGATCGAGCTCGTCGCCGACATGTTGCTAAGGCCCACGCTCGACGCCGAGGAGTTCGAGCGGCTGCGTGCGCGGCAGATCGACGTGATTCGCTCCGCGAAGGATTCCGATCCCGGACAGCTCATGCCGATCTACGCCGAGGCGTTCCTGTTCGGCGATCATCCGTATGCGGCCTCTATCGGCGGCAGCGAGTCGTCGCTCGAAACCATCGAACATCAGGACCTGTTGGACTACTACGAGGCGCAGATCGGCGCGGACCGGGTGATCGTGGCGGTCTCCGGCGACTTCGACACGGTAGACATGCGCGACAGCCTCGAGGCTGCCTTCGGCGAGTGGCGGCCGGCATCGGCCGAGCTACCGCAAGCCGGCGCCGCGGAAGCCCAGCAGGGCACGCGCGTGCTGTTGATCGACAAGCCGGGTGCGACACAGACCTATTTCTGGATCGGCAACATCGGTGTGTCGAGGAGTTTCGCCGACCGGGCGGATCTCAATGTTGCCAACACGGTATTTGGCGGCCGCTTTACGTCGATGCTGAACACCGCGCTTCGCGTCGAATCGGGTCTCACCTACGGGGCACGTTCGAGGCTGTCGCGAAACCTCCAGCCTGGCTCCGTCGGAATCAGCTCGTACACCGAAACGTCGACGACGATCGAGGCGATCGATATGGCGCTCGGCATTCTTGCGACGCTGCATGCCGAAGGCATCGGCCAGGACATGGTCCAGTCAGCGCAGAACTACATCATGGGTCAGTTTCCGGACAACCTCGAGACCGGCTCACAGTTGGCCGATACCTTCGCACAGATCGAGTTCTATGGGCTGGAGTCCAGCTACATCGACGGCTATGGCGAAGCCATTGCGGCGGTAACGCCGGAGTCGGTCGCCGCCGTTATCGAGGCGGTCTACCCGCAGGAAGGCGATCTCGTGTACGTGCTGCTCGGCGACGCGGAGCAGATTCGCGAGGCCGTGCAAAAATACGGCCCCGTAACCGAATTCTCGATCACGGAGCCGACATACGCAGTGCCGGTATCCGCCACGGAGGCCGACCCGGCAGGCGATTGATTACTGACCGAAGAACAGTCGAGCGCCGATGCCGTAACGATTGACGTCGTCGCTGAATTCCGCTGTCAGCCCGACAGCGAAGGTGTCGCTGAAGTAGTACCAGCCCGAGCCGCCGAACGACGTGTCATCGCCCGAGTCACTGAGGTCGATGTATTCGACATGGCCCGAGAGCTCGAAAGATTCGCTGATCATCGAGCGCACACCGACGATCGCTCCGAATCCATCGTCATCCGCCGACACGCCAAGCGCGCTCGCTTCGACAGAAACGTAGTTGACGACACCGAAGAAGTCGGCGCTGTCGCCAATCGGCGTGTGCACGCCAAGTCCGATGTAGAGTTCGTCGAGGTCAACGCCAAAGTCGAGGTCCGCGGTGCCGTACTCGGCTCGGACGAACATGTTCTGGCCGACTTCGAACGATCCGGCAATGTTGATGCCGTCGCCATCGACGTCGAGAATCGAGTCGTCGAGATCGATCTCGTAATAGCCAGCTTCGAGGTAGTTGTAGTCGAATCCGTCTGCGAGAGCCGGTCCCGCCAACGCCAGAAGTGAAATTAAGCCAAGTGAACGTAACATAATGATCTCCCGTGGGTTTTGCCCAAACGTCATGGGTGTGTGAAGCATGCACCGGCAGGCTGAACCGCAGATGAATGCTCGCGGGAACGTCGTGAGACCGAAGCCGTCGGTGAACCGTCGGCAACGCAGGATTGGCCCCTTGTATCTCTATCGTTTGCTCCCGACGTTCAGATAGGTGTTCGCGGCCACGTTTCAATACGCGCGAGTCCCTATCTGCCGTTAATGATGCGGCTGCTCAGCTTGAATGGCCTGATGCACGGATGATGGTTTGCGGAGGACGCGGCTCGACCGGGCAAACGTCGCCGCTGTGCACCGGACAAGGGCCGCAGATTGGATCGCTTGTAAAAACTCGGCGCTTACTTGCCGATACAGAACGACGAGAAGATTTCACCCAACAGGTCATCGGAGGTGACCTCGCCGGTGATTTCGCCGAGCGCCTGCTGCGCGAGGCGCAGCTCCTCGGCCAGCAGCTCGCCCGCGCGCGACTCCGTTAAGGCCGCGCGTCCGGTCGCGAAACTTCGCGCCGCGCGCTCGATCGCCTCGACGTGGCGCTGCCGCGCGGTGAAAGCGCCTTCGCCGAGATCGCGGTAGCCCGCGAGACGGCGGATCCGGTCGCGGAGCTCGTCGATGCCCTCGCCGGTCTTCGCGGACAGCTCGATCGTGTGATCGTCGAAGTCGTCGCGGGATTCCGCGACGTCGATCTTGTTGCGGACGACGAGCACCGGCACGCCCTCAGGCAGCTCCGGCCGCTCCGCCCGGCCCAGAGTGGCGTCCTGCACCCATAGCACCGCGTCCGCATTCGCCATCGCTTCCTTCGCGCGCCGGATACCTTCCATCTCGATGACGCCCGGGTTGTCGCGGAGGCCGGCGGTGTCCACCAGTTCGACGGCCAGGCCGTCGATGTCGATGCGCTCCCGCAGTACGTCGCGCGTCGTTCCAGCGATCTCGGTCACGATCGCCGTGTCCTCGCCGGACAGCCGGTTCATCAGGCTGGATTTGCCGGCGTTCGGCTCGCCGACCAGCACAATCTGATAACCGTCCCTGAGCACCCGCCCGATCGTGGCGTTGGCGAGCAGGTCGGCAAACGTCTGGCTGCAGTCGTCGAGGCGTTCGACGAGCGCCTCGTCGGCCAGGAAGTCGATCTCCTCCTCTGGAAAATCGATAGCGGCTTCGACGTGGACGCGTAGCGCGGTCAGTTTGGCAACCAGATCGAGCACGGCCCCGGAGAAGGCGCCGCTGAGCGATCGAACCGCGGCTCTTGCCGCCTGTTCCGTGCCGCTCTCGATCAGGTCGGCGATCGCCTCCGCCTGGGCGAGATCAAGTTTGTCGTTGAGGAATGCCCGCTGCGAGAACTCGCCGGGTTCGGCTCGACGGGCGCCGAGCTCGATCGCTCTATCGACGACCATCGCGAGAATGACGGGGCCGCCGTGACCGTGCAGTTCGAGCACGTCTTCGCCGGTAAACGACTGCGGGCCCTTGAAGTAGATCGCAAGGCCCTCGTCAATTGGCTGGCCGTCGGCCGCACCGAAGGCCGCGAGAGTTGCGCGGCGCGGCTCCGGTAGACTGCCGAGCATCGCCTCGGCAATGCTGGAGGCGAGTTCGCCGGACACGCGAACGATGCCGACGCCGCCCCGCCCCGGCGGCGTCGCGACTGAAACAATTGTGTCGGTCGAACCGGTCATACTGCCAATGGAAACACAGCAGGAGTCACCATGCCGAACCAACGCGTCGAATTCCAGAACGAGAACGGCCACACGCTATCGGGAATTCTCGATACGCCCGCTACAGAGCCACGCGCTTACGCGCTGTTCGCGCACTGCTTCACCTGCTCGAAGAACCTCAAGGCCGCGAACCACATCACCCGGTCGCTGACTGAGGCAGGCATTGCGGTGCTGCGTTTCGACTTTACCGGTCTCGGCCAGAGCGAAGGCGAATTCGCCGACACGAACTTCTCGTCCAATGTGCGCGATCTCGTCGCCGCCTGCCGCTACCTCAGCGAACATCACGAAGGCCCGAAGATTTTGCTCGGGCACTCCCTCGGCGGTACCGCCGTGCTGCAGGCCGCACCGGAGATTCCGAGCTCCGTCGCGGTAGCGACGATCGGCTCGCCGGCGGACCCGGCGCACGTCGGGCACATGTTCAGCGATCATGAAGAGACGCTGGCCGAACATGGCGAAGCCGAGGTGCAGCTCGGCGGCCGGCCATTCCGGGTCAAGCAGCAGTTCCTCGACGACCTCGAACGGCACGACTTGCCGTCGGCAATCGGCTCGCTTCGCAAGGCCCTGCTGGTCATGCACGCGCCGCTGGACGACATCGTCGAGATCGACAACGCGAGCCGGCTGTTCGCCGCCGCGAAACACCCGAAGAGCTTCGTCAGTCTGGACAAAGCCGATCATCTGCTCACCGGTGAGCCCGAGGCGCGCTACGCCGGTCAGGTGCTTGCGGCATGGGCCGGACATTTCCTGCCGGAACCAGAGGCGCCGCCGGCGCTGGCCGCCGCCGCGGACGAAGTCGTTGCCCGCACGTTCACCGACGGCTTTCGCACCGACGTTCAGGCGGGCAATCACACGCTGGTCGCGGACGAACCGCGCAGCGTCGGCGGCACCGATCAGGGACCGACGCCTTACGACCTGCTGTCCGCGGCGCTGGCAGCCTGCACGACGATGACGCTCAGGATGTACGCGAACTTTAAGAAACTTGCTCTGACGTCCGCCACGGTTCGCGTCCGCCACGGCAAGGTCCACGCGGACGACTGCGCCGACTGCGAAACGAAAGACGGCAAGATCGACGAGTTCAACCGGGTGCTGGTTCTCGAGGGCGACCTGACCGACGAACAGCGCCAGCGCATGCTCGAGATCGCAGACCGCTGTCCGGTGCATCGCACGCTGCACAGCGAGGTGAAGGTCAGGACGGAGTTGGCGGACGGATAGCCGGCTTGTGTATCCCTGCGCCCATAGCGCTCACGGAAGCACGATAAGCCATTGAAATAAAAGGAGATCAGCAGAGCATCTGCTAAGCCTTAGGCCAGCGTCATGAAGCGCTCGGCCCCGTCTGCGAAAACCTTACTCGTGGTTTTCGACTACGGAGTGCCCACAATGACGAATCTTCTGATGCCGCTGATCGTTGTGATCGAGTCGGCGCTGCTTGGCAGCTTAATCCTCGTCCTTGGCCTTTGGCTTCTTCTTCTTGCCGCTTTTCTTTGCGGTAGCTTCTGCGTGGACTACCTTATTGATCTTCCACTGCTGCGCAATCGAAAGCAGCGTGTTGGTCGCCCAGTAGAGCACCAGGCCTGACGGGAAGAACGCGAAGAACACCGTGAACATGATGGGCATGATCTGCATGACCCGGGCCTGCACCGGATCGGTCGGCGCCGGGTTGAGCTTCTGCTGGAACAGCATTGCCGCGCCCATGATTAGCGGCAGGATGAAGTACGGATCACGGGACGACAGGTCGGTGAGCCACAGCGCGAATGGCGCCTGACGCATCTCGACCGACTCGACCAGCACCCAGTAGAAGGCCAGGAAGAACGGCATCTGCACCAGGATCGGCAAACAGCCCGCCGCCGGGTTGATCTTCTCGCGCTTGTACAGCTCCATCATCGCCTGCGATAGCGCCTGACGGTCGTCCTTGTAACGGTCCTGCAAGGCCTTCATGCGCGGCTGGATCTCGCGCATCTTCGCCATCGAGCGGCCGCTCGACTCCGTCAGCTTGTAGAAGACCAGCTTGATCACGATCGTGACACCGATGATTGCCAGTCCCCAGTTACCGACGAAGCTGTAGATCCACGCCAGCAGCCAGAACATCGGCTGCGACAGCAGTGTGAGCCAACCGTAGTCGACGCTGAGTCGCAGCTTCGGGTGGATGTCGTTGAGCTGCGACTGCAGCTTCGGCCCGACGAACAGCGTGCGCTCGAACACCCGCGTTTCGCCCGGCGCGACTTCCTGGCGTGCCTCGATGACGCTGGCCGTCATCATGTTGTCGCGAACCTGAATGAAGTACGCGTTGCGTATGCCCTGCACCGGGATGATGGCGCTTAGGAAGTGATGCTCGATGGAGGCGTACCAGCCGTTCTCCCACGTCTGGGAATACGGCCCGTCATTCAACAGTTCCTTTCGCTTGAGCTTCTCGACGGCGTCGCCATCGAAGATCTGCGCGCCATCGAACGAGTAGGAGTCGACGTCGAACATTGAACGCTCCGGCTCGTAGGACCGTCGCTGAATCTGTGTGACCTGGTCCGCGCTCCACGCCGTGTCGGCGTTGTTGGTGACGGCATGCTCGAGGCGAATCGCGTAATTGCCGCGAGTGAATACGAAGCGCTTCTCGACGACCGTTCCGTCTGCGCCGGCCCAGCGCATCGGTACGATCAGTTCGTCGGCATCGCCGAGTTCGTAGCTCGTCCGATCGGCCTCCCAAATGGCATTCGCGTCGGGGGCTTCGCGTTCGTCACCGGCCCGCAGGAAGCTGCGTATCCGGCCGAGATCCTCGGTACTCGGCGATAGCAGCTGGACCATCGTATCCGGGTCGTCCTTGTCGACCGGATAGCCCAGCATGGTCGCGCGGACGATCGTGCCGCCGCGGGTGCTGATTTCGAGTTCGACAATGTCCGTCGTGACGACGATCGTCTCGGACTGATCGTCCGCGGCCGGCGCCGCTTCCGCCGCGGTCGACGGTGCGTCCACGGTTGGCAGCCCGTCGCCGCTCGCCGCGTCGCTGGTCGGGCCGCTGACTTCGGGAAGGTCGCCCAACCCGTCGTCGACGACCGGCATCGTTTCCTCGATCGCGGGGTCCGCGGGCGGCGGTGCCCAGTACTCGTTCCAGGTTTGCCACGTCCAGTACGCCATGATGGCGAACAAGCCCCAGAGGATCAGTCGTTGGTTATCCATTCTTATGTGTCTTTTTGGGGTGCGGCCTTCGCGCAGCGTTTCCAGTGGCCCGAGAGACTATCAAACAAGTCGGCGTTAGGGGCATCGGCGGTCGAGCGTTTGTTCATCACGACGATGTCGAGGCCCGCGAGCTCTTGCTGGTGATGGCGGAATGACTCGCGAACCACCCGCTTGATGCGGTTTCTGGCCGTTGCCTTGCGGCAGTTCTTTTTCGAGATCGCCAGACCGAGGCGTGCGAACTCGAGATCGTTCCGCCGGCACAGCACCGTAAACCAGTTGTCACGGCTGCGGGTCGCCTTGTCGAATACGCGCGAGTAGGCGCCGGCATCGAGCAGGCGGCTCTGTTTCCCGAACCGTTGCAGGACGCTCGGTACCAAGGCTTGTGTGTGGTTGCCCGTCGGGGACTGCGGCTTGCCGCCGTCGTCGAGATTACGGGGTGAGCTTGGCGCGGCCTTTGGCCCGGCGGCGCTTGAGCACGAGGCGGCCGGCCTTGGTGGCCATACGGGCACGGAACCCGTGCGTGCGGGCGCGCTTCAGTTTGCTGGGCTGATACGTACGTTTCATGTGCCTAAAACCTGGGTATTGCGGAGGGCCAAAAAGGGCCTTCCGGACGAAAGGGCGGCAAGGGTACGCGGCACCCCCGGCCGAGTCAATAGACGGTGTCTATTAAAGGGTTTGCGGCGACCGGCCGGCGTTCGAGGCGGCTGTGGCGGGCGGCCGCAAACGGGTATAGACTGCCCCGTCTTCGTGCGCGCATTCCTGCCACGATGACTCTTAGGGGGACCTCCTTGCCGGCCGAAACCACGCTCTGGAACCGTTGCATCCGCGACCTGAAAGCGGAGCTTCCGGAGCAGCAATTCAACACATGGATTCGGCCCCTGCAGGCCATCGAGGACGACGGTCAGCTGAGGCTCCTGGCACCGAACCGCTTCGTAGTCGACTGGCTGCAGGAACACTATATCGAGCGAATTCTCGAGCTGGTGGACGGCTCGCAGACGGAAGTCGTCGTCGAGGTGGGTTCCCGCGACAAACCCGCAACGGTCGCGCCGTCACCGGCCGTCGCATTGGCGAAGGCGCCAGCGTCGCCGACCATCGCATCCCGGCTCAGCCCCTCGTTCACGTTTCCGAGCTTCGTCGAGGGTAAGAGCAACCAGCTGGCCAGAGCGGCGGCTATTCAGGTCGGACAGAACCCGGGCACGTCGTACAACCCGCTGTTTATCTACGGCGGCGTCGGGCTGGGCAAGACCCACCTGATGCACGCCGTTGGCAATGCGATTCTGGCCGAAAAGCCGAACGCCCGGGTTGCCTACGTGCACTCGGAGCGCTTCGTCGGCGACATGGTCAAGGGGCTGCAGCACAACCGGATTTCGGAGTTCAAGCGGACCTATCGTTCGCTGGATGCACTGCTGATTGACGACATTCAGTTTTTCGCCGGCAAGGAACGCTCGCAGGAAGAGTTCTTCCATACCTTCAACGCGCTCCTCGAGGGCCAGCGGCAGATCGTGTTGACCTGCGACCGCTACCCGAAAGAGGTAAACGGCCTCGAAGAGCGACTAAAGTCGCGTTTCGGCTGGGGCCTTACGGTTGCGATCGAGCCGCCTGAGCTCGAAACCTCAGTGGCCATTCTGATGAGCAAGGCGGCCAACGAGGCCGTTGAGTTGCCCGAGGAAGTGGCGTTCTTCATCGCCAAGCGCATTCGCTCGAATGTTCGCGAGCTAGAGGGCGCGCTGCGCAGGGTAATTGCCAACTCCCGGTTTACCGGCCGGCCGATCAATCTCGACTTTGCCAAGGAGGCCCTGCGTGATCTTCTGGCACTGCAGGAGCGATTGGTCTCGATCGAGAATATCCAGAAGACGGTCGCGGACTACTACAAGATCCGCGTTGCAGACCTGCTGTCGAAGAAGCGCAGCCGGTCAATTGCCCGCCCGCGGCAGATCGCGATGGCGCTGGCCAAGGAACTGACGAACCACAGTCTTCCTGAGATTGGCGATGCTTTCGGCGGCCGGGATCACACGACGGTTTTGCACGGTTGCCGGCGCGTGGAGGGTCTTAGGGAGACCGAAAAGCGCGTTGATGACGATTATTTGAATTTGTTGAGAACTCTGACAGGATAATGTGGATAACCTGGGTACAGAATCCACGGCGGTTTTTATCCACAGGCTGCACACAGCCCGTCGACCGGGGGCCAAGCGGTAACCAGGCGCTCTGTATGATGCTAAGTCATTGTTTTTAAAACAGAAAGAAAAGTTATTCACAGGACTTTGGTCGCTTAATAATAACAACAAAGTAATCATTCCAATATTTATTAACAGGTGGAACGTATGAAATTGAGCGCTGAGCGTGACGTGCTCCTTAAGCCTCTGCAAGCGGTAATTGGTGTTGTCGAACGCCGGCAAACGATGCCCATCCTTTCCAATGTGCTGCTGGTCGCTCGCGGCGGTGAGCTGTCGATTACGGCCACGGATCTCGAGGTCGAGCTGGTAGCGCAGGCGGAGGTCGATGTGGAAACGGGGGGCGAGATCACGGTCTCGGGCCGGAAGTTCCTCGACATCTGCAAAGCGCTGCCTGACGGCGCCGCGGTCAGTGTGTCGCTGAGCGGTGAGAAGCTGATGGTACGTTCCGGGCGGTCGAAGTTCTCGTTGGCGACGCTGCCTGCGGCGGAGTTTCCGACGGTCGAGGACATCAAGGCGGAACAGACAATCACCGTGCCGCAGGACGTATTGACCGGACTGATCGAAAAGACGCACTTCTCGATGGCACAGCAGGACGTTCGCTATTACTTGAATGGGATGCTGTTGGAGACCGGTGGCAAGTACCTTCGAGCGGTTGCGACGGATGGGCACCGGCTGGCGCTGTCGCAGGCGGAGCTGGATGGCAGTGACCTGTCGGAGCAGCAGGTAATCGTTCCGAGAAAAGGTGTGCTGGAACTACAGCGGCTGATGAGCGGTGAAGGCGATCTGGATATTCAGCTCGGAGCTAATCACGTTCGGATCCAGCTCGACGGAATCCGCTTCACTTCAAAGCTGATCGACGGGCGTTTCCCGGAATACGAACGTGTGATTCCGCAAGAGTCGAGCAATCAGCTAAGCGCGGACAAGGGCGTCATACGCAGCGCGCTACAGCGAACGGCAATTCTGTCCAACGAGAAATACCGCGGCATTCGTTTGATCATCCGGGATTCCGGGGTTGTTCTTCAGGCGCACAATCCGGAGCAGGAAGAGGCCGAGGAGGAAGTCGAGGTCGAGTACAGCGGCGACGACATCGAAATCGGCTTCAACGTGAACTACCTGCTGGACGCGATCGGGGCGGTGAACGGCGAGACGGTAACGCTGTCCGTGGTCGACTCGAACTCCAGCTGTCTGGTCCGCGAGCCGGAAAACGACAACAACAAGTTCGTGGTCATGCCGATGCGCCTGTAGGCGCCGCTAGCCGGTCGTGCCGATCCAGCTGTTTCGGGCGGAGAATTTTCGCTGCCTCGAAAAGGTCGAGTTCGATGCCGACCGGAATTTCAATCTGATCCACGGGGCCAACGCCTCGGGCAAAACCAGTTTGCTCGAGGCGTTGGCGTATTTGGGTAGAGGAAAGTCTTTCCGTGGTGCGCCGACACAGTCGCTTATTCGTCATGGCGAGAAGGCATTCGCGGTGTTTGGTAAGGCCGAAGACGGTGAGCGGCTGCGGAGTATCGGCGTCGGCAACAGCAGTGACGGTCTCGATATCCGGATAGACGGCGAGGCGGGGCTGGGATCTGCGGCGCTCGCGGAGGCGCTGCCGCTGCAGGTCATCGATCCGGAGGTTCACAGCCTCGTCAGCGGGGGACCCGAGGGGCGCCGGCGGTACCTGGATTGGCTGGCGTTCCACGTGGAACATGAATTTCTGGGCGCGTGGCGACAGTTCCGGCGGGCCTTGAAACAGCGCAATGCGGCACTTCGCGACGGCGGGCGGGGCTTGTCGGCGTGGGACGCCGAGTTCGTGATGCTGGGGGAGCAGGTGGATCGGCTGCGTCGCTCGGTGCTTGAGTCCTGTCTCGGCAGCCTCGAGGAGCAGGGGCAGGCGCTGCTCGGCGCACCGGTCGGTTTCGAGTATCGGAGCGGCTGGACGGACGGCAAGAGTTTGGCGGAAGCCATTGCCGATACGACAGAGCGAGATATCAGCCAGGGTGCGACCGGGTCCGGCCCGCACCGGGCCGATATCAAGCTGGTTTATGACGACCGGCAGGCACGCCGACTTGTGTCCCGCGGGCAACAGAAATTGCTCGCTTCGTCGATGATTATCGCGGCGACGGAGGTGGTGCAAACTGCGCTCGAACGGCCGCTGATGCTGCTGCTTGACGACCCGGCGGCGGAGCTCGACCAGGACGCGCTCGGGCGGCTGCTCGATCAGGTCTTCGGTCTGGGATCGCAGGTCATCGCCACGGCGCTGGAGCCTGACGTCTTGGAATTTCCGTCTCCGCCCGCGACGTTCCACGTGGAACACGGCCGTCTAACCCGGCTCTAACGGTCATCGAATCCGCCCCTTTGGCGGTGCGCTCGACGGGGCGGCGGGGCCGCGACAGCACACCCGAGGCGGCTGACTTGCGCGGCCGCCAAACAGCCGCCCGGCTCCCTTTCGGCAGGCCAAAAACACCCCCGCCGAATCTCCTCAAATGCCCTTGTTTTAAGCGCCTTTCGGGGCCCTTTCAGCGGGCCATTTTGGTACAATGTTTCGGTTATCGCCTGAGTAATCTGAATGGTCGACGAAACAGAATATACTTCCAGTAATATCAAGGTCTTAAAGGGTCTCGAGGCCGTGCGCAAACGGCCGGGAATGTACATCGGAGACACCGATGACGGCACCGGTTTGCACCACATGGTTTTCGAGGTTGTCGACAACTCAATCGACGAGGCCCTGGCCGGCTACTGTGACGTCATTACCGTGACGATTCACGCCGATGAATCGATCACGGTTTCCGACGACGGCCGCGGTATCCCGGTGGACCTGCATCCGGAAGAAGGCCGATCGGCGGCGGAGGTCATCATGACCGTCCTGCACGCCGGCGGTAAGTTCGACGACAACTCCTACAAGGTGTCTGGTGGCCTTCACGGCGTCGGCGTCTCCGTGGTCAACGCGCTGTCGGAGCACCTGGTTCTGACCATTCATCGCGAAGGGCAGATCCATCAGCAGGAGTACGAGCACGGCGAGCCGCAGGCGCCGCTTGCGGTCGTTGGCGACACCGACCGCTCCGGCACGACCGTTCGCTTCAAACCGAGCTCCAATACCTTCACCAACATCGAGTTTCACTACGACATCCTCGCGCGCCGGCTGCGCGAACTGTCGTTCCTCAATTCGGGCGTCCGCATTCATCTGGTCGACGAGCGGGAAGAGCGAGAGGACATTTTCGAGTACGAAGGCGGGATCCACGCGTTCGTCGAGCATCTGAATCGCAATAAGACGCCGATCCATCAGACGGTGTTTCACTTCACCGCCATGAAGGACGACGTCGGGGTCGAGGCCGCACTGCAGTGGAACGACGGCTATCAGGAGAACATGTTCTGCTACACGAACAACATCCCGCAGCGGGATGGCGGAACTCACCTGGCCGGTTTTCGGACGGCGCTGACGCGCACGCTGAATACGTACATCGAAAAAGAGATGTCGAGCCGCAAGGACAAGTTCACCCCCTCGGGCGACGATGCCCGCGAGGGTTTGACCGCCGTCCTGTCGGTTAAGGTTCCCGACCCGAAGTTCTCCTCGCAGACCAAGGACAAATTGGTTTCATCTGAAATTAAAGGCATCGTGGAACACGCGATGGCCGGCAGGCTGGAGGAGTTCCTGCTGGAGCATCCGGCAGAAGCCAAGGCAATCGTCTCGAAGATCATCGAAGCGGCTCGCGCCCGCGAAGCCGCCCGCAAGGCCCGCGAGATGACCCGCCGCAAAGGTGCGCTGGATATCGCCGGTCTGCCCGGCAAGCTGGCCGACTGTCAGGAAAAGGATCCGGCACTGTCCGAGCTGTTCCTCGTCGAGGGCGACTCGGCTGGCGGCTCCGCGAAGCAGGGCCGCGATCGGCGCACGCAGGCGATCCTGCCGCTCAAGGGCAAGATCCTGAACGTCGAGAAGGCGCGGTTCGACAAGATGCTATCGTCGGCGGAAGTCGGCACCCTGATCACGGCGCTCGGCACGGGCATCGGCCGCGAGGATTTCGATCCCGACAAGCTGCGCTATCACCGCATCATCATCATGACCGACGCGGACGTCGACGGCTCGCACATCCGCACCTTGCTCCTGACATTTTTCTATCGGCAAATGCCGGAGCTGATCGAGCGCGGACACGTGTACATCGCGCAGCCGCCGCTCTACAAGATCAAGCGCGGCAAGCAGGAGATCTACGTCAAGGACGATGCCGAGCTAAACGACCACCTGCTGAATTCGGCGCTCGACAACGCTGAGCTCCACGTCAACCAGGACGCGCCCGCGCTGTCCGGCACGGCGCTCGAGTCGTTGGCCAAGGAGTACATCGCGGCCGAGAACATCGTCGCTCGCCTGTCGTCGCGCTATGACGAGTCTGTCCTGCGCACGGTCGCGTTGCTGCCGGAAGTAACCGACGCGATGAGCGAAGACCTCGACGCGCTGGAAGCCTGGACGGCGTCGCTCTCGGCGGCATTGCCGAAAGCCTCGGGCGACCGGGCGACCAACGGCAACGGTGGCAGCTATTCGGCGTCGCTCGATCGCGGTGACGAAGACGGTGAGGGCGTCAGGATCGGCATCACTCGCGTCCAGCACGGCATCGGCGCAACGCGCTACCTGCCGCGCGAGTTCTTCGGCACCAACGAGTACCGCCACATCATCGAGCTGGCCGGCAAGCTCGACGGCCTGCTCGACGATTCGGCATTTGTCCGCCGCGGCGAGCGGGAGAACCCGGTCGAGACCTTCGCGGACGCCGTCGGCTGGCTCATGAGCGAAGCCCGCCGCGGGCAGAGCATCCAGCGCTACAAGGGTTTGGGTGAAATGAACCCCGATCAGCTTTGGGACACGACGGTCAACCCGGAGACACGGCGACTGATGCAGGTTCGCATCGAAGACGCCGTCAAGGCCGACGAGATATTCACGACGCTGATGGGCGATCAGGTGGAGCCGCGCCGCGAGTTCATTGAGAAGAACGCGCTGACCGTCGCCAACCTCGATATCTGATGACCGAGAAACGCGCGCTCGTTCACACGATCGCACTGTTCCTGCTGCCGATCGTCGTTGCGGCGTTCGGCTGGTCGGCGCTTACGGCCGTACTGGTCGTTCTGATCATGCTGCTGTGGCGTTGGGGGATTTCGCTCAGCACGTTCATCAAGCCCGAGAAGGTGCCGCCGCTCGTCCTCGAGACAATCTCGATCAGTCACTTCGCCGAGAAGGTGCGGTGGAACATGGACGCCGCGGGCATCGACTACGAGGAGCGCCTGGCCGGCGGAACGCTGGGGGCCTACTACACCGGACGGACGGTGCCGCGATTGAAAACGACGACCGGTGCCGCGCGCTCCAGCATCGGCAACTCGGCTGAGATTCTCCGCTACCTGTGGGGCGTGCACGCCGCTGAGAATCCGGACAGCGCGCGCCTCCTCGAGCCCACCGCGGAGCGGCTGGAGCTGGAGCGCCGACTGGACCGTTACGGCGCAAGCCTGCAGGTCTGGATCTACTATCATCTGCTCGGTAACCGGCAGCTGACGTTGCGCGCATGGGGCGCCGAAGACCCGCGCGTGCCGCTCTGGCAGAGATGGGCGCTCAAGATTCTGTACCCGGTGCAGGTGTTCCTGATCCGGCGCTCGTTCCGGATTTCGCCCAAGAACTACCAAAAGACCTGCGAACGCATCGCCGATCTGCTGGACAGCGTCGAGACGGCGCTCGCCGACGGCCGCCAATCGATACTTGGCGGCGACCGAAACTTCACCGATTACACATTCGCGGCACTCAGTGGCGCGTGGCTACAGCCGGAGGGCTACGGCGCCGGCATGGCCGACTACGTGCGCCTCGACCGAGAGCTCGTGCCGGCCGCGATGCGCGAAGACGTGGAACGCTGGTGCGAAGACCATCCGAACGTCGTAAAGTGGATAGCACGGCTTTACGCGGAGGAGCGCAACCCATGAGGACGCCGACCGCCACAATCGTGCTGATTGCCATGGCCGCGTACCTGCTGACCGCCTGCGCGACGAGCGACGAGCGGCCGGGGCAAGGCGATCCGCGCATCGAAGAAACTCAGGTCTACATTCAGACCGTCAAGCCCGAGATCGTCAGCTGGGTGCGTTATGACGAACCGCTTCGATTCGAGGCGATCAGCAATATGCACGCAATACTCGAGACCAATGCCGGCGCGTACTTGTTGGAGACTGAGCGCATGTGCCGGGACCTGACATCGAGGGACTATTACAGTGACATGGCGGACCGGCGCTCGATGCGTGGCCGTCTGAGGGCGGGCATCGATACGCTCAGAGGCTGCACGATCGAAACGATATACCGCCTACCGGACGAACCGGCTGAAACCACCGCCGAGGAAACCGGTCCAAACACAACGCAGGAACCGGAATAAGGGGGAACCTGCCATGAAGAGAACCGCTACACTCATCGCGGCGCTGGCGTTGTCAGCCTGCGTCACCGGCTATGATCCGCAGGAAATCGAAGCGGTGCGCGATTACATTGCCGCCAATCAGCTGGAGGAAGTCGATCGAATCCGGCGTAACGATCAGGCGAGCTATACGTACATCAACGACTACTTCGTCATCGTGCCGTCTCGCAGAGAAAGCTATTTGGCCGAATTCGTGAGCGAGTGCCGCGAGCTTCGGCAGACGTTCGACCAATCCATGCAGGACACACGGACAGACACCATCTGGCTGCGATCCCGCTTCGACACCATTCGAGGCTGCCGAATCGGCGCGTTCTACGCGATCAACGAGGCGCAGCGTATTGAACTCCGAGAGCTTGGCGATGCGCCGGGCGACGAGGTCTTCCTGCCGGAAGACGAGGACAACTAACCGGGCCAATCGAGGCCCGAACGAGGGGGAAAACGTGAAACGAGGAATACTTGCCGCCGTCGTGGCGACGGCCCTGGCCGCCTGTGGTCAGCAATCCGCCGAAACGGGGGGCGACGCCGCCGTCGAAGAAGCGACGCTGATATCGGGTCTCGTGCTCGAGAACATGGACACGAGCGTGCACCCGGGCGACGACTTCTTCCGCTACATGAATGGCGGGTGGGTCGACAGAACCGAGATTCCGGCCGACAAGGCTCGCTATGGCGGCTTTGGCATCCTGCGCGACGAGTCGCAGGAGCGCGTCCGAGACATCATTGAGGAATCCGCCAGCGGCGATTTCCCGGAAGGCTCGGACGAGCAAAAAGTCGGCGATCTCTACCAATCCTACATGGACATGGAGACGCGAAACTCGCTCGGCACGGATCCCCTGCAGCCGGAACTCGACCGCATCGCGGAGATCGAGAACCACGACGACCTTGCCGTGTATTTTGCGGCAGCCGTGCGCCGCGGGCTGGATTCGCCGATCGGCATTACCCAGTTTCCCGACCTGAAGATCCCGACGCACTACGGTGTCTACGTCTTCCAGAGCGGGCTCGGCCTGCCGGACCGCGAGTACTACTTCCTCGACGATGAAGCGTCGATCGAAATCCGTGAGGAGTACGTCGCGCATATCGAAGCGATGTTCGACATAGCAGGCTTCGAGAACGGCGCCGAGGCAGCGCAGACCATCATGGCGCTGGAAACGGCACTGGCCGACATCAACATGACCAAGGAAGACACGCGCGACCCGGTCGCCAACTACAACAAAGTCGCGCTCGACGATCTTCCGGGTCTGATGCCCAACTTCAACTGGGACGGCTGGCTCGAAGAGGCGCGCATCGGCGATATCGACGGCCTGATCGTCTACATGACGGACTACATCATGGCGCTGGACGCGGTCGTTCAGGACACCGACATCGAAACCTGGCAGACCTACCTGCGCTGGACGGCGCTGAACAACACGGCCAGCCGCCTCACCGCTGAGCTCGACGAGCAGAACTTCGCGTTCTACGGTCGCGTGTTGAGCGGCACCGAGGAACAGCAACCGCAGTGGCGCCGCGCGGTGAGCGCGGTCAACGGCACGCTCGGCGAGGTGGTCGGCAAGGTCTACGTTGCACGTCACTTCCCGCCGGAAGCCAAGGAGCGGATGCTGGAACTGGTTCAGAACCTGATCCTCGCTTACGAATACAGCATCAACAATCTTGAGTGGATGACGGACGAGACGCGCGCGCAGGCGCTCGACAAGCTGTCGAAGTTCACGCCGAAGATCGGTTACCCGGACGAGTGGCGCGACTACTCCGCGCTGGTGATCAGCGCCGACGACTACTACGGCAACATGGAGCGTGCCGCGGTCGCCGACTACGATCGCGAAGTCGACCGCCAGGGCGGCGAAGTGGATCGCACTGAGTGGGGCATGACACCGCAGACCGTGAACGCCTACTACAGCCCGCCGCTGAACGAGATCGTGTTCCCGGCCGCCATCCTGCAGCCGCCTTTCTTCAATCTCGAAGCAGACGACGCCGTCAACTACGGCGCCATCGGCGCGGTGATCGGCCACGAGATCGGCCATGGCTTCGACGACCAGGGCAGCACCTTCGACGGCGACGGCGTGCTTCGCAACTGGTGGACCGACGAGGACCGCGCCGAATTCGAGAACCGCACGTCCAGATTGGTTGCGCAGTACTCGGCCTATCAGCCGTTCGACGATCTGAACGTTAACGGCGAGTTCACGCTCGGCGAGAACATCGGCGACCTGGGCGGCATCTCGATCGGTTTGCTTGCCTATCAGATGTCGCTGGACGGCGAAGAGGCCCCTGTGATCGACGGTTACACCGGAACGCAGCGCGTGCTGCTCGGCTGGGCACAGGTGTGGCGCAACAAGTACCGCGACGAAGCGCTTCGCCAGCAGATCATGACCAACCCGCACGCGCCGTCGATGTACCGCGCGAACGGCAGCGTCCGCAACATGCCGGAGTGGTACGAGGCCTTCGGCGTCACCGAAGAGCACGACCTCTGGCTCCCGCCTGAGGAGCGCGTCAAGATTTGGTGAGTGACAAACGGCTAGACTTGGAAGGGCGCCTCAATGGCGCCCTTTTTTGTTGCCAAACCGAAGGAGGTTGATGGGTCATGATGCGGGAAGGTCTCAGCAGAGCTTTCGACGCAGCGCTCGTGCTGTTCGGTTTGGGCCTCGTAGTGGGCGGCCTTTGGCTGGCCATCGACGATGGCAGCTGGAAACCCCTCGGCGCCAGCATGTTTGGCATCTTCGTCGTTTTCTACGGCCTGGGCAGGACGTTTCCGGGGCAACCGCCACCGTTGCCTATCGAAACGGGTGACCCGCTCATGAAGGCAGCGGTCGATCGAGCCCAACGCGAGTTCGCGCGGTTCGAAAAGGGGGTTGCCGAAGGCCGGCGGGAGGCCCTCGTGAAATACGCTATGAAGACAGGCTACGGCGACAACGAGCATGTCTGGGCATGTGCACACTCGATCGATCGCGGTGAGGTCGTGGCTTCCCTCGTTAGCGAGACTGTCGGCGAGGCGCCGGCTGGAAATGAGCGGCAGCGCGTACCGCAAACGGACATTGAAGACTGGGTCCTGATTGACGAAAGCGGGCGCACCGAAGGTGGCTTCACGCAGATTGCGATGGCGAAGATCTACAAGCGAGAAAAGGGATACGTACCATGGTCGATCCGCAAGAGCCTGTCCGACTTCGTGGATCTCGACGACCCGACGTTCTTGCAGTAGGCCGCCGTGGCGGCCAGCGCAATGACGAGACTGCGGGCGCAACGGGAGGGCTCCCGGTGCGCACGCGCTCGTCCGGGATCGGGAGCCGGCGATGAGTAATCTCGAGAATTCGTGGCACCGCATCGAGCAATGGGCCGCTGACAACGACCTGAATCTCTTCGAGTACCTGAACCGCGGCGCAAGCGAGACAGAGCTCGAGGAGCTTCAACGCGAGCTCGGGCGAACACTGCCGGACGACCTGCTGAACTGCCTCCGCCGTCACAATGGCGAGCGCGATCTCCGCGGCGCGCTGTTCGTTGACATGGGGGCGTGGCTGTCCGCCGAGGACATCCTCCGCATACGGCAGCTACTGATCGACGGCTCGGCGACTCATGAGGAAATCCAGGAGGCCGAAGTCGCTGGATTGGTCGCGGATCAGATCATCCACATCGACGGTCCGGTCCGGCCCCTCTCCTACCATCCCGACTGGGTACCAATCCTCGACATGAACGGCGACGTATTCTGGATGCTCGACTTCGCGCCGCCAGACGGCGGCACGCCGGGCCAGGTCATACGCATCGACATCGAGAGCCTCGACTGGCAGGTCGTTGCACCGAGTTTCGCGGCATTTCTCGAAGCCTACGTGGAGGCACTGGAGAATGACGACGTCACCTTTGCCGCGGGAGCCGGGTTCAAGGCGTTGTACGGGAAGTAAGCCTCAAAACTTCCCGCATGTCGCTGTCCTGGCACTGCGATAGTCCCGTCGCAGGCCATCTCCGCCAGCCGTATTGAAATTCACCACCATGTCGATCGCGACGCCGGAAAATGTCGGCGCGTCAGCGCATTTTCGCCCGCCGAAGTTGCGCGATAGCTTCCGAGCCCACGAACAGCAAATACAGCGCAAGAATGACGAACACGTATCGCTCCGGCGGAGGAATGCTTGCGGCGATCAGGCCCGAAACGATGATGCCGGCGAAGGCGAGAAAGGCGATTGCGACACGCGCGAACACAGGCACGACATCAGTAGTCCACCAAAGCACCAGCATCAATCCAATCGGCAGGATGACAAAGAAGAAAAAGTAGGGCTCGTCGAAGGCCGTGTCGTCGACATCGAGGAAGGTGAACACGAGGATCATCGCGGCTACGTAGGCAATGGCCCCGGTGACAATAAACCGCAGCAAGCGCCGGTCGTATTGGGTCAGATTGGGAACGTCACGAGGTTTCGCCAAAATGCGATTCAATCGAAGATAGTCCATCCCCATCATCGGCGGTTCCTCAAACGGGCCGTTTCATGTGGAGCGATGCTTGAGTCGACAGCCGCTCGCTGGAGATCCAAGTGTCGCACAGCGTCGATCAGCTGCTCGCGTTCTGCGTTAGCCGGATCGCGCCGCGAGCCAGCGATCGCGGCTGGAAGCCGCTCCTACGGGGCGGTGTCGATTGCCGGCTTGAGCGCTACCGCGGCCTAGTCCACAGCAGGCTTGCGCATCGTAATCCTCAGGCTCGGCAGCCCGTCGTCGCCTGTCGTATCGAAGGTCACGACCATGTCGATCGCGACATCCGTGAACGCCGGAGCGTGAGTGACGACGGTGCCGGAGAGCTTGCGGATGGCAAACTCGTCGCGCCCCGGAAAATCGACACCCACGCATTCCAACACGCGCTGGACATTGATCGCCATGAACTCGATCGACGCGCTTTCAACGAGACGGGCGCAGAACGCGATTTCAGATGGATGCTCGGATCGCCCGCAGGCGATCGTTGGTTCCGCACCCCAATCGGTCAAGAGAAAAACTTCCCGCGATCCGGCGTCATCGACGGATTCCGCAAACACCCGGAGGGCGTCACACAGAGCATCGTTCTCCGCGTGTGCGGTCGCCAGGTATGTCGTCGCCAGTACGCAACAGACGCCGGTTCGCAAAATAAAGCCCAATGTCATCATTGCCCCAGGAGGTAAGTCGCGGGCCATCGTGGCCGGCGCAAATGTCTGCTACAGGATAGGAGCAGCCTATCAGAACCAAATCGCCCGCAAGGCGGGCCCCCAACGGGATCGAGCGCGGCTCGCGCCCCGTAGGAGCGGCTTCCAGCCGCGATTAACGACCCGTCATCGCGAAGAAACTGATCGCTGTGGCCATGCGATTGGCGGCGATGTCTACGCAATCCCGCAATGGCCGTACCCTGGTCGCGGCTGGAAGCCGCTCCTACGGGGTGGGGGCGTCGAGTGCCTGCCAATCGTCGCAGGCAGGGCCATCAACAGCCTGCAAGGCGAGGTCCGGAAAGGTTTGAGGGCGGTTCGCGACAAGGGCGCCTCAGTCGCGCTCGTAGTCCATCGGCTGAGGCGGCACCTTTTCCTGATAAATGCGGCTGATCTCGTACATCTTGGCCTCCACCCACTGCTGCACGATCAGGTTGGTCTCCTTGGGCGACTGACCGATCGGATCGACCGGCGGGCCGATCACGAAGCGGACCGTGCCGGCGCGCTTCACGAACGCGCGCCGCGACCAGAGATCGCCGGCGTTGTGGGCGACCGGGACAATCGGTGCCTCGGCAGCGGCAGCAAGCGCCGCGCCGCTGATGCCGTAGCGGCGGGTTTCGCCCGGCGGCATGCGGGTGCCTTCCGGAAACACCGTTACCCAGATTCCATTCGCGAGTTTCTCGGTTCCCTGCTTGATCACCTGCTTGACCGCCGAGCCGCCGCTCGAGCGGTTGATCGCAATGGGCTTCAACGCGAGACCGATCACCCAGCCGAAGATCGGCATCCAGGTAATCTCCCGCTTCAGCACCCACGTCGTTTGCGGAAACGCGGTCACCTGCCAAAGCGTCTCCAGCGTCGAGGTGTGCTTGATCATGATCACGCTCGGTTTGTCCGGGATGTTCTCCCGGCCTTCGACCTCGATACGGATTCCGCAGAAGAACTTCGCGCCCCACAACGCCAGGCGACACCAGTTCACGCAGATCGACCAGTGAAACCGGTACGGCGCCCAGAACGTGACGATGACGAACAGCGCCGCAGTGACGATCGTCGTAAAGCCGAACACGTTGAACAGAAATGAGCGCAGGTAAACCATGATCAGTCTTCGAGCCAGTGATCCGCAGCATCCGCCAGACTATCGAACACGTCGATGTTCTTCAGCTCGCCGCTAAGCTTCTTCTCCGTCTCGGCGCCATTGCCGGTTCGGACCAGCACGGGCCGGGCGTTCACAGCGGCCGCCGCTTCGAGGTCGCGCATCGAGTCGCCAACGACGATGACGCCGTCGAGCGATTGGGCGTAGTGTTGACTGAGCTGCTCGAGCAGCCCGGGCCTCGGCTTGCGGCAGTCGCAGCCGTCGTGCGGACCGTGCGGGCAGACGACGATGCGATCGATGCGGCCACCAGCTTCGTCGACCAGCCCGTGCAGTTTGGCGTGCATCGCGTCGAGCGCGTCGCGGTCGAACAGGCCTCGAGCGAGCCCTGACTGGTTGGAGGCTACGGCGAGCGTAATGCCGGCCTTCGACAGGCGCGCAATCGCCTCGATGCTGCCCGGCAGCGGCAGCCACTCCTCGGGGGACTTCACGAACTCCCTGGAGTCGCGATTGATCACGCCGTCCCGGTCGAGAATGATGAGCGCCCGCGCGGTCACGGCTCAAGCAATGGATAGGCGTGAAATGTCCGCAACGTCGAGGAAAAGGTCGCGAAGTTCGCCCAAAAGCGCCAAACGGTTGTTCTTCAGGGCCTCGTCATCCGCCATTACCAGGACGTCGTCGAAGAAAGCGTCGACGGGCGCCCTGAGCGAGGCCAATGCGCGTAGCGCATCGGAATAGCGGCGATCGTCGATCATCGGACGCACGGTTTCGCTGGCTTTGCCCAGCGCGTCGAACAGCGCCTTCTCGGCGTCGTCGGCCAGAAGCTTCGTTTTCACGCCGCGACCCGCCTTGTGCTCGGATTTTTTCAAAATGTTCGCGATGCGCTTGTTGGCCGAAGCGAGGCTCTCGGCCTCGTCCAGCGCGATGAACGCCTGTACGGCCTTCAGCCTGTTGGCGAAGTCGACGAGCGAGGCGGGATTGCGGGCGAGCACGGCGTCGAAGGTCGAAACGTCGAGAGCATCGTCACGGTCCAGAAAGTAAGGCTTCAGCCGGTCGGTGATGAAGTCGGCCAGCGCGTCCGCCACCTCTTTGGCATCCAGCTTCGTTACCGGCTGAGCCTCTGCTGCCGCAGCGATTGCCGCATGCAGATCGACGTCCAGCTCGCATTCGACAAGGACCCGAATCACGCCGAGCGCGGCACGGCGCAGACCGAACGGGTCTCGGTTGCCCGACGGCTGTTTGCCGATCGCGAAAATGCCGGCCAGCGTGTCCAGCTTGTCGGCGATCGCGAGCACGCGGCCGACGCTGGATTCCGGCAGCCCATCGCCGTGGAATCGCGGCTGATAGTGTTCCCCGATAGCCAGCACGACGATTTCGTCTTCGCCGTCGGCCGCGGCGTAGTAGCTACCCATCGTCCCCTGCAGATCCGGGAACTCGCCGACCATGCCCGTCAAAAGGTCGCATTTCGCGAGCATCGCGGCGCGCTGAACGGGCTCCTCGGTGACGCCGAGCGATTCCGCAAGCTTCACGGCCAGCGTTGCCACCCGGCAGGCCTTGTCATGCAGGCTGCCGAGGCCGCGCTGATAGACCACTTCGCGCAGCGAGTCGATACGCGTCGCGAGCGGTCGCGAGCGATCGCTGTCCCAGAAGAAGGCCGCATCGGCGAGGCGCGGCCGGATCACGCGCTCGTTACCGTCGCGCACTTCGTCGGGCTCGAGACTCTCGATGTTGGATACCGTTACGAAGCGTGGCAGCAGCTTGCCGTCGGCACCGTCGACCGGAAAGTACCGCTGATGCCCGGTCAGCGTCGAGGTCACGGCTTCGCGCGGCAGCTCGAGGTAGCTCTCCTCGAAGCTGCCGAGAATCGGCACCGGCCATTCGACCAGTGCGGCGACTTCGTCACACAGCGAGTCGCCGTCGACGATGGCGCCGCCGGCGTCCTTGGCGAGCTTCGTCACGCCCGCCTCGACCAGCGAACGGCGGCGCTCGAAGTCGGCAATGACGTGACCTTTTTTCTCGAGCGTGTCGAGATACTTCGACGGCTCCGCGATTTTGATCGGCCCCTTCGAATGGAAGCGATGGCCACGCGTTTCATTTCCGCTGGCGATGCCGAACAGCGTTGCGTCGACGACCTGCTTGCCGTGCAGCATCAGCACCCACTGCACCGGGCGAACGAATTCGTACTCGCCCTTGCCCCACCGCATCCGGCGCGGAATCGGCAGGCCGCCGAGCGCGCGTTCAACGAGTTCGGGCAGGAGTTCGGCGGCCGCCTGGCCTTCCTCGGCCTTCTCGAACGTCAGCCATTCGCCTTTGTCGGACGACGCCCTGGCCAGCGCGTCGACCTCGACGCCGCATTTCTTTGCGAACGCCAACGCCGCCGGCGTCGGATTGCCGTCGTCGTCGAAGGCGATTCGAACGGGCGGGCCCTTCTGCTCGACGCGGCGGTCTTGCTGGCGCAGGGCCAGGTTCTCAATGTAGACCGTCAGCCGGCGCGGACTTGCGTAGACGCGGATGTCCCCATGCTCGAGCCGAGCCTCGTCGACACCGTCTCCCAGATTGCGGCCGAAGGCCTCCATAAGGCCACGCAGCGCCGTGGGCGGCAGCTCCTCGGTGCCGATCTCGACGAGAAAGTCTGCGGTACTCATGCCGCGTCCGCCCCCGGTGCGACACTGTCGACCATCGGGAAGCCCAGCGCTTCACGAGAGGCGTAGTAGGCCTCGGCGATCGAGCGGGCCATCGTCCGCACGCGCAGAATGAACCTCTGCCGTTCGCTGACCGAGATGGCCTGGCGGGCGTCGAGCAGATTGAACAGGTGCGAGGCGGCCAGCATCTGCTCATAGGCCGGCAAGGCGAGACCCGCTCCAATGAGCCGCTCGCTCTCTTGCTCTGCGTGGTCGAAGTCGTGGAACAGCTCGTCGATGTCGGCTTCCTCGAAGTTGTACTTCGACTGCTCGACTTCGTTCTGGTGATACACATCGCCGTAGGTAATCCGCCCGAGCGGGCCGTCCGTCCAGACGAGATCGAAGATGCTCTCGACGTTTTGCAGGTACATGGCCAGCCGCTCGATACCGTAGGTGATCTCGCCGGTCACCGGCCGGCATTCGAGACCGCCAACCTGCTGGAAGTAGGTGAACTGGGTGACCTCCATGCCGTTCAGCCAGACTTCCCAACCGAGGCCCCAGGCGCCGAGCGTCGGTGACTCCCAGTTGTCCTCGACGAAACGGATGTCGTGCACATTGGGATCGATGCCGATGGCGCGCAGCGAGTCCAGGTACATCTCCTGAATGTCGAGCGGCGACGGTTTGATGACCACTTGATACTGATAGTAGTGCTGCAGCCGGAACGGATTGTCACCGTAGCGCCCATCCGTTGGCCGCCGGCTCGGCTGCACGTAGGCAGCGCTCCACGGCTCGGGTCCGATCGAGCGCAGGAAGGTGGCCGGGTGGAACGTGCCGGCACCCATTTCCTTGTCGTAGGGCTGCAGGATAACGCAGCCGCGTTCGGCCCAGAACTGTTGCAGCCTGAGAATCAGATCCTGGAAGGACAGGACAGACGGTGCGTCTGTGGCGCTCATAACGGTCAGTCGCTCGCGGAAAATCCGCGCAGTATAGGGCACTTGCCCGGGTTCGGACAGGCGCTCAGCCAGCCGCCGGGCGCGCCGTCACTCGGAAATCGTCAGCTCCTCGATGAGATGCTCGGCGCCGTACACGACGTCGAGTGCCTCGAGCATGATCGCGGTGTTCACCCCCACCGTCCGGTTGATCGATTCATCGAACCAATAGTCACCCGCAATCGAGTGAATATTGCCGTCGAACGCCAGGCCGATCAGCGAGCCGTCCGCCGCCATCATCGGGCTGCCGGAGTTGCCGCCGGTGATGTCGGTGGTGGCGACGAAATTGAACGGCGTATCCGAATTCAGGTCCTCGCGCGCGCGTTGCCACGACGGCGGCAGCATGAACGGGCGCTGTCCCGTCGTGCGCTCGAACAGGCGGCTGGTCTGCGTGAACGGCTCCACCGCCGCACCGCGTTCGTCCCAGCCCTCTACCGCGCCGTAGGTGACGCGCAGCGTAAACGTGGCGTCGGGGTAGGTCTCCGTCCCGTAGATGTGGAAACGCGCGTCGGCGACCATCGCCTCGCCGCGAGTTCGCGGCGCCTCGACGGTGTCCTCGTAACGCTGCCTGAGCGCACGCGCGTCGCCGTCGATGGAGAGCGCGAGCCGGATCATCGGGTCGTCGCTTTCCATGACCGCGGTTAGGCCGCCCTCCCAGAGTTCGCGACGGAAGTCCGGGTCGTCGAGACGGGTGTTGTCGACGAGACTAGCCGCGAGCGCCTCGGGCGATTCGTTGCCGAGGATGCGATGTACGTACACGCTGTCGGGGCCCAGCCACTCGCGCATCTTGGCGAGCGAGAAGCTTAGGCGGAGCCGTTCGTAGCCGCGGTCGATCGGGCGCTCGGCGAGCAGGAACTGTTCGAGCTGCGGCAGCGCGGCGTCGGTGTAAGCCCGGATACGTTCGCTATTCGGCAGCTCGCGTTCGGCCGTGCCGCGGACGATTGCTCGCGCGGCCCAGAACAGGTCGCCCTGTAGGCCGGCCAGGTCTTCGATAAAGAGGTGCTCCTCGAACATATTGCGATGCGCCTCTACGGCACCGTCGATCAGGTCCCAGGCCTCGCCGTACATCGCGCGAAGCTCGGGATCGGCATTGACGGCGTCGCGCAGCGCCTGCTCCTGTCGCGCCTTCTCGGCCATCATCGCGTCGTTCTGCAGCGCGCGAAGCAGATTGCGGCGGACCTTGATGCCATTCTCGAAACCGAGGATACGCTGCTGCACGACGCGGGCTGCCTCGTCACTGGTGTCACCCCAGGCGAGCATGCGGCCGCGAAACTCCGAGTAGCGAAGCAACCAGTTCGGGTAGGTCAGATCGCGCAGCATCCGGAGCTGCGACATCGTCAACTGCCGGTCCGTCGAGCCCGGGTGACCGGTAATGAAGATCGGTTCACCGTCCGTGGGGCCACCCTGCCGCCACTCGAGGAAGTTCGGCGTGCTGGCGGGTTCGCCGTCTTCGTACGCCCGCAGGAAGGACATGTCGAGACACCAGCGCGGGAAGTTGAAGTTGTCCGGATCGCCGCCGAAGGCCGCGATGTCCAGCTCGGGCGCGAACACCAGCCGGACGTCGTCATAGCGCTTGTACTCGTAGATGAAATACTGACCGCCGTTATAGAGCGTCACAGCCTCGCAGTTGAGTTCGCCACCGGATGCTTCCTCGCAGGCGGACTCGAGCTCCGTCAGCGTTGCCTTGCGGGCCTCGTTGGCCTCCGCGTCGTCGAGACCGCTGGTCGCGTTGGCAACCTGGTCCGTGACATTCGAGTAGTTCATCAGCACGGAAATCTGCTGTCCGGGGCAGCGCAGCTCCTCTTCGCGGGTCACCGCCATGAAGCCCTCGTCCGACAGGTTGCGTTCGGCCGTCGACAGATTGCGGATGCAGCCCCAGACGCAGTGATTGTTCGTCAGGACCAGGCCGTCGGCGGACGAGAACGATCCGGTACATCCGTTTTCGAGCCGGGTCGTTGCGAGCTGCGCCGACCGCAGCCAGTCCTCGTCGATCGTCACACCGTAACGCGACTGAATCCGGTCGTCCGGGAAGTTGTCGATCGTCCACATTCCCTCGTCTGCGAGAACGCTGCACGAAAAGACGGTCATCGCTATTGCGAAAGCCCTGATCTCAAAAACCCTGCTCGGCATCGGGAGCCCCTTAATCCTGTGATTGGCGCCATGCGCGCGCCGGAAACGGCCTGGGCGGCCTGTGTCGGAATCGTACTCAGGTCGGACCGAGGATGACACCCTGAGTGCCGATTTAGCGACGCCGATCAGTGGCTTGCGGCCCGTCACGGCGGATTTATCGAACTATTTATTCGGTATTTGCGATGGGACTCCGCCTACGTAGCTCGCTAGCATTGCCGGCTGACCCGAGTAACCTGGAAGCGATTCATGACTAACTGGATGAAGAACTGGGCGTTCATCGTTCTGGCCCTCGGCCTGGCCGCCTGCGGCGGTGCCGACGAGCCGTCGGCCGAGGTGCCCGCTGAAGCGTCAGCGGCTGCTGAGACTGCGTCCGCCGACGAGGCGCTGTGCCTGGATGCCGGCCCGCAGACGCCGCGCGACATCAGCGACGCCAACGGCCTCAATACGGTGACCTTCCCGTTCGCGCCCCCGGCGGCAGAGATGAACCTCTGCAACATCCATACGCACACCAATGCCGAACACAAAGGTCCGGACTTCAGCGTCTTCGTCAACGACACCGATTCCGGCGGCTACGCCTGCAACGCGACGGCCGACCTGACCGAAGCCGAGCTGGCACCGGCGCCGGGCGCCTACGCGGGCGTTGCGCCGGGCGACACGATCGAGGTGCACTGGGTGCACACGACCTGCGACGCAACGCCGGGGCCCGGCCTGGGCGCTTGCGTGCCCGAGAGCTGCAGCGACCCGCTGCTGCGCGTCGAGGCTCAGGTCTTCCTGGTCGTCAACGATTCAAGCGCCTTGAACTTCATGGACATGGCCTACGGCGGTAACGTCGTCGACGGCCGCCATCAGGCGCTGTCGATTCCGTCGGACACCGGTGAGCCGGTTCTTTTCCGCGGCTCGACGACCGGGCCGAGCTACACGCAACAGTCTTGCTCACCGGCACAGGTGACCTGGAGCGTCCGGCCCAGCTGCGCGAAAGTCGACATCAATTCGCTGCACGCGTGGGCCGAGAGCGGCAATGCGTTCGAGGAGACCTCGTCGCATGGCGTCCGCCAGCTCGTGACCGCGCCCGAACTGCTCTCGCCGATCGGCGGCGAGTAAGCCGCAACGACGCGCATGCCGATGGCCGCCAGCCTCGTGCTGGCGGCCGCACTCCCGATCTCGCCGTCATCCGCATCCGCCGGGCGCTTGTACCAGCGATCGGCGGATACCACCGGCGGCTCCGGTTCCCGCCCGACATCGCGCACCAAAAAAGTGCAACACAGGGGCGGCCCGCACTGATATAGTGCACACAGACAGTCGGTGGTCCCGCAGAGTTCTTATATTTCAATAACTTAAGAACAGCACCATTTTGGCACACATCGTGCAGTAAAGGGTCATCGCCCGGCGTCTGCCGCCGGGACGGAATTTTTTGTTTTTGCCAGTGGAGGAAACCCAATGAAGCCCGCAGACGTACTCGCCCTCATCAAAGAAAATGAGGTGAAGTTTGTCGACCTTCGTTTCACCGATACGAAGGGTAAGGAACAGCACGTTACCGTGCCGTCCCATACCGTCGACGAAGACCTTTTTGAAGATGGCAAGATGTTCGACGGCTCGTCGATTTCCGGCTGGAAAGGAATTAACGAGTCCGACATGATCCTGATGCCGGACGCCGACTCGAGCGTGCTGGACCTGTTCGCCGACGAGGCGACCCTCAACATCCGCTGCAACGTCGTCGAGCCGTCGACGATGCAGGGCTACGACCGCTGCCCGCGCTCGCTCGCCGAGCGCGCCGAGGCGTACATGAAGTCGAGCGGCATCGCCGACACGGCATTCTTCGGTCCGGAAAACGAGTTCTTCGTATTCGACAGCGTTGCGTGGGACGACACCATGCAGGGCGCGTTCTACAAGGTCGACTCCGACGAAGGTGCGTGGAACACCAACCGTAGCATCGAGGAAGGCAACACCGGCCACCGCCCGACGGTCAAAGGCGGCTACTTCCCCGTCCCGCCGGTCGACTCGTTGCACGACATCCGCTCCGCGATGTGTCTGGCGCTCGAGGACATGGGTATCGAGACCGAAGTGCATCACCATGAGGTCGCAACCGCCGGCCAGTGCGAGATCGGCGCGAAGTTCAACACGTTGGTGCGCAAGGCCGACGAGGTGCAGATCCTGAAGTATGTCGTGCACAACGTCGCTCACGCCTTCGGCAAGACGGCAACCTTCATGCCGAAGCCGCTCGTCAACGACAACGGTAACGGTATGCACGTTCACCAGTCGCTGGCCAAGGACGGCGAGAACCTGTTCTCTGGCGACGGCTACGGCGGTCTGTCCGACACCGCGCTGTTCTACATCGGCGGCATCATCAAGCACGCCAAGGCGATCAACGCGTTCACGAACCCGGCGACCAACAGCTATAAGCGTCTGGTCCCCGGCTTCGAGGCGCCGACGATCCTCGCGTACTCGGCCCGCAACCGTTCGGCATCGATCCGTATCCCGTACGTTGCGAACCCGAAGGCGCGCCGCATCGAAGTCCGCTTCCCGGATTCGATGGCTAACCCGTACCTCGCCTTCGCGGCCATGATGATGGCCGGCCTCGACGGCATCCAGAACAAGATCCATCCGGGCGATGCCATGGACAAGGATCTCTACGACCTGCCGCCCGAGGAAGAGAAAGAGCTGCAGCTCGTGGCGTTCTCGCTCGACGAGGCGCTGGGAGCACTGGACGAGGACCGTGAGTTCCTGAAGGCCGGCGACGTGTTCTCCGACGATCTGATCGATGCCTACATCGACCTCAAGATGGAGAACGTGACCCGCCTGCGGATGACCACGCATCCGGTCGAGTTCGATATGTATTACAGCCTGTAAAAATCGGAAACGAAAAGCCAAAACTGTGAACCGGGCGGCGTTTTTTGCCGCCCGGTCGCTGGCTTCGACCCGCTCTGGATTGTTATGCTAAGTGTATGGATAAGCGCCCTATTTTGCTGGTTGTCGGCCTCCTGGCTGCAACGGCTGTCGCGGCCCAGGCCTACCGCTGGGTCGATGAGAACGGCGTTGTCCATTATTCCGACCGGCCGCAGCCGGGCGCCGAGCAGGTCGTGCTTCCCGAGTCCAATTCCACAACCGTCAGGCGCTCCCCGCAAGCGGGCAACACTGGCGCTGAGGAACAGGAAGCCGAGGAAGAACAGGGGCCTTTCCGCTACGAGAGCATCGAAGTCGCCGCTCCCGGCGCCGAAGAGACGCTATGGAATATCGAAGGCGTCCTGAACGTATCGGTAGCCCTGACCCCGGGTCTCCAGCCAGGACACCAGGTGCGGGTGTATTTCGACGGCGAGCCGCGAATGGTGACGAGCACGAGCTTCCAGATCCAGGAGGTTTGGCGGGGCGTGCACAACATTCAGGTGGAAGTCCTGAACGAGGGCGGCGAGCTCATGATTCGGAGCCGGACAAACCGGTTCTACGTGCAGCAGAACACCGTCAATTTCTGACCGATAACCGTCGCGGCAGCTCCGGCGACGGCCTTTCCCGATTCGACCCCAGCGGCATCCTCGACGGACTGTCGACGGGCGTTATCCTGCTCGACAACTCACTCCTGATCGCCGCCATGAATCCGGCAGCGGAGAATCTGCTCGGAATCAGTCAGGCGCGCGCTTGCGGCGAGTCGCTGCTTCGCCTCATCGGCGACGAACCGGAATTCGGTGACGTTCTCACGCGCGTTGCCGAGACTGGCGACACCTACGCGAATACGCTCACGCTGCCGCCGACCGAAGTGCATCCGGACGAGCGCGTGGTCGACTGTCGTGTGTCGCCCTTCAATCACGACGAAGCGGCATTGCTCATCGAGATGGCGGACGTTACGCGGCGCACGCGCATCAGTCGCGAGAACGCGCTGCTCATCCAACACGGCGCAGGCCGGCAGATGATCCGCCAGCTCGCGCACGAGATTAAGAATCCGCTCGGCGGCATTCGCGGTGCGGCGCAGCTGCTCGAGCGCCAGCTCCCGGACGAGGCGCTGCGCGAATACACGGACGTGGTCATCAGCGAGACCGACCGCCTTGCGAGCCTGGTCGATACGCTGCTCGGTCCGGGCGGACCGCCGAACAAATCGCCCGTCAACATCCACGAGATTCTGGAGTACGTCGTTCGCCTCGTCGGTGCCGAAGACGACAGCCTCGTCAACGTCAACCGCGAGTACGATGCGGGGCTGCCGAACCTTCTGCTCGATCGCGATCAGATGGTTCAGGCGCTGCTCAATCTGGTGAAGAACGCGCGGGCCGCGCTGGAGCGCATGGGCACGATCACGCTCAGGACGCGTGCCGACACCAATTTCACGATCGGCGACATCCGTCACCGCGTCATCGCGACGATCGAAGTCGAGGACGACGGGCCCGGCATACCGAAAGATCTGCAGGACTCGATCTTCTACCCGCTGGTCACCAATCGGCCGGACGGCACTGGCCTCGGCCTGCCCGCCGCCCAGGAGCTGATCAGCCGCCACGGCGGACTCATCGAATTCGAGTCGCGGCCGGGCCGCACAGTCTTCTACGTGCGGATCCCGCTCGAAACGGGAGAGCAGCCATGAGCGCCGAACGTCTCGAAGCATGGATCGTCGACGACGATCAGTCCGTGCGCTGGGTACTGGAGCAGGCCCTGTCGCAGGCCGATATCGGAACCCGCTCGTTCGAGCGTGCCGAGCACCTGCTTGCAGCTATCGGCGACGACGAACCGGACGTGCTGATTACCGACGTGCGCATGCCCGGCATGAGCGGTATCGCGCTGCTCGAGCGGCTACACGACAGCCGGCCGGATCTGCCCATCATCGTCATCACCGCGCACTCGGATCTCGAGAATGCGGTTGCCGCTTATAAGGGTGGCGCCTTCGAGTACCTGCCGAAACCTTTCGACATCGACGAGGCGGTGGAACTCGTTCGCCGTGCCGCGCGCAAGACCAACGGTTCCGACGACACCACGGCCCCCAACGGCGCGCTGACCTCGATGATCGGCCAGGCGCCGGCAATGCAGGAAGTGTTCCGCTCCATCGGACGTCTCGCCGGTTCCAGCATGACCGTGCTGATCACGGGCGAGTCCGGCACCGGCAAGGAACTCGTCGCGCAGGCACTGCACGAACACTCACCGCGCGCGAACAAACCTTTCGTCGCGTTGAATACGTCGGCGATTGCGGCCGAGCTCCTCGAGTCCGAGCTCTTCGGTCACGAGAAGGGTGCGTTTACCGGCGCCGACGCCCGGCGCATCGGCCGCTTCGAGCAGGCCGATGGCGGCACGCTGTTCCTGGACGAGATCGGGGACATGTCGCCCGCCCTGCAGACGCGGTTGCTACGCGTGCTCGCCGAAAGCGAGTTCTATCGGGTGGGCGGTCAGCGCTCGATCCGGGTCGACGTTCGCGTGATCGCCGCAACCAATCAGGACCTCGCCCGCGCCGTAAAAGAAGGCCGCTTCCGCGAAGATCTCTATCACCGGCTGAACGTCATCCGCATCAACACACCGCCGCTCAGGCATCGGCGCGAAGACATACCGCTCCTGCTCAAGCACTACTTCGCCGAAGCGGCGAAGGAGCTGAAGACACCGGCGAAGACGATCGACGGTGAGGCGCTCGAGGCGCTGAAGGCCTACGAGTGGCCGGGCAATGTTCGCCAGGTCGTGAATGCCGCGAGACGCCTGACCGTTACGGCGCCGGGCAGCGTGATCACCGTGGAGGACATCCCGTCAGACCTCGGCGGCGATCAGGCATCCGACAAAGCGACCCAGGACTGGACGCGCAGTCTCGCCGCATGGGCCGAAACTCAGTTGTCCACCGAGCAAACGCCGTTGTTGGACACCGCGGTTCCCGAGTTCGAGAAGACGCTGATCCGAATTGCGATGAGCCGGACGAACGGGCACCGCCAGGAGGCGGCGAAGCTACTCGGTTGGGGCCGCAATACGCTGGCCCGGAAGATGAAGGCACTGCAGCTCGACTAGCCGGATCTGCGCGTGGCCACCATGAATGTTGTCGAAGACGATCCGGGCCGTGGACCCGTTCGCGAGCTACTCGATGCGCACCTCGCCGGCATGCACGACAACACGCCGCCCGAGAGCGTTCACGCCCTCGATATCGACGGTTTGCGCGCAGCCGAGATCACCTTCTGGACGGTGTGGGACGGAAACGAATTGCTGGGTTGCGGCGCGCTCAAGGAGCTCGACGCGAATCACGCGGAGATCAAGTCCATGCGCACCGCCGACGAGCATCTGGGCAAGGGTGTTGCCAGCCGCCTAATGGACAAGGTGCTCGAGGTCGCGCGCGATCGAGGCTACCGGCGACTGAGCCTCGAGACCGGCTCCGGTGAGCCTTTCGAGGCCGCCCATCGTCTGTACGAAAAGTTCGGCTTCGATTTCTGCGGTCCGTTCGCGGACTACGGGCCCGACCCGTTCAGCCGCTTCATGACGCGCACCCTGTAGGAGCCCGCCTTGCGGGCGAGCGAATCCGCGCTATCAACCGGATCCGACGGCTATTCAGCGAGCGGGTTTTCGGCTACGTTTCCCTCCTCGCAACCGAACTCGAGAAGCCCTGGTGAAGAAACCGGTTATCGCCATATCGATCGCGGTGTTTACCGCCATCGCGCTGTCCTGCCTGCTGTCCTTGATGGTGATCTTCATGGGCGGCGGTCAGGTCGGGCCGGACCTCAAGGGGCTGATGCTGATGCAGGCCTGGGCGATACCGGTGGAGCTCCTCGTTGTCGGCTTCGTAACGACCGTGTTCGTTGCCGCGTCCGGCTGGCGCGCCGGATTGAAGCGGCTCTGGACCGCCATGCCGCAGTGGCTGGTGTTTGCCTTCGTGCTCCTGAATTCTCTGTTCGTCGCGGGCGAGCTGGCCTTCATCATCGTCGCGAAGGCAACCAGGGAAGCGATCTCACTCAGCGAACAGGTCCCGCTGATGTCTCTCTTGTTGTCGTCGCTCGCCGTACTGGTCTTGGCGGCGTGGGCGTACGACGGTCGCGAGCAGGTACTCTCCGGCCGCTGGGCGCCGCCGCACGACCCGAACCGTGAGTGGCCGGATGACTTCTAGGCCAGGAGTGCGGACGGCTATCGCTGCACCGGCAGGCTAATCCTCGTCCAGCGTGCCGACCAGCTCGCTCACCGCGTTGAAGCCGTGACGCTGGAGATAGCCGGCGATGCCGTCATTGATCTTCCGGCAGATCAGTGGGTCGTAGAACAGCGCGGTGCCGATACCTACCGCTGTCGCGCCGGCGATGATGAACTCCAGTGCATCGTCGACGGTCGTGATTCCGCCCTGGCCGATGATCGGCACGTCGTGGTCTTTAGCAACCTGGTAGACCTGATGCACCTTCAAGAGCGCGATCGGCTTGATCGCCGGACCGGACAGACCGCCTTGCCGGTTGCCGATGACCGGCTCGCGCTTCTCGATATCGACGGCCATGCCCATCAGCGTATTGATGACCGCGAATCCGTCTGAGCCCGCCTCGATACACAGCCTCGCGTTCTCGGCAATGTCCGTCTGATTCGGCGACAGCTTGGTGATGATCGGCTTGGACGTCTTCGCGCGGCACGCTGCCACGACGCGCGCGGACATGTCCGGATCGTTGCCGAACTGCACCCCGCCTTCCTTGACGTTCGGGCAGGAGATGTTGATCTCGATGGCGTCGATCGGCGAGTCGTCGAAACGTTCGGTAACGCGCTCGTATTCCTCGATCGTCGAGCCCGAGACATTGGCGAGAAAACGCGTTTCCTCGAAGTCGAGTCCCGGGAGAATCCCGTCGACGACGTGGTCGACGCCCGGGTTCTGCAGACCGATCGCATTGAGCATGCCCATCGGCGTTTCGAATACCCGGTGCGGCGGGTTGCCCAGCCGCGCCTCGCCGGTCGTGCCCTTGAGAACGACGGCACCGACGTCGGTGTTCGAGAATCCATCCACCCGCGTGTACTCCTCGCCGAAGCCGACGCAGCCGGATAGCAGGACGATCGGGGAGCTCATCGGCACGCCGCAAAGGTCTGTGGCGAGCGGGTTGTTCGGGTCTGTGGCGGGCATCGAGCGGGGATTCTAACCGGCCTAACAGCCGTTAACACTACCTTGTTCATGCCAGCCATGCGGGCGATGATGCGCCGATGTTCGCCGTCATCCTGTACCAGCCCGAGATCCCACCGAACACCGGCAACATCATGCGCCTGTGTGCGAATACGGGCTCCGAACTGCACCTGATCGAGCCGCTCGGCTTCGAACTGGAGGACAAGCGCTTGCGGCGCGCGGGACTGGACTACCGCGAGTTCGCCGATGTGCGGACGCATGCGTCGCTGGCCGCGTGCCTCGACGCGCTGCGGAAGCCGCGACTGTTCGCCTTCAGTACACGCGGCCGCACGCGCTTCGACCGCCCGGATTTCGTACCGGGAGACGCCTTCCTGTTCGGCCCGGAGACTCGGGGGCTCCCGGGCGACGTCCTCGAGGCTTTGCCGCCGGAGCAACGACTCAGGCTGCCGATGAAACCCGGTAACCGCAGTCTCAATCTGTCGAACTCCGCCGCCGTCGTTGTGTATGAGGCCTGGCGGCAACAGGGCTATTCCGGCGGCGAATGAACGCCGGCACGGTTTGACAAGCTTCGCGACGCTCGCTGAAGATGACGCCGGATGACTAGTCGCAACAGAATCAACGCCCTTGGCACACGGCTATTAGCCGTGTTCATCGCGCTGCTCGGATCGGCAGCGCTTGCGAGAGAGCTGCCCGTCAGCGCACCGCCGCTGGTTGGTATGTCCGATGAGCGACTGGAGCGCATCTCCAGCTCGATAGAAGACAGCGTAGAGAACGAGCGGGTCGCCGGCGCGGTCGCGCTCATTCTGCGAAACGGCGAGATCGCCTACTTCGAAGCCTTCGGCCATGCGGACGTGGACGACGGCGAGGTCATGCAAACGGACACCCTGTTCCGAATCGCGTCGATGACCAAGCCGATTACCAGCGTGGCCGTCCTGCAGCTTTTCGAACGGGGGCACTTCCAGCTGGACGACCCGGTCAGCCGGTACCTTCCGGAGTTCGACCGTGACGTTCAGGTCGCGGTGGCCACTGACGACGGCTTCGTCTACGAATCGGCGGCCCGGCCGGTGACCATTCGCCATCTTCTAACGCATACCTCCGGCATCAGCTACCGGTTCATGAACGTCGAGCCGCTATACGAACACTACGTCGAAGCCGCCGTCAGCGACGGCCTTGGCCACGGTCAGCCGCTGCTCGCGCAGAACTCCGAGCGGATCGCCACGATGCCGCTCGCCAGTCATCCCGGCGAGCTCTGGACCTACGGTTTGAGTACCGACGTGCTCGGCAGGCTCGTCGAGGCGGTCTCGGGGCAGCCGCTGGACGAGTACTTCACCGAACACATCTTCCTGCCGCTCGGCATGCTGGACTCGCATTTCCGGGTGCCAGGAACCAAGCACGACCGCATCGCCAGCGTGTACCGATTCGATGACAGCGGACAGCTCAAGGAGATCGAGGATGGGCCGGTGGAAGACGGCCCCGTAACCTTCGCCGTCGACTATCCCTACAGCGCCGGCACGCGCTACCTGTCGGGCGGCGCTGGCATCACGTCCACGGCGGAGGACTACGCGCGTTTCGCGCAGATGCTGCTCAACGGCGGTTCGCTGCACGGCTCGCGGGTGCTCGGCCGCAAGACGGTCGAGCTCATGATCAGCGACCATACCGGTCACCTCGCCGATTCGGGATTCGGCGCCGACGGTTTCGGGCTGGGTGTTTCGATTGACGGCGGACCCTCCGCCTCCGGGTCGATTCGCACCAGGGGTTCGTACGGTTGGGGCGGGTTCTTCAACACGACGTTCTGGGTCGATCCGGAAGAGCAGCTCGTTGCGGTCTTGCTAACGCAGCACTATCCGTTCGGTGTCGAACTGCTCAATCTATACCCGACACTCGTTTACCAGGCGATAGACGACTAACGTCCGCCGGCGACATCGAGAAACGAACCCGTAACGTAGGAAGCCTCATCGGACAGTAGCCACGCAATCGCCGTGGCGACTTCGTCAGGCTCGCCGCCCCGCCCGAGCGGCGCATCGGGTCCGAGGCGATCGACACGGTCCGGCATGCCTCCCGCGGCGTGGATGTCCGTGCGGATCAATCCGGGCCGAACCGCATTGACACGCACGCCTTCCGGTCCGGCCTCCTTCGCGAAGCCGATCGTGAATGAGTCTATCGCCCCCTTCGACGCCGCGTAATCGACGTATTCGAACGGCGATCCGAGCCGCGATGCCATCGATGAGACGTTCACGATCGCACCGCCGTCGCCGCCATGCTTTCTCGCCATGCGCTTGAACGCCGCTTTCGAACACAGGAAGGCGCTCAACACGTTTACCTCGAGCACGCGGCGGATGCGCCGGGCATCCATGTCCTCGACGTTCATCTGCAGCTCGATAATGCCGGCGTTGTTCACGAGTGCGCGAACGGGCCCGAGTTCTTTGTCCACGGTTGCGAAGAGCCTGTCGACGTCGGCCTCATCGGAGGCGTCGCCCTGCACCGCGACAGCCCGAGCGCCGGCTTCGGCGACCGCCTCGACCGTCTGCTCGGCGGCAGCGGCATTGGAAAGATAGTTGATGCAGAGGTCGTAGCCGCGCTCGGCCAGCAGCGCCGCGGTCGCCGCGCCGATGCCGCGGCTGCCGCCGGTGATCACCGCAACCGGACGTGCCGTAGCCATCTATTCCTCGACGGACTCGTTTTCCGATCGGAGCTGGCGGCTCATCAGCTCGCCAACGGCTTCGCGCGGTGACGCGCCTTCGTACAGAATCCGATAGACCTGATGACAGATCGGCATCTCGATGTCGAGTTCGTCGGCGACCTCTTTGACGGCCTCGGCGGCCATCACGCCTTCGACAACCTGCTGGATCTCTTCCTGCGCCTCCTCGACCGTCTTGCCGCTCGCGATCGCAAGCCCCATACGGCGGTTTCGAGACAGATTGTCCGTGCAGGTCAGGACGAGGTCGCCCATGCCGGCGAGCCCCATGAAGGTTTCCTTCTGTGCGCCCAGCGCGACGCCGAGCCGAGTCATCTCGACAAGGCCGCGGTTGATCAGCGCAATCCGGGTGTTGGCGCCGAAGCCGAGTCCATCAGACATGCCGGCGCCGATGGCGAGCACGTTCTTGACGGCGCCGCCGACTTCGACACCGACCATGTCATCGGAGGTATAGGCCCGGAAATTGTCACCGGAGAGGGCAACGGCCAGGTCCTTCGCAAATGCCTCGTCGTTCGCGGCGACGGTCATCGCCGTCGGCAGTCCCGCGCCCACCTCGGCAGCGAAGGTCGGACCGGACAAGACGGCAAGCGGTATGGCTGCTCCCAGCACTTCGCCGACGACCTGGTGCGGCAGGCGGCCAGTGTGAAGTTCGAAGCCCTTGGTCGCCCAGCACACGCGGGCGTCATCGGACAGCAACGGCGCGACGGCGACCAGCGTCTCGCGCAGCCCGTGGCTGGGCACCGAAACCAAAACGTCGCGGACGCCGGCGAGGCAATCCGCCAGCTCAGTGACGGCAATCAGATTGTCGGGAAACTCCGCGCCGGGCAGGTAGCGCTCGTTGACGGCGTCGCGCGCCATGGACTCCAGCTGCTCGCGGTCGCGGCCCCAGAGCCGCACCTCGCGGCCGTTGCGCGCAAACTGCAGTGCCAGCGCCGTGCCCCAGGAGCCGGCGCCGACAACGGCGATAGGTTGCACGGCGGCGCTCGCTATCAGCTGCTCTCCTCGCTCTGCGTGTCTTCGCCGTTTGCCTCGGCCGCCTGTGTCGCCTGGTCTGCGACTGACTGCATGTACAGCGCCTCAAAATTGATGGGCTGCAGGATGAACTCGGGAAAGCCACCCTTCTGCACGGTCGTAGCGATGGTCTCTCGCGCGTACGGGAACAGAATGTTCGGGCAGAAGCTGCCGACCAGCGCGCGGAACTCCTCCTCGTTGTAGTTCTGCAAGTCAAACAGGCCGGCCTGCTGCAGCTCGACGAGAAACAGGGTCTTATCGCCGTCCTTGTCCTTCGCCTCGACGGTCAGCGTCAGCACGATCTCGTGCAGGGTGTCGTTGACTTTCGTGTGCCCGCTTCTCAGGTTCAGATTCGTCTGCGGCGCCCATTCCGACACCTGGAAGATCTCGGGCGCCTGCGGCGACTCGAAGGAGAAGTCCTTCACGTAGATCTTGATGATGGAGAGGCGTTTCTCGGTGTCCTGTTCTGCCATTGGTGTTTCCTGTTTTCGATGAAGCTCGGGCTTCAGGATGCCGCGAGCAATTTGTCCAGTTCGCCGCTCTTGTCGAGGGCACATAATTCGTCGAAGCCGCCGACATGCCGTTCGCCGATGAAGATCTGCGGAACGGATGTGCGGCCCGAGCGTTGTTCCATTTCCTGGCGCTTGTCCGCGTCGATGTGTACGGCTACGTCATCCCAGTCCACGCCCTTCTGCTTGAGCAGCATCCGCGCCGCGCCGCAGTAGGCGCAATTCGCGTTGCCGTAGACCGTCACTCTCGCCATGGATCAGCGCTTCTTCGACTTCGTCTTCTTTCCGGTAACGACGGGCAGGCCGGCCTGACTCCAGCCGTTCATGCCGCCCTTCAGGCTATAGACGTTTTCGAAGCCGGCCTGCTGCAGCGTAGCGACCGCTTTCGTCGAGGTCATGCCCATGTCGCAGACGACGAGAACGGGCTTTGACTTCAGTGCCGCCAGCTTCTCGATGCGTGCCGCGAGCTCGTCCATCGGGATGTTTCGCGCATTCACGATGTGTCCGCGCCCGAAGGATTCGTTGCTGCGCAGATCGATGACGGTCGCATCGTTATTGATGAGCTTGACGCCGTCGGCCGAGTCGATCGCCACGAGGTTGGTGGCCTTTCGGCGAATCTCCGAAAACACGACGAGCAGGAAGCTCGTCAAGAGGCCGAACACCAGTAGCCGGTTCGCGTCGGCGAACTCCAGAATTCTGTCCATTTGTCTCGAGCGCGGGGATTCGCGCAGGTGGTAAAACGGCGATTATAGCAATACTCTCCCGCCATGAGCCGCACCCGTGCAGCCCTCGCTTTGGCCCTGATCCTGATCTCCCCCACCGTCGCCGGCGATGATGAGGAGGTCACCCGCATCAAGGAGCAGGAGCTCGAGGAGGTCCGCGAGCGAATCTCCGAGCTCAAGATCAGCATGGACCGCGCCGCCGAGGAGCGAGACCGGGTCACGGCCGATCTGCAGGAGGCGGAGGTCGAAATCGCCGAGAAGCGCACCCGCCTGAGAGCGCTGGAGCGCGAGCGCGACCACACCGAGCGGCAGCGCGCCGAGCTCGAGGTGGCGATCACCGAGCGGGAGGCCGAACTCGAGTCCGAGGTGGGCGAGCTGGGCGACCAGCTTCGCGCGGCCTACATGAGCGGCAATCAAGAGCGGCTCAGGCTGCTACTCAACCAGCAGGATCCCGCGGAGCTCGGCCGAATGATGGCTTACTACCGCTATCTCAACGACTACCGTCGGGAGAACATCGAGATCGTCACGGCGCGCATCAGCGAGCTGGCCGAGCTGCACAGTCAGGTGGCCGCCGAGGAGGCGCGGCTCGTGGCCATCTCCGAAGAGCGCTATGCCGAGCTGTCCCGACTCGACGCGGCGCAGGAGCGGCGCCGGACGCTCCTGGCCTCGCTGCAGCAGCAGCTTGCCGACGAGGGCCGCGAAATCGAGCGGCTGGCGGCCGAGGAAGAGGATCTCGCACGGCTCATCGACGAACTCAGAACGATCCTGTCGGATTATCCGATCAGTTCCGAGGAACCGTTTGTCGAGCATCGCGGCCGGCTCACCTGGCCCGTCGCCGGTAACCTGGTCCATGACTTCGGTCAGCCGCGCGTCGGCGGCGGCCTGCGTTGGAACGGCGTCGTTCTGGAGGCGCCGCGCGGCCGCGAGGTGCGCGCCGTCTATCATGGCCGAGTCGCTTTCGCCGATTGGCTCGCCGGCATGGGTTTGCTGGTGATCGTCGATCACGGCGACGGCTACATGAGCCTATACGGCTACAACGAGACGACTCTCAAGGACGCAGGCGACTGGGTGGCGCCCGGCGACGTGATCGCGACCGTCGGCGATAGCGGTGGCCAGCAGCGCCCGGCGCTGTATTTCGAGATTCGGCGGGGGACCGACCCGCTCGATCCGGGCGCGTGGGTCACCCGGCGTCCGGGCGGCGATTGACCCTCCGTCAGCCCCGCCAATCCGCCGCCAATCCGAGACCTGATCGGTAGGCGCGTCCGCGACCCTGTGTTATCGTCATTGCCGTCGCGCCGCAAAGCTCTCGCGGCGCCGGGCGGAGAGTTGTATGTCGCTGAAAACCAGAGCAATTCTGGTTGTCGTAATCGGCACGGTGATGGGCCTGAGCCTGTCGCTGGGCGGTTCGATGCTGTCCGCCGAAACCCCGCCGTCCGAGGAAGAACTCGCCTGGCAGAACGCGCGCCTGTTTGCCGAAGTCATGGAGCGAGTGAAGAGCGATTATGTCGAGCCGCTCGACGACGCCGAGCTCCTGGAGAGCGCGATCCGCGGCATGGTCGCGGACCTGGACGCCCACTCCGAATACCTCGACGCCGAGGAATACCGGGACATCCGGATCTCGACGACGGGCAGTTACACCGGCGTCGGTATCGAGGTCGGCGAGGTCGACGGCCGCATCCGGGTAATCACGCCGATAGAGGGTTCGCCCGCGGCACGCTCCGGGGTACGCAGCGGCGACGAGATCATCGCGGTCGACGGCTACTCCGTCGAGCCGGGCGGCATGCAGGAGACCATCGAACGCATGCGCGGCACGGCAGGATCGCGCGTGAGCGTCACGGTTTGGCGTGACAATGAAGCCATCATCCACGACATGCGACGTGAGATCGTCCGGGTCGCCAGCGTCCATTTCGAACTGCTGCAGCCGGGATATGGCTACACCCGCGTAAGCCAGTTCTCCGAGACCACGGCACGCGAACTCGGCCGTGCCATCGACGACATGCAGGACGAGAATCGCGGCATGCTCGACGGGCTGATTCTCGATCTTAGAAACAACCCCGGCGGCGTTCTCGATGCCGCCGTCGACGTATCCGATCTGTTCCTCGACTCCGGCGTCATCGTCAGTGCCGACGGCCGCACGCCGGACGCGCGCTTCTCGCGATCCGCCCACCGCGGCGATATCCTGGATGGCGCGTCGCTCATCGTCCTGGTCAACAACGGCTCCGCCTCCGCTTCCGAAATCGTCGCTGGCGCGCTCCAGGATCACGGCCGCGCGCAGGTGATCGGCACCTCTACTTTCGGCAAGGGTCTGGTGCAGACTGTCATGCCGCTGTCGCGCGGTCGGGCGATCAAGCTCACGACCTCGCGCTACTACACGCCGTCCGGCGATTCGATCCATGAGACCGGCATCACGCCCGATGTCTACGTCGAGGACACGCCCGGCTACCCCGTTCTCAGTCTGACCGGCTACGTCGATCGCGAGGGTGATCTGCAGCTTTCCGAGGCGCTGGATCGCTTGCACCGTCGCGGCGTAATGCACTCCAACGCGCAATGAGATCGTTGTTGTTCGCCGCCGTTCTGGCGGTATGCGGCGATGCCGCCGTGGCCGGACCCCGCATTGCCATCATCATCGACGACCTGGGCTACGAGCGCGTCGCCGGTGAGCGGGTCATCGCGCTTCCCGGGCCGGTCGCCTGTGCCATTCTTCCGGACGCGCCCCGCGCCGAGTGGCTGGCCAGAGCAGCGAACGCGGAAGGTAAGGAAGTCATGCTGCATCTGCCGATGCAGGCGGCCAATCACAGCGGCGAGACGGAGCCGGACTACCTGACCATCGACATGAGCCGGGCTGGATTCTCGGCCGCGTTCGAGCAGGCCTTCAACGCGGTGCCGCACGCAATCGGTGTCAACAATCATCGCGGCAGTTTGCTGACGCGGCACCCGGGTTCGATGCGCTGGCTGATGGAGGAGATCAGCGAGCGCGAGAGCCTGTTCTTCCTCGACAGCTACACGACGCACCACAGCGTGGCGATGCAGATCGCCGGCGAATCCGGCGTCAACGCTATCAAGCGCGACGTGTTTCTCGATTCCGAGCCGACCCCCGAGGCGGTTGCGTACCAGTTCGAACGCCTGAAGCGCATTGCCACCGAACGCGGCGTGGCCGTGGGCATCGGCCACCCTTACGACGTGACGCTCTCGTTTCTGGAGGCGGCGCTGCCCGAACTCGAGCGCGAGGGCTTCGAACTGGTTCCGGTAAGTAGTTTGACGGAGTTGCGAACGGATCGGGCCGAACCCAATCTAAGGACAAGACGGATGACGGAGCAGACCGATTGACAGATTGACGGCGCTCGCGGCGATGGCCGCGCTTGCACTAAGTACACAAGCCCTGGCATCGGATGTCGACGTACATTCGCTGTTCGACACGGATCGCGCCCACGCACCCACGTTGGTCCTCGCCCAGGCCGAAGACGGCGAGGTGGCGAGCGAGGCCGAAAGCGTTGACGAAATTGCCTGCACGATGGAGTGGGATCCGGTCTGCGGTGCGGACGGCAACACCTACAGCAATGACTGCGTAGCCGGCGCGGCCGGCGTTGAGATCGCGGAGACCGGCGTCTGCCCGGACTCGGACGGTGAGAATGCCTGTCCGGAAACCTACGATCCGGTCTGCGGTATCGACGGCAACACTTACATCAACGAGTGCTTCGCAGGGAAGTCCGGCACCGAGATCGCGGGGCTCGGCGCCTGCACGCCCAGCGGCTGCCCGAGCGTTCGCGAGCCCGTCTGCGGCATGAACGGCCGGACCTACATCAATCGCTGCGAAGCCAACGCGGACCGGGTGCCGGTGCAGCGTGCCGAGGTATGCGACCCGGAAAACTGCCCGAAAGTGTTCGCGCCGGTTTGCGGCGAGGACGGCGAAACCTACGACAACGCCTGCCACGCTGATCGTGCCGGCCTTCCCACCTACACCGAAGGCATTTGCGGCGTGCGGCCCTGCCCGAACCTGTTCGTACCGGTCTGCGGATCTGATGGCATGACCTACAGCAACGCCTGCCAGGCGGAGCGCCGCGGCATCCGCATCGACTACGCCGGCGTCTGCGAGGATCAGGGGCGCAACTGCCCGCGCGACTACTCCCCGGTTTGCGGCATGGACGGCGTCACCTACGACAACGACTGCCAGCTCGAGAACGCCGGTGTGGATCAGGCGTACGCAGGGCGGTGTTTGGGGGATTAGGCTGTCGAAGTCTTCGGCCTGGGATCGCCCGTAAGACGGGCTCCTACAGCTGAAGCAAGCGGCACCGCGGGCGCCAACAACGCTCTGTGTAGGAGCCCGTCTTACGGGCGATCAAAAAACCGGAATACCTAACCGCTTAACCGCGATTTCCAAAGCAGCGCACGCTCAAACAAAAAAGGCCGGCTTACGCCGGCCTTTTTCGTACTCGAGATTCGCCCTGACTACGACGGCGGATACGTGTAGTTGGAGCCGATTCCGAGCGGTATGCCCAGCCAGCTGCCAATAAAATAGTAGGCCACGAGGAATATCGTCCACGTTACCAGGAACCAGAGCGAATACGGCAACATCATGGCCGCCAGCGTTCCGATTCCGGTGCTCTTGACGTACCGCTGGCAGTAAACGACCACCAGCGGGAAGTACGGCATCAGGGGCGTAATGATGTTGGTACTCGAGTCGCCCACGCGGTAGGCGGCCTGGGTCAGGTCGGGCGAGATTCCCAGCGTCATCAGCATCGGCACAAAGATCGGCGCCAGCAGCCCCCACTTGCCGCTGGCTGAACCGACGAACAGATTCACGAAGCCCGTCAAAAGTACGATGCCGACGATAAGCACAGCCGGATAATCCTGTGCTCCACTCAACGCGTCGGCTCCGGCGAGCGCGAGCAACGTGCCGAGATTCGACGCAGTAAAGGAGTACACAAACTGAGCAATACAGAACATGATGACGAGGTAGTACGCCATCTGTGTCATCGCGTGAGTCATCCCGTCGATGACGTCCTTAGCGCCCTTGATGGTGCCGGCGACATAGCCGAACACGATGCCCGGTACCAGGAAGAAGATGAAGATCAGCGCGACGATCGAGCGCATGATCGGTGCCTGGAAGGTTGCCAGCTGGCCTTCGCTGTCCCGCCACGCGTCGGCAAAGACAAGCGAGACCGCAAGGAGGACAATACCGACAAGCATTACGCCTAGCGACCACCTCAGGCCGCGCCGCTCTTCCGGCTTCAGGTCGTGTAGTTCAGGCAGGTCTTCCGCGTCGCCGTCGATCGGCGTTCCGCTGACGCGCGGCTCGACGATCTTGTCGGTAATCCACCAGCCGAGTCCGACGATCAGGAATGACGAAGCGGTGGTGAAGTAATAGTTGTTCAACGTCGCGACTTCGATTCCCGGCTCGATCAACTGCGCGCCGCCCTGAGTCAGGCCCTGCAGCAGCGGGTCGAGCGCCGCCGGCACGAAGTTCGCGGAGAAGCCGCCCGAAACGCCGGCAAACGCCGCAGCGATGCCTGCAAGCGGATGTCTGCCTGCCGCGTAGAAGATGACGCCGCCAATCGGAATGACAAGCACGTAGCCTGCATCGACCGCCGAGTGACTGATAATGCCGACCAGGATGACCATCGGGGTCAGGAGCGACTTGGCCGTGACGTTCAGCAGGGCACGGATACCCGTCGTGATAAAGCCGGAATGCTCGGCCACGCCGATACCCAGCATCGCGACCAGCACGGTGCCGACCGGCGGGAACTGCATGAAGTTATTGACGAGGCTCGTCAGAAACGTCGTCAGCGCCGTGGGAGTGAGCTGATTGTTGATGACGATCTGTTCGCCAGAGCGGGGATCGACGTAGCTGTACGTGAAGTACGACAACAACCAGGACAGCAGCCAGACGATCACAAGCAGCCCGACGAACAGCATCGCCGGGTCGGGCAGTTTGTTACCAATGCGCTCGACCGCGCCTAAGAAGCCTTTGTTGCTATTTGCTATTGGTTCCGCGGACATAGTCGTTCCCCCTGTCTTGCCCGTCTTGTTGTTGTCGCTGACCCGGGGCCGCTCGTGCGACCCCGTTATGCGATCCGTTCGTTACCAGCCGCAGCTACGGCCTTCGTTCTGCTCCCTAAGATACCCCATGAGCGGCTGGAAGTAGTCGACGATGGCCGTGGCGTCCATTTGCTGCGTGCCAGTGAGCCGCTCGAGTGTCTGCGGCCACGGCTGGCTGGATCCCGCCTCGAGCATGGCCCAAAAGCGCTCGCCGGCGGCTTCGCTGCCGTAGACCGAGCACTCGTGAAGCGGGCCCTCGTGGCCGGAGGCATCGCAAAGCGCGCTGTGGAACTGGAACTGCAGCACGCGGGCGATGAAGTAGCGCGTGTAGGAGACGTTTGCCGGGATGTGGTACTTCGCGCCCGGATCGAAGTCGTCGGGACCGCGGTCGACCGCCGGCGCGACGCCCTGATAGTCGAGGCGCAGATCCCACCACGCCTGGTTGTAGTTTTCCGGCGTGGTCTCGCCGGAGAAAACGCCCCATCGCCATTCGTCGACCAGCTTGGTCCACGGCAGGGCCGGCACGATACCCAGCGCCATCTGCATCTGCCGGTTGATGACCGCTTCCTCGCTCTGCTCCGCCTCGCCGATCAGGCCGACTTCGGCCAGATAGCCGGGTGTCATCGACAACACGACCGTATCGCCGATCGCCTCATGGAAGCCGCCGTTGGCGCCATCCTGGAAAATCGCCGGCTGATCGCGGTAGGCGCCCTGATAGTAGTTGTGGCCGAGCTCGTGATAGATCACGCGCAGCTCGTCGTAGTTCTGGCGGATGCACATCTTGATGCGAAGGTCGTTGCCGCCGTCGAGTCCCCACGCGCTGGCGTGGCAGACGACGTCGCGATCTTCGGGCTTGGTGAACTGCGAGCGCTCCCAGAAGGTATCCGGCAGCCGCGGCATGCCGAGCGACACGTAGAAGTTCTCGGCGGAGCGGACCATCTCTTCCGGGGAGTAGTTGCGTGTCTCGAGCGTCTCTGTGACGTTGAGTTCGGCAACGCCCTCGTACGGCAGCATGATGTCCTCGAGGAACGACCAGCTCTGCGCCCACATGTTGCCCAGCAGATGTGCAGGGATCGGGCCGTCCTGCGGAACGACGTCCTCGCCGTAGTACTCACCGAGTCGCGCGCGGACGTGGCAGTGCAGCTCGTCATAGAGCGGTTTCATCTCGTTCCAGAGCCTGAGCGTGTCGGCCTCGAACTCCGCGGGCGTCATGTCGTAGTTGGAGCGCCACATCTCGCCCAGGTCGCCGTAACCGAGCTCTCGCGCGCCTTCATTGGCCAGCTCGACGAAGCGGGTGTAGTCGTCGCGCATCGGCCGTGCGATCGTGCGCCAGCCCTGCCACGCATCGAGCAGCGCGTCCGGGTCGCGGCTGGAGGTCATGAACTCTTCGAGCTCCTGTCCGCCACGGCAGTTGTTGCCGCTGTCGCAGTACACGCCCGCGCCGTACATGCCCTCCATGCTCGTGCCGATGGCCGTCAGTTCGTTGCGTTTGTCGGCATCGTCCGGTGCCGGCGCCGACGTATTCAGCTTCAGGAGGTCGAGCGCGCGGCGCGTCTCCGCCGGCAGGTCCTGACCGTCGTAGCGCATCGATTCCGCGACCATGCGGGAATGCCACTCCGCGTAGCGAGCGTTGGCCCGCGACTGTAGGAACGCGGAGTCGCCGTTGATGTAGGTGGAGTACACCCAGCCAGCCGCACCGAGCTCGCGATAAAGATCGGCGAGCTCCGCGTTCATTCGATCGACGAATTCCTCCGCCGTCTCGGTCGGCTGGGCCGTGCCGCCTTCGTCATCGGACTGCTGCGCACAGGCCGCGAAGCCGAGAGCGACAAACGCGATAAGCAAGAACAGGTTTCGCTTCATTTCATAAGCCTCGAAAGTGGATCCGCGTCGCTACTTGATGCCGTGCGTGAACCGGTTGATCAGCGGCGAGAGCGCAACGAAGATCAGGCCGGCGACGACGACGATGCTGGCGACGACGGTGAATAGTTGTTCCGGTGGCAGGCTCTCGATCCGGCCGGACACCAGGCCGGCGACGAGGTTGCCGAGTGCGGCGCCCATGAACCAGGTGCCCATCATCTGACCGACGTAGCGGTGTGGCGCCAGTTTCGTGACGCTCGACAGGCCGACCGGACTCAAGGCCAGTTCGCCGACGGTGTGGAAGAAGTAGGTGACGACCAGCCAGTTCATCGACACGCCGATGGCGGCGTCGGCCGCGGAACCCTCGGGCACGTACAGCGAACCCCATGCGAGCACGAGGAAGCCGACACCGAGAAGCACGAGACCCATGCCGAACTTGACCGGGATGGATGGGCTGCGCGCCCCGAGCTTTATCCATAGCATGCCCATGACCGGGGCAAGCAGGATGATGAAGATCGGGTTCACTGACTGCAGCCAGCCGGTAGGCACCTCCTGCCCGAAAATCACTCGATCGGTGAAGTCGCGCGCATAGATGTTCATCGACGAGCCCGCCTGCTCGAAGCCCGACCAGAACAGCGCCGCGCCCACGAACAGCAGGAAGATGACGAATATGCGTTGCCGCTCGACGGTGTCGTTGCAACCGAAGCCGATGATGCTGCCGAAATACAGGATAGCGACGACGACGACGATCAGGCCGGTGGTCTGCGCAAAGGTGACGACCGTCATCTCGATGACGCCGAACTGCTTGAGGCCGACGACTGCCGCGATCAGCGCGAACACAATCAGGAGGCCGACGATCAGCTGCTTCTTGGCCGCGCTGATCTTCTCCGGCGCCGCCGCCGGGCCGGTCAGCTCGCCAGCACCCTTTAGATAGCGGATGCCGTACACGTACTGGATCAGGCCGAAGATCATGCCGATGCCGGCAAGGCTGAAGCCCAGGTGCCAGTCGACACGCTCCGCGAAGAAACTGCAGACCAGCGGCCCGAAGAACGCGCCGAGGTTGATTCCCATGTAGAAGATCGAGAACCCGGCGTCGCGGCGCGTCGGTTCGTCGGCGCTGTAGAGATCGCCAACGATCGTGCTGACGTTGGGTTTCAAGAGCCCGGTGCCGATGACGACCAGCAACAGTCCGAGGTAGAAGGACCAGAAGTCCGAGCCCGGCACGACCATCGGGGCTGCGAGCGTGAAGTGCCCGGCGGTAATAAAGATGCCGCCGTAGAGGACCGCTTTCTGCTGGCCGATGATCCGGTCAGCGATCCAGCCGCCGGGGAGCGCAAGCGCGTAGACGCCGAAGGTATAGAGTCCGTAGACCGCACCGCTGATCTCGGTGCTCATGCCAAGGCCGCCTTCGGCTGCGATGGCCGTCATGTAGAGCACGAGGAACGCGCGCATTCCGTAGTAGCTGAACCGCTCCCACAGCTCGGTGAAGAACAGGGTCATCAGCCCTCGCGGGTGGCCGAATACTTCCGCTTCGGCCGGCTGCGCCGCCGGCGCGCTCGTGTCTGTCATAGGTACTCCATGAGTCGGAATCGTCGGCCGATCGCGGTCATGAGTTTTTGTGTTGCCCGGAACCCCCGCTCAGGGCTTAGCGACCGCGCGCCGCCCACGCAACTTACACGACTCATGACCGGGGTGCCACTGCTTTGCGACCGGTGCCTGTATACGTTGACACCGGAAATTGTGTTTGGTTTCAGTCATCTAGCGCTTCGAGTGTAGCGCTGGGGAAGGCCGCGGCGGCGCCGCAAATCCTGAATATGTCTGCTCAATTTTCAGCCACCGACGCGGACTGCGACGGGCGGCACGGCGCTCAGGAATCGGTCGCAACGGCCTCTTCTTCGTCGCCCGGCGACTTGCGGACGAAGGCGCGGGACATATACAGCCCGATCTCATAGAGGAAGTAGACCGGAATCGCCAGCAGCGTCTGACTGATGACATCCGGCGGCGTCAGGAACATCGCGATGACGAAGGCCATCAGGAACACATAGGGCCTTGCCTTGGCCAGCCGTTCCGGCGTCGTAAGGCCGGCCCAGACGACCAGCACGGTCGCCACCGGCACCTCGAAGGCGAAGCCGAATACAAAGCAGACCGTCGTCACAAAGCTGACGAAGATGGTGATGTCGGGCATCAGCGGCGAGTCGTCCGGGGCGGTCGCCACGAAGAAATTGAAGACGAGCGGAAAGATGACGTAGAACGCGAATGCCACACCGACGTAGAACAGCGCCACGGACGACGCGAGCAGCGGAAACGCAAAACGCTTTTCGTTTCTGTACAGCCCCGGGGCAACAAACGCCCAAAGCTGATAGAGAACGATCGGCATCGCGACCGCAAGCGCGACGAAGAAGGTCAGCTTGTACGGCGCAAGGAACGCCGCGATCGGGCTGATGGCCTGCATCGACTGGCCTTCCGGCAGGGCCGAGACCAGCGGCGCTGCGACGATCGAGAATATGTCGTGGGCGAAAAACGCGAGAACCGCAAACACGAGAATGACTGCCAGAAACATCTTGAGCAGCCGATTGCGAAGCTCGACGAGATGCGACACCAGCGTGCCTTCGGCGAGCTCCTCCTGGCCGGCTTCGATCTTAGTTGGCTGTTCGTTCGCCATCGTCGTCCGTCACGGCGTCATCGGCCACACTGGGTTCCTGTTCGGGTGGCGGCGCCGGCTCGTCGCTAAGCGACGCGTCGCTGACTGCCTCTTGCGGCCCATCGGCAGCATGGCCGGTGGCATCGACGCCAACTTTGCCTGCGGCATTGGGTGCGGCGTGCATCGGCGAGAACGTGTCGTCGTCGTTCGGTGGAACGTAAGCCTGTATCTTTGGCCGGACGTTTAAGCCCTGCTCCATGTCCAGCTCTTCTTCGAGCTGACGCTTCAGGACCCGTGTCATTCGGCGCGCCTTGCCGACCCAGCCGCCGATCTTGCTGGCGATCTCGGGGAGGCGTCTCGGGCCGAGAACGATCAACGCAATCGCGAAGATCAGCATTAATTCGGTAGGGTCCCAGCTGGCCATGTCGGGCCTGTGCTACTCGGTGGGCCCCAAGGATTACCCGTCCTTGCGGGTTTCCTCGGTGGGGGTGGTGTCGAAATCGGCGTCCTGCTGCTGATCGGGGTTCTCGGCGATCTGCTCGGTCGTCTGCTCGGCCTCGTTCATCGCGGAGCGAAAACCCTTCACGGCACCACCCAGATCCGAGCCGACGTTACGCAGCTTCTTGGTGCCAAAAATCACCAGCACGATGAGGAGCACAACCAAAAGCTGCCAAGGACTTGGACTCATCTGAACAATCTCCTGGGGCGTACCCCTAACACTGTGTCCCAAACGACGCGCGGGCCAAATCGGGCGCGCATTACCTCATGATAGCGCCCGCCGCGCAACAGGCCGTAACTATTTCACGCGCATCTCACAGTGATAAGGAAGGAAGTCGCATTTTCAATGCCAATTCGACGACTTACGGCCGTTATGGTGGTCTCGTAGGAGCCCGCCTTGCGGGCGATCTGTCGCTTGTCTGCCCCATGACGGTGGGACGAATCGGTGTCGCGAGGGCGCCCCGAGCGCTTCGCGCGATCAAACGTGGGATCGCCCGCAAGGCGGGCTCCTACGGGGGCAGATGGCGACCCAATCGCTGCCGGGCAGCCAGCCGCCTACGACTCCACCCAAAACGTCACAGGCCCGTCATTGGTCAGTGTGACCTGCATATTCGCGCCGAAACGCCCTGTTTCGACGGTTTCGAGCCGCATTTTGCACGCTTCGACCAGTAAATCGAAGTATTCGGCGCCTTTTTCGGGCGCTGCGGCCTTCGTGAAGCTGGCTCTGGTGCCTTTCTTCGTATCGGCGGCCAGTGTGAACTGCGGGACCAGCAGCAGCCCGCCCCCGATGTCCTCGAGGCTACGGTTCATGCGGCCTTCGTCGTCCGGGAACACGCGATAGGTGCAAATCCGCTCGGCGAGGCGGCCGATGTCCTTGTCCTCGTCGTCGCGGTGGACGGCGCTCAGGACCAGGAGTCCCGTTCCGATCTCGCCGACGGTGGCCCCGTCGATATCGACTCGGGCACCCGTGACCCGCTGCAATAGGGCGATCATTTCTGTCTCGAGCCTCCACTTTCGGCCTCCTCTCAGCGTTTATTTACGCATATCCGAGTTACTCGCCGCCAGAGTGGGCTGTGTAGGCTGAGAACCTGTGGCTTCCGGCCGGCGGGTGGAGAGAGGCTCCGAGTGAGGCGGAGCAGAGGTAGGCCAGCCAGGGAGGGTAACCACCTCGATTCGCCCGTCGGCCGGCCCTGGACCCCCAGCCTCCTCCACTAACGGGCAAGAAATATAGGATTTTTGGTTATACCAGCCCACCAAGAACCAATTATCCTGAAAGTGGGACAAAAGGCTTCAGAAGGGCCTGAACGAAAGCTCTTTGTGGGGCGGCTGCGACGGCCCGCGTTGCTGACGAGTGGCCACGAACGCCCGCCGCGTCGATGGCCCGTAGGGGGTCTTGCGTGTGGAATCGCTCCCTCGCCGCCCCTACACTAGCGCTCAACAACGACATCTCCGGGGGAGACATGAAGCGCAGACACTTCGTTGGCGGCCTGGCAGCGGCGGCCGGACTGGCCGCTTGCGGCAGCGAAAACACCGAGTGCGCGGGCGGTACAGCGAGCTCGGCCGAGACCTTCGAGTGGTCGATGGTCACCTCGTGGCCACCTCGGTATCCGGGACTCGGTATCGCGACCAACAACCTGGCCGAGCGTATCGAAGCGGCGTCCGGTGGGCGCCTGAAGATTCGGGTGTATGCCGGAGGCGAGCTGGTTCCGGCGTTCGAGGTGTTCGACGCGGTCAGCCGCGGCACCGTCGAGATGGGTCACGGCGCGTCCTACTACCATCGTGGCAAACTGGACGCAGCGCAGTTCTTCACGTCGATACCGTTCGGTCTAAACTACATGGAGATGAACGGCTGGCTGTACTACGGCGGCGGACTCGAGCTCTGGCGTGAACTCTACGAGCCGTTCAACCTGGTCCCCTTTCCCTGCGGCAACTCCGGCGTGCAGATGGGCGGCTGGTTCAACAAGGAAATCAACTCAGTCGAAGATCTCCGCGGGCTGAAGATGCGAATTCCCGGCCTCGGCGGCGAGGTGCTGCGCCGCGCTGGCGGCACGCCGGTAACGCTGCCGGGGTCCGAAATTTTCACGTCGCTGCAGACGGGCGCCATCGACGCAACCGAATGGGTGGGTCCGTACAACGATGTCGCGTTCGGCTTGCACAACGTTGCGCGGTACTACTACTACCCGGGCTGGCAGGAGCCTGGCCCGACGCTCGAGTGCATCGTCAATCGGGATGCGTGGGAGTCACTGCCCGACGATCTCAAGGCACTGGTCGATCTCGCAAATCAGGCGATCAACTGCGACATGGCCGCGGAGTACACGCACGGCAACGTTAGCTCTCTGCAGCAACTGGTGGATGATCCGGATGTGGAGCTGCGCAAGTTCCCTGATGAGGTTATCGAACATCTCAAGAACATCACCGACGAAGTCGTTGCCGAGATGGTCGAAAGCGATCCGGCCGCGGCGCGAATTTTCGAATCGTTCAATGCGTTCCGTGAGCAGTCAGAGCTGAATCAGCAAGTGAGCGAGCAGGCGTTCCTGGAGACAAGATCCTGATAGTGCGCTGTTAGAAATCTTTTTTCCCCAGGAGGCTCGCGTGGACACAGCCGTAGCACTGGCAGAGCTCATCGCCGCGATTGGCGTGATCGTGTCGGTGGTCTATCTCGCCATCCAGGTACGCGGTGGAAACCATCAGATTCGTCAGCAGGCGACGAACGACATGCTGACGATGATGCACAGCCCGATCGAGCAGATGATCTCGAACGCCGAGCTGTCCGAAATCATTCGCCTTGGAAACACGGACCCCGACAGCCTCTCCGAGGCAGACTGGTTTCGGTATTCGTTCTGGTGGCTGTTGCAGTTCGATACTTACGAATACCTGCACGATGCCTGCCAGCGCGGAACGATGGACGACACGCACTGGACGGGTACCGACGCGTCCTTCCGAAATGCCTTCAAGATATGGCCCGGCTCCAGGCGGGCGTGGCAGGACTGGTCCCACGTGTACAGTGGAGCGTTCCAGACCTACGTCGCCACGATCGTAGAGGAAGGCGCGCGAGCCGCCGAGGCTGTCGTGAGTCAGTCCGAGTAGATCAGTTCAGGCAGCCACGTTGCCAGTTGCGGGAACGCCGCCAGCAGCAATAACGCGAGCAATTGGATCGCCACGAACGGCATGACGCCTCGGTAGATCTTCAGCGTCTCGACTTCGGGCGGAGCGACGCCTCGCAAATAGAATAGCGCGAAGCCGAACGGCGGCGTCAGGAACGACGTCTGCAGATTGATCGCGATCATGATGCCGAGCCAGACCGGGTCGAGGCCCATCATCAGCAGCACCGGTCCGACGATCGGTACGACGACGAACGTGATCTCGATGAAGTCGAGCACGAAGCCCAGCAGGAACATCACCAGCATCACAACCAGCACGGCGCCGAAGAGGCCGCCGGGCAGGGCCTCGAGAATGGCACGCACGCCTTCGTCGCCGCCGAAGCCCCGGAACACGAGAGAGAAGATCGACGCGCCGATCAGGATCAGGAAGACCATGCTCGAGATCTTCAGCGTCGTCTGCATGATTTCCTTCAATCGCGAGACATCTAACTGCCTGCGCAACAGCGCCAGCACCAGCGCGCCGAGACTGCCGACGCCGGCTGCCTCAGTCGGCGTTGCCAACCCGGCAAGGATCGAACCGAGGACAGCGAAAATCAGAATCAGCGGCGGCAGCAACGCGCTCAGAATCTGAACGAAAGTCACGCGCTCGTCGCTCTCGTGCGCCGGCATCGACGCGGGTTTCAAGGTCGCGACGATAAGAATCCAGGCGATATACAAAGCAACGAGCATCAGCCCGGGAATCAGCGCCCCGGCGAACAGATGCCCGACAGATACGGCGCCCGTTACCTGCCCGAAGGTTGCGTTGCTCGCTTCCTGCATCGAGCTCGTCATCACGTCGCCGAGCATGACGAGGATGATCGACGGCGGGATGATCTGCCCGAGCGTGCCGGAGGCACAGATCGTCCCGGTCGCGATGTCCTGCGAATAGCCGCGCTTCAGCATCGTCGGCAGGGACAGAAGACCCATCGTGACGACCGTCGCGCCGACGATGCCGGTACTCGCCGCCAGCAGCATGCCGACGAGCGTGACAGAGATTCCGAGGCCGCCGCGCAGACGCCCGAACAGCGCGCTGAGCGTCTCCAGCAGCTGTTCGGCGATCCGGGCGCGCTCGAGCGTCACTCCCATGAACACGAACAGCGGCACCGCGACCAGGGTCTGGTTGGACATGACCCCATAGATGCGGTTGGGGAGCGTGCCGAGCAGCACATCGTTGAAGGTGCCGGTGAGCGCACCGACGCCGGCGAAGATCAGCGCCGTGCCACCGAGCGTGAACGCAACCGGGAACCCGGCGAGCAGGGCCCCGATGACGGTCAGGAACAGCAGCAGCGCCATCCACTCCACGGTCAGCGCCCCCGTATCCTGTCGACCGACTTCATGAGCAGCGACAGGCCCTGCAGTCCGAGCAGAATCGGCATGACGAGAAGCACAGTCTTGAGAATCGGCAGCATCGGGAACGGCAGACCACCGGCTTCCGGCGACGCCTCCGTATCCCGCCACGACGCGCCAATGTAGCCCAGCGACGTCCATGCGATATACGCACAGACGGGCAGCAGGAACACGATGACACCGATCGCGTCGACCCACGCGCGGCGCTGCTCGCTCATCGCGCCGTAGAAGACGTCTACCCTGACGTGTTCCTCATGCCTGAGGGTGTAAGCGGCGCCCACCATGAACACCATCGCGTGCATCCAGATAACCAGCTCCTGCATCCAGATGAGCCCGGCATCGAAGACGTAGCGCATCACGACGATGATGCAGGTCAACACGACCATGAACACTGTCAGCCACGCGGTGAGCCTACCGGTGATTCGACTGATCCGGTCGAGAAGGTTGTCCGGTGCGTCCTGCACTAGTGACGCCAGAACATCGGCGTGATCAACACCAGCAGCGTGAAGATCTCGAGACGGCCGAGCAGCATGCCGGCAATAGCGACCCACTTCGCGGGGTCCGATAGCGTCATGAAACCGGACGACACTTCGCCCAGTCCCGGCCCGAGATTATTGAGAACGGCCGCCACGCCGGAGAATGCCGTGACCTGATCGAGCCCGGTCGACATCATCACCAGCATCATTGCGCCGAACACCACGACGTAGACCGAGAAGAAGCCCCACACCGCATCCACAACGCGATGCGGTACGGCGCTCTGACCGAGCTTGACCGGAATCTCTGCACTGGGATGAATGAGGCGCATGATTTCGCGGATGCCCTGCTTGTAGATCAGCAGCCAGCGAATGACCTTGATGCCACCAGCCGTAGAGCCGGCGCAGCCGCCGATGAAGCTCGCAAAAATCAGCAGCACGGGCAGCGCGGCCGGCCAGTCGGCAAACGAGTCCGTCGTGAAACCGGTCGTCGTTGCGATGGACACCGCCTGGAAAACGCCGTCGATGACCGTGGCACCCGGTGTGTCGTAGTACGAGTACTGGAAGAGAACCGCGACAACCACGACCGAGATGGCGATCAGCACGGTCGTGTACGCCTGGAACTCCGAGTCCTGTGCGTAGTGCTTGATCGACTGATAGCGCCACGCGAAGAAGTGCAGCGAGAAATTGATGCCCGCGAGGAACATGAAGATGATCGCGACCACGTCGATATACACGCTGTCGAAGTAGCCGATACTCAGATCGTGGGTCGAGAACCCGCCAATCGCGACGGTCGAAAACGCGTGGCACAGCGCATCGAAAGCGTTCATCCCGGCGGCCATGTAGCTCAGCGTGCATGCGATTGTGAACGCGAGGTAGACGTACCAGAGCGCCTTCGCTGTCTCCGTGATGCGCGGCGTCAGCTTGGTGTCCTTGACCGGCCCCGGCGTCTCAGCGCGATAGAGCTGCATGCCGCCGACGCCGAGCATCGGCAACACGGCTACTGCGAGAACGATGATGCCCATGCCGCCCAGCCACTGAAGCTGCTGGCGGTAATAGAGAAGGGACTTCGGCAGATCGTCGAGCCCTGTCAGGATCGTCGCGCCCGTCGTCGTTAGTCCGGACATCGATTCGAAGACGGCATCGGTGATCGTCAGCGTCAGCGCGTCCGCGAAATACAGTGGCGCGGCACCGAAAGTGCCGAGGACCGTCCAGAACGCGGCGACGACCAGGAATCCGTCCCTGAGTCTGAGTTCCTTGCGGACGCGCCGAACCGGAAACCAGATGGCCAGGCCAACGACCAGCGTGAGCGCAAAGCCCTCCACAAATGGAAGCCACGAGCCGTCGTCGAATATCAGGCTGAACACGATCGGCGGCAACATCGTCACGCTGAACATCATCAGCAGAAGCCCGAGGATGCGCTGTATGACGGTCCAGTTCATTGCCGCTGACGTCAGACGAACGACACGCCGACCTGGAAGAGTTCCTCGATGCGTTCGATCTTGCGGCGATCCGTCATGAACAGGATGACGTGGTCGTCCGCCTCGATGACCGTGTCGTGATGCGCAATCATGACCCGGTCGTCGCGAACCAGCGCGACGATGGCCGAGCCGGGCGGCAACTCGATCTGCTCGATCGACCGGCCGACGACTTTCGACGTCTCCTCAGTGCCGTGAGCGATCGCTTCGATCGCTTCGGCTGCGCCGCGCCTGAGCGAGTGCACCTTCGCGACGTCGCCACGCCGGACGTGAGCCAACAGCGAGCCGATCGTGACCTGCTGCGGCGATATTGCGATGTCGATACTGCCCGATTCGACGAGGTCGACGTACGAGGCGCGATTGATGAGCGCCATCACCTTGTGGGCGCCCAGGCGCTTCGCAACCATGGAACTGAGGATGTTGGCTTCCTCGGAGTTGGTCAACGCGCAGAAGACGTCAACGTTATCCACGTTCTCTTCGAGCAGCAGCTCTTCGTCGGCCGCATCGCCCACCAGAACGATAGCCTTGTTGACGACTTCTGAGATCTGCCGCGCGCGCTTGCTGTCGCGTTCGATGATCTTGACCTGATTGGTCTGCTCGAGCGCCAGTGCCAGGCGGACGCCGATGTTGCCGCCGCCGGCGATGACCACCCGCCGCACGGGCTCTTCGAGCCGGCGAATCTCACTCATGAAGACGCGAATGTCTTTGCGGTCCGCGATGAAGAACACTTCGTCGCCCTCGGCGATGACCGTCTCGCCGTCGGGAAGCATGGCCTTGCCGCCTCGATAGATCGCGGCAATGCGCCCCTCGGTATTCGGTACGTGCTCCTTGAGCGTCGCGATTCGCTGCCCGACGAGCAGACCGTCCCGGTCGGCGAGCACGCCGACCAGCCGTACGCGGCCGTCCGCGAAGTCCAGTACCTGGGTTGCACCGGGATAGAGGATCAACTGCTCGACGTACTCGCAGACCAGCTGCTCCGGGCTGATACGCACGTCGATCGGGATCGCGTCCTGGGTGAACAGGCGCGTCGAGCTCATGTATTCCGCCGCGCGGATGCGGGCGATCTTGGTCGGCGTGTGGAACAGCGTGTACGCCACCTGACACGCGACCATATTGGTCTCGTCGGTGTCGGTCAGGGCGACGACGATATCTGCATCGTTGGCGCCGGCGCGCTCGAGAACGCCGGGATGCGCCGCATGGCCGACGACGGTGCGGATGTCGAGCCGGTCCTGCAGTTCGCGGAGGACGTTCGGCCGCATGTCCACGACCGTGACTTCGTTGGCTTCCTCACGAGACAGGTGATACGCGGCTGACGAGCCCACCTGACCTGCACCGAGAATCAGAATTTTCATTGTTGTTTTAGCGGAGCCAAATACCGGCTTGGGCCGTCATGCTCGCAGTTTACATCAGTTCCAGGTTCGCATACTGATATACGAGTATCTTCGTGCCGGCACTTTCGAAGTTGACGTGAACCTGCATGTGCGCCCCCTGGCCTTCGCAGTTGAGCACGACGCCGTCGCCGAATTTGCGATGCCGAACGCGCTGCCCGAGTTTGATGCCGACGTCCGAGCCGGGCGCGAGCGCGGCAGCCGATCGCCGGCGCGGCTGCGACAGGCTCGGCATCGGTCGCGATACCTGCACACGCGGCCGGATCTCCTCGACGTACTCCTCGGGGATCTCCGATATGAAGCGCGACGGCTGCGAGAAGCTGTCCATGCCGTGCAGGCGCCGCTGCTCGGCGTAGGTGACGTACAGCGTTTGCTTGGCACGGGTAATGCCGACGTAGCACAGCCGGCGTTCTTCCTCGAGACCGTTCGGATCGCTGATCGACCGCTGGTGCGGGAACAGGCCGTCTTCCATGCCGCTCAGGAACACGAGCGGGAACTCGAGGCCCTTGGCCGAGTGCATCGTCATGAGCTGCACGCAGTCCTCCCACGCGTCGGCCTGCCCCTCGCCGGCCTCGAGCGCCGCATGTGCCAGAAACTCGTCGAGCGGTGACATCTCCTCGGCCGGATCCGGCGCAAAGCCCTTTGCGGCACTGACGAGTTCGAGCAGGTTCTCGACCCGAGTCTCGCCCTTTTCGCCCTTCTCCTTCTTGAAGAAGTCGACGAGACCGCTGCCGTAGATGACGTGGTCGACCTTGTCGTGCAGGTCGAGATCGCTGGTCTCGTGCGCGAGCCGTTCGATTAGGTGCAGAAACGCGAGCACGGCATTTGCGGCGCGGCTCGAGAGTTCGTCGCTGGCGATCGCGCCGGCCGCCCGCCACATCGAGCAGCTGTTGGCGCGGGCGTAGCTGCGCATCGCTTCGACCGTGCGTGCGCCGATGCCGCGGGTGGGTTTGTTGACGATGCGTTCGAAGGACGAATCGTCGTCGCGATTCGAGATCAGGCGCAGGTAGGCCAGCGCGTCCTTGATCTCGGCGCGTTCGAAGAATCGCAAGCCGCCGTACACGCGATACGGAATGCGGGCGTTGATGAGCCCTTCTTCGAGCACCCGGGATTGGGCGTTCGACCGGTACAGGATCGCCGCGTCGGCACGCAGGTTGCCCTGATCGATCCAGTCTCGAAGCCGGCCGATCACGAAGTCGGCCTCGTCGCGTTCGTTGTAGGCGGAGTAGACCCGGATTGCCTCGCCCTCGGAACCCTCGGTCCAGAGGTTCTTGCCCATGCGATCCGAGTTGTTGGCGATGACCGCGTTTGCGGCGCTCAGGATGGTCTGCGTCGACCGGTAGTTCTGCTCCAGTTTGACGACGGTCGTGCCGGGAAAGTCCCTCTGGAACTGCCGGATGTGTTCGACTCGGGCGCCGCGCCACCGATAGATCGACTGGTCGTCGTCGCCGACCACGAACGGCACGCCGGTCTGGCCGGCCAGCAGCCGCAGCCACGCGTACTGGATCGCGTTTGTGTCCTGGAATTCGTCGACCAGCAGATGCTGGAAGCGGCGCTGATAGTGCGCAAGCAGCTCGGGGTTGTCGCGCCACAGCTCGTGGGCCCTGAGCAGCAGCTCGGCAAAGTCCACGAGGCCGCCGCGCTCGCACACCTGCTGGTACTCGGCGTACAGCTCGATCATCTGCCGGCGATTCGGATCGCCGTCGTGGTCCAGGTGTTCCGGGCGCAGGCCCTCGTCCTTCTGGCCGTTGATGAAGTACTGAACCTCGCGCGGTCCCCAGCTCGACTCGTCCAGCTCGAGATTTCTGACCAGCCGCTTGATCAGCCGGAGCTGGTCGTCGGAGTCGATGATCTGGAAGCTGCGCGGCAGTTTCGCCTCGCGCCAGTGACGGCGCAGCAAGCGATGCGCCAGACCGTGGAAGGTGCCGATCCAGAGGTGCTGCACCGGCATTTCGAGCAGCGACTCGATGCGATTCCGCATCTCGGCCGCGGCTTTGTTGGTGAAGGTCACCGCCATCAGGCTGTGCGGCGAGACCTGCTCGACGTCGATGAGCCATGCGGCTCGGTGCGTCAGGACGCGGGTCTTGCCGCTACCGGCGCCTGCGATGACCAGTGTCGGTTCCGCACTCGCGGTCACGGCCTTACGCTGCGCGTCGTTTAGGTTTTCGAGTATCGGGGTGACGTCCATCGAGGCCTTGAGAGTCCGCCGGGGTGCTTCGGAAAGGCCGCGATTCTATCAGCTTGACCGGCCCGCGACAGGCCGCGGATCGAGGGAGAAATTCAGCGAATTCAGGCGCCGGTCGAGCGGCCTATTGTTCCCAGCGAACCCCGAGGACGAGCTGATTCCGCTCGTAGGCGATGCGCCCGTCGTTCGACACCTGATCGCGATAGTCCGCGCGGAGATCGAGGTACAGGTTGCGGGTCATCCGGTAGCTGGCGGTCACGCGGGCGTCGGCGACCTCGAGGGTCTTCAGCGGCAGCGCCGGATCGTGGAATGCGAAGGCGTTCGCGTAATCGTAGAGACGGTAGTAAGCACGCGCGCGGAAGTCGAAGCGCCGGCCGACCTCCCAGCTCAGGTCGAAGCCATAGGAGTTGCGGATGTAGTCGTTGTAGCCCTGGAAGCGGTCCGTCCGCTCGCGGCGCTCGTACTCGACGCCGAACCAGAGGCTATCGGTCACGCGCTGGCGCGCGATGACGCCGACGTCGAGATAGTCGTAGCGCAGGTCGTCGTTGGTGATGAGCTGCTGGCCGTTGAGATCGAACGACGGCCGGTCACCGAAGCGGCGGCTCGACTTTGCGGCGGTCAGACGCAAGAGCGACGTGTTCGTGAAGCGGTACTGCGTGTACAGATCGAACAGGAAGTACTCGTGATCGTACTCCGGGACGACCTCGGTATCCTCGTAGTTCCAGAGCTGGCCGGTGATCTCCAGTCCTACGGCCAGCCGCTGCCACGCGCGCCGGAGTCGCAGCTCCGGGCCGTAGCGCAGGTAGTTCATCCGGTCGTCGATGTCGACGCCGTTGATGGCGCGGATGTCGCCATCGTCCGGGTCGTAGTACACCTCGTCATGCTGCGCGATCGTGAACGCACTGTAGAGTTTCGTGTCGCGCCCCGTTTCCTCGTTCTGGCGCTCGTACTCGCTGCCGAAGCTCAGTTCGTGGATGAATTCGTTGGCGTTCTCGAGTTCTTCGTCCTGGTAGTAGCGCCCCGATAGCCGGTAGGCGCCGAAGAAGCCCTCGTAGTTGAATGCGTTCACACGGTACTTCGCGCTGAGCGAAACGGGCATGAAGGCGCCGGACTGCTCGACTGGTGTGACCAGCGGCTGTGCGGGATCCGAGAAATCGATGTACGGCGTGCTCGGCGAGCGGAATACGTTGGTGTCGCTGCCAAAACTCACCCGTGCGCGGAGGTCGAGATCCGTGAATTCGAGCGCGCGCTGCCGGCGGCGCTCCTCTTCGACGATCACGGCCACCTCTTCCGCCTCGGCCTCGCGGATGCGGTGAATGGCGACGCGAGCGTATTGTGCAAGCCGCTCATTCTGCTGGTTGTCTCGAACCAGCCTGAACCAGCGTAGCGCCTCTCGCTCGTCGCCGGCAGCGTAGGCATTCAATCCGAGGTTGTACTGTGCGGCCACGCGGAGCGTTGGCGAGTCGAGCGCACGAAGCAGAGACTCTTCAGCGCGATCGTACTGGTCGGCGCGGTAGTTCGCGACGCCGGTGTTGTAGTGCAACAGCGCCGTGTCCATGCCCGATTCGTAGGCCTGCCGGTAACGCAGCAGCGCGGCCCAGTACAAGCCGTCGCGGACAAGGCGGTTGCCCTCGTCGAAATACTCGCCGGCGGTCATCGCACTCGCGGGCGCGGACAGGCTCGCCCCGATCAGCGTCAGCAGGCAGGCGAACAGTCGAATCCTCAGTTTTGGGTGGGTCCGGCGGATGGCTTTGGCCTCGAAAATGCGCGTTATGTCACCAGGCTAGGTTACTGATATCGCCTTCAAAAACTATGACGTAGTGCAAGAAAATGCCCCCGGACACGAACTTCTCGGGAGCATTCTCGGGGTTTTGCCGGTTCGGCCCGCCAGCGCCCAGGCGAAGCGGTGTCGAAACAGAGGCGGCCGCGGGTGTCCGCGGCCGCCGTTCGGGTACTGCGTCAGACCTTATTCGACGCCTTCGTCAGACTCGACATCGTCGGACTCATCGCCCTCCATGTCGTCTTCTTCGTCTTCTTCCTCTTCGTCGAACTCGTCCTCATCGACGTCTTCGCCTTCCTCGAAATCGTCTTCAGAGTCCATGTCGTCTTCTTCGTCGATCTCGTCTTCCTCGAAGCCGTCATCGTCTTCCATCTCGTCTTCGAAGTCGTCCGACTCGTCCTCTTCGTCGATCTCGTCCTCGTCGTCGTCCTCGTCACGAGCATCCATCTCGTCTTCGTCGGACTCGTCTTCGTCGTCCTCTTCGTTGCGAGCGTCGTCGTCTTCCTCGTTACGAGCGTCGTCGCCGTCTTCGCGTTCGTCGTCATCGCGCTCGTCGCGCTCGTCCTCTTCGTCTTCGTCGATCTCGTCCTCGTCGATGTCATCGTCGGGGCCGCGCATCTCGGAGATCGCCGCATCGAGTTCAGACTCGGTATCGAGGACCTCCATGGTTACGTCGAGATCGTCGAGATCGTCATCGGCGAGCGCCGCGATCGGGAACATCGCGAAGATGGTCAGTGCCAGCGTCGCCAGAAAAATGTTGAACTGCTTCATGGTCTCACTCCGTTCTGTCGTCACCGATCGTCCAGGACCGGCCTAATTCAAATCAGCGTCTATCCCACGTTGACCTGCAGCCGGAAGGTCCGGTCGCGGTCGTCATGTTCGAGTCGTGCCAGCAGTTCGCCGCCAACCGGCGATACTGCGATGAGTTTCAGCGGCAGCAGATTGCGGCCCTCGGTCAGGCTGGTCTCCCAGCTGATCTCGCTCTGGCCCGGGAAGCCCTCGAGTTCGATGCCCGGGGGCAGCGTCACGGTAAGCCTTGCGGTGTCGAGCGCTTCGGCGGAGGCGAATACGAGGTTGACCGTCTGCGGCTCAGCGAGGGCAATGGTCACGCCCGGAATGCCGTCATCGACGGCGGGGACGTCAGGTGTGGTGGTGAGCATCATGGCCACTACGAATAGTGCGAGCCCGGCCGCGACCGCGGATCCGAAGCCCGTCATCAGCCAGCGGCGCTTTTGCCGGCGCCGGCCTTCCTCGGCGGCTGTGACGAGAGCCTCGTCGTAGAATCCTGTCGTCGCTTCAGGCATCGGGTAGTCCTTCATCAGGTCAAGAAGCTCGCGCTCCTCGATCAGCGTGTTGTCGTCTTCGCGATTCATGATGTCGTCCTGCTTACTCCCTACACGCCGCTCAGCGCGAAAAGGTTCCACTGTCGGTGAGAATTTGCCGTAATCTGGCCCGGGCGCGGTGCAGCCGCGACTTCACCGTGCCGACCGGAATGCCCATAAGCTCTTGGATTTCTTCGAGTTTGTAGCCGTCGGTGTCGTGCAGAACCACGACAATGCGGTGCTCTTCGCTAAGCTGTGACAGGGCGTTTTCCAGGGCTTCCAACTGCTCCATCCGCTGGCTGTCACGCTCGGGATTTTCGTTGCCGGCGAATTCCAGCACGCTGCCGCCCGGCGCCTGTGCCTCGTCGACGACGACCAGCCGCTGGCGCGAGAAGCGCCGGTGCCGGTCGACGAACAGGTTGTACATCATGCGCGCGAGCCAGAAGCCTGGCTCTTCGATGCGCAGCAGCTGATCGAGCTTGCCGAAGGCCTTGATCAGAACTTCCTGGAACAGGTCCTCCGCTTCCTCACGGGCGCCGGCCAGGCGCCACGCGAGACGGTACAGCCGGTCGAAATGCGGCCGTACGATGCGATCGAATACCTGGCGGTCGTCCTGCATGGCGAAGCCAGTCTAGCCCTGATCGCCCGTTGCACAAGTGCATGCTCGACCCTTTCGTTCTCCGCCGGCGGGTTAGCCCTGTCCCGCGCCGGTCCGCGCTTCGACCGTGCCCTGCTGGTACCAGTCGAACCGGCGGGTGACGTACATGATGAATGCCAGCGTGGCCCACAGACCGATCGCGCCGCCGAGCAGCGCGAAGGTCTCCGCATTGAGCGTGATGTAGAGCAGCCCGTAAACCGCGATGAGAACGGCGGCCATCACCGCGCCACGCAGCCGGGCGCGGAGAATTGCACTGCTGTATCCCGCGATGAGACTTGTCGATGCGACGGCACTGATCAAATAGGCCAGGCCGAAGCCCACGTGCTCGGCGAAGGAAATCAGTAGCAGATAGAAGAGCGCATTCGCGAAGCCGACGAGAACGTACTGCAGCGGATGCAGCCGGAGCTCGGTCATCATCTCGATGAGGAAATAGGCAACGAACGTGAGACCGATGATAAGTACGGCGTAACCAGTCGCGCGCAGCGTGACCTGATACATGCTGACGGGAATGTAGAAGTTGACGCCGAACTCCGAGGCGGAGGGGATCAGCGAAATGCTGGTCCTCGTGACGTACTGCGACGGTACTTCGCGGCCCAAACCGGAGATCGTCCAATGGGCCGAGAAGCCGTCGTCCGATATCTCGCGGCTGTCTGGCAGGTAGTGGCCGAAAAATCCGGGGTCCGGCCAATCAGAGCTTACTTCCACCCGTGTGGTGTCCGCGTAGGGCACGAAGGACAGCGATTCGCTGCCGCGCAGGGACAGCGTCATTGAGAACGGCGTCGAGGCGTCCGCGTTCAGGCCGGCAGCCGGTGCCTCGATGGACCGGGGCATGGTTTGCGCCATCGCCGGTCCGCCGGGTTCGAACGTTGCCGTCGTTTCGCCGATTCTGATCTGCGGCGACTCGGGGATGCCCTGCGGGTCTTTCAGGCTGAGGACGACCGTCGCTTCCGCGTACAGGAGCTCGGCATCGGTCACGCCAAGGCGTTCCAGGTCCGGAACCGGGAAGCTGCCGGAGACATTCACGGCTGCGCGATAGATCGGCACTTTGTGCAGGCCGCGGTGCCGGATCTCGGGGTCGACGTGGGTGCTGAAGACGAGTTCTTCGGGTAGCAGGACGATCTCGCGCCGCGTGAAGTACTCCTGCCCTTCCTGATTGAGATGCCGGGTGGAGATCGGAAGGATGAGTATGGGGCCGAGAATAAGCTGCTGCTCACCCCACGACTGCATGATGTCGTCGCGCGCGTAGTCGTGGACGACCTGCCGGTCGTAGATGACGCCTTCGATCATCGCAACCGGGATCAGCATCACCAGCACCAGCACGCCAATCACCGCGGCCTTGACTGAAACGGATCCCGCCAGTTTTTCCCCCAATACCGACATGCCCCACCTCCCTGATCGTCAGGGAGATGAGACATCAACGGTGTGGTCAGCCGGTGCCCGGCCTATGGCGAAATGTGGCGCCGTCAGGCGTCGGTCGCGCCCCGTTGATCCCGGTCGGTCTTCTTCGGCCTGCGGGCAGGTTGATTCTCGGGCTCGGTTTCAGCGACGTCCTCGATCCGACCAAGGGCCGCGGGAAGATCGATGCCTGCCTGCGCCGCGAGATCGTGGATCGGCGGCAGCGCGCCGATCATGCCGCGCAGAAACCCGGCCGTGCTCGTGCTCGCGCCGTTGCCTTCGCTGCCGGAGTCCCAGACCGTGATCTTGTCGATCTTGAGATTCTGGATTGCCTTGACCTGCTCGGCGACGAGAGTCGGTAGCTGCTCGATGACCAGCAGCGCCGGTGCAATGTCCTTGCGCTCGCCGCAAACGTGCAGCAGGCGCTCGTAACCGGCCGACTTGGCTTCGAGTACCTTGCGGGTGCCTTCGGCCTCAGCCGTGTATTTGGCGAGAATGCCGTCGGCCTCACCGGCGGCAATGCGGCGGATGCGCTCGGCTTCGGCGTCCGCTTCGATCTCGACCTTGCGCTGCTCGACGATCTGCTGAGCGACCTCGAGTTTCTCGAGGCGGGCGATTTCCTGCTCCTTCTCGGCTTTCAGGACGTCGCGCGTCGCCTCGGCCATCGCAACCTCGCCCAGGCGCTTCGCTTCGGCTCGGCGCTGCTCGAGCGTCGCGTTGTAATCCGCAATGCTCGCCTTGTTCTGGTTCTCGCCCTCGATCGCCTTGGCTTCGAGCCCGGCAACCTGGATACGCTGATGCGCTTCGGCTTTCTTCTTACCCTCGACCGACAGTGCGGATTGTTGGGCGACCGCGATCTCCTTCTCCTTGGCCGCGGTGGCCTCGCCCGCGACACCTTCGGCTTCGAGCTTCGCCACCTGAACGCGCTGATCGCGTTCGGCGGCCTTGGTGCCCGTCGCTGCCTGTGCACTCTGGTTGGCGACCGAGACGTCACGCTCGCGGTTGGCTTCCGCCTCACCGATGGCACCCTCGCGCTCGGCGGCGGCGACTTCGATCTTCGCTTTGTTGATCGCTTCGGCCGCGGCCTTCTGGCCGAGAGCCTCGATGTAGCCGGACTCGTCCGTGATGTCGCGGATGTTCACGTTGATCATCTCGAGGCCGATCTTGTTCAGCTCGAAATTCACGTTCTTGTTGACGAGATCCAGGAATTTCTCGCGGTCCTGGTTGATTTCCTCGATCGACAGCGTCGCGATGACGAGACGCATCTGACCCAGAATGATGTCCTTGGCCTGATTGCTGATCTGATGATCGTCGAGGCCGAGCAGGCGCTCGGCCGCGTTGTTCATGATGTTCGGATCGACCGAGATACCGATCGTGAATGTCGAGGGGACGTTCACGCGAATGTTTTTCTTCGACAGCGCGCTCTGCAGTTCGATGTCGATGGTCAGCGGCTCGAGCGTCAGATAACTGTAGCTCTGCAACAGCGGAACGACGAACGTGCCGCCGCCGTGGATACACTTGGCCGCTCGTTGGCCGCCGACCTTACCGTAGACGACGAGAATCCGGTTCGACGGGCAGCGCTTGTACTGGGAGACGAGGATCGCGAGGAAGGACGCGACAACCAGTACGACCGAGGTCACTAGTGCTACGGGTCCAATTGATAACGACTCGAGCATGGCTACTCCTTAATCGTGTTGTTCTTAAGGCCTGACGGCGGTTAGCTTCTACTGTCTGCCGCGTCAATCCACCGGTTCGACGATGAACGTGCCGTCATCGCGCACCGAGATCACGGTGACACTCGAGAATTCCTTGATAGGCGGACCGATGCTGACAGCATCCATCGTCTTCAGACGCCCCGAAACGGCTACCTGTATCTTGCCTTTGCCGTCACCCTTCATTGGGATAGACATATAGACATTGGCCGTCTTTCCAATCGCGGTATTCACGTCGTATTCGACAGCACGATTGAGTTTGCGGGCAAAGGCCATCAGTCCCGACGCCATCATCATCAGTACGAAGCCGAAGCCCGTCGCCGAGACGGCGGACATCATGCTGCTCAGATCCCAGTCGATGCGGCAAGTAAGCCCCATCCAGCCCGCGCCCATGAAGAATGCGAGGATCGACAGGACCGAGAACATGTTGAACGCGCCGTCGCCGCTGCCGGCATCCGCGAGATCGCCGTCAATGTCACCGTCGCCACCGAAGAAAAGCGCAAGCGCCAGACGGATCAGGAAGAAGGTCGTGCCGACGAGCGCCATGATCAGATAGATCAGGACGTCCATGCCGTAGCGCAGGGCTTCGTCCCAATTGAAAAGAAGGTCGAGAATCGCTCTATCTCCCGAGGCGGGAATCAGAGCGCAATATACCACTGGCGAGCCAGGAAGAGGCGATCCGGACGAGCAGTCAGCCGTACTACTTCAGCAGGTGCTCCAGCACGTTCGTGCCCACCTGACGTCCGAGCGCGTTGCCGGCATCGGAGTCGTAGCGGAAGTGAATGCCGAGGTAGATCCGCGAGTCGGCGCACTCCCGGGCGGCGCCCTGGAACGAGTCAAACGAGCGTGTCGGAGGATTCATAGCGAGCTTCTCGGAGAAGGGGCCCGCGATGTCGACCTCGGGTGTCGACATATCGAAGGCGAAGCCCCGGCCGAACGTCTCTTCCAGAACCGTCATCGCCGCGGCGCAGGCCGTGCCGTGCGCCGAAGGGTAGGACGGAAAGGCATAGGTGTGGCGGTGGGTGTTGTTCCACGTGAGATCGGCGACTGTCTCTTCGTTGCCGTCGTTCTCCGCCCAGCGAATCGCCGTGTACGGCCGCCAGTGGTTGTAGTGAAACTTGTTCCAGAAGCTCGAGACGTAGGCGTCGAAGACGGCAGCGTTCAGCAACGCGAACAGTCTGGCGGTCGCGGCGGTATCGAGGTCTTCGGCAACGACGAGATCGCGCGCCAGCCGGTTGTGCGAGCTCTCGACAAAGTCCTTCCACCACAGCGCGATGTGCGTCTGGTCCGGCGTTCTTTGCATGCTCTGGAAGCGCCCGAGTTGCCGCACCTCGTCATAGGCCTGCGTGTAGTCGTCGCTGTCAATCGCCGGCGGCGGCGGCGATACAAACTGATCCGGCGCGGTCAGTGCGAATCCCCTCGCTTCCGCCCAGCCGGAGCCGAAGATGAAGCCGTCCGGTGTGCCGCTGTGCTCGGAGAACTCCGCGTACACACCGGGGCCCATCGGATGCCAGCGGTATTCCGGCTGTGCGTTCCAGCCGTCGTCGTCGCGAGACGCCATGACCGCCTCGGCAACCGCCCTGCCGTGCTGCTCGTCGGACGCGGCAAGCTCGCCGCGGAGCGTCGCGTCGAGCAACCCCTCGAACTGCGCCGCGGCATCGGGATACTGATCCGCTGCGACGACGAAAGCGGCAAACATCGCCGCATTCTCGGGGTCTTCCGCCTCGGCGAGGTTCAAGGCCTCGTGCATGGCCAGGTGCATCATTGAGGCCGTTCGCAGGCCCTTGAGTGTCAGAAACCCGTCTTCGTTCTCGGCGGTCTCGAGGACGGCCTGATTCCAGCGAACAATTGCTTGCGCGCCGCCGTTCGCGTGCGAGACGGCACAGGCGCTAAGCAGATACAGCATGAGGAGCGTTACAAGAGCTTTCACGAGGCACCCCCTCGATCACGGAGTCGATTCACAGGCAATCTAGCGGCGCGCCGGCACCGCTACTACTATTGTTTTTGTAGTAAACACTGGAAGACACCGAGGAGAGCCGGCATGACCGGATCGCGCAACAGCTACGGCCAGTATTGTCCGCTGGCCCTTGCCGTCGAGCTTCTGTGCCGGCGCTGGACTCTGCTTATCCTCAGCCGTCTGATCGACGGCTGCCGGGGATTTAGCGAGATCCATCGCGGCGTGCCCAAAATTTCGCCGTCGCTGCTCTCGCAGCGATTGATCGAGCTGGAGGACGCAGGCCTGGTTCGCCGCATCAAGCAGGACGATGGGCGGCGCGCGGTTTACGAGCCGACCCAGGCATGCATGGATCTCGACGGCATCATCATGGATTTGTCGATTTGGGGTCAGCACTGGGCGCGCGACATGCGCCTCGAAGATCTCGATCCCGGCTTCCTGGCGTGGAGCATGTCGCTGCGCATGGACACCGACAAGATGCCCGCGGAACGAACGGTGGTCTTTTTCGAGTTCACCGGCACGCCGACCGACTTCCGCTGTTTCTGGCTGGTCGCCGAGGCCGGAGAGGTCGACATGTGCTTGAAGGACCCGGGCTACGAGGTCGACGTCAGCGTCAAGGCCGACCTGCGGACCTTTGTGGAGTGCTGGCGGGGCTTCCGCGATCTGCGTCAGGAAATCCACGCGGAGCGCGTCCGCGTAGTCGGCCCGAGCAAGCTGCGCCGGGCGTTCCCGGACTGGCTAAAGCTGAGCATGCTGGCGCCGTACGGGCGAAAAGCCGGCGGGCGGGAGAAGAGCCTGTCTGCGCGAGAGGCCTGAGGCCGGCACCTACTGAAGCGCTGCGACTAGTGTCCTTCCTCGCTGCCCTTCGTCGTGTCCTTCGATGAAGGTTCGCCGGCTTTGAGGTGTTGATCCAGGAACTCGAGGAGCGGGTCGTATAGTTGTTCAGCTTCGCGGACGTAGTCGAATCCGTGCCCTACGTCGTCAATCACGACAAACTCCGGGCTATTGCCCGCGAGGTTGAGCATGATCCTCAGACGCCAACTATGCTCGACGTCGACCACGGAGTCGGAATTGCCGTGGGCGATGAACAGTGGCCGAGCAAAGTCTTCGTAACGATAGACCGGTGAGTACTCGACGAGCTCCTCGTAGTCGATATTCGGGTCGCCCACCATCCTGACCAACACGCGCTGCAACTCTTCGTTGTGCCGAACCTCGGGCCGATTGAATAGCAGCGTAAGGTCCGTAACGCCTGCAAAGGCCGCGGCGCACTTGAACAGATCCGGGCGCCGCAACACGCTCATCAACGCAGAGTAACCGCCGTAACTGCTGCCGTATATGCCAACCCTGTCCCCGTCGAGCACCGGATACTCGCCAAGGACATACTCGACCGCAGCCTCAATGTCCTCCTCGATTCCTCGTCCCCATTCGCGGAGCCCGGCGGCACGAAATGCACGCCCATACCCTGAGGAGCCGCGGTAATTCACTTGCAGCACGGCATAGCCGTTGTGCGCAAGCCATTGCACGTCACCCGAATAGTATTGATTGTCGCTGACGCCGATCGGACCGCCGTGCGGCATCGCAATAAGCGGCACGGACGAATCTGAACTCGCATTTGCGGGCAGCGTCAGGAAAGCGTCGATCGTCAGCGAGTCCGTCGAGGCTACGCGCAGCGCCGAGGTTTCAGCGAGCGTTACGTTGGTAAGCCACGGCCGGGTATCCGCCACTTTGGAGCACTCGTCGGATACCAGGTCGCAGATATGTATCTGTCCTGGGTTCTGCGGCGAAGAAACATACGTCAAGAGCTTCTCGTCGCTGTCAGACGAGCCAGTAACAACGACACCTTCGTCCGGAAACCAGCCCTGCAGCGCGGAGATGTAATCGGGACTCGCATCTCCGAAGAATTCGTACCGCAGTACGCCCTCGAAGAGATACGAAACGCCGATCGGCGCACCGTCTGAAAAGAGGATGTTCCGGACGTCGTAGCGTGGATGCTCGAACAAGACCTCACTGATCTGAGCGCTGTCGACATCGAAGGCAACGGCGGCGATTCGATCCGTCGTCACGTCACTGAGCGCCCAGATGACCTTGTTGTCGTCGGTCGCCCGCAATGGTTCGAACGTGGCCTCGACGGGGGCGGTCCAGATGTTCTCCCAGCGGCCTCGACCACCAGGGCGGCTCCATAGCTGGGGGCGCCGTTCCTCAAAGCCGATGCCGAGCACAAAGTCCTCGCCGGGATTCGGTAGAAAGTAGAAGATGTGATCCGTGCCTCGATTCAGGCGGCGGCTGCTTCGAAATTGCGGAAAGGTGTCGCCGAATAGATTGAGGCGAAACAGATCGGTCGCAACGGTCTCATCGTGTCGCCGGACACTGGCGTAGATGACCCACTCATCCTCGTCGTTCAGCAGGTCCCAGACAAAGCCATCTGCATCATGATGGTTTCGCCGCCCTACCTCCGGCTCCCCGTCCGTGATCCCAATCTCCATTGCATAAATCGACCTTCCCACTGAGTTCTGCCTACTAATGCTCGCAACGAGAACGTTGTCCGAGCTCCAGCCGAGGTCACGCACGCGGATGCCATGGTTGAACGTGAACACCTGGTGATAGCCCAACTCGGCGTTGCCGATCATCACCCTTTGCTCGCTCAGATAAGCCACATAGCTGCCGCTCGGAGACAGCGCGGCGTGCCGAATAACGCCCGATGCGAAGAAGTCGGCGAATTCCGGCTCACGCGCCTGTTGTTCGGATTCCTCATCCACCTCATCCGTCTCGTCGGGCGTTGTCTCGAACGCCATCGCCGCGGTCGCGAAGCTGATACAAAGTGCGGCGAGCAGTGCCAGCAAGCGGTCAGTCATCGCCGGACTCCGCGCGCTGCCGGCGCTCTTCCGCCAGGTAGTAGTCGATAAACCTGTCGTCCGGCACGAGACCGTTCGCGATCTCGAAGCGCTCCAATAGGTTCGGGTAGCGCTGCTCGAGGATCAGCAAGACGATGGAAGTTCGATCGTTGAGCGAGCTGCGCGCTGTTGTACCGCGAGGCCTGAAGGTGAAAACGCCGGTGTAATTCAGCTTGCCGGGTTCAACCGTAAAGGTCAGGTCCCTGTGCCCCAGATCGTAGAAGTATCGGCTTATCCCGAATTCCTGTCGGATCCTCTCCCAGCGGTACTCTCCGGCCTTGACCCGGAGCACCTGGAAGTATTCGTCGTTGTTCACCGGGCCAAATTCGATACCGCCGGTCAGGGCGCCGAGGCGGTTGATACTTATGCTGCTCGCCGGTCCGAACGAATAGAACGCGATGACGACCAGGCCTTCGTCGTCATCGAGCAATTCCAGGTCGAGGCGGCCCGCGATGTCCTCTCGCAGCGACTCCAGCTCCATTCGATAGCGAGCAACGGAGCCGCTGCGCGACCCCAGGTACCGGGATTCGCGGCACTGAAAGTCCTTGTCTTCCGGGTCGCCGACATCCAGAACCCTCGCAACCCAATCGTCGATCAGTTCCTGCCGGGCGCGATCGATACTGCTCCTCTCTGTCTGGTGCTGGATGATTGCGTCGATGACATCGCGACCGGATTCACCATCGGATTCGCGGCGCTGGAAGCGCCGAACGATGCCGTCGAGCTCATTCTGATGCCGGTCTTCGACATCGGCGGCATCCTGCAGTATCCGGTCGGCAACCGCCCTCGCATCCGCCAGGCACTGATCGTAGTCGCTATCGTCGGCCGCACCGATGGTGGGCCAGGCCAGGCTCACCCAGACCGCCACGACCGCCAGGCTGCTCGCGATGCGTCGCTTCGGTCTGGCGGGATGTCGGGGCATCACAGGCTCATCGGGTATTAGCAGAAGGCCTCGCGTATGTGTCCACCTAGCTTAGGTGAAGCTGAAGCAAAAAATAGTGATCGACCAGCAGCGCGGCAAACAGCACGCCCAGATACGTGATCGAGAACCTGAACGTCCCCATTGCGCGCTCGAGGTCGTCCGGGTAACGCATCATCTGGATCGCCTGCTGCAGGAACATGCCGCCGAGGATCATCGCGGTCACCAGGTAGATCAGCCCGGACATGCCGGTGAGATACGGCAGAATCGTGATGACGACCAGCAGGATCGTGTACAGCAGGATGCTGAGCCGCGTATATGCCTCGCCGTGGGTCACGGGCAGCATGGGAATGCCGACCTTTGCGTAGTCTTCCTTGCGAGCGATTGCCAGCGCCCAGAAATGCGGCGGCGTCCACACGAAAATGATCAGGAACAGCAAGAGCGCATTTGCGTGGACCTCGCCGGTTACGGCCGCCCATCCGAGCACCGGCGGTGCCGCGCCGGCCGCGCCGCCGATGACGATGTTCTGCGGAGTCGCGCGCTTCAGCCACACCGTGTAGATCACTGCGTAGCCAATCAATGAGAAGAAGGTCAGGACCGCGGTCAGCGGGTTTACGAACAAGGTCAGCGTGAGCATCGACAGGACGCACAGCGCCGTCGCGAACAAGAGCGCCCGCCCTTCCGAGATTCTCCCCTGCGGCAGCGGACGGCCGCGAGTCCTCAGCATATGGATATCGATACGGGCATCGAGCACGTGATTGAACACGGCCGCGCCGGACGCCGCGAGCCCGATGCCGATCGTGCCCATGACCAGCGGCACGGCGCCGGGCCAGCCCGGCACGGCGAGAAACATACCGACGACTGCTGTGAACACGATCAGCACGACCACCCGAGGCTTGGTCAGCTCGTAGTAATCACGCCAGTCCGTGAGTGTCTGTATGTTTGTGCTCATAGTCCTGAGTTCGATATCAACCGATGCGCGACAGCCTGAGCAGCCGCTTGATGTCGTCCACCATCTCGCCCGGATCGATGTCCGGATGGAAGTACATCACCAGATTGCCGTGCGGATCGACCAGATAATAGCCGCCGTCGGCGAGTTCGCCGGGTCGCTTGTCGTCCAGCAGGTCGCTCAGACCTGCGTCCACGAGCGTGACCAGACCCTCGTGTTCTTCGGCCAGAAAGAGGGTATCCGGCGGCGTTTCCCCGTGCAAGAAGACACGCCGTACCCGGTCCATCTCACGGCCCAGCATTAGGCGGGACTGTCGGATCGTGTACAGCGCGTCCCGGCAACCCTCGTCGCACGCGTCCCGGTTGTTGTAGACCAGCAGCCAGTGCCCGTCACTCTCGTCCAGCAGTGCCGACTCCGGAAGCACGTCGGGAATGTGCGTGATCGGCTCCAGCAGGGCGCCGGCATTCGCGCGACCTTCCGGCTGCATTGACTGGCCGCCGTAGTACAGCCAGGCCGCTACGATCAGCGGGCCGAAAAACACCGCCGCCAGCAGCAGGAGCTGCCCGCGGCCGCGCGGATTGTTGGACTGTTCAGAAGTCATACCCTGTTCGTCTCCGACGGTAATTCCAGACCAGAAGTCCCGACAGCACCGCCGCCATCGCGAACCATTGAAACGCGTAGCCGAAATGCCGGGCAGGCCCCATTTCGGTCGGCACCCATTGGCGCAAGAAGCCGTTCTCGACATCGGGGTCCATCAGCAGCACCACCGGCTGCACATCGCGGCCTAGCGCCTGCTCGATGTCCTCCTGCGCCGGGAACACGGCGATCGCCGGCCAGCGGCCTGCTTGAGCAATCGCATTGCCCATCCGCATGCCGGGCCTCGGCAGCGCGCCCGCCTTGCCGAGCACCGTCACCCTCGCGTCATCCACGGCGATCGTGTCGGCCAACGCGCTGAGCCCCGGGTTCTGGCCCGCCTTCTCGATCCAGCCGCGATTGACGAGCAGTAGCGGTTCGTCCGGCGCGAGCTCCAGCGGGGTCAGGACGTAGTAGCCGTGTCGGCTGTTCAGCGTGATGTTGTCGAGCAGGAACTGATGCTCGCCATCGAAGCGCCCTGTTGCCTTGATCGGTTCGTAAGGGCTAAGCTCCGCGCCGTCAAAAAACGTCGAATACGCGCCCGTCGCCGACAGCGCATCGCGCGTCGCCTGTTTCTCGAGGCCACGGCTGATCTGCCAGCCGCCAAGCGCCGCGAACAGCGCGACAAACACAGCCCCGACGACGAGCGGCTGCCAACCGGACAACCCGTTTTTCCTTTCCTCGATCATCTATAATTCGAGCGCTTCGAGAGGGCTCTATGAAAATCATCATCCTGCTGCTGCTGGCAGCAATCGTCATCAGCCTCGGTTCCGGGCTGTTCTTCCTTACCAAGGACAAAGGCGACAGCAGCTCACCCCGACTTCTGCGGGCGCTGAAAATTCGCGTCGCCCTGTCGATCGTCCTGATCGTGTTTCTCGTGCTGTCGTTCTACTTTGGGTGGATTCCGATGCCGGAGGTTACGGCGCCGTCGGACGCTGCTGCACCGGGCGGCTAGTTCGCTGCCGGAGCTGCTTAGCGGGCTGTCCGAAATCCGGGGCGTCGAACCTGGCCTTATGTAGGAGCCCGCCTTGCGGGCGATCAACCGTCGAGCACGAGGTAGCGCCAGTCCATCCAGGCGTCGCTTCGAAGATCCGCCGAAAACTCTACGCTGGAATCGCCCGCAAGGCGGGCTCCAACAGTCGCCGAGGATTGATTCCGGTGCCGCGGCTCTACATCCAATACACGAAGACGTACAGCCCCACCCAGACCACGTCGACAAAGTGCCAGTACCAGGCGACCGCCTCGAACGCGAAATGCTTGTCCGGCGTGAAGTGACCTTTCATCACCCTTAGCCAGATGATCAATAGCATGATCCCGCCAAGGGTCACGTGCGCCCCGTGGAAGCCGGTCAGCATGAAGAACGTCGATCCGTAGATCCCGGTCGTCAGCTTGAGGTTCAGGTCCTCGTAAGCGTGGACGTACTCCTCGACCTGCAGGCCGACGAAGATGAAGCCCAGGATGAAGGTCAGCGCCAGGAATATCTTCAGGATGTTCCGGTGCCCCGCAATCAGCGCGTGGTGCGCGATCGTCACCGTGACGGAACTCGTCAACAGCAGCGCGGTGTTGATCAGCGGCAGGCCCATCGGACCCATCTTCTGGAATTCGCCGCCTACCTCGGCCGGGCCGTTCGTCGGCCACGTGGCTTCCCAACCGGTCCAAAGCAGGAAGTTCGTGAAGAAATTGTTGCTCTCGCCGCCCAGCCACGGCACAGACATGTTTCTCGCGTAGAACAGCGCGCCGAAGAACGCGGCGAAGAACATGACTTCGGAGAAGATGAACCAGAACATGCCCATGCGGAACGAGGTGTCCACCTGAGCGTTGTAAATGCCGCGCTGATTCTCGCTGATGACCGTGCCGAACCAGCCGGTCACCATGAAGATGAGCGTTCCTAGGCCGCCCATCATGACCCAGAAGCCTAAGTCCGCGCCGTTCAGCCAGCTCGAGACGCCCACCATGAGCAGCAGCAGCGCCACAGAGCCGACGATGGGCCAGTGGCTGCCGTGAGGTACGTAGTATCGGTCTTGTGCGTGTGAGGTAGACATAGTGCGGGCTCTTGATCGTTAGTCGTTTGCGCTTACGCGAATCGAATCATAAAACGTGTAGTGCAGTGTGATCGTGTCGACGTAGTCGGGCAGATCGGGATCGACGATGAAACTCATCGGCAGCGAGCGTTCTTCGTTCGCCATGAATTCCTGGCTCTCGAAACAGAAGCACTCGAGCTTCTTGAAGTGTTCGGACGCGGCGATCGGTGCCACGCTCGGCCGGGTAACGCCGACTTTGTGTTCGTCGGCGAGGTTCAGCGCCGTGTACGTGACGTTGTAGAGGCGGCCGGGTTGGACCTCGATGCTGCGGACATCCGGCGTCAGGGTCCACGGCGCGTATTCGTTGACCGTGGCCGTGAACTCGACCTTGATCGTGCGGGATTCGTCCGGCGCCTCTTCCATCACCACGGCGGTCGTATTGGTGCGGCCGCCGAAGCCGGTGATCTCGCAGAAGACCTCGTACAGCGGCACCAGCGCGAAGCCGAAGCCGAACATCGCCACGACGAGCACGAGCAGACGTCCCGCCAGGGCGCGGTTCGAGATCGGGGTTTCGGCGCCCGGGTTCATCGGTCAGGCCTTTAGAACCCCGGTCAGAATGAAGCCCAGATAGAAGGTGAGCGCGACCGCGACGAGAAACATCGTCGTCCGGCGTACGTTCTTCTTCTGCTCGTCGGTGTGCATCACTCGAAGGACTCCTGAGCGACGCGCTTGACGGGCGGCGTGTCAAACGTGTGATACGGCGCCGGCGAGGGCACGGTCCACTCGAGGCCGCGCGGTGCCTCCCAAACGCGATCCGTCGCTTTCTCGCCCTTCTTCGCCGTCAACAGCACCCATACGAAGATGAGCTGCGACAGGCCGAAGCCGATCGCGCCGACGGACGCGATGAAGTTGAAGTCCGAGAACTGCGTCGAGTAGTCTGGGATGCGGCGCGGCATGCCGGCCAGGCCGAGGAAGTGCATCGGGAAGAAGGTGATGTTGACGAAGATCGTCGACGTCCAGAAATGCCACTTGCCGAGCTTCTCGTTGTACATGTAGCCGGTCCACTTCGGCAGCCAGTAGTAGGCGGCCGCCATGATCGAGAAGATCGATCCCGGCACGAGTACGTAATGGAAATGCGCCACGACGAAGTAGGTGTCGTGATACTGGATATCGGCCGGTGCGATCGCGAGCATCAGGCCCGAGAAACCGCCGATGGTGAACAGGAACACGAACGCCAGCGCGAACAGCATCGGCGTCTCGAAGGTCATCGCGCCCTTCCACATCGTGCCGACCCAGTTGAAGACTTTCACGCCCGTGGGTACCGCGATAAGCATGGTCGCGAACATGAAGAACATCTGGCCCGACAGCGGCATGCCGACCGTGAACATGTGGTGCGCCCAGACGATAAACGACAGGAACGCGATCGACGCCATGGCGTAGACCATCGAATCGTGGCCGAACAGCGGCTTGCGGGCGAAGGTCGGGATGATCTCGGAGACGACGCCGAACGCCGGCAGGATCATGATGTAGACCTCGGGGTGACCGAAGAACCAGAAGATGTGCTGGAACATGACGGGGTCGCCGCCGCCGGCCGCGAGGAAGAAGCTGGTGCCGAAGAACTGATCGGTCAGCAGCATCGTCACTGCGCCGGCCAGTACCGGCATCACCGCGATGAGCAGATAGGCGGTGATCAGCCACGCCCACGTGAACATCGGCATCCGGATCAGCGTCATGTCCGGCGCCCGCATATTCAGAATCGTGACGATGATGTTGATCGCACCCATGATGGAGCTGATGCCCATCAGGTGGACCGAGAAGATCAGGAACGGGAACGCGTCGCCCGTCTGCAGGACGAGCGGCGGATACATCGTCCAGCCGCTGGCGGGCGCGCCGCCGGGCATGGCCAGCGTCGACAGCAGAATTCCGAACGCGACGGGCAGAATCCAGAACGACCAGTTGTTCATTCGCGGCAGCGCCATGTCGGGCGCGCCGATCTGCATCGGAATCATCCAGTTGGCGAGGCCGACGAAGGCGGGCATGACCGCGCCGAATACCATGATCAGCGCGTGCATCGTCGTCATCGAGTTGAAGAATTCGGGGTGCACGAACTGCAGTCCCGGCTCCATCAGCTCCGTGCGGATGATCAGCGCCATCACGCCACCGATGAAGAACATGATCAGGCTGAAAATAAGGTACATCGTGCCGATGTCCTTATGGTTCGTCGTGAACAGCCAGCGCTTGATGCCCTTCTCCGGGCCGTGGTCGTCGTGTGCTTCGTGAGCGTCTGCTACTGCTGTGCTCATACTTTTTTGCTCCGTGTGCCGGCAGTCCCCGCCGGCGCAAAAGATTCTTGATTGCTACTCGAAGGTGGCGTTACTCGGTTGCGGCGAACTGCTGCTCGCTGCCGTTTCGCGTATCGACCCACGCCTGAAACTCTTCCTGCGGGACGACCTCGACGACGATCGGCATGTAGCCGTGATCCTTGCCGCATAGCTCGGCGCACTGGCCGCGGTAGGTACCCACCTCCGTTGCCTCGAACCAGGTCGTGTTGACGAGGCCCGGAATCGCGTCTTTCTTCATCGCCAGATCCGGGACGTACCAGGCGTGCAGCACGTCATTGGCGGTGATCATCAGACGGATCTTCGTGTTCACCGGAACGACCAGCGGGTTGTCGACTTCGAGCAGGTAGTTGTCGACCGCGAACGGATCGGTCTCGGCGCCCAGCGTCCGCGCTTCCAGGCTCGGCCGTGCCAGGCTGGAGTAGAACTCGACGTCCTGGTCCACGTAGCTGTAGTGCCACTTCCACTGATAGCCCGTGACGACGATCGAAATCTCGGTGTCGCGATCGTCCTCGAGTTCCAGCATGAGCTCGGCAGATGGAATCGCCAGCGCCAGCAGAATAACGATCGGCACGATCGTCCAGACGACCTCGGCCGCCGTACTGTGCGAGAACTGCGCGGCCTCCACGCCTTTCGACTTCCGGTGTGCGAACAGCGAGTAGATCATGACGCCGAACACGGCGACACCGATCGCGACGCAGACCCAGAAAGTCAGCATGTGGATGTCGTAAGTGGCTCTACTGAGGTCGGTGACGCCTTCCGGCATGTTCACGCCCCAATCGGCCGACGCCGTGCCGGCCATGACGAGCCCCAATAGGCCGGTCAGGATTTTCTTACTCATCGATTATTTCCCTGTGAGCCATTGCGGCTCGTGCTCGTTCGGTTCTGTCCCCGGCTTCGTTCACACACCGACCATCGGCTTCGCGCCGAGATTTTTGAGTGTCTTTGGCAGGTGTCAGATCAAGAAGCTACCGGACCTACGCCGCCCGGCCAAGAAGCGAGCGCAGTTTACTTCAAACGCGAACCGCCATGCAATCCCACAGACGCCAAATGAGAACAAATATCATCTGGTTTTTCAGTGGCTTATGGTGGTCGGCGAACGTCGAACCAGGTCGGGTCGCGGGAGTTTCGGTTTCATCGGCGGCGGATCGGAATTCCGTCCGGATCGATACGCACGTCGCCAGCGTCGCGAAGCACGCGTCCGCCCCAGCTGTGTCCGAAGACGAGTTCGAGATCGAGCCGGATTCCATTTCCAGACTCTGCGTCGAGACGCGCCCGCATCGCGTCGAAACGCCGTCGTGACGTCAGCGTGCCCGGCCGCTTCGCGAGACAGTTGCGCGAGCCCGTCGCAGTCAGGTCGCGGAACAGGTCGTCCGCGGACCGGTAGGTGACCTCCAGTCTGTCGACATCGAGAACCGGATCTCTCAAGCCCGCCCGGACCAGCGCGTCGCCTACGTCGTGCATGTCGAGGAAGCGATGCACGTGTCCGGCTTCGCCACCCCACGCCGCCGCGAGCTCCGCGAAGCTGTCGGGCCCCAGCGTCGAAAAGGCAAACAGACCGTCCTCGCGCAACACCCGCGAGATTTCGCGGCAGACGGTGGCCGGGTCGGCAATCCACGGCAGCAGCAGATTGGCGAACACGACGTCGACGCTGTCGTCGGCGAACGGCAGCGAGACGGCATCGGCCTGTACCCCTCGTGCCCGCGCAAGCAAGGACCCTCGTCGCCGATAGCGTTGCAGCATGCTGAGCGAAGAATCGACGCCGATGACGGTCGAGCCTCGAAACCACTTGCGCAAGGCGTCCGTCGCGCCGCCGGTGGCGCAACCCAGGTCGACCACCGTGCGGGCGTCCACGACGAGACCGTCCAGACGATCGAAGAGCCCGTCGGCGGTGTGCCGATGGACGAAGTCGTGGTCGTCGAAGACCGGGGCGGCTCGGTCGAAGCGGCGCCGGATGTCGGCAGTCTTTAGCATTCCTGGTGCGGGTTGGACGAAGGTCGCTGCATGGGCGGCGCTACGGTAGCACGCTTTCTCGATCACTCGGCGCGATTCGGCGCCGGCACGATTGGCGCGGGCGAACTAGCATCGCCGCGATGCGAACTGCGTTCACATTGGCTTGTGTCCGGCTGCTGCGGCGGCTCGAGCGCGAGTTCGCCCCGAAGCACTGCGTGTTCTGCAACGTCCACACCGAGCCACCGGAGCGATTCGTCTGCAACGGCTGTGACGCCGACCTTCCGCGCATCGGTGCCGCTTGCCCCGGCTGCGCGCTGCCGGTCGCCGTCGATCTGCCCGCGGGGGTGCGCTGCGCCGCCTGTCAGTCCGCGCCGCCCTTGTGGTCGCATGCGTTCGCGCCACTGGAGTACGCGTTCCCGGTCGATGCCGCGATCAAGGCGATGAAGTTCCGCCGCCGGCTCGACTACCTGCCCGCGTTCAACGACGAGCTTGCCGCCGTCCGGCTGCCGGCCGACATCGACAGCGTCGTTCCGGTGCCGCTGCACCGCTGGCGCCGGCTTCGCCGCGGCTTCAATCAGGCCGAGGAACTGGCTCGCCCGATCGCAAAGCGTCTCGCGGTGCCGCTGCACACCGCTGTCCGCCGCCGGCTGGCCACCGCGTCTCAGGCCGGCCTCGATGCTGCGGCGAGACGGCAGAATCTCAAGTCGGCGTTTCGCGCGGTCGAGGTGCGGCCCGCGCGTCATGCATTGCTCGTCGACGACGTCATCACGACCGGTGAGACGCTTCGCGGCGTCGCAAAGGTGCTGCTAGAGAACGGTGTAGAAAAGGTCAGCGTGCTGGCGCTGGCGCGTTCGGCCTAAGGATTGAAGCTGTAGTGAAGCAGGATGCCGACGAAGATGACGAGCCCGATGTAGTGATTCTTGAGAAAGGCCTGGAAGCAGCCCTCCCGCTCGCGTCTGCGCGCCAGCCACTGATGGTGTGCCATGAGGGCGGCCGAGATCGCCAGCGACAGGTAGTACCAGAAACCGAGTTCGGCGCGTAGGCCGACAAACACCAGCGCGGCAAGCATGACTACTTGCATCCCGGCGATGACGAACAGGTCAGCGTCGCCGAACAGAATCGCGGTGGACTTCACACCGATCTTCAAATCGTCCTCGCGGTCGACCATCGCGTAAAACGTGTCGTAGATCACCGCCCAGATAAGCGCCGCGCCGAACACGACCCACGCGATCTGCGGCAGTTCGCCGGTCTGCGCGGCGAACGCCATCGGCACGGCCCAGCCGAATGCCGCGCCGAGGATGAACTGCGGGATGGAGACGAAGCGCTTGATGAACGGATAGATGATTGTAAGCGCGGCACCCACGATGGCGAGCATCCGTGCCGGCTGGTTGAGCATCGTCGCCAGGCCGACGGCGATCAGGCCCAGTGCGACGAACAGCGTTAGTGCTTCGAACGGGGCGACGGCCCCGGACGCGATCGGTCGGTCGCGAGTGCGTTCGACGTAAGGGTCGATCTTGCGGTCGACGAAATCGTTCAACACGCAGCCCGCCGAACGCATGACGAACACGCCGAGGACGAAGACGACGAACAGGCCTTGGTCCGGGTGGCCGTCACCCGCGATCCAGAGTGCCCACAGCGTCGGCCACAGGAGCAGCCAGAGTCCGATCGGCTTGTCGATACGCATCAGCCGCCCGTAGTGCCGCAGCTGAATGGCGACGTCCGGGCCGAGCAATCCGGAAAGCGGATTCTTCATGACGTGAATCTTACGTGACGGCGCATTCGGGTTGCAGTACCGCCGCTCAAACCTTGCCGTAGCGATCGATACCCGCACACCAGCGGCGCACCAATGCTTCCGATCGCGCTGCTTCGCGGCGCTCGAGATCGCCGGCGACCCGCATGACGGTCGGCATGAGGTCCGCATCCCGAACCAGGTCAGCAACCCGATATTCGGGCAGGCCGGTCTGGCGGGTCCCCAGCAACTCACCGGGACCGCGCAGCTCGAGATCGCGTTGGGCGACGACGAAGCCGTCGTTGGTCTCACGCAGCACGGACAGGCGGCTCTTCGCGAGCTGGCCGAGCGGCGGCTTGTACATCAGGACGCAATGACTCTGGTCCGAACCGCGCCCGACACGGCCCCGCAGCTGATGGAGCTGCGCGAGCCCCATGCGCTCGGCGTTTTCGATGATCATCAGCGTCGCATTCGGAACGTCGACGCCGACCTCGATGACCGTGGTTGCGACCAGCAGCTGGATAAGACCCTCCTTGAAAGCCCGCATTCCCCGCTCTTTCTCGGCGGGCCGCATCCGCCCGTGCACGAGTCCGACCCGGACGTCAGGCAGCGCCTCGGTCAACATCGCGTAGCTGGCTTCGGCCGCCTGATAGTCGAGCACCTCCGACTCTTCGATCAGCGGACACACCCAGTACGCCTGCTGCCCGGCGTCGCAGGCGGCGCGCACGCGGGCGACGATCTCGTCGCGGCGGGTGTCGGGCAGCGCGACCGTCGTCACCGGCTGTCGTCCGGGTGGCAGTTCGTCGATGATCGAGGTGTCCAGATCCGCGTAGGCGGCCATCGCAAGCGTTCGCGGGATCGGCGTCGCGGTCATGACCAGCTGATGCGGCTGTCCGAGCTCGCCGACACCCTTGTCCCTCAGCGCCATTCGCTGATGCACGCCGAAGCGGTGCTGTTCGTCGATCACGACGAGACCGAGCTTCGCGAACGACACGCCTTCCTGAAACAGCGCGTGCGTACCGACGACGAGCTGCGCGCTGCCGTCTTCGATCGCCGCAAGCGATTCCCGGCGCGCTGCCGCGCGCTGACTGCCGGCAAGCCACGCGGGGTCGATTCCCAGTGGCCGGAACCAGTCGCTGAAGGTCCGCCAGTGCTGTTCGGCCAACAGCTCGGTCGGCGCCATGATCGCGGCCTGCACGCCGTTCGAGATGGCCTGCAGGCAAGCGATGGCTGCAACCACTGTCTTGCCCGAACCGACGTCGCCCTGGATGAGGCGCATCATCGGGTGGCCGGCGCCGAAGTCCGCGAGAATCTCGTCGGCGACCCGCTGCTGCGCGCCGGTCAACTCGAACGGCAGGCCGGCGACGAACTCCTCCACGGCGTCGCGCTGCTTGTCTAGTCGAGGTGCCTTTTCAGAGCGCGTGAGCAGGCGGAGTTTTCTCAGGCTCAGGTAGTGCGCCAGCAGCTCTTCGAACGCCAGCCGCTGTTGGCAGGGGTGCTTGCCGGCAAGCATCAGCGCCGTGTCCGCGTCCGGCGGCGGGCGATGCAGATACTGGATCGCCTCTGCCAGCGGCGGCATGCCGAGTTCCTCGCGAGTCTGCTCTGGGAGCAATTCCTCGGGTGGGTCGCGGCGCATGCGCTGCAACGCCTGGTCGGTCAGGTTGCGCAGCCGGCCCTGCTGAACGCCTTCCGTGGCCGGGTAGATGGCCGTCAGGGAGTCGTTGATCGCGGCATCCTGTTCGCCGCGCAGCAGACGGTACTCGGGATGGATCATCTCCAGCCCGCCGCTGCCCTTGCGCGCTTCGCCGAAGCAGGTCACTCGGACGCCGGTCTTGAGCTGCGCTTGCTGGCTGCGCGAGAAGTAGAAGAAGCGCAGCGTTAGCTGGCCCGTGCCGTCGCCGATCCGAACCAGAAGATTTCGCCGGCCGCGGTAGGCAGTTTCTGCGAGCAGTACCTCGCCCGTGACGAGGCAGCGCTCGCCGGCGGTCAACGCGCCGAGCGGCACCAGCTGCGTTCTGTCCTCGTAGCGCAGTGGCAAGAGAAACAGCAGGTCCTCGATCGAATAGACGTCGAGCCGCCCGAGTTTCTCCGCGAGCGCCGGGCCGACCCCGGTCAGCTCCGCCAGGTCCGATGGCTGGGTGCTTGTTTCCGTCATGGCTGACCGTCAGCCGTGCGAGGAACTAAAGTGCGAGGATCGCGTCGGCCTCCACATCGACACCCTTCGGCAGCGACGCGACGCCGACAGCAGCGCGCGCGGGGAACGGCGCATCGAAGAAGCTTTCCATGACGCTGTTGACCGTCGCGAAATTGTCGAGGTCGGTCAGGAAGACGGTGATCTTGACGATGTCGTTCAGATCGCCGCCCGCCGCCTTCGCCACGGCCTCGAGGTTTGTGAACACCTGCCGCGCCCGCGCCTCGAAGTCGCCGTCTACGATTTCCATCGTTTCCGGCACCAGCGGGATTTGTCCCGACAGAAAGACGAAATTGCCGCTCTTTACGGCCTGCGAATAGGTGCCGATCGCAGCCGGTGCTCGATCGCTGGAAATCGCTTCTTTACTCATGCGTGCTCCGAGTTGAATCTATCGGAAAAGACGGGTTTGCGTTGGCCGCCGACTGACGCGCGCCGAGGCGCGTGCAGAACGAGACGGAGTGGCGCGAGAGAACGCAGTTTACACAACATCGGAGATGCACATTTCGAGCGTCATTCCGACGCCACATTGCGCCGCCTGAACGTGTGGCGGCTACGCGCAGTCGCGGGAAACGCGGACGACGTTCGGCATCTTCTTGACGTCGCGCATGATCTTCGCCAGATGATTGCGGTCGTGCACCTGCAGAAGGAACGACAGCATCGACTGGTCCTCGTGGCGGCCGAGGACCTCGACCTGTTCGATGTTGGAGCCGCAGTCGGCAATCGTCGCCGCGACCTCGGCAAGCACGCCGGGCTTGTTCATCGTCTCCGTCGTGATCTGGCTGGAGAATTCGCGATCGACGTCCTTCTCCCACGCGACGTTGACCCATTTCTCCGGCTGCTTGCGGAAGATCGACAGGTTGCCGCAGGTGTTGCGGTGGATGACGACACCGCGGCCGGAACTGAGGTAGCCCATGATGTCGTCGCCCGGGATCGGCAGGCAGCACTTGGCGTAGCTGACGACCATTCCCTCGGTGCCGGCGATGACCAGGTCGGAGATTTCGTGCTCGGGCGCGCCGTCGTCGCCGATGCCGAGCAGGAAGCGCGCCGTGAGCGGCGCAATCCGCTCGCCGAGGCCAAGCTGCTCGAAGAGCTCGTTGGAGTTATTGAGGCCGAGCTCTTCGAGTGCGGCGTTCATCCTCGTCTTGCCAACCTTGCGCACGGTCGAGCCGAGGTCCCGAAGCGAGCGGTCGAGAAGGCGCTTGCCGAGATCGATGGACTCCGTGGAGCGCAGATTCTTCATGTGCTGGCGGATGGCGGTCCGAGCCTTGGCGGTGCGCACGAACTGCAGCCAGTTCGGATTCGGCCGCGCGCCGCGCGAGGTGACGATCTCGACGGTTTGACCGTTGGCAAGCGGCGTGCGCAGCGGCACCAGCGAGCGGTCGAGCTTCGCGGCGACCGTTCGATTGCCGACGTCCGTGTGGACCGCGTAGGCGAAGTCGACCGTCGTCGAACCCTTCGGCAGCGGCATGATGTCGCCTTTCGGCGTGAAGACGTAGATCTTGTCCGGGAACAGATCGACCTTGACGCTCTCGAGGAACTCCTCGGAGGAGCCCGATTCCTGCAGCTCGGCGAGCCGCGACAGCCATTCGCGCGCGCGCCGCTGCGGCGTCGCGTCGACCGGATCGTCGGCCTTGTACTGCCAGTGCGAGGCGACGCCGGATTCGGCCACGCGGTCCATGTTCTGGGTGCGAATCTGCACCTCGAGCGGCAGGCCCTTCGGTCCGAACAGCGTCGTGTGCAGCGACTGGTAGCCGTTGACCCGGGGGATCGCGATGTAGTCCTTGAAGCGGCCGGGCATCGGCTTGTACAGGCCGTGCACGAGACCGAGCACCTGATAGCAGGTGCTGACGTCATCGACGATGATGCGGAAGCCGTATACGTCGACGACGTCGGCGAGCGTTCGCTTCTTCTCGGCCATCTTCTTGTAGATGCTGTACAGGTGCTTCTCGCGGCCAATCACTTCCGCGTCAATGCCCTCGTTCGACAGCGACGAGCTGAACTCGTCGGAGATGCGTTTGACGATCTGTCGCTGGCTGCCTTTGCTCTTCTTGAGTTCGCGTTCGAGCACGCGGTAGCGCATCGGGTACAGGTACCGAAAGCCCAGGTCTTCGAGTTCCACCTTGAAGCGATTGATGCCCAGGCGGTTCGCGATCGGCGCATAGATGTCCAGCGTCTCGCGGGCGATGCGGCGCTTCTTCTTCGCCGGCATCGCGCCGAGGGTCTGCATGTTGTGCAGGCGATCGGCGAGCTTCACGAGGATCACGCGGATGTCTTCGATCATCGCAAGCATCATCTTGCGGAAGCTCTCGGCCTGCGCCTCCGCGCGGCTGCGGAACTGGATCTGATCGAGCTTGCTCACCCCATCGACGAGTGCCGCGACTTCCTCGCCGAAGCGCTCGACGATGTCGTCGAGCGACGCGTCGGTGTCTTCAACGACGTCGTGCAGAATGGCGGCGACGATCGCCTCGGCATCGAGGTGCATGAAGGCGAGTTCCTGCGCGACCGCCACCGGGTGGGTGATATAGGGCTCGCCCGTCTTGCGGGTCTGCCCGTCGTGCATTTTCGCGCCGTATTCGTACGCCTTTGTGACCGTCCGGACCTGCTCCTCGGGCAAATAGCTCCCGAGCGACTCGACGAGCCGCTTCATGCCGTGGTCGCGTCGGCTCGCGCCCGGCAGTTTCGACAGCAATGTCGCAGCGTAGTCCATGTCTCGATAATACTCGCGTGCACAAAAAAAGGTCGAACCGCGCTCGCAAAAAGGCGCCGTTCGACCTTTGTTTATTGGGGTGAAACGCGATTTTCGTAGCCTGTGCCGAGCATCGCGCGTCGCCCGTCTTGCTGCTGTCGTCAGTCCCCGATGGAGATGCCGCGTACGCCGAGCACTTCGTCGGCGACCTCGGGCTTCAGGAGTTCCTCGGCGGCGGGCTGCTCGATCTCGTCGAGGATCGCCGGGGTCACGAGGCCTTCGGCGATTTCACGCAGTGCGATGACCGTCGGCTTGTCGTTTTCCAGCTCGACCATGGGGTCGGCGCCGTGCGCGATGCGGCGGGCGCGTTTGGCGGCCACGAGGACCATTTCGAAGAGGTTGTCGATGTTCTCGAGGCAGTCCTCGACGGTAATTCTTGCCATGTTCTTTCTCTCTGTCTGGCGGTGCGTTTCAGAAGGCCGGCAAGCTTGCCGTCAGGGCGACGCGGCCGCTACCCCATATAACCAGAAGTTATTAAAACGCGGGTCCCGGAGGGCGCCCGCGAACGGCTAATCGCCGCCGAGAATACGGCCGACAGCCTCGCGGAGCGCCGGGTTGGCAGTCGCGCTCGCATCGCCCCGGCCCGCCAATACATCCATCAGGTCGTCCGCGGCCTGCCCCAGATCGTCATTGATGATGACGTGATCGAATTCGTCCCAGTGACTCATGTCGCTCAGCGCGTCGCGCAGCCGGCGCTCGATCACCTCGGCAGAATCCGTCTTCCGGTCGCGCAGCCGGCGCTCGAGTTCCGCGAGCGACGGCGGAAGGACGAAGATCGTCACGCATTCGGGCATCGACTCGCGAACCTGGCGCGCGCCCTGCCAGTCGATCTCGAGAATGACGCTGTGCTCACCCGCGAGATGTTTCTCGACCTGTTGCCGGCTCGTGCCGTAGTGATTGTCGAATACGACGGCCGACTCGAGCAGCTCGCCCTCCGCCTTGAGCGTTTGAAATTCGTCGACGCCGACGAACAGGTAATCGACGCCGTGCTCCTCGGTCTTTCGCCGCTGCCGCGTCGTGTACGAAATCGAAAAACGCAGGCTGTCGTCGCGCTCGACCAGCGCCTTGACCAGTGTCGTCTTGCCGGCACCCGACGGCGCCGCGATTACGAAGAGTCGTGCCGCGGTCATGTTATTCGACGTTCTGAACCTGCTCGCGCATCTGCTCGATCAGGACTTTGAGTTCGACAGCGGCTTTGGTCGTCTCGCTGTCCGCCGACTTCGAGGCCAGCGTGTTGGCCTCGCGATTGAGTTCCTGCATCAGAAAATCCAGCCGGCGGCCAACGGCATCGTCGCGCTGCATCGCATCCCGAATCTCGGCGATGTGGCTATTGAGACGATCGAGTTCTTCGTCGACGTCGATCTTTTGCAGCAGGAGCGCAATCTCCACTTCCAGCCGCTCGGGATCGCCGCTGACGTCGAGCTTGTCCAGCCGCTCGCGCTGCCGCTGCCGCATCGCGTCGCGAACGTCCGGCATGCGCTTGCGCACGCCGGTTGCGAGCGTTTCGATATCGGCACAGCGCGATTCGAGCATGTTGCCGATCCTCTCGCCTTCGCTCGCGCGCATCTCGGCCATCGAGCGAACCGCTGCTTCGAGCAGCGTCCGGGCTTCCGCGAGCAGAGGTTCGACGTCGACCTGCGGCTGCTGCACGACCCCCGGCCAGCGAAGAATGTCGAGCGGGTCGACGCGGCCCGGGTTCCGCAGCACCGAGGAGACGTCGTTGATACGCGAGGAAAGAAGGCCGACCAGCGGCTCGTTGAGCGCCATGTCGGCGTCCGCGTCGACCGCTCGCCGGAAGTGGAACGCGCACTCCACCTTGCCGCGCTGCAAGCGGTCGCCGACGACCTGACGCAGTGCCGGTTCGTGAGCCTTGAGCTCGTCCGGCATCTTGAAGGAAACGTCGAGATAACGGTGATTGACGGCGCGCAGTTCCCACGTCAGCGTCCCGAGCGACGACTCGGACGACTGCCGCGCAAAGCCTGTCATACTGTGTAACATGCTCTTCTGTATCTCCGGATGTGCCGCAGCCATCACACTTTTTGCTTTCGAGGCGGGGCATATTAAAGACCCCGCCGCAAGAACGAAACATTGCCCGCGGTAAAACACACGGAATACCCAGACAGGGCCGCCCTCGCCCTTTGAGGATCGCTCGACAACATGAAGGTCGAATACGCCAAAGTCTCCGCGCTCGGAGACCGGTCGGACAATCAGGATCGTGCCGCTGTCGTCGTCGCCGAGGACGCCGCCATGCTGCTGGTGTTCGATGGCATGGGCGGCCACTCGGACGGTGCGCGTGCCGCGGAGACCGCGCTCAAGACCGTGCAGGATCAGTTCATGGCGTCGCGGCTGCCGGTGCTCGACCCGCAGGGTTTCCTCTATATGGCGCTGTCGAAGGCGCATGACGAAGTCGTTGGCCTCGGCACCGACCTGGCCGTGGACTTCCGGCCGCGCGCTACCTGCGCGATCTGTTTGATTCAGGAAGCCGGCTCGTTCTGGGCGCACATCGGCGATAGCCGGATCTATCAGGTTCGCAACGGCCGCGTACTCGGCCGTTCGCGCGATCACAGTCACGTCGAGGTGCTGATCCAGGAAGGCGCGATCACCGAGGAGGAGGCGCTCGATCACCCGATGCGCAATTTCGTCGAGTGCTGCCTGGGCGGCGACGCGCCAGTGCCGGACATGAGCATTACGCCGATGGTTCCGCTCCAGCCCGGTGACGTGCTGCTCACCTGTTCCGACGGTCTGTGGTCGGGACTGAGCGACGACGACATGGCCGAGATCGGCGCGCCGGGCAAGGACAATCTGGCGGACAATCTCAAAGCCCTTAGCATCAAGGCATTGAACGCGAACTCGCCCTACAGCGACAATACGACCGGAACCGCCCTCCGCTGGCTTAGCGACTAAGAGCGGTCCAGCTCTAAAACTCCGGAGAAGACTGATGCGACCAAGCGGCCGCGGTCCGCGCGATATTCGCACGGTTCAATTCATCACCGACTTCACGAGTCATGCGGAAGGCAGCGTGCTGGCCGAGTTCGGCGGGACACGCGTTCTGTGCACGGCCACCGTCGAAGACCGTGTACCCATCTGGATGCGCGGCAAGGGCTCGGGCTGGGTGACCGGTGAGTACGGCATGCTGCCGCGCTCGACGCACACGCGCTCCGCCAGAGAAGCGGCGCGCGGCAAGCAGAGCGGACGCACGATGGAGATCTCGCGGCTGATTGGGCGCTCGCTGCGCGCGGTCATCGATCTCAAAGCAATCGGCGAGCGGACCATAACGCTCGACTGCGACGTGCTGCAGGCAGACGGGGGAACGCGTACGGCAGCCATCAGCGGCGCCTGGGTCGCGCTCGAGCTGGCGATCCGGCGCACGATGAAAAAACGCACCTTCAATAAGAACCCGATGCACGGTCAGCTCGCGGCCGTCTCCGTCGGTATCTACCGCGGCGAGCCCGTACTCGATCTCGACTACGCGGAGGATTCTGAAGCCGAGACGGACATGAACATCGTCATGAACGAGGCAGGCCGCTTCATCGAAGTGCAGGGCACGGCGGAAGGCCATGCCTTCAGCGAAGACGAGTTCATGGCGATGCTCGGTCTTGCGCGGGAAGGCGTCGAGCACATCGTCGAGCGGCAGAGGGAAGCGCTGGAATCGGCACCCTAATGCGCTGGCCCGACAAGATCGTCGTGGCGAGCGGCAACAAGGGCAAGCTGCGCGAGATCGCCAGCCTGCTCGAGCACCTCGACGTGACCGTGGTGCCGCAGTCCGAGTACGGCGTCGCCGACGCCGACGAGACGGGAACGACGTTCGAGGAGAACGCAATCATCAAGGCGCGCCACGCGGCCGCCGCGACGGGGCTTCCCGCAATCGCCGACGATTCGGGACTTACCGTGGATGCGCTGGGCGGCCGTCCGGGCGTCTATTCGGCGCGCTACTCGGGCGAAGGCGCGACCGACGAAAGCAACATCGAAAAGCTCATGGGCGAACTCGACGGCGTCGACGATCGAGCCGCCGCGTTCCGCTGCGTCGCTTGCTACGTCGAGTCGGAGCATGCCGACCCGGTCTTCGGTACGGGCGAATGGCGCGGCGAGATCCTGCCGGAACGTCGCGGCGACGGTGGCTTCGGCTACGACCCCGTCTTCCTCGATCCGGCAAGCGGCCTGGCCTCGGCCGAACTCTCCGCCGCCGACAAGAATGCCCGCAGCCACCGCGGGCAGGCGCTCAGAGCGCTGATCGAGGCGCTCGAACGAGGCTGACGTGCCGCCGCTGTCACTGTACGTCCACCTGCCGTGGTGCGTTCGCAAGTGTCCCTACTGCGATTTCAATTCGTTCGCCGGCGGCGATGCCGATCAGCGCGCGATCTACCTCGATGCGCTGATCGAAGATGTGACTCGAGAAACCCGGCGGGTGGGCGGGCGCGAGCTCGTCAGCGTATTTCTGGGCGGCGGCACGCCGAGCCTGTTCACACCGGCGGAGATCGACAGGCTGATCGCGGCGATACGCGACACTTTCGCGCTGGCGGCCGATGCCGAGATTACGATGGAGGCGAATCCCGGCAGCGTCGAGTGCGGTGACCCGGCCGGCTACCGTGACGCCGGCGTCAACCGGCTGTCGATCGGCGCGCAGTCGTTCTCACCCGCGGCGCTCGAGCGGCTCGGCCGCATTCATTCGACGGATGACATCGCCCGGGCAGTTACCGAGGCGCGCAAGGCCGGATTCGACAACGTCAATCTGGACGTCATGTATGCACTGCCGGAACAGACGACAGCCGAGGCGGTGGAGGACCTCCGCCGAGCCGTGGCGCTGGGGCCGGAACACCTCTCGTGGTATCAGCTGACGCTGGAGCCGAACACGGTCTTTCACGCCAGGCCGCCCGCGGGCCTCCCGGATCAGGAGGCGTCGTGGGACATCCAGCAGGCAGGCGCGGAGGTCCTGACGGCAGCGGGATTCGTGCAGTACGAGGTATCGGCCTGGGCTCGCGACGACCGGCGGTCGCGTCACAACATGAACTACTGGCTGTTCGGCGACTACCTCGCGGTTGGCGCGGGCGCTCACGGCAAGGTCACGATGGACGAGTCCGTCATCCGCTATCGGAAGCCCGCCAATCCGAAGACCTACGTCGATTTCATCCAGGACGGTCAATTCGAGGCCGGCGAGCCCGTGAGCGGCGAGAATCTGCTCTTCGAGTACCTGCTGAACGCTCTCCGGCTGGTCGACGGTTTCGACGAAGCGGACTTTGCGAGACGTACCGGGCTCGAGACGGAAATGCTCTCCGCGCGCGCCCGATCGGCGGTCGAAAAGGGCCTGCTCGAGCGCGTGAACGGCGGCATCTGGCGGCCGACGGAACTCGGCGGGCGCTTTCTCAATGACCTGCAGGCCGAGTTTCTGCCATGAGCATTTATCAACAAGACGCGGCCGTCCCCTGTATTTTTAGTGTCAGACGGCGATGAATTGACTTTCAGCGTCGAGAAACCCCTGTAAGTCGTTGTTTCTGAAAGGTTTCAAAAAATGGACACAAAATAGTCATATTGACGCGCTGCTTTGAAAATCCGTGCCTTAGCGCACTCGTTCAATTTTCTTCCACAACCTTATCCACAGCTTCTGTGGATAAACCCCGGGGCGATTCGCGGGGCTTGAAGCAGGCACGGCTTGGCTATATATTACCCGGCCTTTTTGGCACGCTTGGTGCCGCGGAGACCCTCAGATGAAAGCCGACATTCACCCGAACTACGACGAGATCAAGGTCACTTGTAGTTGCGGCAACGAATTCACGACGCGCTCGACGCTCGGCGAAGATCTCCTGATCGAGGTGTGCTCTTCCTGTCATCCCTTCTATACGGGCAAGCAGAAGATCGTCGACACGGGCGGCCGAGTCGACAAGTTCCGCAAGAAATACGGGATGTAGCCGCTCGGGCCCAGTTCGGGTTCTGGTATGCTCTTATAAGAGTCCGCTGGGCCGATCCCGGCTCAACCTCGCGGCAGTATCTATAAGGAACCCGCAGGCGTACGCCTCGCGGTTCTGAGCATGCGCCGCTTTGCGGCCCAAAGCAGAGGACGACAATGAGCCAGGATGCGTTTCGCCTGACGAGCCCGGACGGCCGGGAGACAGAGCTACCCATACACAAGGGATCGACCGGTCCCGATGTCATCGACATCACGAAGCTGTATGCCGAGCAGGGCATATTTACCTACGACCCGGGTTTCGTAGCGACCGGCAGTTGCGTATCCGACATCACCTTCATCGACGGCGAGGAAGGTGTGCTCATGTACCGTGGCTATCCGGTCGAGCAGCTCGCGAAACACTCGAGCTTCATCGAGGTGGCCTATCTGCTGCTGCACGGCGAGCTGCCGTCGAAGGACGAGCTGGAGGAGTTCGACCAGACGATTCGCATGCACACGATGCTCAACGAGGGCATGCTGAATTTCTTCAAGGGCTTCCGCTACGACGCGCACCCGATGGCGATGCTGTCGGCCGTCGTCGGTTCGATGTCGGCGTACTACCACGACACGCTGGACAGCTCGGATCCCCGACACCGCGACATCTTTGCGCACCGGATTCTCGCCAAGCTGCCGACGATTGCCGCGGCGGCCTACAAGCACAATATCGGTCAGCCGTTCATGTATCCGCGCAACGATCTGAACTACTGCGAGAACATGCTGCAGATGTTCTTCTCGGTGCCGGCCGAGCCCTACGACATCGACCCGGTCGCATCCGAGGCGCTCGATCTTCTCTTCATCCTGCACGCGGATCACGAACAGAACTGTTCGACGTCGACGGTGCGCATGGCCGGCAGCTCGGGCGCGAACCCGTACTCCGCGATCGCGGCCGGCGTCAGCGCGCTGTGGGGTCCCGCGCACGGCGGCGCCAACGAGGCCGTGCTCGAGATGCTGGAAGAGATCGGCGACGTCAAGAGCATCGGCAAGTACATCGACAAGGCCAAGGACCGCGACGACCCGTTCCGCCTGATGGGCTTCGGCCATCGCGTCTACAAGAACTTCGATCCGCGCGCGACGATCATTCGCGAGATGGCGCACAAGGTGCTCGAGAAGCTCGATCGCAAGGACACGCCGATGTTCGATCTCGCCCGCGAGCTCGAGCAGATCGCGCTCAAGGACGACTACTTCGTAGAGAAGAAGCTCTACCCGAACGTCGACTTCTACTCGGGCATCATCTACAAGGCGCTCGGCATTCCGACGTCGATGTTCACGGTGATGTTCGCAATCGGCCGCGCCGTCGGCTGGGTTGCCCACTGGCGCGAGATGATCTCGGATCCGAGAGGCCGGATCAGCCGGCCGCGGCAGCTGTACACCGGTCCCACGCAGCGGGACTACGTCAGCGTCGACAAGCGCTGAGCGACGAAGGCCGGCGTGCCCGCCGGCCAGGGCGCTTAAGCTACGTCATCCCCATCGATCAGCCCGCGCACGCGGGCCGCGTCAGCGCGCCGCATCGGCCGGCCGTCGACCGGGCTCAACGGTGCCTGGCGAATGCCGTCCACCGGAAACACGGTCGCCTGCACATCGGCGCTCTCGTGGCGAAACTCGAAGCCCGCGTAAGTCTCCGTGACCTCCCGGTTACGCCTCAGCCGGCGTTCGTAGGGCCGGTAGGCGACCGCCAGAGAATCGAGCTGCATCGCGACGGACTCGGGTGAGTCCGCGAAGACGTGCAGATTGACCGCGGAGTTGGCGTCCGCCGTACCGTTCAGCACCGGCCCCACCAGACGCGGCTCGAACGTGGCGAGCAGCCGCATCGCCGAAAGGGCGGCCTGGCGCGCCGAGCGCAGGAAGTCGGCGTGAGTGTCGCCGCCGAATAGCTGGTGGTGTTCGCCAAGGGCTTGTTCGATCTCGGCATTGTTCGGCAGGGACCCTCGCGAACTCATGCCCAGCCGCTCGGCAGCCTTGAGCTTCGCGGCACGGTAATCGCGGATACCCTGGTTGACGATGATGCGCGCGGCTTCCTGCGCGACCATCTGGCGAGCACGGTCGTTACCGTTCCCGTTGCGTTTGCCCATCGGCGTCCTTGAATGTGTCCGGGTAAGAACCCCTAGAAGAGGTCTTCGGCGTCGACGTTTTCGTCGGACTCCTCATCCTCTTCGCTGGCGTTCGGGTCCTCGATGGCGCCGGATGGGTCGCCGAAAGGATCGAGAACGCCGCCGCTCTGTTCATCGCTCTCGCCAGTCTCGTCGACGGCGCCGGCGTCATTGAACGGATCGGTCGAACCGGCATCCTCGTTGAACGGGTCCACGTCCGTCAATCCCGTCGTGTCGTTGAAGATGTCGACCGGGTCCTCGGCGTCATCGCATTCCGGCACGCGGCCTTCGAAAAACATCTCGAAATCGGTACCCGGTTCGCCGGCGCGAGCCGGGCAGCCGTCGCTCAGCCGGATGAGCCGGGTAACGATGCCTTCGGGCATCGGCATCGTGTTCTCCGGGACGCCGTCCAGCGCGATCCGTGAGAACGAGATCCAGATCGGCAGCGCCGTGCGCGAGCCTTCTTCGCCCGGGCCGAGCGGCGTGTCATCGTCGTAACCGACCCAGACCACGCTGGCCAGATCGCCGTTGAAGCCGCCGAACCAGGCGTCACGCCGGTCGTTGGACGTGCCGGTCTTGCCGGACAGGTCGCGCCGGCCGAGAACGAGCGCGCGCCGGCCGGTACCGCGCAGCACCACGTCGCGCATCATGTCCTGGATCAGGTAGGCGTTCTGCGCGGAGATGGCGCGCGGTGCCGACGGGATGTCGGCGAAGAATTCGGGATAGCTTTCCGGGTCCGGCCGGTAGTCTGGCCCTAAGGCCGCGATCTCTTCCAGCGTCAGTCCGCTGGGCGTCATGCCCGGCAGCAGGGCCTCGATGTCGGCGCCGGAGGCTTCACCGAGTTCACCGCTGTCGAGGGCCTCGTCGTCGATATCGATGAACTCGGGAATGGCGGTTCGCATCGCCTCTTCGGCGATCTCACAGTCCCGGCAGACGATGTTCGGTTCGGCACGGTACAGCGTCTCGCCGTCCGGGCCGTAGATCGCATCGATAACGTAGGGCTGTAGCGAGTAGCCGCCGTTGGCAATCGTGGCGTAGCCCTGCGCCATGTCGAGCGGCGACGCCTGACCGCCGCCGAGCGCCAGCGAACCGTTCCTCGGCAGGGCCGCGTCACCGAAGCCGAAGCGGCTGATGTGACGCACGGCATTGCCGATACCGGTCTCGAACAGCAGCAACCGGACGGACACCAGGTTCATCGACCGTACCAGCGCTTCGCGCATCCGCGTCGGACCGTAAAAGCGCCCGCTGTAGTTGATCGGCCGCCACACCGCCTCGAGTTCTTCCGAACTGATGACGACCGGCGCATCCAGGACGACGGTTGCCGGTGTGTTGCCGTGTTCGAGCGCGGCCGAATATATAAAGGGTTTGAACGACGATCCCGGCTGACGGTACGCCTGGGTGACGCGGTTGAATTTGCTGGTGGCGAAATCGAAGCCGCCGGCGAGGCTCGTGATCGCGCCGTCCGACGGATCGACCGACACGACCGCGCCCTGTGCGTCCGGGACCTGGGCAAGCGCCCAAAAGCCCGCCTCGGTCGGCATCACGTGGATGACGTCGCCAACTGCCATCACGTCGGCAGCGGTCTCCGGCGCCGGGCCGGTGGTTACCCGGTCGATGAACGGCTTCGCCCATCTCATGCCGACCCAGGGGATCGTTGCGGAGCTGCCGTTACTAAAGAGTATGTTTGCGCTGTTGTCGTCGTGAATCTCGGTGACGATTGCCATCGACAGACCGCCGGGCGCGTAGCGGTCGAGATCGTCATAGATCTCGTCGGGCCACTCCGAGATGTCTGTCGCCAGCAGCTCGGGGGTCAGCTCGTGATTCGCCACCGGTCCGCGATAGCCGCGCCGGCGCGTGAACTCGAGTAGCCCGTTCCGCAGCGCGTAGTTCGCGCCTCGTTGCAGCCTCGAGTCGATGGAGGTGACGACGACATAGCCTGCCGAATAGGTCTCCTCGCCAAATCGTTCGAGCATCTCGCGGCGGACCATCTCGGCGACGTAGGCGGCTTCGACCTCGACGTCGGTGCCGTGGAGATGCGACTCGAGCGGCTCGCTCATGGCCTGCTCGTACTGCGCGTCGTCGATGAAGCCCAGTGCACGCATACGGCCGAGCACGTAGCCGCGCCGGCGCTGTGCATTCGTCGCGCTTCTGACCGGGTTGTAACGCGACGGTGCGGGCAGGACCCCGGCCAGCGTTGCGGCCTCGGCGATGGTCAGGTCTTCGAGCGGCTTGTTGAAGTAGACCTGCGCGGCCGCGGCGACGCCGTAGGCGCGCTGGCCGAAGAACATCTTGTTGAGGAACAGCGCCATGATCTGTTCCTTCGTGAATTCCTGCTCGATCTTCCAGGCGAGAAAGGCCTCGCGCAGCTTGCGCGTGAACTCTCTTTCGCGAGTCAGGAAGTAATCGCGCGCGAGCTGCTGCGTCAGCGTGCTGCCGCCACCGCCGCTCGTGCTTCCGGTCGTCGCGACTCGATACAGCGCGCGGAGCACGCCGCGGTAGTCGATGCCGGGATGATTCCAGAAGCGCCGGTCCTCGGCCGCGATGAACGCGTTGACGACATGTTCGGGCAGGTCGTCATATTCAATAAGTATGCGCCGGCGTTCGCCGATCTCGTCGATCAGACGCCCGTCGCGGCTGAAGATACGCAGACGCATCTGCAACGGGATGTCGCGGATCGTTTCCGCGGCCGGCAAGCCGGGCTCGACGTAGTAGTAGGCACCGATGACCGCGGCGACGCCGCCGATGAAGCTGACCATCCCGAGGCCGAACATGACGACGCTAAGCCGCAGCAGGCGTCTGCCCGACAGAATGCGTTCTTTTTGGCGGCGAGTGCTGGTCATCGGTCGAAATCTGGAAGTGAGATACGTTTCCACGCAAACGCCGCGATTAGTCGCGACGATTGCTTACCTATTAAACGTATTCTGGTGTCAGTTCGGTGCGCAGAAAGTGGCAATTTTGTGGCGCCGGCCCAATCGGCGCCGCCGATGATAGCTACCGCGGCCTTTGTACTGCAATGCCGCGATGCCCAAAGGGGTGTTTCGACAGGGTCTCGACCGAGGGCCTCCGGGGGCATTTTCGTGTCTCACTCTGACACGCCGACCAGTTCACAGAATACCGAACATGAGCGGCGTAACATGCGTTCGCTGGTTCGTGAACAAAGTCACGTTTTATTTAACATTTTCTTGATATATAGTTAAATCGAATTGCTTGGGTCAAGTCGATATTTGCTACGCAACTCAGCGACTTAAAAGGGAAAAATAGTGATTTTCGGAAAGAAATCTCAACCCCTGTTGGGACTCGATATAACGACCTCGTCAGTCAAGCTGATTGAGCTGTCGCAGAGCGGAAAACGCTATCGCGTCGAGTCGTATTCTGCTGAACCTACCCCGCCGAGCTCGGTCAGCGAGAAGGCAATTGTCGATGCCAAAGCGGTCGGCGAAGCGATCCGCCGCGCGGTGAAGCGCGCCGGGGCGAAAGCGACCGACGTCGCCGTCGCAATCTCCGGCGATGCGGCGATCACCAAAGTCATTCAGATGCCGTCCAGCCTCTCCGAGCGCGATCTCGAGGGGCAGGTCGAGATTCAGGCCGACCAGTACATCCCCTTCCCTATGGAAGAGGTGAGCTTCGACTACGAAATCGTCGGCCCGAACGACAAGGACCCCGAACTCCTCGACGTTCTGCTGGTTGCGACGCGCACCGACAACGTCGAACAGCGCCAGGCCGCGGTCAATGCCGCCGGTCTGGCCGCACAGGTTGTCGACGTCGAAGCGTTCGCGCTCGAGAATGCCTGTCAGCTCCTTTCACATCAGATCCCTGACGGCGGCATGGGTCAGTCGGTCGCGGTCGTCGATATCGGCGCATCGTCCACGACCTTCAGCGTGCTGCAGGATCTGAAAGTCATCTACACCCGCGACTTCAACTTCGGCGGCCAGCAGCTCACCGAAGAGATCATGCGTACCTACGGCCTCTCGATGGAGGACGCCGGGCGCGCGAAGAAGCAGGGCGGCCTGCCGAGCAACTACCAGCCGGAAGTGCTCGAGCCGTTCATCGATGACATGACGCAGCAGGTCAGCCGCTCGCTGCAGTTCTATCTCGCTTCCGGCGGTGGCCGCGAGCAGCCGGATATGATCCTGGTCTGCGGTGGCTGCGCCAACATTCCGGGAATCGCTGACGTGATCTCCTCGCGAGTGGGAATTCCGACTGAGGTCGGGGATCCGCTCGGACAGATGAAGATATCGTCGAAAGCAAAGTCGCAGGGCGTACATAAGGATGCTACGGCACTCCTGACGGCCTGCGGCCTGGCACTGAGGAGCTTCGACTAATGCCACGCGTAAACCTACTACCCTGGCGCGAAGAAGAACGGAAAAAGCGCCAACGAGACTTTGGCGTCGCCACTGCCGGTGCGGTCGTGGCCGGTATCGCCGTCGTCATGGGAACGATGTTCGCCTTCTCGCAGATGATCGCCGCTCAGCAGCGTCTGAACGATCGCCTGACCGAGGAGATCCGGATCATCGAGCAGAGTATCGAAGAGATCGACGACCTCGAGCGGCGGAAGGAGCGCCTTCTCGCCCGCATGGAGATCATCGATCAGCTGCAGAAGAGCCGCCCGGAAATCGTGCACCTGTTCGACGAACTCGTCCGGCAACTGCCCGAGGGCGTCTATCTGACCAGCATGAAACAGACAGGCTCCCGCGTCGAACTGCAGGGCGTCGCTCAATCGAGCACGCGCGTATCCGCGCTGATGCGGCAGATCGACTCGTCGCCCTGGCTGACCGACCCTGAGGTGGAGCGCGTCGAAACGACGACAACCGGGGCGTCGCGGCAGGCCGAATTCGTGGTCTACGCGCGGCAAGTGGGCGGCGACTACGAGGAGGGCTTGCAATGAATCTTATGGACGAGATCCAAAGCCTCGACATCAACGACGTCGGCCGCTGGCCGCTGCCGTTCCGGCTCGCCGTTATCCTCATCGTGTTCCTGCTCGTCGTGGGCCTCGGACTCTACTGGACGATCTGGCAGGACAAGATGGTTGTCCTCGAGCGCGCGCAACAGGAACATCAGGACCTCCGCGATGCCTTCGAGAGCAAGCAGCGCAAGGCGGCCAACTACGACCGCTATCGCGAGCAGCTCGACCAGATCGAGCAGTCGTTCGGTACGATGCTTCGCCAGCTGCCTGGCCAGACCGAGATTCCGAGCCTCATCGTCGATATCTCGCAGACGGGCCTCGCGGCCGGACTGCAGGAGAATCTGTTCCAGCCGCAGGCCGAGATTCCCCGCGATTTTTACGCGGAGAAGCCGATCATGATCCGGCTCTCCGGCGGTTATCACGAAATTGCGAACTTCGTCAGCGGCATCGCCGCTCTGCCGCGTATCGTGACGCTGCATGACATCACGATCACCCGCGAAAACCCGAACGACTTCGACACCCTGAGTATGGAAGTGACTGCGAAGACCTATCGTTATCTCGAGGAGGTGGACTAATGGCCGCCTCGCTACGAAAGGCGCTCGTCGCCGTGCTCGCCATGTCCGCGCTGTCCGCGTGTACCGGCGATATGGATGAACTCGACGCCTACATCAACGACATCAAGGCGAAGCCGGGCGGCCGCATCGAGCCGCTGCCGGAGATCACGCCCTACGAGACGTTCACCTACGTGGCCGACGTGGAAGGCATGCGTTCGCCGTTCCAGCCCGACACCCCGCAAGCATCGGGTCCTGTCGCCGGCGGAGTCACGATCGACGACGAACGGCTGCCGGAGTATCTCGAGCAATTCCCGCTCGACACGCTGCGCATGGTCGGCACGCTCGAACTCGGCGAGAGCGAGTTCGGACTCGTACAAACAACGCATGACGGACTGATTCACCGCGTTATCCCCGGCAACTACATGGGGCAGAACCACGGTCGGATCACCCAAATCTCCGAAGCAGAAATTGCACTGATTGAAATTATTTCCGACGGGATCGGCGGTTACATCGAGAGGGATGCCGCTCTGGGTCTCTCCAACTGATGCCTGAATGGAACTGGGAGTACATGGCATGACGCTCAAAAGCAGCAAACCCGCAGCCCGCCGCAGTACGCTGATGCGACTGGCTGCACTGGCACAGGCAACCGTCCTGATGTTCGTCGGCTTCTCGGCGAACGCACAGGATGGCAACCGCCTGCAGGACATTCAGGTTCAGAACCTGCCCGGTCAACGGGTAGAGCTGACGCTGGTCATGACCGGCTCCGCGCCCGAGCCGATGGCATTCACGATCGAGAATCCCGCGCGAATTGCGCTCGACCTGCCGAATACCGAACTCGGCCTGTCTGACCGCCGCCGCGACGTCAACATGGGTCCGCTTGACACGATTCTCGCCGCGGAAGCCAACGGCCGCACTCGCGTTGTCCTGAATCTGGACACGATGGTCGCGTACGAGACGCGCCGCACCGGCAATTCCGTTGTGGTGACGCTCGGTGACGGCGGAGACTACAGCGCTGGAGTTACCCAGTTCGCCAGCGCCGGAACGTCCTCGTCCAGCACCTCGTACACGCCGCCGACCGATCGTGGCATCACGAACGTCGACTTCCGCCGCACCCGTGACGGTGGCGGCCGGATCATCGTCAGCCTGACGGATCCGGGTACGCCGGTCGATATCCGCCAGGAAGGCGGCCGCGTCGTTGCCATCTTCAAGGATACGTCGCTGCCCGCGGAGCTGATGCGCCGCCTCGACGTGAACGATTTCGCCACGCCGGTAACCACCGTCGACACGCTGCGCACGAACATGGACACGCGCATCGTCATCTCGGCGGACGGCCGTTATGAACAGCTCGCCTATCAGTCCGACAACGAGTTCTCGATCGAAGTGAACCCGGTTGCCGAGCAGGAAGAGCAGGGTTCGTCGCTGTTCTCCGAAACGCGCGAGTACGAAGGTCAGCGCCTGACGCTGAATTTCCAGGACATCGAGACGCGCGCCGTGCTTCAGCTGCTGGCTGAAACTTCGGGCCGCAACATCGTCGTTTCCGACACCGTGCAGGGCAACGTGACGCTGCGTCTGCGCAACGTACCGTGGGATCAGGCACTGGATATCGTGATGACGACCAAGGGTCTGGACATGCGCCAGAACGGCAACGTCATCATCGTCGCTCCGGCCGAAGAGATCGCCGCGCGCGAGACGGCCGATCTCGAAGCGCAGCAGGCGATCAGCGAACTCGAGCCGCTTTACTCCGAGTTCCTGCAGGTCAACTACGCCAAGGCTGGAGACCTCGCTCAACTGATCAGCTCCGACAACGCCAACTCGATGCTTTCCGAGCGCGGCAGCATCGCGGTCGACGATCGGACCAACACGCTGCTCGTGCAGGACACGGCACAGCGGTTGCAGGACATCCGCCGGATGGTTCGCACGCTCGACGTGCCGATCAAGCAGGTGCTCATCGAGTCGCGCATCGTCGTCGTCAACGACGATTTTAGCCGCGACCTCGGCGTTCGCCTCGGCGTCACGGCATTCGATGAGAACAGCACCGACGGGCTGACCGTAATCTCCGGCAACGGCACCGGCACGGACACGATGATCAACTCGGCGCTGGCGAATCTGGCAGATCCGGCCAACGGTACGCCGTTCCCGGTCCAGATCCCGTCGCTGTCGAACCGTTACAACGTCAACGTACCGATCGAGAACCCGGCCGGCCGCTTTGCGCTCGCCGTTCTCGAGACCGACTACCTGGTCGATCTGGAACTCACGGCGCTCGAAGCCGAGGGCCGCGGAGAGATCGTTTCGACACCGCGCGTCATTACGGCGAACCAGAAGGAAGCCGTCATCGAGCAGGGCGTCGAGATCCCGTACCAGCAGTCCGCGTCCTCCGGTGCGACGACGATTCAGTTCAAGAAGGCGGTGTTGAGTCTGACGGTGACGCCGCAGATTACGCCGGACAACAACATCATCATGGATCTGCGCGTCCACAAGGACAGCGTCGGTGACATCATCTCGACCGGCGGCCTCGGCGGTACGGTTCCGAGTATCGATACCCGCGCTGTCGAAACGCAGGTGCTCGTAGCCGATGGCCAGACGGTCGTACTCGGCGGCATCTACGAGACGGAGCGCCGCGAGACAATCAACAAGATCCCGTTCCTCGGCGACCTGCCGGTCGTGGGCAACGCGTTCCGCAGTACGCAGACGACGGACAACAAGTCCGAGCTGCTGATCTTCGTGACGCCGCGCATCCTCGAGGAAGGCGGCACGATCTACTGAGGTCTGTCGATCTGATTGACACGGAAAGCCAACCTTCGGGTTGGCTTTCTCGTATGGAGCCCGGAATTCGCACCCGCATGACGCGCCAACGCACACTTTTTCCTGGCCAGAGAACGCGAAGCACTCGATGAAGCAGCCGCACAACGTTTTCCTGATCGGGCCGCCTGGCGCGGGCAAGTCCGCGGTCGGCCGGCAGCTTGCGCGCATGCTGCACATGACCTTCTTCGACAGCGACGACGAGATCGAATCCCGTACCGGCGTCGATATTCCCTTCATCTTCGAGAAGGAAGGCGAGGTGGGCTTCCGCAGGCGTGAGGCGAAGGTCATAGACGACCTCACCGCAAAAGACGGTATCGTACTCGCGACCGGCGGCGGCGCCATTCTGGACGCCAACAGCCGCAGTTTTCTCGGCGCCCGGGGATTCGTCATCTATTTGCGCACCAGCGTGGAGCAGCAACTAAAGCGCACCAGCCGCGGCCGGGATCGCCCGCTGCTCGAACGGGACGATCCGCAAGCCGTCCTCGAAACGCTGCTCGCCACCCGCGAACCGCTCTATCTGGAGATTGCCGATCTGACGGTCGATACGGATGCGCGCCGCGTCAAGGCCGTGGCGACAGAGATTCTCGAGACGATCACCTGATTCGTCACCTCACGTTTGCCTCCGGACCGGCCATTGCGGCACAGCAGCGCCGCTTTGCGCTAACCTACGCCGCATGAGCGAGCGCATCACAGTCGAACTCGGCGAACGCAGCTATCCGATAGTCATTGGAAGCGGCCTCCTCGGCGCGTTCGATCTCGGCGAGTATCTCGCCGGTGACAACTGCCTCGTCGTCACCAATCACACGGTCGGCCCCCTGTACAAGGACGACCTCGACGCCAGTCTCACTCAGCGCGGCAGCGTATCGGCGCACGCCGTGTCGCTCCCCGACGGGGAGGAATACAAGACGCTGGATACGCTCGCGGACGTGCTCGATTCGCTCGTTGCCGGCCACGCGACTCGCGACGTCACGGTCGTTGCGCTGGGCGGCGGTGTCGTTGGCGATATTGCGGGATTCGCCGCGGCCAGTTACATGCGCGGCGTCGATTTCATTCAGGTGCCGACGACGCTGCTCGCGCAGGTCGATTCCTCGGTCGGCGGCAAGACCGGTGTCAATCATCCGCAGGGCAAGAATCTGATCGGCGCCTTCCATCAGCCGAACGTGGTTCTCATCGACACGGACACGCTGCAGACGCTGCCTGACCGGGAGCTGATGGCGGGTCTTGCGGAAGTCATCAAGTACGGCGCCATCGCCGACATCGAGTTCCTCGGCTGGCTCGAGAACAACATCGATGCGCTGCTCGCCAAGGACGGCGATGCGCTGGTGCACGCCATCAAGCGCTCGTGCGAATTGAAGGCGCAGGTTGTCGCCGAAGACGAGCGCGAGGCCGGCCGGCGGGCGATCCTGAACTTCGGCCATACCTTCGGGCACGCGATCGAACATTGCCTGGGCTACGGAGAGTGGCTGCACGGCGAGGCCGTCGCGGCCGGCATGGTGATGGCGGCGGAGCTGAGCGGCCTGCCCGATGGCGGTGTCACACGTCTCCGCGATCTCGTCGCGCGTGCCGGACTGCCGGTCGTGCCGCCCGATATCGGTGCGCAGCAGATGCTCGATGCGATGTCGCTCGACAAGAAGGCGTGCAAGAAGACGCTGCGCTTCGTCCTCCTGCGCGAGCTTGGCAATGCGTACCTGACCGGCGACTACGACGAAGCGCGCCTCAGCCGGATCCTACGGGCCGGCGCCTGACCACCGTGGCGGACCTCGCAGCCTACGCCGCCGACGAATCCGAAAGCCGGGGCCGGCAGTACGACGAGCCGGGAACGCGCTACCGCGGCGAATACCAGCGGGACCGCGACCGGATCATCCATTCGACCGCGTTCAGGCGGCTGGTCTACAAGACCCAGGTTTTCGTCAATCACGAGGGCGATCTGTATCGAACCCGCCTTACGCACTCGATCGAGGTCGCTCAGATCGCCCGCACCGTGGCGCTTGCGCTCGGGCTCTCGGAGCCGCTGACCGAAGCCATCAGCCTCGCCCACGATCTCGGCCACACGCCGTTCGGCCACGCAGGGCAGGACACGTTGAACGAGTGCATGCGGGCGTACGGCGGCTTCGAGCACAACATGCAATCGCTGCGCGTCGTGGACCGGCTCGAAGCCAAGTACGCCGACTTCCCGGGGCTGAACCTGATGTTCGAGACCCGGGAGGGGATCCTGAAACACTGCTCGGCCAGGAACGCCCGCGAACTCGGGCCGCTGGGCGAGCGCTTCCTCAACCGGACGCAGCCCGGGCTGGAGGCCCAGGTCGCGGACCTGGCGGATGCCATCGCCTACAACAACCACGATGTCGATGACGGCTTTCGCGCCGGCCTGATCAGTCTCGATCAGCTGCGCACGCAGCGCTTGTTCGGCGAGCAGTTCGACGCGGTTCGGGCGTTGCATCCACAGCTCGAAGACCGGCGCCTGATCTACGAGATCATCCGCCGAATGATCGATCGCGTCGTCACCGATCTGATCGAGCAGACGCGGAAGAATATCGACGCGGCGAAGCCGCAGTCCATCGACGACGTGCGCAACGCCGGACGGCGGCTGGTCGAGCTGTCGCCGGACGTGCACGAGCAGCACGTCTCACTCAAGCGCTTCCTGATGCAGCACCTCTATACGCACGAGAAGAAGCTCGCGATGACAGCCCGCGTACAGGCCATCCTCGAGGAGCTGTTCTCACGTTTCATGGCCGATACCGGTCTGATGCCGGACGAGTTCGCGAGTGCTGCACGCGATGGCGACGACCAGGCCCGGGCGCGTGTCGTGGCCGACTACATCGCGGGAATGACCGATCGCTACGCCATTGCCGAGCACGAGCGGCTCGAGGCTGCCAGCACCTGACAGGCCGCGACGCATCCAGCGTTTCCTCTGCTAGACTACGCCGTCCCCTGGCCCGGCAGACACGAAGGCAAGCAGTGCAACCGAAGAACATTCCCGATCGGGATCGCCTCATTTTCGCCATGGACGTGCCGGACTGCGACCGCGCGCGAGCGCTCGCCGACGAGCTCGGCGATTCCGTCACGTTCTACAAGATCGGCCTCGAACTGATGATGAGCGGCGGTTACTTCGAACTGCTCGACTGGCTCCTGTCCCGCGACAAGAAAGTCTTCTGCGACCTGAAGTTTTTCGACATCCCCGCGACCGTCGGCTCGGCCGTTCGCCAACTCAAGGACCGGGGTGCGAGTTTCGTCACCGTGCACGGCAATCGCTCGATCATGGAAGCGGCGGCCGAAAACAAAGGCGAGTCGCTGAAGGTGCTCGGCGTGACGGTGCTGACCAGCCTCGATCGCGGCGACCTGGACGACCTCGGGTTCGCCTGCGACGTCGAGGACCTCGTGCTGTCGCGCGCCAAACAAGCGCTCGACGTCGGTTGCGACGGTGTCATCTCCTCGGGCCTCGAGGTGCCCCGGCTGCGGGAGTTCGTCGACGAGAAACTGCTAGTCGTGTCGCCGGGGATTCGGCCGGTCGACAACAAGCCTGTCGGCGATCAGAAGCGGGTGGTTACGGTGGAGACGGCGTTCAGTAACGGGGCCGACCACATCGTCGTTGGGCGGCCGATTCGCGACGCCGAGAGTCCGAGAGCCGCGGCGGAAGCGATGCAGGCCTCGATCGCCGAACAGTTCGCCTGATGTCTGGCGAACTGAAAAACGACCTGCTGCTCCGCGCATTGCTGCGTGAGCCGGTGTCGCGCACGCCGATGTGGATCATGCGCCAGGCCGGTCGCTATCTGCCGGAATACCGCGAGACCCGTGCCGAAGCCGGCGACTTCATGAGTCTATGCCGCAACCCGGAGCTGGCCTGCGAAGTCACGCTGCAGCCGCTGCGCCGCTACAAGCTGGACGCCGCAATTCTATTCTCCGACATCCTGACCGTTCCCGATGCGCTCGGGCTGGGTCTGTACTTCGAGACCGGCGAGGGACCGAAGTTCGAGCGGCCGCTGCAAAGCAGGGTGGCGATCGACCAGCTTCCCGACATCGACGTTCACGACTCGCTCGGCTATGTCTTCGATGCCGTCAGGACGATTCGCGCCGCGCTGGATGGGATGGTGCCGCTGATCGGCTTCGCGGGCAGCCCGTGGACCGTCGGCACTTACATGGTGGAAGGCGGTTCGAGCCGCGAGTTCCCGCTGATCCGCGAACTGGCCGCGAAGGAGCCCGCGCTCCTCGAGCGTCTGATGGCGAAAGTCGCGGGCGTCACCACCGACTATCTCAATGCCCAGATCGAAGCTGGCGCGCAGGCGGTACAGATTTTCGACACCTGGGGCGCGGCCCTGGAGCGGGACGACTACCGCAGGTTCTCGCTAGAGCCGATGCAGCAGATCGTCGACGGGCTGACGCGCGAGAAGGACGGTCGAAAGATTCCGGTGATCCTGTTCACCAAGGGTGCCGGACCGATGCTCGCTGACATGGTGGAAACCGGCTGCGATGCGCTCGGCGTCGATTGGACGACGACCCTGGCCGACGCGCGAAAGTACACCGGCGACAAAGTGGCGCTGCAGGGCAATCTCGATCCTGCCACGCTGCGCGAGGATGCCGAGACGATCCGGCGCGGTGTGGCCGACACGCTCGCAAGCTACGGTGACGGCCCCGGCCACGTGTTCAACCTCGGCCACGGCATCACGCCGGACATCGGTCCCGACAAGGTTTCGGTGCTCGTCGACGCCGTGCACGAGATGAGTCCGCAGTACCACGGCTGATCGCCGCCGTCCGGCACTACTTCAATGAGCGCCGCTCCGGTGCTTCCCCGGGGGTCACGTCGATGCCCGACTCCTCGTCATCCACGGGCTCTCTTGCCTTCATGAGCAGCCAAATGATGAAGACGGCCACCAGATTGACGCCGACGTTGAAGCCGAGTCCGAGATCGCCTGCCGCGAGGCGAAACTGCCCGGTGCCGATCGCCGCCGAGACGCCGAAGTCGAGGAAGTCGTGCCAGGTGATGAAGAAGAAGCCGGACAGGGCCGACACCGTGGTGTACTGCAGAAAAGCCGACTGAATACTGATGAGCTGGACCGCGAAGACGCCGATTGCGAGGCGGCGGCCCCATTCCTTGCCTTTCCAGAGGCCGAAGCCTGCGATCGCGGCAACGCCGACGTACAGCACGACGATGCCGAGAATGGCGAAGGCAGTCCAGCCGATCGCCGCCGGCATCTGCGTCGTGGCGTTGAGCAGGATCAGCGGCGCACCCATCAGATAGAGGCCTATCCACAGACGGGCGCCGCGTGCGAACAGGCGCAGCTTCTGCTCTTCCTCGTGTTTCTTTTCCTGCCGCTCCCGTTGCTCGCGTTCGACGTCTCCCGACGCTACGCGCTTCTCGAGCTCCGCTTCGAGTGCTGCCTTGTTTTCCGGATACTTGGCGCCGTCGACGGTGCTAAGCGCCTCGCGCAACTCCGAGAGCGAGTAACTGGTGTAGTCCGGCCTCACTCGAGCAGCTCTACTTCGACTACGTGACACTCCTGGACGACATTCGACGTCCAGCCGCCGCGTGACTCGGCAGGCGCCCAGACCGGCGTGCCGAACTCGAACGATTCCATCCGATTGCCGCCTTCGCCGTCGTCCTCCAGCCACGCGCAGGCGTTCAGATAGACGACCACTCGGTCGGGCTGCTGCATGAACGGTTCGGTATCGCCATTGCGGATCGTGCGTTTCAATACGCGAACGCGCTCGTTCTCGAATGCGACCTCGTAGATGTGCGGCGCCACCCTTACGGGATCGAGCACGGCCGGGACGGCCAGCGCGCCGGCCGCAAAGGCGAGCAGCAACAGCGGTACGACGTAGCGTAAGGGCATTGGGGCCTCCGGTAGAAACGCCTGAGCGTTATTCGTCGCGCAGCGCGCGGCGCAGGATCTTACCGACGTTGGTCTTCGGCAGATCGTCGCGGAACTCGACTTCGCGCGGCCGCTTGTAGTTCGTGAGATTTTCCCTGCAGTAGTCGAGTACGTCCTGCTCGCTTACCGCGTCGTCCGTCTTCACCGCAAAGATCTTGACGACCTCACCGGATTTCTCGTCCGGTATGCCGATCGCGGCCGCTTCGAGGATCCCGTCCATCTCGACGATGACGTTCTCGACCTCGTTCGGATACACGTTGAAGCCCGACACCAGGATCATGTCCTTCTTGCGGTCCTCGATGGACGTGTAGCCTTGCTCGTCCATGCGGCCGATGTCGCCGGTGCGCAGCCAGCCGCCAGGCAGCATCACTTCGGCGGTCTCCGCGGGCCGCTGCCAGTAGCCTTCCATGACCTGCGGTCCGCGGATGCAGATCTCGCCGACCTCGCCGATGGGCAGCGGGTTGCCGTCCTCGCCCGCGATCATGACGTCGGTCGACGGCAGCGGCAGGCCGATCGTGCCATTGAAGGGGCTGCCTGCCTTGTTGCACACGGCCGACGGCGAGGTCTCCGTCAGCCCATAGCCCTGCGCGATCTCGCAGCCCGTGACCTCGGCCCACTCTTTCGCGACGGCCGGCTGCACCGCCATGCCGCCGCCGATGCAGACCTCGAGGTGACTAAAGTCGACGTCCGCGAATCCCGGCGTGTTCAGCAATGCCGCGTACAGCGTGTTGACGGCGGTGAAGAAGTGGAAGTCGTGTTTGTTCAGCTCCTTGACGAATCCCGGGAAGTCGCGCGGGTTCGTAATCAGCACGTTCTCGCCGCCCTGGGCCATGATGGTCAGGCAGTTATTCTGCAGCGAGAAGATGTGATAGAGCGGCAACGCGGTAATCGCGACGATCCGGTCGGCATCTGCGTAACAGCCTACCTGCCACGCCATTGACTGAGCGACGTTGTAGACCATGTTGCGATGGCTCAGCATCGCGCCCTTCGACACGCCCGTCGTGCCGCCGGTGTACTGCAGGAAGGCGATGTCGGCGTAGCCGAGATCGACGACATCGACAGCTTGCTCTTCGCCGGCGGCGAGTGCCTTGCCGAATCGCACGGCGCCCGGCAGGCGAAAGCCCGGCACGGCTCGCTTCAGGTAGCGCAGGACGAAGTTGACGATCCAGCCTTTGGGCTTTGCCAGCAGATCGCCGACAGCGGTTGTGACGACGTAATCGACGTCCGTATTGTCAATGACTTCCTCGAGAACATGCCCGAAGTTCTCGAGGATCAGAATGCAGCGGGCGCCGGAGTCCTTTAGCTGATGCTCCAGCTCACGCGCCGTGTACAGCGGGTTGACGTTGACGGCGACCAGGCCTGCGCGAAATATTCCGCACAGCGCGACCGGATACTGCAGGACGTTGGGCAGCATGATTGCAACGCGCTCGCCGCGGGTCAGTCCGAGGGTTTTCTGCAGGTAGGCGGCGAACTTCATCGACAGTTCGTCGAGCTGCCGATACGTGAGCGTCGTGCCCATGTTCGTGTACGCGGGATTGTCCGGATAATCGCGGAAGCTGCCCTCGATCATGTCTCTCAGCGAGCGGTGTTCGGGTTCCGGCACCTCCGCCGGCACGCCCTCCGGATAGGCGTCAAGCCAGATCTTCTCCACGTCTCCCCCTTACCGAGATCAGGTTGTCCGACTACTCTGCCAGCGTTTGCGCGATGATCGGCCACGCGTTGTCGAGCAGTATCGGCTGCGCCTCGGCATTCGGATGGATGCCGTCAGACTGCATCAGCTCCTCGTTGAGCGCGATGCCCTCCATGAAGAACTCGATCCACAACACGTCCTGTTCCGCAGCAACATCTCGAAACACCTGCTCGAAGGCGCTGGTGTATCGTGGCCCATAATTCGGCGGGATCCGGATGCCCAGCAATACGACGTCGGCACCCGTGGCCTTGCTGGAGGCGATGATCGTCGTCAGGTTCTCGCGCATCCGCTCCGGCGGGAAGCCGCGCAGGCCGTCGTTGCCGCCCAGGGCCAGGATCAGCAGGGCCGGTTGAAAGCGCTCCAGCGCGGCCCCAATTCTTGCGGCACCGCCTTCGGTCGTTTCGCCGGATATGCTGGCGTTGACGACACGATGTTCGTAACCTTGAGACTCGAGCCGCGCCTGCAACAATGTGGCCCAGGAGAGGTCTACGTCTATGCCGTAGCCCGCACTCAGGCTGTCACCGAAGATCAATATCGTGGGCTCGTCGCTCGCATGAGCGGCAGTCGAGATCAGCAAAAAACCAAGGATCAGTGTTCTCAGCATGTCGGTTCAGAATTCAGAGGCCGTTCTCGCGGCTGACAAAATCAGCAAAGAGGTTAGCAGTCCGGAAGGTAGTCTGACCATTCTTTCCGAAGTGAGTTTCGGCATCGCCGCGGGCGAGTCGGTGGCGGTCGTCGGGCCCTCGGGAGCCGGCAAGTCGACGCTGCTCGCGCTGCTTGCGGGTCTCGATCTGCCGTCCGGCGGTTATGTGAAACTCAACGGTCATAACCTCAACGACCTCGACGAAGACGGCCGTGCAAGGATGCGTGCCGAAAGCGTCGGATTCGTGTTCCAGTCGTTCCATCTCGTGCCCTCGTTGAACGCGCTGGAGAACGTGATGCTGCCGCTCGAACTCGCTGGCCATCGCGATGCGCGCACGGCAGCCGACGGGCTCATCGCCAAGGTCGGTCTCGCCAATCGCTGGAGCCACTACCCGGCGCAGCTCTCCGGCGGCGAGAAGCAGCGCGTGGCGATCGCACGCGCCTTCGCCACTCAGCCCGCGGTGCTGTTCGCCGACGAACCCACCGGCAATCTCGATGCGAAGACGGGCGAGCGAATCATGGAGCTTATGTTCGAACTCAATCGGGATTCATCGACGACGCTCGTGCTGGTCACCCATGATAGTGCGCTCGCCGAACGCTGCGACCGCGTGCTGAGTCTCGACGCCGGCAAATTGACGAGCGACGTGCGGACCGCCGCGTGAAGGCGCTGCGCTACGCATTCCGGAGCTTCGGCCGAGAGCTGCGCTCCGGCGAGGTGCTGGTACTGCTCTCCGCGGTCGTGCTTGCCGTCGCCGCGCTGACCGCGGTCGGTTTCTTGACGGATCGCATCAGCAAGGCAGTGGCCCGTCAGGCGAACGAAGTTCTCGCCGCGGATCTCAGGCTGCGTTCGCAGGATCCGATCCCGGAGAGCTGGCGCGAGCGTGCCCAGGAGTACGGTCTGCGCACGGCGGACATGGTCGCGTTTCCGACGGTGGCCTACGCCGACGATGGCAGCGCCTTGTCGACGGTTCTCGCTGTCGACGGTCCCTACCCGCTACGCGGCGTAGTACGCATCTCCGATGAGCTCTTCGGCGAGGAGCGCGAAGCGGGCGGAATTCCCGGGCCCGGCGAGGCGTGGGCCGATTCGTCGCTGCTGGCGCGCGTCGGCGCGGAAGTCGGCGACACGCTGGACGTCGGCGAAGCGACGCTGACGATCACCGCGGTAGTTCGCTACCGGCCGGACCAGTCCATCGGATTCGCATCGCTGGCGCCGACGTTCCTGATGAACACCGCGGATCTCGACGCCACCGGACTGATCGGAGTCGGTAGTCGCGTTCGCTATTCCTTATTGGTTGCCGGCAATGACGAGGCCGTTGCGCAGTACAACGCAGGGCTCGAAGACGAGCTGCCGGATTCCGTGCGCCTGCGCTCCGCCGAGGAGTCCAGCGAGCGGGCATTCGCGGCTGCGGACCGGGCGCAGCGATTCCTGTCGCTGACGGCCGTGATCAGCCTGCTGCTGTCGGCGGTCGCCGTTGCGATGTCGGCACGCCGGTTCGCACAGCGCCGCATGGACACGGTCGCATTGATGAAGAGTCTCGGCGCCACGCAGGGCTTTGTAATCGCGGTGTCGCTGGTGCAGCTGGTGCTGATCGGCCTCATCGGCGTCGGCGTGGGCAGCGCGATCGGTTTTGGTGCCGAGGCCGGACTGTCGTGGCTGCTTGCGGACATCATCGCGGGCGAATTGCCGGACCCGGGCCTGACCCCGGTGATGCTCGCCAGCGGCAGCGCGATGGTGCTGCTGCTCGGTTTCGCGCTGCCGTCGCTGATCCAGCTCAGAAACACGCCGCCGCTGCGCGTGCTTCGCCACGACGCGATGCCGCCGGCGCCGTCGAGGATTCTGGTTGCCGGTCTGGCCATGGCGGCGGTTGCGGCTCTCTTGTACCGCTCGGTGGGCGATCCGACGATGCTCGCTATTCTGCTAGGCGGGATCGTGGCCATTGCTGCCTCGCTGTATCTCGTTGGGCGCGGTCTGGTCGGCATGCTGGGCAGGTTCCGCTCGGGCGTCGGCGTAGCGTGGCGCTACGGGCTCGCCAATGTTGCCCGCCGAGGACGGGCGAGCGCGGTCCAGGTGGTTGCGTTCGGCATCGGCCTTACTGTCCTGCTTTTGTTGACGCTGGTCCGGACGGATTTGCTCGAAGGCTGGCGGCAGACGCTGGACGAGAATGCGCCGAATCAGTTCCTGATCAACATCCAGCCGCACGAGACGGAGTCGGTGACCGGCATCTTCGAGTCGCGCGGCATCGAGGCGCCGACGCTGTCGCCGCTGATTCGTGCCCGGATGACCGAGATCAACGACGTCGACGTGAAGGAGCGCGAGTACCCGACCAGCGAGGCCAACTGGTTCGTCAATCGCGAGCACAACCTGTCGTGGGCCGTGCACTTAAGCGACAGTAACGAACTCCTGGAAGGCGAGTGGTGGCCGGAAGACTACGCCGGGCCGCCGCTGGTCTCGATCGAGGAAGAGGTCGCCATGGAGACCGGCCTGGCGATCGGCGATCGGATCCGTTTCGAGATCGCCGGTCAGGAACTCGAAGCCGAGGTCTCGAGTGTCCGCAGCATCAACTGGGATTCGTTCCAGCCGAACTTCTTCCTCGTCCTTTCGCCCGGCGCGCTCGAGGAGTACCCGGGAACCTTCATTGCCAGCATGCGCGTTGAGCCGGACGAACGTCCGGCGCTGGAAGTTCTGGTACGGACGCACCCGACGATTTCCGTGATCGACCTCGATTCGATCCTGCGCCAGGTGCGCGGCATTATCGAGAAGGCGAGTCTCGCGGTACAGGCCGTATTCTTCTTCACGCTAGCTGCAGGCGTTGCCGTCCTGTTTGCCGCCGTGCAGTCGACGATCGACGAACGCCGGTTCGAAAGCGCGATGCTCAGAGCGCTGGGCGCGCGCAAGCGGATCGTTTTCTCCGGCGTCATCGCCGAGTTCGCCGCGCTGGGTGCGGCAGCGGGCCTGCTTGCCTCGGCCGGTGCGTCGATACTCGCCTGGGTTCTCGCGGTGAACCTGTTCAAATTGCCGTACACCTTCGATCCCGTGCTTTGGGTCGTCGGCATGACCGCCGGAATTCTGGTCGTCTCATTCAGCGGCATGTTCGCGGCCCGCAGCGCCATCAATTCGATGCCGGTGGACGTCCTCAGAGGCGCTGCTTTGTGACGGAACAGCAGCTGTCCTGCGGCATCGTTCTCGCACGGCTGACGGACAGCGGCTACAGCACACTACTTTTGCGCGCCTGGCATCACTGGGACTTTCCGAAGGGCCTGATGGAGCACGGCGAGTCGCCGCTGGCCGCCGCGCAGCGGGAGGTGCTCGAAGAAACCGGGATCGACAGCCTCGCGTTCGAGTGGGGCGATCGGTTCATGGAAACGGGGCCGTACAGCCGCGGTAAGACCGCCCGCTACTACCTGGCGAGCACCGAAAAGGAAGAGGTCGTCATGGGCCCGTCTCCAGAAACAGGCGAGCCCGAACATCACGAATGGCGCTGGGTGAGCTTCGACGAGGCCTACGACATGACGGCGCCGCGAGTGCGCAGCGTCGTGCAGTGGGCGCGTCAGATTATCGGGGCCTGAGCGTTCGGCGATTAGCCGCCGTCCTCGGCAGCTCGCCACAGCAACCTGCGGTCCGAATCGAATCCCCGCGCAAGCTCCGATGCGATTCTCACAAAAATCAGGCAGCCTGCACCGGTCCTTACCGGCGAATCGTCCTGCAGCAATTGTTGCAGTGCTGCCGGATACTCCGGCGATTCGATCATGTGCAGGCCTACCAGCCCGTATAGCCGGATTCCAGGGTCGTCGGACCGCAGGTAGGTGAGGAACTGTTTCTCGGCGTCGTCGGTTTCAGCGATGTCCTGAACGCGAAGGAATTGGTCCGTGTGCTGACCCGCGAATCCGACCTGCATATACGCAAAGAAGGATGTGTTCCGGGCTGCCAGCCACGGCCCAAGGATATCCGCTTGTTGCGGTTTTTCGCTGGCACAGGCCGCGAGCAGGGCGACAAGCAGAACGGCGGCGAGTCTGGTCATGATCCACGACTCCTTTCGGTGTGCCGAACCGGGCCGGTTCGGCGGCTGTTTCCCGCCAGCTCGACCACTTTATAGCATGGAACCCCGGTCGCGGTTCACTGCGGAACGAAGTCGATGGGCTTGTTGACCGTGATCGATTGGATCACGCTCAGCTCCTCGAAACGGAACAACAGGATTCGCCGGCAAAGCTGATCGAGCAGCTGTTCGTCGTCGAGTTCCGAGTCCGCCACCTCGCAGCTGTCGACACGGCCTTCGGGCAGAATCCGGATTCGGAAGACGGCGCGGCCGCCGAGTTGCTGATTGCGGCGCAGCGCGCGGTTGTACAGGGCGAAGATGGCGCCCTTGTTCCGATCGAATACGTACTCGATTTCCTCGCTCGTACGCTGAGCGTTCGGGTCGACCCTGGGTGGTGTCATGGGTTCGCCGCCGGTGCCCAGCGATTCGAGGCCGCCGACGGAATTGCTTCGCGAGCTGATCATGGATGGCTGCGATGGCCCGTCGTCAGGGCCTGAGAGCTCGACTCTCGCGAAAGCGACGAGCTGATCGCGCCGCAGATGCGGCAGCGCTTCGACATGGCGCGCCAGCAGCTGCCGGCCCTCTTCACGTCTGCCGAGTTCCTTGAATGAGAACGCCGCGACCAGCACGGACTGTGTCAGCCGCATCGCGGAGGGGTCGCGACGGAGGGCGTCATCGAATCTCTCCAGCGCGGCTTCGTACTCGCCTTCGGAGTAATGCAGCGAGCTTTGCAACAGAATGCCCTCGCTGGTCTCCTCGATGCCATTGGCGGTCTCGACGAGCAGCATCGCGGCACTGTACTGATGTTCTGCTCGCGCGACCCGCGCGGCGGAAATCAGGCTATGCGGCCACTCTGGATACTGCTGGAGCAGCTCCCGGACATAGACTGTGGCCTCCTCCTTGTTGCTCTGACTTAGCGCAAGCTGAGCGAGCGCGGCGAGAATCTCCTTCTCGTAGGCCGAATCGAGCGCAAGGGCCGGAGCTCGGAGCGCTTCTCCCTCCTCGAAGCGGCGCGCCTCGTCAAAGAGCTGCAGCAGGCGGGCTTCGTAGATTCCGCTGCCGGCGCAGTCGTCTCCCAAGCTCAGCATGCGGGTGACTCGATCCTGATTGCTGGCGAACGAGGTGAGGATATTGGTGGATTGCTGTTCGCAGACGGGCGACGTGGACGACTCGACTGGGCCCGTTGACGCTTCCTGCGCCAACGACGACTGATGCAGCAGTGCGACTATCGCAATGGATAAGGTTGCGACTGATCGGAGTTGACTAACCACAGCGACTCCTTTGAGTCTTCAATCAGCCAATATTACGATGCATCAATGACCAGAATCTGTGTCTGGATCGGCATTTGTTTGCTCATCTCCGCTTGCGGGCCGAGGGACAGGTATCTGTGCGATGAAGGACACAGCGCCGTCGCGCACGCTCGATCGCTGTCTCAGGCACAGCTGGCTGCGATTCACGATCGCGTGATGAGTCTCCGCCGGCAGTACCCCAGAGGAATCATGATGGGCCCGGAGGGCGTCTATCCAATACCCGCCGATATCGACTACCTCAACGCCCTGAAAATCCATATCTGGCCGAATCACCCGACTCGGATCACGCTCGCTGGCTGCCTTGACGAATTCATCTTCCTGACGCACGAGACTCCCGATTCGGGTGATGCGCAGATCCGGCTGTCGTGGGGCGGACCGGAGTCCGGCTCGGAGATTCTCTGGGTGGCCTCTGCCGATCAAGCGCAGGATGCCCGGCTTTTGATTGAGTCATTCCTCGCTTTGCAGCACGCGGAGATTCGTGCGCGCTATCTCGCGTCGGCGGACAGCTTCCAGCGTCTCTCCGACCGTTTAGTGGCTGACAGAGAGACCGTGCAGGTCTACTGCGACGAGAATCAGGCTTTCGTGGAGACGCGCACGGCGATTCACTATGAAGGTGAGGACAGCGAAACCGCGGCAGCGTACTTCGAGTTGTGCCGCTTCGCACCCAAGGTGGTGGCGAGAAGCGGTGGCGGAGGCGGTATCTCGTTTCCGCACGATGTGGAGAGCGTCGGACTGCGTACCGTTCAGAGTCAGCTACTCTACCGCTTCGAGGGCTTCCCCGAGGTCGATCGCTGTCCGGGACCCGATATCGACGAGCCGTGGGGTCAGTGCGAGCTACCCGTCGACGGTGCGTGGGTCGCGCGTTTCTCGTGGGCGCCGGTTTGTCGGGATGACGAGGGACCGGAGGACGGATGCTAAGGCCTCAAGCGATTCGATTCCTTTCTTTCCCCGCGATGAATGCGCGAGTGTTGGCTTCCAGTTCGTCGATTGCGTTCTGTCGCGCTTCGTTGCTCGCCCACGCGACGTGCGGTGTCACGATCAGATTGTCGCCGTCGTAATCCAGCAGTGGATCGCCGTCTGCCGGGGGTTCCTGCGGCAGGACGTCGATAGCCGCGCCCGCAATCGAGCCGCTCTCCAGCGCCGCGGCTAGTGCCGCCGAATCGACGAGGCCGCCTCGAGCCGTATTGATCACGATCGCCGACGGCTTCATCCGCTCGAACTCCGGCGCGCCGAGCAGCCCGCGGGTTTCGTCATTCAACGGGCAATGCAGCGAAATGACGTCGGCGGCGGCGATGACCTCGTCGAACGGGACCCGGCCGTCCGGGACGGACTCCGCTCCGGGCCGCGCAGAGACGATCACGCGCATGCCGAACTGTTTCGCCATGGATGCGACGCCCGTGCCCAGTGCGCCGTAGCCGACGATGCCCATCGTCTTCCGGCGCAATTCGGTCACCGGATGCGCGAGCAGCAACGGTTCCTTGCAGCGTTGCCATTCGCCGGAGCGAACCGTCGTCGCATAGCGTTCGAGACTGTGCGTCAGCATCAGCAGCACGCCGAAGACATGCTCGACCACCGATTCAGTGCAGTACTCGCGAATGTTCGCGACGGTCACGCCGTGCCGCTTCGCCGTCTCGAGATCGACGTTGTCGGAGCCGGTCGCCGTCAGACCGACGAATTTCAGATTGGGAAGCTCGCCCAGGATCTCCGGCGAAAGCCGGTTCTTGTTCGTGAAGATTATCTCGGCGTCACCGACGCGTTCGACGACTTCGCGCCTTCGCGTGTTGTCGTAGACGGTCAGTTCGTCGACGGCATCGTGGAGACCGCCGAGGTTCAGGCCCGGCCCCATCGTCGCGTAGTCCAGGAATACGGCTTTCACTGTGCGCTCCAGTCGGCAGCGCGTGACGATGACGCAATATCGGATCGAGCGCAACGCGTCAGGCGAGCTGCTTGCCGCTCCTGTGTTCGAACATCTTTTCGTCGGCGTCGGCGAGCATGCGCTCGATCGTCGAGTGCCGGTCGGGATCGAACGCGATGGTGCCGACACTCCATTCGAGTTTGCCGACGATCGGGTCCTTCTCGGTCTCTGCCAGCGCCTCGAGCCGCTCCAGCGCAAACTTCGAGCCCCCTTTCGAGCCTGCGAAGAACACCCCGAATTCGTCACCGCCCAGGCGCGCAATGATGTCCGCCTTGCGGAAGCACCGGCAAAGAAGCAGCGCGAACGCCTGCAGCATCCGGTCACCCGTTTCCTGGCCGTGGGATTCGTTCAGCGTTCGGAAGCCGTCCAGGTCGAACAGTGCGAGTTCGGCCGGGGTGCCGATGCGGCGGCAGAGGGCGAGCACGTGGCGTGCGACATTCTCGAATCCACGGCGATTGGATATCTGCGTGAGATCGTCGACGGTGGCCTGGGTGATCAGCGTGATTTCGTCCTCGACCATCATTGCGAGATCGACAAGCATGGCCCGCCCCTCGTCGGCGAGTTCCTTCGGCGACTTGTGCATTACGCAGATCGTGCCGATGCGGTGGCCGCTGGGGCTCTGGATCGGACAGCCGGCATAGAAGCGGATGTGCGGCTCGCCCGTCACCAGCGGGTTGTCGTAGAAGCGCGGGTCGGCCGAAGCGTCCTCGACAACGAAGACGTCATCATCGAGTATGGCGTGTCCGCAGAACGAGAGATCGCGGGACGTTTGGCAGACTTCCAGGCCCTGTCTGGATTTGAACCACTGGCGGCGCGAGTCGACCAGGCTGATCAGACAGATGTCGGCATCGAAGAAACACTGCGCGAGCCGGGTGATACGGTCGAATCGTTCCTCGGGCGCGGTGTCGAGAATCTGCAGCGATTTGAGCGTCATCGCCCGCATTGCCTCATCCAGCGGATAAGGAGGATTGATCATCGAGCATCCCTGCAACAGGTGTTACATCGGATATCGGCCGCCGCGAAGGCGACTTGAGGCATGACGACGCCCTTCTGGAAAAACAAGTCGCTCGCACAAATGTCAGCCGAGGAATGGGAATCGCTGTGCGACGGCTGCGCCCTCTGCTGCATGAACAAAGCAGAGGACGAGGACACCGGCGAGCTGTACTACACCAACCTCGCCTGCATGCTGCTCGATACGGACGCCTGCCGCTGCACGGACTATCCCAACCGCTCGACGCGCGTGCCCGACTGCGTCACGCTGACGCCCGGGGACGCCGAGACCTTCGGCTGGCTGCCGCCGAGCTGCGCCTACCGGCTGGTCGCCAACGGTCGCGACCTGCCGGACTGGCACCCGCTGGTGTCCGGCGACCCGGAGTCGGTCCACGAGGCCGGCATCTCCGTGCGGGGCAAGGTGCTCTCCGAACGCGATGGCGACAATTGGACCGAACTCTGGACCTTCGAGGAGTACGAGTGACGTACAATCCCACCCCGTGAGCTCGAGCACCGACTATCCCACCGTTCCGCTGGACGACTACCGCGAGTATCCGATCGAGGAGATGCGCGAGCGTCTGAAGACGTTCTACGACGACATCCGGCGCCGGCGCACCGTTCGCGAGTTTTCCGATCGCCCGGTGCCGCGCGACGTCATCGAGACGGCGCTGATGGCCGCCAATACGGCTCCCAGCGGCGCGAACCTGCAGCCCTGGCACTTCGTCGTGGTATCCGGTCCGGAGACCAAGAAGAAGATCCGCGAGGCGGCCGAAGTCGAGGAGCGTGAGTTCTACGAACATCGCGCGTCAGAGGAGTGGCTGGCCGCGCTCGCGCCGCTCGGCACGGACTCGAACAAGCCTTTTCTCGAGACCGCGCCGTATCTGATCGCGGTCTTCTTGCAGAAATTCGGGCGGCTCGATGACGGCCGCAAGGTGAAGCATTACTACCCGACCGAGTCCACCGGGCTCGCCACCGGAATGCTGATCACGGCACTGCATCACGCCGGACTTGCGACGCTGACGCACACGCCTAGCCCGATGAAGTTCCTGAATGAGATCCTCGGGCGACCTACCAGCGAGCGACCCTTCCTGCTGCTGGTGGCCGGCTATCCGGCAGACGATGCACGCGTCCCCGACATCGAGCGCAAATCACTGGACGAGTTCGCAAGCTTCATCGAGGAATGACGGACCGGCTTCTGAAGAAGCTCGTTCTCGCGACAATCGGCATCGCGGGCAGCGCTGTCTTCTGGGCGTTCTTCGCCATCACGTTTGCAACGCCCGCGTGGGTCGAGGATTTCGCGAAGGACTACATCGAGCGAAAAGCGGTCGAGCGGATCGACGCGACGATCGATTCCCTCGAGCTTCCCGAGTCCGACAGCGCGCTGATCGGTCTTGCGCAGGCCATTTACGAGCGGAACGCGGACCGAATCGAAGCGCTCAGGGAAGACCTGCGAAACGAGGTGCACGAACAACGCGCCGATGCCATCGCCCGCATCCGCGATCTCGACTGCGAATGCCGGGAGCGTCTCGCCCGGGCACTCGAAGAAGGCCTGCAGACCGAGATCGTGCTCGTCGATGCCGCGAACGATCGCATCGTCGACTTCATCCAGTACAAGTACCTCGAGATCGTCGACGAGCTGAAACAGGACGTCCGGATATTCACCGCCAGCAACGGGGTGGTGTGCCTGCTGCTGTTGCTGATCGCTCTGCTCAAGCCGCGCGCGATCGATCACCTGTTCCTGCCGGGCGTACTGCTCGCGGTCACGCTGGTCGTTTGCACGAACATGTACGTCTTCCAGCAGGACTGGTTGCTGATCATCATCAACGGCGACTACATGGGCCTTGCCTACCTCGCGTGGCTCGGCGCTATATTCCTTTTCCTGTGCGACATCGTGCTCAACCGGGGCCGAGTGACGGCCGCGATTCTGAATCAACTGTTCAGCGCACTCGGGAGTGCGCTATCCCTGTCGCCCTGCTAACGTTCCGGCCGGAGTGAGGCGGAGATACGCATGAAGTTACGAGCCTTGTGGCTGCCAGTTGCTTGCCTGTCCATAACGGGCTGCACGGTGAACGCGAATTTCGATTTGGGACCGGGGCTGCCCGATCCACTGCAGGCCGGCTGGGACGGCGAGCCGGTGTGCGAACGGCTCCACGAGGACGCCGACGTACGAGTCCTGCGCTGCACGTTTCCGCCCGGTGTCGGGCACGAGCGTCACTACCACGACCCGCACTTCGGCTATGTGCTGGTCGGCGGACGCATGCAGATCACGGACGACGAGGGCACGCGCATCGTCGACATCCCGGACGACACGAGCTGGGAGAGCGAGGGCGTTCAGTGGCACGAGGTGCTGAACGTCGGGGAGACCACCTCGCAGTACCTGATCGTCGAGCCGAAGTAGGCCAGCCGAGACAGCAGGCCAGCGCCAGTGCGGCCGCTCTCGGCCCGTCTTTGGGCCAAATCCAGGCAATTCCGAGCGAAATCGCCAAGCAAACCCTTGCGCTCATGCGGGATTCGTGATTTATTGCGGATGAGAATCATTCGCAACTAGAGCCTGCATGCCCCAGATATCGGCTACACCGTCGAACCACCGTAATCGCTCCGGGCGGCCGTCCGCGGCCGGGCAGGGCGAGTATCGGCTTCGCGTCGAGCAGTCGCCAGCCGATGGTCCGCGAATTCGAGCGGAAGACCGGACCAGCGGGCGTACCTTGCTGGAGTGGAGGGGCGCTCTCGCGCGGCACCTGCTGCAGTCCGGTGCGCTGCCGCTATCGGCGCTGGAGACTGCCGACTTTGCCTGTGACAAGTCGCTGATTCGGCACCTGACGCTGACCGGCGCGGCCGCACAGTTGGCACTGGATCAGATGGCGGAGCTCGATGCGGCGGAATCGGCGCCCCGCAGAATGCCGCGACTCAGACCGGTGCAATTGATCGCGGATCTGTCGCCGGACGAGCGCCTTGCCGAGCGGCTGGCGGAGGCCGGGCGGCGACTGCCGAGCGCCCATTTGCTCGTCGCGAGGACGCTGTTCTCCAAACAGGGCGAGCATCTCGCCGAATCCGATGTCGTCTGTCTGCTGTCCCTCGACTATCCGTCAATGCGCGTGTCCCTGATTCACGCCTGCCTCGACGACCTGACCGCGTGGCGGGTCATTCAGCGGATCGTCATCGACGAGGAGACTGTGTTCTACGACGTCGACATGCGGCCGCACCTGCATGTCTTCGATCCGGCGAGGCGAGAACTTCGAGATGCACCGGATTCGGGTGTGCTCAGTGTCGGCGCATCCAAATAGCCGAACTGATTCGTTGGTGGAGGTCGTCAGAAGAATTCGCGGCGCAGGCCATCGACGAAGGCCCGGGCGTACCGGGTCAGCCGGTGTTTTGCAGGCCCTGGGCGATGCCGTTGATGCTGGCTAGCAGCGCGTCGAACAGATCGTTGTCCTGACGGCCCGACTCGCGCCAGCGGGATAGCAGGTCAACCTGCATGAGGCTCATCGGATCGACATACGGATTGCGCAACATGATCGCGCGCTGCAGCGTCGTGTCGCCTTCCAGCAAATCATGGTGCTGCGAGTACTCGAGGATCAGATCGCGGGTGAGCTCGTACTCCGCCCGGATAATCGGGAAGAACTTCTCGTGCAGGGGGCCGGCCAGTTCCGAGTACAGCTCGGCGATTCCGAGATCGGCTTTCGCGAGCACCATCTCCGCGTCCGCCGTCAGCGCACGCATGAAGTACCACTCCGCGAACATCTCGCGGAACGCGCCGTCGTCGAGCTTCTCGGCGGCGCGGGCCATGCCCGTGCCGAAGCCGTACCAGCCGGGCAAAACGAAGCGGGCCTGCGTCCACGAAAACACCCACGGGATCGCGCGTAGATCCTCGATCCCGGACTTCGAACGCCGCGCCGACGGTCGCGACCCGATGCGCATGCGTTCGATCAGGTCTATAGGCGTCGCCGTTCGGAAGTAGTCGATGAAGTCCGGCGTCTCGTAAATGAGCTTCCGGTACGCGCGGCGGCTCTCCTCGGCCACCGTGTCCATCATCGTGTGCCACTCGGCCTGATCGTTGCCGCGGTGATGCGGCATGGCCGTCGCCAGGGCGACGGATCCGGTGACCTGTTCGAGCGTCCGGAGTGCGATACCGCGCAGTCCGTATTTTTCATTGATGATCTCGCCCTGCTCGGTGACGCGGAGGCGGCCGTTGACCGTGCCCGGCGGCGCGCCGAGTACGGCGACATGGGTCTTGCTGCCGCCGCGGCTGATCGTGCCGCCGCGGCCATGGAACAGCGTCAGCTCCACGTCCCGCGACTTGACGGCATCGACCAGCGCGACCTGCGCCTTCTGCAGCGCCCAGCGCGCTGAGGTCAGGCCGCCGTCCTTGTTGCTGTCGGAATAGCCGATCATCACCATCTGCCGGTTCCGCCGCCGCCCGAGATGCTCGCGATAAAGCTCGGAGTCCAGCAGCTCGTTCAGAATCTCCGGTCCACGGTGCAGGTCGTCGACGGTCTCGAGTAGCGGAGCAATGTCGAGCGGAACGTGACCGCGCCGGTTGTGCAGCTTGGCCCACTCGGAGAGCAGAATGACCGAGAGGATGTCGTCCGCGCCCTGGGTCATGCTCACGATGAACGGGCCGATTGCGCGACTGCCGTACTTGCGCCGGCAGAAACTGATCGCATCGAATACCGCGATCGCTTTCCGCGCCTTCGTCGACAGCGGCTCGGACGGGCTCTCTCTATTCAGAATCGCCTGCTTCACACGCTCGGCGCGATACTCGGACGTCTGCTCGTCCCAATCGTCTTCGCCGAGACACTCGGCGATAACCTCGCGATGTGCGCGGGCGTCCTGGCGCACGTCCAGAGTGACGAGGTGAAAGCCGAAGGTCTGGATGCGGCGCATCAGACGCTTCACGGCAAACAGTCCGGCGTGCTCGCCCTTGTTGTCTGTCAGGCTGTCGGCAATGAGCTGGATATCGGCTTCGAACTGAGCAACGCGCTCGTACGGAAACACGTCGTCGTCGTAGGTGGATTGCAGCCGCTGCTGGATCAGCCGCAGAAACACGCGATAGGGCATGTTGCGATGGCGAAGCGGCACGGCGTGATACGCGTTCTGGAAGACACCCTGGTACTCGTCCATGCGCGCCACGAGTTCGTCGCTGACCGAGATGCGGTCGGTCGACTGGCTGAGTTTCGCGGATAGCGCGGCGCATTCCCGGAAGTACAAATCGAGGATCAGCGAGCGTTGCCGGGCGAGCGTTGCGCGGATGGTCTTCGCGTTGACGTTCGGGTTGCCGTCCATGTCGCCGCCGACCCACGAGCCGAAGTGCAGCAAGCGCGGCACGTGGCGCTGCTCGGCCTCCTCGCCGTAGATGCGCACTAACGCCGTCTTGATGTCCTCGTAGAACGGCGGGACCGCCCGGTAGAGCACGTCCGTCAGGAAGAACAGCACGTGTTCGAGCTCGTCGGATACCGTCATCTGTTCCGACGGGTGTTCCTCGGTCTGCCAGCCGGTCGTGATGAGCAGCCGGATGTTTGCCAGCGCCGCCGCTTCTTCCTGCGGCGTCATTGTCGGGTTCAGCATGTCGACGAGATGCCGGACGATGTTCTGCTCTTTGCGCAGCATCGTTCGCCGGGTCGGTTCCGTCGGGTGGGCCGTGAACACCGGCTCGATCCGCATTCCGTCGAGCAGCTCGAGTACTTCGTCCAGCGTTCTGCCGGAGGCCTTCAGCTTGATGAGCGTGTCTTCGAGACCGCCCGGCTGGAACTGCCCGACGTCGCGCAGATACTCCCGGCGTCGGCGGATGCGATGCACCTTCTCCGCGGTGTTGACGATCTGAAAGTAGGTCGAGAAGCTGCGGATGACCTGCAGCGCCATCTCCGGCTCGAGGTTCTCGACGTGCGCCGCGAGTTCCTGTCCGTCCTGCTCGTTGCCTTCCCGGCGGCGAATCGAACGCAGCCGCGCGGTCTCGACAAACTCCAGCAGTTCGTCGCCGCACTGCTCGGCGATCAACTCGCCGATCATCGCGCCAAGCGTGCGGACGTCGTCACGCAACGCCTGGTCTTTATCTTCGAATGTTATGTCCTGGCGGCGCACGGGCGGAAACCCTCAGAGGAGGGGTGTCGGACCAAAAGCTCTTGGCTCGCGGAAGCTGATATCAGGGCAAGGGAACATAGCAAAAACCGGCCAGGCTGCCCAATTTGAATCCGCGCAGCGACAGCGGCTTGCCGCCACACTGATCGGGCCGATGTGGCCGGACGGAAACGAGAAAGGACGCAATGCCGAATGCCAGCATAAACGCCGAACAAAAGCGGGCGTCGTCGATCACGACCAGCGGCTGCGCGTTGCGTGCCGACGCAGCGCAGATCGTCACGACCGACACCCGCCTTGCCCGCCTGACGATGGAGATTGCCGCGGTGGCGTCAGCCGGACAGCCGGTCGCGCTGCGGCTCGACGGAATTGGTGCTGACGGCACGCCCGCGCCGGTGTCGGACTGCCTCCAGCGGCTGTCCGAGGCGCTCGACAAGAACGGCATCGACCGCGGCAGCGTCGAGCTGACGATGCCGGCGTCGATACCGGATATCGAGGCGGTCCACGATCTCTGTATCGCGGACTTCGGGGCCAGGCGCCTGAACCTGTTCCTGCACGATCTGGACCGCGCGGATGCGTTGGACTGGGCGCCGCTCCTGGCCATATGTTCAAAAGGCCGCGCGCTGATCGGCGGCTGGCCCTGCGTATCCAGCCGCAGCGCGCTGCTCGGAGCCGAAGCGGCGGCGGATATTTTCCCGGGCCACGGCTTGCAGGCCCCCGCGCAGTCCGCATGGCTCATGGCGGACCTCGATTTCGCGACCGCCTGGGAAACGGGCAACAGTCTCTCCGAGGAAGCGATTCAGGACATCCTCGCGGCCGTCTTCGATGCGGCCGAGGCTCTGCACGAGCCGGAACGCTGGCCGACGCCGTCGATGGGGCACGACGCGTGGTTCAATCGGCGGATGTCCATCCGCCTGGTGGGCATCGGCGACTGGGTGCGGGCACAGGGTCTCGACCCGGAGCGTCACGATACGCTGACCTTCCTCGACAGGATCGTCCGCAGCATTGCGCGAACCTTCGAACAGGCATCGCGGGCGCGGACATCGGAACCGCTACCCGCGGTGCTGGCGGAGGACCCGGGCAGGCTCATGGGCAAGGGGGCGCAGCGTGACGCCTGGTCTGCTCGCTGGCGGGAAGCCGTCCATCGATGCGGCATGCGGCATCGCAATCTGCTGACGATGTCGCCATGGGCCCTGTTTCCGAGGGAAAACGCCGACTTTCGCTATCTGAACCTCTTGCCGTTGCTCGTGCACGGCGATGCCTGTTCGTTTGCGCGAGAGGTGCCGATCGACGACTGGAATACCAATAAATTCAGAGACTTTCACCTCCGTATACTGGCGCTCGCGCGGCATGCGGCGGCAAGAGACGGCGTTGCGACCAGCCTTTAATACAGTTACGGTCTAGCGCACGTACCGCACGAGGTTGGCGTGCGAGACCGGCCACAGGCTGAGCGAACTCGGTTCAAACCGTTGCGGTATGCGGGTATTGCCTTAAGGGAGAGAGGACCCTTTGGATCCGGTCAGCATAGACGCCCACGGCGTCGCCGTACTGCTATTGACTGTCGTCGCGCTGTTTTTGTTTACGCGCGATCGCATCCCCCTCGAATCGTCATCGCTGGCGATTCTCATCCTGCTCGTCGCCGGCTTTACGCTGTTTCCGTACGAACGCGATGGCGAAACGATTCTCTCCGCGGTCGACTTCTTCAGGGGTTTCGGCAACGAAGCGCTGATTGCCATCTGCGCGCTGATGATGGTCGGCAAGGCGCTGGAGACGACCGGTGCGCTGCAGCCGCTGGCGAACGTTGTCAGCCGGGCGTGGTCCACGGCGCCGGTCGTCGCATTACTGGCGACCCTGGTCGCCGGCGCGATCCTCAGCGCCTTCATGAACAACACGCCGATTGTCGTGCTGCTGATGCCGATTCTGGTCGGCGCATCCCTGCGAGCCAAGTTCCCGGTGTCGGAAGTGATGATGCCGATGGGGCTTGCGACCATCATCGGCGGCATGTCGACCACGATCGGCACGTCCACGAACCTGCTGGTGGTCGGCATCGCGCAGGAACAGGGGATGGAGAAGTTCACGATGTTCGACTGGGTGCTGCCGGTCTCGATCGTGGGCGGCTTCGCGATCATCTTCCTGTGGCTGGTGGCGCCGCGACTGCTGCCGGACCGGACGCCACCGATGGCGGATACTTCGCCGCGCATCTTCAGCTCCCAGCTGCACGTCAAGGAAGGCGGCTTCGCTGCCGGCAAGACACTCTCGGAAGTGCTTGCCAAGGCTGGCGGCAGCATGCGCGTCGACAAGATCCAGCGCAGCGAGTCGCTGTTCCTCGCCAAGTTGCCGTCGGTCGTCCTGCAGCCGGGCGACCGGCTGTTCGTCAAGGATTCGCCGGAGAATTTGAAACACTACGAGCAAGTGCTGGGCGCAACGCTCTATAACATCTCGGATGTCGAGCACCCGGTCGACGACGAAACGCCGCTGAAAGCCGAGGAAGGGCAGCAACTTGCCGAGGTCGTCGTAACGCGCGGGTCGCCACTGCATTTGCGCAGCCTCGCGGCCGCGCGCTTCAATGCCAGCTACGGCCTGCTGCCGCTCGCGCTGCACCGCGCACGCGCGCCGAGTTCGCAGGTGACCGGCGATCTCAATCTGATCCGGCTACGCGCCGGCGACGTGTTGCTGGTGCAGGGGTCGAAGACCGCTATCGGCAATCTCAAGGATTCCGGCACGATGCTCGTGCTCGACGGCACGACCGACCTTCCGCACACCCACAAGGCGAAGCGCGCGTTGGGCGTCATGGGCTTCGTCGTTCTCGCGGCCGCGCTCGGGATTTTGCCGATCTCGGTCAGCGCCGTCGCCGGTCTCGGGCTAATGCTCGTGACCAACTGTCTGAGCTGGCGCGACGCGGCATCGGCGTTGTCGATCCCGGTCGTGATGATCATCGTCACCGCGCTGGCGCTGGGTACGGCCCTGATGGGGACCGGTATGGCCGCGGCGATTGCGCACGGCTTCATCGTTGTCACCTCCGCGCTACCGATCACGCTGATCCTGAGTTCGTTCCTCCTGCTGATGGCGGTGATGACCAACATCGTCTCGAACAACGCGGCCGCGGCCATCGGCACGCCGATTGCGATCAGTATCGCCACGGAACTCGGCGTGAGCCCCGAACCCTTCGTGCTCGCCGTTCTGTTCGGCGCCAACATGAGTTTCGCCACACCCTACGGCTACCAGACGAACCTGCTGATCCTGAGCGCGGGCGGCTACAAGTTCACGGATTTCCTGCGCGTCGGCATCCCGCTGACCATCGTCATGTGGATCGGCTTCTCGATCGTGCTGCCGATGCTGTATCCGCTCGGCCGTTGATCGATTGCCGGCCGCGACGTGAAACGGGCGGTTGACGCCGATTACACGGGTGGTATAACGGAATCATGCACATGCCGCTGAACAACAACTGGTGGTGGTCGTCCCGGAAGGAGTGGGCGGCCGGCTGACGTTCAGCTAGAGCTAGACAAGACAACACGAGCCCATCTCCGCACACGCCGAGGTGGGTTTTTTTTTGGTCGAGCCACAGGTTCGACGCCGAAGGAATTTGGGCCGGACGAGAACTGATGCAGGCACCTTTCGACATAGCCGCGGACCTCGACACACCCGTGTCGGCGTTCCTGAAGCTCGGGCCCCTGCGTCCGAAGTACCTGCTCGAGAGCGTCGAGGGCGGGGAGCGTCTTGCGCGCTACTCGTTTCTCGGCTTCGGCGACGGGCTGGTCGTCCGCATGAACGCCGACGAGCTCACGATCGACGGCCAGTCGCAGCCGCGGCCGACGAGCCAGGCCGAGTATCTGGATGCGCTGCGCAAGGCGATGTCGCTGTGCCCGCTGCCGAAGCCCGACGTCGACGAACTGCCGTTCAAGGGTGGGCTGGTCGGCGTGTCCGGCTACGACGTCGTGCGCCTGTTCGAGAAATTGCCGAGGGACGTCGAGCCGCAGACCAGCGTGCCGGATGCAGCCTTCGTATCGACGCCGTCGCTGCTGGTCTTCGATCACCTGACCCGGCGCGTAGCGCTTCTGCACGACGGTCCGGAATACGAACGGCAGCGGCTGCGCAGCGAGGTCATCGAGCGTCTTCGCGGGCCGGTCCCGAAGCCGGATCGAACAGTCGAGACCACCGCCACCGAGGCAAGCCTGAGCGAGCAGGAGTTCTGCGAGCGTGTCGAGGCGTGCAAGGAGTACATCGCCGCCGGCGACATCTATCAGATCGTGCTGTCGGTGCTGTTCAAGGGGCGCAGCAACGTATCGCCGTTCGAGGTCTACCGGGCGATGCGGCTCATCAATCCGTCGCCGTACATGTTCTTCTTCGATTTCGACGAGCTGCGCGTCGTCGGATCGTCGCCGGAAGCGCTGGTCAGGCTGCACGGCAGCACCGCGTCGCTCCGGCCCATCGCCGGCACGCTGCCGCGCGGTGAGACGACGGACGAGGATCTGGACAACGAACGCAAGCTGCTCGCCGATCCGAAGGAAGCGGCCGAGCACGTCATGCTGGTCGACCTGGCCCGCAACGATCTCGGTCGGGTCGCCCGCGCCGGCAGCGTGCATGTCGACCCGTATCGTTCCATCGAACGCTATTCGCATGTCATGCACATCGTCAGCGGCGTCGAAGGCGAACTGGATGACGGCTACGATCAGTTTGATCTGCTCGCGGCGACGTTCCCGGCCGGTACGCTGGTCGGTGCACCGAAAGTGCGGGCGATGGAGATCATCGAGGAGATGGAGACCGTAGGCCGCGGCCTGTACGCCGGCACGGCCGGCTATTTCGGCGTGAGCGGCGACATGGATCAGGCGATAACGATTCGCACACTGGTGTTCTCGGGCGACGAATTCAGTTTCCAGGCCGGCGCGGGGATCGTGGCGGATTCGGTGCCCGAGCGTGAGTACAAAGAGGTGCTCGCCAAGAGCGCGATTCTTCGACGGGCACTGGAGATCGCGGGAGAGGGGCTATGACCGCCGAGCGTCAGGACAACCGGAATTTCGATCACGTGCGCATGCTGCTGATCGACAACTACGACTCGTTTACCTACAACCTGGTACAGGCATTCGCTGCACTGGGCGCGGAGGTCATCGTGCATCGCAACGACGCGATCACCGTGGAAGAAGCGAAGCGCCTCGAGCCGACGCACCTGGTGATTTCGCCCGGGCCGGGCAGGCCCGATGACGCCGGGGTGTCGATGGACATGATCGACGCCTTCGCGAAGGACATCCCGGTGCTCGGCGTGTGTCTCGGGCATCAGTCCCTGGTCCAACTGTTCGGCGGCACGATCGTGCGCGCGGAGCGCCTGATGCACGGCAAGACGTCGAACGCGACTCATGACGGCAAGACAATCTTCGAAGGCCTGTCGCAGCCGCTCGAAGTCGGCCGGTATCATTCGCTGTGTGCAGAGCAGGACTCGCTGCCCGAGGACTTCGAGGTGACTGCGCAGACCGATCGCGGCGAGATCATGGGTGTGCGGCACCGCAAGCTGACGCTCGAGGGCGTGCAGTTTCATCCTGAAAGCGTGCTGACCCCGGAAGGTGACCGGCTGATGGCGAACTTCCTCGCGATGGAGGCCTGATGGCGAAGCAATTCAACACTATGCTCGACCGCCTGCTCGACGGCGACGACCTGGCCGAGTCCGAGGCCCATGCGCTGATGATGAAGCTGGCCGAAGGCGACATGCCGGAGGCGCTGGCCGGCGCACTGCTGGCCGGTCTGCGTGCCAAGGGCGAGACGGCTGACGAAATTCGCGGTTTCGCTACCGCGATGCGCGAGCTTGCCGTCCACCCCGAAATCCCCGCGGGTGCGCCGACCGTCGATACGGTCGGAACGGGCGGCGACGGCTCCGGCAGCGTAAACCTGTCGACCGGCACCGGATTGCTGGCAGCCGCGGCCGGCGCGCGCGTCGTCAAGCACGGCAATCGTTCCATCTCCAGCAAGTCCGGCAGTGCCGACATGCTCGAATGTCTCGGCATGCCGCTTCCGCTGCACGAGGCCGACGCCGTCGCCTGTCTCGAAGCCACCAACTTCACGTTCCTGTTCGCTCCGGCGTATCACCCTGCGATGAAGGCGATCATGCCGGTCCGCGGAGCGATGGGCGTGCGTACGGTATTCAACATGCTCGGGCCGTTGACCAATCCCGCCCGTCCGCCGTTTCAGCTGATCGGCGCGTGGAGCCAGCCGGCGGCGAAGCTGATGGCCGATGCCCTGGCGGGAATGCCGATTGAGCGGGCGTTCGTCGTTCACGGCGAGCCGGGCTGGGACGAAGCGACCCCCGCCGGCGACTTCGTGCTGTACGACGTCAGGCCGGGTAGCGTCACCGAGGAACGTCGTTCGCCGGAGGACTACGGGCTTCCGCGTTGTCGTCCCGAGGATCTCAAAGGCGGCGACGCCGAACACAATGCCGGGGAGTTGCGTAAGGTCTTCGGCAACGAACCCGGCGCTCATCGAGATGCACTACTGATGGGCACGTCCCTCGTTCTGGAAGTTCAGGGCACGGCAAACGATGCGCGAGACGGGGTCGCCATTGCTCAGGGCGCACTCGATGATGGCCGCGCCGCTCGCTTGCTCGACGATCTCGAGCAACACTTCGGGGGCAGAGCCTCGTGAGCGATTTTCTGAAGCAGATGGCGGCCGCCAGTGCCGAACGCGCGGCGGACGCTCCCACGTTTGGGTCGGCGGACTTCGATCGCCCCGTCGTGCCGCTCGAACTCGGTGGCTTCGATGTGATCGCCGAGATCAAACAGCGATCGCCGGCCGAGGGCGATCTCAAACTGACCGAGCGCGGCCGCTGCGATCAGGCGAAGCTCTACGCTGAAGGCGGTGCCGCCGCGATTTCGGTACTGACGGAGCCGAGCCGTTTCGACGGCTCGCTGGATCACCTGACCGAGGTCGTCGACGCGCTGCCGGACACGCCGGTCATGCGCAAGGACTTCCTGGTCGAGCCGGTGCAGATCGACGAAGCCCGAGCCGCGGGTGCCAGCGGCGTGCTGCTGATCGTTGCCATGCTCGACGACATGAAACTCAGAGAGATGCTCGAGCGCGCGTACGCGCACGAGTTGTTTGTGCTGCTCGAGTCGTTCGACGGCAAGGACATCGCGCGGGCGACCGCGTTCCTCAATGACTCCGACCGTGAGCGCATCGCGGCGGGCACGCTGCTGTTCGGCGTCAACACGCGCAACCTTCGTACCCTGGAGGTCGATCCGAAACGTCTGCGCCGGTTGGTCGATCAGTTGCCGGACGCAAGGCGGGTCGCCGAGAGCGGACTCTACTCGGCCGACGATGCCGCGCGCGTTGCCGGTTACGGCTATTCAATGGCGCTGGTCGGAACCGCGTTGATGCGCTCGGACGATCCGGCCGCACTGATCGCCGACATGAAGCGCGCTGGCGCGCTGGGACTGGCGGCGTGAGCATCGTCGTCAAGATTTGCGGGTTGCGCAACCGGGCCGATGTCGACGCGGCCGTTGCGGCTGGCGCGGACGCCATCGGCTTCGTGTTCGCGGAATCGGTGCGGCGGGTCACGCCGGAAGAGGCCACGCTTGCGGCGCAGTCGATCCCGGACGGCGTTCGGCGGGTTGCGGTGATGCGCCGGCCGAGCACCGATGCATGGCGCGAGGTGCTGGTCGAGTTCGAGCCGGACGTTCTGCAGACCGACATCGAGGACTTCGTCGATCTCGACGTTCCCGACTCTGTGTCGCGCTGGCCCGTCATTCGCGAAGGGCATCACGCGCTCGACAAAGGGCTGCCTGGGACGTTTCTCTACGAGGGCGCCAACAGCGGCACGGGTGAGACAGTGGACTGGCAGAGCGCCGCGGAGATTGCGGCCCGTGGTCGCATGCTGCTGGCGGGAGGGTTGTCGCCGGAGAATGTCGGCGACGCGATTGCCGAAGTAAATCCCTGGGGCGTCGACGTGTCGAGCGGCGTGGAATCCGCGCCCGGCAAGAAGGACCCAGAGTTGATCAAACGATTCATCGACGCGGCGCGAGCCGCCGGAGCACAGAGATGAGTGCGGTATTGAAAGAAGGACAGGCGGAAACGCTGCTCGAAGCTGCAAAGCGCGGTGAGCTTCCCGACGAGCGCGGACGATTCGGGCCGTTCGGTGGCCGGTACGTGCCCGAGACGCTGGTGCCGGCGTTTGAACGGCTCGAAGCGGGTATCCGGCAATACCTGCACACCGACGAGTTCCAGGCCGAGTTCCGCCACGAACTCCGCGACTGGGTCGGCCGGCCGACCGCGCTGACCTACGCACGCGAGCTCAGCCGCCGTTGGGGTGCCGAGGTCTGGCTCAAACGCGAGGATCTTGCCCACACCGGTGCGCACAAGATCAACAACGCCATCGGTCAGGCGCTGCTCGCGAAGAAGCTCGGGGCGAAGCGGGTCATCGCCGAGACCGGGGCCGGTCAGCACGGCGTTGCATCGGCCGCGGCCTGCGCGCGGGTGGGTCTGCCGTGCTCGGTTTACATGGGCGCTGTCGACATCGTCCGTCAGGCACCGAACGTGGATCGGATGCGCCGCCTGGGCGCCGAAGTCGTTTCCGTCGAGACCGGCGACAAAACGCTGCGCGCCGCTATCGACGAGGCGCTTCGAACCTGGGTGACCGACCCGGATGGCATCTATTACATTCTCGGCTCGGCGGTCGGTGCGCACCCGTATCCGTACCTCGTCCGCGAGTTGCAGAAGGTGATCGGCGAGGAATCGCGGCAGCAGATCGTCGAGCGTTCGGGCAACTTGCCCGACGCGATATTCGCCTGCGTCGGCGGCGGTTCCAACGCGATCGGATTGTTCTACCCGTTCATCGGCGACGATGCCGAGATCGTCGGAGTTGAAGCAGGCGGTACCGGTTCCGGCCTCGGCCAGAACGCGGCAACGCTGGCGACGGGGACGCCCGGCGTTCTGCAGGGCTGCTACACGATCATCCTGCAGGACGGCGATGGCCAGGTGCAGGAGACGCATTCGATATCCGCCGGTCTCGACTACTCCGGCGTCGGGCCGGAGCACGCAATGCTGCAGGCGACCGGCCGCGTCCGCTACGTCTCGGCGACGGACGACGAAGCACTCGATGCGCTGGAGGAACTCTGCGAAGCCGAGGGCATCCTGACGGCACTCGAGACCTCGCACGCATTTGCGGCAGCGCGCGAGTGGGCGAAGGACAATCCCGGCAAGACCATCCTGATCGGCAACTCCGGGCGTGGTGACAAGGACATGCCGACCCTGACTCAATACCCGGCAAAGGTGAGAAGCGTTGCAAGCCAGTGAGCGCATAGCCGCGGCGATACGTGCCGCAAACGAAGCCGAGCGTCCCGGGCTCGTGCCTTTCATTACGGCCGGCTATCCGGAGCCGGACGACTTCGCGGCGACACTCAAGCAGGTCGCATCGGAAGGTGACGTCGTGGAGCTCGGTATCCCGTTTTCGGATCCGATGGCCGACGGCATGACGATCCAACGCTCGAGTTTCGAGGCGCTGAAGAAAGGCGTCAGCCTGGCGTGGATCTTCGAGCAGCTCGACGGCGTCGTCGACGAGATCGAAACACCGCTCGTGATGATGTCCTATCTCAATCCGCTGCTCGCATTCGGATACGACAAACTTGCCGAGCGCGCGCTGGAGACCGGCGTCTGCGGCTTCATCGTGCCCGACCTTCCTTACGAGGAAAGCGAAGAACTGCGGTCGGCGCTGGAGCAGCGCGGTCTCGGCCTGATCCAGCTCGTGACACCGGCAACGCCGGACGACCGGCTGAAGATGCTCTGCGAAGCGTCGCGCGGCTTCGTCTATGCGGTGACGATCACCGGCATCACTGGCGGCGACGTCGGCCTGCCGGCAGATCTGGCCGACTATCTCGATCGCGTCTCTGCGGCGTCGGCGCTGCCCGTGTGTGCAGGCTTCGGTATCCGTGAAGCAGACGACGTCGCGAACGTCGGCAAGCATGCCGCGGGCGCGATTGTCGGCTCGGCGCTGGTCGAGGCGATCGAGCGCGGCGACAATCCGGCCGGCTTCCTGCGCACGCTAAAGGGCGAATGAAGAAGCTGACGGCAGCGCCGACAATCGTCACGATTCACCACTACAAGAATCTGCTGGAAGCGGAAGGCATCCGCACGCACATCCGCAACGAGCACCTGGGCTCGATCCTCGGCGAGATGCCGTTCACCGATACCTGGCCGCAACTCTGGGTCGTCAACGACCTGGACTACGATCGAGCAAAGCAGCTCATCGAGGGTGCGGCCCTCGAGGAGAGCCCGCCCGCCTGGCGCTGCAGGAAGTGCAAGGAAGAGAACGAAGGGCAGTTCGCCGCCTGCTGGAATTGCGGCGCGCCAAGCCCCTAAAGCCCGACAACCCACCCCCGTAGGAGCGGCTTCCAGCCGCGATAGGAAAATACGCGGCGCGGTCAGAGCGTGCTTCGCGGCTGGAAGCCGCTCCTACGGGATGCCAACCAACAACGAGGTTTCTGATCGCGGCTGACAGCCGCTCCTACGGGGGGGCAACCTACACCGGTGTTTCTGATTGCGGCTGGAAGCCGCTCCTACGGGGTGGGCGGAGTGCCGGTCGATCCGACGCCCTTCAGCGCCTGCATGTCCGCGCCCGACGGTGTCTGGAACACGCGCAGGCCGAATTCCGGCACGATTGCGATCAGGTGATCGAAGATGTCACCCTGGATGCCTTCGTACTCTGCCCAGGCGGTCGTGTTCGTGAAGCAGTAGATCTGCATCGGCAGACCGTCCGATCCCGGGTCGAGTTGCCGGACCAGCAGCGTCATGTCTTCGCGCACGCGCGGATGATTGCGCAGGTAGTTGAGCGCATACGCTCGGAAGGTGCCGATGTTGGTCATGCGCCGCTGATTGACGTTGACGCCGGTCTCGAGTGCGGCGTTGTAGTCCGCGAGCTCCTTCGACTTGTCGATCACGTATTGCTTTAAAAGCTTGAAGCGCTTGTAGCGGTCGACTTCTTCGTCGGTCAGGAAGCGAATCGAGGAAAGATCGAACAGGATCGATCGCTTGATGCGCCGCCCCCCGGACTCCGACATGCCGCGCCAGTTCTTGAACGAGTCCGAGATCAGTCGGTGGGTCGGAATCGTCGTGATCGTCTTATCCCAGTTCTGCACTGAGATCGTGTGCAGCTGCACGTCGATGACGTCGCCGTCGGCACCGAACTGAGGCACCTCGATCCAGTCGCCGACCCGCACCATGTCCTGCGCTGCGAGCTGGACGCTGGCGACGAAGGACAGGATGGTGTCCTTGAAAATAAGGAGCAGGATCGCCGTCATCGCGCCGAGCCCGCTCAGGAGGAGTAGCGGCGACTTGTCGAGAATGGTGGCGACGATCATCAGCGCGGCGATGACCCAGATGCCGATCTGCACGAGCTGCACGAAGCCCTTCAACGGCCGGTGCTTCGCGGCCGGCGACATCGAGTAGATCGCGTGCACCGCACTCATGAGCGCGGTAGTCGATAGCGTCAGTACGAGAATGATGTAGCCCACGGCGACGTTGCGCGTGAGCACTTCCAGCTCCTCCGGCATGCCAGGCAGGAAGCCCACTCCCGTATAGACAATTGCGGCAGGAGCGACCTGAACGAGCCGGCCTACGACATTATGTTTAACCAGCTCGTCGTCCCACGACGTGCGGGAGCGTTTGGCAATCGCACGTACGATGCTGATTACGATGCGTTTTACGATCAGGTCGACGATGACCGCGATCAGGACGAGCAGAATCAGTCCGAGTATCGGTGGCAACAGGGGGTGTACTTCGGCAAGCTTGTCGATCATTCGCTCGTCCACGTCACTGGGCTCGCGGATGGTACCATCGCTAGCGCGTTAACAATTTCGTAAAGATCGGGCAACGGCACGGACACGCAGCCCGACTAAATTTCCGGCCAACAAATAACAAAACGGAACGACGCCATGACCTCACGCATGATCGCCGCACTGGCGGCTCTCGTCTCGTACGCCGTATTCGCAGCGCCCGCCGCCGCGCAAACGGTTTTCATCAATGAGATTCACTACGACAACGCCGGGAGCGATGTCGGCGAGGCGATCGAGATCGCCGGGCCGGCGGGTACCGACCTGACCGGCTGGCAGCTGGTGCTGTACAACGGAAGTGGCGGCGCATCCTATGCGACGCGCAACCTGGCGACGACCCTGGTGGACGACGGCACCGGTTTCGGCTTCCACTCCGAGGCCATCAGCGGAATCCAGAACGGCGCGCCCGACGGCATCGCACTGGTCGATGGTACGGGCACGGTCGTTCAATTCCTGAGTTACGAGGGCGCGTTCGCTGCCGTCGGCGGTCCTGCCGACGGGATGATGAGCACGAATATCGGCGTCGAGGAAACGGGCACAACGGCCATCGGCATGTCGCTGCAGCTGGCCGGTACGGGCACTACCTACGCCGACTTCGGCTGGACCGCGGACATGGACAGCTTCGGCGGTGTCAATGTCGGTCAGAGTTTCGGTAGTGCTCCGCCGCCTCCGCCCCCACCGCCGCCGCCTCCCCCGCCGGCAGCGGACGGCACGGTCTTCATCAATGAGATCCACTACGACAATGCCGGTGGCGATGTCGGTGAGGCGATCGAGATTGCCGGACCCGCGGGCACGGACCTGAGCGGATGGGAGCTCGTGCTCTACAACGGCTCCGCTTCGCAGCGCTCGCCGTACAACACAATTGCGCTGAGCGGCGTACTCACGGATCAGAGTGACGGCTACGGATTCGCTGAGATTAGCTTCCCCGCGAACGGCATCCAGAACGGTGCGCCGGACGGGTTGGCACTGGTCGACCCCAGCGGCGCCGTGACCGAATTCCTGAGCTACGAAGGTAGCTTCGAGGCGTTGAGCGGGCCCGCGATGGGTCTGACCAGCACCGACATCGGTGTCAGCGAGAGCAGCGGCACGCCGATCGGTTCGTCCCTGCAGCGGACGGGCGAAGGCAGCGTTGCGGACGACTTCACGTTCGCGGCCGAGCAGCCGAATACCTTCGGCGCCGTGAATACGGGCCAGGTCTTCAACGCGACGCCGATCGTCTTTATCAACGAATTCCATTACGACAATGCCGGCGGAGACCTCGGCGAAGCGGTCGAGATAGCCGGACGTGCCGGCACGGACCTGACCGGTTGGGAGCTTGTGCTCTACAACGGTTCGGCGTCGCAACGCTCGCCGTACAACACGATTGCGCTGAGCGGTGTGCTGGCTGATCAAACCTCCGGCTACGGCTTCGTCGAGATTGCTTTCCCGGCTAACGGAATCCAAAACGGTGCGCCGGACGGACTTGCGCTGGTCGATCCCAGCGGTGCGGTCACCGAGTTCTTAAGCTACGAAGGCAGCTTCGAGGCCTTGAGCGGCCCTGCCACGGGCATGACCAGCACCGACATCGGCGTTGCCGAAACCAGCTCCACGCCGGTCGGCGATTCATTGCAGCTCATCGGTACCGGTAGAAAAGCAGAGGACTTCACCTGGGCCGCACCGCAGGCAAACACCTTCGGCGCGGTGAATACCGGTCAATCCTTCGGCGATGCGCCACCACCGCCGCCGCCCCCACCGCCGATGGTTGGCATTTGCGAAATCCAGGGCAACGGCACGGCCAGCCCGCTGAGCGGCGTCGTGACGACTGTCGGCATCGTAACCGGCGACTTCCAGGACGGCGTTCTGGCGGACATGGTTACGCCCAAGGGAACGAACGGCGATCTGAACGGCTTCTACATCGAGGACCCGGATTGCGACGCGGACGACCAGACGTCGAACGGCATCTTCGTCTTCGATCGCTTCGATCCCGCGCTGAACGTATTCCCGGGCGACGAGGTCACCGTGACCGGTCTGATCCAGGAGTTTTTCGGAGAAACCCAGCTCGACGCATCCGTTAGCGAGGCATCGATCGTCGTCACCGGCAGCGGATTCGTTACGCCGACGCAGATCGCCCTGCCGAGTGCGTCGACGTTCGTGAGCGCCTCCAACGACATCATCACCGACCTCGAACAGTATGAAGGCATGCTCGTCGAGTTCGTCGGCTACTTCGAAGTGACGGAACTCTTCAACCTCGATCGCTTCGGTGAAGTCGTGCTGGCGCAGGGCGGCCGATTCACTCAGTTCACGCAGGCCAATCTGCCTGACGCCGCCGGTTTCGCGGCGCATCTGGAAGATATCGGCAGCCGGACGGTCTACCTCGACGACGGGCTGACCAACCAGAACCCCGATCCGATCCGGTATCCGTTCCCGGAGCTCGATTCGTTGAACACGGTTCGGATGGGCGACGTGGCGACGAACCTGATCGGCAATCTGCGCTTCAGCCGCGCCAGCGGCGGTTCCGGTGACGAGGCCTACCGATTGCAGCCGACCGTCGAGCCGATGCTCATATCGTCGAACACCCGCGAGGATGCGCCGGCAAGGCCGAACCGCAGCCTCCGTGTCGTGTCGCTCAACGTGCTGAACTTCTTCACGACCATCGATCAGTCGGGTGCCGAGTGCTTCCCGGGCTTCACCCGCAGCGATTGCCGCGGCGCGGACAGCCAGGAAGAATTCGACCGGCAGTTCGAGAAGCTGGTTACCGCGATGGTCGAGATGGACGCGGATGTCTTCGGTCTGGTCGAGATCGAGAACAACTACGCGGACGGACCGAACAGCGCGATCCAGACGCTCGTCAGTGCAATCAATGCCGACGGCCGTTCGAATTGCGACCAGTACGCCGCTGTTGACCCCGGCGTCGACCGGATCGGCGGCGATGCAATCGCTGTCGGCCTGATCTACTGTTCGAGCCGTGTCGAGCTCGCGCGCTGGACGCAACCCGCGATTCTCGATGACGACGAACTCCAGCGGCTCGCCGATGAAAACGCGGACCTGCTCGCCCGGCTGGAGCAGTTCGGGCTCAATGTCTTCTTCAAGTACTTGCCGAGCTTCCCGACCTTCGACGGACCCGTGTTCAACGGCTTCGCGACCAACCGCGCGCCGCTGGCCGCGACGTTCCGGCCGAAGCGTTCGTTCGAGCGCTTTACGGTGGTCGTGAACCACTTCAAGTCGAAGGGCAGCTCAGGTCTGTTCGGTACCTGCAGCGCGGATCCGACAGTCGATCCGAACTGCGACATGGGCGATGGCGCGGGTTTCTGGGACGAGCGCCGGACGGATGCATCCCGCGCAATTGCCGCGTGGTTGCGCACCAATCCGACAGGCGCATGGTTCGATCGCGTCATCATCGTCGGTGACCTGAACGCCTACCTGAACGAGGATCCCCTTCTCGAGCTCGAGAACAGCGGTTACGTGAATCCGTTGCGCGACGATCCGAACGCGTACTCGTTCGTCTTCGATCGTCAGATCGGAACGTTGGACTACGCGCTGGTCGACTACTGGCTGTCGCGCCGCGTCCTGCAGGTCTCCGAATGGCACATCAATGCGGACGAGCCTGACGCGCTGGATTACAACCTCGACTTCGGTCGCAATCCGGCGCTGTTCGACGGCGCAATTCCGGAGCGTTCGTCGGATCACGATCCGTTGATCATCGACTTCAGACTGCGAGGCCGCCACCACTGGTAATTGGGGACAGGCCGGGGCGAGAGCCCCGGCCTGCTTCAGCCAATCCCCCGGGGCGAGAGCACCGGCCTGTCTGACGCATCGATCTTCGGCAGAAAAGAAAAAGGCCGGGCGGCTAACGCCCGGCCTTTTTTGCAATGACGCGGATCAGCCGCGGCAATAGCCGTACATGTAGCAATCGCCCTCGTAGCGCCAGGTGACGATCTCGCCGGTGTTGCGGTCGACTTCGAAGTAGGTCCGGCAATAGAGCTCGCTGCCGTCGTACTGGGTGTAATCGGTGTCGTACTCGTACTCGAGCCGATTCCTCGGGCGCTCCATCACGTCGATGGGCCGCAGGCTCAACTGGCTTTCGTAGCGGTCGATGTCGGCGCCAATCCAGGTGTCGAGGGTGTCGCTGTAGGTCTGGTAGTTGTCGCAGTCGAGGATCGCGCAACCGCTCAGCGAGAGCAGCGCGGGGACCAGCAGGACGCTGAAGGTCTTCGAAATACGGTTCATGATTCTTTCCCTTTCGGTGCGTGTGTGCCTCTTGAAGCCGGAATCCCGCGGCGATATGCCCATCGGCGGCCGGGACAGCCCCGAAGCGCCTGCACCGGGCAATTTCTGCCGCCGAACTCGCTTCCTATAGAAAGGCCGACCGTACGCGGGGAGCGTGGGCGGCGGTCGATCTATCGAGGAGCGCCATCGTGAATGGAAAGAAATCGTTGCAGGCCATGATGAACATCATTGGCTTCATATTGATCGTCGTCGGCCTTGCCATCGAAGGGCCGATATCGTTCGCGCTGCTGGGCGGTGCCGTTTTCGTCTTCCTCATTGCGATCCTGGTCGCCATCGGCGGCAACGGCGATGACGAGGAAGCGGACGTTGGCTAGTTCAGTTTCTCCGTCGATTGGGCTATGGTTTTGAGAGAAGCACGAACGCGGGAGTCATCGTGGCCGATGAGAACATCACGCAGTTGCTCCGCAACTGGGTCGAAGGCGATCAGCGAAGCCTCGACCGACTGACTCCGCTCGTCTACGACCAGCTGCACGGCATCGCGGCGCGGGCGTTTCGCGGGGAGCGCGCGAATCACACCCTGCAGACGACGGCGCTCGTGCACGAGGCGTACGCGAAACTCATCAATGTCGACGTGGACTGGCAGGACCGCAGCCACTTCTTCGCGCTGGCGGCGCGGATGATGCGGCGTATCCTGGTCGACCACGCCAACGCCAAAGGGGCCGCGAAGCGGGGAGGATCGGTCCCGAATCTGCCGCTCGACGACGTCATCGCCGTGTCGCCGGAAGCCGGCGAGGAAATTCTCGAACTTCACGAGGCGCTGACCCATCTCGCCGAACACGACCAGCGCAAGGCGGATATTCTGGAGCTGCACTACTTCGGCGGCCTGACCTATCAGGAGATGGGCGAGGTGCTGGAGCTGTCGAGCAGCACTCTCGATCGCGAGATCCGCTTCGCCAAGGCTTGGCTGCGGAAGGAGCTCGACGGCGAGTAAGGGCGCTCAGTCCTCCCAGCCCGGGCCGGCAAGCTCACGGAACTCCGCGGCTTTTTCCTCGTCTCCCATCGCCGTGTAGAGCACGGACAGCCGATGAGCCGCCCGCTGTGTGCGGACCCATTCGGGGCCGCGCCCGCCGAGGAAGATCTCGTACGCTAGCAGCAGAAGCGCCTCGGCCTCCTCGTATCTGGCGAGTCCGGTGTATGCCGCACCGATCGCGCTCTTGGTTTCCACGACGAGTGTGTGTTCTTCCGAGAAATGCTCCTGTCGAATCGACAGCACGTTCTCGTAGATGGCCGCAGCTTCCTCGAAGCGGTCGAGATCGAGGTACACGCTCGCGAGACCGGACAGTGGAAATGACCGATTCGGGTGCCTTTGAGGCAGGTCCGTCAGGTCCTGCATTTCAATCGAGCGCTGGTAGAACTCGATGGCGCCGTCCGGATCGCCCAGGTCGTCGAGCATGTTCGCGCGATTGTTGTATGCCGCACCCAGGCTGGGATGCGGGCCGTCGAAGACCCGTTCCATGATGTCGATGAAATTCTGATTGGCGTCCAGCGCCGCCTCGTGCTCGCCCATGTCACCCAGCAGGCTGCTGTAGCTGTTCCAGCTGTGCGCGACTTCGAGATGGTTCTCCCCGAGCATGCGGGTCCGGGACTCGATGACCTCCAGGTACAGCGCCTGGGATTCCTCGAACACGCCGGTGTCGCGCAGCAAGCCGGCGAGCTGGCGCTTGGTGTCGTCGCTTTCCGGGTGTGGCCCGCCGTACAGCCGGTTCTGCATCGCAAGCGCATCGCGCAGCAGCGTCTCGGCCTCGGTATTTCTCTCGATGATTCGGTACAGACCGGCGAGGTTTGTCATTGCCTCGGCTAGAAACACGTCGTCGCCGGGAAACATGCGCTGCCCCATGTCCAGCGCTTCGACGAACAGGCGTTCCGCGGTGTCGAAGTCGCCGGCCGTTTGGTAGAGAAAGGCCAGCGAGCTGATTGCCTCCATGACGTCGTCGTGATCGCCGCCGCGAATAGAGCGGCGCGTTTCAAGTGCTTCCGTCAGGAGTTCTTCCGCAATGTCGTATTCACCGCGATCCTGATGGTTGAACGCAACGAGCATTTTCGTCGTCGCGGTTTCGAGATGCTCATCACCGTAAACGGCTCGCTGCTGCTCGAGGGCTTCGACGAGCAGCGCTTCGGAACGCTCGTAAGCTCCGAGGCTGTAGTACACCTCGCCGAGCACTCGACGCATCGTCGACTGCACCTCGGGCCGGTCCGCAAGCTCTTCTCGGATCTGTTCGGCACCTGCATCCAGCAGATCGCGCGCCGTGATCTCTTCGCCACGCGACTCCGACGGGTCCGACACGGCGAATAGTCCGGTCACGAAGTCGACCACCTCTTCGGCCTTGCGCTGTTCGTCGAGCGCGAGATTGCGCTCCTCCGCAAGACGGACGGTGTAGATGGCGCTCATGACGATGAAGGCCAGAACAACGCCGACCGTGCTGATGACGCCGCTCTTGTGACGGCGATAGAACTTGCCGATGCGGTAAGCGAGCGAGTCCGGGCTAGCGATGACCGGCAGCCCTTCGAGGTGGCGGCGGATGTCGTCGGCCATCTGATCGGCGGACGAGTAACGATGATTGGGCTCACGGTGCAGCGCCATCAGGCAGATCGTGTCGAGATCGCCGCGCAGCAGCCGGCGCAGACGGTCGGCGCGTTCCCCGCGCCGGCTGGAAAGCTCTTCGATTGTCTGTGTGCCGGCGCGGCCGTCCGTGTTGGCGGGTACCTTCACGACCGCCGTGCTCGGCCGCGGCGGATCGCCGGTCAGGACCAGCTCGCGGAGTTCGCTTGGCGTGCGCCGGACTTCGAACGGACGCCGGCCCGAGAGGAGTTCGTACAGGACGACGCCAAGGGCGTATACGTCCGTTGCGGTGGTGATCGGCTCGCTGGCCAGCTGTTCCGGCGCGGCGTATGCGGGCGTATGCACCTGCATGCCGGTTCGCGTTAAGTGCTGGTCTTCCGGTTCGTCGAGAACCTTGGCGATCCCGAAGTCGAGCAGCCGGACGTCGCCGTCCGTGGTCACCATGATGTTGGAGGGTTTCAGGTCGCGATGCACGACGAGATTGCGGTGTGCGTAGTGGACGGCATCGCAGGCCTGGCGGAAAAGCATGAGCCGCTCCTCGACGCCCAACCGGTGTTCGTCGCAGTAGTCGGTGATCGGCTGGCCGTCGACAAACTCCATCGCGAAGTAGGGCCGTCCGTCGTCCGTGACGCCCCCGTCGAGCACGCTGGCAATGTTCGGGTGGTTCAGTCGGGCCAGGATCTGGCGCTCCTGGCGGAAGCGCTGCACGACGCTGTCGGAATCCATGCCCTTGCGCACGATCTTGACAGCGGCCCGCTGCTCGAACTCGCCATCGGCACGTTCGGCGAGGAACACCGAACCCATTCCGCCGACGCCGACGCGCTCGAGGATGCGCCAGCCGTCGACGGTTTCGCCGATCAGCTCCTTGTCCGAATCGACGATGACGCCCAGGTCTGGCGGTTGCTCCGAAATCTTCGAATTGCGCTCGTCGGCGCGCAGCAGGACTTCGACGTCGGCGCGCAGCTCCTCGTCGTCGCCGCAGGCCTCGTCGAGAAAAGCCTGACGCTCGTCCGCAGGCAGTTCGAGCGCCCGCTCGAACAGCTCCTGCAGCCGCGTCCAGGTGGAATCAGTCATTGGACCGGTGTTCCGCGTCGCTCATGGCGTATCCGGGCTTTTTCTGTTCATGCCTTCCTTATAGCGGCATTGTCGCTCGATTTTGCCCGCCGGCCCAGTGCGACTGACGGTTGGAGGGTGTTTTCTGCCCGAGATGGGCAAATCCCCGGCCGTTCAGGGCTTCTCCAGTCAAGCAACCGATATTGCCACCGCCAGCACGGTGGGCACGCAGACAGGAGAAAGACGATGATCGACCGGAGCATCAGAACGAAGTCACGACTGGGGATCGTCGCAATGATCGCGGTAGCCCTGAGTACGGCTGCGTGTGGCGGCGGTGGCGGTGGGGGTGGTGCCAGCCCGCCTCCGCCTCCGCCGCCGCCCGTTTCGAGGACGCCGCAGAAGGCCGTCTTTATCGCAGAGGACACGACGCTCGGTCAGCGGCATTTGTACGTCGCTGGCGACGAGGGATCCGCGCTCACTCCCCTGACGACGGCCTTCGCGAACCCCAACGGGGACGTCCGGGGATTCGAGCTCTCGCCCGACGGCCAAACGGTCGCTTACTACGCCGATGCGGACATCGACGACGTCATGGAGCTGTACTTTGTCGACGTGGATGGCGGAACGCCGATCTCGGCGCAGACGGGTTTCCCTGCTAACACGAGTTTCTTCGAGCTAGAGTGGTCTCCGGACAGCTCGCAGCTGGCCTATGCCGCCAACCCCGGGGGCAATTCCAGCCGCGGATTCGGACTATGGGAAGTCTTCCTCGTCAACCGGGACGGCAGCGATAACCGGAAGATCAACGGCAGCACCGGCTCGCCGCCGCGCGTTGCCGTGACAAATCCGACTTGGTCGCCCGATGGCCGCTACGTCGCGCAGACCGTCAGGAGTCTCGCGCCGTTCCAGACGACGATCGGTCACAATGTCTACGACACGACGCTGGGCACCCCGAACAGCACCCGGGTGACGCCCGCGGTCGACTGGCTGAACAGCGAAGATATCGACTACGCGGTGACCTGGTCGGCCTCGAGCGATCGCCTCATCTACATGTCGAGCTTCGAGAGCGCATCGTTCATGCGCCTGTATTCGACCGCGGTAGACGGCTCCGGCACCGTCCGGCTGAACGGCGCGCTCACCAGCGGCGGCGACGTCTTCAGCTACCGCGTCTCGCCCGATGGCAGCCAGATCGCCTACGTCGCGGATCAGGTTGTCGACGGCCAATACGACCTGTTCGTCGTCTCGGCGACCGGATCGAACCTCATGCGCATGAGCGCCAGCCTCGGCCGCGGCAGAGTGCCGAACTTCGACTGGTCGCCCGATTCGACACGCATCGCGTTCGACGACGATCGCAACATCGCCGGCACGCGCGAACTGTATATCGCAACGCTCGGCGGCTCTGATGTGCGCGTGAATCAGCCGCTCGTAGACGGGCAATTCGCGGGCCGCCCACTCTGGTCGCCCGACGGGCAGAGCCTCGCATTCCTCTCCGATCAGTACGAGCCGGGCCGCTTCGAGGCGTATGCCGTGAACGCGGACGGATCGAATGAGCGCCAGCTCAGCCGAATGGAAAACGGTGGCGGTTTCGCCGCGACGGTCTGGTCACCCGACAGCTCGATGTTCGCCTACACCGCGACGCAGGAGAGCCCGGGTGTGCAGGAGCTGTTTGTCGCCTCGGCGGACGGCAGCACCAATACCAAGCTCAATGCGGAGCTGGCCGAGAACGTGGACATTCGGCACTACGGTGTCGTGTGGAGCGATGACAACTCGCGCGTCATATTCTCGGACCACCTGGACGACTTCCGGACCGGAACTCGGGAGGAGCTCGATCTGTGGGTCGGAACGACTGATGGCGCCGCGCCGATCAGGATCAACGAGACGTTCGACTATGTCGGCGGACATTCCTACTAAACAACAATAAGAAGACTCTGCGCCCGGCCTGGCCGGGCGTTTTTTTTGGTGCGTGGTGACGGCGCGATCGTTGCCGGAGGTTGTCTTTCGCGGCTGGAAGCCGCTCCTACGGTGGGGTTGGTTGGCCGGCGTCCGCGGTGACGATGCTCTGCACAGATTCGTAGGAGCGGCTTCCAGCCGCGATCCATCCCTCAATCACCGCGCGCCCCGTAGGAGCGGCTTCCAGCCGCGATCCCTTGATCGGCTATGAAGATTGCTCGGTCGGACTCGACCGTCCCGGCTAGGGCATGCCTCGCGTCAGGAGGCTCGTGCCGGCTATCTCGCTGCGCAGGACCGCCGACACCTTGTCCGGCTGCATCGGACGGCTGATCAGATAGCCCTGTGCGAGATCGCAGTTGCAGCTTTTCAAAAACTCCAGCTGCGTCATCGTCTCTACGCCCTCGGCCGCCACCTCGATGTCGAGGCCCTGCGCCATCGCGATGGCCGCGCGGACGATGCGTTGATGGCTGTCGTTCGAGTCCACGTCGGCGATCAGTGACTGGTCGAGCACGAAGCTGTCAATGAAACCGTTGTCCAGCGATTCGAAGGAAACGTCGCGCGTCCCGAAATGGTCCAGTGAAATCCGAACCCCAAGCTTGCGGAGTGCCCGCAGCGTGTCGACCTCTCCACCGCGCGTGCGCACGATATCGCCGTCACCGATCTCGAGTTCGATGCATCCCGGATCGAGTGCCGTATTAGCCAGCGCCTCGGTGATCGTGTCGATGAGCCTCTGGTGCACGAGCTGCTGACCCGACAGATTGATGCAGATCGAGAGATCGGGCATCTCGAACTGCCGCTGCCAGGCGGCCAGCTGACGGCAGGCCGTGGCGATGACCCAGTCGCCCGCCGAATGAATCAGACCGCTCGACTCGAGTATCGACAGGAACCGTGCCGGAGCGAGCAGACCGAAGCGCGGGTGCTGCCAGCGGAGCAGGGCTTCCAGCCCGATGAGCCGTCCGGAGGTCAGATCGATGCGCGGCTGGTAGTGCAGCACGAATTCGTTGCGAACCAGCGCATGCCGCAGGCCCACTTCGAGTTCCTCGCGCTGCGCGAGTTTGCTGTTCAGCGCGCTCGAATAGAACTGGAAGCGTCCGCCGCCGCGCTTCTTCGCTTCGTACATGGCGATGTCCGCGGCCTTGATCAGCCGCTCCGCCTCGGTCCCGGAGCCCGGATAGACGGAGATGCCGATACTCGGCGTTGCGTAGACTTCGCTCCGGCCGACTTCGTACTTCTCCGACAGGACAAGCAACAGCTTCTGAGCGGCCGCGGCTGCATTGCTGGTTTCGCCGAAGTCCTCCAACGAGACGACGAATTCGTCGCCGCCCCAGCGTCCCGACAGATCGCCGACCCGCAGGTTCTGGCGCAGCCGCTTTGCGACCTGCCTCAAAACGGCGTCGCCGATGTCGTGACCGAGCGTGTCATTCACGGACTTGAAGCGATCGAGGTCGACGAACAGCACCGCCAGCGGCGAGCCAATGCGCTGCGACCGTCCTATCGCGCGCTTCAGATTCTCGATGAACGAGCTCCGGTTCGGCAGTCCCGTCAGCTCGTCGAACTGCGCGCGCTTCTCGAGCTCGCTGGTCCTGGTGCGCATGTCGGTGATGTCACGGAACGTGATGACGCCGCCCTGCAGTTCGCCGTTGCCGTCGTACAGCCCCTGACCATTGATGCTCAACCACGTGTCGGGCTGATCGGGTGCCCGGTAGATCGCGACCTGGCTCGTGAACTTTTCGCCGTTGCGCGCCCGCACCAGCGGCAGATCGGCCGCATTCGTGTAGCTGTTGCCGTCCTCGTCGATGCAGCAGAAGGTGTGTTCCCAGGTGGGGTCGGGCAACTGCCTGGGGCCGAGCCCCAGAATGCTTCTCGCGGCGGGGTTGATGTCGAGGATGTGCCCTTCGCCGTTCACCACTACCACACCGTCGTTGATGCTCTTCAAAATAGAGAGCACGGTTACGTCGGTGTCCGAAAGCCGCTGTTGCAGACCGTAACGCTTCACGGCGTGCTCGATGACGGCGTCCTGTTCGTCGACCGTAACGTCGTCGATGCAGATGTAGGCCTGGGCACCGGCTTGCACGGCGGCGATGCCGCGATGCTCGGTGGCCTTGCGGGTCAGGGCGATCACGGGGAAGCCTTTCACCGAATGCAGCAGCGAGCTCAGCGAGTAGCCTGAACCGACAATCGCCGGTCCCGTCTCGATCATGACGACATCGATGAGGGAGGGCAGCTCCACCGGGAGCTCGTAGCCACCGGCACGCACGAGCATCGTGCAGCAGGGCAGGGTCTCCAGTTCGGATAGGTACTCAGGCGCGAATTCACCGCGTCCGAGGTAGAGAATCGAGTGCCCCGCCATAGCTCCTGCTTGTTATTGGTGTTGGTGGCCAGTGCCTGCACGGGCCGGGCGAATAATAGCATGGCTTAGGGCGCAACAATCAGGCCGGGAACGGCTGCCAGGCGGGCTTTTCGGCTTTAAACCTCAGCGCCTTAGGCGGCGTCTAAACAGCAAGAAAACCGGAGATCTGGCGTATGGCCGCGTTGTTGACGGCGCAAACCAGCGACTATAGTCACGGAATGACCGCTGCTCCACAACCGGCAGAGATCGACGAGGCCGCCTGTATTCGGCGTGCGCAGGCTTCCGATTCGCGTGCTTTCGAGACGCTGTACCGGATGCACATCGACAAGGTCTACGGACTCTGTCTGCGGATGACCGGCAACGTCAGCGAGGCCGAGGACTGCGCGCAGGAAGCGTTCATCCAGGCCTGGAACAAGATCGACAGGTTCCGCGGCGATTCGGCCTTCGCGACATGGCTGCACCGGATAGCGGTCAACGCGGTACTCGGCCGGATCAGGAAGTCGAAGCGCGAGCAGGATCGAATCCAGGCCGCGGCCGAGATTGCCCCGCCGCCCGCGGCGGCCAGCGACACCGGCGAGTTACGAGATCTCGCCAAAGCGGTGGACCGGCTACCGGAGGGCGCAAGACACGTGTTCGTGCTGAGCGCCGTCTACGGCTACAGCCACGAAGAGGCCAGCAACATGCTCGGCATCGCCGTCGGCACGAGCAAAGCGCAGCTGCACAGGGCGAGACGACTGCTCTCGCAGCAGCTGGAAGAGGAAAGAGAATGACCGATCAGCGCGAAGAACAGTTCATGGCGGATGCCGCGAAGCTTGCGACCGAAATCGCACCGGAGCGTGACCTCTGGCCGGACATCGAGGCCGAGATCATGCGGCCAGCTCGACGGTCAGGCGTGCCCTGGTACGCACAGGCCGCGGCGGTGGTCGCGCTGGTCGGCGCCTCGTCGTTCATCACGTACATGATGACGAAGGCGCCCGCGCCGGCCGGGCAGATCGTGCCTGCGATGGTGCAGAACTCGGTCTTTGACGCGGAGTTTGCATCCTACGGCCAGGAGATCATGCTGCCGGCGAGTTTCGAGGCCGAGCACATCGGTCTCGCGGCCGAACTCGACATCGCGCTCGACGCGCTGTCGCCGGAAGTGCGTGCCGACGTCGAGGAGAATCTCGCCGTTATCCGGAATGCAGTCGAAGAGATCAGCGCGGCGCTCGAGGACGAGCCGAATAACGCGCTGCTTCAGGAGATGCTCGCGGACGCTTATCGCAAGGAGCTTGCGGTGATGCGTCATGTTGGCGGACTTGCGCGTAACGCTACCGTGCGCAACGATATTTGAGAAAGAGAGAAAGACGATGAAACGGACGTTATTTTTGATTTCGGCGCCGCTGCTCGCGGCAAGTGCCTGGGCTGAGGACATCGATCGCCGGCTTGACGCGGATGCGGATGGGCAGGTGTATATCTACAACCTGTCGGGGTCTGTCGAAGTGGTCGGCTGGTCGGACAACGAAGTGCATGTGTCCGGCGAGCTGGGAGATGACGTAGAGGAATTCTATTTCGAGCGCGACGGCGACTCGATCAAGATCAAGGTCAAGGTTCCGGATCGCAGCTGGGGGCGCAAAGACGTATCCAGCGATCTCGTGATTCGAGTACCGATGGGCAGCTCGGTGGAAGTTGACACGGTAAGCGCGGACATCGACATTGAAGGTGTCAGCGGCGAACTGGATCTCGAAGCCGTCAGCGGCGATATCACCGCCGAGGTCGCCTCATCCGATGTGCAGGTCGAGGCCGTCAGCGGCGACATCGATCTGGTGGGCAACGGCGGTGCGCTCGACTGCGACATCGAGAACACCTCCGGTGACGTTACCGTCGAGGGCGTCGGTGGCGATATCGAGATCACCGTCGTCAGCGGCGACATCGAAGTCGGGGATGGTTCCTTTTCCGACGCGGACCTCGAGACCGTCAACGGCGAGATCGAATTCAATGCCGCGCTCGAGAACGGTGGCCGGCTGGACGTCGAAAGCGTGAACGGCGGCGTCGAAGTGGAGTTTACGAACGATGTCGGCGGCCGCTTCGAGATCGAGACCTTCAACGGCCGCATCCGCAATTGTTTCGGTCCCGACGCCGAGCGCACGAGCCGCTACGCGCCGGGCTGGGAGCTCGAGTTCGAGCACGGCTCGGGCAACAGCCGCGTGTCGATTGCGACCCTGAACGGCAGCGTGTCTATTTGTCAGTAGAGGGGACTGCCGCACCCGAGCGGCACGACATACCCCGTAGGAGCGGCTTCCAGCCGCGATTCGAGAAACCAATCGCGGCTGGAAGCCGCTCCTACGGATAGCAGAGTTATTCGGGTTCGGCGGTTGGTCGCGGCTGGAAGCCGCTCCTACGGAGCCAGGTGACATATTCTGATACAGCGGAGTCCGCCTCGCGGGCTCCGCTTTTTGCTAATCTAGTCGGCCCTTTTTCGCACTGTTCATCCCGATGGGCCGAATCCTCAAAGTATTCTCTATCCTCGTCGGCGCGCTGCTCGCGCTGATCGTCATTGCCGTCCTGCTCGTCGTGCTGCTGGTCGATCCGAACGACTATCGCGACGAGATCGCGCAGCGCGTTCAGGACGCCACCGGCCGCGAACTCACCATCGAAGGCGAGCTGTCGATGTCGGTGTTCCCGTGGGTCGCCATTGAGGTGGGGCGCACCCGGCTCGGCAACGCCGAGGGCTTCGGCGACGAGCCGTTCGCGAGCTTCGAGCGAGCAAGCCTCAGCGTGAAGCTCCTTCCGCTGTTGTTCCGGCGCGAAGTCTCCGTCGGCACGGCGGAACTCGAATCGCTGCGCGTGAACCTTGCCATAGACGCCAATGGCCGCAGCAATTGGCAGGACATTTCCGAACGCATGGAGGCCGCCGAACAGCTGGAGGAACAGGCGGCGGAGGACGATGAGGGCGCTCAGGTCAGTGGCTTCGCCGTAGGGTCGATCGCCATCGCCGATGCGCAGCTCGTCTACGACAACGCGCAGCTCGGCGAGCGCTACGAGCTTACCGGCCTGAATCTCAAGACCGGCTCCGTCGATGCGGGCGAACCCGTGGACCTGAGCGGCGGCTTCAGCTTCACGGGCCCTGACGATCTCGCCGGTCAAGTCGATCTCTCGGCAACCGCGCAGTTTGCGGCGGATGCGTCCAGCGTTTCTCTCACGGACTTCGAGATCGGCGGCTCGGCCGAAGGCGAGATGCCGCTCAGATTCGAGTTTTCGGCGCCGGCGATGAACGTGATGACCGAAGACCGTGTCGCGAACATCGGCGACATGCGCCTCGAGGTATTCGACGTCGTCGTCGAGGCCTCGGTAGAACCGTTCTCCTACGCCGACAGTCCGCAACCGAAGGCGACGATCCGGATCAATGCCTTCTCGCCGCGCTCGCTGATGCAGTCACTTGGCATAGAGGCACCCGAGACGGCCGATCCTGGCGCGCTCGATCGGCTGATGCTGTCCGCCGACCTCGCGGTTACGGACAACAGCATGCAAATGACGGGGCTCGAACTGGAGCTCGACGAAACGACCTTTACCGGCAGTCTGGTGGTGCCGCGCGAGTCGGACGGGACCTACGAACTCGATCTCGCCGCGGACAGCATCAATGTCGGCCGCTACATGGCTCCCGCGACCGACGAGGACGAGCCGGTGGCGTCGGGCGAGGAAGTCCCCATCGAGATCCCGGTGGATCTGATTCGGGCATTCAATACGCGCGGCAGCCTGCGCATCGGCGAGGCGCAGCTCGGTCGGCTGGTGTTCGAGGACATCACGCTCGACGTCAATTCGTCGAACGGCCTGTTGCGCATGCACCCGATTTCGGCGCAGTTCCTGGACGGCGCATACAACGGCGATATCCGGATCGACGCCAGCGGCGAGGTAACGACGCTGTCGGTCAACGAGCGTATCGAGAACGTCAACCTCGGCGCCCTGGCCATGGCGATGTTCGAGACGGACCGGGTCACCGGCCAGATCAACGGGACCTTCCGCCTGACCGGTCGCGGCAACGAGATCGGCGAGATGCAGCGCAATCTGAATGGCGACATGTCGTTCGTGCTGAGCGACGGCGCCTGGGAGGGCACGGACGTCTGGTATCAGCTGCGCCGCGCCCGCGCGCTGTTCCGGCGCGAGGAGGCACCGGAGCCCGAGCTGCCGGCGCGGACGCGCTTCTCCGAGGTGAGCGCAACCGGCGTGGTCACGAACGGCATACTCGTCAACGAGGACTTTGCGGCCGATCTGCCCTTCATGCAGCTCCGCGGACGGGGCAGCGTGGACATCCCGGCGGGCACCATCGACTACTCGCTGACAGGCCGCGTCCTGTCTAGCCCGGAACTGGCGGATGCCGCGACGGCCGAGGAGATCGACGATCTCACCAGCGCGACGATCCCGCTCAGGATTTCAGGTTTGCTGGCAGAACCCGATATAGGTATCGATATGGAAGCGCTGGTGCGCGGGCGGGTCGAGGAGGAAGTCCGCGACGCGTTGCTCGACAGGCTGCTGGGCGGCGATGAGGAGCCAGCCGAGGGCGAGGCAGGCGAAGAGAGACCGAGGAAGCCGAGGAAGAAGAGGATCCGGAGGACATCCTGCGAAATCGTTTGCGGGACCTGATCGACAACTGACATGCGCAAGAGATGGCTCATTCTGCTGACCTTACTGACCCCGGTCTTCGCCGGGGCCGCCGAGATGCGCACGCTGCACGTCGAGCATCAGGGCAAGCGCTACGTCATGCAGTCCGTGGCGGTGTTCGACGCCGGCCTCGAGGAGCTGTACGCGGTGTTTCTCGACTACGAACTCAGTCCGCAGTTCTCGAGCTGGATCGTCGAGGCTCGCAATCTCGAACGCGAGGACGGCCAGCGCGGCTACTTCATCCAAAACCGCGGCTGCCTGATGTTCCTCTGTCAGAGCACGGTCCGCGAGGGCCTGGTGGTGTATGAGCCGTTCGAGCGCATCGAGGCGATCGCCGACCCGGCGCTCAGCGACTTCGAGATCAGTAACGAACGCTGGACCTTCCGCGAGGAAGACGGCGCGACGGTCGTGACCTACCACCTCGAGATGGTTCCGAAGTTCTGGATACCGCCGGTGATCGGGCCCATGGTGATCAAGCGCAAGCTGCGTTCCAGCGGCGGCGACGCCCTGGACCGCATCGAAGAGATCGCGCAGCAGCGCGCCGACGAATGACCGTGACGGACGCGTTCGCTGCGCGCCTGCTCGCCTGGTACGACGTCCACGGCCGCAAAAACCTTCCCTGGCAGGTCGACGACGCCTACGCGATCTGGATCTCCGAGATCATGCTGCAGCAGACGCAGGTGCAGACGGTCATTCCTTACTACGAGCGATTCATGCATCGCTTTCCGGATGCCGTCGCGCTGGCGAACGCGCCGCTGGACGACGTTCTGCACCACTGGTCCGGTCTCGGCTACTACGCGCGAGCGCGCAATCTCCACGCGGCCGCGGAAATCGTCCGTGACTCGCACGATGGTGTGTTCCCGACGGAGTTCGACGACGTCGAGGCATTGCCGGGCATCGGCCGGTCCACGGCCGGCGCGATCGTCTCGCTGTCTACCGGCAAGCGGCACCCCATCCTGGACGGCAACGTCAAACGCGTCCTGGCCAGACACGGGGCGATCGGCGGCTGGCCTGGCAGGACCGGCGTTGCCAACGAGCTCTGGACGCTCGCGGAGCGGCATACGCCACACGAGCGCGTCGCGGACTACACCCAGGCGATCATGGATCTCGGTGCGACGCTGTGCACACGCAGTCAGCCGCGCTGCGCGACCTGCCCCGTGCACGCCGATTGCCAGGCGTATGCCCTGGAGGCGACGGACCAGTACCCCGGGAAGAAACCGAAGAAGGCCAGGCCGCTAAAGGCAACGACGATGCTGCTGGCCGTAAGCCAGGATGCGCTGTATCTGGAGCGACGTCCGGCGGCCGGGATCTGGGGCGGACTGTGGTCGCTGCCGGAGGTCGAGGACGACGGCATCGACGAGTGGTGCGAGCGGCGCGCCGGCGTACCGGATGTCGAGGTCGTGCGCTGGCAGACTTTACGCCACAGTTTCAGTCACTACGATCTCGACATACAGCCGGTCGTCGTGCACATACCGAAGCACGCGGACGCCATTGAAGACGGCGAGGATTCGGTCTGGTACCGTCTCGACGGCAGTCCGCCGGGCGGTATTGCCGCGCCCGTGAAGAAGCTCATCGATGTGCTAAGGAGTTCCGAGCATGACCCGAATGGTTAACTGCGTGATTTTGGGCAGCGAGGCCGAGGGCCTCGAGTATTCGCCCTACCCCGGCGAACTCGGCCAGCGCATTTGGGAGAACGTCTCGAAGGAAGCGTGGCAGCGCTGGCTCGCGCATCAAACGATGTTGATCAACGAGTACCGGCTGACCCCCATCGAGCCGGAAGCGCGCAAGTTCCTCGAAACCGAGATGGAGAAGTTCTTCTTCGGCGGCGGCTCCGCCGCGCCGCAGGAGTACGTGCCTCCGGAGCAATAGACGGTCGATCGGGAGCGCAAGCCTATGAATCCGATACGTGGTTTCTTCCTCGTCCTGCTGTTGATCTCGCCCTTTGGCGCAGCGCTTGCCAACCTGCAGTCCTGTCCTGCACCCGGGGCCACGAGTCGCTGGGTCATGGCGTTCTGCTTCGCGCGATTCGAAACCGATGACTCGGCGCATCCCGGCGTATCGGAGTGCTTCCTGCGTGAGCGGGCAACGCACGACAAGGCCATATCCGAGGACTGCGAGACCAACCTCATCTACAAGGCCGCCATCTGCTCGCTTCGGCTAGAGCGAGGGCTCTACGACATGCCGGTCTCGGAATGCGTGCTTTCGCCCGAGGTCTTGCCGAGAGTCGTATCTCACGGCATTAGTTGACGCCGTGCCACTCCGAATCTTCAATGGCGATGCCGCGATCGGGGGCTTCAGGGAAGCCTTCGGCAAGGCAGAGAGCAGCAACGTGCTCGTGAGCCGCGACGTGCTGACCTGTGGTCCCTTACCCGAGTTCACGACAATGGATGCATGGCGCCCCGGGCGCGAAGCCTTCTGGCGCCAGGTGCTGGCAGACTCAGGCGCCGCGCTCGACGGCCAGGACCCAATTGAAGTGTCCTTCGTCAGTCGCTGGCGAGACCTTTGCGGCGATACGGACGAGCTCGAGTCGGCCGAAGACATCGAGGTCTGGATCGGCTGTGCCCTCAGCGATCAGGTTCTGCTCACCTTTGTCGCATTTCTGCTGGAGCTGAACGACGCCGATCCTGGCAAGCTGTCGGTCGTGCAGATGCGCGAGCAGAACGGTCGCGTCATTCGCGGCATGGGCGAACTCGATGCCGATCAGATCAGGGCACATCCGGCACCCGAGAAGCTGAGTGCCGAGCAGTTCGCCTACTGCCTCGATGTCTGGCGGGCGATAACTTCGGCCGAGCCGGAACGGCTGATCGCGGAATGGCGGCGCGAAGACGCGCCGTTGCTGCTGATGCACGAGGCGCTCGAGGCGCTCAAGTACCGGTTCCCCGACTCCATCAGCGGACTCTCGTTGTGGGACGAGACGATGCTGGACCGCGTCGACGACCGCGGCCGGAAGGCCGCGCGCATTGTTGGCGGGGCGCTGGGGGCGGCGGCCGATGGCGGTCACCCCGCGGCTCTCGATAGCGTCGGCGATCTCTACCTCTACCATCGGCTGCGCAATCTCGCGAACCCGGGTCTCGCGCAGCCGCTTGCCGAGGCGAGTTCGCTGGAGGCGCCGATGCGTTTCGCGGAGTACAGACTCACGGAGTTCGGCGGGCTGGCCCAGATCGGTGAGCGCAACGCGATCTTCGCGAACGGCATCGACGACTGGGTGTGCGGGGTCCACCTCTCGAGCGAAAACGGAGAAGTCTGGGAACGCGAAGACGGCGCAATCGTAAGACGCTCAGGCTAAGCTAACGGTGTGACCGCCTACCTCACCAGCTCTTCGTTCGCGTTCATCGGGGCCTTCGTTCTCGTGTCTCTGTTGCTGGGCGCGGGCACCGACTGGGTGCGGCGCCGGCAGGTACGAGACCGGCCGAAAGTCCCTGCTACGGAAGGCGACGAAACGCTCAATACCCGCAACGACCACACTGTGAGGCGCGTGCTCGAAGTGCTTGCAGACTACCTGCGAGTGGACGCGGAAACGATCCAGCCACATGACCGATTGGACGACGATCTCGATCTGGACGTCGCAGCGAACCCCGATCTGTTCTTCGCGCTCGAACGGGCATTCGGCATCGACTGCCATGTGGACAAGTTCGAGGTTATCGAAGCGACGACAGCCGGCCTCGATACGGTGGGCGACGTCATCGACTTCATCGTCGAGAAAGTGGATGAGGCCCGCACGAAGCCCGCGCCGCCCAAACGATCCGAACCCCGCATCGCCGGCATCGAAATTATTGCGATTAGCTGGTTTCTGGGGATCGCCGTGATGATCGTCGGCGCGCTGATGCAGAATCAGCGGATCATGACAGGGGGTCTGGTGCTGGCCTTCCTGCCGCTGACCTTCGGTCTGGGCCGTGTTCTATTGCACGTTTTCCGGGACCTGGCGCAGGGCGTTCGAGAGGTCGGCGCGGGCGAAGTTCTGAAACACCCCGTTGCCATGCTCGGCTGGGCGCTCGTAACCAGTTTGATGCTGGCTGCATTCGCAGCCTTCTGTCACTTGTTACTGAAAGCGTTCTCCGTCGCCTGAGATCGCCGCTCCAGCAAGGCGATCGGCACGGAACGCTACTCGTCGCAGTTTGCGTCGCGCTCTTCTTCCGCTGCGGTCAACTGCTCGATCAAGCGGTCGCGTTCTTTCTCGAGTGCCGCCCTGCCGATCGACTCGGCATCGGTATCGGCAAGCTGCTTCTCGGTGGCCTGGATGGCCTTGCGAAGCTCCTCGACCTTCGCCGCCACGTCAGCCTTGTCGAACGCAACTTCTTCGGCCGCGGTCTGTTTCTTTCTCGAGCGACGCGTGGTCGACGGCATGATGGCCTTGCCGTCGGCGAGTGCGCGCGTGTTCATGAAGGTCGGCGATACGATTTCGATACCCGCCTGGTGCAGCTGGTGCAGCATCGCGACCCTGAGCGCCGAGCGGGCCGAGATCAGGCTCTTCACGTCTTCGAGCAGTCCCGCCACGCGATAGCTCACCGAGAAGTCGCCCAACTCCCGAACATGGGCGAAGCCGTCCTTGAGCTGAGCCTCCCGGGTCGCCGCGATGAGCACTTCGAACACGCGGCTGCACGGGACGTCGAAGCCCAGCGAGACCTCCGCCGAGATAATGGTCCCCGATGCCCGCACGACCTTCATCGGCTGGGTCACCATGTTCAGGTTCGGGATCGTGACCAGGTCCCGGAACTCCGTCTGCACTTCGGTGTGCAGGAGATCCATCTCGGTGATCCTGCCGGTGATGTCGCCGACGGTAATGAAATCGCCCGGACGACAGCTACGGATCGTGCGCAACATGATGCCGGCCATGATGTTGCCGATGAAGGTCGTGGACGACAGAGCGATCGCGGCACTGAGCAGGATGCCGATGAGCTGCAGGATCTGCGCCTGCAGGGCATTGGAGATCGGCAGCGCGATGATCACCGCGAGAATGCCCGACAGGGTGAGCAGCAGCATGATCATCTGGAAGCGGAACTGGGCGCTGGGCTGGTTTCGCCAGCGCCGCTTCAGCGCGTAGTTGATGCCGCCGAGGAGCGCGAAGACGACGACAATCGTCGCGAGCAGCGGAACAAATGACGCGAGTATTTCCAGCACCCGGTCGATCGAGAACATCTCGATGGGTGTCGTGCTGCCTGAGTCGTCCATTCCCGGTCCCGCGCTCCGAAACGACTGCTAGTCTACTCACTGCCTCGCCGATCGCTCAATGTTTCCGATGCCCGGCGAGTCCTGCCTGACAACCAAAAATCAATCGCTTAGGTCGAATCCGGCCGTGCTCACGCCGATTTGCGGTTGTCGTCGGCGGTCCCCATGCCTAGTATGGATTGGGAGGAGGAGAGTACATGCGACGACAACTAATAGAAGCGCTGGCGTATCCGAGCCTGCTCGTCAGGCAGCTCATGCAGGGGGGGAATTACCCGCACGCGAGCCTCTTCGAGGCCACGGGTAAACGCTGCCACAAGTGCGACGAGTCAACCTCGTGCTGCTGGGACAATTGCCTCGAGGACTTTCGTCAGTTCGACAACAAGTCCACGCAGTATCTGAGTGAATCGCTTCGCGAGGGCATCAAGCTTGTCGAGGCGCTGCACAGCGAGCTGCGGCACGACGAGACGACCTGCAGCTGCGAGACCTGCAGCTGGATCCGGAATGCGGAGCATCTGACCGAGGAAAGTGAGCATCACCTTCCGCACGTCGAGCCTGCGATCCTGGCGCAGACCGCGGACGAACTGAGCGCCAAGTAGCGCGGCCAGCGTGGTGCGCTAGAGGCGCATCCCTTGTGCAGTACCGCGGGACGTGTGCGCGGTCGGACATCGATCGCGCCATCGAAAGAGTCGGTACCAACCCAACTGGGCGGACGCCGGGGGTCCGGGCCTGTGTCGGCGGAACCGTCGTGGTCATGATCCGAACGATCGAATCAAATTGTCGGCCCCAACGCTGACGGAAACTACTCATTTCGACCGTGCTGGCGGCTTGACTACAATTTGTGTCGATCCAGCAGTATCCGACACGGTCCGGCGGGGCAGTCGGTCAAAAGTGAATTGCGTCCGGATACCTGCGGTACGCAAGCAAGTAACAGAGGGAACACCCAATGAGTGGAAGGCTTAGCCGCGCGATTCTGTCACTCGGTTTGGCAGCACTTGCAGGCTGCGGCGGCGGAGGTTCGGGTTCGAGCCCGCCACCGCCACCACCTCCGCCACCGCCTCAATCGATCCCATCAGTAACGATTATCAGTCCGGCGGAGTCGGGACTAACGGATTCCGCTGCCTTCACAGTCCGAGGTGCCGTTAGTGATGCGGATGGAGACGTGATCACGTCGATCGAGTTCCGAGATGCGACGGGAGCGCTGCTTGCGTCGACGACACCCGTGAGCGGCATCTGGTCACAAAGCGTTCCGCTCGAGCCGGGACTAAACCAGATAAGCGTCGACGCGACGGACGCTCGCGGCGGCGTCGGTTCGGCATCTGTCGAAATCCGCCGGGACTTTTTTCTGGGGCTAGTGGAAGCGCCGGTGTTCGACGCAGGGACCGGTACCGTGTTCGTGCTTTCGGTTGATTTCACAGGCTCCGCGCCGCTCGCGGTAGTCGCGGTGGATCCAGCGACGGGGACGCGGACGATCGTTTCGGGCGAGGGAGTTGGCGCCGGTCCAATACTGGATCGCACGGATCGCATGGTCCGAAATCCGGTAACTGGTGAATTGTTCGTTATCAATGGATTTCCGCGAGAAGTTCTATCGATCGACCCATTGACAGGCAATCGCGCGCTCGTCGGGGATGCGACAGCGGTTGGCCAAATTGTTGGCGTCGCTGTCGACGCGGCAAACGACAGACTGCTGCTACTAGCGTCGGATGACGAACTCTGGTCGCTATCGCTGGCAAACGGTACGTTGGCCAGTCTGGGCACTATTGTCATCTCGGGTGGTAGCTTCCTGCAGCCGGGTCTCGACGTCTCGACCGATGGCACTCTCGTCTACGTCAATGCCAATGAGGTCATCGCCGAAGTCACTCTGGCGACGCTCGCGGTACGCGAACTGACCGTCGACGGGGCATTGCCCCCGGGCCAGGCGACGCAAGCAACCAATCTTGTGCTCGACGAAACCGGTAATCGAGTTATTTTCGCCGTCAACAGAACAATCACCGTCGTGGACAGGGCCTCAGGCGCGAACCAAGAGGTCATTATCCCCGACAGCGAGGGGACGATTGGAAGCATAGGCCTCGGACGGACACCCGACGAACTGTTGTACACCGACAAGTTCACTGATCGGTTTGTTGCGGTGGATCTAACGAGTGGAGCACTGGATCCGTTCGCCGGCTCATTCGTAGGAGGCGGTCCACGGATGGAAGACCCGGATTTCGCGGTCGACCCGGCAACCGGGATCGTGTACTCGAGCCTGATAACTCTCGGCTCGAGTCAGGTCCCTCCGCAGCCGAGTACAGCCGATTTGCTTCGTATCGATCCGACAGATGGGCAGCGAAGCAGAATTGCGGCGGATTTCGGCGTGCCCTTGGATTTCCTCGACAATTCAGGCATGGCCGTAGACAACAACGGAGACGTGCTGTGGCTTTCTACCGGCGTTCCGCGTGGCGTCTGGCGTTTGGACACGCAGACTGGTATCGGCCAACGAGTCCTCGAACACAACGGAATTTCACCAAGACACCTGTGCTACGACGTAGTCGCAGACGTCGGTTACTCAATGGATACATTGACAAATGACGTCGTCGCATTCGATTTTGCTACCGGGATGACAGCCGTAGTTTCCAGCGCGGGTAAGGGGATAGGAGCAGGACCCGCCCCGACGTCGTCCGAGGGCTTCGCCTGCGATGTCGCGAACGGCCGACTATTGGTCAACGATACTTTTCTTGCGACGGCCAGCCTGATCTCAGTCGATCTGACCAACGGGAACAGGGCCATAGTCAGCGACGCGATGCTCGGTGCCGGCGATTCGCTACGCAATCCACTAGCACTGGCCGTCACGCCGGACGGCGAAACGGCGATAGTCTGGGACCGGGGCAGAAACAACCTGGTTGCCGTCGACACCGGGACGGGCGATCGACGCGAGATATATGCAGGCGGTTTGTCTCAGAACCCGCCAGTACCGGCCAGAGTTGCTGCGCTGGATGACGAAACCGTTTTGATCTCGGACGACTCACCTCGGTTGTGGTTGCTGGATATCACAACGGGGGAGACGGTGCTGGTTTCCTATTGATTTGGCCCGCGCGAACCGAATTCTCCACGGATTCCTGCGAAGGAAACGGCCGCCTAGCGCCGATTTAGAAACTGCACGCTGAACAGTTCGCCGGCGTCCGTCCAGACTTTGGCGACTTCGAAGCCCACGCTCTCCGCCATACTCGCGAAATCCTCCAGCGTGTACTTGTGCGAGTACTCCGTGAGGATGCTCTCGCCTTCCTCGAAGTGGAAGTTCTCCTTGCCGACGCTCGCGGTCTGCTCCTTCTCACTGATCAATCGGATCACCACGCGCCCCTCGTCCTCGTCGTACTCGGCATCGTGCGTGAAGGCGTCGACGTCGAAATCCGCGTCGTAGTCGTTGTTCAGGTGCTTGAGGATGTTCGTATTGAACTCGGCGGTGACCCCTGCGCTGTCGTTGTAGGCGGCCTCGATGATCCGGGGGTCCTTCTGCAGGTCTACGCCAATCAGTAGCGCGCCGCCTTCCTTCGCTTCGTGATGCATGACGCGCAATAGCTCGAGCGCGTCCTCGCGCTCGAAGTTGCCTATCGTCGAACCGGGGAAATAGACGATGTTGCGGATCGGCATGACGGTCGGCGTCGGCAAATCGAATTGCCGAGTGAAGTCGGCGACGACGGGCAGGACGTCGATATGCGGGAATTCGGAGCGGATTTCCGCGGCCGAGGCGAGCAGGTGCTCCTCGGACACGTCGACGGGCACGTAGGCGGCGAGCTCGTCGAGGTTCTGCAGCAGGACGCGCGTCTTGTAGCTCGAGCCGGAGCCGAACTCGATCAGGCTCGCCTGTTTGCCAATCAGCGACACCATCTCGCCGATGTTGGCGCGCATGATGTCGATCTCCGCGTCGGTCAGGTAGTACTCCGGAAGACGGGTAATCTCGTCGAACAGCTGCGAGCCGCGTTCGTCATAGAAGTACTTCGGCGAGATGGTCTTTTCTTCCTGCCGGAGGCCGGAGATGATTTCCTTGAGTGCTGCGCTGCACATGTTCTATGCCCCTCTTGCCAGACGAAGTCCCAGCAACTGCCAGCGCTGATCGGGGTAGAAAAAACTCCGATACGTCGCGCGGATGTGGTCGGTCGACGTCACGCAGGATCCGCCCCGAACCGTCATCTGGTTACTCATGAATTTGCCGTTGTACTCGCCGAGCGATCCGGCCAGCGGTTTGAAGCCCGGATAGGGCGTGTACGGCGACGAAGTCCACTCCCAAACGTCTCCATAGAACTGACCCTGCCCGGACGCGGTTTGTAACAGCCCGGATTCGAGCAGGTTGCCCTCGACCGGCTTGTCACCGGCGGCGAGTTCCCACTCGAATTCCGTCGGCAATCGCGCACCGGCCCAGCGAGCGTACGCATCCGCTTCGTAAAAACTAACGTGCGCAACTGGCGCGTTGTCGTCGACGTAGCGCGTGCCCGCCAGCGTGAACTCCATCTTGTGGTCGTCGCTCCAGTAAAGCGGGGCGTGCCAGCCGTGTTCGTTCACAGCCGCCCAGCCGTCCGACAGCCACAGCTCCGACTTCCGATAGCCGCCGTCATCGATGAACGCGCGATACTCGCCGTTGGTGACGAGCCGGTCGGCGATCTCGTGCGGCTGCACCAGCGTCTCGTGCCGCGGCGTCTCGTTGTCGAACGCAAAGCCTCTGTCGTCAGCGCCAACCGGCTGTAGCCCCGAGACGCCAGGCGTAAACGTGAGCTCCCCGGGAGCCGCCGACTCCGGTACGGGCAGTCCGGCGTCGAAAGCCGGTTGGATCGGGTTGCATGACAGAACGTGCTTAATGTCGGTCAGCAACAGTTCCTGATGCTGCTGTTCGTGATTCAGGCCGAGCGTGATAAGAAACTCGAGTTTGCCGTCGCCGTTTTTCTGCTCGATCAGCCGCAGCATCGATTCATCGACGTGCTGCCGGTACTGCAGGACTTCAGCCAGCGTCGGCCGGGACAGCAGTCCGCGCCGCGGGCGCGCGTGCATCTGGCCGGCGGTGTAGTAGTAGGAATTGAACAGGAAATCGTAGGCGTCATTCAGACGGATGTAGCTCGGCGCATGTGCCTGCAGAACGAAGCGCTCGAAAAACCAGGTCACATGGGCGAGATGCCATTTGGTGGGACTGACGTCGGGCATCGACTGCACGACCGTGTCCTCCGGCGCGAGCGTGTCGGTGAGCGCCAGGGATTTGGCGCGCACGCGACGATAACGCTCGGCGAGCGCCTCTTGGGTCTCTTTGGTCATCCGGTTTTACCTAAGCGGTAGTTCTGTTTTCTTGAGCACGGTGCGAATCGCTACACTGGAGTTTACCCGTGCCACGCCCGGTAAGCGCGTCAGGGATTCCTTGTGCAGCCGCTCAAAGTCGGCCATGTCCGTGACGACAACGCGCAGCAGGTAATCGAATTCGCCCGTCATCAGATAGCACTCCATCACTTCGGGAATGCTGCGAACCGCCTGCTCGAAGGCCGCCAGCTCGCTCTGTTCCTCGCGGTGCAGCCCGATGTGCACCAGCACGTTGCCTGGTAGCCCGGCGTGAGACTGATTCACCAGCGCGGCATAGCGATCGATCATGCCGGACTCTTCCAGCGCGCGAACCCGCCTCAGACAGGCGGACTCGGAGAGATTGACGGCGGCGGCGAGGTGCACGTTCGTCATGCGGCCGTCGCGTTGCAGCGCCTCGAGAATGGCGCGGTCGAATCGGTCCAGAGCCATAGCAGAATATTGCGTAGTTGATTTCAAATGCGGTGGAATCCACCAATATTGTCCGCGATGTTTCGGTATTTCGCAATCAAAACGCGGCACAGGCGCGGTATCGTGTAGAACAGGTTCACATGAAACCAAGTCGGGGAAAAAACATGAAGATCGGGGTACCCAAAGAAATCAAGACGCTGGAATTTCGTGTCGGTATGACGCCGGCCGGTGTCCGCGAACTCGTCGACGACGGGCACGACGTTGTCGTCGAGTCGAATGCCGGTATGGGCATCGGCATGAGCAATGCTGACTATGTCGCCGCGGGTGCGAAAGTGCTCGAAAAGGCGGAAGACGTATTCGCCGAAGCGCAGCTCATCGTCAAGGTCAAAGAGCCGCAGCTCAACGAATGCGCGATGCTCGACAAGGATCAGGTGTTGTTCACCTACCTGCATCTCGCCGCGGATCCGGCGCAGACCGAAGCGCTGGTCAAGTCCGGCACGACGGCGATCGCCTACGAGACGGTCACGGGCTTCGACGGCTCGCTGCCGCTCCTGACGCCGATGTCCGAAGTTGCTGGCCGCCTGTCCATCCAGGCGGGCGCATTCGCGCTGCAGAAAGCCAATCTCGGCCGCGGCGTACTGCTCGGCGGCGTACCGGGTGTCGCGCCCGGCAAGGTCGTCGTCATCGGCGGCGGCGTATCGGGCACCCATGCGGCGGAGATGGCCGTCGGTCTCGGCGCCGACGTAACCATCCTCGAGCGCTCGCTGACCCGAATTCGCCAGCTCGACGAGCAGTTCAACGGCCGGGTACGCACCGTGTACTCGACCAAGCACGCCATCGACGAGTGGACGGCGCAGGCCGATCTCGTCGTAGGTGCCGTCCTGATCGCAGGCGCGGCCGCGCCGAAACTCGTCTCCGCGGATCACGTCAAGGAGATGCTGCCGGGCGCCGTCGTCGTCGATATCTCGATCGATCAGGGAGGCTGCTTCGAAACCAGCAAGCCCACGACGCACGCCGAACCGACCTACGTCGTTGACGACGTCGTCCACTACTGCGTGACCAACATGCCGGGTGCGGTGCCGCGCACGAGCACGTTCGCGCTGACCAATGCGACGCTGCCGTTCGTCAAGTCGCTGGCCAACCAGGGCTGGCGAGAGGCGCTGTCGCGGGACGCGGGGCTCGCCGCCGGCCTGAACGTCCACGCCGGGCACGTGAATCACGAGGCCGTGGCGCACGACCTCGGCTACGAGTATCTGTCGCCTGCGGACGTGCTGAAGGCGGCCTGAAACAGGAAATTTCAGGGCGCTGAAATAAATCGGATCGAGACAGGGTCTAATGTTGTAACTCGCGAGGCCTCCCCGAGACCACGCTCCCGGTTTCAACACCGCTAAGCGAGTTCGAAATCCGCCAGCTTCCGGGCACAGCCCGGAGCGGCGGAGCGAAAGCCGGCGACCGATCCAACCCCTGTCGGGTGCCGGTTACAGACAAAAAGCCCTGGGCCCCTGTCTTTCCCCCCCGAACAGGCTCAGGCATTCCTAAGGCCGGGTTTTCCCGGCCTTTTTTTGTCTATTTAACATCGCGTTATGACAAAAAGTGAGACCTGGCGCGCAGAAATCCGGACCCCGATCGGGGAGCATCGATTCCGGATCCTGGCTTGGGTAGCAAAGCGATGAAAGCAATGAAATCCGCACTCTATGTGCTGGCGATTGCCGGCCTGGCAGCGGGCACCGGCTGCAGCGAAACGGGTAGTTTCGGCAGTGGCAGCGGCGGCGGCAGCATCGGCGGCGGCGGAGCCGGCGGTGGTGGTGGCGGCGGCGGCGGCGGAGGCGGGCCGACGGTCACCGTGGAGCCGGCGCTCGCTTATCAGCTCGAGAATCAGAGTGCGACCCTGTGGGACCTGCGGATCGCGGGTACTGCCAGCAATATCGTCTACGTTACTGACGAAGACCCGTTCGGGACCAACGGGACCGGCAACGAACAAATCTTCTCGGTCGACATCGGCAACGGTGACATCACGCAGCTCACGTTCGATCCGCGCGATACCTTCACCGCCTTTCTCGAGTTCGAGATTACCAACGACGGCAGCGAAGTCGTCTTCCTGTCGCGCGAGGACATCACCGGTAGCAATCCCGGCAACGTTCGCCAAATCTTCGTAGCGCAGACCGACGGATCGGGCACCGAACAGGTGTCGAGCTTCGGACTCGGTCTGGTGACCGACGTCGATATCTCCGGCACCGGCAATCTGATCGTCTTCCAGTCGACCGACGATCTGGTCGGCAACAACACCGGCAACGTCAATCAGATCTACTCGATCGACCGCGCAGGCGTCATCCAACAGCTTACGACCGGCACACCGGACCCGCTCGAGTTCGACCTGTCCGATGACGGCACGCGGGTCGTCTACGCGAGCGCCGCGAACCCGTTCGGCACCAATGCCGATTTCTCCCGCGAGATCTTTGTCATCAACACGGACGGCACCGGCCACGCGCAGATCACCGATCAGCCCAATGGCGCGGCATTGAATGACGGTTCGTTCAATCCGCAGATTTCGGACGACGGCGACAGCATCGCGTTCGTTTCGACCGATGACCACGCTGGTGGCAACGCGGACCTGAACTTCGAAGTATTCGGCATCCAGGCGGACGGCAGCGGTGTCGTGCAGATCACCGACTCCGGCATGAACGATTCCGGCGTCGATCAAGGCGGCGAGCCGAATGATCTGACGATATCCGGCAGCGGCGCGTACGTGGCGTTCGGGTCCACCGCCGATCTCACCGGCGAGAACACCGCCGGCGGTCACACGATTTTCTGGGCAACGTTCGACGGCGCTTCGATGGGTCAGATTCTGAAGGACGGCCGCATCCCCGCCACGATCGACAACTTCTCGGCCGACAACGTGCACATCATCAACGACGGCGCTGGCTTCGCCTTCCGCTCGACGACAAACTTCGCATTCGATTCGTCAGGCGTGGGAGAGAAAATCTTCACGCACGCGCGCGAAGGCACGTAAGCAGAGCAGGAATCGGCGAAGACAGGCAAGAGACCGAAAAGGCCCGGCGGCGAAAGCTCCGGGCCTTTTCTTTTGCGACGAAGGTCTGCAGGCGATCCCGCGCCAGCTCCGGACTTACAGGCGAAGCACTGCCGTTCCCACAACGTCGCGCGGCTCGCAGCGGCCCGCTTCCGCTACCGTGAGTTCGACCCGCCGGCTGAGTCGGCCAGCATCCTCGTTGTACGTATTCGAGATCTCGTCGACATAACCGGCCGCTTCCCGCATCAACTCGTGCTGATCCTCTGCCCAGCCTTCAGCGTCTATCGTGAACACGGAGTCCGCATCGATCCCGGCAATTACCTCGTCCAGAATCGCCGTTCTGAAATTGACCGTGCGCGCATTCGCCAGCCGAATATTGGCGGCCTCACCATCGGCGCGCGACATGTCGTCTTCGAGCTTGCTGTCGGCAAAGGCTCGAACCTCCAGCTCCACCTTTCGATCCTCTTCGCTACAGACCACGAGGTCTTCCAGTATCGGCACGAGAAATTCCTTCATCGCGCCCGCGAGCTCGTCGTCGATCGTCGATTCCCCGCGCTCGAACGCAGGAAACGCCATGCTGATGCCGTCACGATCGTCATTGATCCAGAATGACACGGGGTAGACCTCACCTTCCGTACGATCGAGCAGTCCGGACATGCGCCAGAGGCGGCTCTCTTCGCGAACGACCTGCGCCAGCGAGGGGCTGCCGGGCCGGTCCGGCAGCTGGCCAAAGAAGAACACGAGCCACGCAACCAGCGTGGCCAGCGCGATGCCGCGCAGCGGTGCATAGACGCGCCGCGGCTTCTCCTGATATTCGCTGAGAAGCTCCCGGAAACTGCGCTCGAGACGAACCAGAATGTCCAGCCGGATCCGCCCTTTGCTGATCACATGGCTGGCCGTTTCGTTGCTGTCCGAGTCGCTGATCGCCTCGACGATTCGAGGCCCCTTGTCGAACTCCAGCAGCGCCCTTGAAAATAGACTGTCCGCCGATCGACTCGTCTCGATTTCGGTCAGCTTCGGCGGCTCGCTGGCGAGTTCGTCGAGTTCTCTCCTGCGTTCCTCGAGGGACACACGCTGACCTTCATCCGCCTCCTCATCGGACAGCGACTGCAGTTCCTGTTCGACCCGGGCGCGTTCCGCCTCGAGTTCCAGGGTCTTCTCGTGCCGGACGCGTTTCTCCAGATTCTCGCGGAAGCCGGGCAGCGCGTCGGCAACGTACAGACGAAACTGATCGTATTCAGACTCCCAATTGCGCTGCCATTTGCGGACGCTGGCGCGGGCGACACGGCGTAGTTCCAGCAGCAGCAGCACGCCGGCCAGCAGGCCCAGTATCGAAGCGAGGCCCCAGATCTCGGCGCGGAGTTTTACGGTTCCGAACGGGCTGTCGATGACGCCGCCCGTCAGCCCGAGGACGACGAATGCGACGATCAGTGAGACGACGCGATTGCGATTGGAGATGTAGGTCTCGTCGAGCGGCGATTTGATGATTTCGCCAACGGGATCCGGTATCTCGTCGCTGAGATTCTTGCTCATGCAGGTCCCCTGTGCGCGTAAGGCTTCCAAACGGCGCTCTACGAGACAGGCAGTTGCCGCGGTCCTCTTCGCGGACCGCCCCATGACAAGGAGCCGGCCGCTACGCGCTCGTCAGCCGTTCGGTTTGGGCCGGCAGGCGTTCTTTTGCTTCTTCAGGCGGCCCCGAATCCGAAAATACACGCATCGACGAAAAATGGGAACGTCCGACCTTATGCATACGAACCGGCCGCGCGGCGAACGCTCGCCTGTGATAGAAGCTTGCGTCGCCGATGGTCGCTAGCAGTTGCCGAAGGCGCAGTCGATGCCGTCCTCGACCTCGTTGAGGAAAACGACCGCGAGCGCGATGACCGCGACGACGACCAGCACGATCATCGTGGACTGTTCGTCCTTCGCACGAAGAACCTCGATCGATTCGATGTCCTTGAGTTCATAGGTCGTGGTCTCGCTGGAGATCCGATCCTGCTCGACGATCTGCACGCGAAACACGCTTGTCTCACCGGACTTGTTGACAAGTCGAACCCTGTCACCGGGTACTATCGGTTGCGATAGCAGCACGTCACCGTTTGCCGACGTTTGAAGGCCGATCGGCGTGTAGCTCGCACAACCGAACAACATGCTGACGATGACCAGCATTGCAGTGATTCGAGTCCAGCGCATCGTTTCCCCTGTCGATTGTCGTTGAGTTCGCACTCGCCGCCGCTGTATCGAGTATGGCAGACAACAAATGAGAATGTCGTCAGCCGTCGAGCGATGCGAGAACGCCCGCAGACCATGCCCCTCAATACACTCGACAATCCGTCGCAAGCAGAAGCTCGTTCAGGGAATGGAACTTCAGCGGGCTGTGCCCCGTTATTCCCTCGATCTTCTGCATCCGCGCGTAGATCGTATTCGGATGAATCGCCAGCGCCTCCGCGGTGCGCAGAACGTTCATGTCGTTGTCGGCGTAAGCCCGTAGGGTGGCCGTGTAGATGCCCTTCGCCTTGTCGTCAGCCGTGACGAACGGGTCGAGCCATACCGGCAGCGTCGCCTGAAGCCGGCTTGCGGCGACCTGCACCAGCATCTGTCGAAACGGAATCCGTCCGTAGGGTACGACGCGGTCGCCGACGCTGGCGGCGTCGAGCGCGAGGCGGGCCTCTTTGAGCGCGCGCGGTATGTGCGACGTCGACGGTGCGTCCATGCTGACCCCGATTAGTGCGGCCGGGCCCAGCTTCTCGAGCGGCTTCTGCAGGCGCTCCGCAAGCAGCGACTGTGGAGCCGTCCAGCCGGACTGACGGCGAACCCCCGAGACGACGGCCGTGACGAGTTCGTCGCGAACGCCGAGCAGGGTCCTGACAGGGACATCGCGCAGCGCGACACCCAATGCATCGAGCATGCGCTGGGCGCGGGCCGGGTTCTGCATTTCCTGCGGATTCACCGAGCGGGCGACAACGACGCAGAAGGACTGTCGCTGCTCGAGATAGCCGCCTCGGCGGAGCAGCTCGGCAGCGCGGCTGTCCGATTCGTCGTAGCCATGCAGCAGGGTGTTGAGTAGCTCGGTGCGCAGGTCGCCCTCGGCCTCGGCGAAGCGACGCGTATGCGCGACATACTCGCTGATCGCCAGCTTGCCGACCGCATCGACGGTTTGCGCGAGCAGGTCGGTGACGGCGGCGACAACGCGCGGCACCTGCGCATCGGCGCTGGCGGTCGCCAGTGACGCATCCCGAATCCGCGGCTGCTGAACCCGGTGGACCGCGCGGTAGGTGTGAATCAGCGCCTCGAGGGGAAACTTCTGCTCGGCGCGCCGCCGGGCGTGGCTCCTGACGAATTCCAGCTCGTCGACCGTTCGGCCGCCCAGCAACGATTCGACGGTCTCGGTGAGCGCTGCGACATGTTTGCGAAGCTCGGGCAGCACATCGGGATTTCCGCTCGCGGTGTACGCCGGCACCTCCTCGATGACCGAGTCGATCGTGGCCAGATTCGACGCCTCGGAATCCGCGGCCAGCGCCTCGGCTGCAGCGGGAATGACCCCGGCACGGCGGAGCGTGTCGATGGCGGAGCGAAACTGACTGGACTGAGCGAGATCGAGCATTGATTGTAGATTCTACACAATGAAATGCCCGAAATACCGCCAAATTGAACGATGTATCGGCCGTATGTTGTGCGTAATCTCTAGTCCATGGTCGACGCGACCGAACACCAATACAGGAGAGGAGCATGGCGAAGTATCTGTTTGTGTACCACGGCGGCAAGAAACCCGAGAGCGAGGAGCGCTACGCCGAGGTCATGAATGCGTGGGGCGAGTGGTTCAGTTCGATGGGGGCCGCGGTGATCGATGGCGGCAATCCTGTCGGCCTGTCCAGCACCGTGCACTCGGACGGTTCCATCACCGATGACGGTGGCTCGAACCCGGCGTCCGGCTACAGCTTGATCGAAGCGGCGGACCTGGAGGAGGCGAAGTCCAAGGCGTCCGGCTGCCCGATTCTTCAGGACGGCGGCTCCGTGGAACTCGCGGAAGCCTTCGATATGTAAAGCACCCAGGACGGCCGGGCGAGGCGCCCGGCCCGCCTGAACCATCAATTTGCGACCGATCCGTCAAAAAATGTGCGGTCGGGGGTTTACATCGGCTGATCGAGCCACTATATTCTTGACCGATCAGTTTTAAATGTGAACCGACACGGTCAACGATGGCACAGGCACTGGAAAAACGGCCGGTAGGGCGGCCCCGCGAATTCGACGAGGACAAGGCGCTCGAAGCCGCGATGGAGGCCTTCTGGCAGAAAGGTTACGAGGCGACCTCGCTGGCGGATCTGTGCACCTGCACCGGTCTTCACAAGGGCAGCCTGTACCAGACCTTCGGCAGCAAACACGAGTTGTTCATGCGCGCATTGCGGAATTACACGGATCGGACCTTCGCGGAAGTGTCATCGGTGATATCGGAATCGGGCTCACCGATCGAGAACATTCGCGCGGTCATGCACAAGGTCATCAATCAGGCCAGCGAAGAAAGCGGCTGCATGATGATGAACAGTCTGGTTGAGCTCGCGCCGCACGATCCGGAGGTGAAGGAAGCGCTGCAGGCATCCGCGGAGCGGCGATTGACGGCGATGACGGATCTGGTGACCGCGGCCAAGGCCGCCGGCGAGATTCACGATCCCCGTGAACCCGGTCAGATTGCCGTGCAGCTCATGGTGACGATCGCCGGTACCGCGACGACGATGAAGGGTTTCCTGACGAAGGAGCAGGGGCTCGAGACGATCGACAATGTCCTCGAGTCGCTTACCTAGGACTTTTTTTGTTTAATTTATGACCGAACGGTATGAAAAAATGAGAGAGACACGAGAATTTCGCACGGCCGGTCACTTGCTCGCGCAAAGCGTTTTCGCTGCATTTTTGCGGCTAATTAATGACCGATCGGTATCAAATGGCCGGTCCGAAACCACATTCGAGAGGGGCACTTCCTAATGGGCACTTACTTCAAAGCACTTGATCGCTTTGCCGCTCGACTGACGCGGCTGGTCATCAGCCGTCCCTGGACCGTGATTCTGCTGTCGCTGGTATTCGCAGCGGCAGTGGGATCCGGCGCCAGCAGACTCGAGTTCTCGACCAATTACCGCGTCTTTTTCTCCGATTCGAATCCGGAGCTGCAGGCGTTCGAGAACCTGCAGAACACCTATACGAAGAACGACAACTTCTTCTTCGTTATCGAACCGCGCGCCGGAGCGGCGTTTGACGTCGACACACTTGTGGCAGTCGAAGCGCTGACCGAGGAAGCGTGGCGCATTCCTTACGCCATCCGTGTCGATTCGATCAGCAACTTCCAGCACACCTACGCAATAGACGACGATCTCATCGTCGAGGATCTGGTCACTGACGCATCGGCGCGTGAGGCCGAATGGCTCGCGGAGCGCCGCGATGTCGCACTGGCCGAACCGCTGATTCGCAATCAGATTCTCACCGAGGATTCCCGCGTTACCGCGGTCAACGTCGTGCTCCAGTATCCCGAGCGCGGGTTCATGGAAGTCCCAGAAGCGGTCGCGTACGCGCGCGACCTGAAGGGGCAGATCGAGTCCGACTATCCGGGCATCGATATTCACCTGACCGGCGTGTCAATGCTGAACAACGCGTTCGCCGAGACCGGCATGACGGACGGAGCGACCCTGATGCCGCTCATGTTCGTCGTGATCTTCGCACTGACGTGGCTGATCATCCGCTCGTTCTCCGCAACGCTCGCCACGCTCGGCGTGATCATGCTGTCGACGATGGTCGGTATGGGCGTCGCCGGTTTCAGCGGTATCAAGCTCACGCCGATCTCCATGTCGGCAACAATCGTAATCCTGACGCTGGCGGTCGCGGATTCGATCCACATCCTGCTGTCCCTGCGAGGTTTCATGCGCGAGGGCCGCGAAAAGCTCGACGCCATCGTCGAGGCCGTGCGCGTCAACTTCCTGCCCGTATCGATCACGTCGTTGACGACAATCGTCGGCTTCCTGTCACTGAACTTCTCGGATTCGCCGCCGTACTGGCACCTCGGCAACATCACGGCCGTCGGTATCGCCGCGGCGTGGTTGTTTTCGATCACGCTCTTGCCGGCAATGCTTCGTCTGCTGCCTTTCAAACCGAAAGTGCAGGACGGCTCCACGCGATCCGAGCGGGCCATGGACTGGCTGGCCGATACCGTCATCGGCAACTACAAGCGCCTGTTCGTCGGCGCGGGCATAGCGGCGCTCGGAGTGATCGCATTCATCCCCACGCTCGATTTCAACGATCAGTGGGTGGAGTACTTCGACGACCGGATCGAATTCAGGACCGACTCCGACCGTGCGATGGAGAGCTTCGGGCTCTACCCGATCGAGTATTCCGTACCGGCGCTCGAGTCCGGCGGAGTCAGCGAGCCCGAGTATCTGCAGAACCTCGAGGCGTTCGCCGAGTTCCTACGCGAACAGCCGACCGTCACTCACGTGTATTCGCTCTCGGACATCATGAAGCGGCTGAACCGCAACATGCACGGTGACGACGACAGCTACTACCGCATTCCGGACGATCGCGAGCTGTCCGCACAGTACCTGCTGCTCTACGAGCTCTCGCTGCCTTACGGCCTCGATCTAAATGACCGCATCAACATCGACAAGTCCGCGACCCGCGTGACGGCCACCGTCGCGCAGACGACGACGGAAGAGACGAAGGCGTTCTTCGCCGCCGTCGACGAATGGCAACAGGCGAACTGGCCCGAGTACATGCAGACCAGCCCCACCAGCGCGGCGGTCATGTTCACCTATATCTCCGAGCGCAACATGCAGAACATGGTGACCGGCACGATCGTCGCCATCGCGCTGATCGCCGTGATCATGATGTTCGCTCTACAGAGCGTGCGGCTCGGCGTGCTCAGCCTCGTACCGAATGGGTTACCGATCCTGACGACCTTCGGCACATGGGCGCTGTTGATCGGTGAGGTCGGCTTCTCAGTCGCCACCGTCGCCTCGATATCGCTGGGTATCGTGGTCGATGACACGGTGCACTTCCTGTCGAAGTACGTCCGCGCGAGAAACGAACGCAATCTCACCGTCGAGGACTCGATCCGGTATGCCTTCCACAACGTCGGCATGGCGATCGTCGTCAACACGATCATCCTGACGGCCGGGTTCCTGGTGATGACCACGTCCGCGTTCAAGATGAATGTCGACCTCGGCCTGATGACGGTGCTCTCGATCGTCTTCGCGCTGATCCTCGACTTCCTGTTCCTGCCGGCCTTGCTGATGCTGGGCCGCTCGAGGGACGAAAGAAAACTGATCGGTGCGCCACAGCCGGCCGCCGCCTGACTTATTCCCGGAGGGAGAAATCATGAAACTCAAGACATACGCATCACTGGCATTTCTGCTGGTACTGGCGGGCGCGTTCGCGGAACGCGCCAACGCCACGGCAGAGCAGGAGCGCGGCTTCGAAGTCGCCGCCCGCTCCGATCGCTCCGACGTCGGTTTCGGCGACAGCGAGGTCGAACTGACGATGGTTCTGCGCAATGCCGCAGGCCAGGAAACGACACGCAGCCTGCGAATCTCGACGCTCGAGAAGGCGGACGAGACCGTCGGCGACATGAGCCTCGTCGTCTTCGACACGCCACGCGATATCGAAGGCACCGCGCTGTTGTCGCACGCTCAGATTCTCGAGCCCGACGACCAATGGCTGTACCTTCCCGCGCTCCGGCGCGTGAAGCGCATCTCGAGCTCGAACAAGTCCGGCCCGTTCGTCGGCTCGGAATTCGCGTTCGAGGACTTCACATCGCTGGAGCTCAACAAGTACGAGTACAGCTACATTGGCGAACAGGCTTGCGGCGAGTACGTCTGTGACGTCGTCGAGCGTTTGCCGCTGTACGAGAACTCCGGCTACACGCGCCAGGTCGCCTACATCGACCAGACGCACTATCAGATCCGCAGCGTGGAGTTCTACGATCGCCGCGGCGATCTCCTGAAGGTCCTCTCGCTGAACGACTACCGGAACTACGACGGTGTGTGGCGTGCGCATCACCTGAACATGGTGAACGTGCAGACCAACAAAGAAACGGATCTCTTCTACAGCGATTACGTCTTCGGTGTCGGCCTGACGGAGCGTGACTTCGTGCAGGGCCGGCTGGCAAGGCTGAGGTAAGAGCGATGAAGCGCATCGGTCTGTTGATACTGCTGCTCCCGGCGCTCAATCTGAGCGCCGAGGAGGCCAGCTGGGATCTGTCGGCCAACCTCGAACTGCAGTCACGACTGTTCCTGGACGACGAACAGTGGTTCGGTCAGTCATCGCAGGACGGCACCTACTCGATTGCCGCCGAGGCAGAGCTTCGCTGGCGCAGCGCATCGGGCAATGAGCGTGCCTCGCTCATTCCCTATCTTCGTTGGGACGACGCGGACGAAGAACGCGAGTTGTTCGATCTTCGGGAAGCCTACGTCGCCTGGGAAGGCGACGGTTGGGAGTTCCTCGCCGGAGCGAACACCGTGTTCTGGGGTGTGACGGAGTCTGTTCATCTGGTCGACGTGATCAATCAGACCGATTCTGTTGCGGACGTGGACGGCGAAGACAAGCTGGGACAGCCGATGCTGAACCTCGAGCTGCAGCGAGACTGGGGCCTTATCAGCCTGTACGCGCTGCCGTATTTCCGCGAGCGCACTTTCGCCGGTGTCGATGGCCGGCTGCGCGCGCCGTTACCCGTCGATACCGATCGACCGGTCTACGAATCCTCCGACGAAGAGAACCATATCGACTTCGCCGTTCGCTACAGCCACTACATCGGCGCGATCGACGTCGGCGTCAGCTACTTCAATGGAACGAATCGCGAGCCCCGCCTGGTTCCGGACTCAAACGGACAGGTACTTCTCCCCCATTACGACCTGATTGACCAGGTGGGGCTCGACCTTCAATACACCGGCGATGCGTGGTTGTGGAAGCTCGAAGCGATCGTGCGAGACGGCTACTCGGAGACGTTTGCTGCCGCGGTTGGCGGCTTCGAATACACGCTGTATCAGATTGCCAATTCCGCCGCCGATCTGGGCTTGCTCATCGAATACCAGTGGGACGAGCGGAGTGAGCTCGAGCCGTTCACGATCGCGGACAACGACGTGTTCGTGGCCACGCGACTGGCGCTCAACGACGTTCAGGACACCACGGTACTCGCCGGGCTCGCATGGGACACCGAGACAGACGAGATCTTCTTCAATGTCGAAGCGGAACGGCGCTTCGGCGACAACTACGTTGCCGAACTTCGGGTGCGCGCATTTTCCGGCAGCGAGCCCGGCGATCTGACGTACTCGTTCCGCAGTGACGACTACGTGCAGCTGCAGATCGCGAGGTTCTTTTAGGGGATCGCTCGTCCACCAGAGCCGGCAGTTCTTTGCCGGGAGTCCCAAACGAGTGACCACTCGTCTCAAGTCGTCCGCAGGCTATTGCGGCACACCCGAGTCGACCCTTAAGTTGCGGGCCGTCCCCCGGACATCCCCCAACTCAAAAGGAGAGACAACCATGAAAGCGAGAGCAATCGCTGCGCTATTGATACTTGGCACAGTCACGGCAGTGACCGCCCATGCCGCGGACGAGTACAACACCGGAACCGGCCTAACGGCAGCCGGCGCACCGCTCGGTTTGCACGGCGTCGACCCGGTCGCGTTCATCGATATCGGTAACCGAATCGACGGTACGGCGTTGTACGCGGCCGTGCACGACGGTGTGGCCTACTACTTCTCGACCGAGGCCAACCAGCAGGCATTCGAGGCATCGCCGGAGCGGTATGTGCCGCAGTTCGGCGGCTTCTGTGCCTTCGGCGTGTCGGTAGGCAAGAAGTTCGACGGCGACCCGCGCTACGCCGCCATCGAAGACGGCCGCCTCTACGTATTCCTCAACGAAGCGGTCTTCCACGAGTTCCAGAAGGATCGCGCGGGCACGATCGCCCGAGCCGAGGAAAACTGGCGTCGCATCCGTTCGACGTCGATCGCTTCCCTGTAAGCAGTCCGGCGGACGCTGTGCGTCCGCCGTGATCTATAGTTGACCAATGGCAGGCCGGCGCGACATCGCAAACAAGCAGCTTCTCGAAGAAGTGCGTGGCTGCACGATCTGTTCCGATCTGCCGCTCGGGCCGAAGCCGCTGCTGCAGCTCGGCTCGAGCGCCACGATTCTCATCGCCGGCCAGGCGCCCGGGCGGCGGACACACGAAAAGGGTATTCCCTTTGCCGATGCGTCGGGCGACCGGCTGCGTCTCTGGCTCGGTATCGATAGCGACACCTTCTACGACGCACGACAGATCGCCATTCTTCCCATGGGCTTCTGCTACCCCGGGACCGGCAAAGGCGGCGACCTGCCGCCTCGGCCGGAGTGCGCCGAGGCGTGGCGCGATCGGCTGCTCGCAAGCTTGCCGTCTTTAGAGCTGACGATCCTCATCGGCATGCATGCGCAACGCTGGCACCTGGGCGAGGCTTGCGGCCGGACACTGAGCGACAACGTCGAGCGCTGGCGCGACTTCTGGCCGGAGCAAATGCCGCTGCCGCATCCGAGTCCGCGCAACGTCGCATGGCTGAGCAAGCATCCGGAAGTCGAGGCCGAGCTGCTCCCAGCACTCAAGCGCCGCGTTCTGGAACTGCTGCGCTAAGCCGTCAGGCTGCGTGTGCGGTCCGCCGCCATTGCGTTGGCGACATTCCGCAGCGGGTCGAAAACACGCGCGACAAGGCACTGGCGGATCCATAGCCGACGTCCGTGGCAATTCTCTGCACCGCCATGCCCTTCAAAAGCATCGTCTTCGCCAAACCGAGGCGCCAGTCGCTGAGATACGCGCCCGGCGTCATGCCCACCACTTTGTGGAAGCGCTCCGCGAAACGAGCCCGTGACATCAAGGCCGTCTGCGCCAGACTTTCGAGCGTCCAGTCGCGGGCCGGATCTGCATGGATCGCATTGATCGCCCGCGCGAGTTTTTCGTCGGCGAGTCCCGCCAGCAAGCCGATATCGAGACGTCGTTCGTCCATCAGGTCGCGCAGTATCAGGATAAGAGCGACCTCGCTGAGCCGGTCGAGAATCGCATCGCGGCCACAATGGTCTTCGCTGCTCTCCTTGAACAGTTGCTCGAGCGTCATCGCCAGCGAGGGCGCTTCCGACAATCGCAGGACAAACATCTCGGGTAGCGCGGCCTGCAGCGGGTTGCCCTGACCGATGCCGAATTCGAAGGTCGAGCACACCATGCAGACGTCATCGCTCACCGGATCGATACGGTGGGCGGTGGGGTTCATGTAGAAGAAGGCGCTGGGCTCATCGATCTCCAGGGTCTCACCGTCCGGCTGCGCGACCCGCACGGAACCGGACTGCAGAAGATGCAAATAGCCCGCGCCGGAATGCTCGTCGAGCGCCCGGCCGCACTGCAGCGGTCCTGCCTGAAAGACGCTCGCGCGAAGCTCGAAGCGGCGCAGCAGCCATACGAGTCTGTCCTGCATATTGAGACTCTCAGTCAAAAAGTAAGCACTATTCGGTGCGCATCGTATCACATGGCCTGTCAGTATTGTCCACCAGACGTAACAAGGCCCCGGCCTTCGATGGAGACAAGACATGAAACTGCGATTCCTGACACCCACTCGGCACGGCGTCCTCGACTACGCCGCGGCCCTGGGCCTCATCGTGCTGCCATTTCTGCTGAATCTCGGCGCGACGTCGCCGCTCGCGCTCTGGCTGTCGGTTGCCGGGGGTGTCGGCCTGATCGCCTATAGCCTGGCGACGGACTATGCCTTCGGACTGTTGGGTGTCCTGCCGTACCGCGCCCACCTCGCCCTCGATCTGGCCGCGGCCGTCGTGTTCGCCATCGCGCCATTCGTATTCGGATGGACGGGCCTGACGATGGCCTACTACCTGGTCATGTCGGCCGGCGTGCTAGTTGTTGTCGCGCTGAGCGGCACCGAATCGGCCGAACCGGACACGCTGGCCGCCTGATCCGATGCGCGCCGCCGAGAAACGCATGGCCCCTGCCGCAGCAAAACCCACACTGCTTCACTCCCAAGATGCGGCGGGGGCCATTTTCCGAGCTCGCTTTCTGACCGCGACGATGACTCTTCTGATCGCGGTCGTTACGCTGGCCGGAGAGGCGCGCGCACAGACTGTTCCAGAGCTTCACCTCGGCCAGGCGTACAGCAATCAACGGGATACGTTTCTCGTCTCCGCAAGCTGGTACGTCGATGCACCGGCATGGACACGGGCAAGCGCCACAGAGCTCTCCCTCGGTGCTATCGACGACGGCCGCAGGAGCCGGCCGTTTGTTTCCGCCGGGCCCGTGTGGCGCCTTCAGGGCGATCGTCGCCGCGGCTTCGTCGAACTCGGACTCAGCACGACGCTGGTGTCGGGCTCGACCTTCGCCGGCAGCGACCTGGGCGGAAACCTGCAGTTCAAATCGTCGCTCGCGATCGGCCGCACGTTCGGGCGCCGCGAGGGTCTACGCGTCACTCTGCGGGTGCAGCACCTCTCGAACGGCGGCCTGAGATCCGCCAATCCCGGTCTGGATACGATCGGCCTGAGTTTCGCTAACTACAGGCCGTAGCGGTCGGCCCGCCAACCGGCTGGGCGGCCTGTACCTTCTCCGAGAGTCCCGAAGGCGTCGAATGACAACGCCAAAGGCGCTGAGCTACGCCGCCAGGCGGCTTCCGTCGTCAGCCACCAGTGATGCCAGCACTGCACGCTTGCCGCTGAACGGCCTGCGGCCGTGCATCACCAGGAAGTTGTCGAGCAGTGCGACGTCGCCTGTTTGCCACGCAATGTCGAACGACAGCTCGTCCGCGAGATCGATCGCGATTTGCATGCTCTCGTTCGGAATCTCCGAGTCGTCGCCAAAGCAGATCGATTTGCGCGGATCGTTTCGGGTGTCCTTCCAGCCACGGAAGGCAGCGATCAGCTGATTGAAGAAAACGCGGCGTCCATCGACGAGCGTACGGACGGCGGGTAGAACGGCGGTCGTCGCTCGCAGAACTTCGCCATCCATCCATTCGTAGCGGTACCCGAGTTTCTCGAGCCGCGCCTCTGCCTCGGCCGCCGTTTCCACACCGAGCGTCGAGCGCCAGCTGCGGCCCTGGCCGGATTCGGGGTCGTCGTTGCCCGGCATGACGTTCGAGTAACGCACGCCGAGTTTCGAGCATGCCTCGACAAACGCCGGGTCCCGCTCCTCGAGCTGCTGCAAGAGGACATCCGAACGGCAGACCGGCGTCTGTCCCGCTTCATCGGGTGCGTGCTCGCAGAAGAAGAACAGACGCGACGGGAACAGCGGCGTCTGCGCCATCTCGTGATGCAGAAAGATCGACACGTCCGGCGGCGCCTCGTTCGCGGTGAAGACGAGCTCGGTTCGATTGACCCGAACGGCGTTCGACAGCGACTCCTCGTAGGTGAAGCTCGCGAGATTGAAAGCGCGAATGAACGCGTCGAACTCGTTCGCGTCCGCGACCGGGAAGCCTCGGAACAGCAGCGCCCCGTGAGTCGCCAGCTTGTCGAGCAGCTTCGGGGTTTCCTTGCCTATCCAGTTGGCAACGTCCGCAATGGATACGCCCTCCGATCGCAAGGAGTAAACGAGCGGGAAGGCTTCGGGATGGAATTGCTGACCGTCAACGGTCAGATTTTCAGTGTCGAGCGCAGTCATCACAGCACCTGATCAGTCATATATTGGGCAGAAAGTGCCGAACGCCTGTTCGCAAAAGACGCCCGGGTCGTTGAATCGGCGGTCTTGATTGAGCGCGGCAATCGCCGCCATCTCATCGCCGGTAAGTTCGAAATCGAATAGTGCGAGGTTCTCGCGGAGCCGCTGCGGATTCGTCGTCTTCGGAATGATCGATGTACCGCGCTGTACGCCCCAGCGAAGCACGACCTGCGCCGGGGTACGGCCGACGCGTTCGGCGGCGGCTACCACCGGTGGCGCCGTCAGGACCGTGTCGGCACCCGTAGCCATGTCGAGCTCGACATAGGACAACGCACCGAGCGGCGAGAATGCGGTAACCGCAACGCCGAGATCGGCTGCAAGCCGGATCAGCTTTTCCTGGGTCAGAAACGGGTGCGATTCGATCTGCAGCATCGCCGGCTTGATCCGCGAGTACGCCATCAGGTCGAGTAGCAGGCCCGACGTGTAGTTGCAGACCCCGATCTCCTTCACGAGCCCCGCTTCGACCAGTTCCTCCATTCCCGCCCAGGTTTCCGACAGCGGGACGAAGTCGACCTCCATCGCGGGATTCTCGGCACTCGGGTCGTAAATCCACTCCGCCGGATAGCGCTCATCGAAATCGACGTACTTGAGTGCGATCGGGAAGTGGATGAGATACAGATCGAGATAGTCGAGCCCGAGATCCTGCAGCGTTTTCTCGCAGGCAGGCCGCACGTGCTCTTTTCGATGGTAGGTGTTCCAGAGCTTGGACGTGACCCACAGGTCCTCGCGCGTGCAGTGACCGGCGGCGATAGCCGCTGCGATGCCCTTACCGACTTCGGCTTCGTTGGCGTAGTCCGAGGCCGAGTCCAGGTGGCGGTAGCCGGCCTCGATGCCGCTGACGACCGCATCGGCGGCATCCGGGCGATCAATCTTCCACAGCCCCAGGCCCACGGCCGGCATCTGTGAGTTTCCAACGGTAATGCTAGTCATTTCTCGTGTGCGTCCTTTTGCGTCAGAGGCCGACGACCCTGGCCAGCCGATGCCCTTCGATGAACTGTTTGATCTCTACCGGCGCGCCCGTATCGGAGGATTCCTGCGCCGCGGAAGCGACGATGATCGACCACAGTCCTTCGATCGGCGTGGCGGCATTGGTCTCCTTGCCGTCGAGGCGATCGAGGAAGGCCAGGTGCTCGAAGAAAGTCGCGCCGTGATGTCCGCTTTGCTCGATCGGCTTCGCGTAGCCGACGGCAGTTTCTCTGGAAGGGCCTTCCTCGCCGAGTTGGATTGCAATGCGCGAGCGCGCCACGTCATCGGTCAGGAAGTCGAAGGTCTCGGAGGCGACGAGCCGGCCGCGGTCGCCACAGATGACCAGCTCTTCATAGAAGTGCGGGCTGAACATGTTCAGCGTGAAGTTGCCGCGAACGCCGTTCTCGTAGTCGATGACGACAAAGCCGTGATCGTCGATGTCGCTGGCGCGTCCTTCGCGCTCGAAGTCGCGGAAATTGACGGCCTGTCCCGAGCTCGCATACACGCGGACGGGCAGGGCACCGGCGAACAGATTCATCAGGTCGAAGTAGTGGCAGCACTTCTCTACGAGCGTGCCGCCGGAGTACTCGGCGAACTTGTTCCACTGCTCGACCTTGTCCAAAAACGGCGGCCGGTACTCGCTCATGCTGATGGTCTTGATGTCACCCACCGTGCCGCGCTCGAGCGCCTCGTGACGGGCCTCGACATAAGGCGCCTTGTACCGGTACTGCAGCCCGACCTGGATGAAGCTCGGATAGTCCGCCGCGATCTCGAGAATGCGGCGCGCGTCGTCGACGGTGGTGGCCATCGGCTTCTCGAGGAAGATCGGCTTGCCGGACTTCGCGGCGACTTCGAAGATGTCGATGTGGCTGAAATTCGGTGTGCAGATGAACAACGCGTCGACGTCAGGGTCGTTGCAGGCCGATTCTAGATCGGGGTAGCGGACGAGCTCGTTGTCGGCGTAGCGGGCGTATTCGTCTGCGGCCACGTCCATGCTGCGCGCATTTCGATCGAATATGCCGTGGACCCGGGCAGCGCCGATCATGCTCGCCACCCGCATGTGTTCCTGGCCGATGGTGCCCGTGCCGAGAATCGCGAGCCGATAGCGAGGCTCGCCGCCGCCGTAAAGGTAGCGGTCCTGGCCTGCGATATGCCGCTGGCTCGAAGCCTCCTCGAAATAGCGCAGACGCGGTTTTTTGTAGTTATCGGTCATCTGAATTGCGCCTTATTTTGTATCGTACTCCCCGTTTTCGGGGAATACAAACGTTTGTATTCTGTCAATGACGGGTTTTCGGTAAACTCTCCGGGAGAACGACGTGGCCCGAGGAGGCCCTTTGAGCAAGCCCCGCTGGCAAACCCGACGCGTGACGATCAAGGACATCGCCCGCGCCGCCGAAGTCGACCCGTCCACCGTGACCCGGGCGCTGCAGGGCAGTTCGCGGGTCAAACCGGCGACCCGCGAGCGCATTACAGAGCTCGCCGCCGAGATGGGCTACGTGCCCAACATCGCGGCCCGGACGCTCGTCCAGCGCTCCAGCGGGCTGATCGGCGTGGTCATCCCCGACATGACCAACCCGTTCTTCCGCGATCTCGGCAAGGGCATCGAAGACGAGGCCGCCAAGCACGACCTGCGTATCCTCATCACCGATACCGGCGCCGTCGAGGCCTCGGAGCGTGAGGCCGTCCAATTGTTTCTGGAACTCAAGGCCGACGGCATCATCGTGCCCAGTACCCGCTGTACCCAGGAGTTCTACGACAGTGTCGGCGAGGCCGTGCCCATCGTGCACGTCAATCGCGAGGACATGACGCATCAGGTGAGTTGCGACATGGTCGGCGGCAGTGTGCTCGTCATGCAGCACCTGATCGAGCTGGGTCATCGCCGCATCGGCTTCGTGCGCGGTCCCGACCGGCCCGGGCGCGAGCCCAAGATGTACGCCTACCGGCTGGAGCTCGAGAAGGCCGGCGTCGAATACGACCCGGATCTCATCTTCTCCTTCGACGGCAGTCTCGAGTCGAGCCGCGCGATCGTCGATCAGCTGCTCGCTCTCGAGGAGCGGCCGACGGCGGTATTCGCCTGGAACGACGTCAACGCCATCGCGATGATCCACGCGCTGCGGGACAGGGACGTCATCATCCCGGACGAGATCTCGATCGTGGGACATGACGACATTCTGCTTGCAGGCTGCATCGATCCGCCGCTGACGACGGTCGGCTGGCCGATGTATGAACTGGGGCAACAAAGTGTGCGCTACCTCTACAGCCTCGGGCACGGTCAAGCACCGCGCGAGCCGCAACTGCCGGCGCCGAAGCTGATCGTCAGAAAAAGCACGGGCGGTCCGAAGACCGCCCGTGTGCACGACATCAGAAGTTGACGCGCATATTGACGCCGATGTAACGCTGGGCGTCGCGAGGGATCTGATAGCGGAACCCGTCACCCGAGTAAGTCGTCGCAAAAGACTCATCGGTCAGGTTCTTGCCGATCAACGTCACGCTGAAGTTGTCATCGACCGAGTGATAGCCGAAGGCCGCATTCAGGATGCTGTAGTCCGGCAGCAGGAACGGGTCTGCCGCCGTCTGGCCGATGTTCCCTGACAGCTTCTCGTCCGTGAAGACGTAGCTGCCGTTCAGACGGAGGCTTGCGCCACCGGCGAGCGGCCATTCGTAGGCACCTGCCAGCGAGTACTTCGTGTCCGGCGCGAACGGCAGTGGATCGCCAACCGTCGATTCGGAATCGGAAATCGCGATACCGCCCGACAGCGTCAGCTCGTCCGTCGGCTGCAGGATGAAGTCCACCTCGAAGCCCTGCGTCTCGACGTCGCCACCGTTGGTAAAGCCGGTGATCGTCGTGCCGTCGGAAGCGTCGAAGTCGTTCGCCTGGAAGTTCTCGATCTCCATGTCGTAGATGGCGAAGTTCACGAGGCCCCAGTCAGCGACATACTTGAGGCCCAGTTCGATCGTGTCGGACTCTTCCGCCGCGATCGGATCGATGTCGTCCGGGTCCATGTTGTAGAAGACGTTGAACGCCGGGCCCTTGTAGCCGGTTGCGTACGTGCCGTACACCATCATCGCGTCGGTGACGTTCCACTGCAGGCCGATCTTGCCGGACACATTGGTTTCGTCGGTGCTGCCGGAGAGGTTCGTGTCGGCCTGGTTGCTGGTCGAGAGACCGGTGACCGGGTCGCGCTCCTCGAACCGCGGGCGGACGCCCACGCCACGACGGCCGTACTCATCGTTGCTGCGGCGATTATGGTTGTAGGAGACGTCGTCGCTGGTGTAGCGCAGACCGAACAGGACGCTCATCGTGTCGCTGATCGCGTAGCTGCCCTGACCGAACAGGGCGAAGTTCTCGAACTCCGTGTCCATGAAGCCGGTCGCCGAAACGATGTCGTTGGCATTACAGGTGATGCCGTTGGCGGCGATGAATGCATCGACTTCCGCGGGCGTCGGATCTGCCTGACCCAGAGTGAACTGGATGTGGTTACGGATCGCGGCGTTCAGCTGCGGGTTCGTTCCACTATTGTTCTGGCAGCTCGCCTCGCGCGTGAAGTTACGCTGCGATTCGATGTTCCAGTAGAACAGGCCGGCCTGCCATTCGAGCGCTTCACCGGCCGGCGACGCAATACGAATCTCCTGCGACAGCTGGCGCCATTCCTGCGGGCCGATGTCGTGCAGCTGGAACGGAACGCCGAAGACGGGCAGGGTGCTGTCGCCCGCGATCGACGTGAAGTCGCCCTCACGGAACTCGGTGTTGTCCCAGGTGCGCTGCGCCGTGATCGACGTCAGCGTGTAGTCGCCGAGGTCCGACGTGATCTGCACGGACATTGCCGTCGTGGCATCGAGCGTCCGGGTTTCGAAGTCGTGATCGGCGAGGCGCTGGTCGAGATCGAGGCCAGTGCCGCTGGGCACTGCTTCAGAGGCCGGGTTGCGGCCGCTCGGACGCGCTTCGAGATCGACACAGCAGTCGTTGCTGGCGTCGTAGTCCTCGAAGATGAACAGGATCTCCGTCGTATCGGTGGCGTCATACTCGAGCATCGCGCGGATGCCCTGCTTGTCGTAGCCGTTGATCGTCTCGTTGTTGAAGACGTTGCGGATGTAGCCGTCGAACTCGCTGTTGAGCAGCGTGACGCTGCCGCGTAGCTGGTCTGTCAGCGGACCGGAGACGCGAGCGCGCAGCTGATACTCCTCGTCCTCGTAGAACGTGGCGCTGACATAGCCTTCGAGTTCGTTGCCCGGGCGGCGGGTCGTGATGTTGACGACGCCTGCCGATGCGTTCTTGCCGAACAGCGTGCCCTGCGGACCACGCAGAACCTCGACACGCTCCAGGTCGTACAGATCGCCGAAGGCCTGACCGGATCGGCCGAGGACCACGCCGTCGACGACGGTCGATACGCTCGGCTCGGCCGCGACCGAGAACGAGATCGTGCCGATGCCGCGAACGGTCAGCGCGCTGTTACGTGTGGTGTTACCGGTACGGAAGCTGACCGCCGGCACCAGCGCCTGCAGTTCTTCCAGATTCGAGGAGAAAGAACCCTCGATCGTCTCCCGCCCTACCACGGAAACGGCAAGCGGAACATCCGAGATGTTCTCCTCGCGTTTCTGCGCGGTAACGGTGATTTCTTCGATTGCGGACTGCGCCTGTGCAGTCCCGGAAATGCCGAATTGGCAAACACCTGCGACGAGCATCGCAAGCGTTACCCCCCTTGAATAACGCATCGTTCGCTCCTGTTGCGTGTCGGAATGTGCGGGACGAAACGCGCCAAGCAGCCCGTAAATGCAAACGCCCCTCGTTTTCGTTTTGACTAGTTCTACTCCTCGGCCCTGAAAAATGCAAACGTTTGTATTTTTCGCCTGCCGATCACATACGGAAAATCAATAAGTTACGAAGGCGCCGCGGGCTGTCTACGGGACAAAATCCACCACGCCGCTACGTTCAGCCCAATGAGCGTCCACGTCAGAGTCCAGAACAGCGGGCTCACTCCGCCGACCAGCCCGACCTTTGAAAACAGCAGGTACAGGAACACGACGCAGGAGAGCAGCGTGAACGCCGTTGGATACGCGAAACGCCATGGCGTGAGATCGACGAGGTCGCGCCGTACGTACTGCCAGGCCTCGGGCCGCGGTTTCAGTGCGCCAGTGAGCAGCATGATGCCGACTTCGACGACGAACAGAATGGCGTAGACGTGCAGGAAGTGCAGCGTGATCCCGTCGTCGGTCATGTAGTTGATGAACCGATAGAGGCCGTAGGCCAGCACATGGAAGACGATGACGATCTTCGCGCCCAGCGCCGGCACGCGCTTGGTGAACAGGCCAACCAGCACGATGACGACCACCGGAATGTTGTAGAAGCCGGTAAAGATGCGAATGACCTGCCACAGCCCTTCTTCCGCGTAATACAGAAGTGGCGCGACGATGAACGAGAAGATCGCAATGATGACGCTGGCGTACTTGGCGACCGTCACCATCTCGGTGTCCGACATCTTGTCTTTCTTCAGCGGCGCATAGACATCGAGACAGAACAGCGTCGCCGCGCTGTTCAACAGCGAATTGAATGAGCTGAACACCGCGCCGAGCAGCACGGCGAGGAAGAAGCCGCCGAGATACGCAGGCAGCAAGTCGGCGATCAGCCTCGGATAGGCCTCGTCGATCTTCATGCCCTCGCCGTAAATGTGAAACGCGATGATGCCGGGAATCATCATCATGAACGGCACCAGGATCTTGAAGAACCCGGAGAACAGCACGCCCTTCTGACCTTCGGCGAGGTCTCGTGCACCGAGCGTGCGTTGAATGACGTACTGATTCGTACACCAATAGAAAAGATTGGCGAAAATCATGCCGGTGAATATCGTACCGAACGGCGTGGGGTCTTCCGGACCGCCGATCGCGTTCAGCTTCTCGGTGTTCTCGGTCGTGATGACCGACAAGCCCTGGGAGACGTTGCCGTCGCCCAATGCCATCAGACCCAGCACCGGGACCATGACGCCGACGACCAGAAGGCCGACACCGTTGAGCGTGTCGGAGACCGCGACGGCTTTCAGGCCGCCGAAAATCGCGTAGATGGCGCCGATGCTGCCGATCACTACCACCGTGAGTACCAGCGACGGGAATTCGCTCGCGCCGATAAGCGCAGGCACGTCGAACAGCGACATGACCGCGATGGAACCGGAATACAGCACCGACGGAATCGTCACGAGCCCATAGCCGACCATGAACAGAATCACCGACATGCGCCGGACGCCGTCGTCGAAGCGGCTGTTTAGAAACTCGGGCAGCGTCGTGAAGGCACCGGCCAGATACTTCGGCAGGAAGATCAGCGCCATGCAGATCGTGGCGAACGCGGCCGTGACTTCCCACGCCATGCTCGAAAGGTTGTAGCCGTAAGCGGAACCGTTCAGGCCGATGAGCTGCTCGGCCGAGAGATTGGTCAGCAGCATCGAGCCGGCGATGAAAACGCCGGTCAGCCCGCGGCCTGCCAGGAAGTAGCCGTCCTTGGTGTCGACCTCACCGCGGGTCTTGAGATAGGAGACCCAGGCGACGATACCCATGAAGAAGGTACAGCTCGCCAGCGTCATTATTAGGTTGTTCGCGACCACGTTGGGCCCTCTCGTCCCCCCTCGAGACCGCTCAAAGCTAACCGAACAGCCGTCGATTGTGCAAACGTTTGTACAACGCGCGGCTCACGCTCCCGCGGGGCTGCGGCAATGACGGTGCCGCCGCAGCGGCCGGGCAGTCAGCGCACCATATGATGAGAAAAGCCATGAACGCGCCTCGATCATGCGGCCAATTGTATCGAACGCCGTCTTGAACCGGGATTGGGCGGCAGGCACTCAGCCGCACACCGGACCCATCCCGCCACATCGACGGAAGGCGCAGCCTACGGTGTGATGCGGCTCTGCAGATCGGTGACCGCCGCGTCCAGGATCGTGTCCCGCGATGCCGCCATGTCCGCGGCGGAGATGTCGACGCGCACGTCGGGGGCGATGCCGATGCCCTCGAAGGTCGTGCCGTTGGGGCGGTACTCGATCCAGCGGGAGACGGTGTACTGCCAGCCGTTCGTGAGCTGATTCAATTCCGGATTCGCTGAGCCGCCGCCGGTGAAGTCGCCGAAAGACCGGGCGTTCGGCAGCACGTCGAACGCGAGCACGAGGCTTTCCGCGCTGCTGAGCGTGCTGCGATTGGTCAGTACGGCAACCGGTCCCTGAAACGACACGGCGCCGACCGGGTCGATGAAGCTGTCGATGAATGGACCGAGGTCGCCGTGCCCGGGGCCGTCGCGGAATCGGACCCGGCGGTAGAGCCGCGTCGCGTCCGCAAAGCGGCCAGCGAACGCCAGGCCGTTCTGATCGTTACCGCCGCCATTGCCGCGCAAATCGATGACGAGTCCGCTGATACCCGGTAACTGTCCCAGGATGAAGTCGATGTCGCTGCCGTGCCCGTTGCCGCCGAGGCTGTGAACGCGGACGTAGCCAATGTCCGGGTCGAGGTAGCCGAACAGCAGGTTCGCCTGCGGACTCATCATCGCGCCCGTCCCGAGATAGGTCGCCATGATCACCGACTCGTCGAAGTTGGCGGGATACTGATCGAACCACCCGGTATAGGTCGACGTGCCGAGCGGCGTATCGAGCCGGACATGCGGATCCTCGAGTTCCAGCAGCATCTGCGACAGTACGTCGAAGAGTTCGGCGTTGCTGCTGGCCGCTGTCAGCCGCGTCCTGAACCGAGATCGCGAATCGTTCCAGTCGATGCCCTTGAGGACGAAAAACGAGTAGCTGCTGTCAAACTCACTCCAAAGCGCGTCGAAGTGGTCCAGCGCGGTCGCCGGTGGCGGTGGTGGGGGCGGAGGTGCGGAGCCACCACCGCCTCCGCCGCAGGCTGACAGAAAGACGAAGGTGAGCAGGAACCAGGATCGAAGACTAGACATAACGCATCGCTTCGTGAGCCGACAACACCGAGAGTGATACGTGTAAGCGATCGAGTCCTTACTGGCAAGTCCCCAGGCGCAGCGCCGAGACAACCGAAACGGCCCGCGGAGCCACGAAATACGAGGCTCTCAGGCCAGCACGAATCCGATCAGCGCCAAAAATCAGGCGCTGGACGCCGCCTCACTCCGGCGGGCAGGCGGCTTCAGGACAAGCACGGGCGTATTGCGCTTGTACTCTTCATAGTCGGGCTGGCCGCCCCAACGCTCGTCCGCCGCTTTCTCCAGCATCGGCACGCCACTGACTTTGGTCAGAAGGAAAGTGACGAACACCGGTGAGATGAGCGTCGCCCACTGCCACCCCTGGAGGACCGGGACTGCGATAATCGCCATGCCCGTCCACAGCATGATCTCGCCGAAGTAGTTCGGATGGCGAGACCAGGCCCACAGGCCGGAGCTGATGAATTTGCCCTTGTTGGCGGGGTCCTTGCGGAACGCCGACTTCTGCTGATCCGCGACGATCTCGATCAGAACGCCGACGGTCCATACGGCAATACCGACGTAGCCGACGATGCCCAACGGCTCGCGGTTGCCACCGGTAATCACCGCGAGCGCGCAGGCCGCTGTCAGCAGCACCCACAGTCCCTGCAGCGTCCACGCCAGGAAGAAGCGAGCCGGCCGGTTCTTGATCTCGTCGAAGCGGCCGTCCTTGCCGTCGCGGGAGATGCGCATGAACAGGAACGATGCCAGCCGGACCGACCAGAACAGCACCATGCCGGCGACCAGCGCCGAACGCAGATCGAGCGGACTCGACAAGAGCACGGCCACCACGGTGACGGTGATGTACGTGATGCCGCCGGTCAGATCGTAGAACTTCTCGGTTTGCTTGATGGTGGCCGGTATGAAGGCCATCCAGTTCACGCCGAAGGCCAGCGCGCCACACAGCATGAACACAGGCAGGTAACTCGCCTGATCGCCGCCGTCGCTGCCCGCAAGCGATATGAAGGCGCCGATGACAATAGCGATGACGCTGCCGTAGATGATCTGGTTGCTGGTGCGCTCGGACATGGCGGATTCCTCTCTTCAGTGCCGGCAAGTATAGGCCCGGAATTCGTGCATTGGAGCGCCTGCATCATTCTGTTACAGGCAGAGACAGGTGGATATTCGGCGCTAGGGGGCCGGTGGCAGGGGCCGGCTCAGCACGTAGATTGCGGAAGCGCTCAAAATGACTGCCTGAGTGATCAGTATCCACGCCGCTACACCGTGAAACGCCGACAGGGCCAGAACCAGCGCCATCGTCACGACGCTCGCAATCTTGGCGCGGAGACTGATCGCACCGTAGCGCCGCCAGTCCCGGATCATGCCGCCAAACAGGTTGTGCTCCAGCAGCCAGGTATGCATTCGCTCCGAGGACTCGGCGAAGGCGAACGCCGCCAGAAGAATGAACGGCACGGTCGGCAGTAACGGCAGGAACGCGCCGATGGCGCCCAGCGCGAGCGCGACAAAACCGAGCAACAGCCATAGAACGCGCGCGGCATGGCGTGTCAGCCGCCTCATCCCGATGCTCCGCGGCGATCCATCGGCGACGGAAACCGGCGCAGCTCGAATTGCAGACAGTGAAGGGGAGGCTTCATTGCGCGCCTGTTGGACTAGGGCGTGAACTCTATTTAGTAGAGCCAGCCTGTCCGGAATGCAACTCCAACGAAGACAAACAGTACCGAGACGACGGTTACGGGCACGATGTGCCAGGCCATCGCCGTCAGGATGTCCTGGCTGAGCTTCGGTATCAGCCGCAGTCTGGCGTCGAGCGCGAACCCAACGGTGACGACCAGTAGCACGATCTTCGCGGCGATCGGCCGCGCCACGGGGTTGTCGAATTCGAACCACTGGCCGACATTGGGAAGCAGCTGGTGCGCCAGCCAGAAGCCGGTCACGACCTGGACGATGAGCGCCGGAATCCCGATACGCTCGTAAGCCGACTCGAAGTTATGCAGCAGTTCCGGTGACCGCTCCCTCAACACCCTCGGCAGTACAACGGTCGCCAGCACGAGATGGCCGCCGGTCCACACCGTAGCCGCAAGAATGTGAAGAAAGATCAGAACGCCCTGCATACGGACACCTCCATCCGCATTAAGGGCCACGAATCGGCCGCGGCCAATCCGTAGATGTACGTTCCCGCGCTGGCGGCTGTCGATATAATGAGGCATGCGAGCCGTTGTCGGATTCCTGTTCTTCATGCTCTTTCTGGCGGGGCTGTTCCTCGTCTTTCTGAAGGGCAAGCAGATGACCGGGCAGATCGCCACGGGCGGCGGCTCGGAACTGACAGCTGTGCGCTGGCAGCCGACCTACATTGGCCCCGAACCGGTGCCCGAAGACGCGGGCTTGTGGGTTCAGTTCGAAGTCGACGGCAGTATTAGCGGGCACGCCGGATGCAATACGTTCTTCGGCTCTCTTCAGCAGACGGAGAGCGGTCTTGAGGTCGGCGCGCTCGGCAGCACGCGCATGGCCTGCCCGGAACCGGTCATGAGCCGGGAGTCGGCATTCCTTTCCGCGCTTCAGCAGGCAACGGCGTTCGAAGTGAGCGGCGAGCGCATGACCTCGCTCGATGCCGATCGGACTTTACTCGTGGAGTTTGCTGCCGCAGAGATTCCGGCCGAGCAATGATCCTTGCCGGCGGTATCGTCACCGCCGTAAGCTGAACCGCCTAACGATCCACGTACGGGGCGACAAGAATGAAAAAAGCAGCCATGGTCCTCGTCGCGCTCGTCGCCATCGAGCACGTCTACATCCTGGTACTCGAGATGTTCCTCTGGACGAAGCCCGCCGGGCTGAGAGCGTTCGGTTTGACGCCGGAGCTGGCCGAGCAGACGGCGTCGCTCGCGGCGAATCAGGGTCTGTACAACGGCTTTCTTGCCGCCGGGCTGTTCTGGAGCCTGATCAGGAAGTCGGATCGATTCGCGCTACAGGTGTTCTTCCTGGGCTGCGTTATCGTTGCGGGCGTCTTCGGTGCGGTCACGGCGAAGACATCGATACTCTATATACAGGCGCTGCCGGCGGCGATTGCACTACTGGTCGTCTGGCTGGCGAACCGGCAAGAGGTCGCGCCGCCACCGTAGGAGCCCGCCTTGCGGGCGATCAACGTTGAAATCCAAGTCGCCTGCCGCGGTGACGTTGCGGGTTGTCCGGCTGGCGAACCGGCAAGAGGTCGCGCGGCCCCCTGTAGGAGCCCGCCATGCGGGCGATCGACGTTGAGATCTACGCCGCCTGCCGAACCAACGGCAATTCGAACTCGAACTTCGTCCCGCTGCCCGCCTTGCTCTCGACGCTGATGCGGCTGTCGTGCAGGTCGAGAATGCGCTTGACGATCGCAAGCCCAATACCCGACGAATCCGATCGCGCTTCTTCGCCGTCGCGCGCCCGATAGAAGCGATCGAAGATTCGCGGCAGATCCTTCTCGGAAATCCCGGGTCCGTCATCGGCGACGGCGACCGCCACGGCGTCCGGCCGCTCGTCGACCGAAATCGTGACGTGACCGCCAGCCGGCGTGAAGCGGATCGCGTTACGGACCAGATTCTCCAGCACGCGTTGTATGAGACCGATGTCGCCAAGCGTGAACATCGTCGAGCGCTTCACATCGATCTCCAGCGTGATGTCCCTGCGCTCGGATTCGATCTGGAATTCCTGCGAGATGTCCTGAATGAGCTCGGGCAGCGAGAAACTCTCGACGTTCGGCACGACACTGGCCGAGTCGAGCTTCGACAGTTCGAACAGATCGCCGATGAGCGTACCGAGGCGCATCGTGTGTTTGCGCGCGATCGACAGGAAGCGGGCCCGGTCTTCGGGTGACATTGTCTCGCCCTTGATCAGCAGTGTCTCGATGTAGCCCTGCATCGCTGAGAGAGGCGTGCGCAGGTCGTGAGAAATGTTCGTGACCAGCTCGCGGCGCAGCCGGTCGTTCTCCTTGAGCTGCTCGATTTGCCGGCGGATCTGCGCCGACATATCGAGGAAGGCGTGTGTCAGCCCGTCGATCTCGTCGCCGTCGTCAGCGGGGCGGGAGACGGTGGGCTGCTTCTCGAAGCGTGATTCGGTGACGCGCTTCATTTCGCAATCGAGTCGCTTGAGCCGGCGCGTCAGTAAGCCGAATACCAATGAGCCAATGATCGCGGCGAGCGCAACGATGGCGAGAATCGCCACGCCCGAAACCTTTGCGAAGTAGCTGTCACCGATGTTGCTGGCGAGTTCCTCGTAGCGCTGTCCGCCGAGCACGACGTACAGATAGCCCTCGAGCCCGGCGTCCGACATCACCGGGTGCGCCGAGAACACTTTCTCGTTACCCGGGCTGCGCGGATCGTGGCCGTAGATGGGCGCCTGCTCGTCGCCGGCCATCAGCAGTTCGATCGGCGCGAGATCGACGCCGCTCATGAACACGGTATCCGCGGGCAGGTTGTGACCGAGAATCTCGCCTTCGGTGTCGAGCAGGTAAATCTCAGCGGTCGGATTGATGACCATGGCGTGACTGGCCAGGTCGGTGAGGCTCTCGAGATCGGCGACGCCGTTGGTAATGAGCTGCCGCTGTTCGGTCACGTACATCGCAATCGGCGCGTTCAGTTTCTGCGAGAGCTCATCGTAGTAAGTCCGCATCGTGACCCGGTCGACGAAGTACACCGTGGCACCCATCACCGTGACGATCGCAAGCAGCGCGAGCGAGAGTTTGGCGGGCAGCGTTCTCACGCGTTGGGCACCACGCGTAGCGGCGACTCCGCAAACTTGTAGCCGACGCCCCAGACGGTGACGATCATCTCGGGCTGCGAGGGGTCTTTCTCGATCTTGGAGCGCAGGCGGTTGATGTGTGAGTTGACCGTATGTTCGTAGCCTTCGTGGCCGTAGCCCCAGACCTTGTCGAGCAGGTCGGCCCGCCGGAACACCCGACCGGGGTGTTTGACGAAGTGGGTGAGTAAGTCGAACTCGCGGGCCGTCAGCTCGACGGGGTCGCCATTGAGCGTGACCTCGCGGCGCTCGGGATCGATGTTGACCGCGCCCGCACTGAGGGAGGCACCGTTCGCCGCCTGCGGCGCCTGACTGAGATTCTCCACGCGGCGCAGGATGGCTCGCACTCGCGCGGCAAGCTCCAGCACGCTGAAGGGCTTCGTCAGGTAGTCGTCGGCCCCGGTTTCCAGACCGAGCACGCGATCGAGCTCCGAGGACTTCGAGGTCAGCATCATGATTGGCTGATAAGCACGTTCGCGGCGGACCGCGCGGCAGATCTCCAGCCCGTCGGGGCCGGGCAGCCGCAGATCGAGAATGATGAGCGCCCAGTCGGTGGACGTGGCGAGGCGCATGCCGTCATGGCCGTTGCGGGCGATGATGACTTCGTCGCAGACGTCGCCCAGATGCAGGGCGACGAGGTCCGCAATATCGTGCTCGTCCTCGACCAGCAGGATGCGGCGCGAACTCACTTCGTACACCTTCTGTGGGGCAAATCTCGTCTCCTCGCGGGAGTCGGGGCTGCCAGAGTAGACCGTAAATTTCACAGAAATATCACAGGGTGGCGGCGCAACACGTCCTTGTGCGGCGCCGCCGGAGGGGCTTGCACCAGAAGCCGGTGTCCTGTCCCACAGGTGTCTTTCGATCCAGCGTGCCAGCCGTCGGCTGGCACGCCCTTCGGGAGGCCGCCAAAACCGCAGCGGCTGCGTTGCGCACCTTGCAAATATCTAGATATTCGCTGCGGCACGCGCCTTGCCTCTGCGGTTTTCGCGACCTCTGAATCGAAAGACACCCATGGGACCGAACACTAGTTGATCCGTTCGATACGGACACGAGCTACGGGATTATCGAAACGGTGCTGGCCGTCGAGATTCGACGTGGCCAGGCCGTCATCCGAGCCCACGACACCGGTGTGCATGGTGACGCGGTCGGCGATGTCGTCGCGAGCGGCATTGAAGCCTTCACCGCCGCCCGCCGGGCCCGGGATGTTGATGGCCAGCTCGTCGTTGGCTTCCGTTCCCGAGTCGTAGGCGATGGTGCTCATCGTGACGCTCTCGCCGGCGGCCAGGCCGCTCAGGTCAACACCGTTCGAACCGGTGATGGCGTCATTGGTGTTGACCAGCATCGTGCTCGTGCTCAGGCGCAGGTTCGGAAGATCGCTCGCGAGTACCTGTATCGAGATCGTCTCGGAACCGGCAGGGCCGATCGGGCCGGCGCCGGAAGCTGTGGCGAGGACGTTTGCATCCGCATCGGCCTCGGCGATCAGCGCGCCGTTGGCTCCACCCTCGGCGAGTTCTTCGAGCCCGACGGTGGCGGCAATGCCAATGGTGAACACTGAGTAGCCGTCCTGATGCGCGATGACGGCGACCGGTGACAGCGGCTGTGCGTTGGTCAGGTTGGTGACCGTTACGTTGAAGCTCGCCATTGCCGGCGGCGGTGGCGGTGGGGGAGGAGGCGGCGGCGCGGCCACATCATTGTCGTTGTCGCAGGCCACCACGAACAGGGCGGCGACGGCAGTAATGCCCAGCGACCGAAGTTTGCGAAAACTCATGGCCGCCTCCTTAGTTGACGGTGATCGTGACGCGGATCACGGGGTTCAGCCAGCGGTGGACGCTGCTGTCGAGATCGCTGGGGCCGGCCGCCGGATCGGAGTCGCCGAGCGAGCCGCGGTGAATGTGCACGGTCGTGTTGGCGTCGACGCCTGCAGCGCCCGTGCCGCCGGTACCCGCGAGACCGCCCGGATCGATCGGCATGCCCGGTACACCCGGAGCGCCGCCGCCGTTCAGGATTTCGTCATTGGCTTCGGTGCCCGCGTCGTACGCGTTCACGTTGTAGACGTAGGTGCCCGGCTCGGTCGGAATCTCGATGGCATTGAGTCCGGCGAAGGCGTCGTTCGTCGGCAGCAGCATCGAGACGATGCTGAGGCGCGTGTTCGACGTGCCGTCGGTATTCATGTTGAAGGTGACGCTTCCAGTAGGCCCGAGCAGGCCGCCGGCCGGGTTCTCGACGACGGTGGCGCCGAGGCCGTTCACGTCAGCAACGAGCCCGGCGATATCGCCGCCCTCGGCCATCGCCTGCAGGCTGGCGGAGGCAGGCTGACCGACGGTGAACAGCGCGGTCCCGTCCGGATGAGCCGCGGCGAGGAAAGGCGTGTAGTAGATGGCATTGCTGAGGTTGTCGATTCGAACCTCGAAATCGACCGCAGCCGCAGGCTGCGCCAGGAGTGCCGACGCGGCCACGGCCGCGGACAGTAATGTGCGTTTCATGGGCTTCTCTCCAAGTAGATTTGATTTGACGGCGGAGAGAATGGGCGCCGAATCTCACGCGGAGATCACGACCGCCTAACAAAAGCCCGAAGAGTCTGTGTCGTGGCCGTGCCGGGCCCCGTTTCAGGGCGGCCAGAGGCGCCGGATTCCCTTGACTGAGCAGGCACATGGCGGTCTAATACCGCGCTCGTTCGCCCCTGTAGGAGCCGGTCTTACGGGCGATCCCAAGTAAATCAGGACGATACGGCCAGGTAGCTCAGTTGGTAGAGCAGCGGATTGAAAATCCGCGTGTCGGTGGTTCGATTCCGCCCCTGGCCACCAGATACAAGAAGGCCCCTCACTGAGGGGCCTTCTTGTATCTGGTGGCCAGAGTGAAACCACCACCGAGGGGTGTTGGGGATTCTCCATCGCCTTTTACTAAAGGTCAGTTCGCAGTCGCCGTTGTCGGGGTAATGCCGTTGGTGGGCGAACTGGGTTCGATTCCGCCCCTGGCCATCAAAGCCGGGAGATTTTCCTAAGTAGCTGGCTACGATTCAGGCGGTCGCGAGTTCGAATCTCTCCGGGCGCGCCGACAACAAACGCCTATAGCTTGTAGGCCGTATTCTTGTTGGATCTTGCGGGGGGGTTGCGTATGAGACGATGACCTGGTGAGTAACAATGTCCGCACCTGCATCTCTGCGCCCGCCGATATACTGCAAATCCGGGCGGTAGAGCGCGAAAACCTGCGGCACCGCCGCATCAGATCCCAATCTGAGCCGGAACGACTTCAGAATCTGTGAACTGCTCTTGTACACGGAACCTCTATTTTTGTAGTCTCAGCGGATGCGTGAACTCGTTCTGAGATTGGTGATCGTTTCGATGCTCTTCGTGACCGTAGAGGGCGCGGCCGAGTCCGTGGACGATACGACGTTTCACCAGACACATCACGCTCATGCCGATGATGGCAACGGATGGTATCCGGATTCGGACGGCAACGAACATGATAGCGACGCATGCGAGCATTTCTGCCATGTTCATGTCGTTGCGCTGACGCCCGAGGTAGCAGTTCCTGCACTAAAAATCTCACGCGGTCCACTGTTTGCTACTTCGGTGCACGCAGTAACACGTAGTAGCGCGCCTCCGACGCCTCCCCCAAATATCTAGTCCCTGAAGTTTCGTCCGCTCACCTGATGCACGAGCGTCAGGTGTCGTGCTTAGCATCACAGGACTGGATAGATGTCTACGAAAGTGAAGTGGGTCGCCACGATGTTGGCGGTCCTGACAGTGACTTCGCCCGCCCATGCACAGTCGGGGCCGCTCGAGGTCGAATCGGAATTGGCGCAGCCCGAAAGCCCGGCTGAATTGTCGGAATTTGTCCGAGCTGTCGTCGATGCCAATCCGCAGGTCAACGCCGCTCGAGCGGCGCTCGAGGCGAGCGTGGCTCTCGAAGGCGCTGCTGGTCGCCCGATCTACAACCCGGAACTGGAGTTCGAGGCAGAAGACGCCGACTCGGAGACCAGGGCACTGGGAATCACCCAGACGCTGGACTGGAGCGGCCGCCGAAGAGCACAAACCGCGGTGGCAGAATCCGAGAGACGGTCCGTTGAAGCGGACTATCTGGCTGTTCGATGGGATGTGGCGACCGATCTGTTGTACGCCTTGGCGTCCTACCAGACGGAATCGGACCGAAGCGACCTGGCCGCCGTACGCGCGGCCACAATGCAGGACTTCGCCGAACTTGCGCAGCAGCGATTCGATACTGGTGATATCAGCCAGATCGAACTCGATCTGGCCGTCCTCGCCTTCAACGATGCTCGCATCCAATATGCGACCGCACTTGCGAATGTTGCCGAAGCGAAGCAGGCGGTAAGCAGCCTCGTGGCCGGATCGTCGCCCTCCGAATGGCCGGCGATTCAGACGGAACTGCCTGCCTTGACCGTTTCCCCGTCCGAGGCAGGGGATCTCGTCATGTCCTTGCCGCATGTTCGCGCAGCCCAGCACCGCGCGACGGCCGCCTCCGCGCGCGTGGACCTGCGCGAGCGGGAGCGTCGAGCCAATCCGACATTCACGTTGCGCGGCGGGACCGAAGACGACGAAACGCTGGTCGGGCTGAACGTGACTATTCCGCTGAATGTGAGAAATCGTTTCGTCTACGAGGTGACAGCGGCGAGTGCGGAGAGCCGGGAAGCGCAACAGGAAGCGGCGAATATCTCCAGACAAGCGTACGCGCGGTTCCAGGGCGCCCGGGAGCGGTATCAGCTGTCACGAGCCGCCTGGCAGGACTGGCAGCAGACGGGCGGTGTCAGCCTTGAACGCAAGACGGATCTTCTCTGGCGGCTCTGGGAGGCCGGCGAGCTGGGCACGACCGACTTTCTCGTTCAGCTCCAACAGACCCTCGACATACGAGAAAGCGCACTTGATCTGCGCGCCGCACTTTGGCGGGCATGGTTCGAATGGCTTTCGGCGTCGGGACAGATCGACAGCTGGCTCGGCATCGGCACCAATTACTGATCCGTTGCCAGTCGACGAACTCAATTCAGGAAAGTTGAAATGAAACTCCTCAAATACTCTGCGGCATGCATTCTGCTAAGTCTGGCGTGGCCGCTTTTCGCCCAGGACGAACACGGTCACGAAGATGAAGAGATCGACTTCATCGAAATGACGGGCGCCGAAAGAGCCGAAGCCGGTGTCGGCACGGCGCAAGTAGCGTATCGAACGTTGTCTGAGCAGATACGGATGCCGGCCGAAGTTGTCGTCAATGCGTATCAGTCAGCCAGCGTGACCACCCGGATCACCGCGCAGGTCGTCGAGAGACACGCCCGGCTCGGCGATGTGGTCGATGAAGGTCAGCGGCTCGCGACGCTTTCCAGCGTCGAGATGGCCGAGGCGCAGGGCGCGCTGATACTGGCCGATGCCGAATGGCAGCGAGTCAGTGAGCTCGGCAGGCAGGCAGTCTCCGAGCGCCGTTATACCGAGGCGGAAATCGCGCGGCGTCAGGCCCTTGCCAGGGTGCTGGCGTACGGCATGACGATAGCTGAAACGGACCGGCTGCTGGAATCCGGAAGCGCAGCACTGGCAACCGGCGAATTTGACCTTCTGGCGCCGCAGCGGGGCACGATCCTCACCGACAACTTCGTCATTGGCGAACTCATCGAGCCGGGGCGCGTGCTCTTCCGGATCAGTGACGAAACGACACTTTGGGTCGAAGCCAGTATGGTGCCGAGTGACCTGACTGAGTACGAGATCGGTGCGCCCGCACGGATTGTTCACGGCGAAGACCACTGGATAGAGGGCCGCGTCGTGCAGCTGCATCATCAGCTCGACGAGACCACGCGCCGGCAAGGCATTCGCATCGAGGTTGACAACTCGGACGATCACCTGCATCCGGGGCAGTTCGTCGAGGCTGAGATCAGCACGGGCGAAGGGCCGCCCGTTCTCGCAGTGCCCGACCGAGCTGTGACGCTCATCAATGGTGCGTCAACCGTATTCCTGCTCGAGCATGGTGACGAGTTCCACCCCCAGGCAGTTATCACGGGCCGCTCGGCCGGCGGTTGGACCGAGATTCGCGAGGGGCTGGGTGAGGGCGACGAGATCGCCGTCGACGGCGTCTTCCACCTCAAGTCGCTGCTGCTCAAAGCGACGCTCGGTGAAGGTCACGCGCACTAGGAGGCGGTCATGTTGAATCGACTGATTGAAGCCTCGCTGAGGTACAAATTTCTTGTGCTGGTTACGTTCGCGGTGGTGGCATTCCTCGGCTGGCGCGCCGTCGTGACTGTCCCTATTGACGCGTTCCCCGATGTGACGCCTGTGCAGGTGAACATCTATACGGAATCGCCCGGACTGGCCGCCGAGGACATTGAGCAGCTCCTGACATTCCCGATCGAATCGGGTATGGCGGGCCTGCCGAACGTCCAGGAAATTCGCTCGGTAAGCCTATTCGGCCTGTCCTATGTCGCCGTGTATTTCGACGACGATATGGATATCTATTTCGCACGGCGGCTGGTCATGGAGCGACTGCAGGAAGTGGAGGACCGGATTCCGGAAGGCTATGGCACGCCCGAAATGGGGCCCAACACGTCCGGCCTGGGGCAGGTGTTCTGGTACACGCTGGAGCGCGCCGACGCGGAACTCAGCGATGCGATTACGGACATGGATCTCCGGACATTGCACGACTGGACGGTACGGCTGATCCTCAGGACCGCACCGGGGGTCGACGATGTCATGTCATGGGGCGGGCAGGAACGGCAGTACCAGGTCGTCATCGAACCGCTCAACCTTATCAAGTACGGGCTGACGTTCCGTGACGTCATGGAGGTGATCGAAGCCAATAATCGCCAGGTCGGTGGACAATACATCAACATCGGTCAGGAGCAGCACCTCGTGCGTGGCCTCGGCTTGGTCGAGGGCGAGCAGGATATCGGGTCCATGGTCGTCACCGTGGAGGACGGCGTTCCGGTCTACCTGCGCGACATCGCCACTATAGAACAAGGTCCGGCTCTGAGATTCGGCGCGGTAACGAGAGATGGCGAAGAGGTTGTGCTTGGCATGGCGCTGTCTCGGATCGGCGAGAATGCCGCGAACGTTGTCGAGGCTGTTCGCGAGAAGGTCGAGATCGTGAACGAAGCGTTGCCGGAGGGTGTCGTACTGCGTCCCGTCTACGAACGGACCGATCTCGTCGACAAAGCTATCAAGACGGCTGTCCTGGTGCTGGTGGAGGGATCCGTTCTTGTGGCCATCGTATTGTTCCTATTTCTCGGCGAACTCCGTTCGGCAATCGTGGTGATCACCGCACTGCCCCTCGCCATGCTGATCGCATTCATCTTCATGGGCGAAGCCGGCTTATCGGCCAATCTGATGTCGCTGGCGGGACTGGCTGTCGGTATCGGCATGATGGTTGATGGCGCCGTCGTCATGGTCGAGAACGCATTCCGAATCATGGCGGAGCGCAGGAAGTCGGGAGAGGGTGTCGACAGGACCCGTGCGGTACTCGCCGCAGCTCGCGAAGTCGCGAACCCGATCGCCTTCGCGATCATGATCATCGTGGTCGTCTTCCTGCCTCTGTTCGCCCTCGAGGGACTTGAGGGCAAGCTGTTCAAGCCGATGGCATTCACGATTAGCTTCGCGATGGCGGGCTCATTGTTGCTGACGCTAACGATCATTCCGGTCTTTGCAGCGTTGATACTCAAGCCGCGGGAAGAGCGTGACACGCTGCTCATGAGAGTCTTGAAGAAGCGGTATTTGCCGCTCTTGGAATGGAGCCTGTCAAACAAACGCACGGTGGTTGCATCGGCGCTGTCCGTGCTGGCTTTAAGTCTGGCTCTGTTCCCCTTCCTCGGCAAGGAGTTCATGCCGACGCTGCAGGAGGGCTCGATCATGTGGCGGGTAACGTCGATTCCTTCTGCATCGCTCGAACAGTCCATCGAGATCTCGAAGGACATCGAGATTGCGCTGAACCAGTTCCCTGAGGTCAGCACGACCATCGCAATGATCGGCCGGGCAGAAAAGGGTGAGACGGCAGACGTCAATTACATGGAGATCTACACCGAACTAAATCCGGAGTCCGAGTGGCCGGAAGACCGAAGCGTGCCCGAACTCGCAGAGGCGATGCGGGAGGAGCTCGAGAGGGTCGTACCTACGGCAGTCATCGCCTTTACGCAGCCGATCCAGATGCGCGTCGAAGAACTCATTTCGGGCGTGCGCGCGACGCTCGCGATCAAGATATACGGCGAGGATCTCGAGGAACTCGATCGTCTTAGCGAAGTAATCAAAGACGCGATCGCAGAAATCTCCGGAGTCGCGGACCTGTCGCTGGAAGCCAACATCGGCAAGCCGCAGATTCGTATTCGGGTGAACCGCGATCAACTGGCCCGCTACGGGCTGAACGCGGACGACGTTTTGTCCGTCGTCCGCACCGGGATTGGCAACGAACCCGTGTCCACCCTCATCGACGGCGTTCGTCGTTTCGATATCACGGCAAGGATCGCCGATGGCTCCCGCGAATCCGTGCAGTCCATTGAGCGCATCCCCATACGAACCGGATCGGGCGCAGTCGTTCCTCTTGCAGCGGTGGCGGACGTGACCGTTGCCGAAGGGTATTCCTTCGTCAGGCGCGAGCAGCTGCAGCGTTACGCTGTCATCCAGATGGACGTGCGCGGTCGCGATGTCGACGGCTTCGTACAGGACGCGAACGACGCCATACGGGCCGGCGTGGATCTGCCGCCGGGCTACTGGATCGAATGGGGTGGCGCGTTCGAGAACCAGCAGCGCGCTCTGGCACGGTTGTCCATCATCGTTCCTCTGACTATCTTCTTTATCTTCGTGCTGCTGTATACCGCCTTCAATTCCACGAAATACGCGACGATGATCATCGCGAACGTGCCCTTTGCGACGATCGGCGGAATCTTCGCTCTGTTTGTCACGGGGCAATATGTGTCCGTGCCGTCGGCGATCGGCTTCATCGCAGTGTTCGGCGTGGCGATGTTGAACGGCATCGTACTGATCAGCTTCATCAATGAACTGCGTGAGAAAGGACATTCCGTGGCCGACGCGGTACGCAAAGGCGCAGAAATGCGATTGCGGCCCGTTCTGATGACGGCAAGCGTCGCCATTCTCGGACTGGTACCGATGCTGTTCTCAGCGGGTGTCGGCGCTGAGACTCAGCGGCCTCTGGCCTCAGTCGTGGTCGGTGGCCTGATCACTTCGACGCTGCTCACTCTAATATTGCTGCCTGTCATCTATGAATGGGTGGAATCAAGAGTGGAACAAAGAGGCTCCTGATGAGCGATTGCGGATGTGAAGCGCCGGAGGCAGGGACCGAGCAGGAACGTCGCGTCCTGCGCATTGCCTTCGGTTTGAATGCCGCGATGGCGGTAATCGGCGGCCTGGCGGGGTGGGTTGCGCAGTCGACCGGGCTGCTGGCTGACGCACTTGACATGCTCTCCGATGCAGCGGCCTACGCGATCGCCCTTATGGCCATCGGCCGCTCCGCATTCTTCAAGATCAGGGCCGCGACCCTAAGTGGCTGTATCTTGCTCGTGCTGGGCGTGGGTGTCCTCGTCGAAGTGGTCCGGCGAGTGATCTATGGCGCCGAACCGCTAAGCGAGTGGATGATTGGCGTCGCACTGCTGTCCCTCGTCGTCAATCTGACCGTGTTGCGGCTGCTGGCACCGATGAAGTCGGGCGAGGTGCACCTGCGAGCCACTTGGCTGTTCACGCGTGCAGATGTCGTGGCAAATCTTGGCGTAATCGCCGCCGGGCTGTTGATTCTCTGGCTCGGCGTCCCGTATCCGGACTACGTGATTGGCACGCTGATCGGTCTGTACGTCATCAAAGAGGCCATCGAGATACTGCGCGATGTCAGGTCAGAGGCGAACAACGAAGCCGCTGAACGTGAACGAGGAATGTGACACGCTGATGAATGACAAAGACTACTGGGAGCGGCATGCGCGCAATTACGATGCGTCACTGCGTTGGGTGCTTGGACGGCCGTTACCCCGGATGCTGGAGCTGGTCAGCGAGGCTGACCATTGCATGAGTTCCGCGTAATCCGGTTGTGATCAGTCAGGCATTGTCGTGATAGATGTGCAACGAGTGTCCCAACGGCATTGCAATTATTGCAACGACTTACGACTCGCTGAGCTAACTACGAACCAGGCGGTCGGGAGTTCATCTGCGCGATAGAGAGCGCGAACATAGCAGCAGATGCACTTCAACGATCACAATTAGCGCCCACCACACGGGGGTATATCTTGGGGTACAAGGGCATGTCAGAAGCCAATGAATTGACGTAATTCATTGGCTTACAGGCTCAATTCGATTCCGCCCCTGGCCACCAGGCGGCGTCGATTAGTCTCCCGACACTCAACTTGAGATTCGATGTTGGCGCGCTCACTCGTACATCAATCCGACCACACCGCCGCCGGCAGCGAACTGGGACTGCGCACGATCGTCTGATTGAGGCCGTCGGGTGTCGACTGCCATTCCCTTAGCCGCGTTGCCTCGAGGAAGAAGAAGTCGCACTCGTAAGCCACCTCCGCGTAGCTTAGTGCCGAGCTGTCGCGTGACCATTTCATCGCTTCGACGAGCACGCCGTCGTTCGGGCTGGGTACGGTCGGCAAGGGTACGCTGGCTTCGATGTTTTCGGAACCGTCCGGGCGCACCGTGTACATTGGGAAGCCCGTCGCCAGACTGCCCACTCGGTAGGCGATGCGACTCGAATCGGGCGCCCACACGAAAGACCCAAACTCTTCGAAGTCCGTAAAAAAGGGGGTTCCGCAATTGAGCCAGTTGACCGGGTTGACGTCGGCATCCGCCGCCAGTGTGCCGCTTACCCGCAAATTTTCCGAGCCGTCCGGGCGCAGCACGAACAGCTCGAATTTCTCGTCGGTTTCCTGGTCGGCCGTGTACGCCAGCCAGCTGCCATCGGGGGACCAGGCGAATTCGCGTACTCCTTGCTGATCGGGCATGGCGGGCGTCACCGACTCCCAGGTAAGCGTGGCCATCGAGAACACGCGCAGTACATTTCCCTGTGCCGTGCCGATTGCACGCGCTGTGTAGGCGAGCGCGCTGCCGTCGGGCGACCACGCCCAGGTGAAAACCGCGTCGGTCCGCGGCATGGCTGCTTCGACGACCGAACTACCGTCCGGCGTCGCGACGTACAGATCGACGCCGCCGTTGTTGTTCGCCGCGAGATGCCTGAAGCCGATACGATCGCCTGCGGGCGACCAGGCGACTTCGCGAATCTGACTCGTGCGTGGGATCCCGGTGTCGATTCGGACCGGGGCGCGCGAATTCGCCGGTGTCACCCAAAGGCCGCGGTCGCGGACGCCTGCGTTGTCGATGTCCGCAACAAAGGCGAGCATCGTGCTGTCCGGGGAGAACTCATAGTAGAAATCCGGTGCGCCAGGGAGCAGTGTCGGGGTCAATCGAATGCTGTTCGGATTCTGCGTGTCGTGCGAGTTGACGCCGACCTCGAACCCGTTGCTGAGGCTTATGACCTTCTGCGCGACGTAGCGACTGTCGGGCGACCAGCGAACCTCGGTGAGTTCAACCGATGCCGGGTTACCGACCGAGCCGTTGATCTTGCGCAGATCGCTGCCGTCGGCAGCGACCAGGTAGACTTCTTCGATGCCGGCCAGATCGCCGTCCGCGGTGAAGGCCAGCGTCGCACTGTCGGGTGACCAGGCAACGTCACCGGTCACGGTGCCGGCACGGAGCGAGTCGGTGATCGCGGTCTCCTGCGCAGTGCCGGTGTTCACGATGTGGAGACTGCCGTCGGTCGCTACGAATGCCACGTTCTCGTTGTCGGGCGACATGAAGAAGTCTGCGGCGTCGGTCCGCGTCGACAGAGCTTGCACCGTACCGGTGGCTGCGTCGCGACGTACGACGGTTCCCTGGAAGACGTACACCTGAAAGTCCGAGGACCGCACGACCACGTCGACCTCGTCCGTCGAGCTTGCTCCGGCCGTGTCCCGAACCGTGAGCCGCAGCGTGGCCGTCTGTTCCGGCCCTACAGGAATCTCGGGCACGTCGATCGACGTGCCGGGATCCGTTGAGTCAGTGAACGTAACCGCAGGCCCGCTGACCTGCGACCACGCATATGTCAGGGCGTCGCCGTCGGCATCGGTGCCGGAACCATTGAGTGTGACCCCACTGCGCTCGTCGGTGGCGACGTCGGTGCCCGCGTTCGCGACCGGCGCGCGATTAGTCGCCGGTGCCGGTCCGGCGCTGCCGCCGCCACCACCGCCGCAGGCGGTCATCAGTGAGATTGCGCTCAGCAAGAGGATGGTCTTGTGTGTGTTCATGGCGCCTTCTCCCGTATGAATTCGGCGTTCATCGGTATAAGCGCCGCCACAGGTGGGATTTGCCCATGTCGGAGACGAAAAAGAGCCGGATGACCGGTAGGTCATCCGGCGAGGGACGCGCCCTGTGAGAGGCCAATTCGCGTCGAGAACTACTCCGCCTCAAGCCACCAACTGAGCATCGATACGCTTAGTCCACGCGCTCCGCACAGCCCAGGGGCAATTTGTGAGCTACTCACAGACGGTCTCGTACTCTCCTGGTCGCCGGGTGCTCGGACCCGAAGCCGTTTTCGAGACTGGTTAACGCCCGCCGCAAATCCGCGCGCGATTCGGCCATTCGATCCGCAGCCTCATGCACGAGCGCGCGCTGTTCGAGGGCCAGGCCGGCATCGGCGCTCAAGCTCGTATCCCGCGACTGATCGGTCGCGATCTGCACAGCGTCGTTTGCATACTGAAGCGCGGCGTCGACGTCCGATCTCTTGAGCGCCACTCTCGAGCTGGCGATCAGTGCATCGGATAGCCCGCCGCCGGTCCCGCCGTCCGGGTAGCCTAGATTCTCGAGCAATGAATCGGTGATGCGCTGCGCGCCAGATATGTCGTTGAGCAACAGCAGCCGATCCGCTTCCACGATGCCGAGCCGAACGAGATGTCGACGATGCGCGGCTGGCGTTGCATCGAAAAACTCTCTCGCCTGGCGAAGGTACGACTGTCCAAGTGCCTGTTCTCCGCGGTCGACATGCACCAATCCAATGAGCATCGCCGCTTGCGCCAGCCAGCGCTCGTTGCCAACCTCATTTGCCGCGTCGTAGCCTGGCTGTAGCACTTCCAGCGCCGCGTCGTGCCGCTGCAATCGCTGCAGATTGCCGCCGTAGATGACCGAAATGCCGATCAGCGGTTCATCCATAGTTTGCACGCGTTCGTAGGCTTCCCGGAACGAGTCGTTCGCCGTTGCCACTTCGCCAAGTCTCGTCAGTAGCGTTGCGCGATTTGCGAGGTAGATGACATGCGTTATCGTCCCGCCACGCCCAATATTGGCATTCTCCCGAATCACGCCGTCCAGCATCGTGAGTGCGTCGCCCGTTCGACCGATCTTCATGTACTGCTCGACGAGATCATTCATCAGAATGAGCTTCGAGTTGCTGGACGCTGCCGGATCGGCGTCCACTTGCGCGAGAGCCTGCTCGAACTGGTCAATCGCCTGCTCGAATTCCCCCTCGGTGGAGTGCACGAGTCCGCTGGCACGAAAGCACTCCAGCGGTTGGGTTGTGGACTCCACGCTAATCAGTGTCAGAGCGTCCGCGATATCGTTCCTCGCGCTGTCGAGGTCCGCGACATGGTTCATGCGCGCTCTTGCGCACAGCACCGTAGCGAGAATCGGGGCATCGGCATTGTCACGTGCAATCGCCTCGGCACGATTGAGCAGCTCGAGCTGCCTATCCACCTGGCCGATCGAGGCATAGAGTACCGATACGTTGTAGAGGGTGTGCGCGACGAACTTCTCGTCGCTGCCAAATTGGTTGTCGATCATCTCAACACCGCGGTCCAGCAGCTGTTGCAGGTTCAGCGGCTCATCCGGCGAGCCGAGCTCGCCGAGTAGCAACGTCAGAAACTCATAGCTCGCCTGTGAGCGCTGTGTCTGGTAGATCGCTGCGTCGCGCTCCCGTTCGGCCACTGCTCTCTGCTGCTTCGCGTCCATACTCTGCAGCGTGGTAACGACAGCTGCTGCAACTAGAAGCACGAACGTCAGCATCGCACCAAGGACGCCGCCGCGGTGCCGATCGACAAACTTCCTCGCGCGATAGCCTACGGAGTCCGGATGTGCCTGCACAGGTTGCTTGCCCAGGTAACGCTTCAGGTCGTCGGCGAACTCCGCTGCGTTCGAGTATCGCTCCCGCGGCTCGACCGCCAGAGCCTTGCGCACGATATCGTCGAGCTCGCTACGCAACGTCTTGACCAGCCTCGTTGGCGAGGCTCGTCGTTGTCCCGCAACCACGGTTATGGTTTTCGAGCCGTCTGCTTCCAGCCTCGTAAGTGTGTCGGCGAGTGGCGGTGCCGACTCGGTCGCTTTCTCGCGCAGGCCGTCGATAGTCGTGACGCCGCCCAGACTTCGCGGGTTTGTGCCGGTGAGAATCTGATAGAACACCAGGCCAAGAGCGTACACGTCCGATGCGGTGGTCACTCCTGCGTCGACGAATTGCTCCGGGGCTGCGAAATCGGGCGTTAGTGCCGCGCTCCGACCGCCCTCTGAATCGCTCAGCAGCGTCGCGATGCCGAAGTCCAGCAGTTTCGCCTCGCCACCAGCCGTAACCAGAACATTGCCGGGCTTAATGTCGTTGTGCACGATCAGCCGCGAATGGGCATGCGCGACAGCCTCGATGACAGTGATGAACAGTCGGACGCGTTGCTCTATCGTGAGCGAGTGGTCGTCACAGTACTGATCTATCTCCTGGCCATCCACGAGATCGATGATCAGGAAGGGCACGTCATCGTCCCGCACGCCCGCGTCGACCAATCTCGCAATGTTCGGGTGAGTCAATTTGGCAAGGTGGTGTGCCTCGCGGTCGAAACCCTTGAGGAGACTGACGCCGCGACTAAGCAGTTTGACGGCGACCTCACCCTCGTAAAGTCCGTCTGCCCGCTCGGCTCGCCATACCGTGCTCATGCCTCCCTGTCCGAGTGGTTCGATCAGGCGATACGGTCCGATGGATTCGCCCGCTGCGCCGATCTGCTTGTTCTTGTCGACTGAAGCGGACACGAACGGCGAGATCGCGTCCGCCCGACCGACCAGAGCGTCGGCGAATTCGGCTGCTTCGGCAGCCTGATCGAAGAATGCCTCGACCTCACGCCGAAGCGCGGGATCTTGCTCGCAAGCCTGAGCTACGAATTCGTCGCGTTCGTCTGGCGGCCGCTCCAACGCCTCCGCGTATATGCGCGCCGCACGCTCCAGCAGATCGCTCATGTTGAACCCCGCTGCCTGCCGCCGGCAGGCCATGATACCTGCCGGCGGTACGCCGATCGATCAGTACACGTATACCGCACCGGCGTTGCTCGCATTGTCGTTGCTACCGTCGCCGCCTATACCCGTCGCGTCGCTCGGATCGTCGACGCCGCCGACGACCAGTTCGCTGCCGTCGTCGCTCATGACTATCGCATTGCCGTAGCGAAGTCCGCGGTAGTCGCCGAAGCTGCTCTGATCGCTGTTCGTCGCCTTCACGTAAGAGATCTTGCGCCACCCCGTCGCATCGCGGGTGTACACATAGGCTGCGCCAACGCCGACAAGACCCATTTGCGCTTCGGATCCGTTCACGCCGAGCGCATTGGAACGCTCCGACGTTGCCCCAACGGCCAGATAGGTCTCGCCCGTCAATGCTACGGATGCACCGAAAAGATTGAGCCGCTCCGCGTTCGAGGCCTTGATGTAAGCGTCCTGCACCCAGAGGGCGCCACTATCGCGGAAAACGTACACTGCGCCCGCGTCGGGCGCGGTGTCGTCCTGTTCGAGAACGGAATCGACGCCGGTCCCGGCGCTGTCCTCGCGGCTTGCGCCTACCGCCAGCAAGGAACCGTCGATATTCAAGGCGAGCGAGGCGCCGAATTGATCTTCCTCACCGGTATTCGATGGTTTGACGTAGGCCGCCTGCACCCATGCTCCAGACTCGAGGCTGAACAGATACACTGCGCCGGTGCCGAGCGAACGACTGCCGCTGCCGGCGAAGGAGTTGTCGCTTTGATCGCCATCAATACCGGTGGCCGCACTGTCCTCGCCGAATGCCGAGACCGCGACGATCAATCCGTCCCCACTGATAGCGATCCTGTCGCCGAAGCGGTCGCCTGCCTCTGCATTTGAGGCCTTGAAGTAGGCGGTCTGTGCCCAGTTGCCGCCGTCAAAGTGGAATACATACACTGCGCCGGCGTCAGATGCGGTGTTGTCCTCCTGGTCGGGCGGGTCGATGCCCGTCGCCGAACTGTCCTCCTCGGCGGCACTGATGACGATCGTGTCGCCATCGTCCGAGATCGCCGCGGCGTGGCCGAAGTTGTCGTTCTTGCCGGTGTTCGACGCTTTGAAGTAGGTCACGAACGTCCAGACGCCGCCGCTGCGCTCATAGACATACGCGGCACCGCTACCACCAGTATCCGAGGACGTTGCGTACACGCCATCTACCCCGCTTGCGGTCCCGCTCTCCTCGGGTGCGGTGACAACGAGTCTGTTGCCGTTCTCGCTGAGCGCGACGGCGGATCCGAACTCGTCGCCGCGGTTGGTATTCAGAAACGGGCCGGCGCCAAACGGTGCCTTGATATAGGCCTGTTGTACCCAACCGTCCACCCCGCGTTGAAACAAGTAGACCGCACCTGAGTCGCTGGCATCGTTGTTGCTCTGATCGCCGTTGATCAGGATCGCATCGCTGTCTTCGTTCGGCGCGCCGACGGCGAGTGTGCGACCGTCCCCGCTGATCGCTATTGAGTAGCCGAAGGCATCGCCGTTGCCTCGCTGCTGCACGCCTTCGGTGTTCGATGCTTTGAAATAGCCAATGGCATCAAGCATGGCCTGGGCAACGGTTACGTCATTCGAGTCCGTGCATCCCGCCGAGTTGCACGCCTGTACGCGATAGCGTGCGGCGCTCCAATCGATCAGATGCACCGCGATGGAAATGCGCTGGCTGAACTGGCCGGCCGGGATGTCATCGCCGATCTGCGCGAACGGTGACACGCCATCGGGGCTCCCAAGCAGTCGGAAATAGGTAGCCTCCGAAATACTCGACCAGTTGAATTCCAGCTCGCCGATTTCCGGCGTGACGTCGAGGATGGGCGCGGGCGGCGCCGTTGAGACACCTTCATCGTCAACGATGTTGACAACGGCCATGTCCAACGTGCCCAGTACGCCGTTGACTGGAGAACTGATCGCCACGGAAAAGCGGTGGTCACCTTCAAGTTCTGCGTCGTCGAGGATCGTGATTGCGACGGTCTTCGCCGCGCCGTCACCGTCGGCGAAGTCTATTGTCGTTGCGAGATCGACAAAGTCGTCACCGGCATTGGCGGTGTCCGACTGTGTTGTCAGTTGAACGCTCGACTGCCCGACCGTGGAATCCAGCCGCAATACGTCGATCGCGACCGTTCCGGCCGGCTCGTCGACCGAATAACTCGCTGATCCCAGTTCGAAGCGGCTGATTGCTGCCGCGTCATCGTCCCGAATGGTCACCGTGATGGTAGTCGGTAGCGTCACGAGGTCGGCGTCCTCCGCGCTCAGTTGCGCGGTGAAGTCCTTGTCGACTTCGGGAACGATATCATCGACCAGCGGCACGCGGACGACTTTGGATGCCGAGTCGCCGTCGCCCCATACGACCGTGTTGCTGGTGCCGATGTAGTCAGTTCCGGCGATCGCCGTCCCGTCGGCCGTCGCGACACTCGCGATGAGCGAACCGGCATCGCCGCCAAGACGCAGAACTTCCAGCACCGCTTCGCCGGCGGACTCGTCGAATGTGATCGCGTCCGCGGCAAATGCCGCCTGACCCTGGCTCGGGTCGTTGGCGAGGATGGTCACGGTGGCTATCGACTGAGGGCCAATCTCCGCACACCCCTCTGGCGAGTGAAGCATGATCGTGAATGATTCATCGCCTTCTTCCAGTGGGTCGTCGACCAGGCCGAAGTTAACCGTGCGCGGGACGTCCTCCTGATCGGCGAAGCGCACGAACACCTCGTCGTCCGTGAAGTCTGCCGCATAAACGGCCGACCCGCTGGTTGCGGACACGGTCGCGCCGATATCGCCATCGGTGGCGCCGCCGCGCACGACGAGTACCTCGTCCAGTGACACATTGAGGCTTTCGATCTCCGTAAGCCGATAGTCGGTCCGGCTGAACTCGAGCGAGCTTCTCGGCGCTGTCGGATCTTCGCAGGCCGAAACGCTGGTGACGCCACCGCCAAGCAACTCGGTCGTTTCCCCGAAATCGGGCTCGAGTATCGAAACGCCGGTCATCTCGGTAACGGTGCCGCCCGCGAGTTCCGGTTGCTGCTCAGGATCGAATTCGCCGGGGTCTCTGAGGTAGGCGGCGCTACCGCCCTCGGCGGAGCCGTAGCTGTAGCCATCCACGAGTGCCTGCGTCGTCACGTGGAATTCGGCATGCAGCGGAACATCGGACAGATCGAGTTCGACGTCGATTGGTTCCTTCAGCTCCAGGAAGCCGACCTGCCGCGGATCCGGCAGGCCGGGGCTACCGAATGCCGGGTAGACCTCGAAGTTTCCATCGGTAAACAAGGTCACATTTGCGGTGGAGTCAGTGACGGTGTGTACGCGCCATGTCGGTACGCGCAGTCCACTGATGCTATTTTCTTCCTCGAGTCCACCGAGCAGGAACACGGTACCGCCTTGATGGTGCACGAGCTGACGTTCTTCCGTTCGAGCGTCTATCGTGTAGACGAAGAAATCGATATCCGTGGCGGGGTTTATCTGCGGCAAACACGCGGGATCGTCGCACGGCGTCGTTGCGGCATCGATGAACCCAATCAAATTAATCTTGCTGATCCTGAATGTGATCGTTGCGCTTTCGGAGTCCTTGCGTAGCCTGAAGCCTGTCGCAAGACCCGCGGAATTTTGGTTCCACCGGATGTTGCCCGGCCAGGGCGGGATGGGTCCCTCGTACATCCCCGAACACGCAAATTCGCTGTCCACGGGATCGGGTTCGCCTGCCGGTCGGACCGTTGCCATTGAGCCCGAATCGACGCCGAGCCAATAGGTGAAGCCGCTCGCGTTCGAGTAGACGACACCTTCCGTTGGGGCCGGGTCGAGGTAGTCGCGAAAATAGGGCGGCAAGTTTTGCAGATTGGCGACCCCACCGAATCCAACGGTCAGCGACATGGGGTATTCGTGCACGTCGAACACCGGCTCGCCGGAGGTGTCGACGCAGCGCAGCGGTTTCCCGAAGGGAAAGTCCCGCGAGATCGTGCGCATTGTGTTGACGTCGTGATACCAGAAGACCCGCCGAGTCGCGGGACAGCGGATCACGACATCGGAAACCGGACCTTCGACGATGCCGCTGCCGTTCTCGACCGTGCATTCCTGACCGGGGTTGGTCGGCTGCGTGCGGACCGCAACCTCATAGTAGGTCCCGTCGGACAGCACTCCCTCGAATTCGAACGCGCCGTTCGCGTCGATCGGAAGCGATTCGACATCGAACACTATCGTACTGCCGCCGTTCTCCTTGTCGATTGAGAGCGTAACCTCCATCCCGGAGCCGATCAGACCGACTACCTCACCACCGATAGTCTGTTGTTCGCACAGCACACGCACGCCGAACACGTCGCTTTCGTCGACAGCGCCCGAGCTGTCACCGTCAATCCGGCATTCCTGGTCGGGGTTGGAGGGCTGTTGCCTAATCTCCAGTTCCCATAGATCGTCGTCCTCGTAGGGTCCGAACCGGAATGAGCGGGACTGGCTGACGTCGATATCGCCTTTGTTCGAGTCCAGCACGAGGTAGTCTGCCGACGAGACTCGCACATCGTCCATGCCCTCGACAGTACCGAAGACGTGATACAGGTCCTTACAGGTGGCGGTTACCATCACGTCATCCCGCACGTCGCGTACGGTCATGAATTCGCTGCAGTACTGTCGAAACAGGCCGTTACTGTCGGTGAGGTACGTGCGGCCCAGAACATCGACGTTGACTTGAATGTTGTCGCCCTCAGCAACACGTGTCGTGAACTCGAATGGACCGTTTTCGGTTGTCGTCAGTGTTTCGTAGACTGAAAACGTGTCGGCGTTCATGAGCTCCATCCGAAGCTCGCCGTCGTAGCGCTTGTCCACGATCTCGCCGCTCACGCGATAAGTCGTGCCGGGTGGCGGTTCCGGGGGCGGGTCTTGAGGGTCATCCGGATCCGTCGACGGCTTGCAGGCCGATAGCGCGAGCGCGGAGAGAATTAAAGCCAGCAATGGCCAGCAGCGATGTTCGAGGTTCATGAGTCCACTCCGAAAATGGGCGCATATGCGCGTCTTTCCGGGGCGTACACCGTCTGGTCGGGCCAGGGATCAGAGACTTTAGGCCGCGATGGAGCGCCGGCAGCCTGGGACCGGCAAAGCAGTGGGTTTGTCTAGGGGTTGAGGGCCCGGTAGATCTGCGCCGTGGCCGCTCGCCAGTCCCGCTTTGCGGTCGCGGTTGAGATACCGAGCGCCTCCGCCGTCTCCTCGACGCTCATACCGGAGAACACTCGGCACTCGACGACCCGGCATTGCCGGGGACTGTGCTTCTCGAGCTTCTCGAGCACCGCTTCCAGGTCGAGCAACTCCTGGACGCGCATTTCCGCCGCGAGCCGGACATCGTCGAAGGTAACCTGCAGTGCATCACCGCCGCGTTTGAGGCGCTTCTGCTCCCGGGCGTAGTTGACCAGCACATGACGCATTGCTGTCGATGCGGTCGCAAAGAAGTGCGTCCGATTCACGTATTCCCGTGCGTCGCCCACGGCCAGCTTCAGGAACAGCTCGTTGATCAGCGCCGTCGCACTCATCGTCACATTCCCATGCCAGCGGCGCCGGTGCGAGCTTGCCAGCACCTTGAGTTCGTCGTACACCGCTTCGAATAGGCGATCGGATGCCGCCTTGTCGCCGTCCTGCGCGGCTTTCAACAGCACCGTGATTTGCGTTGATCTGCCGGACATCGGATTGCTCTGAGGAGCGAGACTGTCAGCGTAGCACCATTACTCGGCCAATCCGGCCGACCGCGAAAGTTACAAAAGAATCCGATCGGCACGCTTTCCCCGCCCGGCGAACCGATTTCGATTCAGAAAATCCACCAGCCGTCGTCCAATTCGTCCTCACAGGCGTTGAGTTGCGCACCCCACTCCTGGGCGCGGTGGTCGACGGTGCGGGCGATGCGCCTGAGCTGGCCGTTGGACCGGTAGGAGTTCTGCATCCAGCCGCCCTGCCCCTCGTGGTAGGCGAGGTACTGGTTGTACGGGTCCCACTTCGAAATGCCGGCGATTTGCTGTGACTGGTGCGTGTACCAGCCGACAAAGTCGATCGCGTCGCCGAAATTGTCGCGGTCCGCGCCGCGGCGGCCTGTGTCTCGCTGGTACCAGTCCCAGGTGCTTTCCAGGGCCTGTGCGTAGCCGTAGGCATCCGACGGCCGGGTCCAGGGAATGAAGCCCAACAGCTTTCGCCGCGGTGGCCGGGCGTTGAAGCGGAACGTCGATTCCTGGCGAATGATCGAGAGCTGAACGTGGATCGGCGTGCCCCAGCGTTCCTCGGACCTGACCGCGGCCCGGTACCAGCGGGGCTTCTCCTCGAATATCGCGCAGATATTCTCGACGTTCTTTGGCGGCGTGCTGCCGCAGCCCGAGATGGCCACAGCGGCCAGCCCGGCGAGAACAGCCGCGCGACCCGCAGACCCTATTGTCCGAAGTGTTTTCTGCATGCCCAATCGCCGGGCGGGGCCAGAGTGCCGCCACGGCATACGCGCATTGTACTCCGTCCCGCGCAGGAATCTCCGGCGAGCCAGAGATGCCCGGCCTCGACCCTCAAAGCTCAATGCGTATAGACGAAACCACCATAGAGGTACTTGCTCGCCTCGGCACCCAGCACCAATACGCGTTGCCCGCGGCGGAGCGCACCGGAGCGGCGCAGCTCGTCGAAGCTCACCCAGATCGCCGCCGAGCCGAGGTTGCCCAGTCGGTCGGCGGTCACGAACACTTTCCCCTTCGTCTCGGGAAACCGGGCCGCGAACAGATCGGCGATGTGCCCGTTCGCCTGGTGGGGGATGATCCAGTCGAATTCGTGGAGTGAGTGTCCTCTCGACTCGATGGCCCGGATCCCGGCCTCCAGCAGCTTCTCGCCGTTCTTTCGAACGTCTCTCGCACGATGATTGAACGAGGGCAGCCCGTGATCGCAACTCGGGCCAGCCGACCCGCCGCCGTTCAGACTGATGCCGGGCTTCATGCCCAGTCCGATCTGACCGACGTAGATGTCGGTGATGACTTCGCGCCCGCTGCCGTCATCGGCGCCAAGCAATACGGCGCCCGCACCGTCGCCCATCTGTACGAAGTTGATGAGCTGCTCCCGATCCGCGAAGTCCTGCGAAATATCGAAGTACGGCGAACCGGTCTCACTGCCGACGATACCGATCCTGGCGTCGCTGTTTTCCGCGATCATGGCGGCGCCGATAGCGAGAGCGCTGGCGAAGCCGGTGCAGGCCTGACGCAGTTCGAAGTGCGGTCCTGGGTAGGCGAGCTTGTCCGCGACCCAGGCGATGTTCGATGGCAATAGCGTATGTGGCGTCGTCGTATGGCCGACGAGGTAGGTCAGGTCCCTGTGATCTCCGGCTGCTTCGATGGCCGCCGCGCATAGCGCCGGTGCGTCGAAGCCTGCTCGCGTGCCGCTTCTTGCCGTGGAGAGGTAGCGACTCACGTGCCGAGACCGTATTCCGAGCCGCTCGGCATACTTTCGTGCGAGCCGGACCTTATCGTCGCTGCAATGAGCGGCCAGCGAGGCCAACAGCTCGTCGGTATCGACGACATTGCCCGGCAATGCGCTGCCGGACCCAAGCAGCTTGAGCGTCGTATTCGAGAAGCGCGTGCTCACGGCAGTTTTCTCCTTCGGATACTGGCGAACAGCTGGTCACTGTCGACGCCGACGCTCTCGAACGAATCCGTGAGCTCATCGAGCATCTCGATCATGCGATCGGCGATGTAGAGACCGTCTTCCGCGCGCGTGTCCCGCGCGAGGCCGAGCGATGCGGCGTACCGGCGACTCACCGCGACATGCCGTGCCTCGTCCTTCTTGATCTGCTCGGCGATGAGGCGAAGCGGGCTGAGTTTGTCGAGCGAACTCTTCTCCATGTGCCACATGATTCGGCACACCGTGCTGTCGAGCTGCGAGATCTGGCCGAAGTGGCGCGCCATATCGTCGACTCGGCCGAGCTGAGCAAAGAATCGCTGGGAGCGGCGTTTCAATGCGTGAAGTCCATCGGGCTTCGGCAGATGTTCGGCGAACTCGAGCAACGCGCACTCGTGCAGGTGTTCGTCCTGCTCGATTGCACTGAGCGCCCTCAGAGCCTGCGCGGGCGCACGGCCTCGCTGGACTTCCGCTGCGAAAACGCGAACGGCCGATTGTTCGCCGCACAGCAGCACCGTCGTGAGACGGGCAGCGGCCTCGAGCTGTTTGTCGGACAGCCGAGGTCCGGCGGTGCGGAGCTCCCGTTGCCAGTCGCTGTACCACTCCGGTGTCATGTGCGGTCTCCATTGGGTCCAGGTGTCGGAAGCAGCGCCGGGAGCAGCAGCAAGTCGACGACGAGCGCCGTCGCGATGATCGAGATTGACAACGCACTCATGCTCCAGATCTGCCCGAAGTCGGACAGCATTCCCAGACTGAGTCCCGCCACCAGCGTCACGGTCGTGACGATGAGCGCCGGGCCGACACGGTGCAGCGCTTCGCCGATCGGATCGACAAGCCTGCGTCTGAGCGCGCGGTGGTAGGTCGCCAGCAGGTAGACCGTGTCGTCGAGAAGGATGCCCAGCACCATGCCGATGACCACGGCAGCGCCGATGCTGATGTGGCCGTTCAGGACTGCCCATACCGAGAAGGCGAACAGGACCGGCAGAAAATTGCAGATCAGCCCCGCCCATGCGACGCGAGCGGAGCGGAATATCGCGCCAAGGAGCAATGCTGCGCCGAGTAACGCTACCGTCAGAGCGGTGAGCATGCTGCGGATGTTCTGCTCGCCAAGCACGGCGAACATCAGTGCAGGCCCGCCGCGCTGGAGTGCATGATCCTGCAGGTTCTCCGCCGCCCATTCGCGAGCCCGTCGATCGAATTCGATCAGTCGCGTCGAGTCGAGCGGTGCGAGGTACGCGGTAACGAGGGACGAAGAGTAGTCGTCCGAGACCGTCTGCGAGACGAGGGGGCTGCTGCCGGACAGCGTGTCGATGCGGCCTCTCAAAAACTCCAGCCGCTCGGACAGCCGCCCCTCGTCCCGCGCCTCTCTGAGTAGTGCGGTATCGGCAATCGATACGACCCGGGTGACTTCCGGCTGCTCGCCAAGCCATGCCGAGAACCTGCCGATTGCCTCGACGGATTCGGCGTCGAATAGTCCGAGTTCCGCGCCGGATTCGATCGAGTACAGCAACTCGTTCACACCGCTTAGGCGGTCTTCCACGAGTTGGGTATCGCGGTGGAAAGAGTGCGACGGCGCGAAGTACTCCAGTACGTTGTCGCTTACGGCGTTCTGCGAAGCGAACCAGGCGGCGGGTATCGAGAGGACGGCGAAGAAAGCAACGATCGCTCTGCGACGGTCATTCACCAAACGCACAAGCCGGCGCATCTCCGGCGTCCGGCTCTCCGCACCCGGTTTCCACGGATCGAACCTGCCCTGCAGCAACGGCAGCAGCGTCATACACAGGACGAATGCCACAGCGATGCCGGCGGCCACCATGTAGCCGAGAACGCGGATGGGTGGCGACGGGCTGAGCGCCAGGCCCAGGAACCCCAGCGCCGTCGTGCCGTTGGCCAGTGCCATCGGCAGCAGGTTGTATCGCGCCGCCGCGATCGCAGCTTCCACCGCGGCTTTCCCACCGGACCGGTAGCGGCCGTACGAGAGTGCCATGTGCACGCAGCCAGCGAGGCTGATGCTAAGTACGATGATCGGTACGAACGCGTGTATCGCCGCCAGCTCCGCGCCGAAGAGACCGACAACGCCGAAGGATGCGAACACGGCGCTGAGCCCGACGGGCAGCACGGTGAGAACGGCCCGCGTGCTTCGAAGCAGCCAGTGCAGCACGACCAGCATGACCAGCAGCAGGAGCGGCACAATGCGTTTCAGATCGTGCCTTACCACGTCGATGTAGGCTTCGTTGAGCGCCAGGGTGCCGGTGTAATGCGCCGATACCGGCAGATCTCCGATCGCGGACTCGACCGTCTCGCGAACGGTAGCCAGCACGTCGAGCACCGCGCGCGAGCCGCTGTCCGGTAGCTCGATCTGAGCCTGAATACCGGCGACTAGTGTGTCCTCCGCCAGCAACAGGCCCAGCGCAAGACTTTCGTTCTCGAGCTGCTCGAGGCTGGGTATCAGGTCGCCATTGTCGGCGGTGACCTCACCCAAAATGCCCAAATCCGTGATCGACAGCGTCTGGCTGACGGCCGGCAGGTCGCTGAGCCGTGAGCTCACGTCTTCGAGCAGCCGGTAGTTTGCGCCGTTCAGAAAGCCGTCAGCGGACTGCAGCACGACAAAGACGGAGTCCTGCCGGCCGTATCGAGTCGAGATGTCCTCATGTTCGATGAGCAGCGGGTCGCTGTCGTCGAAGTACGCCGTGTAGTGACTATTGAGCTCGAGCCTGCCTGCGCCCACCACCGCCACGACGGCGACCGCGAGCAGCGTCGCGACCGCCAGACGTTTCAGGGCGGGGGGAGTTGTCGACATACGGCGGTGCCGAACTAGTACTTGTTCTGCCAGTGCCGGTCAGCGCGATCGATGTTGCCCGGGACGTCGCGTAGCCACGTGCTACGAACCCCGAGACTATGGTTCAGATACAGCTGGCCGTCTTCGATCGTCCACGCGTTGGGGTCGGTCGACACGACAAAGCCCTTGCTCATTCCGTAGGCACAATAGCCTCCATACGCCGGTGCGTAGCGCTCCGGATCGGCACTGAAGGTATCGAGGTTGGCCTGCGAGGCGAAATGCCATACCGCGCCGTCGTACTCGTAGGTATAGGCCGCATTGCCCTTCACCGGCGCGTTCTCGAGGTGATAGGCGACGGGATCGTATCCGCGAATGGCCCCGGCCTCGTCGGAGAAGGTCGGCGAGTTCAGCGTTCCGCAGCCCGCAAGTACCAGCAGCGCAGATAGGATCGTCAGCCGTGTCGGCAGCTTCATGATGGGTGTCCTCTTCGAGTGTTGGAATTGCGAAGTCAGACCGAGCGGCGGCCGCGAATATTGCACGCGGGATACTTTCGTGAGGATTGTGGACAGCGTGCTCGTCGTCTCGAGCGCCACCTGGCCGCACAACACCCGAAAACAAGAAGGCCCCCATGCGGGGGCCTCCTCGTCTCTGGTGGTTAGGAACCGGAAAACCACCGTCGATCTTTTCGGCGTTGCCGGTCGCTCGACTCGGCTCGCCGACGTTATTGTCTGGGGGCGTGTGTCACCGGCCCGCGCTCACGCGCTGATAGGCCTGCGTCAGGCTGCTGCGGAGGATCTGCTCGTAGTGGATCGAGCTCTCGTAGACACGCAGGGTCTCCGCATCGATCGCGAAGTACTCGTTTGTGTCTAGATTGGGCAGCTCGATGAACTGGCCGAGGTGCAGGTGCCGGATCCTCAAGCTCTCGAGGCCGCCATTGAGCGCAATGATCTCCCGCGCGAGTACCGCGTTGGCGAAGCGGTCCGCGTCGCTGCGATTGTTGATGTAAACGGTGCCTTCCGCCCTTGATGGCCGGTACGGGACGATCTGGGCAACGACGCCGGTAGCGAGGCCGGAGTCCAGACTCAACGCCAGTGTTCGATCTCCCGCCCGGTCGAGCGCGTCCTGCAGCGAGGTGCGGATCAGCTGATCGCCGGCGATCAGGGAGACCTGCACGCGATGCAGATCGAGCTCCCGGCTCAACTCGAGTTTTCGTGCAAGATCGAAGAATGTGCGGCCGACCAGCGCTTCTCCGCCCGGGATGTTGCCGTTGAGGAACGCGGCGTAGTGAGCGTCATGAATCAGGTCCGGGTTGGCATGCACCGCCTGGCGGGCGACGTACTCGTGCCGCAGGTACTCGTGATCGTCGGTTACCGGGCTGATGTCGAAGATGTCCTCGCCGCGGAGGCGATAGCGATTGCTGAACAGCGACATGTTGGTGTCGTCGAACAGATCGCTTTCCTTCGGCGTGTTCATCCGGACGCCCGCGCCGTCTTCCTCCAGCACGTAGGGTGTCAGCACGATCATGATCTCGCGCTGAGTCACGTCTTCGTCGGTAAAGCCGAACAGGCCGCCTACCAGCGGGATACGCCCGAGCACGGGCACACGGTTCGTCATTGTGGATTCTTCCTTGGTGACGAGGCCGCCGATGATGATCGGCGTACGATCGGGGATGCGGGCGAAGGTGCGGACTCGACGGCTGTTGAAACCGGGCTTCTCCGCGATCAACACCCGGTCGTCCATTGCGTTCGCCGATGCCTGGAACGCCTGGCCCGTATTCTCCTCGTCTTCCGCGTCGACGATGGTGTCGATCTCCAGACTGACCCATTGTCCGTCCGCGGAGACTCTCGGCCTCAGGTTCAGCGTGATGCCGACACTCAGCGAGCCAAAACGCACGCCGGAGGTCACGCTGCTCAGACCCTGATAGGTCGTTTCGATCTCCGGGTACTGGATGACATCGACAATCTGAATGACCGACTGCCGGTTGCTCAGCGTCAGCAAGCTCGGCCGGGACAGGATCTCCGCCTTGCCGTTCTCGACCAGCGCGCGGACCTGCCGCAGTACGCCCATGTCCGGCCGGAACAAGAATTCGCCATCGACATCCATCCGGTTGTCGTAAAGGTAGTCGAGCGTATCGCCTTCTCCGTCGACGTCGCCGACCGTGATAACGGCGTCGTCACGGATGTCCTCGGAATACTGAATGCCGAGCTCTCGCGAATCCTCTTCGCTGATCTCCAGGACCCACGCTTCGATGTACACCTGTGCCGCTGGCGCGTCGACGATGTGACGAAGATGATCCTGGAAACGGGACAGCGCGTGCGGCTGCTCCGGATGATAGAAAACCATCAAGCGGTCGATATCGCCGGAATGCGAGCGGTCGATGCGATTCAGGTTCGCGAGCGCGGCGCGATCCTGGTAGGAGATCGCCGCGGAGGGCACCGTACTGCCCGCCCCCTCCGGGAAGAACGACATCTTCGAGTCGTCCGGCTCCGAGTTCAGCATGACGACCGGCATGTCCGAGCAGTCGAAGCGTTCGCTCGCATCGACGTTGGCATCCTGTCCACCGACGATCCGGGTGGTATAGCCCATCGCCGAGACCACATCGATTGCGGCGTCGACGTCCTGGTAGGAGAGCGAGACCGACTTCACGGCCAGGTCCCGCAGCGCGAAGCTGCCCTCGCTGCAGGGCGCGAGCGGCGTCGTCGGGTCGGGTTCGAGCGCGGTCGCTGTCGGCAGCGGGTTTGTCGCCGGGCTGGCACTGTTCGGCGCAAGCCGGCGTAACAGAAAGGGTGAAGGCTCTATACCGGTGATCGGATCCGATGCGCCGGCCTCGTCCCGAATCGCGCTGCTCTGACACGCAGTCAGCGTCAGCAACATGGCAATCGGCCAGAGCCCTGTGCAGGGGGGCAGGGATCGTCGCGTTAAAGTCATGGCATTCATCGGATGCTCCACTCGATATCTGAGCCTGTACCGCATAAAGCGGGGAGCACCGGTGGTTTTGCCCAGCCGGGGTAATGTGCGTGCGCGAAGCGGAACTACAGCCGGGAATTCCGCGTTCCGGCCTGTTCATCGAGGGCCACTTCTCGCGGTCTTTGGCGTAGGAATCGAACGTCGGCTCGACCGCCCGGACCGGACAGTGGCACCTGCAGGTGAACGCTACATTGGCTGCCGGACGTCGTCGCGTGCCAGCAGGGCGCGCAAGGCTTCGTCGGCCGTGACGGTGCCGTCGAGGTAGTCCGGCCACACGGCGTCCATGCCGTCCTGGTATTGGCCCCAGGGGCTGCGTGGATAGATGCCGTAGATCATCGGCCGGTAGTCTGTCCGGCCCGCTTCGTCGAGAACCTCGCGGACGGTTTCTCCCGTCGTCACGAACAGGATCACGTGCCACAGCCCTGGGGGCGTATCGGTGCCCTGCTGCTCGGCCGCCTGCTGCAACGCGATGCGCAACGGACCGTCCCCCAGCATGAAGCCGTGCGTCGCCTCGTGAAAGACGAGTTCGAGAGACTCCAGCGCGTTCGGGTCCGACGCGACCAACAGATGGCCCGCTCTATCGGATGGGAAATAAGAGTTGGCACCTGCCCAACTCACGGTCTCGACGATGTCGACGTCAAACCGGCTGTCGGGCCACGCTATCAAGTAGCGCTCGGCCAGCCGTTCGGCAATCGCCGCCTCGTGCCGTTCGAGCTGCGGCAGCAGCCGCTCGAGCCAGTCGCGGTTCTTGCTATCCTGCGCGCTCCATCGGCACGCGGTGTAGGCCGGCGTAGCGCTCGCCATGAAGTTTGCCGCGAGCGAAAGGTACTGCTCCGTGCGCTCGTCCTGCCGCATCGGCAGGCCGGCAAGCCGCCTGCGGATCAATTCCTGACGCCGGTCACCGAAGTCATGCGGTGAAATGATCGCCGCATAGTAGTCCACGGCCAGATTCCAGCCGGCCTGCAGTGACGGCGCGAGCGATTCGAAGCAGGCCTGCTCCTCACCGGACTGGAACAGTTCCGCGCGTTCGAAATTGCGATCGACGCCGGTGTTGATCAGCGCATCGTTCAGGTTGGTGTCGAAGTCGCTGAAGAATCGAAAGGCGCTCGTTTCCGCAACAGCTTCTCTGGCGGTGGCCTCGCCAGTAGCCAGGGAACAGCAGGCGAATAGCAATACGGGAAGCAGGTGGGGTTTTCGCTCGAGCGGCATCACGCTCTCTTCAGTCTGCCCTGCGTCGACTCTATCACGGCGATGTGCTCCCCTGGCGCCGCGCGATCAGGCTTTAGTCGTCAAGCGTCGACAACAGCAGGTTCACGGCGGCTTCGGATGTCCGGCGCAGCCGGTCCGTTTCGCCGAGTGGCGCGAAAGTGTCGACATTGAAGTAGATGGCCGCGATTCCCGTTGCGACGGCCTCGAGATTGGCAGCGTTGGCGTCCGGGTAGCTGCGCTCGAGCTCGGTCTGAAGTGCGTCAGTGAACTCGAAGGTCCACTGCCGAAGTCGGGCCGCCAGCTCCGGGCGATCGATCGCGGCGGTAATCAGCGCGTTCGTCACGCTGACGTCCTCCGCGTCGAAATAGTCGGGGTCGAAGAGCCACTCGACCAGGGTCGCTATCCGGTCGCTGTCTGGCAGGGATTCAAAAAGGTTGTCGCTCTCCTCCGAAGCCGCGCCCAGATACCGGTCGAGAAAGGCCTCGAGCAGCTCGTCCTTGTTGCCGACGTTGTGCCGGATCAGCGCCCGTGCCAGTCCGGCCTCTTCGGCTGTTCGCTCCAGCGTCGCGCCCTCGACGCCGAAGCGCGCCACGCAGCGCCCGTAGGCGTCGAGGATCGCCGCGCGTCGCTCATTCTTCAGGCTGGGTCGGGGCATGGCTCACACATTAAATTATCAAGGTTGACAAACTATCATAGGTCACATAGATTATCAACATTGATAATTATCCTTGGAGCAATCATGGACTGGGTATTCAGCCCAATGGCGGAGCCGACCCTCTCTGAATGGGAGCAGGTCTTCGGCGACGGCTTCTTTTTGATCGCATCGGCCATTCTGGTCATCGAACTGATCAGGTATGTCATCAAGAAGCGGTTTAGCTGGAAGCTGGCGGCCGACACGGTGACCAACTTTGCCACTTTCGCGTTCTACATCGGACTGGGCTTCGTCCTCTACGCCGCGTTCTATGTGGCCGCATTCTTCTTCGTCCATCAGTTCGCGATTTTCGACATTGGCATCAACTGGGCGACGGTGATCCTCTGCGTCATCCTTGCAGATCTCGCCTACTACTGGGAGCACCGCTTCCTGCACCGGGTCGGGATCGGCTGGGCGACGCACACCGTTCACCACTCATCGCCCAACTTCAATATCTCTGTCGCCTACCGATTCGGGCCCATGGACGATCTCTGGCCGGTGTTCTTCCACATCCCGCTGGTGCTGATCGGCTTCAATCCGTTCGTCGTGTTCTTCGCGGCGATGTTCGTGCAGCTCTACCAGACCGCCTTGCATACGGAAATCGTCGGCAAGCTGCCGAGGTTCATCGAGGCCGTCATGAACACGCCGTCGCACCATCGTGTCCACCACGGCGCGAACGAGGCGTACATCGATAAGAACTACGGCGGCATCTTCATCGTCTGGGATCGGGTGTTCGGCACGTTTGCGGAAGAAAAAGAGGCTGTCGTTTACGGCATCACGACGCCGGTCGACTCGGTAAATCCCTTCACGGTGTTCTTCCACGGACTGGTGAGGCTGTGGCGACAGGTCAGGCGCACGCCGGGCCTCGGCAACAAGCTGGCACTGCTTGTGAAGCCGCCGGGCTGGAGGGTGCCGACACGCTCGCCAGTTGAATCCGGAGAGCAGGCGCAGTGAAACCGATCAACGGCGTCGCTGGCGGCATGCTCGTTTCGGCCGCCATCTTATTCGGGCTGGCCTTTCTGGCCTCGCAGGTCGCGCCGCCGGCGGTGGAATTCGCGCGAGCTTCCTCCAAGCGGGAGGCCGTGACCGCACCCGAAACAACGGGCCTGCTCATCGACATCGAAAACGTCCGCAATGATCGGGGCAATGTCCTGGTCGCGGTGTTCGATACGAAGATGCCGTTCGAGCAATACGACTTCGAGCGGGCCTCGGCATTCGCTGAGGTGCCGGCACGCGCCGGTACGATTCAGGTGCACTTCGAAGACCTGTCACAGGGCCCTTATGCCGTCAGTTTCTTCCACGACGAAAACAACGACTATGATCTGAACCTGGACGGGCTGTATCCACTCGAAGGCTATGGCACGTCGGGAGCACGGGATTCGGACCACGAGCCGACATTCGAGGAAGCGTCGGTGGAACCCGGTCGAATCACGCTGCGAATGTACTACCTCAGATAAGCGAGCCCCAAAATGCGATTGCAAGGCAGGCTGGACGTAGCGCTGCTGTTCCGCGAGTTCCGCTGGCGGATCGCTGTTACCTGGATACTGGTGTTGCTGGAGAACCTGCTCTGGGCGCTGGTACCGCTCTTCATCGGGCGCGCCATCGACGCGTTGCTCAATGGCCAACCGGGCGCGCTCTGGGAGATCGCTATCGTCATGGGCACATTGATTGTGACCTCGGTCGTTCGTCGCACCTACGATACCCGCGCCTACGGCACCATGCGGGTTAGATTCGGCGCGGAACTGGTGAATCGCAGCTCGGAACAACCGGTGTCGCAGGTGAATGCACGCCTGAGCATGAGCCGGGAGATGGTCGACTTTCTCGAGGCGTACGTTCCGGAACTGCTCACCGGCGTCGTCCAGGTCCTCGTGAGCATGGTCATCCTTTGGAGCTTCGACATCCGGCTCGGGATCAGCGGATTCTGTGCAATGCTCGGACTGGTCCTCGTCTACGCGTTCGTCCACGGCCGCTTCTTTCGCCTCAACAGCGACCTCAACGCGCAGACCGAGCATCAGGTTTCAATCCTGGAAGAGCGCCGGAGTCGCTCTCTGGTCGATCACCTCATGAAACTGCGACAATGCGAAGTCCGTCTGTCCGACACGGAAGCGGTCATGTACGGCGTCATCTTCGCCGGCATGTTCGCTTTCGTTCTGACGAACCTCTGGGTGGCATCTACCATCGATGCCGTCACCGCGGGCATGATCTTCGCGATCCTCAGCTATTCCTGGGAGTTGGTGGAGTCCGGCGTATCGTTGCCTGCGGTCCTGCAGCAGTGGACGCGTCTGACGGAGATCCGAGAGCGGATCAACGCGGCACCGGAGCCGGACCCCGTGAGTTGATGCCGGGACGACGATCGCCCCGGTCATCGGACAATTCGCGGTGGACGCGTTAGCGCGCCTGAGCACCCCGGATCGCACCCTCGATCAGGTTGAGCGCCGCCTGCCGGCTCACACCGTCCGGGTCGAGGTTGAACGCGGGCGTAGACGCGATTCCCAATGCCACCGTCTTCGGGTTTTCGAACATCAGGCTAATCGCAGCCGCGAGATCTTCACTGCTGGGACCGTCACTTACCGTCAGGTCGTGGCCTGGGACCTCGGCCGGATCGAGCACGTCCATGTCGATATGAACGTAGATGACGTCGACTCTGCCGGCGAGATCGTCGATCTGCTGCTGCAGGTTGCCGGACAACTCACGTACGTCCTGAACGGAGAACTGTTGCACGTCGTATTCGTCGAAGCGCTCGGCCTCGAGCGGATCGAGATCACGGACGCCGCCCCAGACGATGTGGCTCATCGGCAGCGGCTCGGCCAGGCCGGCGGTCCTGCGCAGGTTGTGCAGCGCATGCCCCGCGGCGACCGCCACCGGCATGCCGCCGAGCATGCCGGATAGCGTCGTCTCCGGCGTATTGAAATCGCCGTGTGCGTCGATGAATACGAGCCCGACGCGGCGCGAATTGCCCTCACCGTCGTACTTGAGACCGGCGAGCATGCCGAGCAACCCGTTGCAGTTCGCTTCCAGGCCGATGGTAATGACACCGTCGTCGGCGCCTTCACGGACCACCTCGGCGAAATTCGAACCAGCCAGCGCCATACGATTCCACTCGCCGTACTGCGCTTCCTGTGCTTCATTCAACCGAATGTCCTGAATGGGTCTGATCAGCTCACCGCCCCATTCACCGATCAGCCGTTCGAGACCCGCGGCGTGGATGTAGTCGGGATTGGTCGACAGCTCCGGCGAGTTGCGCTGTCCACCGTACGGGTTCTTGACGACGTCGACCTTGATCGTCGCATCGGCGGTAAAGGACAGGCCCGTCGCGAAGACAGCGAACAGCAGTTGGCGGTAGCGATTCATGATTGGTTTCTCCCCGGGTTGGCGATCTCTATCGGCGTTCGACGTCTGCGGACGGTGAAGTCGGCGCATGCGGAATACGCGTCATCTCGAGCAACGCGGCCTGATCGATGTCGTCCTGCATTATCTCGGCGACGGCGCGCTCCAGAACCTCGTCCCGGCCCGCACGCAGTCCCGCGATTGTCGGCATCGCAACGATGTCTGGAACGATACCGATCTGCTGAGTCGGCGACTTGTCGGGATAGAACACGCCGATACCGCTGATCATCGTTCGATGATCGCCTGGCAGCGGAATGGACGAGACATTGCCGTCGGCGCCAGCGGTCTGGCTGCCGATGACGATCGCGTTTGAACCTGCCCGGAACGCCATGGCGGTGTACTCGGCCTGGCTCTGGCTGGACTCGTCGACCAGGATGACGACCTTGCCGTCGAAGAATGGCTCAACCGGCGAAAGCTCAATGGGGTCGGACCAAACGAACGTGCCGGGAGCTTCCAGATCGCCATGCGTGAATCTCGCGAACGGAGTGACTTCATCGACGAAGTGCTGGCCGAGCGCGAACACGACAAAGTCCGACGGGTAGTTGCGAATATCGACGATCAGTCCGCGGCATTCGGCTATCGCCGTGAGGTAGTCAGGCACGCTCTGCTGAGACACGGACGATAGTTTCAGGTACGCGACGTCATCGGACAGCATCTGAAACGTATCGCCATCCCGGTCATGCGTTCGCTGGCCGCGGTATACGAACGGTTCGCGCTCGAGTTGCAGGTTCAGTTGCTCGCCATCGCGTTCCACGCGAACGTCAACAGCGCCCTCTGGTCCCCGCAAGAGGGCACGGTAGGTTTCACGAAGCAGTGCCGACCGGTTGGATACGCCGTAGTAGGGCGACCAGGCATCGACCAGTTGATCGACCGGCACATCGTCGACCGCGACAATGACGTCGCCAAAAACCAGACCGTTCTCGTCTTCAGCCGCCGATACCCGCCAAACCACGGGGCGCCCTTCAACAGACCTGAGGTGCACCGGGACAACGTGTACGCCCGCTGGCGGCCTTTCCATGCCGGCGCTCCAGAGGTTCGAGTGCCCGTCCTGCACACGCGCGATCAATTCCATCAGTTCGAGAACGTATTGCTCTTCTTCCTCGGCACTGACGAAGCGGGGAATCGACGTTTTCAGGACCTCGTCCCAGTCCGCGTCGATCAGGTCCTTGTAAGGAGACCAGTACTCGACGATGTTCCAGAACCGGAACAAAGCGATCAGCCGATACCGCCAGTCCAGATGCTCGACGTCCGAGTACGGATCCTCGTGCTGAAACTGCGGATTGCGTGCCACCTGCGCGAGGCTGACGTAGTGCTGAGCCGGGCTGCGCTGCGGTTGCGCGCTGATCGCCGCAATCTCGCCGGTCAGGGCGGAGCCCAGCAGCATCCCGTCGCGCAGCCAGCTATCCTCTCCTGCGAAGTGAACCTCCGGCGTTTCCTCCGAACCGCACTCCCGCTCCTGGTCGTCCAGGCCGCGCACCCAGTCAGCGAGAATTTCCGAGGTCTCGTCGTGACTCCCGGCCAGGGCTACGTCGTCCGCGATTTCGAGTAGTTCCTCATCCCAATTGAAGCACCCGGCCGTAACGCGAGGGTGGTGGTACTTGAGATACCCCCACACCTTGCCCAGCAGATACAGGTTGTCGGTGCTCTGCGCGGACAGCTCGGGCGCAGCGCGGTACTCGCTGATCTCGCTTGCGGCCGCCGCTGCATCGTAGGCCTCGGCGTGCGCGAAGAGAATCATCGGTGCGAGGAAACAAACCAGCGTTCGATACATGCAAGCCTTTCCGGAGGAGTTCGTCTGCGGTGGCGAAGCCGCCGCCGCGTTTCGTTTCAATAGCGGACGGTCACCTGAAGTCTAGTCGAACAGCCGGCGTAAGGCCGCCGCGAGCCCCGCTCGGCGCAGGATACGCAAGCCGAATTTGGTGCGACTCTCGTCCGCGTTCTGCCCGGGATCAGGACTCCGGCATCGTCGCGTCTCGGGGCACGATCGCGCCCCGATGCTGTACGACCATCGCCGCGACCCGGCTGCCGTTTCTCGCCGCCGCTTCCGGCTCAGCGCCGCCGAATCTGGCCGCGAGATACCCGGCGTTGAATGAATCGCCCGCGGACGTGGTATCGACGACGTTCTCGACCAGAAGTGCCGGCACGGGGGTTGCCGTGCTGTCGTCGATGACGACCGAACCGTCCGCGCCCCGCTTCAGCACGATCTCGCGGACGCCCCACGAGCGCAGCCGCTCGATAACCGCGTCGTCTGTGCCGTCACCGAATAGTTCCTTCTCGTCATCCGCCGTTGGCAGGGCGATGTCCGTCAGGCGATACATCGCCTCGAAGGCCTCCTTGGCTTTGCCGACATCGGGCCACTGCCGGCTGCGATAGTTGTTGTCGAAGAACACCTTCCCACCGTCCTGCCGGTAGCCAGCAAGAAACTCGTACAGTTTCGCTCGAGCCGCTTCGTGATACAGCGATAAGGAGATGCCCGAGAAATACAGGCTGTCGAACTTACTCAATTGCTCGAATACCCAGGACCGCCGTTCGTCGTCATTTATCAGGCGCCGCGCCGGCGATTCGGTGCGCCAGTAGTGGAATGACCGCTCGCCGCTCTCGTCGACGTCGATCCAGTACATCCCCGGCAGTCCGTGCTTCTCCCGGCGCACCAGATCGCAGCCCACGCCGTTGTCACGCCACTCCCGCACCATCCAATCGCTAAGGGGATCGTCACCAAGCAGCGTGACGTACTCGACGTCGATTCCCTGCCGGGCCAGATAGACGGCAACGTTCAGAGTATCGCCGCCGTAAGCGATCTCCGCACCGATAGTTGGTCGCGAGTAGCCGGCAGCGGCGATGTCCGGCCGAAGCTCGATCATGCATTCGCCGATCACGGCGATGGTCTTGTTGCGGGCCATATGAATTGTTGGATTTGCCAGTGCCGGACTCACAGGCGGCCCGGATTACTCGAATTCTACTAGCAAATCCTTCGCATCGAACTGACCGCCGATCCGTGCCAGTACTCGCTTCACGGTTGCATCCCGCTCCGCGGTAATCGAGGTTTCCATCTTCATGGCTTCCATCGTCAGCAGCGTGTCGCCGCGCTCAACCTCGTCGCCAACGTCGACCGAGATCGTCGACACGACCCCTGGCATCGGCGCGCCAACGTGGCTTGGATTGGTGCTATCGGCCTGTTCGTTTTCGTGGTGCGCCGCCTCCGAGCTGCGATCCTGGATCAATACGGAGCTGGGCTGACCATTGATCTCGAAGAAAACCCGCCGATAGCCGCGGTCGTCGGTCTCACCCGCCGTCAGGTGCCGGATGACGATCTTGCGCCCGTCGTCCATGGTCGCGACGATCTCTTCCTGTGGCCGCATGCCGTAGAAGTACACATGAGTCGGCAGCACGCCGACGTCGCCGTACTCCTCGCGATGCTTGCGAAACTCCGTGAAGACCTTCGGGTACATCAGGTGCGACGCCAGGTCGAACTCGCTCACCCGGTGTTCCTGCCCGGCATCCAGCTTGCGGCGCTCGTCGTCCAGATCTACCGGCTCGAGCAGGGAGCCGGGCCGGACGGTGATCGGTTCGCGGGATCGCAACACTTTCTTTTGCAGCGCTTCCGGGAAGCCGCCAGGCGGCTGGCCGAGTTCGCCCGCAAACAGCGAGACGACCGACTCCGGGAACGCGATGTCGGTATCGGCGTCTAGCACCTCGTCGATACTGGTGTCCGATGTCACCATCATCAGCGCCATGTCGCCGACGACCTTCGACGACGGCGTTACCTTGACAATGTCGCCGAACGCCATGTTCACGTCCGCATACGCGCGGGCGACTTCGTGCCAGCGGCCAGCCAGCCCGAGCGATGCCGCCTGTTCCTTCAGATTCGTGAACTGCCCGCCCGGCATCTCGTGGAGATAGACCTCCGACGCGCCGGAACGAATATCGGGCTCGAACGCGGCATACTGCTCGCGCACCTCTTCCCAGTAGTCGCTGATCAGCCGCACGCCTTTGAGATCGATTCCGGGATCGGATTCCGTGTTCTCGAGCGCCGCGACAATCGAGCCGAGGCACGGCTGCGAGGTCAGGCCGCTCATGGAGTCCATCGCGGCATCGAAGGCGTCGACGCCTTCTTCCACCGCGGCCAGCACGGTCGCTGCTGCCGCGCCGCTGGTGTCGTGGGTGTGCAGATGGATCGGCAGGCCGATGGTCTGTTTGAGCTCGCGGATCAGCGTTCTGGCAGCGGCGGGTTTGAGCAGGCCGGCCATGTCCTTGATGCCGAGTACGTGCGCGCCGGCTGCCTCGAGTTCCTTCGCGAGCTCGACGTAGTAGCGCAGATCGTATTTCGAGCGCATCGGATCGTGGATGTCGCCCGTGTAGCAGATGGCGGCTTCCGCGATCTTGCCCGATTCGCGGACGGCGTCGATAGCCAGCCGCATATTCTCGACCCAGTTGAGGCAGTCGAAAATGCGGAAGACGTCGACGCCCGCTTCCGCCGACTGCTGCACGAAGAAGCGCACGACGTTGTCCGGGTAGTTCGTGTAGCCGACGCCGTTGGACGAGCGCAGCAGCATTTGCTGCATCAGGTTCGGCATCGCTGCCGACAGATCGGCCAGACGCTGCCACGGATCCTCATTCAGGAATCGCATCGCAACGTCGAAGGTCGCGCCGCCCCAGGACTCGACCGAAAACAGGTTCGGCAGCAACTCCGCGTAGTGCGGCGCGATTCGCAGCATGTCGATCGTGCGCATGCGCGTGGCCATCAGCGACTGATGCGCGTCGCGAAACGTCGTGTCCGTAACGAGCGGTACCTTGCTGTTCTTCATGAACTCGGCGACGGCCTCGGGACCGTCCGACTCCAGAATCTGCCGCACGCCTTTGGATGGCGTGTTCAATTCGATTGGCGGCACCGCGGGCCGCTTCAGCACCTTCGGCACGCTGCGGCCGGCTACCTGCGCATTGCCGTTCACGATCGTCTCGCCGATGAAGTGCAGCAGCTGAGCGCCGTAGCTGCTGTCGGGCGGCAGTTCAAGGAGCTCGGGCGTCTCGTCGATGAAGCGCGTGTTGTAGTCGCCCTTGCTGAATCGCGAATCCAGCAGCAGCGCGCGGACGAAGGCGAGATTCGTCTCGACGCCACGCACGCGAAACTCGCTCAGGCCCCGCAGCATGCGGTCCGTCGCCTCCGCCTCCGACATGCCGGACGCCGTGATTTTTACCAGCAGGCTGTCGTAGTGCCGGCCGATGACAGCGCCCGAATACGCGGTGCCTGCATCGAGGCGGATGCCGGGTCCGGCGGGACTGCGGTAGGCGACGATGTGCCCGTAATCCGGGATGAAGCTATTGCGCGGGTCTTCGGTGGTCACCCGGCACTGGATCGCCGCGCCGCGCATGTGGATGTCTTCCTGCGCGGGAATACCGGACGAGTCGATGTCGCCGATTTTCGCGCCGGCCGCGATACGAATCTGCGACTTGACCAGATCGAGCCCGGTGATCTGCTCCGTCACTGTGTGCTCGACCTGGATACGGGGGTTCACTTCGATGAAGTAGAACTGACCGGTGTCGACGTCCTGCAGGAACTCGACCGTTCCGGCGTTTCGATAGTCCACCAGCCGCGCGAGACGAACGGCCGCAGCGGTGATTTCGTCGCGCTGCTCCTGCGACAGATACGGTGCGGGCGCGCGTTCGACGATTTTCTGATGGCGCCGCTGTGCCGTGCAGTCGCGTTCGAACAGGTGCACAATATTGCCGTGCGAGTCGCCCACGATCTGCACTTCGACGTGGCGGGCATTGCGGACGAGCTTCTCCAGATAGACCTCGTCGTTGCCGAACGCCGACTGCGCTTCGCGGCGCGCCGCCGCCACCTGATCGAGCAGCACGGACTCCACTTCGATGACCCGCATCCCGCGGCCGCCACCGCCCCAGCTTGCCTTGAGCATGACCGGATAGCCGATTTCCTTCGCCAGCCGCTGAATCTCTGCACCGTCCTGGGGCAGGGGGGCGGTCGCCGGCATGACCGGCACGTCGGCCTCGAACGCCAATGCACGCGCTTCGACTTTGTTGCCGAGTCTGCGCATGGTTTCCGGCGTCGGACCGATGAAGGTGATGCCCGATTCGGCACACAGCCGGGCGAATTCGGGATTCTCCGACAGGAAGCCGTAACCGGGATGGATGGCATCGGCGCCGGACTTTTTGGCGATCCGGATGATGTCTTCCATGTCCAGGTAGGCGGAGATCGGGCCCTTGCCCTCGCCAACCTGGTAGGACTCCCGCGTGTTGAAACGATGCAGGGTCAGGCGATCCTCGGCGGAGTAAATGCCGACGGACGGTATGTGCAGCTCGCGCGCCGCGCGAAACACGCGGATCGCAATCTCGCTGCGATTGGCGACGAGGATTTTCCTGAACATCGGTATTGAGCGAGGAGTCGCGGCTCTATCGGACAACGGCACGCGCCGTTGCCAAGGCTGCGTTGATTAAAGAGTGCCAGATTGGGCGGGGCGGGCAACAGTTACGTTTGAGAGGGTTTTCTGGGGGCTTAGAGGTGGATTGGGTTGAGGGTGGGTTGCACTGGAACGGGGCGGGGTGGTTTTTTTTTGGGGGCGGAGTTGCGGTGCTTTCTTGCCTATTACTAAAGGTCAGTTCGCCCCCACCGCAGACCAGGGTCTATCACTTGGTGGGCGAACTGGGTCAGTCCGCTCCTGCCGTCTATCAGGGTTTTTCACTCGATGGGCGGACTGGGGTGGACTGGGGCGCGGACTGCTCTGGCGCTGAGTCTCAGCAGGACCCCGACCGTCAGTATCGCGCCCGAACACAAGGCGAATACGACTCGGCCCCACAGCGGGTTCGGTATCAGCGTCATCAACAACACGCCGGTGCCCATGACGATGACCATCGTCCCCAGCTTGTCGCGTTGCTGCCGGTCGTACTCGTCCTGTCTGTCGTCGGCGACCACCGGCGTTTCGAGATCGACAAAGAACGCCGCCCGGCTTTCCCTGTAGCGATCCGACTCTTCTCTGTAGAAGAGCGAGGTCGCCCAGAAAAATGTCGCGGTAATGCAGATATGGCCCGCGATGGTCAGAATCAGGTGCAAATCGGCAGCCTCTCGACGGGTCAGTTCCTCGAGCCCGATCAGGCCGGCGAATACGTCTGCCGTGAAGACGTTCGCGATGAACCACGATACGAAAAGTCCGATGACAACGGTGAGCCACGGTGCCCACGGCGGAGTCTTTTTGACGAACAGACCGACGATCAGGGGTACGAGTAGCGGTACCTGGATCATCACCGAGACGGACATCATCAGGCTGAACAGACTGAGTTCGACCAGCGACGTGAAATACAGGGCGAACGAGATGGCGAGTATTCCGCCGATGAGGCTCACGAGCCGGCTCACCCAGAGAAGCCTCCGGTCCGTCGTCTCGATGTTACGTCTACGGAGGTAAGGCTGATAGACGCTGCGAACGAAAATGCCCGCGTTCTTGTTCAACGCTGTGTCCATCGACGACATCGAAGAGGCGAACAGTCCAGCGAGCAGCAGACCGACCGTGCCGATCGGCATCGCGTTGCGTGTGAACACCAGATAGACGGCGTCCGACGCCTTGTTGCCCATTTCCGGGTACGCCGCGGCCGCATTCGGGTACAGGATCGCGGACGCCCATGGCGGCACGAACCAGATCAGGCTGCCGACGCCCATCAGCACCATCGCGAGCAGCGCCGCCTTCCTCGCGTTGACCGAGTCTCTGGCGTTTAGAAACCGATACGAGTCGTGCAGGTTCATGATCGTCGTTAGCTGCTTCGCGAGGAAGAAGATCAGCGAGCAGACGAGGATCAGGCTGTAGTTCATGTCTGGGCCGATGAAAAATCCGCTCGGGAAATTGGTGACGAGTTCCATCGGGCCGCCGATCATCACGAGCGCCACGATCGCGCAGGCAACCGATACGACGGCAACCACGATTGTCTGAACGAAGTCCGAAGCGACTACGCCCCACGCGCCGGACAGCACGGATACGAAGAGCACGGTCAGGCCGGTCACGACGATGGTCACCCGGATATCCGCATCGAAAACGGCGCTGCTGAACACGCCGAGCGCATTCAGCCAGATACCGGCGTTCATGAGGCTGAAGACGATCAGCGCCCAGGAGAAAAACAGCTCGTTACCGTCGCCGAAGCGACGGCGGATGCCCTCGGTCGGCGTGTCGACGCGCATCTGCCGGAAACGGTGCGCGAAGTACGCCCAGCCGCAGAAGTAGGCGAATGTGTTGGCGAAGAACACCAGGCTGACGGCAAAGCCGTCGGTGAATGCCTTGCCCGCGGCGCCGGTGAATGTCCATGCCGAGAACTGCGCCATGAACGCGGTTGAGCCGACCATCCACCACAGCATCCTGCCGCCGCCGCGGAAGTAATCGCTGGTCGAATTCCTCGCCATTTGCTTGAAGGCGAAGCCGATGCCCACGATGAGCAGGAAGTAGCCAGCGATGACCAGATAGTCGTAGATCAAGGCACTTACACGTCCCCGAGTCGCGTCACGTCTATCCAGCCGCTGTTCTCGCGAATCAGATCGATTAGCTGCTGATACTGACTGCCTTCCCTGAACGTCGGGTAGGGCTTGTATGGCGCACCGCGGATGTCGCTGACGAATTCGCGGACGAGGTACTGCCAGTTTCTCTGGGTGTCGTCCTCGACGTCGGGAACGTCGGCCGCGATGTTTGCCGGCAGCTCGGTTTCACCCCACTGTTTTTCCGGTCCGTAGACGAAAAGTGGTCCGTTGCCATAGTGGCCCTTGATGTAGATCGCGCCCTCGCTTCCATAGAACACGATGTGATCTTCGTTGAAGCGGGGATGAAGGCCGCCATGCCGGAACAGCACCGATACCGGCCGAGAGGCAAACTTGCTCTCGAGCCGCGCCAGCACGGTGTACGACCATTCGACGTTACTCTCGCCCCACTCGAGCGAGGGGTCCTCCAGATTGTCGGGAATAAAGTCTCTGCGTGTCTTGAAGTTGTGCACGCCCTGGACAATAGGTGCTCGGCCCAGATCGTCGCGAACCTCTCCCTTGATCGCGAGCACCGTATCGCCGATCACGCTGGTGACGATCGATAGCATGTGGGTGAAATTGTTGTTCAGGCGGCCGCCGCCGTCTTCTCTCCGGTGCGACCATCCGAACGGGATGTTCCGCTCGAGGTTAAAGTGGGAGATGCACTCGACTTCGAGGGGCTCGCCGATGACGCCCTCGGCCACCAAGCGCTTGGCGTGCAGAATCTCCGGCGTGTATCGGTAACTCGCCGCAAACGCGGTCTTGACGCCTTTGTCTCTCGCGAGTCGGTAAAGCGCCACTGACGTTTCGCCACTTTCGGTCAACGGCTTGTCGCAGAACACGTGACAGCCCTGTTCGATGGCCATGCTGATCGGCTCGACGTGGGCGCCTCCTGGAGTGCCGATCGAAACGATGTCGGGCTGGCAGGCTTCGAGCGCCGCACCCCAGTCGGTGCCGGCGAAGGGGATGTGCATTTCGCTGGCGACGTCCCGTACGACGCTGTCCGTTCTGCCGACGATCCCGACGACGTCGACAGATTCGGCGCGAAACGCTTCCGCATGTCCTTGCCCGGCGTAGCCCGTCCCGTGGATCAATACCTTCAGGTTCTCGCTCATGCTCACCAGTTCCACAATGTGCCGTCTTCGAGCCGGCAGACCGGAAGGTAGGACCGCTTGTACGGATACTCTTTCGCGGCTTCCTCGTGGAACTCGACGCCAAGCCCGGGCGCGTCGTCGACGAAGGCCAAGCCGTCCACCACCCGGATGTTGTGGCAGAACACCTGTCTGAGCGCATCGTTGCCGAGCCCGACGAACTCCTGAATGCCGAAGTTCGGTGTCCACGTGTCCAGATGCACGTGTGCGGCGAAACAGACAGGGGAGAGGTCCGGCGCACCGTGCGGCGCGGTCTTCACGTTGTAGACGGCGGCAAAGTCAGCGATTCGCCGAAGTGCCGTAATGCCGCCTGCATGGGTTGCGGCTACGCGAATGTAGTCGATGAGCTGGTTCTGGATGAGATCCTTGCAGTCCCAGATCGTGTTGTAGGTTTCCCCGATCGCCAGCGGTGTGGTCGTGTGCTGCCGGATCACGGCGTAGCTGTCCTGGTTCTCTGCGATCGACGCATCTTCGAGAAACAGGAGATTGAAGGGTTCGAGCAGCTTGCCGAGTTTCGCCGACTCGATCGGCGTCAGCCGGCTGTGAACGTCGTGCAGCAGGTGTACGTCGTTGCCCAGTCGTGCGCGCGCCTGCTCGAACAAATCGACGATGACGTTGAAGTACTTCGGCGTCGACCATTCCTCTTCGGGCGGCAGCGGCCGGCTGCTCTGAAGTTCGTAGTAGTCCTGCTTGTCGTCAGGAACGCCGTAGGTGACGGGCAATCCCGGGATGGCCGTCTGCAGGCGGATCGCCTTGAAGCCCTGATCGGCAAGATCGGCGGCCATGGCGACCGTGTCGTCGATGCTCTTGCCGTTCGCATGCGCATACAGCGTCACGCCCTTCCGGCTTCTGCCGCCGAGTAGCTGATAGACCGGCAGCTCCGCGGCCTTGCCTTTGATGTCCCACAGCGCCATGTCAATGGCCGATACGGCGGCCAGGTTGATCGCGCCCCTGCGCCAGTAGACTCCTCTATATAGGTATTGCCAGATGTCCTCGATGTCGTGAGGGTCGCGGCCGATCAGGCAGGGGACGACATGCTCCTCGAGATAGGTGGCGACGGCCATCTCCCGTCCGTTGACGGTTGCATCGCCCAGACCGTACAGCCCGATATCGGTGTCGATCCGGACCGTCACGAAATTTCGGCCCGGGCTGCAGACGAAAACTTTGATGTCCTTGATGATCACCGCCACTGCCTCGTCGCTGGTTTTTTCGGAGTCGACTGCATCGAACAATGTATAGGATGAAATGCCTCTTTGCGACGCGAGAAGAGACAACAGGAATTGTCCACTGAGACATTAGAGCGGGGCCGATGTTGAGCGAATTCGACCGGCTGCCGGATGGGGTTAACGGACAGCAGCTAGCCTGCGACGTACGGCGCACGGACGGGCCTTTGGCGAAGCGTTACAATCCGCTCTCTCACAGAGGATGCGACGTGCTCGAAACACTCGACGAAAAAGAAGCCCGGGTCATCGGCTGCCTGATCGAGAAGTCGATCGTGACGCCCGACCAGTACCCGCTCACGCTGAACGCGTTGACCAACGCCTGCAATCAGAAGTCATCCAGAGACCCGGTGATGGCCTTGCAGCAAGGTGAGGTGCAGCACACGATCCGCGCCCTCGAGGAACGACACCTGGTGCGCACAGAGGAGAACTTCAAGAGCCGTACCGAGAAATACTCGCAGCGCTTCTGCAATACCCGCTACAGCTTCCTGCAGCTCGATCCCGCCGAGCTGGCGGTCGTCTGCCTCATGCTGCTGCGAGGGCCGCAAACCCCGGGCGAGCTGCGGTCGCGCAGCGGGCGGTTACACACTTTCGCCGACAATTCGGACGTCGTCACGGCGCTGAACGGATTGATGGAGCGCGAAGGCGACCCGCTCGTGGTCAAGCTGCCGCGAACGCCGGGCCGCAAGGACTCGGAGTACATGCATCTCTTCAGTGGTCCGATCGACGTCGAAGCGCACGCCGCCGCGGCTGAAGCGGCCCGACCGGCCGCCGCCGTCAAGCGCGGCAATGTGGCTGAGTTGAGCGAACGCGTCGAACGGCTTGAAGCCGAGGTGGCCGAACTCAAAGAGACGGTGTCGGCGCTATCGCGCGATCACTGACTGGCGTGCCTGGCTGCTAACCCTGTTCCCGCAGGCAGGTCGTACCCTGCATCCGCATCCGGTGCACGTTGAAGTCGCCGGCGCGGTTGGAGTTGAAGTAGATGTACTTGCCGTCGCGCGTCCAGTAGGCGTAGTAGTCCTTCCACTCGCCGTCGGTCAGCGCGCTGTGGCTGCCATCCGGCGCACGCACGTAGAGATTGTGATTGTCGGGCGCTTCCTCGCCGTCCCAGCTAAAGACGATGTGCTGCCCATCCGGCGAAAAAGCGCCGTAGCTTTCTTCGTACGGCCCGTCGGTCAGCCGGGTCTCGGTCCCGTCCCGCAGGTCGTGGACGAACAGGTCGAAGTCGTAGCGATCGTTCTCGCGGTCGCCGAGCATGCGGTGGAACAGGATTCGTTCGCCGTCCGGCGAGAACTGGGCATGGGCGTCATAGCCGGGAAAGTCGGTTAGTCGTCGTAGATCTCCCGTCGCGCGCTCGTAGGTGTGAACGTCGGCTTCCCCATTCTGCCGATATGAGTTGAATACGATGAAGCGGCCGTCCGCCGAATACGATGGCAGCCAGTCCCACTGTTCGTGCGGCGCGATGACGGTGATTTCGCCGGACTCCAGATGCAGCTCCAGAATCTCCGTGAAGCCCGTGTCGTCGTAGGCAGCGGCGACCAGATACTGGTCGTCGGGCGAGAACGCCCCCGGATTGTTGATCGCCTCGACGAGCAGCGTCGAGTCGCCGGTCACCAGATTGAGGATGCGCGTCTCGTATCTCGTGTTGCCGTCCTCATCCTCACCCAAATTGGTCGTGTACGACAGCAGCGTTCCGTCGCTCGACACGCCCTGCACCTGATAGTCGTCGAACTCGGACGGTGTGATCCGCTCAATCCGGCATCCCGTCGAGTCTGTGACCGCCGGATAGAGCACCGGCTCCGCGCTCTGGCCGCACGATACGCACAGGCAGAAAGTCACCGCAAGAAACGTTCTTTTCATCGCTGGTCCCCCAAGCGACTATCGTAGCGTCGCAGCCTGGCCGGCTCGAACGTCTCGGGACGAGGCGTGCCAAATGCAGGTCGAGTGGGTGCGCCGGAAAGGCGCGGCAACGCTCCGGGTCAGGCCGGTTTCGGCTGTTTCGCCTGCCCCAGTCCGGCTTCCACGCAGCGCGAAATGGCCCGTGTGACGGCCGCCGCACTGTCCTTCGAATAGCCGCCGGCGCCGGTCAGGACCGTGGGAATCGAACGCTGCTCCAGCGCCTCGACCGTGAGCCGATCCCGTTCGGCCACGTCGTCGATGCTGAGCGCCAGACCGCCGAGCTGATCGCTCGCCAGCGTATCCGTACCCGCGATGACGAACGCCAGTCGGTAGTCGTCATCGAGCTGGGCCAGCGCGTCGCGCAGCTTGTTCAGATAGGTCTCGCCATCGGTCTCCATCGGCAACGGGACGGCGATGTCCACGCGCTCCCGCGTGTAGTCGGACGTCGGATAGATGCTCGCGTTGTAGAGGTCGAGCAGTGTCACCTGCCGATTCTCCATGAACGTGTGCGCATTGCCGTTGCCGTGGTGAGCGTCGGTGTCGACGATGAGGATCCTGTCGTCTGGCGACAGCAGCCCGTCGGCCACGAATTGCTGATGACATATGCCGACGTCGTTGTAGATGCAGAAGCCTTCCATGTTCTGCGGCATCGCGTGGTGATAGCCCCCCGACAGGTTCCAGACCGTGCCGCCGCTTTCCAGCGCCTTGCTTGCGCCGAGCATTGTACCGGCGACGCCCCATCGCATCGGTTTCAAGACTTTTTCGTCCAGGAATGCGAAGGAGATGAACGGCAGGCGGGGCACTTCGAGCGCATCGAAGATGCCATTCTTGTTGCGAACCCGGTGGCGCATGACGCTCGTCAGGAACTGGTCGACCGTCTCCATGCTGGTCGGCCCGTCGGGCTCGATAAAGCGGACGCCGGGATCGTCCTTCAGCCCCTCGTGAATCTTGCCGAACTTCCTGCCTTCGAAAGGATGCAGGTAGTTCAGTACACCGAGATCGATGTTGTAGTTCTTGCTGTAGACGACGTCCATCGGCCTATCTGCACTCTGTGGCGAGCTCCTTGGCGTAGCGAAGAAGCTGGTTCGGTGTCCACGTGCCGTGCCCCAACAGCTTCGCCAGCGTGCCGTACTCCTGCGGCGTCGGCTCGAAGCTCGGCTCCTTGCCGCACGCGACCTTCAGGCACTCCGCGACCAGCGTCGAGCAGTTGTATTTGGCGAGCTGGTAGCGCGGCGTATTCGAGACGAGATCGGCAACGAACTTGGCGAGCTTGTCCTCGTTGTCCTTGGAGATCGGGATCGAGACGGTGACCGGCTGGCGGCCCCCCTCGTTGTGAATGTCTTCCTGCAGCGCGCCGACGAAAGCCCCGGGATGGCTGGTCTTGATCTTCAGGTCTTTCTTGCCCGCGGCATCCGCCGGCCAGAAGCTGACGTAGTTGGTTCCGAACGACAGGGAAGCGTGCCCGACCATATCGCCCTGAGGGGCCCACACATGAACGTTTAGCATAGCTGTCTCCTCGCGATCGGTATTGAACTCGAGCCACAGACATCATGGCTATCAACAGGCAGCCTGTCACGCGCAATTGAACAAAACCGCCGGCGTTACGCCGGCGTCAATTGATCGTATTCGGGCGGAGCTCGACGTCGCCGATAACCAGGTTGCGGTAGCGCGGTTCCGTGAGGCTGATCTCGCCCTCGAGAATCCGCTCCCTGGAGAATTCAGCGTCGGGACTCTGTCGATAGCTCAGGTAGCCGTTCTGCCAGCCATCCTCGGTCCGGTAGAAGAGCTGCAAGCGCATGACGCTGTGCTCGCCGACCATCATCAGCACGTATTCGTCGGCGCCGTCTTCGTCCAGGTCGGTACGGACGACAACAGGAGTCGCGTCGCGCGCGCTGTAAGCAGAGGCTTCCATGAGCGGTCGCAATTCCGGCGGTATGTCGAAGGATTCCGGCCGGTAGACGAGGTTGTCCCAAAACTCGTCGATATCGACCGGGGTAGCGGCCCCCGGCCACCGCGGCGCTTCGATGATGGCAAGCAATTCGGGATCGCTGTCGCCGATCTCCGCCTTCATGTCTTCCATGGCCAGATAGCCGGGCCGGGCGAGGTGATTCTTGACGTACCAGAAGTCCAGATCGGCCAGCTCGATCTCGCCGGACTCGACCCGTTCGAGCTGACTCGACAACGAGATCTTGCGGAAATCGAGCAGCGGGCTGTTGGCGAGCACCAGCACGGCCAGTACGACGAGACCCATTGCCGTGTTGACGCGCGCGAGTTCGCCGGTCCACGCATCGCGTTTGCGCACGATCCCGACGACATACCCGACCGCGAACAGCGCGAACACGAACCAGACGACGAATGCCCAGCAGCGCTCGACCGACCAGCCGTACTGCTGAAGCCGGAGGAAGAGTCCGTAGAAGGCGAGCGCCGCGACGATCGGCATGACGCACAGGCCGGCGTAGATCGCGCGATGCAGGAACAGCGGGTACGGGTCCTCCTCGCGGCCGTCCTGATAGACGGCATTCGTGAAGAACAGAATGAGCGCCAGCAACCAGAGCAGCAGCGCCGTGCCGCTGCCGGTGCCCCAAAGCAGGCCGAGCCCGGTGAATGGCAGTGCCGCAAGGAAGATCACGGCGATGACCAGCACCAGCGGCAACAACAACTTGATCAGCCAGTGCAGCAGCTTGGTGATCGTGTCGATAACGCGGATCAGTTCGCGGAACAGGCTGATGCCCAGTCCGAACGCGACGGTAAGCACCGGAATGATGAACCAGTCTTCGTCGAACAGATCGGCAAAGAAGTCGATCTCGATGATCCGGAAGAGCTGGCCCCACAGCGCCAGGATCAGCCAGAAGATGAGCGTGAATATCGCGGACAAGACACCGACGAGGAAATTGCGCCAGGAGTTGGTGAACAGGACTTCGTACGTCAGCGGCACGCCGTTGGCACGCTGCTGCAGATACATCAGCGCCTTGAAACTCGCGAGACCGATCGTGACGACATAGGCGAAAAGCAGGCTCCAGATCTGCACTTCGTCGAACGGCTCGGCCTGCCAGCCGATGTAAGTCGCCAGCAGCGCGAGCACGCCGCCGAAGCCGGCGACGTACTTTGCGACCGCGCGAAAGTTGTCGCGATCAATGGACAGCAATAGCAGCACCGGCGCGACGATCGCCAGCGTCCACAGCGGGAACGCGAAGACCGGTGATTCGCTGGGCCAGAAGTGGTCCTCCACGCTGCGATACAGAATCAGCAGGCAGAGGCCCTGCACAAAGGCGATGCCGAGCATCGCCAATCTGGGTACGGCGGTCGTCTTCATCGGCGGTTCCCTCATCCGTCCGCGACTGCCTGCTATTGTAGAGCCATTCCCGCGGCGCCGTAGAAAGGGCGCCCTCAGTGTTGCGTATCACCCTCCATGGCGGCCGACCGATGCGGCCCCCACGCCTCGACCGCCTCGTCTCCGGCGACAAGCGCCGCGCGCCGCCGTATTTCCGACGGCGACAGCATTCCGGAGCGGAGACCGTCCTTGAGCCAGTCGGCATACTTGCCGCCTTCGTCCGCAAAGCCGCTCTCCAGCATCGCGTGGTAGAGGGCGGCTGCCAGCAAGTGCATGCCGCCATCGGACGTGCGCCATCGCTCCCCGGGGTCCCGGGAAAAACCGAGCCGGTCGGACACGATCTGATCGAGCGCCTGCGTCGATCCTTCGTTCACCACACCCATGAACGAGTTGTAGCCGTACTGCGGGTCGTGATCCTCGACGATGGAGATGAACCACGGATCGGCCTCAAGATCGGAGAGCAGATCTTGCAACTCCGCGTCATCCGGGTCGTAGGGCGGATGAATAATTTCATGTGCGGCGACCCGCAGTTGAATGTCGGCGTCCCAGCCGTAGTACGCAACGAATCGCTGCCCGAGCAAGCGCATACCGTAGGGCCGGGCATAGCGGGCTACGATGATGTGGATCTCCGGATCGAGGTCTCGGCCGAGCAAACGCGACTGCTCCGGTATCACGTCGAAGGTCATCACCGGCGCGTAGTCGGACTCAATTGCCGCGACGATATCCGGCAGGCTCTCCCGTTCGTAGCGCTCGACGAATCCGGTATCGCGCAGCGCCGTGAGCGCCGTGTGAATCACGGGCATCGATCTGAGGGCAGCATTGAACTCGTCTTCGTTCCAGTGCGGCGACGTCTCCAGTCCCGGCCTAAGCCTGCCGACAGGGTCCAACGCGGATTGAATGACGTCGTCGAGCGTCGCGGTCGGTCCGGCCGAGAACATGTAGGCCAGTGTCGGTCCGGTGAGCCGCCCGAGCCGTTGCCGGAGAACGCTATCCAGCGTATCGAGCGCGGCAAGCCCTTCGTCGGACATCCGCTCGCGAACGAACGCGATCTCCTCCGGATAGATGTCTGCCTGCATGATGTCGCCGGACGCCGCCCCGATCAGCAGCAACGCGTCGAGACCGATCGAAGGCTGAATGTTCCACCGCGTGACGGGCTCGTCCGGCTGTGACACGGCGGTGGCACAGGCGCTGAGACCCAGCACGGCAAAGAGAATGAGAATCCTGTTCATGAGCAACCCTGTCGATAATCGGCACGGGTGCAGTAAGCAACAGAAACCTCAGCGGGTCTTGAACGGAATTGATCAGGCGGCGCGGAATCTCGCCGGGGTCAGGCCGGTGGCCCGTTTCAGCAGGCGCGTCAGGTGTGGCTGATCGGAAAAACCCGCCTCGACCGCGGCCACCGAGGGGCTGGCACCGTGCTCGAGCAATGACATCGCGCGCCGCAGCCGGCCTTCGCGGCGCAATGCGGAAGGGCCCATTCCAAACCACTTCTTGCACGCCCGGCTGGCGTGTTCGGGTGACACGCCGCAGCGGCGTGCCAGGGAGGCGATTTCCTCGCCGCGCTCCTCGCACAGCGAAGCCACGAGACCCGACAACCATCCTGCGGGCGCCGTCGGCGTGTGCGGCTCGGCTTCTTCAAGCGCCGCACGCCCGGCTTCGACCGGACAACGGCGCGCAAGATCAGCGAGTGCCTCCGCGTCCGGCACCACGACCGATACCAGACCGTCCGCGACCGGCAATGGAATGTTCAGCACAACCGCGCCGCCGCGACCGAATTCGTTCGCGTGGGTATGCCACGGCGGGTGTACGGTCAGCACGCCGGGCAAACACTCGAATCGACCGTCGAGGCTGGCTTCCGTGTACGTGCCGTCAAGCACCAGCGCACCGTAGGACTCGCGATGCCGGTGCGCGGCCAGGCGGTCCGTGCCCGCGTGCGTGGATTCGAATACTCCGCAGATAGTCCTGTTCCTCGAAGACGTTTCCTGTTTGATGCCCGGCGGGACGGGTTCGTTTGGAAGCCCGCTGGCCGCGAGACGGATCCACTCGACTGCGCCGGATTCTCAGGATACTGCCAGCGCCGGCGGTGTGCGATCATGCAGCGCTTCTCGAACGCGCTTTGGCTTCATGACCGACTCCGCACAGCAAGTCCTGCACACTGTCTTCGGCTACGAGCAGTTCCGCGGCGATCAGGCTGCGATCATCGATGCTGTGCTGGACGGCCGGGACGCGCTGGTGCTGATGCCGACTGGCGGCGGCAAGTCGCTGTGCTACCAGATCCCGGCACTGATCCGGGAAGGCGCCGGCCTGGTCGTCTCGCCATTGATCGCGCTGATGCAGGATCAGGTGCGCGCGCTTCACGAGCTGGGTGTCGAAGCGGCGTTCCTGAATTCGAGCCTTACTCAAGAGGAGCAGATCGACGTCATCCGGCGGCTGAAGGCTGGCGAAATCCAGCTGCTCTACGTCGCGCCCGAGCGGCTGGTGCAGCCGCGCACCCGGGCGCTGCTCGCGGACGTTCCGCTCGCATTGATCGCCATCGACGAGGCGCACTGCGTGTCGCAATGGGGACACGATTTCCGTCAGGACTATCTGGCGCTGAACGAGCTGCGCGAGCTGTTCCCCGGCGTGCCGCGGCTGGCGCTGACGGCGACGGCCACGCCGGTGGTCCGGGAAGAAATCGTCGAGCGTCTGGCGCTGGACGAGCCCGAGGTATTCGTCAGCAATTTCGACCGGCCGAACATCCGCTACCTGGTGCAGCCGAAGACAGATGCGCGCCGCCAGCTCACCGGCTTCCTGCGAGACCACGCGGGCGAGACCGGGATCGTCTATTGCCTGTCGCGCAAGAAGACGGAGAGCATCGCCGAAGCGCTGCAAAGCGAGGGCTACAACGCGCTGCCGTATCACGCGGGCTTGAGTCCGGAGATGCGTGCCGAGCACCAGCACCGATTCCTGACCGAAGACGCGGTGATCATCGTCGCCACGATCGCCTTCGGTATGGGTATCGATCGGCCCGACGTGCGCTTCGTCGCTCACCTGGATCTGCCGAAGAACATCGAGGCCTACTACCAGGAGACCGGCCGCGCCGGCCGCGATGGCGAGCCGGCCGAGGCATGGATGATCTACGGCCTGCAGGACGTCGTCCGCCTCGGCCAGATGGTCGACGACTCCGAGGCCGGCGAAGAGCGCAAGCGGCACGACCGCCAGAAACTCGACGCGCTCCTCGGCTGGTGTGAAGTCACCGAATGCCGCCGCCGTCCGCTGCTCGCCTACTTCGGCGATGACTATCCAGAGCCCTGCGGCAACTGCGATAACTGCCTCAATCCGCCGGCAACGTGGGACGGCACCGAGGCGGCGCGCAAGCTCATGTCCGCCGTCTACCGCACCGGCCAGCGCTTCGGTGCGGCGCACGTTGTCGACGTGCTGCTGGGCAAGGACACGGACAAGGTGCGCCAGCACGGCCACGATCATCTTTCCGTGCACGGCATAGGCACTGAGCTCGCCGGGCCGGCGTGGCGGTCGGTGATCCGTCAACTCGTCGTGCAGGGGTATCTGCGCTCCGATCAGAACCGTTACGGCGCGCTGGTGCTGAACGAGAAGAGCCGGCCGCTGCTAAAAGGCGAGACCGAACTTCGGCTGCGAGAGGACCGCAAGCAGAAGACCGAGAAGAAAAAGCGCCGCGACACGGCAGCGTTGCTTGCCCCGGCCGATCAGTCGCTGTTCGAAGCGCTGCGCAAACGCCGCAAAGAGATCGCCGACGAACTCGACCTGCCGCCCTACGTGATCTTCCACGATGCGACGCTGCAACAGATGGCCGAGCATCGGCCACGCAGCGAAGCGGATCTGCTGAGCATCAACGGCGTAGGGGAGGCGAAACTCGAACGCTACGGCAGCGACTTTCTCGAGGTCATCGCGGCGGCGTAGTTTCAGCCGCACGCCAGCGTTCTATTCGATGCGCTGTGCGTCGAATCCGTCGAACACCAGTTCGACGACGTCCCCGTCTTCGTCCCGGCGGAATTCCACCGGCATCCAAAAGGTGCGGTCGATGAATCGGTCGGTACCCTGCGGAATCAGCGCTGACTCGAATCCGCTCTCGCCCCAGCGCTGGTGCACGTGACCGTCGCGGAGTTCGAGCGTCACCACCACATTCGGATTGTAGAAGTCGTCACCGTATTGGAAGCGGCCGACCACACCCGCCGAAGCCTGCGCCGACAGCCGCTCGGCGCTGAGGCGGGGAAGGTCATACTCTTCCCCGAAGACGATCGCCGCGAGGTCGGAACCGATACTCGTGGTGATGGAGTTGTACAGGTTCGAGAGAACGACGATGGTCAGGTCTTCCTCGGGGTAGTAGCCGAGGTAGGACGAGAAGCCGGGGCTGCGTCCGTTGATATGAAACTGCTGCCGGTCGTGGCGCGGGAAGATGAACCAGCCGTAACCCGAGTTCTCCGTGTGCTCGGTCAGCATCAGCTCCCGCGCGCCCGAAGAAACCAGCCGGTCGCCGAAAAACGCCCTGGCCCACAGGAACAGGTCGTCCACCGCGGCCACCATGGATCCGTTGCCTGTCTTTGCCGTCCAGTCCAGCCACGGAGCACGGCGGGTAGCGAAGTGGCCCGCTGGCGCATAGCCGTCGGCCCGGTGCTCGATGACAGCGCTCGGATCGGCGTCGTGCCCCGCCGTTGTCGTTCCCGCCGGTGCAAGTACGCGGTCGTGCAGGAAATCCCCGAAGGACTGGCCGGACACTCGCTCGACGATCAGTGCCAGCAGGTTGTAGTTCGAGTTGCTGTAGCTGTACCGCTCGCCGGGCTCGAACTCAAGTGGCATGTCCTCGAAATACTCGAACAGGCTGTCGGGCGTCTGCGCGCGCAGCTGGATGTCTCCGTACTCGTCGAATCCATTGATGTTGGGAATGCCCGACGTGTGTGCCAGCAAGTCGTGCACCGTCAGCGCCTCGGCGTGTTCGTATTCCGGAACGATGTCACTCAGAGGCGCGTGCAGATCAATCTCACCGTCGTCGACCAGCAGCAGGATCCCGGCCGCGGTGAAAGGCTTCGACACCGACGCAATGTGATACACGGTCTCTCTGCCGTTGCGGACCCCATGTTCGACACTGGCCATGCCGTAACCCGCTACCAGCAGCACCTCATCGCCGCGCGCGATCAGTACCGTGCCCTGGAAATTGCCGGTCGATACGTACGGTTCGAGATACTCATCGACACTCGGCTGAAGCTCGCTGGCGAGCGCCGGCGCGCCGATAAGCAGAAAAAGCAAAATGGTCAGTCTGCGCATGATTGCCCCCCTGTGCGTGTCTACCGCCCCGACACCTCTGTCCGAACCTTGTGCAGCCACTCCAGCCGCGCCTCGGTAATGTTCGCTGCCCCCAGCGACCCGAGGTAGTCGAAGCGGTCGTCAGAAGCGCGCGCCTGTTCCATCCGTGCGACGGTTTCCGCGAAGTACGCTTCCATCTGCGTGATGAGATCGTCGAGGTAGGACGATAGTTCCGTTTCTGACAGCACGTCCAGAAAGAACGCCCGCGAACGAATCGGATCGGTGACGGACGAGATCAAGTCGGTATTGGCGCCAGCCAGAATCCAGTGCTTGAACACCCGGCTGCCCTTGCGGGATATTCGCAGCAACTGCTTGCCGCGGCCGTCGTCCCGATCGGCGGTGGCTTCGATCAGGCCTTCGCCCTCGAGCCGCGTCAGTAGCGGGTAGACGGATCCCGCCGACGCGCGCCAGTGCGAGGAGGGCGCTTCCTTCAGTTCCTTGCGCACGCGGTAGGCCGTGCAGGGCTCGTGCGTGCGAACGATCCCGAGACACACACCCTCCAGTTCACTGAGCAGTCGCTGTTTCTTCATGGAATCTCAATCGTAACCGGGTTCCCATCGCGCCGGATCTCGAGCGTGAGGGGATCCGAACCTCGAATCAATGCGCCGAGGTCCTGGATATCATAGTCGCCGGTTGCCTTGCCGTTGACCGCAACCACGACGTCGCCGGGCTGCACGCCATGCTCCTCGCCCAACGAACCGGATTCCACGTTGCCGACGGTCAGGTCGCCGCCGGGCTGGCCGCGAAATTCGACCCCCAGCCGCCGTGGCGCGCTATCGGCACTGGTCTCCGCCGCATTCTGCCGGAATCGGATCAGTCGATTCCGCTGGTCGATCGAGACGGCGAAGTCGCGAAGAACGGCACTGCCGATATTGCCGTATCCGGGCGACGGGTCCATGAAGCCGACCATCGGGTTTTCGTAGCGGGCACCGGCGAGCACGATGCTCCCGTCCAGCCGCGCACGCTGCACGTTTCTTGCGCCGCCGACGAGGCGGGCGCTCGACGGCACCCCCGAGTCGTCCATCAGCGGCAGTTCCTCCATCAACTCGACCGGCAGCGTGAAGCCCGCCATCGAGCCGGTATCGATATGGGTCGCAACGGGTGTGCCGGCCACATCGACGTCGATGTGAATGTGTCCGCCCGTATCGCTGTAGGGCATCGTTCCGGCATCGCCCGGCGACAGGGCCTCCCGGGCCACGTGTATCCGGTTCTGACCCCGATCGAAGGTAAGCAGTAGTTCCTGAAAGCTGCCCATGCCGATGACGCCGTCCATCAGGCCGCCGGTCATCGTACGGATGTCGAGCGTGACGAACTCGGCATCTCTCAGAACGCCGTTGCCGATGCGCATCTCCGGAACTCTGACAATGTTTACGGCAACCTGCGCGCCGCCGGGCGCACCGACGGCTGTCTCGCCGATGATCGGGTAGTCCTCTGCGAGTGACGTATCGATCACGTTCACTTCTGCGCCCGTATCCACGACAAACCTGTAAGTCGCGTCGTCACCGATGCCGACCAGCGCGATCGGGTGCACGGCGCGCTCGTCCAGCGGAACGACCAGCTCGTCACCGTCGAATTCGAGCATCGCCACATCCGGCGCGGCCGCATCGGCCCGCGCGTCGTGAGCTGCCAGCGGGCACAGGCCCGCAACAAGGAGAAAAAGGTGGGTGCCAAGGCCGATTTTCATAGCAGTCTCCGAATAGTACGAATCGTACTAAATAGGATGCCCTATCGCCAGATTCCGTCGCAAGCCCGCTTGACATCGGGAATTTAATAGGTAACCTATTGGTTACATGTTAGACGACCGCGACATGGATGCTGTTTTTCAGGCGCTGGGCAACAAGACTCGCCGGCGCATGCTGGACATCGTCAAAGAAGAGCCGGGCATCGGGGTGGGCGCGCTGGCGACCGACTTCGAGGTCAGCCGGATCGCGGTCATGAAGCATCTCGCCGTACTCGAGTCGGCGAACCTGATCGTCTCCGAAAAAGACGGGCGCACGCGACGGCTCTACTTCAATGCGGCGCCGATCCAGATGATCCACGACCGCTGGACGACGGAATACAGCGCCTACTGGGCAGGGCAGATGACGCGCATCAAGTATCTCGCCGAAACCCGCCGTCCGGTCGAGAACAAGAGAAAAGGAAAGAACGAGAAATGACCGATAAAGACTACGCCGCCAAAGAGATCTACCGGGTGATGATCGATGCCCCGATCGAGACCGTCTGGTCGGAGCTCGTCAATACGACGAGCCCGCGCCCGTTTTTCTGGGACGGACAGTGGGACACGCCGGAGTTCGCACCCGGGCAGCCGTACCGGATTGCTGCAAATGGCGGCAAGGCCGTCGCGGTCATCGGCCGGATTCTGGAGATGGACCCGCCGCACAAGCTCGTAACGACCTTCCGGCTGACGGGCCTGCCCGACCCGGCTTCGCAGGTCACGTACCTGTTGAAGGAGAAAGACGGCGGCACCGAGTTCTCACTGATCACCGAGCGGGTTCTCGCCGGCTCGAAGAGCGAGAAGTCCATGGCCTCCGGCTCCGTCTTCATCACGGAGAACTTCAAGGCCTTCATGGAGACCGGCAAGGTCAAATTCGGCGCGCGTGTACAGCTCGCGCTGTTCAAACTGATGGCGCCGATGACGCCCAAATCCATGCACGCCGACAACTGGCCGTTCGACAAAGCCGAATAGAGAGGAATCATGGCCCCGACACCCGAGGAAATGGCGAACAAGATGATCGCCAACATGAAAGAGAAGACCGGCAAGACGCTGGAGCAGTGGCTCGCGATCGCAAAGAAGACCGGTGCCGAGAAACACGGCCAGGTCGTCAAAGCGCTGAAGAGCGACCACGGCCTGACGCACGGCTTCGCGAATCTCGTCGCCCACAAACTGCTCAAGAGCGATGCAGGCAGTCAGACCGATGCCGGCACCGACCTCGTCGCCGCGCAGTACGCCGGCCCCAAGGCTGACTTGAAGCCGATCTACGACGCGGTCATCAAGGCGGTGAAGGCGTTCGGCAAGGACGTCGAGATCTCGCCGAAGAAAACCTACGTCAGCCTGCGGCGCAAGAAGCAGTTCGCGCTGGTGCAGCCGTCGACGAAAACCCGCGTCGACCTCGGCATCAATCTCAAAGACACAGCGGCCGCGGGACGGCTGGAGAAATCCGGCAGCTTCAACGCGATGGTGTCGCATCGCGTCCGCCTGGAGAAGGCGGCTGATGTCGACAAGGACGTGAAGGCCTGGCTAAAGAAGGCGTGGCAGGAAGCGTGATCGACCGCTACCAGCGACGCGCCGGCGAATAGCGATCATCCCCTAAGAGACTCGCCGCTCAACGGCGAGATCAACGCGCCGAAACTCGAATTACGCAGGTGCGCTCGTCCGACTGAGCGCACCTGCGCTTCGTCTATACTCCAGCTATACCTCATCGCGATGCATCCCACGCGAAGCCAACGGACCCGCGCCGCTGCCTGTGGGGTCCGGTTTCCAAGGAGTTCGAATCATGTATGTCACCGATCTGTCCATACGTGAGTTTCGCTGCATCGCTAGCGCGGACGTCGACTTTCTGCATCCGGACATTCCTCGCGCCGAGCGCCTGGAGATGCCCAACGTCAATTTGCTGACCGGTCTGAACGGCGGCGGCAAGTCCACCGTACTGAAGGCGATCGTTGCCGCGGCGCTGGGGAGCGTTCTGGAGTACCGGCAATTCAGCCCGGCCGGTTGGGTGCGCCGGGACGGCAAGGACGATTGCTACCTCCGAGTGGGGACGCTTAGACACGCGAGCGATGGACCCGCGGAGAAGCGTATCGGCTATGGACAGCGCGTCGACTTCGCAACGCGAATACCGCGGGACGAGAAAGCGCTCGTCGTGCTGGAGCATTCCGAGGCATCGGCGGCCCTCGTTCAGGGTATCGACACCGGCGTATTTCTGGCCGCCTACGGACCGACGCGGCAGGCGTCCTCGCTCGATTTCAGCGAGCCCGAACAAGAGAGCGGGGCCCTCAAACTGGGAATGGAGGGACTGACCGCCACTGGCAAGTCGCCGTACCTGGATCGGGTCGCCAGTATTCTGAATGAACGTAGCCTGCTGCAGCCGCTCGAGTCCTGGCTGCCGGACGTTCAGAACACCGATCGCGAGCGCTTCACCGAAATCTGCAAACTCCTCGGTAGCACGATACCGCCGGTCACGCAGTTCGAAGGCAAAATGGAAGGCGACGCCTATCTGTTCGTGCACGACGGGGTGGCCGTGCCTTACGGCGCACTGTCGGAAGGGTTGCGCAGCCACATCTCCTGGATCGCGGATCTGCTCTACCATCTGAACGACGCCACGCCGGCGGGAACCAGTCTGGATTCCATGCCGGGCGTCGTGCTCGTCGATGAGATCGATCAGCGCCTGCACCCGCGCTGGCAGCTCGACATTCTGTCGTGGCTCTCGGCCGCGTTCCCTGTGCTCCAGTTCATTGTCACCTCGCACAGCCCGCTGCTCGCGGGTGGTCTAAGGCCGCCAAATATCGCCGTGCTGGAACCCGATCAGGATTCCGACGGGATCGGCGCGTCGCGGGTGAGGACCGTTGCCGACGACGTGTTCGGCCGTTCGGCGGACGGCGTGCTGACGAGTTCGTACTTCGACCTGGCCTCTACACGCGCCGATCCCTTCCGCAAGCATCTGCGCGAACTGGTCCGCATGACCCGGAGCGGCGACGAAGACGCGCCGTTGCAACTGATGCGGGTGCTCGGCGATCCGCAGAAGATGCAGTCGATCGAGGATTCGAAGAAAGGCAGGAAGAAGCGCAAAAAATCGGCCGGCAAGCGAAAGACCAAAAAGAAGTCCGGCAAGAAAGCGAAGAAGAAACCGAAGAAGAAGACCGGGGCTCGCAAGAAAGGCCGCAGGTCCAAACGATGATTCGCTATCCAATTCGCCCGAGCACATGGAGGAACCGGGTCGCCGCCGCCTCGCGCGACTGGCTCGACAAGGCAGACACGCGCACGTCGCGTTTCCGCGTCCTCGGCAAGTACGACGAAGAAGGCAAGTCGGCGATGTGGAGCAAGATCAAGCGTGTCTACATGGAACTGCAGGGCTTCAAGTGCGGCTTCTGCGAGCGGCGGCTGGAGAAGTCGGCGTTCGGAAACATCGAGCACGACGTCGAGCACTTCCGCCCGAAGAAAAGCGTCAAGGTCTGGCCGTCGTCGGCACAGCGCCGCGACCGGAACATCACGGTGGACCAGGAACTCGGCCTGACTCTCGGCGGCGCGGCGGACCCGGGCTACTTCTGGCTGGCGTATCACATCGAGAATTACCTCATCAGCTGCAAGACCTGTAACTCCACGCTGAAGTCGAACAGCTTCCCCGTGGCCAGGAACCGGCGGGCGGCCAACGAGGGCAGCGATTCGCCGCGGCAACTAAAGAACGAGAAGCCGTACCTGATCTATCCCATCGGTGCGGTCGATGCCGACCCGGAACGGCTGATCCGCTTCGAGGGAATCGTGCCGGTGCCGGTCGCCTCACGCGGCCATTCCCGCGCGCGCGCGCAGGTAACGATCGACTTCTTCGAACTCGACACCCGCGAGGTGCTGCTGGAGGAGCGCGCCGAACGAATTCTGGCGCTGCATGTCGCACTCGCGTCGACAGACGATCCGGACGAGTCCACCGCAGGGGCGGCGCAGATTCTCGTCGAACGGCTGACGGCAGCCGAGGCGCCCCACGCCAACTGTGCCCGCTGCCATCGGGAATTGGCCGAGAACGATCCGGACCGGGCGAACGCATTCGCGGGCGCTGCCATCGAGATGCTGCAGGGCCTGTCCGGGGCCTGAGCACTCAACTGGGGAGCGTGCCGGCGCTTCGTCTATACTCCGGCCAACCCGCTCAAGCCAGGACTCGACCCATGCAAAGACTCATCGGCCTCGTTCTCATTCTATTTGCGCTGCCCGCCGCGGCGGAAACGACCACCTACCGCGTGCTGTTCGGCGGGGAGGATGTCGGACACATGATCGTCAATCAGGCGGACGACCGCGTAGCGATCGACTTCGACTACAAGCAGAACGGCCGCGGGCCGACGATGGCCGAGGAGCTGACGCTCGACGAGCGCGGCTACCCGATCGACTGGACGATAACCGGCACGACCACCTTCGGCAGTTCCGTGGACGAGTTCTTCCGCTTCGCCGACAGCAATGCGAGCTGGCAGGACGCAACCGGGTCCGGTGAGGCAAGCGTCGGCGGCATGACCGGCTTCTACATCAATCAGAACGGCAGCCCGTATTCCGGCGCGCTGCTCGCGAATGCGCTGCTGGCGCACGAGGACGGACGCTTCGAAGTGTTGCCGGGCGGCGAGGCCAGCATCGTGACGCGCGAGACCCGAACCTTCGACGGTCCCGACGGCGAGCTGGAAGTCACTACGTACGAGATTCTGGGACTCTCCTACAACCCCGGGCTGGTCATGCTGGACAGCGACGGCCAGTTCTTCGCGACCGCCAGCCCGCGCTTCTCGATGATGCGCGAGGGCTACGAGGCCGCCGACGAAGCGCTGCACGGCTGGGCGGAAGCGCTCTCGACCGAGCGCTTCGTCGAGATCCAGGCGGACGTCGCACATAACTACGACGAGCCGGTCCGCATTCGGAACGTTCGCATCTTCGACCCTGTGGAGCTCGAGCTGACGGACCTCAAGGACGTCGTCGTCTACGGCAACCGGGTCGCCAGCGTGCAGACGGCAAACAGTCCGTCGCCCGGCGGTGAGGTAGTCATCGACGGCGAGGGCGGCACGCTGATTCCCGGCATGTACGAGATGCACGGCCATCTCGGGCAGGGCAATGCGCTTTTGAACATTGCGGCCGGCGTAACGTCAGTTCGTGACATGGGGAACGAGAACGCCGTGTGAGACGGCCTTTCGTCTCAGCGTGTCGTCCTGGCGAAGGACCCATGACGACATCGACCAATCGATCGATCTTCTGACCGCGCTCCGAGCATCTACAGCTCCAGAATAATCTCGTCCGACTGCTCGTCGGGATACGAACAGCAGATTAATGCCGTGCCCTCGTCCGGTTCGGCGATGGGCGGATCGACGTAGTCGACCTCGCCTTTGGTCATTTTCGTCTGGCACGTCGAGCAGATACCTGACCTGCAACTATACTCAGGATTCAGTCCCTCGGCTTCAGCCAAGTCCAGCAACGTGCCCTTGGTCGGTATCCAAACAGTTGAAATGCCCGAGCGAGCGAATTTCACGGGAACAGGACGCATATCTCGTCGCTTGGCGAGCAGACCGGCGCTCTTGCCCGGATTCTCCTGGAGCAGGTTGGCACCAGGCCCGAAGAACTCGTAATGAATGCGATCGTCAACAACGTTCAGAGCTTTGAGGCCCGCATGGATGCTCTTCATGAACGGCGGGGGGCCGCAGAAATAGTAGTCGTAGTCATCCAGAGGGAGGAGCGATTTCAGCAGGTCGACACTGATGAAGCCGTGGCTGTCGTAGTCTTCGCCGATGACATCCGTATCTGCCGGATGGCTGTACGCGAAGTGCGTGTTAAGGCATGGCCAGGACTCGGCAAGGTTGCGCACGTATAGGCCGAACGCGTGTTCCCGGCTGCTGATGGCACCGTGTATGAACCAGACTTGGCGGGCGCAGCCACAACTGTCGCTTTCGCTGGCGAGCTGGTCCAGCATGCTGATCATCGGCGTCACTCCGACGCCGCCGCTCAGAAGCACCACTGGCCGCAGGCTGTTTTCCTCGAGCACGAACGTGCCGCGCGGCGGGTACGTGCGGATGACAGAACCTGGCCGCACGTTGTCGTGGAAGTAGTTCGACGCAAGTCCGGGCGGCAAGTCGTCACGAGCCGGAGGCTCGCGCTTGATCGATAGGCGGTAGTACTTGCCGTTCGGACCGCTCGAAATCGTGTAGGTGCGCCGAACCTCGTTGTCGTCTCCGCCGGGAAAGATCTCGATCGGCAGGAACTGACCCGCCTTGTGGCAGGTGATCGACTCGCTATTCGCCGGCTGTAGATAAAAGGACGTGATGACGCTGCTCTCGCGCTCTACACGAACTACCCGATAGTCGCGATGCCGGTTCGCGGTCCGACGCGCCTCGATGGCTGCGTCCACGTCTCCCCAGCTTCCGGTGCGTTCGAGAACAGGCGAGTAGTCGACGAATTTCCAGCGGATCGGCATCACGGCCTGAACCAGCAGGCCTTCGTCAATCACGAATCTAACCAACCGCTCTGCTCCGTTGAAAGCGCGTCTTTCTTCGCTGTCCCAGACGATCTCTGCTGAACAGGTCAGGTACAGAAGGTCGCCATTGTCGAAGTCAATAAAGAGCAAGCCGGCCAGCGGGTACATACTGATATTTCCGACCGTGTTGTAGTGGTTGTTGCCCGGAAAATCGGGAAATATCAGAGTCTTCTCATCCTCAATTCTCACGAAGCCGGGCTTTCCGCCTCGATGAGAGACATCCGCTCCGTGACTGGTATTGCCGGCATCTTCCCCATAGCAGGTCGCGATGTAGAAGTTATCCGCATTCGCAACGATCTCCGCGGCACGCTTGTTGAGTCGGGTAAATGACACCGTGGGGCGCTCGTCGCCTGCCTCGTCGACGTCGGTCGTGATGATGGCGTCACGCGCTTGGATGTATTGAGGACAATTGCCAAATGTTTGATCGACTCGCAGGGTCAGCGACCGCTCCGTCACGTTCGCGACCTTCGCGGTCAGGCGATTTCGCCGCCGCGCATTGTATTGAATACCCAGCACCCCTACTGGAGCGCCCGCCAGAAGGCCGGCATTCCCGGGGTCACCGTAGAGACGGCTTCCATTGATCCGCAATGTGCGGTCATCCGGCGTTTCGATGAATCCCGGGCGTCCGGCAATGACGGACGCCCAGGGCCGCCCTGATGCATCAACAGTGCCGACGAACAGGTGAGAAAGCATCGAATAGAATTCACGATGCTCATCGGGCAGGTACTCGCGGATGAAGCGCTGCCCTAGTTTCTCAACCTGATCTCGAACCCCGAGGCGGGATTGCACTTCGCGTTCACCACGGTGGAAGGGCGACTTCCTGAGCATCTGGTCCTGCTTCAGCATCGAATCCATCAAATCCTCGTCCGTTCAGCTACTCGGTGACAGGAATTCCACTCGGATACCACCGGGAATGTTCGTCATCATGTGACGCACGCCACCGTCACCGAGCGGCTCCGGCGGGAACTCGATGTCGACGTCGGCGGTCTGCTGCAGGCGCTCATGCAACTCGTCGAGCGCCACATGGTTGTCGACCAGCATGGCCAGGTGGTGGAGGCCAATGACGTTCTTGCGGTCGAATGGCGTCGCGTTCGCAGGGTCCTCCGCCTGCCACAGGGTGATCATCGTGGTCGTGTCCTTGAGGAACACTGCGGGGTAGTCGGGTACGTCGCCGACTTGCTCGAAGCCCAGCGTTTGCAGAAAGAACTGCCGCGTCTGCGCGAGGTCCGGCACGGTCAACCCAATATGGTGCGCACCGCGCGTGAGTGATATTCCGTTGCTCATGTTCGTCTCCTCGTCAATCATGCGATCACCGCCGCGCCTGCCGGTCATTCGACACGGCTGCAACGGCCTCTTCGGTTGTCCACACGGCACTAGCGATGTAGCGGAAATTCACCAATGCGGCCTCGTAGCCGTCGCCTTCGGCCACCCGTGCGGCAGCGGTGGCGTCCGAGACGACGGCAACCTCGAACCCTTGTTCGACGAGCTCGCGAAGATGGGATTCGGTGCAGAGGTTGGCGGACATGCCGGCAAGAATGACCTGGTCAATTCCGAACTTGCGCAGCTGCAGCACGAGGTCATTCGTCTCGGGCCCGTAGACCTTGTGCGGGCTCGTGACGACTGTCCGGCCGTCGTTGATGTACGGTTTGTACTCATCGAGCCAGTCCGCGCCCGAGCCTTCAAAGTCATCGACGGAGAGCGGCCCGCCTCGATCGAACATGCCGATGTCGTGCATCAGCGCCTCGAGCGCACCCTCGAAGTGCCAGCCATGATCCGTCGGGTAGTAGTAGTGCGGCGATACGAACACGGGTATTCCGTTCGCTTTGGCGATCTCGAACAACGTTTCGATATTCTCGACCGTATTGTTCTCCGTGACGCTATCGCCGACGACGCCCCAGGTCACGCCCTCGGGACTCAGGAAATCGTTCTGTGGATCCGTAATTACCAGTGCCGTTCGGCCTGCCACCACTTCCAGACCCGGATCCGGAAGCTGTGCATGCGCTGCGGTATGAAGTGTCATTAAAAGGGCGATGAGAATCAGATTTCTGGCTAACTTGTGCATCTTTGGCTCCAGTGCTTTCAGGAAAGAGAAAAAAGAGAGGACACGCCGGCTAACGGGGATTGGATGAAATGGATGGCGTGCCCTCTCGCAAGGTCGTTAGAAAAGCGGCGATGCCACCATCAGGATTCCTACGACGCCAATAAACCAGGCGGTCGTACGAACCCATGGAACGCCCGCCGTAAACACAATTGCGTGAACCACTCGCGCGCCGAAGAAGATCTGCGCGCCCAGCGCCGATGTATCGTTACCGCTATCGGTCACAAATACGGCGACAGCGAACGGTGCGTACACGGCCATCGCCTCGATGAGATTTCGCAGGGCCCGATTCAGCCGATCGTTCCAGCCGTCCCACGGTTCGATGTCATGTTGGTTGCCGGCGGCCGTCGGAAGGCCCAAAAGAAGTACGTTTCGCGTGCCCTGGATCAGGGTCAGGAGGAGGGCAAGCCCACCTGTGGCTGCCAGTACAAAAATTTCAGTAGGCATAGTCGTTCTCCGGTTCGGTATGGAAAAGCCATGAATGTTTTCGTTACCGGGTACATTGCAACGAGCGTGCCAGGTAAGGGCGCAATGGCGCGCCGTCCGTCAATCAGAAGTAAATTCAAGAGTTTGCGCCGTGTCGCGCTTCGCTAGCCATTCGAAGCGAGACGCCAAAGCGCCGAATTCGGCGAGTCGGAAGTGTGTAATCAAGCGTTTCGAACGGGTTCCGGAATCACGGGTTTCGACGACGAGGCGCTCGATTTCGTCACCGGATAGAACGGATGTCGGCTGATACGCCAGGCACGACGGTCAGCAAGCCCCGGTTTCACGAGGTTTCGGGCCCGCCGACCGGATTGGCACGAATAGTGCTACCGCCTTTGTGAGCAAACTCAAAAAGAGGAGGTACCTACCAATGACCATTACTACATACTCCGCGCAGTCCGCGGGAGATACGGCGAAGCAAGAGGGCACGTCACCCGATACGTTGGCAGTGGCAAGCGACCATGCAGTCCGCTACTCGATCGTGCTTATCCTCGTTTGGATCGGCGCGATGAAATACACGGCTTACGAAGCCGGAGCGATCGAAGGCCTGGTCGCGTCCAGCCCGTTTCTGTCCTGGATGTACGGGATCGGTGGTCAGCAAGTGGTGTCGAGCGTAATCGGTACCCTCGAGATCGCGACCGGGATCGTTCTGGCGCTCGGTGCAATCAACAGGACGGCAGCTATAGTCGGTGCGTTGGGCGCCATCGTCACGTTCACGATAACGTCGACGTTTCTGTTCTCCGCGCCTGGTTGGGAAGCAAGTCTCGGCGGATTCCCCGCGCTATCGGTCGTGCCCGGTCAGTTTCTGCTGAAGGATCTGGTGCTGCTCGCGGCGTCAGTATCGCTGCTGTCGAAGGCGCTGTCGTCGCCACCGTGACAACTTGCCAGCAGCACCGAAACGAACAAGCGGCACCCCATGGGTGCCGCCTTCATATTTTCGCCAACACTTTGCTGTATGTGGAATCTAGCGAGTGTCTCTCGGCATGGGGATATTCAGCGATTTCATGCGGCCACGCAGCGTGGATGCATTGATGCCGAGCAGACTTGCCGCACCGCGGTCTCCGGAAATACGCCAGTGTGACGCCTCGAGAGCAGCGACGATATTCTCGCGGTAGGAGTGCTGCCAGTCGGCTTCCTTGATCACGCCGTTCGCGCCGGATCCGGGCATCAGGTTCTTCAAGCTTCTGTGATCAGATGCCGCCGGCATCGCCGCAGTGAGATCGAACTCGCCGTCGCCGGACAGTATGAGAGCCCTTTCGACGAGATTGCGCAGCTCTCGAATATTCCCGGGCCACTCGTAGTCCATCAAAGCCGAGACATCTCGATTGCTGAGTTGTGGAGCGTTCCATTCGAAGGCATCACAAGCCGCCGCGAGGAAGTGTCGCGCGAGCGGCAGGACGTCGGCAAGTCGTTCCCGAAGCGGCGGCACGGGAATCGGGAAGACGCACAGCCGGTAGTAAAGATCCTCACGGAACTCACCGTCCTGTACGGCCTGTTTCAGATCGCGATTGGTCGCCGCGACGATTCGGACGTCGACAGTGATCGTCTTTTCGTCGCCGATGCGCTCGAACTGACCCTCCTGCAGCACACGCAGAAGTTTGGCCTGCAGGCTGACCGGTATCTCGGCGACCTCGTCGAGGAACAGCGTGCCGCCATCAGCCAACTTGAATCGGCCGACGCGATCCCGGTGCGCGCCCGTAAAGGAACCACGGACGTGACCAAAGAACTCGCTTTCGAACAACTCACGAGGAATCGAGGCGCAGTTGACCTTGACGAGGCGCTGCTGTCTGCGGGTGCTCAGCCGGTGTATTGCCCGGGCGAAGAGTTCTTTGCCGACGCCGGACTCACCATGAATCAGCGTGGTCGCCGGCGTAACGGCAACTGCCTCCAGCCGCTTAAGTGCCTCGAGCAGAGCATGGCTGCCGCCGACAATCTCGCCATGATGGAGCATGGGCTCGGGTGTCGATTCGCGGACCTCCGATTCTGCGTCCAACTCCCGGCGACGTCTGAGAGGCGCTCGCATAGCATGGGACTTGAGCTGCCCGGATTCGTAGAGCGCATCTGATGCTACGGCCATGTCGAGTTCCCCCCTGATATCCAGTGGCTGGGTACCTGCGCAGGACGGAACTCCCGCGTCGATATGCCAAAAGTACAGAATCCCGGGGGGGGCTTCTTTCACCAATCCGTATTTCAGATTTCCGCGCTTCTTACGCCGCGGAGGGCGCCGATATCAGGATCGTTCGCGGATTTCGCCCGGTGTGACGCCCAGCACCTTCTTGAAGGCTGTGGTCATGTGGCTCTGTGACGAAAACCCGGTCGCGTATGCGATCTCCGCCAGCGTCGAAGATCTATCGCCAATCAGCAGGCGTGCCGCATCAAGGCGGCGTTGCAACACGTAGTTATGTGGCGTCTCGCCGACCGACTTCCTGAACGCGCGCGATAGCTGATCAGCCGATGCGCCGACGAGTTCCGCGAGCCGGTCGATTGCCAGATCGCCTTCGAGATTCGCGTCGACATATTTCAGCAACATGCCGATTTTCGCCTGACTCAGCGGACTTCTGCGCCTACCGCTTCTGTATGTCGCGATCGGATTGCACATTTCGATGAGCAACACGGTGCACAGAGATTCCAGATACGCCCGCGAGCGATCGTTCAGACTGATGTGGCCACGAATCTTCTTGGCAAGCGCTGTCGTGAAGGGTTTCGGTTTACCGATGATGACCTGCGGCTTCATGTCGTCTTCCGCCGTTCGCGCGATGCGGGCGAGCGCTTGGCGTACGGGGTCGAACTGAAACACGAAAGCGAGGACCTCCGGGGCGACTTCGGCTGCTCCTTTCAACGGGAACCGCGGCGGCGCAACGATGTATTCGTAAGGCCGGCGCTCGTAGCGTCGCAGCCGGTCTCCGGCAAGTGAGCTCGTCCCCTCTGCCGGTCCGAAATTGATGCTGGCGAACGCATCGTTCAGCCGAACATTGAAGACTCGCTCGCCCTGTGGAACGAGCTCCACGAAGAAGGTATCGAATTCGACACGACGTCCCCAGCATGGAAGGTCCACCAAAGGCGTCGCTGACAATGGGATGCGCTGGATGTCATCCGGAGCATTCGAATCGTTCGTGGACGTGCTGTCGCTCTGGACACGACTCATAGTCGCGCGGCCAGTTTTCTCAGTTTGCTCTTCTGGATCTTGCCGGTTGCGGTCTTTGGCAGTTCGCCGAATTCGAAGCCTCGCGGGATCATGACGTCCGCCAGCCTCGACCGGCAGAACTCCTCCAGCTCGCTGGTGCTCGTAGCCTCGCCGGGTCTGAGTTCAATGAAAGCGAACGGAACTTCGCCATTGTCCGTGTCCGGCTTTGAGACGACGGCGGCATCCAGTACGGCTGGATGTTCGTGCAGAACGTCATCAATCTCGACTGACGAGATGCGGCCTTCGGCCGATCGAATCAGATCGGCCGATCGATCCTTGATCTCGATGGATCCATCGGGATGCCAGGTCGCGATATCGCCCGTGCGGAACCAACCGTCGCCCAGCGCCAGTTGATTCGCCTCCTCATTGGCGAAGTATTCCCGCATTACGGTGTTTCCGCGGACCAGAACCTCGCCAGTGGTGATGCCGTCCATCGGCACAGGCTCCACGGAATCGAGCGTCGACACGCGCACGTCGTCAACGGCTGGCGTTGGCGAGCCTTGTTTGGACATCAGCGAGTATCTTTCCTCGGTCGACATATCGTCCCACGCATGTCGGCGCCAGCAGACCGACACGGGTCCGTAGCATTCGGTGCTGCCGTATTGGTGGATGACTTCGATGCCGGCCTTCTCCAGTTTGTCGACGCTGGCGGCTGATGGCGCTGCTCCACCGACGATGCATCTGACCGGAGCCGCGTGCGTCGGCGATCGGACTCCTTTCGGAACGAAATTCGAATCGGCGACGACACCGGCGAGCGCGTTCATCACTGTCGGCACGACACAGAAATGGCTGACCCGGTGCAAATCCATCAGAGTGCAGATCGAGGCCGCGTCGACCTCCCGCATGCATACGTGCGTGCCGCCGACTGCGGTTACTGCCCATACGAACGACAGGCCGTGGCTGTGGAACATCGGCCACGTCCACAGAAACACGCTGTTGTGGTCGAGTCCGAAGCTCAGCGCGTTGGACATCGCCGACAGATACGCACCGCGGTGAACATACGTAACTGCCTTCGGGGAGGAGGAGGTGCCGGATGTATACAAGAGCGACAGCAATTGTGTTTCATCCGTGATGTCCGACTCGTTGAGACAATTCTCGGCATCTTCGATGAGTTCCTCGTAGTCCGAATACTCGTGAGCGAGCTTCGCGTCGACCTCGCCATCGTTGATCACCACAACGGGTAGGTTGGCCCCGGAATCTGCCAGCGCATCCTCCACCACCGTTAGGAATTGTTGATCGCAGATGACCATCCGGACACGCCCGTGCCGCACACATCGCCCGATCGCATGCGCATCCAGTCTGAAATTGAGCGGAACGATGACTGCGCCGATCATCGGTATCGCATAGTGAGCTTCCAGCGTTTGCGGGATGTTCGGGGCCAGGAGGGCTACACAGTCGCCGGCCTGCACGCCCATCTCCTTGAGCGCACGCGCGAGCCGTCCCACACGGCACTTCAGCTGCCCGTAAGTAACCTGACGCTCCCCGTAGATGACGGCCGGACGGCCAGCGAATATTCGGCCGGCTCGAAGCAGAAAGCTGACGGGCGTGAGAGGACTGAAGTTCGGAGAAGGCGTTTTCGAGGTCATGTTGCGCTCTGAATGACGCGATTCGCACGACGGAGTATCGCTACCGCCGGGAGCTGATTCTCTGGTTGGATTGAATCCAATAAGTTTAGTCGCAGGGTCGCCGTTTCTCCATCGGCCCGAGAGGCGGACCCGTGGAGATGAGCTTTCGCGCGATTCGGCGACCGCCAATCATCGGTATTGGTGGATGCTCTGCCGTTTGGCCGCAGGAATCGAATTAAGTTGTTGATTCATAGTCCGCCGCGCACGTGGCACGCGTCCTGCATTGCCTCAGTGGGGGCTCGATTCGAGAGCCCGATATGAGCGATATGAGGAGACCTCTATGAAAGGCAAACAAACGAAAACCCGCGATCTGAGCTTCGCGGCGGCGGCCGTTGTGGTGATCGTCGGTGCACATCAGATTTCCAGCGCGGCCTCTCCGGCAGCCTGGGGGCCCGAGTGGACAACCGACGGCGAGCTTGTGCTTCCGTCGGGCTACCACGAGTGGGTGTTTCTGGGTTCACCGCTTACGCCCCACGCATTGAACGGTGGCAACGCGCCGTTTCCCGAGTATCACAACGTTTACGTGCAACCCGAGGCGTACCGGGAGTACCGGGCAAGCGGCGAGTTTCCGGAAGGCACTATCCTTCTCAAGGAACTACAGCTTACCCGGCCGGCGGTGTACGACGACGGCTCGTCAGTCGAAGTGTCGGGACGCGGTTATTTCCCGGCCGCGCTCAACGGTATCGACATTTCCGTGAAGGACAGCGGCCGCTTTGCGGACACGAATGGCTGGGGCTTCTTCAATTTCGGGCATCACGAACCGCCTTACGCCGAAAGCGCCGGGGCGCTGCCCGCGAGTGCATGCGCGTCTTGTCACATCGAGAACGCCGACGATATGGTGTTCATTAAGTTCTACTCGCCGATTCTGGACGCGGATTAGACCCGTCATTCCGCACCGGCCCGGGAGACGAGAAAGGACCCCCGAGTGGGGTCCTTTCTCTTGTACCACGTCGACGGACGACGGCTAGGCGACCTTCCTAATGCCGCCCTGTAGCTTGCTCGCGGCGTCGCGTAGCGCGGTGCGCAGTCCCTCCTCGACAACCGGATGATAGAAGGGCATGTTCAACAGCTGACTGATCGTCATCTTCGATTGGTGAGCCCACGCCAGCAGATGCCCCAAGTGCTCGGCGCGCGGTGCGATCATCTCGGCACCGAGCAGCCGGCCCGTTTCCCGGCCGGCGTAGATGCGCATCAGACCGCGGTTCTGCAACATGACGCGGCTGCGGCCCTGATCGTCGAATGACGCTTCGCCGACGACGAATTCCTCACCCAACAGGTCCGCGTATCGGTCGCCGATCATCGCGATCTGCGGATCGCTGAATACGACGCTAAGCGCCGAACTGCGGCGTGTTGCATGAACGAGCGGGTATCGGCCGGCGTTGCCGCCTGCAATGACGCCTTCGTCAACTGCTTCATGCAGAACCGGCCGATCGTTCGTGACGTCACCGGCGATGAACACTCGCGCGTTTCCGATACGCATCGTCATCGGGTCGAAGACGGGAACGCCCCGGTCGTCGAGCGTCAGGGAGGTATTCTCGAGCCCCAACTCATCGACATTGGGCCGGCGTCCGGTCGCGGCGATGACGTAATCCACGTTGATCTGCTTCTCGGTGCCCTCCGTCGATTCCAACGTGATGCGCGCACCGTCACCGGTCCGCGTCACTTCGCGAACACTACCGTAGGCGTCAAGGAAGAACTCCTGGCTGAACAACTCCTTCGCCGTCGCCAGAATCTTCGGGTCGGTCAGAGGGCCTACGACACCACCTAACCCGAACATGTGCACCTCTACGCCGAGACGGCTGAGGGCCTGGCCGATCTCCAGCCCGACTACGCCGGGACCGAAGACGGCCACCGAGCGAGGCAACGCAGACCAGTCGAATACATCGTCATTCACGATGACCTTGTCGCCGAGTCCGCGAAACAGCGGAGGGCATATCTGAGTCGACCCAGTTGCAATCACTACACGCTTCGCGGTCACCAGGGTGTGATCGTCAATCTGCAGTTCGTAAGTCGATACGAATTTCGCGAACCCGCGAATGCGATGCTCCTCAGGGATCTCGTGAATACCGTCGACGACGAAGCCCACGAAGCGGTCGCGCTCGCGCCGGACGCGATCCATGACAGCGGCGCCATCGATATCGATTTGCCCGACATTCACGCCGAACGTCGGTGCAAGCGTGGCCGCGTGTGCTGACTCGGCAGCCGCTATCAGCAGCTTGCTCGGCATGCAGCCGACGCGGGCACAGGTCGTTCCGTAAGGACCGCCCTCGATGAGAATAACGTCGTCGGTCCATCTGCGGGCCGCTTTGAATGCCCGTATTCCCGCCGAGCCGGCACCAATTACCGCGACGTCTGCTTTTCTGTGGATCATGAGATATCTCCTGTTTCAATCGAACGGCGACGAGCGCACGAATTGCGTCCTGGCTGATTCGCCGCTGTGGATCGCTTCACGGTCGCCGGTTGCCGGCCTGTCGGAATCGAAAATGCCGATCTGATGCATGCGCGCGTCACCATGCCGTTACGAGCACGCGTCCGGCCGCGATCGGGGACAATGGGTGTCGTTACGCGGAGGAGGTGCCGTGGGAGAACGCCTCTCGATGCCGCTGCAGATGAACGGCGAAAGCGCTGGGCGTTTCCTGTGGCGTACTGTCGTGATGACGTCGATAAGCTTTGACAGCGGCCGCGTAGTCGACCACCGGCACGGCGCCATGGGTCGTGTCCGGATACCGTTCGACCAGAGCCAGTTGAAGCTCGGCCGCAGTCAAGAGCTGTACGCTGTATCGATCCGTCATGGTCGTCTCCTGTAAGAGCCGGACGAACCGTCCGGGCTGAAACGAAAACTCAGGCCAATCATGTCCAGGCCCGGATTCGTGCGATTCAGGCCGCCGTTCGACGTGTGCTGAATGCGCAGAGCAATCGAATAACGACGAGAAACGCCAAACCGATAGCCAATAGATGCCGACGACGTGAAATGAAGATTTCCTCCGAGGTCCCGCCCGTCGATATACGAGCCGGAAAGGAGGGTCGGGCTGACTCCGGCCTCCACGAAATACCGCTCCGGGGTCACCGGAAAACGCCAGACAAGGCCGAGAGAAACGAAGGGTCGATCCTTGTCGGGAGCAGACAGCCAGCCGATTCCGAGCACGGTGCGCTGGGCGCGCAGGAGTTTGGGCGACGGTAGGTCGAACCCGGCGGCTATGGAGGTCGTGTCGCCAAACTTGTCTGTCGCTGCGCCGACGTGCAACACGTCCGGGGCGAGTTCGCTGCTGTGTGCGATACGCACCTGCAGGCTCAGGCTGTGGACTACCGCGACCAGCAGCATCACACTCAGGGGGTAGACGGGGATTGTGCGGCGTCGGGTACGGTGCGTCTTCATGTCATTCTCGATTGGCTTGAACGTGTTTCTGATTTCGAGATTGCAGAATCCGTGCCAGTTCGAAACATCGAAGTAATACAAGCACTTATACGCAACGCGAGACGACAGCGGGATGCAGACTCGCCGAATCCGGCGAGTGGTGCGCCGGAACTGGCGCACAACCCTGCGTAACCGGGTCAATCAACATGAGGAGACGGGGCAGGACGACTTCGAGCGAACCCTGCCGGACGGGTGCGCGCCCCGCGGCTGCCGGCCATAACTGCCCGGCACTTCGTCTATACTCGCGCCAACCCGCACCGCCAGGACTCAAGCAATGAAAAGAATCACCGGCCTCGCTCTCATTCTATTTGCGCTGCCCGCCGCGGCGGAAACGACCACCTACCGCGTGCTGTTCGGCGGGGAGGATGTCGGACACATGATCGTCAATCAGGCGGACGACCGCGTAGCGATCGACTTCGACTACAAGCAGAACGGCCGCGGGCCGACGATGGCCGAGGAGCTGACGCTCGACGAGCGCGGCTACCCGATCGACTGGACGATAACCGGCACGACCACCTTCGGCAGTTCCGTGGACGAGTTCTTCCGCTTCGCCGACAGCAATGCGAGCTGGCAGGACGCAACCGGGTCCGGTGAGGCAAGCGTCGGCGGCATGACCGGCTTCTACATCAATCAGAACGGCAGCCCGTATTCCGGCGCGCTGCTCGCGAATGCGCTGCTGGCGCACGCGGATGGACGCTTCGAAGTGTTGCCGGGCGGCGAGGCCAGCATCGTGACGCGCGAGACTCGAACCTTCGACGGTCCCGACGGCGAGCTGGAGGTCACCGCGTACGAGATTCTGGGTCTCTCCTACAACCCGGGACTGGTCATGCTGGACAGCGACGGTGAGTTCTTCGCGACCGCCAGCCCGCGCTTCTCGATGATGCGCGAAGGTTACGAGGCCGCGGACGAGGCGCTGCGCGGCTGGGCCGAAGCGCTCTCGACCGAGCGCTTCGTCGAGATCCAGGCGGACGTCGCACACAACTATGACGAGCCGGTCCGCATTCGGAACGTTCGCATCTTCGACCCTGTGGAGCTTGAACTGACGGACCTGAAGGACGTCGTGGTCTACGGCAACCGGGTCGCCAGCGTACAGGCGGCAAACAGTCCGTCGCCCGGCGGTGAGGTCGTCATCGACGGCGAGGGCGGCACGCTGATTCCGGGCATGTACGAGATGCACGGCCATCTCGGGCAGGGCAATGCGCTGTTGAACATCGCGGCCGGCGTCACGTCGGTGCGTGACATGGGGAACGAGAACGCCGTGCTGGAAGATCTGATGGATCGGATCAACGACGGCACGATTGCCGGGCCGCGCATTACGCGCTCCTGCTTCATCGAGGGCGAGAGCGAGTTCTCGGCGGCGACGGGTGAGACGGTGGCAACGCTAGAGGAAGGTCTCGCGCTGGTGCGCTGGTGCGCATCCCGCGACTTCCATCAGGTGAAGTTCTACAACTCGATGAAGCCGGAATGGGCGGAGACGCTGGTTGCCGAAGCGCATCGCCTGGGTCTCCGGGTCGCAGGCCACGTACCGGCCTTCTCGACAGCAAACGCGATGATCGAAGCCGGCTTCAACGAGATCACGCACGCAAACCAGCTGCTGCTCGGCTGGGTGATCGAAGACGGCGAAGACACGCGCACGCTGTTCCGCTTCACGGCGATGAAGCGTTTCCCGTCACTGGATGCCGGCGGCGAAGACGTGCGCTACACGATCAGCCAGATGCGCGAACGGAATGTCGCACACGATCCGACCATTGCTATCCACGAGTACGGTCTAACCGCGGTGAACGGCGAGCCCGCCGCACTGGTCCGGGCCGTGATCGATCACCTGCCGACCAACGTGCAGCGCCAGTTCAAGGTGGAGCTGTTCGGAACTTCCGGGCCGGAAGAGCGCGCGGAATACGTCGCTGCCTTCGAGTACATCGTCGAGATCATGCGCGACCTCCACGAGGAGGGCATAATGCTGCTGCCCGGTACGGACCTGGGCGGTTCTTTCGCCTACCACCGCGAGCTCGAGCTGTTCCAGACCTTCGGCATGACGCCCGCGGAAGTTCTGCGGCGCGCGTCCTGGGACATGGCGGCGTACCTGGATCAGGACGAGGACCTGGGCTCGATCGAGAAGGGCAAGTACGCGGACTTCTTCCTCGTGCCCGGCGATCCCACCGAGAGTCTCGACCAGCTGCGACAGATTCGGATGGTGGTTTCGGACGGCGTCGTCTACTTCCCGAGCGAGATCTATCCGTCGTTTGGTATTCGGCCGTTCTCGGAAGTACCTACGGTGACGGAGGCGATGGACGGCGGCGACGCTGAACCGGTGGCCGAAGGCGCGTTCTAGGAGCACCGTTCCGATAATCAACTAAGCTGAGGAAACGGCTCCGGCAAGGCGGCGCGACGCATAGCGACTGTGGTGGCCAGCCGAGTCTCGGTGAGGCGCGAGCTTCGCCCGATTGGACTTCGCGACGCGCATCGGAGGTGCAGTGGTAGCTCAGCAACTCATCTATGTCAGTTACGCCCATAGCGACAAGGAAATCGTCGGGCGGCTGGTCGACCGCCTGCAGCAGAACGGGCTGAATATTTGGTGGTCGGAGATGGTGCCTCCCGGCGGCAACTGGGGAGACGCCATCGAGAAAAACATCCAGGCCGCGAGCTTCATGCTGATGTGCGTCGGCGAGAGCGGCTTCGAGTCCGATCTGCAGATGCGAGAACTCGAGCTCGTGAGGCGTCTTCCGACGCAGCTCATACCTGTCAGCCTGCCCGACTTCCAGGGCTACCAGAATCTCCCCGCGGCGCTGGGTCAGACGAAGTTCTTCGACTACGAGAAGGAGAGTGACGAGCAGTTCTATCGGCTGCTGGACCTTATCTCTCCTGGCGCCCAGTTGGAGACCAATGTCGAGGAACCCCACAGTTTCCTCGTCGTCGCCGACGATTTAGATGACGCCAGCATGTTTTGCGACGCCCTCCTCCAGCGTGGCCACCCGGCGGTTCCCCGCGAATTCACCGACATTGACCTGCCGGCGGATTTGGACAGAACAATTCTGATCCTCGAATCCATTCCCTCCGACGAACTCCGCGCGTTTTCCCAGGAAAAGCTTTTTGCCGTCTTGTTCCTGGATACATATCGGCCACACGACTATCCGTTCCTGAAGGACATCAAGGCCGAAACTGTGTTCGCCAGTCCGTGGACAAATCTCGACGAGTGGACGGTACGGGATCTGATGAATCCCGACACGCGACAATTCGTTACCGAGAAGGTCACCAGTCCCTACGTTGGCGCACGGAGCTTCGAGCCCGACGATGCCCATCTCTTCTTCGGCCGGGAGCCCGAGCTGGAGGAGTTTCGTAGACTGGTCGCCGGCAATGCCAAAGTGGTCGTGATTTCCGGCGATAAGAGCAGCGGACGGTCCTCCTTCGCTTCGTGTGCTTACGATCAAATGACAGCGGGCGGCCTGCCGGAAAAAATCACTTCCTGGTCCAGGCTCTCACTGCGGGGCTTGAATCTTTCAGACCGCGCGAGCTGGGTGCCGCCGTTCGCCCGCACCGCAGATACGTGGGGGCCACCGCTGGTGGAACTCGTTGGAGACAGTGTGGTTGTGGTCGATGACTTCGAGGCTGTTTTTCACAGTGCCGATGATGCTGCGGACGCATTTGTCGACGAACTGTGCGACGCCATCGAATCCAACAAGAACTTCCATGCCGTTCTCGTAGTCGAGTCCGGCTACTACGAAGAATTGCAGCGCTTCGAGCGTTTGGTTTCGCCGGCCGAAACCGTACCGGTGCACCTGGAGCCGATGGATGAGGGTCAGCTGCGCAGTGCTGCAGACGGTCCCGCACACCTGTTCGATCTCACTGTCAATGAGGACCTGCTGGACCGGGTGGTTAGGGACGCCATGGCACTGCCATCTCCCATCACAGCCTTGTCGGCATCGATGCATGCAGTCTGGAAAGCGCGGAGCGGATACACACTCACCCTTGAAGACTACGAGCGCCTCGGCGGTGCCGAAGAAATTCTCGAACAGGCGAAGGCTGAGAAAACATCTAGAGATAGGCCCGGCCGCATCCAAGCCGGCTTCTTCGCGGACAAGGACGACGTCGACCGCCTAAACATCACGCCGATCGTCGAAGCAATGTGTTCCGTAGTCTTATCCAGAAACGTCGACCCGCCCCTGTCGATTGGGCTGTTCGGCGACTGGGGCAGCGGCAAGACCTTCTTCATCGACGAGATGAAGCGCAGCGTCTCGTCGCTCGCCCGCCAGGCCAGAGAAGAGGACAGCACGCACTGGCACGGGCACGTTGCTCAGATCACCTTCAACGCCTGGCACTACTCCGACGCGAATCTGTGGGCGAGCTTCGTGACCCACATCTTCGATGAGCTCTCCAAGATCATAAATCCGGGCGAAGGGCTGCACGAGACGCGCGCCAAGCTCCTCGAAGGGCTCGAAACGTCAAAAACGCTGAAGGCGGAAGCGCAGCAGCAACTCGACGATTCGCAAAAGGCACTGAGCGAATCCAAGAAGGATCTGCGCGATCGCAAGGACGAGTATCAGACGGAGCAACGGCGGCTGCGGGCGGTCAGAATCGGCGACATCAAGTATCTGCTGGGGGTCGACAACGAAGGCGAAGAGTCAGGCCGTCTGATCGCGCTAAAGGAACTGTCTGAAAGCCTGGGCATCGACGACATCGGCGACACGGTTGGGGAACTCGGTAACAAGCTCGCGGAGGCCCGAAGCCTGTTCGGGCAAGTCCGGGCCGTGTGGACCAACATGCGCAAAGCATGGGGCAAGGCGAGGGCCCTTACCGCACTTGCGATTGCGATTGTGCTATTCGTCGTCGCTGTCACGATCATCCCCGCCGTCTTCGACCAACAATCACCGTGGCTCGTCAGCGCCGCGGCGCTTATCGCCAATTTCCTGATCGTGCTAGGCGGCTTGTTTCGATTCGTCGGCCCGGTAAGAGACAAGCTCGCTGAACTGAACAAAGCCTTCGAGTCCCTGACCGAAGAAGCGGACCGCCGGGAACAGACCGAACTCGCTGCTCAGCAGGCAGCGGTCGCGAGCGCACAGGCGAAGGTCACCGAAGCGGAGGAAGCACTCGCACGAGCGGACCGCCGTGTGAGCGAAGCCGAGGAAGCCGTCCGAGATGCGTCCGCCAGCCGCCGCTTCTACCGTTTCGTCGAGGAACGCTCGGCCAGCGAGGACTACAAGAAACACTTAGGACTCATCTCGTCGGTGCACCGCGACTTCAAGGAACTGGGCAAGCTACTTGAAGACCTGTCCGAATACCGAACGAGGGGCCAGCAGACGTCCGACGACCAGGAGACCCGAATCGACCGGATCGTGTTGTACATCGACGATCTCGATCGCTGCCAGCCCGAGCTTGTCGTGCAGGTGCTGCAGGCCGTGCACCTGCTGCTCGCGCTGCCGCTGTTTGTCGTGGTGGTCGGCGTCGATGCGCGATGGCTGCTAAGGGCGCTGGAGGTCTACTATCCGGAATTCTTGGCTACTCCACGCAAGCCTGACGAGAACGAGAGAATCCGCCGCCACGCGGCCACGCCGCAGAACTATCTCGAGAAGATCTTCCAGATTCCGTTCTGCCTGCCTGGAATGGAAAAGACCGGCTTCGGCAACTTAATTACGCACCTCGCACAGAACCGCAGCCAGGAGCTCGAGGACACGGGCGATGAGAAGCGGGAACCGGTGATGACGGTTCAAGCGGTAGCGTCTGAGCCGGACGCGGACGAACGGGAAGAGGAAAAGGCCGACCCGGCGCCGCCAGAGCAAAACCAGGAAAAAGAAGAGATCAAGAAGGAGACCGATACGGTCGAACCACAAACACGCGAGCGGCCGGACCCGACTCCGGAGCCCGCACGACCGCCGATGTTCGCCGTCGCCATCGAAATCAGCAGCGACGAACAGGACTTCATGAAGAAGCTGCATCCTCTGATCGGAACGCCGCGCGCGACCAAGCGCTTCGTGAACGTGTACCGGCTGTTGCGCGCAGTGTCGGTGGACGAGGACGGCAAGCTGATTGAAAGCGACTATCGAGTGTCGCTTACGATGCTCGCCGTCAACGTCGGCTCACCGCACCTGGGGCGGAAGCTGTTCAATCAGGTTCAGAAAGCGAACGACGGCGATTCGTGGACGGCGTTCGTCAACAAACTAGAGCCGAAGGCCGACAGCAAAGGCTGGAGCAGCCCGGCCTGTGGACGAATAACCGAAGAGGAAGCCGTCGAGTGGCAGCGGATTATCGCCTGCCTGAACACGCTGTCCGACCTGCCGCCCAAGCTGGTTAGCTACAAGCACTGGATTACGCCCATCTCCCGCTTCGCCTTCTGGCCGCCGGGTCACGCATGACCTAAAGCCGCCGCCGGTGCCGCAGTCAGCCTCGCCTGCGCGCGAGTTGGGCCTATAAGTCCATGCCCTCCGAACGCCGCCCCAGCGCCAGCGACATAACCGCACCGGACGCGGCCGCAAGGATGATCTGCAGAATGCCGTGAGTTGTAAACCAGCCCGCGATCTCACCGCTGATCCCCCAGAAGAAGATCGCCGTGACCAGCGAACCGACGAGCCACGCAGCGACCCCGGTGACGGCGCCCATTGGCGGCTTGGCGATATCCAGCGCCGAACTCGCAGCAAAGAAACCGACGGCCGCCGCAACGACCGCGCGGACGAGTACCGGCATGTTGAACCAGATATCGAAGGAGCCCCGCAGCCAATAGGGGGCGTAGACAACCAGCAACGCCGTCACGCCCATCCACACGGCGGCCAGGATGGGGTTGATGCCGGTGCTCGGGCTGGCGGCGGAACCACCGATTGCGTCGCCGGAATACTCGGTGGCAGGCGCACTCATCGTGGCAGCGGCGGTCTGCGCTGTGGCCGCGGCATTGTCCGCGGCGCTGCCGTCGAGAACGGGCGCGGCCTCGAAGAACAGCTGCGAGAACTGCTCGAGATGTTCGAGCTTACTCAGCTTGCCGGAGCCCGGCCCAAAGCTGAGCTCCCCATTTTGCAGCGAGATCTTTTTCGCGACCAGCTTGACGAGGGCAGCGCGCCGTTCCGGCGTGAGGTACGCGGCGCCGGCGGCCGGGTCCGGGCATCGGACGAGCGCTTTCTTGTCGAATTCCGGGTCGTTGGTGACGACATCGCTCTTCATCGCCTTTTCGATGAGTCCCTTGCGTACGACGAGCAGCCCTTCGGGCACGTCGTTCAGTGTGATGCCGGCGACGAGCATGGCCGCACTGCGGGCTGCGCCGCCCTTGGCCCGTCCACTCGCGGAACGCATCCGGTCGAGCCCCATGAAGAACGAGCGGCCGTCAACGGTGCCGGTCAGCATCGGCCACGAGCTGTGGTGATACTCGAGCCCGTGCCGCGCGGCGAAGGTCTCGTACGCGGCCCGGCGCCGCGCCTTGAATCTCAGTACGAAAAATATGAGCGCGGCGAACGGAATCAGGAACGCGGCCAGCATCAGGAATACTTGGGCATCTTGCGACATGCGTAGTACCTCTCGGTCTCGCGACGAGACTCAAAATCAATGTCATCGCTGGTTGCGTGTGAACCGGATTGCGGAGGCCATGGGCCGCGGCTTGCGCCGCCCCGGCACCCGGAGGTCACGTTGGATCAAACGCCGACGATGTTTTTCTTGTTGTTAGCCGCCTGTTTTCTTGTTTTTGACGGTCTGGCGGTGGCGACCCGTTTTTTTGCAATTCGGTAAGTATAGAAGGCTCTGTGGGACTTGCCGTCCCGAAGAAGACTCCCGACCTATCCAGGCCGAAAATCTCGCACATCGGTTGTCCCGCCGAACCGCGGGGAGACCGCCTGTGCAGCGCAGGCGCTCGCGAAAGCCATGCCCCAGCGGAGCCACCGCCGCAAAACCGCCTTTCGAATGCGTGGCCGAATCAATACCGGCGAACCGATTCGATCTCCTTGTTGGATGCCCGGTTTCTCCAACCAAAATCGCATAAATCGGTCCGCCTAAAGTCTTCCAGCGCCTGGCCGATATCCGACTAACAGAGCGCTATATGACATAAGCCGGGCGACCGACAGCGGTTGGCCGGCGGCAGGAGAATCGAGATGCAAACAGGACAGATCGACGCCGGCAGTCTGTTCGGCACCATCGCTCGTCGGCTTCCGTCGGACTTCCCCGGCAGCGCGCCGGCGAGTGCGCCGCAACGTGACACGAACGCCCAGCAAGGCGATCAGGTATCGCTCGCACGGCGCTCTCTGAGCATCCTCAGTCGCGAAATCCGGCAGGTGCTGTCGTCGGAACTCAACTTCCGCTTTAAAGCGGCCGGCGGCTACGGCGAAGAGGCGTCGGTTCGCGGACGTGTTGCGACGGATGTCAGAGCCGCGGGCAGGGCGCTACTGGCCGCGACGCCCCTCGGCGCGCGCGATCAGCTCGGCGCACTGCGGCAGAAGATTCAGCAGGCCGCCGATCAGACACGCGACATCGTTGGCAGCAATCGGACAGACATTGATGCCGCACTCGGAGACATCGAAGACGGTCTGAACGAGCTCGACGGCGAGGCGTCCCGTAACGTCGGGTCGAGTGCGGCCGTGTTGTCCTACGAATCGAAACTCAAGCAGCGCTCGGTGATCAACATCCGCACGCAGGAAGGCGACGTCGTGAGGCTCGACCTGCGGCGGCGGGAGTCGATTGAAGCGTCCGACGTGGCGCTGAGCAACGGCAGCGTATCGCTGACCTCCACGGAGGTCGACATCTCGAGCCGCTCACGCATGTTTTTGAAGGTGAAAGGCGACATCAACGAAGCCGAGATGGCCGCAATCCAGGCGGTGTTCTCTCAGGCATCCGCCGCGGCGGAGGAATTCTACGGCGGTGACCTAGCTGCCGCCTTCGATGAACTCTCCGGCATGGAGTTCGACACCGAGCAGCTCGCCCGGGTCAAAGTCCGCTTCCGCGAGCGCCTGGAAACCAACTTCTCGTACGCCTCCGTTCAGACATTCGAGCCGGCGCCAATCGCATCACCGACGCCGGCGACCGATCCGCGAGCCGAGCAGCCGGAGGTCAAGTCGGTGCCGCTGGACGTGATCAAGCCTGTACCGAATGAACCGGCAGCCGCTCCGGTCGAACCGAAGACGACTCCTCTGGTCGCGCCCGAGTCCGACGAGGCGGCACCGGTCATTCTGCAGCCGGGTGTGCCGGCCGCTGACCCGCTCGATAGTCTCGGCGAGTTGCTGGCGGATTTCATCCGGCGATCGAACTCCGGCTTCGAACTGGAGGGCGGCAACTATCGCTTCTTCTATAGCGAGTCGTTCAAGCTGGAGCTGCTGAAGTCGGTGCTGGAGGTCGCGGCACCGGACGAGTCGGCCAGTGCCACGGAAGCGGCGGCAAACGTCATCGACGCGGTGAGCCAGACCGCGGACGCCGAGTGAGGTCAACCGGGACTTAGCCCGCACCGAGTCAGCGCCCACGAGCGCTAACCGAACGATCGGTCAACGCGTCCGTCGCCGCAATGCGGCCGCCGCCCCGTGCATGAAGCGGCCGCAATGCAGTCTTCGCCGTCCTGCGCGTAGCAATCCCCACCCCTAAGCGGCGCTCCACGCGGCTGCCGCCCCGCCGGTTGACACAAAAAAGTCGCTGCGACACGATCATTCGGTGCAAGCGACCCCGTCTATGTCACTTTCCGGCGCCATTACGTTCAATGACTGAAGGCGACGGCAAGAAATTGATGTGGGAGTTTCAAACGACCGGCTCGGTGGATTCGGGCCACCGCTTGTTTGCGATGTATCGCAAGCCGCTGCTGCGTTTCTTGATCTCGTTGTGCGGCTCGAAGTCCGAGGCGGACGACCTGTCCCAACGCGTGTGGCTGAAGATCATCGAGATCGCGAAGCGGGGCGGCTATCGCCGGGACGGTTCGGCGACGTTTCGCACGTACCTGTTCACGGTTGCGCGCAATCTGTTCATCGATGAGGTCCGTTCGCAGAAGACGAAGGGCACGCACGCCGGCGGCGACACTCTCGCGGACATCGAGGACCGCGGCGCCCCGTCGATGGAGGCGCTCACGGACAGCGCGCTTGCCTCATCGAAATTGCATACGGCGATGCGCGACATTCCGCCCGACCAACGCGAGGTGCTGACGATGTGGGCAGAGGGCTTCAGTTTCGACGAGATTGCCGCGGTTGTCGGTGCGCCGCGCAATACGGTAATCGGTCGAAAGCGCTACGGGCTCGAGAAGCTGCATGCGGCACTCGACACGCCTGAGGAAGACGGGGAAACGCCTTGAGCACAGAAAGCGAAGATCGAGCCCGATACCGGCTGGACGAGAGTGTCGAGCCGTCGACGGAACACGACGAGCGCATCCTGAGTGCATTCGACCAGGCCGGGCAGGAGATTGCGATGCGCCGGCCGCGCCGGAATCTGCGCTGGCTGGCGATCCCCGCGGCACTCGCCGCCGGGCTGATCCTCGTTCCTTTCCTTCTGCCCGATCCCGACGTGCCCCTGCGAAGCGGCACGAACGGAGCAATGGTCGAGCCGGCGAACGCGTCCGTGCTGGAACGCGCGCCCGAACGATTGCAGTGGACGCTGCAAGCAGATGCCAGGCGCTATCGCGTCGTCGTCTACGGTCTCGACGACGAGGTGGTGTACACCGCTGAGATTGCGCATCCCACCACGGAAGCCTCGCTGCCGCCGGACGCGGTCACCGGCATGCGGGCGGGCGAAACCTACTACTGGCTGGTCGAGGTCGAAGGCGCCGTGAGCGCGGAACTGGGTCCGTACTGGTTCAGCATCGACGCAGCAGCGGAGGAATCGGACCGGTGAGGCTCGCGCTGCTCATCGTTGGCTTGCTGCTGTTCGCCGGCGAGGCATCCGCGCAGTCCGACGACGAGGGCGCAATGGTTCTGTCCGTGTCGCACGGAATGCCGGGAAGCGCGCTGGAGATCGAACCGGGCGACATCCTTTCCGCGTGGCGGATCGACGATGAGTCAGCGCCCGCCGGCGGCTGGCAGACCATCGCTTCACCCTTCGATGTTCTCGTGATCAACCGGCGCCTGGTCGAGGGCAATCGCATCTCTATCCGCCTGCTGCGCGACGGGACGGAACGAGAGCGCACGATCAGCGAGGGACCGCTCGGCTTCTCGACGCAGCCGGCGCTGAGCTCTTCGACGCTGTCCGGCTATCTCGCGTTAGACGAGCTGGCCGATGCGGAGAAGGCCGAGGAGTATCGCAAGCTTGCGGAGTCGACGACGTCGACAATGGCCGCTTGGCTGTACGGCGAGCAAGCGCGAGTGCTATACCAGCTCGGCGACGAGGACAGTGCCGACCAGGCGCGAGAGCAAGCGCTCGCTGCGCTGCAAACGTCCGGCGGGGACGTTGTGGTTTACCGGTCAACGCTGTGGCTGCACGTCGGCGCGTCGCAGTGGCAGGGCGGTCTGTATGCGTCCTCGGACGAGAGTCTTGCAAGAGCCATTGCGCTGCTCGAGCCCGGCGACCGGGAGCCTTTGCTGCAGGCCCGGGCGATGAACCTGCGCGGTCGCGTTGCCTCGTACGTGGGCGAGTTCGACGCAGCGGCCGAGTACTCGGAGCGCGCTCTCGAGCTGCAGCTTGCGGCGAATCCCGAAAGCCTCTACGCGGCCGAGACATTCCACACGCTCGGCAATACCGCATTCTGGCGCGGTGACGTCGATCTCGCGGAAACCTATTTCACCCGCGCATTGGCGCTGCGCGAGAAGCTCGCACCAGGGTCGATCGATCACGGCAGGAGTTTCGCCACGCTGGGCAGCATCGCATGGCGCCGCGGCGACACCCAGGCCGCCGAGAACCGGTTCCTGCAGGCTGCCGAGATCCACGGTGCAGCGCTGCCGGACAGCCTGCTGCTTGCCGGCGACTACACCATGCTAGGTCACGTCGCCTTCGATCGCAGGGACTTCGCGGCGGCCGAGCAGTACTACTTCCAATCGCTCGAGATCACGGAGCGGCGGTACCCGGGCGAAGAAACGGTCGCCAATACCCTGATGGGGCTCGGCAATACCGCCCGGCGGCAATACGACCTCGAAGCGGCGCGGGCCTATCACCTGCGCGCAAAGGCAATCTATGAAGCCCTGGGCTCGAGGCAACGTATCGCGCTGGTTCTCAGCAACCTCGGCAATGTCGCGCTGGACGACGGCGAGTTTGACGAAGCCGAGTCCTACTACCGCGGCAGCCTTGATCTGCGCACCGAGCTCGGCATGAGCGGAACCTTGCTTGCGTCGATGCACTACAACATCGCCACCATCGAATACCGTCGCGGCAACCGCGATGCCGCGGAAGAAGCACTTTCTGCCGTGCTGGACGATTTCCGGCAGTACGCGCCGGATAGCCTGCGCGTGCAGGCCACGCAGTTCTCTCTGGGCGAGATCGCCCTGGCAGCTGAGCGTTATGAAGACGCCGAGGAGCGCTACACCGAAGCGCTGACGATCGCCGCCAGCATCGCGCCCGGCACACTCTACGAGACGGAGTCGCTGCACCGGCTCGGTAAGGTGGCGTACGCCAACGGCCGCCTGCAGGATGCGCGCGACTACTACTCCCGCGCGGTGGCATCGTTCGAACTGCAGCGCGCGAAGCTCGGCGGCAACCTCGAGCGGCGACGCAACTTCGCGGCGAACTTCGCCTATCTGTACCGCGATCTGGCAAGCCTGCTTATCGAGCTGGGCGAGCCCGGCGCAGCACTCGAGATCAGCGAGCGCTATCGCGGACAGCTCCTGCTGGCAACGCTACGAGGACGGGCACAGGACGTCGAGTACCGTTTACCTGCAGATGTGGCCGATCCGATGAGGCAGGCGCAGCAGGAGTACGACCGCGCGCTATCCGCGTTGATGCGACTGACCGCGACCGATATCGAGCGCGGCGAGGCGGCGCGCGAGCGCCTGCAGCTAGCACGCGAGGAACTCGAACTTCAGCAACATCGCTACCGCACGCTGTACCCGAAGCGCGCGCAGATCGACTATCCGGCGGCGCTGTCACTCGACGAGCTCGAGGCGGCGATTCCGCCTGACCTGACCGTACTGAGCTACCTGATTGCGAACGACGAGGTGTTCGTATTCGTGGTGCGGGGCGACGGGCAGACGCCATTGAATCTGGTCCGGCTGGATATCGATCCGATCGAACTCGAGCGCGACGTTCAGGCGTTCTCGAATCTGCTGCAATTACGCGATCCAAACGACGCGCTGCGCGAGGCGCGATGGCGAAACGCGTCGCAGCTCTACGACCAGCTGCTTGCGCCAGTCGTCGAACAGTTACCGGCAGACGCTCGGCTTGCCATCGTCGCCGACGGGGCGCTGCATGCATTGCCGTTCGCTGCACTAACGACTAACGAGCCGGGCGAGGACTATCCGCGCTATCTGTTGGAAGACTTCCGGCTTCAGTTGCTGCCGTCGGTGCAGTGGTTGGCTGTCGCCGATGCAGAGGTGCCGCCGGGAGCTGGCGAGAGCGTCGTCGTGTTCGCCGATCCCCTGATCTCGGAAGGGCGACTGAATCTCGAATTGAGCGAACGCCGCATAGGCTCGTTCGCGCCATTGCCCGCCGCGCGACGCGAAGCCGAGTCGATCCAATCCCGTTACCCGAACGCCCGAACGCTGATCGGCCAAGACGCGAGCGAGGCCAGCGCCCGCGCGCTGTCCGGTGAAAGCCTCGCGATCCTGCACTTCGCCACCCACGCCGTTGTCGACGTCGAGCGGCCGTCCGAGTCGTTCCTGCTCCTCAGTGCGGGTGATGAGAACGCGCTCGGCAATGGCTTCCTGCAGGCGCGCGAGATCGTCGAGGACATCGAACTCGATGCCGATTTGGTCGTGCTGTCGGCCTGCTCGACGGCACGAGGAAAGCTCTCGGCCGGTGAAGGCGTGACGGGGCTGACCTCCGCCTTCCTATATGCCGGCGCCCAAAGCGTCGTTTCCACGCACTGGCCCGTCGAAGACGAGTCCACCAGCGCACTGATCAGCGATTTCTACTCGGCGCTACACGACGGACATTCCCCACCCGATGCCTTGCGGCAGGCTCAGCTCGCGGCAATCGACGCAGAGCGCGGCGGCGGCATGCTGGACCGCATCCGTGGTCTCTTCGGCGCGCGAGGCTCGCGCGGCGAGCCGGGCACGACCCACTGGGCTGCCTTCCAGATCTACGGCCACAGCGACTAGCCGCCTGTCGAGAAGTGAGTCAGCCGGCCCATAACGGCGCGGCTTCGCCGAAAACCGTCCCGGTATATCACTTTCTCGCGCTCGCCCGTTGAACGGATGACGTGCACCCAAAACGCGGCCGCGAGGGACGAGATCGATGACGAGGACAGACAACAACGACAATCGCTATTCGGCGGCGTTCCGCCGGCTCCGCGGTTGCACCGCGATATTTGCGCTGGCCACGATGGCGGCCTGCGGGACGGAAGGCGCACCGCCCGGACCCGACGGTGAGCCGGGCGTCACGACCTTCGCCAAGTCCTTCGGCGGCGATTTCAATGACGTGCCCGCCGCGGCAATCGAGCTCTCGGACGGCGGTTACGCATTTGCGGGCGTCAAGAGCCTGTCCGAATTGGACTCGCTGACCGAGGCCGCACCCCCCTGGGTCGTGCGGCTCGACTCAATCGGCAACGTCGTGTGGCAGCGCACGCTGAATGAAGGGGCGGGCGTCGGCGGTTCGCTCGGCCGCAATGTCCGGGGGATCAAGATCAGAGCGGTGCCGTCGGGCGGGTATTGCATTGCCGGCACCGTTATCGGTGCGCCGGGCGATGGCGGCGACATTTACGTCGGTCTGCTCGACGATCAGCGAAACCTCGTCTGGGAGTCCAGCTTCGACAGCGGTGGCTGGAACGGCTACAGCATCATTCCGGCCGCCGATCGCGCCGCATACGCGCTCGACCGCGTCGCCGACGTCACGTACGGACCGAGTGGCTCCTGTTACGTTGCTGCGGCGAGCTATGCACATCTGCGCGATACGCTCGGCGTCGGCATATCGAGTGACGACAATACCGTCGTGATCGATCCCGGCGGCTCGTTCCTGAACGCAAGGTCGCTCGTCGTGGCTCGCGTCAACAGTACCGGCCCGTTATGGATTCGCCGCGATACGTCGGGTGCCTTCAACGGCGAGACGAATATCATCAATGGCACACTCGGCCGCAGCAATTCGGCGGCTCGCCGCGAATCGTTCGATCTGGCCATCGCCACGACCGACACAGGCGGCCTCGTCACGGCTCGTCACGTCAGGACGCAACTGGAGTCCGCGGCCAACGTAAGGATCGGCTGGCAAGACCGCCCGGGCAAGCTCCGCGCCATGGCGTGGGATGCGGCGGGGACGACACGCATCGTTCGTGACGACTTCGACAATCTCCGCTTGCAGAACGTCGCCGTCGTCGCTGACGGCGACGGCATGGTCGTCGGTGCGGAACTCGAAACGGGTGAACTGCTGTACCGCATCGATGCCGTCGGCGATCGTGACTGGACCCGGCAGGACTACATGCCGCCGAGTGGCTTCTCGCGGCTCAATGGCCTGACGCGCGTGTGCAATTTCGACTGCTGGATTGTCGCGTACGGTCGGGACGAAAACGGCGGGTACATCACCTGGCACGATGTCCGCGACGGTGCTATCGACCGGACGCTTGCCGGCACCGACCTGGGCCCGATCGTCGCGATCTCGCGCACGGTCAACGGCAGGGCCCTGGGCGTCGCGGACGGCTTCCGCGAGGACAGTCCCGGTCTGCTCATCGATCTCGATCTGACGCAAGCCAACCTGGTTGTATCGTCGGTCGAGCGGGAACTGCTCGGCGACAGCATCGGGCTGACGCTGTCGGGGGCCTACGCCGTCAGCGGCTCCACGCTGCAGGAGCAGCTCCCCGGTTCTCCGGTGAATTCCTACACGCTGACGCCGAGTGCGGCGAATCCGATCGGCCTCGTGGAACTCGACGGCGGCCGTATCGCGGTTGCATTGCAGCGCAGCGAATTCGAGGACTCTGACGTCGTCGTAGTGCTCGAGGACGGCAACGTGGTTGCCGAGACCGAGTACCGGCTCGACAGCGGGACGGCGAAGATTGCGGCCATCGCGCCGCGGCAGGCAGGCGGTGCCTTGCTCTTGATGCGATACAAGCGGGAAAGCGGCCCGGCGTCGAATTGGGCCTATTCGATCGTCAGCCTTGGCGCCGACGGGTCCTACCAATCGCGATCCGAGTCGTGGATTGCTTACAACCGCGACTACGACCCCGTCGTGCGGGAGAATCCGGCTGGGGGCGCCGTCGTACTGCATCCGTCGGACGTCTTCGGCGGGAGCCTCCTTGTGCGAGTTGCACCGGACGGCAGCATCGTCTCGACAGACAGTTTCGGCGAGTCCATGCTCGATTTCGATGTCGCCGATGATGGCGGGCTCGCGGTGCTGGTTGGCTCGCTGAGGCCGTTCACCATCCTGCGTCTCGACGCCAGCAATGCACTGCTTTGGAAACGGCGGTATCGCATCAGCGGCATGCGGTGGATTTCTCACGTCGACGACAACAACGCCGAGGGCCGCATCGTGTTCGCTCCCGACGGATCGATCACCGTGACCGCTACGACCCGGCAGCTTGCCAACAGCGGACTTGTCGGATCGGGCAGTAGCGGGTCCGAGTATTTCGGCGATCACAACGTGGGCGTCTTTCGTCTTTCCGCCGCGGGCGATGTGCTGAAGAGCACCGTGCACGGCGCGCTGTACAACGAACACATGCTGGCGCTCGCTGGACTGAGTGACGGGGGCTACCTCGTGGCCGCCTCGTCCGATTCGCTCGGCCAGCCGCGCTCGGACGCCGCGGCGCTCAGCACTGAAGCCTGGCTGCTGCGCACGGGACCCGACGGGCTGGTCAGCGAATCCTGCAATGCGCTGTTGATCGAGCTGCCGGAGAGCGTGTTCACAGTGTCTGAACCGGGCCTCTCGGAGCAACTTTCGACCCGGGGCGGCCTGTCCGGCGCCCGGCCCTCGACGCAGGTGATCGATTTCGTCCCGCGCTTCACGACGCAGGAGTCGCCGATCGTGGTCGCACGCCAGTGCGTGGGCTCGGCAGCCACCGAAACCGGCACCGCACCACCGACCGACCTGCGGCGACTCACCGTCAATCAGGCGGGTTCGATACCGGGCCTCGTGACCAGTACGCCGACCGGCATCTTCTGCGGCGGCGCCGATCCGCAGGCCTGCGAGCGTGACTTCGCCGCCGGCTCGACGGCATTCCTGACCGTGGACGACAGCTCCGCACCCGAATTCCGCGGCTGGGGCGATGGTTGCGCAGCGATTACGACTTCGCCGCACCGCTGCGAGCTGTTGATGGACCAGGATCGTGCGATCGATGTGTTCTTCGAACCGTGGGACGGATCGACGGCAACGTTGACGGTCGACGTCACCGGCGCCGGCCGAGTCTGGGCGACACAGCCGGGCGGCATCGACTGCACCGACGACCCGTCGGCGAGCGACTGCACTGAACTGTACCGGCTCGGTCAGCGCGTCGGCCTGACGCTGGCTGAGGCAACCGGCGAGCGCTTCCTGGGCTGGGGCGACGCCTGCGCCGAATGGGCCACGGCGAACACGATCCGCGTGACCGTGGATGCCGACAAGACCTGCACGGCGCTGTTCAGTGGCATCGGTACGCCACCGCGCTACCGGCTGGATACCTCGATCGTCGTCGACGGTGTCGTGGCGGTACCGGGGCAACCGGGCGGCGACGTCATTAGTACACCTGCGGGCGCCGACTGCGGCGCACTCGGACAGGACTGTAGCGAGATCTACGACGATGGAGCGACCGTGGGTCTGCTGGCGCGAGCTGCCAGCGGCTTCCGCTTCATCGGCTGGACGAGCACGGATCCGATGGGTCAATGCATGAACGTCGCCAGCGACAGGATCGATGTGATCATGGATCAGGACACGGACTGCATCGCGAACTTCGAGAGCTTCAACTCCGCGGTTTCGATTCTTACCGTTGGGTTGGTGCTTGATGGCACCCCGGTCGGAGCGTCGGGACCGTACGGTGGCAACGTAGCGACCAACCCCGCCGGCATCGACTGTGGATCGCAAAGCACGGATTGCGAGGAAGGCTACGTGACCGGTACGTTCGTCAACGTGTTCGCCAGTCCCGACCCCGGCTACAGTTTCGTGGCGTTCAGCGGCGACTGCACGGGTGCGATCACGTCGACGTCGATCGCGATGAACGGCGACCAACACTGCGTTGCCTCATTCGCAACGACGGGTACGGTAACCGAACCGAGCCTGACGGTGACCATCAACGGCAACGGCCGCGTCGACAGCAATCCCCTCGGCATCTCCTGTGGAAACGACTGTTCGAGCACCTTCACGTTGAATTCGAGCGTGACACTGGCGGCAGCGGGCAGCTTCCAGGAACCGTTCGCCGGCTGGTCGGGCGACTGCAGCGGCAACGGAACCTTCGTGAGCGTCACGATGGATACGGACAAGCACTGTATTGCTGACTTCGTCCCGCAGACAGGCACCAACCGTCTGACGATAAACGTTGTAGGCGGCGGCACTGTGACCACCGAAGATGGCGGCGTCAGTTGCCCGGGAGACTGCATCGAAGACTACACGACAGGCGCCCGCGCCCGGGTGCTGGCAGCACCCGACGCCGGCTCGACCCTACAGGGCTGGAGCGGCGACTGTGCGGATCTGGGGAATGCGACGGACTTCATCCTGACGATGAATCAGGATTGGACGTGTACGGCGACGTTTAGTCCGTAGCTTCGCGGGCGAGGAGCCACAGGCCCCCGGCGGAGCCGGGGGCTCGTCCGCAGCCTACAACGCCCTGATTCCAGTGCCTATCGGCGCTGAGTATAGTGTCGCAATGCGACTGTTCTCGTCCGTCAACGAAGCGATGCTTCCCGAAGGAGCCTTGCTGCAGGAGTTTGCCGATCGTGGCGAGTACACGGACTGCTTCGTTGCGAGCGTCGCAGCCGACGTGACGTTTCCGGAATACGTCGAATCCTTCTATACGACGACCTTGTTCAAGCTCGAGCGTCACATCCTGAAGTGGCTCGTCTCGAAGCCATCGACGGACGACGACGCAAGAAGGCTATCGCGCAACGAGATTCACGAGTTCGCCGCGTGGACCGAGTACCGCCGCAGTGACAATCAGCTCGTGATGATGGATTTCCGGCAGCAGACCTGCTCGTGGTTCATGCTGGCGCCACAAGACAGCGGTAGTCTGTTGTACTTCGGCTCCGCGGTGATGCGCAATCGAGAAACGGAGCAGGGTAAGAAACTGAAGTGGACGTACCGTAGCCTGCTCGGTTTTCATCGGCTGTACTCGCGCGCTTTGTTGCAGGGCGCCGTCAGGCGCATCGGGCCATGCGCCCGGTAACGGTCCGCTCCGGGTGCCCAGGCCCCGCTGCGCGTCGGCAGTGCAGTCCAGGCACTCAGCGCTACTCGCGATGTGCGTGCTTCGTTAGAAAGCGGTCCAGGTTATTCGCGAACTGCTGTTTGTCGCGTTGACTGAATGCGGTAGGCCCGCCTCCGGTATCGACGCCGCTTGCTCGCATGGTATCGAGGAAGTCTCGCATGTTGAGGCGAGCGCGGATGTTCTCGGTGGTATGCATCTCGCCTCGCGGGCTCAGAGCGTGACCACCTTTCTCGATAACTTCCGCGGCCAGCGGAATGTCACTCGTGATCACGAGGTCACCGGCCTCCAGCCGCTTGACAATTTCATCGTCGGCGACGTCAAAGCCACGAGACACCTGAAGCGTGTTTATGTTCGGCGAAGAGGGCGTGCTCAACGCCTGATTCGCAACCAACGTCAATTGCACACCTGTCCGATCAGCGGCTCGGTAAAGAATCTCCTTGGCCACAACCGGGCACGCGTCTGCGTCGACCCATATTTTCACTCGACGCTTTCCCGCACAGTCGCACAGCGGCGTCGAACGGCTTCGGCCGGCACGAATAGCTGCTCCATCAGGTATTCCTTGAAGTCAGCAGCAAATGGCTGGAGCTCAACCGATTCGGCCATACATGTAAGCCATTGATCACGCTCCGCCGTGGCAATAGCAAGGTGCGCGTGAACTCTGGGAATGCCAATGGCGCCGTATTTCTCGTGGTAGAGCTTGGGGCCGCCCAGCCAGCCGCAGAGAAATCGGGCCAGCTTATCGCGCGACACGTCCTCTTCCTCCGGGTGCATGGCGTAGATCGTGGCGAATCGCTCATCTCTACCCATGCGGTCGAAGAACGCATCAACGAGGCGTCGAATTCCGTCTTCGCCACCGGCTGCCTGAAAAGAGGCATCGCCCGTGCCGTACGGCCTGTTCGTATGCTGATTCATGCGCGAACTCTACCCGAAATCTCTGGTTCTGGCCTGACGGTGAGAGGAGCCTGGATGCCACCACGCCAAGGGCCTTGAGGAGCTAAATCGGGCAGGGAAGTGCCCGGTGACGGTGGTGCCGGTGAGTCTGCAGGACGAGTAGCTGCGTCGCCCCTACAGCTCCTTACAGGCACGTAGTTGCTGCGTCAGTAATCTGAGCTCCTCGAGATACTCCTGACCCTCTTCTGGCGTGTAGGTGCTTTGCCTCATCTGGAGGTCAATCGCATCGATAGCATCTCGCGTGGTCTTCTCGCACTCGGCACGATCCTGGGAAACGGGTTCCGGCAGCGTGGATTCAGTCGGCGTCGGCGGGGTCTCGGGATTGTCGAATGGACTGACGAAGTCGAACGTGTCGTCACGAGTCGCGGATGCGTCATCGTCGCCGGCGCTCTCACCGGTATCGGTTTCGGCGTCACTGGCGACAGGCTCGGCGCACGGCATTTCCTGGAACGCGACGGTGCCGTCGGCAAGCGGACAACGGTAGATCTCTGTATCGGCAACAGCGCTCGTGCCGACGAACATTAGGATCAGGAAAGCGAAGCGCATCGACAGTCTGCTAGCGGAGCTGGCTGTCCTTCGATCCGCGGCGGTTAATCGAACTCTGGAAGCTGGCTTCCTCGTCGGCTTCCGATTGACACCGCACGCAAAGGCGCACGCCGGGGACGGCTTCACGGCGCGCAACGGGAATCTCCGCGTCACAGTTCTCGCAACGCTCGAGGCTTTCACCCGTCGGAATCTGACGCCGCGCGTGCTGCACGGCATCCTCGATCGATGCATCGATCTGCTCCTGAACGGCGCCGTCTTTTGCGAAACCACCTGCCATGGGTGTGCATTTTACACCGTCGCGGCGGTCGAGGACCGTGGTTGGCGGGTGGGTCGGCTTGAAAAAGCCTTCGACTGAACAAGCCTTCAGTCCAATCGCGTTGGAAGGAGAATTCGCGTGTCGGCTCCTCCCTAATACGTGCCTATCGCCGCATTCCTACTCCGGCCAGATCTGCTCCAGCCAGTCGTCGATTTGATTGCCGTGCGCGTCGTCTCGAGCCACGTACCGGAAGTACTTCTTGAAGCCTTCCAGACCGACCAGCGGCTCGAGTTCAGCGGCAGTCTTGGCCGTAGCGCGCGCGTCTTCGAATTGGCCGACACCCGCGAGCCCGATGGCGAGCGCGACCCATGGCGGCTGCCAGCCGCGATACGATGCGATGGACCGTCGCGCCTCGCGAACCACGTCCTCGTACTGACCCAGTTGCAAGTAGGCGAAGGAATACGCCGCCAGATACCAATGAGTTGCGACATCACGTGGCGACAGCAGCAGGGCCTGAGAAACGGCATCGACGGCTTCCTCCGCACGGCCGGAACCGGTAAGCGCAAGTGACATCACACCCAGTGTCATCGCGGAACTTGGGTCCAGTTCCCTGGCGCGCTCGTAGATGGGGACTGCGTCGCTGGCGCGGCCAAGACAGACGTGCGTGTGGCCCCAATGCGTGAGTACCATAGCGTCGTCCGGAGCGAGATGCGTTGCACGTTGGCCCAGATCCCAGGCTTCCGCCGCATCTTCCGGTACGTCGCTGCTCCAGCCGTTCGACACCTTCATTGCTATGGACGAGCCAAGGAGCGCGAGCGCCGCGGGGTTGTCCGGCGCAAGATCGATCGCCTTCCGATATAGCGCTTCGGCCTCGTGGTTGGATTTTCGGCCAAAGCGCGACCAGCTCTTTGCTATGCCTCGATGTACCAAGCCCCAGGCATCCAGCGCGTCGGGATCAGCCTTCTCCGCGCGGCGTGCCTCGGCACGGCGGACGGACGAGCCGAGTGACGCGGCAATTCCCAGAGAGATTTCGTCCTGGATCTCGAAAAGATCGGCGAGCGGCCGATCGTAGCGCTCCGACCATTCCTGAGCGGCCGTTGCGGTATCGATCATTGCAGCCGTGACCCGCACGCGGTCGCCCGAGCATTGCACCGTGCCCTCCACGACATAGCGCGCGCCAAGTTCTGATTTCACCTCGGCCGGTGTCGGCCGCCGCTCGCGATAGGCAAATGAGGATCCGGCGCCGATCACGAACAGCCAGATGTTGCGCGACAGATTCGTGATGATGTCCTGGCAAATCCCGTCAGCGAGAAAGGTCTTATCCGCGTGCTGCGATAGATCACGAAACGGCAGGACAGCGATGCGGATGCGTTCCTCGCTCGTGCCTGTTTCAGGGCGTGCCGTGTCGGTACCGCCGGTGATTTCGATATCGGCGACGAGCTGATAGCCGTGCGAGCGTACGGTGCGGATGACCCGCTGATCGGCCGCGCTGTCGAGCATGACGTGCCGCGCTTTCATGACGCATCGCGTCAGCGCGGTCTCCGTGACGATTACGCCTGGCCAGACGGCGTCCTGGAGTTCACTTTTGTCGACGGCGCGATCCCGATTTTCGACGAGATAAAGTATGAGATCGTAAACTTTGGGCTCGACCGCAATCGACTCGCCGCCGCGCAGAATCTCACGACGGGAAGTGACGATTTGGATGTCGCTAAATCGATAACCGGTCTGTGCCATGACCTGTTGGGTCGGTTCGCAATCGCTCCCGCATAGTACAGCAGGAATGTAGCACGCACTCGCGATCAGATGGGTCGGGCTTGTTTGTGCATGTTTTTGCCTGGGCAACATACATTGATTAGCGGACAACGCGAATGGTATTTCCATTCCCGAAAATGGCAATAATCATTTTCGATGCGGCGAGGTCGTCCGGGTCCAACCGCCCAATATTGACTTGGATGTCGCAGTGATATCAGGACTCGCGATGCCACGATATTATGGTGAATAAGCAGGGGCGCATACGTAGGCAAGTTGCAGGAAGCCGCCTGTCGACGCTTCGTCTCGGGCGCCGAACCAAATAAGAAAACAGACTAAGTCGACGGCGGTCTTCGCCAGCCCTCGGTAGCAGTCTGCATCAGGCGTTACCCCCGCAATGTCAGTGTCTTTGCGCTTGCGTCCGTACTTGTCACTACTCACGGCGCCGGCATCGTCGGCTACACTTACGGTATACGAGCAACATATATGGCGTCAGATCGCCGCTATGGACCCAAACTCCTACATGACCCGGTGACGGTGAGAATTCGAAGACCCGAGTAGAGGTCGTAGACAATAGTTTCGCCCTCGCATAATAGGCAGAAAGCATTGGAGTACGAAAACGGCCTAACGCTAAGAACTTAAGGTGAGCTGCGACGTGGCGCGTTCAGATAAGAGCGACTGAACTACGATAGTCGACGTGCTTTGGCAGTTCTCGCGGTGAGCCGGTGCACACTAAGAGGCTGCCGGACCGTTCAATGAGGGCAGGTAGCTACAACCAGGGGAACAGTCAGATCGCGTCTGCGCAAACGTTGCCACGAGATCAAATAGGGGTTGCGGCGTGATTCTCGTCGGCAAGTGGAGACCGTTAAGATAGAAGACAGCGGAGGCACGATCCGAAATTAAGTTCGATGAGTGATTGCTCCACCAACGGTCGAATCTTCGACCGGTTTGGTTGTAGATGCAGACGGATTGAACAGCGCAACTCTCAACCCCGTGATCCTACCGGGGTAGCCCTCGACTGCACCGGCTGCACTCTTGAGCGAAGCGTGGAGCAATCGTGCGATGCACAGATTGAGTAGTCGCTGCGTTTTCTAGAAAGCAATTTGGATGGTTTGTAGCTATGTCGTCGACATTATCTGAGCAACTCCGTGAGGTTCGTCCGGCGCTTACGAGAGGTAAGCCGGAAGTCCGAGCAATTTGCCAGGTTACGGCCAAACTCGCCGGGCCCGATGCTCGGCAGTCATTCCATAAAGCGCGCGCTACCATTCTTAATTGGCTAAGAGACTCGCAAAACATCCATGCAATCCCTGACTCAGGGTGGCACGGCGATCGGTTTGAAATTGACTCAACTGAAGGCCGACCGGTTTTCGTCGAGACGCTAGATGGATTCTGGGCTATGCGATACGACAATCCAGACGCATCGATTCCGGGGCGCGCTTGGAGAACCGAAGCGATTCTTGGGCTAGAAGGCGAAGCCGCATTGGTTGGGCTCCGTCTATCAGTTATCAGCCGAGAGTGGGGGGCTCAGTATTTCAGGTCAGTACCTAACGTGGTAAGGAGCTTGGTCTCCGAGCCAGGGCTAGAGGATCACGGATTTCGGCTATCCGGAGAGTCTGTACCAGTCACAACCGCCGACGACGTTCGCGTCTTGGTTCAACTACTCGAGTCGGAGGGCCGAACCCGACCGGTATTCGTAATTAGCGAAAACGAGAACGGCGAATTCGAGATCGATCCATCGCACTTGGCCATGCGGACAGCCGGAATCGCACACGTCGTTACAATCGGAAATCGTGCGACTTGGCTGCTCAAGAATGAGATTGGGGACAGTCTTTCTGTGTACGGTGGGGCGGTAAGAACCTATGCGAAAGGGTTCGACAGGTTTTCCGCACGATTCAGAGACCACCGTCTAGCGCTCCCCGATTGGATTCGACGTCGGTTCGATGATCCCGAGTCCTTTGTTGGATTACTAAGCCGGCATGCCATTGACGCTTCGGTAGATCTTCCGGACCTCGAAGACCGATTGCCAAGTTTCGCGTTTTTCAGGCGGATCGCGTCCGAACAGCGTCTCGCCAAAGCTAAAGCCAGCGATAGCACACAAGCTGAGCTCATGGCTTTGTATGAAGCAGAGAATGACACACTGCAGTCCGAGCTGGACGCGGCGCTTCAAATGGCTGAGGAAAGCGAAGAGAAGGCTTCACTTTACCGTCGCGGTCAGGAGGAGCTTGAGACTGTCGTATTCGGTCTAAAACAACGAATAGTTTCACTCCAGACCGCGTTAACTGTCGCTGGGAAAGAGGAGGCCGTCAAGATTCCCGCTTCATTGGCGGAGATCGACCAGTGGGTGCCGGAATATGTGGGTGACGGCGTCTACTTGCTTGGGCGCGCGATTCGCGGTGCTCGAAAGTCAGTCTACGACGATACCGAACTCGTCTATCGATCTCTGCTGCTTCTCGGAAATACATATCGGAATTACCGATTGGGACTGGCAACTCAAGATGAGCTTCAAGAGCGCTGCGGCGAGCTGGGCGTGGAAATAACGGGCACGGGAGATCGAGCGACACTCATGCAATGGCGGGATCAGTACGAGGTCGACTGGGCTCGAGGACGAAGATTTCTGGATACCCATTTGAAGAAGGGGGCGGCACATGACCCACGAGTTTGCCTGCGAATCTATTTCTTTTGGGACGACGATATTGAGCAAGTCGTCATCGGATACATGACCGATCATTTGCAGAGCTCCCGTAGCTAACGCTACAGCAAGACGTCGCATGCATCTTAGATACGTTGATCTGAAGGCTGACCAGCGAAAGCTGAGGGACGCATTCCCGGAGTCACTGTCCCTTAGGACACACAGGGCTCTGAGCTGGCTTCATCGTGCAGAGCGAGAAGAGAAAGATGAAGACGCCCGGTTCGTCTTTCTCTGGATCGCCTTTAACGCAGCTTATGCGAATGAGATTCATAACCGACAGGATTTCAGCGAGAGACGACTGCTCCTGTCATTTCTTAACCGGCTCATTGATGCGGATAAAGACGATCTGATCTACAAGGGAGTCTGGGAGCATTTTCCGAAGTCGATCAGGGTGCTGCTGGGAAACAAGTATGTGTTCCAGCCTTTTTGGGACTATCAGAACGGTCGATTGGAGGAAGAAGAATGGCTGGCTCTGTTCGAGCGCAGCAAGTACGCGGCGAATCGAGCCCTGGGCCGAATGGATACCAAGAAGGTGCTCGCGATCGTATTTGACAGGCTATACATCCTCCGCAATCAGATCATTCACGGAGGCTCAACGTGGAATAGCGGGGTAAATCGCAGTCAGGTCAGCGATAGCGCGAACATTCTAGGAGTGATCGTACCGATCGTAATACACCTTATGATGGAGAACGCCCATCAGGGTTGGGGCGAACCATGTTATCCAGTGGTCGAATCCTAGCTCGGGCGCAATTGGCGTTGGCAGAGGCGGTATCTCCGATAGGGATTGATACGCTTCTGCTGGGTAACGTGCGGGCCCCTGGGCGGCCGGTGCGCGGCTAAAATCATAATTGGCACCATTTCCAAGGATCACAAGCTATTGGCAAAGAAGATCCCAGACAGAGGTCACGACGCGACCGCCCGCGCCCCAACGTTTCAGCTGTCGACTGAACAGCAGCGAATAGTCGATAGCCGTGCCGAGAGGCTTCAGGTGATCGCTTGTGCTGGATCAGGTAAGACAGAGTCAATTTCGCGACGCGTGGCGAGTCTAATTGTCGAGGGAGATCCGCCAGAATCCATCGTCGCGTTCACTTTCACGGAGAAAGCGGCAGCGGAGCTCAAGGAGCGTATCTACAAGCGAGTCGAGGAGGCCAAAGGAACTGACTTCCTAGGCAGGCTCGGGCCGATGTTCGTGGGCACGATCCACGCGTACTGTTTCCGCATTCTCCAAGATCACGTGCCGAAGTATGGCAATTTCGACGTTCTTGATGAGCACCGCCACTCAGCCCTCATAAGTCGCCGGCGCTACGAACTGGATTTGGCGAAACTCCACCAGAAAGTTTGGAAGTCGATAGACATCTTCTTGCGGGCGGCAGATGTCATAGGAAACGAACTCATACCACCTGAGCAGCTTCAGGGTTCCGAGATAGGCGAGTGCTACACGTCGTATCGCGACATGTTGGATCGATACCGTTTACTGACCTTTGGAATGATCATCGCAAAGGCCGTTGAAGTACTTGAGCAGGATCCGGCCGTTTTTGATCGCGTCGCCGGCAGCCTGCGCCACCTCATTGTTGATGAGTATCAGGACATCAACCCCGCACAAGAGCGCCTGATAGAGCTTCTGGCGAAGCCGCCAGTACAGCTATGTGTCGTAGGCGACGATGATCAAGCAATCTATCAGTGGCGTGGCTCCGATGTAGGCAACATCTTGAAATTCTCTGGAAGATACGGCCGCGTCGAAACGGTTATGCTCGAGACAAATCGACGCAGTCGGCCCCTTATTGTCGATTCCGCAAATGCATTCGCCCATTCCATCCCCGATCGGCTGCCCAAGAAGATGCTTTCGACGCGAGAAAAGGGTCCAGCTGAAGTTGTACCGTGGTTGGCAGCCACTCCAGACGCTGAAGCAGAAGTTATCGCTGAGCATATCGAGGCGCTCCATGGGCAAGGTTGGCGATATCAAGATATTGCTGTGCTCTTTCGTTCGGTACGAACGGCCGCACCACCCTTAGTTGCCGCCCTGGAGGTTCGGGGCATTCCCTTCAATTGCGGTGGCCGTACAGGACTCTTCGCGCATCCGGAAATCAATCACTTTGGCGAACTGTTTGCTTGGGTGGCTAGTTTCAGCTGGCAGGATGAACGATTCGGGCAAAGCCGGGATGCTGACATTGACAACGTCGTAGCCGGACTCGGCCATTCGTTTGGCCTATCGGCCGAAGAGCGTCCGGAATTGAAGAAATACTTTGAAGATTGGAGAGCATGGCATGCGCGCGGCAACCGACGAGTCAGTCTTGTCGGCGATTTCTACAAACACCTGAAGCTTCTCGGCGTTGAAAAAATCAATCCGGATCAGCCAGCAGGATCGGCCCGTCTGGGAGCCTTCGCTCGGTTTTCCAAGATTCTGGCGGATTACGAGCATGTCACGCTGCGAAGTCGCTGGATTACCAACGACGAGGGTCAACGTGTATTTCGAAGTGGCACAGATCGGGGCAAGAACTTCTGGACTGGTCTAGCGAACTACCTGGTTCACTATGCCCGTGAGTCGTACGAGGACTTCGAAGGTGAGGAAGTTCACAACCTAGACGCGGTGAGCATTCTCACAGTCCATCAGGCCAAAGGACTGGAATGGCCGATCTTGTTTCTGCCAGGATTGACCAGTCAGCGGTTTCCGTCATCCATGTCTGGACGTAGCCAGGAGTGGTGCTTACCGGACGCAACATTTGATGATGATAAACGTCGTCGATATGAAGGCGGTGATGAGGATGAGCGTCGGCTGTTCTACGTTGCGCTGACGCGCGGGAGGGACATTGTCTATGCTTCATCCTTTCAGCGGATCAACCGAGCGGTAAAGACCTCGCCGTACCTTAAAGAGCTGGCAAACTCAATCAATTGCGAAAAGATTCCGGAGTTAGAGACACTTCCGATACCGGATAACCCCGCCGATCTGAGGGCTCCGGAATCCGCTCCACTTGAACTCGGCTACTCAGATCTAGCCGAATACGAAGACTGCGGATATTCATATCGCTTGAGCCGAGTATTCGGTTTTGAGCGCGAATTGGCGGCGGAACTCGGTTATGGCAACGCCGTCCACCACGTATTACGGCAAGTAGCTGAAGATGCGAAGGACACTGGTCAGATACCGGGTGAAGAAAAGCTGAAGTCGCTAATCGATCTTGAGCTGTACGTTCCATTTGCCAATGAGTCGACATTCGCCAATATGACTCGAAGCGTCACGCGACTCGTCGACCTATACGTCGCGGAATACAGTAGCGACTTAAATCGCATCTGGGCGACGGAACGGCCATTCGAAATGCATTTTGATGGCGGAATTCTGGCTGGCAGAGCGGATGTAATTCTGGATGAAGAAGACGGAAAAGCGGATCATCTAGCAATTGTCGATTACAAGACGTCTACAGATGAGATTCGCGATGAACGCTACGCAAAGCAGCTGACCATTTATGCAGCCGCAGGTAGGCAGGAAGGATTGGAAGTCGACGCATGTTTCGTACATGAATTGAAGTATGGTGAACGAAAACCGGTTGATATCGATTCTGAAATAACGGATGCAGCGGTGACGTGGGCGGCACACCGATTTGCCGAGATCGCGTCCGGCGTCTATCCAGAAAAAGCGGAAATTGAACGGTGTGAAAAGTGCGATTTCAAAATGGTGTGCAAGCACAATCGTGCGTCGGAGTAATTGGGTAATTAGCTGAGATTAGGGCGAACTATGGCGCGCAAGAAAAAGGCAACGAAGAAGATCGCTGTAAAGACCTACAAGCACGAATCAGCGAAGCGCAAAAACATCCCCACGGCCAAGATGGCTGCTGAGGGCGAGATCCCAAAGGTAAACAAAGCGAAGTACAGTTATAGCCCGCACCTGTCTCCTGAGCTGCAATTCGATTCTTCGGGCCATAGCGATCGTCTTGCTGAAATCACGGCAAAGGTCATAAAGAGCAAGGCTTTGTCTAGCGACGAGGCGGAAATCCTAAGAGGTGTCGCCGCTAATGCAAGTCATCCATGGCTGGAATGGTCAAGGAAAAGGGAAGAGAACGAGCGGGGCATTCTCGAGGTCGAGCCTGTCGCGTTGCATATTCATGAGCGTGTAAGTGCAAACGCAATAATTCGAGCTGCAAAGCGACAGGATATTCAGGCTGACCTTTTTGCGGATCCAAAGCAAGAGTACAAGGATGCCATCCAGTTCTACCGGCATGACGTAGATTGGGCCAATAGACTGATCCTCGGGGACAGTCTTGAGGTGATGGAGTCTCTGGCAAGTCGTGAAGATCTGGCTGGCAAAGTACAAATGGTCTATATCGATCCTCCCTATGGGATCAAGTTTGCATCCAACTTTCAGTCATTAGTTGGTAAGCGCGACGTCAAGGACAAAGATGCTGATCTGACTCGTGAGCCTGAAATGGTCAAGGCGTATCGGGATACTTGGGAACTAGGTGTGCATTCTTACCTGAGCTACCTGAGGGAGCGACTCATTGTTGCCAAGAAGCTCATTTCGGGCAGCGGATCGGTTTTCGTTCAAATCAGTGACGAAAACTTGCATAGAGTTAGGCAAGTTCTGGACGAAGTTTTCGGTGCCGAAAACTACTGCGGGATAATCAATTTCCAGAAGACTGGCAGCATTGCCGCGACTCTGATGCCGAGCACGGTGGACTACATTCTGTGGTTCGCTCGAGACAAATCACAAGTCAAATACCGTCAGCTGTACGTCGAGCGACAGGCTGGTCACAAATCGCTTGATCGATATGACTATGCCGAAAGTGACGCCGGAGAGCTCGTAAGAATCACCGCGGCACAGATTAGAGGTGAGGAGTCTCTTCCGGACGGAGGGCGTTGTCGTTTAACTACGTTGCTGTCCGACGGCGAGCCTTCTACGAAGAAGCCATTTCAGTTCCAAGATACGGCATTTCCATTGCGCCATGGTAAGCATTGGAAAACCGATCCTGATATCGGGGGGCAGCGGCTAGCGAAAGCAGGACGCGTTGTACATCAAGGAAGCACGGTCTGGTACAAGCGGTACGTCGAGGATTTCCCTGTTTTGCCACTGAGCGATCGTTGGGAAAGCGTTCAGATTGGTAGAGAGCTAATCTATGTGGTCCAGACCGCTCCGGGAATTATCGAGCGCTGTATGCTTATGACGACCGACCCTGGAGATATCGTATTAGATCCAACCTGTGGATCCGGTACTGCTGCATTTGTAGCAGAGAAGTGGGGACGACGCTGGATCACGATTGACAGCTCGCGTGTTGCATTGTCGTTAGCGAGGCAGCGGCTTCTAACCGCAAGTTACGAACACTTCCGGACAAATGGAGATCGCGGTGGAACGGCAGATAGATTTGATGCCATGGGAATCGATCCGTCGAGCAACTTCGTTTATCGGACGGTGCCACACATCACGCTCAGCTCAATAGCTCACAATGAAGCGCTCGATTCTATATTCGAGAACCACGACCATGTGCTCGAGGAAAAGCTCACGATAGTCAACCAATCATTGCGGGATGTCTCAGATGAACTGCGGTCCTCCTTGGTCGAAAAGCTTGCGACTAAGATGCAGGAAGAGGGTATCAAGTCTGCGAAAGATGCAGATCGGCGACGTTGGTTGTTACCGGGCACTACAAAAGATCAGATCCAGTCTGCATTTATGGGCAAACCGAGACTCAAGGCCCACCACATCGCTTCACACGCGGACGCGGTCCCCTCAGATGACGTTTTTCGACACTGGCAAATCCCGTTTGACACGGACGCTGATTGGCCATCACGGCTTAGGAATGCTGTGACAGAGTATCGACAAGCTTGGCGATCACGAATGGATGAGATCAATGAGTGTATTAGAGCGAATTCGGACCAGGAAGCCCTGGTTGATCAACCGGAGGTCGTAAAGGATGTTGTCCGCGTGACTGGGCCCTTCACAGTTGAGGGTGTTCGTCCCGAAGAAATGTCCCTAACTGAAAACGGAGAGTTAGTAGACCCGACACCCAATCAATGGGAATCCGGCGATGGAACTACCGAAATTGCACAAAATGCATCGGCGTACATCGACCGCATGTTGCAGTTAATCCTGAAAGATGGAGTGACCTTTCCCAATAACGAGCATCGAAAATTCGAGGTAGTTGACCGACTTGATTGCACAGACTCTGCATTGCACGCTGAGGCACATTGGGAAGGTGTGAGCTCAGACGAGCCGTGCAGCGTCGCCATTGCATTTGGTCCTCAACACGGTCCCGTCACGGCAGAACAGATTGAGGACCTAGTACGGGCCTCCCGTCGCTATGATGAGATTGTAATCGCCGGCTTTAGCTTTGACGGCGCAGCGCAAGCTGTAATTCAGGAGTCGGCAAATCCGAGGCTAAAGATCCACATGGCGCATATTAGACCCGATGCATCGCCCGGAATGGATGGACTATTAAAGGACTCGCCAAAAAGTCAGCTGTTTACAGTTTTTGGGCAGCCCGAGATTGAGGTTCGTTCAATTCAAAACTCAAATGGCGGAGAAGTCTCGGTTGAGCTGTTGGGTGTGGATATTTACTCACCACTAACTGGAGAGATACGGTCATCGGGCTCGGACAAGGTGGCAGCATGGTTCTTGGACTCCGATTACGATGGCCGATGTTTCTGCACCACGCAGGCATTTTTTCCAAACCAGAAGGCCTGGGACAAGATAGCGAAGGCGCTAGGATCGGCGGCGGACGCAGAAGCGTTTTCTGCCTATAACGGGACAGTATCCTTGCCGTTTGAGCCAGGCGAACACAAGCGAGTAGCAGTTAAGGTAATTGATCCACGGGGTAACGAGGTTATGGCAATCCGTAGCCTTGAGGGCTTGATCTGATGCCAAAGCCCAAATCAGAAGAGCTACCCAAAGACTGGCAACCGACACAGTCTGTTGAAGACCCAATAATTAACAGTGCCTACGAGGAGCCCTCGCAGCATTGGCTATATAACAAATCGGGAATTCCAGAGAAGCAGAAGTGGCGAAGACCTGCTAGTTATTGGTTTAAGACGCATCGAGTGGGTCGGCAAGAGCGTGACTTACTTGATGAGATCGAACGAGAGGAAAACCGCGACGATCTTCCGCTGGTCAATGCGCTACGGCAGGACGTAAAACGGTGGCGAGAAAGTGGTTATCGCGGTGCGTCTCACGTCACCAAAGAGCTGCTGCAATATTGGATGCGAGAAGACCGGCCGCGCCCACTGTTCTTTTGCCAGCGAGAGGCTGTTGAAACGATAATCTACCTGTTGGAGCTGGCAATTCCGAATCGTCTCGGCTCCACACAGTTCAAGAACTTCCAGGTTGACGCAAAAAATATTGGAAAGCTGTTAGCTGGCGAGCTACCCGATTTTGAAAACTTGGAGACAAAGGAATTTTATCCTCGGCTGATTGACCCTCCAGCTGATGCAGATTTGCTCCCACTTCGTCGTCTGGGCTGTAAGATGGCGACGGGGAGCGGCAAGACGATTGTTATGGCCATGCTGATTGCATGGGCATTCTGCAACAGGGGCAAAAACCCATCCAGCCGCCAATATCCCAATGCGGTTCTCGTCTGTGCACCGAATCTGACTGTTCGAAAACGACTGGAAGTCTTGCGCCCAGAAGACGTAGACAATTACTACGACGAGTTTGACATCGTCCCATCGCGATATCGGGAGTATTTAAATAGCGGGAAAGTGTTGGTCACAAACTGGCACAAGTTTGCGCCGAAGAGCGAGCACAGTGAGGGTGGCACGTCATATAAGGTGGTAGACAAAGGCGAAGAGTCTTTCGATGCTTTTGCCAAGGATCGACTTGGCGACCTCGTCTCCAGACTTCCTATTCTCGTACTAAACGATGAAGGGCATCATTGCTGGCGGCCTAAGCCGGCCAAGACGGAGGCCGAAGAGAAAGAGATCGAGGCTGCGGTCAAAGAGACTGAAGAGGCGCTCGAGATCAGCAAGGAGGAAAAGGACGCTCGCAAGGAGGAAATAGAGGAGGCCCGAGTATGGCTAACAGGGCTCGACAAACTCAATAATTGCGGTCTCCTGGGCGACGACGAGGAAGCAGCTTCGATTCCCGGAGTATTGACCTGCGTTGATATGTCTGCAACGCCGTTTTACCTGAGCAATAGCGGGTATCCGGAAGGTAGCCCGTTTCCCTGGCTCGTGTCCGACTTCGGGCTTGTAGATGCGATTGAGTGCGGCATTACAAAAGTCCCACGTCTTCCAGTAGCTGATGACTCTAGGAAGAAAGACGAGGTCGGTAGGCCGGATCCGCAGTTCTTTCGGCTGTGGGAGCACATCAAGAATACGTGTACTGCTACCGAGAAGATTCGGGGTACGCCAAAACCTGATGCGGTTTGGAAGTATGCTCAGCCGGCGCTGACGACACTTGCGAGCCAATGGAAAGTTCAGTTCGAAAAGTACCAAGAGGATGCGGGCGGGCGACCGTTCATCCCGCCCGTGATGATTGTCGTCTGCGACAACACGGATACTGCACAGATCGTATATGAGCAGATCTCTGGCGAGACGGAAGTTGAGATTCCGGATCCTGATAAGCCTGACAAGACGATTAAGCAGACTAAGTACGGCGGTGGCAAGGTCTTTCCGGACCTCCTTGGCAACACCGAGTCTCGGCAGGTTACCGTTCGTATCGATAGCAAACTGCTCGAAAAGGTGGAAAAAGAAGAAGGCGAATCCAAGGATGAAGCCGCTCTACGTCTGCGAGAGCTGATTGACACTGTCGGCAAGCGAGGCGGCCTAGGCGAGCAGATCCGATGCGTCGTATCTGTTTCGATGCTGACCGAAGGATGGGACGCTAATAATGTTACCCATATTCTTGGAATACGGGCGTTTGGCAGCCAACTGCTATGTGAGCAAGTTGTAGGCCGTGGGCTACGGCGGATGTCGTATAGACCAGACCCCGATTCCGGCCTATTACCAGCAGAGTATGCGGATGTCTACGGTATTCCGTTTTCCCTCATTCCTTACAAAGGAAAGCCTAAAGATACCGATCCCAAGCCAGATCCGGTTTATCACTCTATCTATGCGATGGAAGAGCGTGCGGCCTATGAAATTCGCATGCCCAACGTCGAGAGCTATGTGTATGAACTTCGAGATCAGGGAATCAAGTGTGATGTGGATAGCCTTGAGAATATGGTCATCGACAAAGCCCCCGCGAAGGTGTGGTTACTGCCGACTCGAGGTGTGAATGACAGCTACGTATCGAGTCACGATGCTTCGCAGTATGTAGAGCAGACGCGTGAGGAATATTACAAGTCAGTCCGCCCACAGCAGCTAACGTTTCGGTTTGCCGAATTGGTGCTCGACGATCTGATGGAAGGCGTAAGCGAATCAGATGACCGAGCGCGGGCAGAGCTGAAATTGCGAGCCAGACACCAACTGTTCCCCGAGATCGTTGGAATTGTCCAGCAGTACATTAAGAAGAAAGTCGAGTTTAAGGAAGGGCTCGATCCACGCGAGTTGGGACTGGAGATCTACGCGAAGCAAATTGTAGAGCGCATCAGAGACAATATCCTTCCTGCCGCCGCCGAGAAAGGCAAACTCATTCCTGTTATCAACCGGTTTCAGCCCTTCAGCTCGACTGCGGATGTCAATTATCCGACGACACGGCCTGTTGTACCGTTAACGAAGAGCCACCTGAATCTAGCAATGGTTCAGAGCGGTGCCAAAACTGGCGGGTTTGAGGTTGGTGCAATTGAAATATTGGAAGAACTCGATTGCGTTGATTTCTATACGCCGAACGACCGCGGCGTGGGTCTCGTAGTCCCTTATCAGTATGACGGCGAAACTAAGTCGTACGAACCTGATTTCATAGTTCGTCTCCGGGGCGGCAAAATAATCATGCTTGAAATTAAGGGTGGCGGCGGCAAAGTCCACGACGAAAATAAGGTATATGCGAAGAACGCTGCGGCGAAGAAGTGGTGCGAGGCGGTAAGCAACCTTGCTACGTACGGGGCCTGGGCATTCGAGATTTGCGAAGATATTGCGGAACTTCGCAAAATGCTTTCGAAGCATGCTGGTACGCTGGACGAACTGCCGTTCGTCATCGTTGATCGTGATTCTGCGGAGATCTGGAAGGATGCCGTCCCATTGGTGAGCATTCGCACGCTGATGATCGATGACGATTATCAGGAGACGCTCGATGGCGGAACGTGGGATAAGGAATTGATTACCTGGGACGGGCATCCCGAGTTTGAGGAAGGTATGTTTGTCGCTCGCGTCCTAGGTGACGCCATGGAGCCAGCTGTCCAAGCAGGCAGTTATTGCTTGTTCCGCAAAGCCGGCGATGCGCTGCCAGAGGACGAGACCATGTTGATCCGGCATCCTAAGATCAATGATCCTCATTCGGGTGGTGATTGGACGGTTCGCAAAGCGAGCTTCACTGGTGCCGCAGCTGAGACTGACAATTGGAAGCATGGGCAGATCAAAATAGAAGGTAAGGATTTGTCAGTCGGGACAGTCGTAATAGATCTTGCCAATGATTCTGCTCCGCAAATATTTGGTGAGCTCGTTGAAGTTCTCGCGAAGACGTGACCCATTGGAGTAAACATCCCGGCGCAATACGAAGTGCTAGATAAAGATGCTTGAAGCTCCGAAAAGATAATATGCCAGAACCACTAGAAATCGAATTCCACGAAGCGATGCTGGATATCTACCGTCGTGCAAAGAGTGAAGAAAAATACAATGCGCAACGATTTTTGCAGATGGTCGTCGATCATGGAGGCCTTGAGGCGGCGCGAATGTTGATTCACGCGGACACCGTCTCAGACGGCTATACCGCGTTGTGGGAAAAGGGGAGACTCGATTTGACAGTCGAAGCAATGATTATTGCCTCCGACAGGTTTCATTCACTCTTTGCGCAGGACGAGTTGAGCATCTGTTCGAGGCGCCTAGCGGACTACGGATACGAGCCCTAGTGCGCTGATAAAGAGGTGGGCCCTGGAGTAGCGCGCTTGAGAGGCGCATCATGTCAAGATCGCAGCGAACGAAGAAGTTCGAATAGCATATCTAGTAGCGTTTATGCCTCGTATTCCATATTCTGCCCGCGACTTCCCACCATCACTCGCGAAGTCTTTGACTGCTTCAACTTCAATCGATGTCTCGTGGCATGAAGTTGTCTGGGCTGCGATCTCGGTTGGCAAGCGTGGAATCGATGACATGCTGGCCCATGATGCCCACAGTATCGACGAAATGTCCTTTCGCATGTTCTTGATATATGCAAATTTGTGGGAAAGCGGAGACCGCTTTCGGCGCTCACCCGCGTACGACGACCTTGATCCGACGGAGAAAGGTTCAATTTCGTACTTTCTGGGCATGGCTATTGCCAAATTGTTTGCATCGCGTCTTTTCGGCGCTCATTGGATGGTCCACCTAGATCGTCTTGTCAACTACCACTCAGTTGGTCTAACCGGGCGGTCAAGGCCGGACCTGGCCGGACAAGACGTCGCCGGACGTTGGTTACTTTTTGAAGGGAAAGGCAGGACAGGAGTGTTTTCCCAGAGAGCGATGGATCAAGCAAAGGAGCAAGTCCAGCAGGTGCGGGCAATAGATGGAAGTCGGCCGTACTTGCGAGTTGGCGTCCAAACATTTTTCGAACCGATGATGACGACTGCATTGGTGGATCCTGACACTTCGCGAGAGGATTCAGTCGCGCTTGATATCGGAATAGAGAGGTTACGAGCCGCCTACTACAGACGTTTCATTCGCGCGAGAGAAGAGAGTCAGCGGGAAATCAAAATCGGTGGCAGGAGTTACAGGGTCTTCGACCAGCTGTCGAATGGCGTCTCGATCGGAATTGCTTCGGGTGCTGAAGAGCTTGCGGCCGACGGCCGATTTAGACGATTTGTTGATGATGAGCAGCAGTTCTCTGGGTTCGACAAAGGGCTGGAAGACAACAAGAGGACGTATCACGCTTTTCCTGACGGACTGGCAGTTGGTCTCGACGAGCGTTGGTCCAAAGAATCCATGGCAGAAAAGCCCTTTGATCGCAAATGATGTGAGACTTTGCTCGATGAAGCCGATTATCGTCAAAAGGTCTCTGTGATTTAGTCAAAAATCCGATAATCTTCTATAGATTTTTCCGATAAAATTCGATAGGATCGCTCCCATGGACGATCCAACATCAGATATCGAGTCCCTCAAAATTGAGGAAGCCGAGCTTCAGAGCCGCCTTGACGAACTGCGCCAACGTCGCGCCGCGCTTGAGCGAAAGAACCGCCCGGGCAGCAAGAAACGTGGACGTCCGCTCCGCGAGATTGTTCTAGACATGCTCCATGAGTCGCGGTGCTCCTTGAATTCTCTTTTGTTGGCCAGCGTTATCGGACCGCTGCACGGCCGCAAAGTCGCGTCGACACGGTTCGGCACGCTATCGAATGACGAGGCCAAATCCTACGATTCTTCTCGCGTCCGGCCTGTATATCTTTGCCATTGTCTCACCCACGACAAGGGTCAGGCCGTCAAGCGCTTTTGGGCGCGATCGGATTGGCCGACGTCGGAAAGGGTGATAGGACCAATGACAGGTCGACTGCTATTCTTGAAGGGCGCCGCTTGGTCGATCAATTTGGCCCGATTGGTGGACGAGCACGGCCTCGTAGTGAGCAATCCCGATATCCTGCGGTATGTGGCTGCAGACCAAGCACGAAATGCCGGGTTGCCGGTGAAGCGGGGCGACTTCCCGTACGAAGAATGGTTGACGGCTATCGGTACGGCGATTAGCCGGCACGAGCCAGAGGATCGAGCGGTGCGCGAAGCCGCCGCGGTGGAGCTCGGGCAAGTACTGTCGGAGCGCGACATTCTTTTCGGATCCCGAGCCGGATTCGTATCTCTCCCTGGTTCAACGGAATCGTGGAGGAGCGCAATCGATGAGCGTTAAAGGCAGTACAGCGCTCGTCCGACTCGCCGCCAACCCGAGCTGCGAAATCCTCGGCGCAATGGTGATGCAGGAGGGCTCGGAAAGGAGTTTTTACGAAAGGGTCGTTGGCGAAGACTATGATCGCGAATTCGGGGAGCGTCAATCCTCAAGGCGTCGCGGAGCTCAGTTTGAACAGAATGCATATGCTGGGGATGCGCGTCTACTGAGAGAAGCGTTTTCTCCGTTTCTAGGCGTTTCTGAGGACGAAATCCGGGTTCGCAATCTTTTCGACGACTATCCGGGCACGAAGAATGATGCTCTCATAGCGCGCCTTCGCGTCACGCGAGGGATACTGAATGATGCTGCGGCCGGTCGGACGGTCCCGCACATACTGATCCAGCCGCAACTCCTGATTCCAACGAGGCCAGGGCCGAGGCCGTACTTTTTCATTGCTCCAGATTTGCTCGTTCGGAGCCCTGATACAAGAATTTATCTTCCTGGTGACTTGAAGTCGTTCATCGTCAGAGAAAACGAAGTCTCGGCGAGCGATTTATCGCGTGTGCGATTGCAACTCGGAGCTCAAGTGTTGGCTCTGATGCATGAGTACGACAGGATTGATTCCGCCATCGCGGTGAGTTCGCAGGGCGTTCTTGTGTTTTCGAAACCGAACGGGCTTCGCCCGCATGCGCCTAGAATCGAGGACCTCGGTGGGGCAGTCGAAGCGATTCGAATAGGAATAGCCGCTTACCTGCGCCATCGCAAGCGGATAAACACGCTTCGGCAACAAGCGGATCCATACACTGTCGCCGAGGACCTCGAACCGAACTTCCAAGACGCTTGTCTCAACACCTGCGTAATGGCCCAGTGGTGCCGTCAACGTGTCGAGGGGCTAACCGCTGATCTTGGTGAGACTGCCCGAGACGCTCTTGGAGACGTATCTATCGATCGGGTAATAGGCCTTATGACTGGCGATGTCGGTGCCGCGAATGACCACGAGCGAAACATCGCCGCGCGACTTCGTGAAATCGCCGACGATCACACATCGGAGCAAATCGCGTGAATGCCTTTGACGATGCACTGTCTCGTGTGATTGCGCGTCATACTGGGCAAGCCATTCCGACACGGATGTCGAGCGGGCTCTCGGATGACCCAGCGGTGACGGTTGGAATCGCCACGATAAAGATCGTGACGGAGGAGCAAATTCAAGCCCTTGCGTTCGGCAAACTGGACGATGATCCAGAGATCATTGTTCGGCTGGACCCAATCGGACGTGATGTCACTGACCTAATTCCGTTTGCTGAGTTTATGCAGCAAACGGCGGAACTGGCGTTGCGGTCCGACGATTTGCTGCGTGTTTGGATACCTCATTCGGCGACGCTCGAAGGGCTAGACATCTTAGGGCATCGATATTGGCGGAATCAGACCGCTCCCGATTCGATTGTTCGAATGGGTGAGATCTGTCGAGTCATTGCGCACGAAGCAACATTCGCAGGCCAACAAGTCGTTGCGGATGCCGCAGGTCTTCTACAAGATCACATCGTCACTGGGCTTGCACCTATTGAGGAAGGTCACCTCGATGCCCTTCTTGCGTGGTTCGACCCGACAGTCACGGATCCCGTTGCAGAGGCCAGAGAACGGATAAGGCTACCTGCATCCGGCATCCTGCCAAATACTCCCGATTTTCCAATCGACGATCGCGTTGATCGGCTTCGAAGAGAGGCAAAGGGAGCGAGCGGGCGTCGACGCGAAATTCTCACCTCGGAGATCGAGCAAAATCTCCGACGCTGGGTAATTCGGGAATGGCGCCTGCTTGTTGAAGCCAGGGGCGCATTTCAGAAGCTGACTCTCGCGCCCGCGAGCCTGAATCAGTTGATCTCGGACTCGAAGGAGCGAGTGAGCTACGCTCTTTCGAACGGGCACTATCCGGCGCGCCGGCCGGACCGCGTGGCCAAGCTTCTGTCTGAGTTGGAATCCAGTGTTGAAAAAGCTGATCTTGCGGGGCTTGAAAGCGACTCGACACTTCGAGATCAGGCCGAGCGTGCTGGTGCCGTCGTTCGCGGTGTTGTAAGTATGGTTCGGCAACAGCGTCGAAATTTCAAGCCGTGTGACATAGACGTGGATTCTGCCCAAGGCGCGATTCGATTCCGTCTGGACGAAAAAGTCCGCGTCGTCGGCACCAACGTGATGGGAGTTGTCCGTGCACTCAACGCAACTCCAACTGGCGGTACGCAGGTGACGATTGCTATAGAGAATGGCGTTCGTCGAACCGACGTCCTAGCAATCGGATCGAGAGTTGAATTGGTCCGACAAGGCTACGGATTCGTGAATTATCGTGCGTTCAAGCTAGCAAATGAGCGTCAGCCATGGGCCTTTTACGCGGAGTCGGCGCCGAACGTAGCGCCAGGCATCTCGCCGGGACGTTCTGCTCTCGCAATTGCAGCGGCGGCGAGAAACAGATGACAGCGATCTTGCAAGACCTCAGGAACGATGCCGACCGCGTACTCGACGCTGCTATTGACCGAGCCCTTTTCGGCACCGATCCACTGACTATCGTCAAGTCACCGCCGGGGGCGGGAAAAACCTTTCTCGTCGAATGTGCTTCTGCGGTCGCCGTTGCGGCCCCGGCGATGAGAGTCGCAGTTGTCACCCCCGGCGTAAGCCAACTCTACGATGTCGTCGATCGGTTACTGGGATACGATCTGCCTAGGCTTGAGCTGGCACATGCCAAGCACCGCTCGTTACCCCCCAAACTGCAGGGTCGGATAACGGTTTCGAGTGGCTGGAACGCGGGCCTCAATGTTGGAGCTGGCGTGGTCGTGGCAAATGCTCATTTGCTTGCCTCTTACCTTCGCCAGCTTACGCCCGGCACGTTCGATCTGATGATTATTGACGAAGCGTACCAACTTGCAGCGTCAGATTTCCTGCCGATATCTGATTTGGCAACCCGAGTGTTGATGGTCGGTGATCCGGGGCAGCTCGATCCGGTGATGTCAACCGATACCAGCAATTTTGAGGCAAGTAGCCACAAGGTCCATTGGTCGGCACCTGACTATGTGCTCGATCGATTCCCGGACACACCGATATTCGGCTTGCCTGTAACTCGGCGGCTGTTGCCGGACACATCCGACCTCGTACAAGAGTCGTTCTATCCCGATCTGCCATTCCGATCGGTTGTCGATCCGGAGAACCGTCGTCTACGATTCGACGTGCCTGGCGTCGAACCCGGCATTGACGATGCCCTCAATGCTATGGCCGACGGCGCGAGCCTGGTCGCGGTAACCGTATCAGGTGAAGCTCCGGCTCACGAAGAGGCCGACCCTAAGGTGGCCGATACTATGGCCCGACTGGCTGATCGAATTCTGATGCGTCAGGCCGAGTGGGTCGGCCATCGTGTCTTGACTCACGCAGATGTCGGCTGCATTGATCCACACGTTATTTCCGGTGGCGCGATCTCTGATCGATTGCGACAGATGGGTCGAAACGATATTCGAGTTGACACCGTCGAACGTTGGCAGGGATTGCAGCTACCAATTGCAATTGTCCGGCATCCATTGTCGCGCGCGGGGCAGCCCACAGCGTTCGACCTCGAGGCGGGCCGCTGGTGTGTATCGCTTTCGCGACACCAGATCGGCTGCATTGTAGTTGCACGAGAGTCGGTATCTGATTTGATCCGTGACTATGTTCACGGCTGCGATACGGTTGCTGCCGGCGCAAAAGATGCGACTTGGGCCGGTTTCACGGCTCATCGAACGATCTGGTCTTATCTCACCGATCGAGGAAGGGTCTTTTCGCGCTGACACCCATGCCGACTCACGACCGACTCTATTCGGTCCGCAGCCGCGTGTATTGGCTCGTGTTCCCATACTCGAATCACATGCCATCCGGCATCTGCCAGTCTGCGGTCTGTATCTCGGTCGCGTGCTATATTGGTTTCAATCTTCGCTCGCCACCAATCCGCATTTTTCTTCGGCCAGCTCCCGTGCTTTGGACAACCGTGCCAGAAGCATCCATCGACGAAAACAGCCGTTCTTGATGCTGAGAATGCTATGTCGACTGTACGCCGGCTGTCGGGGATCAGTCGGCGGTGAAGGCGAAACCGTAGTCCACGCCGATGCAGCTCTGATCGGAGTTCGCGCTCTCGCCGATTATCGCGCTGGGCAGTCCGCGACATTCGCTTCGTCGTTGCAGCGTCGGCGGGATTAACACACTTAGGATTGTGCGACATTTTTGATGTGGTGTTTAAGGTCGAGCCGAAATTCTTCCTCATAGCGCAGGGAACTATTTGTTAGTCTTGAAAGAAAACCTGACGTTGCCTTTTCGGACAGTGGCACGACCTTATGCTGAAGAAACGCGCACAAGTGGGCGCTTGGTATTGCAACCGGCCATTCCGAAACGTCGGCTGAACCCCGCTTTCCATTGACTCCCCAAGCAGCGCCTGGCCAACCCCGATCGGCGCTAAGAGCATCGGTACTCGATGGTTCAAAACGAGCCGAAGGGATAGATAGCCGCTCCGCAATCCACTTGGCGACGGGCACACTTACCGCGTTACCCACCATTCTCCAACGCTTGCGCTTCCCGCGCGGATCCTCATCCGATACGTCCGTCCAACCCGCAGGAAAACCTTGCAACCGCTCGGCGTCCTCGATTGCGGGGACGGCGATAAGTCGGCGCCTTGGAAACCAGATGGCCGGCGGTGATGGTATATGTAGTGCAGACCCGCCCTTCAGCGGTGGTATCGAATCGATCGCCCAGCCGAGTCCGGTATTTCCCTCTGTCCAGTAGAACCCGCAGGCGTGTGATGCGCGGCGTCGAGAGGCCGGCGCCTTGGCGTCCACACCAAACAGTACGGGGCGCGGATCATGGATTCTTGACGCGACAAGAATGACTCGCCGACGGCGCTGTGGCAGGCCGAATGCGCGAGCGTCGATGGTTCTATAAGCCCACGAATATCCCAACTCCTCCAGAGTGTCCGCGATTTTTCGGATCGCTCGACCACGATCCAGATTGAGCATAAAGGGCACGTTTTCGAGCACGACCCAGCGTGGTTGTTTCTTACCTCGTCGAAGTAGATCGAAGACTACTTCAATCAGTCCGGAGTTTGGCCCGGAGATGCCCTTTCGCATACCGACCTGGCTCAAATCTTGGCATGGGAAGCCAGCGGTCAATACGTCACACGACGGTAACTCCCGTAGTGAATTTATGTCGGTAGTGATCTCAGCAGTGGGGAAGTGTTTACGCAGGACATAGCGTGCCAATGGGTCGAGCTCGCAGAGCATCTTAGCGCTGTGCCCTGCCTGTCGAAATCCTTCCTCCAGCCCCCCGATACCTGCGAAAAGGCCAGCAACAACAAGTTTCGTTGGTGCAAGGGTATCCGGTAACGTAACAGTATTCTTTGCGGCTCTTGGCTGAAGATCTGGGTTTGCGGCCGGATTGTAATCTAGGTTAGTTCCGGTGTTGCGTGCGATGCAAGAAGATATCGATTCACTATCGAACTGCTTCATGCGCCATGTTCCTTAAGCGATTTGAGTATCAATTTTGCTCCGTCGTAGCAACAGTTCTCGATCAAGTACAAAGAGACCTCAGCCAATCTGTCGTGATCGGCGCGAAATATTTTGCTCCGGCCGTGTCGCTCCGATCGAACAAGACCCGCCTGGGTGAGCGTTTTTAGGTGAACCGACAACGTGCTCTGTGGCACATCTAGCTGGCGGGCCAGGTCACCAGATGACAAGCCATCAATTTCATGGCAGGCCAACAACTGAACCACCTCCAAACGGGTATCTTGGCCCAGTGCAGCGAGCGCACTTATCGCCGCTTTCATTTCCACATATCCACTATAATAGAAATATGAATATGATTCAATCTGGTGATTTTCGAACGATTCAGGGCATATGCCGAAAAAAGTGGAGCGAGACGTTCAGTTGAACGGAAACAAGACCGAGTTGTTTGCGAATGGAAAGATCCTATGTCCTGCTACCATGGCATCTGTCGTGCGGCCTATTGGATCGGCATAGAGCAGCGAATGCCCAAGACAAATCCCGAAGTTTTCATAGTTGAGTCACTAAGCCTTGAGGATGAGGCAGCTAGGCGGCAGGAGGGCGCAATCCTATCCAGAATGCTCAAGCTCTCCGGAAAGGTAAATACTAAATATTTCTACATTCGTACCGAACGTGAGCTTGAGGAGATAGTGGACCTGTTTGATGACAGTCAGCATCGATATCTTCATCTCTCCTGCCATGCTGATCGCACAAGTATGGATACAACATTCGACTGCATATCATTCAAGAAACTCGGAGAGATGCTTAGGCCATGTTTGAGAAACCGGAGAGTATTCGTGTCCGCCTGTGAAATGGCTAACAGAAACTTGGCGGAGCAGTTGTTGAGCGGTACGGGTTGCTACTCTCTGATCGGGCCTTCCAAAGCCATTAACTTTGACGATGCGGCGGCATTTTGGGTGTCCTTTTATCACCTGATGTTCAAGGCCAATGAGAGGGGCATGGGTCGAAAGAACCTCCAGTGGTGTATTACCGAACTTTCCGCCTTGTTTGGCGAACCTATTAACTATTTCTCTTCGAGCAAGAGTGCAAAAAAGGGCTTCAAGCGAGTGCGAAGCAGACGGGTTTAGGCTTCGCCAGATACTATTCGGTGCTCCGCTAGATTTGCGAGCACATAGAGTCCCAGTCTTGCGTGAAATTTGCGTGGAACAGCTGTGCATCGTTGTGAAAAGTACTGCAAATCGTGCAACGGGCGCCCCGGTAACTGGCTGAACAACATGAATCGAATCAACCACTTAGATTTCTGAAAATCCGCGTGTCAGCCCCAAGCCAAGCGTGCGCTTACGCTGATCTCCTCGGATGCAGCCACTGCGGCAGCAACGACCACGCATCCAGCTCTACGGACTTGTCGTAGCCAATGTCTTCACGATCGAATCGCTCCTGCAACTCCCTGTTCTGGAAACCCTCGATGATGTCCGTACATCCACCGATATGTTCACCAGCGATGAACACCTGCGGCATCGTCGGCGCGCCGACGCGTTCGCCTAGCGCCTGACGGATCTTCACGCCGCGTTCGCTCTCCTGGTATTCGACGGAGTCGATGTCGACGCTCTTGTAGTTCACTCCGAGGGCGTCGAACAGCTTTCTCAGTGACCAGCAGAACTCACACCATTCCAGTGCGAACATGACGACGGGTTCGTTGTTGACAGTGTCCTCGATGAACTGCGCGGCTTCCGGATCGATTTCGACCGGCGCTGCGGCAGGCGCTGCTGCCGGTGCCTGCACATCGAAGCGGTAGTTCGGTGTGGACTTCGACAACGCGACTTCTTCTTCGGTCATGTCTTCGCCGATGTCGCCGAAAAGCGGGGTCGAGAGATAGCGTTCGCCGGTGTCGGGGAGCATGGCGACGATGTTGGCGCCTTTGGGTGCGGTCTTCGCGTACTCGAGCGCCGCAGCCAAGGTGGCGCCGGATGAGGTGCCTACGAAGATTCCTTCCTGTTGTGCGAGGGCCTTGGACGTTGCCATCGCGTCGTCGCCGTTGACGGGGACGATTTCGTCGATGAGTTTGTTGTCGACGGCTGACTGAGTAAGGTCCGAGATGAAGTCCGGGCTCCAGCCCTGCATCAGGTGGGGGCGGAAGTGGGGGTGGCTGCCTTTCGCCTTACCGTTCTCGTCTCTCGGCTGCGGGATGCCTGCGCCCAGGACCGGGGAGTTGTCCGGTTCTGCAGCGATGATTCTGGTCACCGGACTTGCTTCGCGCATAGCTCTCGATACGCCCAGCATTGTGCCGCCGGTGCCGAAGCCCGATACCCATGCGTAGATGTGCTGGTCGCCGAAGTCCTTTAGGATCTCTTGCGCTGTCGTACGGTAGTGCACATCGGCGTTCGCCGGGTTCTCGAACTGCTTCGTCAGGAACCAGCCGTGTTTCTCGGCGAGCTCTTCCGCCTTTTTCATCATGCCGGTGCCTTTTTCGGCCGCCGGCGTTAGAACTACCTTTGCGCCCAGGAATCGCAGCAATTTTCTGCGTTCCACGCTAAAGCTCTCTGCCATCGTGACTACCAGCGGATAGCCCTTCTGTGCGCAGACCATCGCCAGGCCGATGCCGGTGTTGCCGCTGGTCGCTTCGACGACGGTCTGACCGGCTTTCAGGGCGCCGCTCTTCTCGGCGTCTTCGATCATGGCCAGTGCCATGCGGTCCTTGACGGAGCCCATCGGATTGAAGGCTTCGACCTTTACCCAGACGTTGACGCCCTCGGGCGCCAGCTTGTTGAGTTTCACCAGCGGCGTGTTGCCGACGGTGTCCAGAATGCTGTTGAATTTCATTGTCTTTCTCCTGACAGAAATCTAGTTCAGGCGGCGTCTTCTGCCGGCAGGTGTTCGGGTGGGCTCAGGTCGATCGGGCGGCCGATGCTCAGCAGCTCGCGGAAGTCCGAGTTCAGCGCCATCCAGGCGTTGTCCGGTTCGACTCCCAATCCATCCAGGAGTTTGGTCAGGAACGAGCGGCCCGCCGCGATGGCGGCGATGTCGAAGACTTCGCCGTCCGTCATGTCGTGGCGGTACTTCAGTACTTCGACCAGGCCAGACGTCACTTTCGATGCATCCTTCGCGATCTGGCGGGCGAACTGGACGATGGCCACGTCGATGTCGGGCAGTACGTCCGCTTCGCGGCCGTTCGCGATCGCTACTACGGCATCTTCGCCGATGAACTTCGCGAGTTCCTTGCCGTGCGCCATTGTGCAGGCGCTGTTCTTCAGTACGTGCGCGGCGACGAACGTCACCAGCTCGAAGCGGCGGTCGTCGGCCGGGCGGCGGAGTTCGGCCAGTAGCCGTCCCCAGCGCGCCAGCGCCTCGGGCCGGTGGCTGAAGGCTTTCGCGTAGTTCGGTACGTAGCCCCAGTAGTCTTCCTGGCGTTCGTACATCTCACGCACGTCACCGGTGGCGTCGGCCGGGCTTACGGTTCGGATGAAAGTCATGACGCTTTCCTCAAAGGCGCTCTCAGGTAACCGATTAGGTGATCGGCGATGTCGCGGGCATCGTCTTCGATGCCGAAGATAAAACTCGACTTCCGGCGCCGCATCAGCGGCAGGCCGAGGACGTACAGTCCGGGCGCATCCACCACGCCGCCGTCGTGGCGCAGGTGGCCTTTGCGATCCAGCACGTCCACGTCCAGCCAGTCGTAATTCGGCTTGAAGCCTGTCGCCCAGATCACCGTCTGGATCTTGTCGACGTTCAGGCTCAGCAGCGGATCGCCATCGATCTGCGTCGGTGCAATCTCTTCCGCCGCCGGTGCGCCTTCCTTGTCCGCCGTCTCGTCGATGAGTTTCAGCAAGCGCTTCATCTTGAGGTCCGCGAGCTGGCAGACATTCCCCAATGAACCGGAGAACTGTGCTTCGCCGTTCCAGACGCGCATCAGGCGGCCGGCGATCTTCGCGCCCTGTGCCTGCAGGTGATTGAGATCGAGGATCGGCAGTTCGTTGTTGCCCACCAGCTGCGGCGACGGCAGTCGGCGGCCGCGGGTGATGTCCTCAACTTCGTTGTAGCTTTGATCGTGGATGCCGCTCTGCGTCATCCAATAGAAGATGTCTTTGCCGCGGTAATTGCGCGGCATGCGGACGTGCTCGCCAGCGGCGAGGGTCACGTCGTGGCCCGACTGCAGCAGTTCGTCTGCGAGCTGCAGGCCGGTGGCCGATGCGCCGACGACCAGTACGCCGCCTTCGGGTACGTCGTCGGGCGAGTTGTAGTCGAACGGGGACAGCTGGGTGATGTTCTCCGGAAGATCGTTCGCGACCTTCGGGATCGACGGCGTGTTGCAGGCGCCGGTGGCCAGCACGACGGAGCGTGCGTACCACGTTCCCTGACTGGTCTTCACTCGATAGCGTTCCGCGATGCGGCGAACGGACGTCACTTCGCAATTCGTGACGACCGGCGCGTTCGTGTTCCACGCATAGTCATCGAGGAAGCCGACGAGTTCCTTCACCGACATGTAGCCCTCCGGATCGCCGCCCTTGTAGGCGCAGCCCGGGAGCTTCGTCTGCCAGTTCGGCGTCAGCAGCTTCAGCGAGTCCCACCGTTCCTTCCGCCAGGAGTTCGCGATCTCGCCGCGCTCGAGCACGACATGCTCGACGCCCTGCGTGTTCAGCAGGTGGCTGATCGAGAGGCCGGCATGGCCGGCACCAATGACGAGGACGTCAATGGCACCGGCCGTGCGGCGGGGGTTGTAGCTTACGAGGCTCACTGGTTAACCCGTACGGTGACGTTGGTCGGGTTGGTGATGATGTCGAACACAGCCGAACGCTTCTGCGACTGGGCAACGACGGCCGCGATGTCTTCGTCGGAGGCGTCCGCGTCGATCGTGTAATCGACCGTGATGCCGTTGAAGCCATTGCGAACGTCAGCGTCGATGCCGAGGATGCCGTAGAGGTCCATGTCAGCTTCGACCGTCGCCTTCACCGAGCGGAGCTCGATCCCGCGATTGGCCGCTACAGAGGCGATGCCTGCCGTCAGGCAGCCAGCCAGACCGACGAGGACGTACTCGACCGGCGTCGGGCCGTTGTCTTCCGCTGCGAAGATCTCCGGGTGATCGGAATCGAACGCGAACTCGCGGACGTGCTTCTGATCTTCGCCCAGGCCGAAGAAGCCGTTGATGCGCGACTCAGAATGCGTGCCGCTCTTCCACTCGTTCTCGGCGCGCCAGATGAACTTGGCCGCAGCCGGCATCTCGGTCAGTGCCTCACGAGCGCCCAGCAGCGCTTCTACGTTTACCCCGTTGGGCAGTGCTTGTGCTTGGTTGGTCATTTTGTCTCTCCCATGTGTCAGATTTGGTTCCCGGGCAGCGCCTTGCCGCCGAGTTGCAGCGCATCCTGCCGAGGAGGGGCCGAAAAAGCGTGACCATGGCCTGACCTATTTGTGACCAAATTATTCCGCCTTTAGAAACAATTAGTTAGGAGATCGTAACCGAGGCTTGGTCATGATCGTCAGGCCTTGGCCGGTCAAGAATCGTGCTCCAATACGCAGCTAGAGCCCGACGATCAGGGTCACGAAAGCCGAGGTATTTCGGACAATACGCCGGGAAGTGCGGCATGCGCAGGTTTAGGGTTTCACTTCCGCTCGCCCGCCTCTAGCAGCCAACACCCGCGGTAAGCGCGAGGCGTCCGGGCGCGCGGCCGGTCGTTAGGCGTCCATACCTTTCGACACTCCTACGCGAGGAGGCTAGGTTTGCTGTGTCTGTGTTCCGAGGTCACTTCTTCGTACTGCGGGGACAACCCCATACGACTATGCACTCACGGACACCGAATCACTAAGGAGACGTGCTATCCTGAGTTGCCGCGATGCTCTCCGCAATCGTTATTCAACTCGTTGCCAATATCGATGTCGAACGCGCAACAATCTGTGGTCGAACAACGACTGTCTTCATTATGCAAGGAATTCGGATTCTCGGAAGCGGCGGTTTACGTAGCCACAGAAGTATTCCACGCAATCGGCCAGGGCGGCCCTCAGAAAGGGTGTGAACTCGTTCTGCTTGCCTGCAGCGCTATCGACTCGGCAAGGCATCGCGTAACCTTTTCGTCCAACACATCTTCAGCCATCGACAATCTTGACTTTTTCGCGGTCCGGAAGAAGGGGAAGGTCCATACACTCAAGCACGATACTCATGACGATGGCTTTCTCGTTCTCGTAGTACGGAGTGACCCGAATAGGGTTGATCGATGGGCTGATGTCCAGAGAGAAGCGACCCAGATGCTGGGAGCGCTACATCTCGAGGGTAATGCTGAGGTACGTGAGAACCTATCCGGCCTGAATGAGCTTGCGCTTTCCCTGCGTGCTGAACCAACAAACAGAATGATGTTGTCTTTGTTGGGCCGAATTTGTGAGCTACTGGAATTAGAGGGCGCGTCCTTTTTTGTGAAGGACGTCGCCTTTCCAGACAATTTCTACTTGGTGGGAACTTGGCCGCAAGCAGAGGTAGGGAACGTCGCGTATAGCATCGATGAAGGATATCTAACCTCGGAGTGCTGGCGACTGGGCGAAACGGCAATTGTCGAATACGAAGTTGGGCCGCGCGCTACGCTAACCGATCTCGAACCCGTTCGATTCCGCGATGTACCCAATCCTCTGGAGCCCGAACGTCTGTTGTTCGTCCCAGTGAGCGTCGACGGTCAAACTGAGGCGTTGCTTCGCTGCTCTAGATGCCGCTCACCTCGTGGGCGTCTCACAAAATCATTCAACTACTATGACATTCTCGAAGCGAAAACCCTCGCTCCGTTGTTGCTCACTTGGTTTGCGTCACAACGCAAACATTCTAGATTCGAGAAGAGGCTATCAGATATCTCCCACGAGATTGGTCAAGGGCTCATGGGTATCAAGGCCTGTGTCCAGTTCGTAGACTTGAAGCGGGGAAAAGATGGCAGTGATCATGGTGAGTCGGAAATCGGCTACAAGCTTGGACACGCATTGAACATCGCGAACGAAATAGCGGAAATTCTGCCGGCACTTGAACCGGGAAAACCGGAGTCGTCGACGCGCGTCGAAAATGAAGAAGGCACGCAGCGGTCGTTCGCACCATATGGCGATCTTTGCCGACCAGCGGTCGAAAGATATGCGCAGGAGATAAAGGATCGAGGGCTCAGAGTCGAAATCAAAGGGGCCGATCAGCTTGGTCGAATCTATGCCAAGTTGTCAGATTTTCATCACATTATGGACAATCTTATCACCAATGCTGTCAAGTACACGCTGCCGGGCAATACGATTTTTGTCCGGCTTGAGAGGTGCGGCGCAGATGAGCAGTACCACCGAATTCACGTAATGTCCGCGAGTCTCGAAATTGATGAAACGGAAAGGGAACTGGTCTTCCGTTCGCAGTATCGGACTGCTAAAGCAAGGCTGGCCCATGCTTCAGGAAAGGGGCGTGGTCTCGCGATTGCAAAACAGTACGCGCAAAAACACGACGGTGACATCGTGCTGAATACCAGAGACGGCTACAACGTCTTTACAATGTTACTTCCCAAGCATCTGTTCCAAGTGCAGGGGTCTCAATGGATAGAGACAGGCAACTAGATATGCGGATTCGCAATCCAATACATCGAACTCGACAGCCACCATTCAACTCCATTCCTCGCGAGTTCGTGCGATATGGTCTATTATTCCCGGTAGCGAGCACTTAGGATAGTGGTATTCGCTTAAGGGCAGGAGAGTGCTTTGCGCATTTTGATGCTCGACGAGAACGAAAGTAGTGTGCCTCACTTCTGCGACCTGCTCGGGGCAGTTGGAGCGGAAGTCGTTCAGGCGAAGACAAAAGAAGAGTTTGTGACTGGGCTTCAGGAGCGCGAGTTTGACCTGCTGATTCTCGACTTGATGATCCCGGATCCAGATTTTTCCGACACTGAGACTGATGCGGGCTATACGACGGGGGTCGCGATATATCGTTCTTTGGGGCCAGACCTCGTCGAAGGCATACCGTTTCTGATACTGACCGCGGCAACGGTTGAGACATCGTTCATTGCGAAGAAAATCAAGTCACTCGAGGCCAGGCCGACTTTTCTCGGCGTTTACAAGAAGGGTAGAGATGACGAGGAATTGGTTCGATTTATCCGTCAACGGGTACAAAGCGCAAATCAATAGATGAACCCCATCCTCGAATTGATCTTGATCGCCATTTTCGGGTTATGCGGCAAGCTTGCGGAGAATATGCGCGGGCTCAATTCTTTGCGCGACAAGGAACGCAATGACACGATTGCAACGCTATACAACTGCTTCAATCTTCACCTTTCGATAAGCATAGGGGCCGCCATCCTCGTCTGGAACTCAGCGGCCCAAGGACCAAAGCTTGTTAGCATCGTTCTGATATCGACAATACTTATTTTTTCTGGTGCGTTGTTTAGAGGGTTTGTCTCTGATCTGGTGCCAGAGCGGCTTCATTATCGTGACAAGGTAGCGCGCTACGGACTGTTCATACCAAATGGATTCGCCATTGCGTCAATAGCCTTTGCGGGACTGAACCTCTAAGGGGGAAATGGTGTTTCCCGAGTCTGTTTTCGTCAATCTGGTTATTGCTTTGGTTCTCGGTGCTGTTGGCGCTGTGGCTATACATTGGATCGTCGCGTGGCTTAGCAAACTGAAGCTGAGCTATAGCGAGCGCCTATCCGTCGACAGCCTTGAAAGGATGGAATCGGTCCTTCGCCATGTAAGAAAAAGTGCCAGTGAGAAGGACAGAATACTGCTGCATTCCGAGCTGATGACCTACGTCATGCATTGCAAGTCTGAGCCTGTCGCGATGTACTACATTGAAATCGTGGGCGACCTGTTGCACGACGAGTCACCGGAACTGATCGACAAGTCCTATCAAGTAATCGACGAGCGAATAAAGCTCGGGGCGCTAAAGCCAACAGCTTCCCGCAGTTCGGGTCGACAACATGAGACGCAAGCTGCCTGACGCCTGTCTCAACTGCCTTCTCTTGTGTTGACACAAGCAGTCTAGAATGGGCTGCGCCGTGCTCTAGTTAGCAGGTCGTGTTGTAAGTCGGCACCCCCTTCGATGCCACCGCAGACGGATCCGCACTTACATTAAGGTCAGACCGAGCACCCGGCCGAGGTATGCGTGGCACATTGTCGCCGGCTACCGCTGAGTGGACTTCTCATGGTCTTCGTGAGACTCGTCCGATTCGCCCGGCGCAGGTACACCAAATCGCGTTCCGCAAGGTGTACCAGCCCGTCGCTGCGCTGGGGAATCGCCGTTCGACGCCGAGTGCGAGACCGGGAGGCGCGCGTCCGGTTGGCGGGGTCCAACTACTCCGCCCAGCGCAACCCATCCGGCTCGATGCCGACGCGGATCCGGCGGACCTCGGTACCGGTCTGCAGGTCGATTTCTGCGACCGCGTTCTGCCGCGGCAATGAGAGGTAGGCGAGTTCGCGTTCCGGATGGAGCAGGACGTGCAGCGGCTGGTCGTCGAGTTCGATTCGGCGAGCGATGGTCATGGCGTCCATGTCAATGCCGATCAGTTCGCCGGAGCCGAAACATGCCAGCCATAGCTCTTCGCCGGCGCCCTTGCTGAACGCGATCGGGAAACTGCACACGTCGTCGATCTGGCCGACGACGCTCGCCGAAGCCACGTCCACCGCCGATACCGATCCGTGCCACGCATTGGCGATCCACGCGGTGTCGCCGATGACCAGCTGGCCTTCGCTGCCGCCCTGCAATTCCACGACGGTGGTGTCGCCGCTGTCGATGTCGATCAGCGTCGCGGATGCGGAATCCGTATTGGTGACGACGAGCGTGTTCGAGGCTTCTTCGAAACCGAGTACATGCGAACCCTCCTGCCGTGTATCGAAGGTCCCCACCGTTTCGCCGCTTTCGAGATCGACTATTGCGATCTCTTGCTTCGTCTCGCAGGTCAGGAAAGCACGTTGCCCCACGATCCAGCTCGCGTGCGGCTGCAGGCAGTCTTCGACGGTTGTCTCCATGAGCACGCTTCGCTCCTCGACGTCCATCAGCGTGACGCGGGAATTCAGCGACTGCATAAACGGCGGCCGCGCCGACACGGGTTCTGCATGCGGGCGCGGGAAGATCCCGTAGCCGGTTGCCAGCACCCGACCGTCGCTCACGTTCGACAACAGGTGCGGGCCGTCGCCCGTTTCAATGCGCTCGATGACTTCGCCGCGCGCGAGATCGACAAACGTCACTTCATGCGAAGAACGATTCGCGACCAAGAGGATCGGCGCGTAGTCGCTTCTCGCGCGATCGCGCAGTTCGCCCCAGTCCGCCGCGACGACGCTGGCATTGCCGCCCATCGGCGCCGTCGTGTAGTAAAGCGTTTCGCCGTCGGCGCTGAAGCGCGGCATCAAGTCGCTGCCGCGTGTGTTCAGCGAACTTAGCGGCACCGCGGCGGACCAGCTGGCCTCCGTTCGCCACGAGTAGTAGAGATCCCCCGGCACGGAGACGTTGCTCGCGCGGGACGATGCTTCGAAGATGAGCTCGTCCTCGTCCGCCGATACCCAGAGATTCCACTCGCCGGTCGGACTGTTGATAGCCGCACCGAGCGCTTCCGGTTGCCCGAAGCCGTCGTCCATCGCCGCGGCCCGGTAGATATCGCCGCGTCCGGGCCCGCCCTCCAGCGCGACCGCGAAATACAGTGCGCCGCTCGCGGTCGCTACCGGCGAATACTCCACTTCATCGGAATTGATGTTCAGGTACTCGAGCCGGTCGTCTTCCACCAGGCTGTAACGCCAGATGTTCGCGTCCGTGCTGTCGTCGGTTTCGTTGACAGGCCGCTCCGACACGAAGTACAGCCACTCGCCGTCCGGCGACACGAACGGATCGTCGTCCAGATAGTCGCCGGTGAAGGGCGCGGGCTCCGGCTCGCTCCATTCGCCGTTGCTTTGGTTGGCAACGTAGATGATGCGCGGCCCAGTATCGTCGCCGCCCCACGCGCCGTTCCATTCGGCCCAATAAGCCGTTTGTCCGTCCGGGGAGAAGGTGAGGCCCATTCGGTTCTCGTCGCCGGCGCCGGGCGGCATGCTTTCTTGAGCGGCGGCGGGAAATGGGAATAGGGCGGCCAGCGAAATGGCGATCCAGACGTTGTCTGTGCCAGGGCGTGATTTGCGAGTCATGGCATCAGCTCCCGGTTGATGCTGTTGAACGATTGGACCGCGATTCGCGCGGTTCGATCCGGCTTAGACCGGCATCGCATAAAGCGTCGCCATACGCCATCGCCTGACAATCCGTGCTCAGTCGCGGCAGCTTCCGATCAGTCGATCTCGTAGAACGCGATCAGGCCGCCGATCTGCCGCGTGTCCTCCGCGGGCGTCGGATCGTCGTTCGGCACTGAATCCAGCCAGTCCTTCAGGGTCGCACGCAGCTCTTCGATCTTCTCCGGCGTGGCCCGGCCGCGGATGCGCATGATGATCGCCTTTTCCTCTTCGTCGTCGCTACCGCTGGTCAGCACGTTCAGGATCTCGGCCTCGGAGACCCTAAGCATCTCCCGCGCGGCTTCGGCGCCTTCGTCCCCGGCAGCCTCGTTGAACAGGGCATAGTCGGCCTCGAAGCGCTGCGCCACGGCCCGGAAAGTGCGCTCGATCGTGCCGCGCTTCTGCTTCTCCTCGACGACCTCGAGCAGACCGGCGTGGTGCAGGGCATCCACGTGGCGGTATAGCTTGGTCACGCTCTCGCCGAGTTCTTCAGCCGCCTGCTTGGTCGTTTTCGCCGACTCGGCGAAGGCCTGCAGCAGCTTCAGCTTCAACGGATCCGACAGCAGGCGGATCTGGTCCAGGTCGTTGATTTTATGAATGTCTTTCACGCGGTACGTTCCAATTCGATGCTCAGGATTGATTATTCACGCCGATGTGAATATTATTATTCACCATCAAGTGAATATTCAGGGTAGCGAAACCAATGCATCTTGTCGACCACGTCGTAGTCCTGCTGCTGTTTGTCGTGCAGCCCATTCACGGCGCTTTCGAGTACCAGTACTACGCAGCGCAGGCCAGGGCGGGGCGGCCAGTCGAGCGCATCCGTCTGTATCAGCAGACGGCGTTTGCGGAGTGGCTGTTCCTGATTCTGCTGATCGCCGTCTGGATCGACTTCGAGCGGCCCGTCGCTGATCTCGGCTTCACGCCGGTTGGCGGAAGGGGCTTCTGGATTGCGGCGGGCCTGTGTGTTGCCGCTATCGCCTACTTCTGGATTTCCTGGCGCGGCCTGCAGAAAGCAAGTGCCGAGGAGAAGCTAAAACACATCGAGTCGCTGGGTGACATCCAGCGCTTCGTGCCTCACACGCAGAAAGAGCTCCACAACTTCTACGGTGTCTCCGTCACCGCGGGCGTCGTCGAAGAGATCATCTATCGCGGATTCCTGATCTGGTACCTGGGCCAGTACATGCCGGTGTGGGCGGCCGTTGTCTTGTCCTCGGTCGCGTTCGGTCTCGCGCACAGCTATCAGGGCGTAAATGGCGTGCTGCGCGTTGTCCTCATCGGGCTTGTGTTCGGGGCGTTGTACATCGTGAGCGGATCGATCTGGCTACCGATCGTCGCGCATGCCTTGCTCGACATACTGCAGGGCGCGGCGATTCACGAGATTCTGCGCGACGAGGACGGCGGTCCGGAAGGCGAGCCGGCATAGCCGGGTTGATCACTCGGCTGCGTCGTTCTCGGTCGCGCGCCTACTGCACCAGCACGGCGGCGGCCTCCGCCATGCCGCCGTTGCTGTGCGCAACGTCCTCCACGATGCCGAGCTTCCATTCGTAGGCCAGACCGCGGTCTTCGGCGAATCTGGCGCCGGCCTCATAGAAACTCAGGCCGCGGGCGAATCGATGTCGACCCTGATCCATTGCTTCCGGCGTTCGCCGAAGGCTGTCGTGGTTGGGGTCGTTGTCCTGATCACCGAGCAGAACGAAAACCGGTTTGCCGACGGCCGCGACGAGCGTCTCTTCGCTCACCACGCTGTCGTCGAGTCCGTACGGAAAAGCGATGTCCAGCGCCGGCAATGTATACCAGCCCGCATTTGCAGCGATGTAGCGTTCGACGCGCGCCTCTGGCTTGAAGAACAAATAGCGATGCACGAACTGCGAGCCCGCCGAGTGTCCGTAGATGCTATAGCGTTCCTGCACGCTCCCCAGTGCGGTCCTCACCGTATCGAACAGGGGCTCGATCGCGGAAAACGTCCATAGCGATTCGTCGCGGGGCACGTCATCCGCGTCGAACAAGTAACCCGTGTTGTAACCGCGCGATCCGGGGAAATCCTCTCGGGAAAACTCCGGCGCGAAGACGACGATGCCGTGCTCGCGCGCCGGGACTACCCAATCGCGAAGGTAACGGTGCGGGTCGCGCTTGTTGCCGTGCATGACGATCAGTATCGGCGCGGTAGCAGGGTCGGCGTTTTCAGGTACGAAGATCCAGACCGGTAGATCGGGGCCGGCCCAGTTCGAAAATTCGAATCGGTTGATCTCTCCGATTCGTAACTGCTCGGCGGAAACGAGTGTGTCGCCCTGCACGGCATGAAACACGTGTTCCTCCGCTGGAGGAGGAAGCACCTGGCAGCCACCCATCGACAGAGCAGCGCATAGGAGAAATGAACGAAGCAACATTGCGTTCTCTCGAAGTTTCCGCAGATATAGCGAATTCGATCGAACGTTGCGATGCCGATATTGGCACTGCCGATGCGCGAGCCTCAACGGCAGTGTCTTAACCGTGCTACTCCAGCGTCGATTGCTCGCCGAGCAAGCCCCAGATCCGATTGACGACCGTTCGGTTGTTCGACGCCGCTTTGAAGACGCTGATGTCCATGCCGGTCTCCCATTCCTTGCTGACGCACTTCAGCGTGTCGGCTCGAAGGTTGGAGGCCACGACGGTTTCCGGCAGCCACACGACGCCCATCTTGTTGATCGCTGCCGTGCACAGGCTTTCCGCCAACGTGCCTCGATAGACGCTGCGCAAGCGCCCACTCGCGGGCACCGACTTCAGCGTGTGTTGCACGACTCGAGACAGAAACGACGTGCCGCCGTATTCCAGGTAGGGAATGGGATCGCCGCGTTCCGACTGGAGGTCGAAGTCCGGTAGATCTTGGGCCGCGTAGGGCAGCATGCTGTCGCGACCGATATCAACTCGCGGAAAACGCGTCTTGTCGATCTCGAAGGGAAACGACTCGTGGCGGTAGCAGACGAAGAAGTCGGTGCTGCCGTTGAACAGTCCGGTCAGGTATTCCTCGACGGTCCGCGTCTCGGCCACGATCGAGGCCTCGAACGGCCCGACCTTCTCGCGCAGGTCCGTTACCAGCGACGGCACACGGAACAGCGCCAGGGTGTGCAGGCAGGCGAACGTCACGCCGCTCTCCGCCATGCGGCTGTACTGCATGACTTCGCCGCGCGCCTGGTAGGAAAAGCGAATCACGTCACGGGCGTAGGGCAGGAAATCCGCGCCGGCGGCCGTCAGCGAGACGGGGTGCTGGGAGCGATCGAGCAGCTCCGCGCCGGCCCAGAACTCCAGCGATTTGATCCGGCGGCTAAAGGCCGACTGGGTCACGTTGCGCGCGTCCGCTGCCCGGGCAAAGTGGCCGTGTTCGACGAGGCTGACGAAGTCCTCGAGCCATTTCAGTTCCAAAATAACCCCCTTAAAACAGCATCTTGCGTTTTTTGCATCAGAGTAGTCGAAATCGGATTTTCCTTGCGAATCCCGATTCAGTCAATCTGGAGCTGCAACGATCGTCATGAAAACAACAGAATTTCGGGGGAAATCATGGCCAGATTGACGACACGAAAGGCCTTCACGTGGCTCACGCTGCTAGTCGCATTTGCCACCTTCGCCGTTCCGGCTGCGGCTCAGGAATCGGATTCCGCGCTCGCGACGGAGGACACCGAAGACGAGTCCGAGGATCGGACGTTTCTCGATGAGATCGTCACCACCGGCACCCGCATCGAGCGCAGCAACGCCGACTCGGCCGTGCCGCTGCAGGTGTTCGGCAGCGACGACCTGCTCGAAATCGGCACCACCGATCTCGCCGAGGCAATCCTGCAATTGCCCGGCGTGTCCGAAGGCGTGTCGATGTCGAACAGCAACAACCTGATTCAGACCAGCGGCCTGTCGACGGTCAGCCTGCGCCGGCTCGGCGACGATCGCACATTGGTGTTGATCAACGGCAAGCGCGCCGTGTCGAACTCCGGCAACTCCGACCGAGTCAGTCTGTCGACATTGCCCGTGGGCTTCGTCGAGCGCACCGAGATCACGACCGGCGGCGGCTCCGCCATCTACGGCAGCGACGCGATCGCGGGTGTTGCCAACTTCGTGCTCGAGGACGACTTCGAGGGAATCGAGATCGACTCGCGCTACAGCTCGCCTGACGCCGGCGGCGGCATCGAGCGGCGCCTGAACCTGCTCGCGGGATCGGAGTTCATGGACGACCGAGCCTATCTCCTGTTCGGTGTCAGCTACCGCGACGAGGGCATGGTCCGCGCCGATGACACGCGGCCGAGCAGCATCGCCCCGCTCGAGTTCGACGACCCAGCGACTGGCTCCAACGATACCTTTGCCGACGAGATCAACCAGCCCGGATGCGATCCGGCTAATGAGGACAGGCACTGCCTGCTGGGTTCGCGCAGCACCTCGACGCCCGGCGGCGTATTCGAGGGCGGCGATGCATGGCAGACCGACGGGGTGTGGTTCAACGACCAGTCGCTGCAGCCACCCGACCGTACCGGCAGCCAGGACTTCTTCGCGGACTTCGACGGCCTTAACTTCCGTCCGGGCCGCACGCTGCTCGGCTCGCGGGAGATCGTCAACACCGCGCTGACCGGCCGCTTCGACTTCACGGATAATCTGACCGCGAACGCGACGATCAGCTTCTCGGACATCGATTCCGTAACGACCGGCGGATTCGAGACGCTGAACGATGACGACGCCTTCGGAATTCTCGACGTGTTCGAGGTCGGCAACATGTCGTCGACCCATCCTTTCATCCCCGCGGCTGTCGAGGAAACCCGCTCGGGGAGCGTGTCCTTCGATCGGCGTCTCGTCGAGCTCGGCGAGCAGGCACGAATCAACAATCGCCAGACACTCCGGATCATCGCCGACCTTCAGGGCGTGTTCGCCAACGACTGGGACTGGGAGCTCTATTCGACCTACGGCAAGTTCGAGCAGATCCAGGACAACCCGAACGAAATCAACTTCCTGAACGCGCAATTCGCGCTCGACATTGAGCCCGACGGCAGCGGCGGCTTCCAGTGCGTTGACGCGCAGGCGCGGGCGAACGGCTGCGTGCCGCTGAACATCTTCGGTGAAGGGAGCATTACGCCGCAGGCGGCCGACTACATCCGCTACAACGGCCATGCCGAGCAGGAGCGCCGGCAGATCTCGGTCGGAGGCTTCTTCGCCGGCGATCTGATCGAAATTCCGACCGGCCCCGTCCTCTTCGCGGCGGGCGTCGAGTTTCGCAAGGAAGAGCAGAACACCTTCGGCGACCCTGACGGCGATCTGATCGGCGGCCAGGACGGAGATCCGACGACGAACGACGTGCTGATAACGTCGCTGGCGACGTTCCCGTCGGTGTCGGCAGAGTACGAAGTCCTGGAAGCGTTCCTCGAACTGGACATTCCGATCATCGAGAACGTTCTGGACTTGCAGGCGGCGGTTCGGGTCGGCGAATACGACACCATCGGCAACGTTTCGAGCTACAACATCGGCTCCGTCTGGTCGCCGATCGATGATATCCGCTTCCGGGCGCAGTACTCCCGATCGCAGCGCGCACCGAACCTGACCGAGTTCTTCTCTCCGAACCGGCCGGACTCGGATGGCCTACGCGATCCCTGTGACGGGCTGTTCCCTGACGGCACCGGTATCGTCGCGCCGGATGGCGTCGGCGGCGAAAATGCCGACCTCGCGGTAGTCACTGCCAACTGCCTGTCGGAGACGGGCATCCAGGCGTTCTTCGCCGACCCGGACAACGCCGGCGAAGCGTTCGAGTTCGACGGCAGCGTGCAGGGTCCGAACGCCGGCAACCCGGGCCTTCAGGAAGAGACCGCGGACACGTTTACCGCCGGATTCGTCTACCAGCCGCGGCAGCTGCCCGGTTTTGCACTGATCGCGGACTACTACGACATCGAAATCGAGGGTGCGATCACGTCCATCTCCACGCAGGACACAGTCGATCTCTGCTACTCGGCGACCGACTTCCCGAACAATCGATTCTGCGACGTTATAACCCGCAATCCGTTCAACGGCGAAGTCGTCGAGGTCGTCAACTTCCAGGAGAATCTGAACCAGGAACGCGTTTCCGGTGTCGACGTGACGCTGCTCTACGAGGGCGATATCGGATCCATACCCGGCTCGTTCGATCTCGACATTCGCTACTCGCGCTACTTTGACGACGACGTCTCGTTTACCGGTATCGGCGGCGTCGTCCTGACGACGTCACCGCTGGGTGAGATCGAGGACGGCGAAGAGGAATGGCGGGTGAGACTGCGCTACAGCCTGGGTGACTTCAGAACGACGTATACGGTGACCTATCTCGCCGGCGGCATCGACGATCTCGTCAACGATCCCAACCCGGGCGACGATCGCTATTTCGCGACAGGCGGCGAGACCTTCCACCGCATCTACCTGCGGTACGAGTTCGGGCCGCGGGATCGCTATCGGATCTACGGCGGCGTCAACAACCTGTTCGACAACGAAGGACCGTTTCTGCCGACCGGGCTCGACAACGGCAACTCGCGGAACATCGTTAGCGAGCTGAACGACATCGTCGGGCGGGAGTACTTCGCCGGAATCCGGATCACGTTCTAGCAGAATCAATCGACGAGCCGAGGCGGCGAAGACACATGTACAGGCATTTTTGCGCCGCTGTGTGCGTGCTCCTGTCCGTTCCGATGGCAATAGCGGCCGCGGCGAATCCGCGGCCGATGTCGGCCGTCGACATGATCGAGCTGACGCGACTCTCCGATCCGGCGCTGTCGCCGGACGGCCGCTACGTCGTCTATCTGCGTTCGAGTGTCGACTGGGACATTAATGAGTTCGTCGATCGCTACCGGCTGATCGACACGTTGACGGGCGAATCGCTGCCCGTCCCGGCACCGGAGGAAGATGACGAATCCTTCCGAGAGGCGATCTGGAGTCCCGCAAGCGACTGCTTCGTAACCCGCCTCAACCGCGACGCGGACGACTTCCGGCAGATCTACCGCTACTGCCTCGACGACGGTGAGTTCTCCGCGGTTACGGACCACGGATCGTCGATCTCGTCCGTAATATGGAGCAGCGATCCCGAGCTTATCTATTTCGTCGCGCCGCGGCAGCGCAGCGAAGAAGACGAGCGGCTGATCGACGATGACTGGGTCATCGAAGCGTACGACGCCGAGCGTGTGCGGGAGATCTGGGAGCTGAACCTGACGACGTCAGAGACGCGGCCCATCGTGGCTGGCGACTTCTCGGTGCGCAGTGCCGAATTGAGCCGCGACGGGACGCAGCTCACTTACGTTCGCGCGCCGGATCAGGAGCCGGATTCGATTCACGACGCCGACGTCTGGACCTGGGATATCGAGTCGGGTGTGTCCGCTCGTTTGACGACGAACGCACACAGGGAAGTCGATCCGAGGCTGTCACCGGACGGAAGTTCGCTCGCGTACATCGCGACCGTGAGCGAGGACTTCGAGCCGTACTACGAGGACAAAGTTTTCGTTCATCGGCGCGACGCCGATGAGCCCGAGCGGCTGCTGGCGGAAATGCCGATGGAGGCACTGGACTTCGCGTGGGATGCCACGGGAGACGGCCTGTTCATTCTCGGCAACACCGGACTTCGGACGAGTCTGTTTCACTACGAGCTGGAGAGCCGGCAGCTCACCGATCTGACGCCCGGCGATCACGTGCTGGACGACTGGTCGTACAGCCCGGCGACCGGCCAGCACCTGGCGCGCGTCGTATCGTCAGCGGATCCCGGCAACGTTGCAATAGCGGCCGACCCGGCCGCTGGCTTCGACACCGTGTTCGACGAGTACGCCGAATGGCGAGCGAGTTTCGAGTTGCCGGTGCAGGAAGCCTTCAGTTGGCGAGGCCGGGACCGGACGGCGCTCGAGGGCTTGCTCGTCTACCCCCTGGGTTACGAGCCAGGCACGCGATACCCGCTGGTCACGATCGTGCACGGGGGTCCGCGCTCGTCGTCGCAGTTCGGCAGCTGGAACCGCTCCCGCCACGTGGCGGTGCTGGCCGGAAGCGGCTACGCGGTCTTCCTGCCCAACCATCGCGGCGGCACCGGCTACGGCGACCGCTTCATGCGAGACATGGTTGGCAATTACTTCCGCAATTCCGATCGGGACGTGTTGAGCGGCATCGACGCACTGATCGACGCCGGTATCGCCGATCCGGACCGCCTGATCGCGATGGGTTGGAGTGCCGGCGGCCACATGGTGAATCGCCTGATCACCGTCACGGACCGGTTCGCGGCCGCATCGTCCGGCGCCGGCGCATCCGAGTGGGTGTCGATGCACGGCGAGTCCGACGTTCGCCACAACCGCCGGTTCTGGTTTGGCGGCAACTACCCGTGGTCGAGGAACTTCTCCTATCGGCCGTACCGGCAGGCGTCGCCCCTGCATAACGCGTGGCGAGTTACTACACCGACGCTGTTCTTCGTCGGCGAAGACGACATCCGCGTCCCACCGACTCAGTCCATCCTGATGCATCGCGGCGTTCGGGCCGCTGGTGCCGAAACGGAGCTCTACGTCGCGGATGGCCAGGAGCATCAGTTCGACAAGCCCTCCTACGCGCTGTTCAAGACCAATAGGGAATTGGCGTGGTATGCCGAACATGCTCTCGGCGAGGTCTACACGCCCGTACTTCCGGAAGCGGCAACACGTCCGCGCGACGACGAAGCCGACGCGGCGGACGATTGTCCCGAGGACTGCGTCGATGACTGACAGACGTTCCTCTCGCCGGGCCGATACTCGCTGGACCCGGTGCGAGGCGTCGGGGCCATGAACCGGCTTTCCGCCGCAGGCAACTCAAGGACCGTCGAGCCCCGTCCATGAGCGTGGCCACTCGCAGAATTCTCGGAATCAGCGATTCCGGATCGGTTTTCGCGCCGCAGTGGCAGGCGCCTCTCTACATGCAACTGATCGCCGATCTGAGCGGCGTGGCGAAACCGACTGTTTGCTATGTCGGCGCGGCGAGCGGCGATGACCCGCGGCGCATCTCGGATTTTGCCGATCTCGTATCACGCGTCGGCGGACGCTCGCGGGCGCTGCGTGTCTTCGCCATGACCAGCGACGATCCGGAGGACTTCTTCGAGAACGCCGACGTGGTTTTCATCGACGGTGGATCCACACGCAATCTTCTCGCGCTGCTCAGGGAGTGGGGTGCCGTCGACGCGCTGATCGATGCGTATCGCCGAGGCGTGCTGATTGCGGGAGCCAGTGCCGGCATCAGCATGTTCTTCGATTGGTATATCACGGACTCGGTGCTGACTCGGATCAGTGCGGATCGCGGCATTGGCGTTCTATCGGGCACCGTCTGTGCGCACTATGACGCACGCGAGGACCGGCGTCGGGTACTGGACAGGCTCATCGGCGACGAAAAAGACGCGCTGCCGGCTTACGGTCTCGACGAAGGGACGTCAATGTACTTCGTCAACGAAGACCTCAATCAGCAGTACACGATCAAGTCGGATACTCACGTGCATATCGTCCGCGATGCACTGGGTGGAAGGAAACGGCTCGCCGCCGACCCGATTCTGCTCGGAGAGTCAGAGGTGCGCAGCGAGCGCCTCGCCGCCGGCCCGGAATCGTGACGCGCCTTCGCAGCGAAGAGGATTTCCTCGGCAAGCTGGATGTGCCTGCCGACCGTTACTTCGGGATCGAAACTCAGCGCGCCGTAACGAATTTCCCGATCACCGGGATACCGATCTCCAGCATGCCCGAGTTGCTGAGCGCTTTCGCGTGGATCAAGAGCGCGGCCGCGACGGTCAACCGCAAAGCAGGTGACCTTAGCGCGTCGAAGGCGGAAGCGATCTCACAGGTCTGCCTGGAGATCTGCGACGGTGAGCTGAGCGACCACTTCCCGGTCGACGTCGTGCAGGGCGGGGCAGGAACGTCGACGAACATGAACGTCAACGAAGTCATCGCCAATCGCGGACTCGAAATCATGGGCCGTTCCCGCGGTGACTATGCCTTCCTGCATCCCAAGGACGACGTGAACCGGTGTCAATCGACCAACGATGTCTACGCGACAGCCGCGCGGCTCGCGCTGGTGCAAGTCAACCGCGCGCTGATCGCCGAGCTGCGAGTCTGTGCCGCCGCCTTCGGTGAGCGCGCGCTGCAATTCGCCGACGTGCCGAAGCTCGGCCGCACGCAGCTGCAGGACGCCGTGCGCATGTCCGTCGGTCAGGAACTCGCTGGGTTCGCGGAAACCCTGTCGGAGGACGTCGAGCGCCTCGGCGAAATCGAGAAGCATCTCCTCGACATCTGTCTCGGCGGCACGGCAATCGGTACCGGCATCGGTGTCAGCGATTACTACGAGAAAAACATCGTCGGCGTGCTGCGCGAGGTCTCCGGGTTCCCGGTCGTTCAAACGAGGAACCGCATCGAAGCGACGTGGGACACCGGCGTCTTCGTGCTATACAGCGGGCTTCTGAAACGTCTCGCCACCAAGCTCGGCAAAATTGCTAACGATCTCCGGCTGCTGTCCAGCGGACCGGCGGGCGGACTCGGGGAGCTGCGGCTGCCGGCCGTCCAGCCGGGATCGTCGATCATGCCCGGCAAGGTGAACCCGGTCATACCGGAAGTCGTCAATCAGACCTGCTACCGCGTATTCGGCGCGGACACGACCGTGACCTTCGCGGCCGAGGCCGGCCAGCTGCAGCTAAACGCGATGGGCCCGGTGATCGTATGGACGCTCTACGACGCGACGTCCTGCCTCACCTCGGCGGTGCGGACGCTGGTGGAGAACTGCATCGACGGTATCGCCGTCGATCGCGAGCGCTGCCGAGCAACGCTGGCATCCAGCTCGGCTCGGGCGACGCTTCTGGCAGAAGACGTCGGCTACAACGCGGCAGCGAGCGTCGCGATGAACATGACCGAGCATCGCATGACCTTTGAAGATGCGTTGCGTCGCGAGCTGCCCGGCCGGGCGGCTGATCTTCTTCGAGACCCCCGCTATCTCGACTGACTAGCTCCGCTCTGTGGCGAAAGCAAGGCATTGACCGCGACGACGTCGCTTGTCACGAGACCTGCGTGTCTTCCGGAACAACGGATGGGACAGGCTCCTTTTTCTGCGTCTGCGTCACCGTCTTCGGTGGCTCGACGCTTACAAAGAAAAACCGGAGAAGTATGAGAATTGAGAACGCCGCGATGACCAGCCACCATTCCGGAGCGTCGAGGACGTGCAAGCGCAGGCATCGGCTCGCGTTGCTGGTGGCAACGGTGCAGGCCGCGTACGGAAGCCCCAGCCACGAGAGCGTCAGCACGAGGTAGAGCACCTTCTCCATTTCGGTCTTGCCGATACGCAGCTTTCCGCCGATCAGGTATGGGGCATTGTTATCCTGCGAATAGGTCGCGCCCGGAAACTGCTTAATCCACGCAACGAGGTAGTTGCAGGTCTTGAGATTTCGCAGCTCCCACCCGAACAGGCACAGCGTGATCAATGCGCCGAGGACCGACAGGTAGTAGACGGCTGGCGTGAAGGACGCCTCGCCCTTGAGCAGCACAACGGCAAAGGTCGCGCCGGACACCAGCGGCACGAAGCCGAGCAGCTTGAAGCTGATTTCGTCGGTGAGTTTTAGTCTGTCGCAGAGCGCGGAATAGACCGTACTGGCGTCCGCCTCTTTCGGGTTATCGCACATCGGAAAACGTCCGGGCTTTATAGAAAGCTTAGCAGTCCGATGTTGGTTTGCTCGCGCTCAGGCCGGGACTGACGAAATTGCGCAGTGCAAAGTACGCCGCCGTTCAGAACCCGTAGTCGTCGCAGAGAATGCTCGCGTAGTCGGTGATCTTCCAGTCGCCGTCGTGTTCCGATGCCAGATACCAGCCGCAGGACAGTTCCTCGGCACCCCCCGCATAGCGATCGAGCCACTGCGTGTAGAACACGGCGGTGGTCGGGTTGACCAGTTCGTACCGGTAGCTGACCAGATCGCTGCCGCGCCATTCGTAGCTCAGCCAGTATTCGATTCCTTCGGCTACCCACTCCCGGCTGTCGTGAGTGGTCGCCGCGCCCTGGCCCGAGTGAAAGTCGATGGTCTCGGTGTAGTGACTGGCAATCTCATCGAGTTTGTCCCGGGCGTCTTCAGCCCACAGGGGCGCGTACTCATTGGCGTACCAATCATTGATGTCGACCTCGTGGTCGTCAGCAAGCGCGGCGACTGAAAGCAGCGCGACGATGCCTGCGAGACTCATCCGCATGAGGCTCCTCCTGTCATGTTCGGATCAGACCGTTATAGCCGATGCGGCGGCGCATGTCGTCCGCGTGGTCGAGGTCGGCGCTTCTGGTCAGGCCGTAATCGACGCCCGCGCGATCATGTCGCGCGCCCAGTCGGGCATTTCGCGCGTCTCCTGCATGACGAGATCGGCCGGCGTCCAGACGTGCTTGCGAAATGACGGCGGTCCGTACGGGAGATATTCCACGGCAAACAGCTCCGCGATGTTGAGCGCGCGTGCCGCATTGACCACCCCGTTTTGTTCCAGCTCGGCGCGCTTGTGGCAATTCGCGCAGAGACGCCGGTCGACCATGATCACGCATCGTCCACCTCGATACCCGCTGTGCGCCAGCGCATTCATCAAACCGCCCTCGGCATGCCAGCGCGAGATACCGTTCATGAATTCGATGACAGGATGGATTTCGTTTGGCTCGTCGCCGCGGCCCCTCCAGCTATCGCGGCTGTAGAACGTGCCGCCTTCGTCGTGGATCAGCGCGCCGTAGGTCTGCGCGTCTCTGTCGACGCCGCCAAGCATCGTCGCGTGGCTCGGCGGGTGGCCCGCGTCGGCACGGCGACGCTTGAGCTCCATAAAGAAGCTGACAAAACTCTGTTGGGACAAGTCCATGCGGTCCGGCCTCGCGAATGGCAGCGCCTCATCAAGTATAGGCAATTGTCTGAGGGTCACCTGGGCCGCGCGCTGGAATCCCGAGAGGGCGGCGATCACTTGTCGCGACGCGTGCCGAAAGGCCAACCGCGCGGCAATCCCGCGCCGGAGTTGGATGCCCCGTTGCCGGCCTGCTGTCGCCACCGTCGCGCCCGGCCGCAGTTCTGCCGGGTTACGTCAGATGATAGGCTAGGTTCGAAATCGCGCCGTCCGAGACGCTGCCCTCTGGCAGAACGTCCCGCGACACTTCGCTGGCCGGCAGCGATTCGCCGTCGGAGCGGCTGAGTAAAACAACAACGTCAGTATGCCGAGAAAGTCCGCCAGAAAAACTGTAGCCAATCTGAAGATGTCCGACATCGCGCGCATCGCCGGTGTCGACAAGTCCACCGTGTCGCGCGCACTTGCCGACAGCGATCAGGTATCGGAGTCCACGAAGGCGCGCATTCGGCAGATTGCGCTGGACAACAACTATCAGCTCAATGTCGCCGCGCGGCACTTTCGCCACAGTCAGTCGCGTACCGTCAAGGTGCTCGTGCCGCACGGTGCGGCGGGGGTGCCGATGTTCGGCGACCCGTTCGTCATGGACCTGTTGGCGTCGATCGCCGACACGCTGAGCGATCGCGATTACAACATCCTGTTGTCCAAGGTGGCGTTATCGACACCGGAATTGATCCGCGATTCCTTCGATACCCGTCAGGCCGAAGGCATCATCGTCATGGGCCAGCGCCGCTTTCACGACGAGCTCAATGAGATGGCTGAGAGCCGGATCCCGCTCGTGGTCTGGGGCGCGCAGTTCGAGGACCAGAAGTACTGCTCGGTCGGCAGTGACAACGTAGCCGGCGCTCGTGCGGCAGTGAAGCACCTCATCAGGCAGGGAAGAACCCGGATTCTGTTTCTCGGTGACATCGCGATGGCCGAACCGAAGTTGCGTCACGACGGCTACAGCATCGAACTGGAACGCGCCGATATCCCCTACGACGAATCGCTGGTGGTCTCCACGCAGTACGATCGGCTGTCTGCCTACGCCGTCATGAACCGCTGCATCGACGAGGGTCTGAAGTTCGACGCCGTGTTCGGTACCAGTGACGTCGTTGCGATGAGCGCGATCTCCGCGATGCACGATCACGATATCGATGTGCCGGGCGATATCGCGGTCGTCGGTTACGACGACATATCGCTCGCCAGCTACTTCAGCCCGGCGCTTACCACGGTCCGGCAGAATATCCCGCAGGCCGGACGCGTACTCGTCGACAAGGTTCTGCACATGGCCGCGGGCGACGCCGTGGAGTCGGAGGTCATGCCGACCGAGCTGATCGTCCGCCGCTCCTGCGGCGCGGTCGGGTGATTCTCGCTACCAGAGCCAGATGACCAGTACGGCCGAGATCACCACGATCGTCATCGCCAGCACCCGGTAGTTCGCGTACCACGGCGTCCCGGCCAGTTCGGCCGTCTCGCGGCGGTAGGTATCGGGCGTCCACATGTACTGCGCGACGGCCTCGGCTTCCGGCGGCGGAGTCGACAGGCTGACCGCGATCATCGTGACGCAGCAGATCGCAAAGATGATCGGCGCGACGAGCAGGAAGTGGATGTCCGTGACGCCCACGATCTCGTTGGCGATGAACAGCGCGATCGCCGACACCACGCCGACGACGATGGTTGCGAACGAGCCCTTGGCGTTGGCACGCGACCAGAAGGTCCCGAATAGGAACAGACAGACGACCGGCGGCACACCGTAGGCGAGGACCTGCTGCAAGTACTTGAACAGCGACCCGAACTTCTCGATCTGCGGCGCCCAGAGCACGGCGAAGAGCATGAAGACGAAGGTTACATAGCGGCCGACCTTCATCAGCTTCTCGCTCGAGAGCTCGGGATGCCGGCGGCGGATGAAGTCCATCGTGACCAGAGTCGACGCCGAGTTCAGGGTCGAGTCGATCTGCGACATCAGTGCCGCCATGAAGCCCGCGAGTACCAGGCCGAGCACGCCGATCGGTAGTAGATCGAACATCAGCGTCGGGAACACCAGGTCGGGCCGCTCCAGGTTGGGATACAGGATGATCGCCGCCGTGCCCGGCAGCACCATCAGGAACAGGACCGGCAGTTTCAGAAAGCCGGCGAGCAGTGCGCCCCAGCGGCCGTGCTGGACATTCTTGGCGCCGAGCACCCGCTGCACCATGAACTGGTTCGTACACCAGAAATAGAAGCCGAGCAGCGGCACGCCGAGGACGAGCCCCAGCCACGGCATCCCGGGATCGCCCATAGGTCGTATCAGACTCAATCGCTCCGGGTTGACGGTCGCAACGATGTTGTCCCAGCCGCCGGCTTCCGCGAAGGCGAACGTCGCGATCACGATCGATCCGAGGATGAGCAACACGGCCTGAATCACGTCCGTGATCATGACGGCCGACAGCCCGCCGATGATCGTATACACACCCGCGACGACGGCGAGTACAGCGATGGTCTGCCAGATCGGAATCTCCGGCCAGATCAGCTTCATGATCAGTGCCCCCGCATACAGGCTACCGGCCGTATCGAGGACGATGTTCAGGAACAGGGTTAGGATGGCGAAGTAGGTCCGTGCCCGCCCGTCGTACCGCTTCTCGAGGTACTCGGGCATCGTGTACACCTGCGACTTCAGGTACAGCGGCAACAGGAACACGGCGAAGAACGCCATCAGTACCGCCGACATCCATTCGTAGTTGTAGACGGAGATACCGGTGGAATAGGCATCGCCGGCGAGGCCAACCAGGGTCGTGCTGGAAATCTGCGACGCGAACAGCGAGAACCCCACCAGCGGCCAGATCATCCGGCGCCCGGCGAGGAAGTAGTCCTGCGCACCTTCGTTCTTGCCCGTGAAATACAGGCCGATGCTCACCATGAAGATGAAGTAGACGACGATGATGACGAGATCGATCGTGTGAAGTTCGAACTGCATTGGCGAATCCCCCCCAGGACCGTGCTTGTTCTCGCCACCGGGCGCATGCACCGGCGGCATCTTGCGCTGGATGGAAGCATAGCACAACGATTGCGGAATTGCGCAATCGGTTGCGTTAATAAAAACAGCAGTTTATCGGTTCTTTTGACAACAGTTGCGGCGACTGCCACAATCTGATCGTCACTCCGCCGCTTGGGCGGAAGAACGAGAACACCTTGTCGACGAACGTCGACTGTGGGGGGAAAACCATGATTAGCAGACTAGTACGTCGGTTGCTTGGATCGCTGGCACTGGCCGCCCTGGCCGTGCCCGCTTACGCGCAGACCGCCGACGAGCAGGACTCGATCTTCGAGGAAGTCGTTGTCACCGGTGTCGCGCGCGGCACCGTGAAGCTCGAGACGAGCATCTCCATCAGCTCGATGGACTACAACCAGGTCAACGAGTATTCGCCTCGCGGTATCGCGGAGCTGTATCGAAGCCTCCCAGGGCTGCGCTCCGAGCCGGCCACCGGCGAAGGTAACGGCAGTATCGCGGTACGCGGCATTCCGCTCGCGACCGGCGGCTACAAGTACGTTCAGCTGCAGGAAGACGGACTGCCGATTTTGCAATTCGGCGACATCATCGTCGGCAACGTGCCCAACTTCGTGCGCGGCGATTACACGCTGAGCCGGATCGAGGCCATCCGCGGCGGTAGCGCGTCGACGCTGACCAGTGGCGCGCCGGGCGGCATCATCAATCACATCACCCAGACCGGTGAGGAAGAGGGCGGCTCCTTCGGCCTGAGCTTCGGTCTGGACTACGACGAGTTGCGCTACGACTTTGCCTACGGCGGCCCGATCACCGACAACATGTACGGACATATTGGCGGCTACTGGCGCGAAGGCGAGGGCGTCCGCGAGGTCGGCTACGACGCGACGACTGGCGGTCACATCCGGGCGACGCTGACGCGCGAGCTGGACAACGGCTACATTCGCTTCCGCTTCAAGCACCTCGACGAGAATCTCGCGACGTATCACAACTTCGTTTCGGTCGCGAATCCCGGGGGCGGTTTCAGCCCCTTCGGCGGCTGGGACGGCAGCAGCGAATCCGCCGGCACCGTCTACCGCATGACGAAGAGCGTCACCGACGCCAACGGCCGGCCGATTACCCGTCGCCCATCCGATCAGATCGAAGCGAAAGTCGACGCCCTCGACATCGAGTTCCAGTACGACTTCGAGGAAGGCTGGTCGCTGACCAATCGTTTCCGGATCTCGAACATCAGCGGCGGCCAGATTTCCCCGCTGCCGTTCGGCGCCGGCGATCTCGGTGTCGCAACCGATCTCGGCGCGGCGATTTGCGGATGCACCAACCCGGTGGTCACGTTGGCCGCCGGCCCCAATGCCGGCGACGCCTACACCGGCCTTGCGCTGCAGTACCTCGAGCTGGACTTCGTCAACGACAGTCTCGACATGGTCGTCAACGATGCGCGCGGTATCTGGGAGCTCAACGACCGGGTCACCCTGACGGGCGGTCTGTACTACTCCTCGCAGGAGATCGTGCAGAACTGGCCGAACTGGGATCGCTTCATTACCACCTTCAACGGTGACAACGGCATTCCGCTGCTGATCGTCGACGGCGATACTGGCGTCGAATACTCGGACGCGAACGGCACCTTCAGCCGCGGCCTGCTGACACGCCTCGTCGACCTCAAGTACACGACGCTCGCGCCCTATGTCGATCTGAACGTCGTGATGGACACCGTGACCTTCAACGCCAGCCTGCGGCAGGACGAAGTGGAAGTCCGCGGCGTCGCGGCGGGTGCGGGCGGTTTCCTCGGCGATACGGTCCCCTGCGACAACAATGCCGATGGCGATACGACCGATCCGCTCGATGTCTGCAGCGTTTCCGATCTCAGCAACGGCACCGTGCACAACTACGACCCGAGCTACACGTCGTTCTCCGTTGGCGCGAACTGGGCATTTGCCGACAATCAGGCCGTGTTCGGCCGGATCAGCGAAGGCGGCGTGGTCGTCGCCGACAGGCTGTTCGACGGCGGCGCGGACCGGGTTCTCGCGGCCAACGCGGGCCTGAGCGACGGAGTCGACGACGTTCAGCAGTTCGAGTTCGGCTACAAGCTGAACGCCGATACCTTCGACCTCTTCATCACGCTGTTCCACGCCGAAACGGAGGAGACGCAGTCCGAAGTCACCACCGGTAACGTCTTTGTGCAGGAGTACGAGGCTGACGGCGCCGAGATTGAAGCGGTGTTCCACGTCGGTGAGTACTTCGACATCAATGCGAACCTGACGTGGACCGACGCCGAGATCGTCTCCAGCGACACGGCGCCGCAGAACGTCGGCAATCGACCGAACCGACAGGCGGATTACATCTACACGCTGAGTCCGAAGTACACGAACGACAACCTGTCCGCGGGACTGACGCTCGTCGGCAGCGGCGACTTCTTCATCGGCGATACGGAAACGATCAAGCAGGACTCGTACGTACTCGTGCACGCGTTTGCGACCTGGTACGTCAACGACAGCCTGTCGGTCTCTCTCAATGCCAACAACCTGACCGACGAATACGTCGCGAGCTTCGGCGAGGGCGGTATCGTCGACTTCCAGGGACAGAGCCTGTTCGGCGCCGAGGTGCTGAACGGCCGTTCCGTGAGCGCCGCGATCCGCTACGACTTCGGCATGTAAGCACGTGTAGTGCGCGGCATCGCCTGCGCCGGCTCCCCAAATCCCCCGGAGGGCCGGCGCTCGGTGCCGCGTTTGTGCGAGAACCACTGCGGGAAGAACAGGGATGCGCGTCGCGATACTCACAAAAGACGGCTTCGATCTGCGCGAGGCGAACCGACCGGCGCCGGCTGCGAACGAAGTGCTCGTCAAGACCATCGGCTGCGGCGTCTGCGGCGGCGATCTGCATGTCTACAACGTTCGCGACCGGCTGGGCGACGGTGAATCGATGCTTGGCCACGAGGCCAGCGGCGTCGTTATCGAAGCGGGCGCCGGCGTACGGGAACTTGCCCCCGGCGACCGGGTGACGGTCATCGGCGGAGCCTACGCCGACTACTTCGTCGCCGAGCCTGACACTCTCATTAAGCTGCCCGAGAACGTCGATCCGAAATTTGCGCTCGGCGAACCCCTGGCGTGCTGCGTTCACGCCAGCGAGCGGTTCGGAATTGAGCCCGGCGACCGTGTGGCCGTGGTCGGCTGCGGCTTCATGGGCCTCATCTGCCTGCAGCTCGCGAAGGTTCAGGGCGCCGGCGGGATCGTCGCCATCGACCCCGTCGCCTACCGCCGCGACATGGCCATCGAACTGGGCGCCGATCGTGCGCTGCATCCGGACGATGTCGAAATCGAAGATCCCGATACCGGCATGTTCGAGCTCGTGATCGAAGCGGCCGGTGCCGCACCGGCAATCGACCTGTGCACCGATCTCGTCACCCAGCATGGCCGGATCGTCCTCGTGGGCTATCACGAATCGAACGACGGCCTGCGCACCGTCAACATGCAGCTCTGGAATTTCAAGGCCATCGACGTCGTGAACGGCCACGTGCGGCGGCACGACGAAAAGATGGCAGCGATGAGAAAGGGCATCCAGCTGCTGGCGGACGGCAAGCTGGTCACGGAACCGCTGGTGCGACTGTATGCGCTCGAGAACGTGGACCGGGCCTTTGCGGATTTCGCCGCGAACAGGGAAGGGCTGTTCAAGGCTGTCCTGATCCCGTCGGAAGATGACTGACGGCGTCCAGCTCATCGCCTATGCCGATCGTTTCGGCGGCGGCGGCCTTCGCGGTCTTCGCGAGTTGCTGGAGGGCCCGCTCGATGGCCTGTTCAGCGGCGTGCACGTCCTTCCCTTCTTCCATCCGATCGACGGAGCCGATACCGGCTTCGATCCCATCGACCACCTGCGTGTCGATAGCCGGCTCGGCAGCTGGGAGGACGTCGAAGCGCTATCGCGGGTCGCCGACGTCACGGCCGACTTGATCGTCAATCACATCTCCGCGGAGTCGTCGCAGTTCCTCGACTATCTGCAGCGCGGCAGCGCGTCGCCGCATGCGAACATGTTTCTGACCGTCGAGAAGGTCTTCGCGGCCGGAGAGGAAGAGGACGAACTCGCCAGGGTCTACCGGCCTCGTCCAACGGCCCCATTCGCGCGAAAACTGCTTGGCGACGGCAGCGAACAGCGGCTTTGGACGACGTTCACCCCGCAGCAGATCGATATCGACGTGTCCGACCCTGGCGCGCAGGACTACCTGCGCAGCATCCTCGAAAGACTGGCGGCCAACGGCGTCAACACCGTTCGTCTCGATGCAGTCGGCTATGCGGTGAAGACACCCGGTACGAGCTGTTTCATGACACCCGAGACTTACGCATTCCTCGAGAAGATCGTGGGCTGGACGCACGATGCGGGCATGGGCGCGCTGGCCGAGATCCACGCCTACTACGACTACCAGCTCGAAGCCGCGCGGCACGTCGACTTCGTCTACGACTTTGCGCTGCCGCCGCTGATTCTGCACTCGATGTTCGAGAACAGCGCGACCGCGCTCAAGGACTGGCTCGCGATCTGCCCGCACAACGCGATTACCGTGCTCGATACCCACGACGGCATCGGTGTCATGGACGTCGGTCCCGACGCGATTGCAGAGGGAACGACGGGACTCATCCCGCCCGGCGCCATCGATTCGATGGTCGAGAAGATCCACGAGAACAGCGGCGGCGTGAGCAGGATGGCCTCGCGCCAGGACGTCGGGAACCTCGATCTCTATCAGGTCAACTGCACGTACTACGATGCGCTGGGCCGCGACGACAGGGATTATCTGCTAGCCCGGCTGATCCAGCTGTTCGCACCCGGCATACCGCAGATCTATTACGTGGGTCTCTTGGCGGGTGAGAACGATACCGAGCAACTCGATCGAACTCGATCGGGAAGGGACGTCAACCGTCGCTTCTATTCACGGAAAGAGATCGAGCGCGAACTCGAGCGTCCGGTGGTGCGCTCCCTGCTCGGACTGATCCGCTTCCGCAACCGCTCTCCCGCGTTTGGCGGCACCTTCGAGGTGCTCGATTCGCCCGGCCACATCCTGCATATTCGACGTGAGAGTGGGGAAGGCCGGGCCGATTTGCGTGTCGATTTCGAGAGCCGGGCATTCGAAGTTCAACACACGGAAGGCGGGGCGATGCAGACGTTCACCGGATTCGGAGACTTCCCGGCGTCGTGATTCGGATAGGACTATTGGGCGCTTCGCGTATTGCGCGCGGGGCGGTCATTGCGCCGGCGAACGATATCGCGGGTGTCGAGGTGACGCGCGTTGCGGCGCGATCGGCGGAGCGCGCCCGAGCGTACGCTGCCGAGCACGGCATCGATCACGTCGATCCGGACTACGCAGCGCTGATCAATGCCGCGGACGTTGATCTCGTCTACAACGGCCTGCCGCCCAGCAAACACAAGGAATGGACCGTCGCCGCGCTCGAGGCCGGCAAGCACGTGCTCTGCGAGAAGCCCTTCGCGATGGACGCCAGCGAAGCGGAAGAGATGGTGGGCGCCGCCGACCGGACCGGCAACGTCCTGATCGAGGCTTTCCACTATCGATTTCACCCGCTGTTCGCGCGAGTACTCGAGATCGTCAACGCCGGCACGATCGGCGAGGTGCAACGCGCCGACGCGCGATTCAATGTCCCCATCCCGTACTCGACGGGCGAGATTCGCTACAACAAACGGATCGGCGGCGGCGCGCTGATGGATCTCGGCTGCTATTCGGTGCACTGGGTGCGCAGTGTCGTGGATGAAGAACCGACCGTGCTGAGTGCAGCGGCCGACCGGCACGAGACCGGTGTCGATGTGACGACCAGGGCGGAGCTGGCGTTCCCCGGCGGCGTGAAGAGCCGGATTGATGCGTCGATGTCCGAGGATCTGCCCGAAGGACTGGATGCGGTGCTCGAGGTTTCGGGGGACGCGGGGACTCTGACGGTCGTGAACCCCCTCTCTCCGCACGGCGGACACGAGCTGATACTGACGACGGAGTCCGGGACCGAGTCTTCCGAGGTCGATGGCGAAACGACCTATCACCACCAGCTAGCGCACGTCCTGGAAGTGATCGAAAACGGTGCCGCGCCGGTGACCGGCGGGGCGGATGCCGTAGCGAATATGCGCATTCTCGACGCGATTCGCGGCTTGTCGGAATAGCCGGTTTGACCCGGCCGCGGCGGCCACCAGCCACTGGAATCGCGGCCCGATTCGTGCCCGGAGCGTCTGGTCCGCCCCGTCCGGTTGTCTCCGCGGTCCGGGATGCCGATACTTGGGTGGCTATGACAAAAACAAAAACCGCACCTGACGCGCTTGCCGAGTGGGCCGATAAGACCCCGGAGCGAGTATTTCTCACCCAGCCGCTGGCCGGCGAGATCCGTGAGTGGACCTTCCAGCAGGCGCATGACGACGCGGCGCGCTTCGCCGCCGCGCTGCTAAAGCTCGGCCTGAATCCCGGCGACAGGGTCGCGATCCTGTCGAAGAACTGCGCGGAATGGATGATCGCCGACATCGCCATCGCGATGGCGGGCCTCGTGTCCGTGCCGATTTATCCGACCGCCGGGGCCGACACTATCGCCTTCGTGCTTGAGCACAGCGGGGCGCACGCCGTCATCGTCGGCCGGCTCGATAATCCCGAGGAAGCGTGTAAGGGCCTGGCATCCGACGTCATCACCATCGGCCTGCGCTATCCGGGTGTGGACTGCCAGCACGACTGGCAGACGATGATCGACGGCAATGAGCCGATCGATGAGCCGCATCGCCCCGAGGGCGGCGACGTCATGACGATTCTCTACACCTCCGGCAGCACCGGCCGCCCGAAGGGTGTCGTCATCAGCTATAGCGCCTACGAGTACGCGAGCACGGTCGGCGCCGTGGCGATGGGTGTCGTGTCGTCGGACCGCGCGCTCTCGTATCTGCCGCTCGCGCACATCACCGAGCGCACGGTCATCGCCGGCCCGGCGATCTACTGCGGCTTCCATCTGTTCTTCGTCGACAAACTCGATACCTTCCTCGAAGACCTGCAGCGCGCGGCGCCAACGCTGTTCATCTCCGTGCCGCGGCTCTGGGTTCAGTTTCAGCTCGGCGTGCACAAGAAGATGCCGCCGGAGAAACTCGACCGGCTCCTGAAGATCCCGTTCATCGGCAAGATGGTCGCGCGCAAGGTGCGGAAGGGCCTCGGGCTCGACGACTGCCGCCTCATCGGTTCTGGCAGCGCACCGATCTCGCCGCAGACCCTGCGCTGGTACGAGAAGATCGGCATCAACATCAGCGAAGGCTGGGGCATGTCCGAAACCAGCGGACTGGCCTGCACCAACATGCCGTTCCGCAGCGAGTGCATCGGCACGATCGGTCAGCCGCTGCCCGATACGGAGATGAAGCTGAGCGACGAGGGCGAGGTTTTGATCCGCAGCCCGGGCCTGTTCACCGAGTACTACAACAAGCCGGACCTGACCGCCGAAGTGTTCGACCCCGACGGGTTCTTCCACACCGGCGACAAGGGCAAGTGGCACGAGGACATTCGGGCGTTCGAGATCACCGGGCGCGTGAAGGAGATCTTCAAGTCCGCAAAAGGCAAGTACGTGTCGCCCGTGCCCATCGAGGGCAGGCTGGGCGGCAATCCGCTGATCGAACAGGTCTGCGTGATGGGCGCGGGACTGCGCGCGCCGGTCGCCGTCGTGATCCCGTCCGTCGCCTCGCGGGACGAGTCTCGCGAAGTGATCAGCGCGAGCTTCGAAAAGACGCTACGCGCGGTCAACGACATGCTCGAATCGCACGAGAAGCTCGAGCGGATCTTCGTCGTCGACGACCCGTGGACGATCGAAAACGATCTCTTGACGCCGACCATGAAGATCAAGCGCGACAAGCTCGAGGTCCGCTACGCGGACATGATCCGCGAAGGCGAAGGCAGGATCGTCTGGAGCGAGGCGCCTACCGCGGACACTGCCTAGGAGTCGCTCAGCGTCTCCGCCGGAATGTCCGTGTCGTAGACGACCGGGTTGCCGCGCTGCTCCGGTTGCGCCGCCGGCGCCTCGGCCCTTGCCGGCGATTCGCTTCGCTCAGTTCCATCGTTCGAGGTCAGTGCCGCCAGGCTCGCGGCGCCGGTCAGGACGAGGCTGATCATCAGAATTTCGGTACGTTTCTTCATAGTCGGCATCCGTCGGCTGCGCATCAGGGGCGGAATCACGGCCCCAACGAGCGTCGAATTACACCCGTTTCCGGGCCTCAGGGGGAGTGACGGAGCGGCCTGCAGGCGTTGAGAAGTGTGACCTCGGTCAAATAACGCCGGTGTCAAATGGCCGGTCGCGCGAATTGCTCCGGGCCCGGACCGGGCGTAGCATCGAGTGACGCAATGCCGAGGACCGTTCAATGGTGCACACCGTCCAGAAGAAGAGCAGCGGAGCAGGTATCGTATTCCCGGATGTCTGCAAAACGCCCGCGCCGCCGGCGCCGTTCGTGCCGATTCCCTACCCGAACTCGCAGTATCAGGACAACCTCAGGAAAGCCAGCGAAGTCGACGCCAAGGCAAAAACCGGTAACCGGAAGGCCATCAAAGCGCAGACGAAGGCGATCAACAACCTGAAGAAGTCGATGGGTGACGAGGCCGGAACGCTTAAAGGCGTTGTCAGTGCCTTTACCGCGGTGCAGATTGGTTACACGCTGCACCAGGGCGGCGTTGGCACGCCGAAAACCAGCAAACAGACCTCGGTCTCGATGGGGCTGGCAAACACCACGCCCTACAAGTGATTCGCCTGCGGCGTGTCCCGCCGCGACCACACGACGATGAATCCGTGGCAGGGATCGCCGCCGTCGTGACGAAGTACGGCTCGCTCGAACGAGCGGGTCGCGAATCCCATCTCGTCCCGTAGGGCGTCCAGATACGGCCGCGAGTGCTGGAATCGGCCCGACGGACCGACCGACCAGTCCTCGCTCTCATCTTCTTCCACGGTGAATGCGAACAGGCCATCCGGGGTCAGCACCTTGGCGATGGCGGCAAACACTTCGGCCAAATCGGCGAAATAGATGAACAGGTCGGCGGAGACGACCACGTCGTGCGTGGCGGGTTCCTGTTGCTGCAGGTACTCGACAACATCGGCGCACACCAGCCGGTCGTAGCATTCGAGCGCCTGGGCCTTGTCGAGCATGCCCTGCGCGAGGTCGACCCCGACCAGCCGTTCGGCCCTGGCCCGCAAGTGCCTGCCGAGGAGGCCGGTTCCGCAACCGAGATCGAGCACATTCGCCGGCGTATCGCCGAGCAACGGCTCCAGTAGGCGGCACAGCATCTCCGGTGCGCGGTAGCCGAGCGTCTCGAGCATGTGAGCGTCGTAGTACGCCGCGTAGCTATCGAACAACTCGCGTACGAAGACCTCGTTCGGCCGGGTACGCGCTTCGCCCGATAGCGCCTGGCGCATGTACAGTGCAGCCGCATGCTCCGGCGCCACATCGAGAGCGCGCTCGAAAAAACAGCTGGCCCGCCGCGGGTCTCCCAGTCGCAGGAGCAGTACGCCGACGCCGTACCAGGTGTCGGCTCGGTCCGGCTCGAGTTCCAGCGCCACCGTGAACGCGGCCAGCGCGTCGTCGAGCCGGCCAAGATTCTGCAACACGCAAGCCCTGCCGTAGTGGATCGGCGCGCTCGCCGGGAAACTGAGTGCGGCGTTTTCGATGATGTCGAGTGCCGCAGCCGAGTCGCCGCTGGCGTTGAGCGCGGCGGCGAGATTGTAGTGCCCCTCCGCGACGTCCGGCGCGAGTTCAACGGCCACGGTGTACTCGCGTATGGCTTCGTCCAGCTGTCCGGCGGAGAAATAATGGGCAGCGAGCTCGCTGCGCGCGCTGGCGTCCGCGGGCTGGCGTTCGGCGGCCTCGCGCAATTCCTTTTCGCGATCAGACACTCGCGTCGCCGATGGTCAGCGCCCGGAAGATCGACTCGTGCCACTCGTCGGCGCCGACGTCGCCCTCGATGAGCTGCCGGTAGGCGCTTCGCGCGGTCTCGTCCATTTCCTCGAACACGTCGAGACGTTCCAGCAGGTTCTGCGGCGCCTCGTCAGGGTAGGCCGTCTCCAGCAGCCGGAACACGTCCGAGCGGTCGTGCGCGCACATCAGTATCGACAACACCGTGCGTGTCTCATCGTCCGTGAACTGCTCGCGGAACTGGTTCTCGGTCTGCAGCCGCATCGACTCGGTCAGTGAGGGCACGATGAGGTCCGCATGCTCGCCGTGGCGCTGCCGTACGAAGTCGATGAGCGCGTCATTCACGTCCGGATCGAACACCGCCGAGAGGGTGCGCACCGAGGTCTCGAAGTCCGCCCTTCGAAGGAAGTCGGTAAGCCGATCCATGTACGCCGGATCCGCCGCCGACCGCAGCCAGCCGAGCATCTGTAGCTGGCGCGAGAGGCGGTCGTCGGAGGCGTCCATCGCGAGCGCCAGATACGGCGGAAAATAGCGGTAGTAGTCCACGGTGCGGATGCTGCGGATCACCATCGAGACCGATGGATTGGCGATGTGCACGAGAGAGTGGATCACCGGATAGCGGACCAGCGAGAACGGCACCACGCTACCCGCTTCGAGCAGGGTCAGGTTCTCCGGTTGCAGTTCGCCGGCGACGACACCGGCGCCGAGCCTGGTCTGCGGTTCGAATCGGTAAACATCGTGCAGCGAGCGGCCGCGCAGAATCGTAAAGCAGCCGCAGAACGGATGATTGTGAATCGCGGGAACGGCGTTGTTCCAGAAGTAGACATCGATAACGAAGCCGCGCCCATAGAACATCGTGACGCCGGGCTCACCGAACGCGCCGGCCGGCGCGAGTTGCGGTGTGGTCTCGCGCGTGCCCATCAGCAGATCGGCCGAAACGGCATCCGCCAGGTCTGCGGGCGGCGGCATCGTCGCCAGTGCCTCACGAGCGATGTCCGGTAGCGCTTCCTCGTCGCGGTTCGTTGCGCTCCAGGCGGACTCGATCTCGTCGCCCAGTTTGTCGAAATAGTCCACGTCGAACGGCTCCATTCCTCCACAACGCACGGGTGGCGCGTCGTGGCGCCTGCTTATGGCGGGAGACTGATCCGGCTGATGACCTCGAGGCTCAGGTCGGGGCCGAGTTCCTGGAACGAGAGGACCGTCACCTGCGGCAGGCGCCGTTCGATGATGCGCCAGATCGGCCGTCTGACCGTCTCGGAGGTAATGATCAGCTGCGGCTCAGAACCGACCGCGCCCGCGATCGCGCCGAACACGTCGGACCGGACGTCAGCCGGGTTCTTGCCGTGTACCTCGCCCTCGAGGTCCGGGTCGAGCAAATAGATGCTCATACTATTGGCGTGCGCATATTGACTCGCGAACTCGCGCTTCAGATTCGATCTGACCAGCCGGGTCCAGTCGCCGACCGACATCGGTTTGTCAGGGTCCGCGTTGATCGACAGCTCGGCCGCGGGTCCGAAGGTGATGTACGTTCGGTCGTCGGCCAGATGCGGTCTGGGCGCCCGCGTGAACGTATCGAAGATCCGGTCCATGTTGACGATGCGGACGCCTTCCTGGATCAGCCGGCACACGACGTCGTAGGCAGTGTCGAGTCCGGGTGTCGACGTGACTTCCAGAAACAGCCGCGGCCACTGACGCTCGATGGGCGCGATCATCCGATTAAAAACCTGACGGGTGAAAAGCGCGACCCGGTCGTCGAGCATCGCCTCTTCGACGGCGTGCGGTATCCGGTCGATGTCATCGTCGGAGCACTGGATTTTCGGTGAGCGGACGTCATTCACGACGATCCGGTACTCGCGGGGCGCCAGCCGTTGATCGAAATCGATCTCGGGAGCGCGACACGGGATTCCGGTCAGCTCGAAGACCCGGGTCTGAACTTCCCTGAGCGTTGCGGATGCCAGATGTTTCTTCTGGCTGTCGCTCCAATCGTTCCACCAGCGCCGGTTCAGGCTCACCTTGGTCGAAGGAACGTAGTTCCTGAAGGACGACTGCACCGAAACGTTCTTGAGGGCCCGCTCCTGCATTGTGCGAAGCCCTTCGGGCGGCTTTGCGCTTCTTCTCTTCGAGCTGCTTGCCGCCAACAGCTCACGATTCCTGTAGATCTCACGGCAGATGCGATCGGTCGGTGTCTGCGCGCCGACCTGCCTGGTGAAGTCGAGCCTCGCGTCCTGGCCGTTGATCGCGAGCGTCATCTCCGCGAGGTCGTCGTCGAGAATGTCGACGCTTACTGCCGCATCTATCTCGAGCCCGAGGTCCGAGAGCAGACCGGACGCGTAGTTTCGAACGCCGAACTGGATCGAGTCCCTCAGCACGTCGGACTCTGCCCAGTCGGGATTCGGAACGCCAAGTTCGATCTTCGCTGTCGCCCCGGCGCTCATAGGGTCTCTATCTCCCCGCCGATTTCGTTCAAATGTTCAGGCAGCGCTTCCTTGTCGCTGAGCACCCACAGATTCGGGTACTCGAGCTCCACGAGCCGCTTCACCCAGACCCGAATATCGGAGCGAGCGAGAATGACGGGATTCGGGTCCTCCGGAGAGATCTGCGACATGTCGTAGCGAACGGCGGCCAGCAGTTCCTGGACGACCTCCGGTTTCATCGCGAGTACGCGGCCGTCGCCGTTTTTCAGACCGTCAGCCATCGCCCGCGTGAAGTTCGGGCCCAGCGGGAGGAACATGCGCCGCGGCTGGCTGACATACTTGTTTCTGCGCCGGTAGTCCGGATGCATGCGTATGGCTTCCGCCAGCTCCGTCAGTCCGGAATGCCGCGGACGCTCGTCCTCGAATATCTGCACGAGCTGCGGCAGATCGATGACGGGAATTTCCTCCGCCGCAAACGCGCGCATGACGCCAGTGAGTTCGATGAGCCGTTCGTCCTCCTCGAACTCGTCCAGCTTGCTCTTCAAGCCGTGCAATTGCAGCAGCTCTGCCACGCTGTCGATTCTCACGAACTCGGCTGCATTCTTGCGCATGATGTTGGCGATATGCAGCACGACGAAGCCGAAGACGTCCCAGGTGTGGCCGAACTCCTCGAGGAGGTCGCGGTGCTCGTCATAGGTGCTTGCGTCTACCAGCGCGCAGTCCCGCCCATTGGCCGGGTTCACGGCCGGTTCCGACGGAATGTTGAGCACACTCAGGTGTGGTTGCGCCACGCTCACCAGCCGCTGATCGACTCGCATGCGGCCGGAAACCCACTCGACTCCGAAGAGATCGATACTGAAGTGGTTGCTTTCCAGGCCATCGTCGGTATCGATGACGGGCCGCGGAAACAGTACGCCCAGCTCCCAGTAAAGCCCCCACTGCAAGTCGTCCAGCGTCTGGGACGCCGCACCTTCGTCGGCGCGGTGGCCGCCCAGCGAAGCGTGCAGGTCCTGGCTCAGCTTCACGTGCACGGCCGGTTTGAGATCCATGAAGTGCGCACCCGATCCGCCCCACCACAGTGCCGCATCGGATCTCGCCTTGCGCAGGTTCAGCCTTTCCGGCAGCGCACGCAGCGTGAGGTCGTTGTTGGGATAGCCGCGAATGGTCTCCGCCTCTGTCATGTACTCGAGCGCTTCCGCGGCGGAGCCGGCGTCGTCCGAGCCGAGCAGGTTCCTTGCGAGCTTTAGGAGCAGCTTGGCCCGCTGTTCGGGTGGTTGCTGTACGTCCAACGCCTTCCCAAGGTCGCGGCGCGCCTCCTCGGGACTTTCCTCGTCCGCCTTTCGATAGAGCGCATCGGCCAGACGTTTTGCGATCTCCGCCGCCGTTGCGGAGTCGGGCGACTGCTCGTGCAGGTCGCTCAGCAGCTCGATCTCCTGATCGAGAGTGAAGCCGAACTCTTCCAGGTCCCTCCAGTTCCTGATGATGCCGGGACTCTGCGCCGTGATGGTCTTGATGAGTTGCATCTGCACGAGCGGGTTCCGGGTCTGCCGAAGCCGGACCTTGAGCAACGGTTCCAGCACGTCCGAACTCGCTGGCCAGAAGAGATCGCCAAGCAGTTCGAGGAGTTTCGCGGCGTTCTCGTGCTGCACTTCGTCGTCATGCACGAATCGGAGCGCCCACAGGTGCAGCGCTTCGACGTGTCCGCGGCTGAATTCGCGCTCCCACACCATGTACTTGCGGAGCACGGGATCGGTCACGGCATCCCAGTTGAACTTCTTGTCCTGGTCCCAGAGCCACTCGTGAGGCATTAGCTGCCTGACTTTCTCCTCGGCAATTCTCCGGTAATGTTCGGCCTTCGCCCGGCCCTCGCTCTGCAGTGCATCGTCCGAACGAAGCTGCGCTTCGAGTTCCATGATCTCGCTGTTGAGTCTAAGGATCTCGTCCGTCGTTTCCTTGCTCGCGGTGAACTGGCGCTCGGTCTCCTCGACCTGTGCCGCGCGAGCCTCCCTTTGCGCAGACTCCGGTTGCTTCTCGTCGTCTTTGAGGTCGTACTGATGCCGAATCGCATCGCTCGCCCGGCGCGACGAGTCCACCGTTCCGGCTGACGCGGATCGCCGCAGCGGGCTGTCCCGGTTTGCGATCCTGATCAGTTCGTCGCGCCGGTCTCTCTTCTCCTTGAGTTCGAGCGGCAGTCGCTGATTGGCGCTTCGCCGTTCCTCGACGTCCCGAGCCGCGATCGCGTACCGGTAGATGAGATGCAGGACGGCATTCGACCAGTCCTTTTCGAGTTCGATAGCTTTCTCGAGCCGCTCCCGGGATTCCTCGGAGTCGCTGGTCAGGACGCCGATCCAGAAGTGAGGCAAAGCGAAGTCGGCGTTGCGGCGAGAGGCGGCGCGGAATTTCCGCATGGCGGCCTGGGCCAGCTCGTACTTGCCGGTCTCGAAGCGGTCGCTGGCACCGTTCAATGCCCTGCCGAGGTCGTACAGCACGAAGGCGTGCACCGAGTTCCTCAGCCGTCGCGCCTCGGTCTCGTTGGCCGAGGATTTTCCGGTGCCGTTGCGCGCCGCTTGAACCTTCTCGACGAAATTCAGATAGAAGTTCTTGTAGCGCTGTAGCGTCGCCGGCGTCATCGTTTCGAAGAAGTAGTCGCCGTAGTCGTCGCCGGAGATCATGCTGGACACCGCATCGACGTAGTAGCGGTAGGCGTCCTCTATCTTCCCCTCCTCCGCGCAGATCCGCGCGAGGCCGTACTGCAGCTCGGAGACATAGGCGTCCTTCTGCACCTCCCGGTAGCGGATTCCCTGCTCGAAACGGCTCCGCGCCTTTTCGAGGTCGCCGATGAGCCAGCAGGCATGACCGGAGTTCGCCCAACCGCCAAGGTTGCCCGGGTTGATGTTGGTCACTTTGTTGTACTTGTCGAGAACGGATTCCGCGCCGGCGGCCTCGAAGGTCTCTCTCGACCGCCAGAGCATCTCGGTCTCGTACGCAAGGTCGAACTGCGCAAGCTCGAAGCGGGGATCGAGCTCGACCGCGTGTCGCAGTGTCGAGAGTCTCGTGCGCGTCTCGCCGGCGATTCGCGCGCTCACGAAGAGATAGATCTGATCGTCGGTGGCGCGAGCCGGATCCAGACTCCTCGCTTCCTCGAGCGCGCTCTCGGCTTTCTTCTGATGCCCGACGTGTTTGTAGGCAAGCGCCATCACCGCCAGGCAGCTGAAGAGCGAATCCTTGCGCCCCGGCACATCGTCACCCAGGCCCATGAGGCAGTCATACGCGCGATCGATGTAGCGGATCGGCTCGAATCGCATGATCGGCGAGCGAGCGCCGACCAGGCCTCTGAGGCTCAAGCGGATGTTCTGCATCAGCGCGTAGCCGATCATGGCCCGCGCGAGCAGTACGTCGATCTCGGCAACTCGCGGTCTCAGGCGGGATTCGAACCTGCGTATCGCCCGCCGCGCCGACGATATCCGGCCGCGCAGTCCCAGCAGCATGCGCCGAAACCAGCCCTCTGGCAGTTTCCTGAGCGATACTTCGAGCGCCTCCGCCGCCCGGCTGTAGAGTTCCGCCGCCTGGTCGTAGGCATGCAGCGTATTCGATTGCGCGTAATCGTCGGCCTCGTGCAGCAGTGCGATCACGCGCAGCTTGCGTGTCGGCAGAAGATCGATCTTGCGCTGCACGTCCTCCTGCAGGCGCTGATACACCTCGGAGACGATGCTGTGGTAGACGCGTTCGAGCAGGTCGTCGTAGTCGCGCCGCGACGAGTCTGGGTTCGAGCCAATGTTCACCGGCGGCGGGGTGGGGGCAAGGACCTCCGGGCTCCCGGGTGGTCCGATGCGGATCCGGGAGGCGACTTCGACGCAGTCCGCGCAGTCGCCGGAACTGCGGACCATGTAGTGGCCGTGAATGTGGATGTGCGAGTCGTAGTCCGACCCAGCCTCGCTGTCCGGCTGCGCATCGCCCGACGTTCCGGATTCGAGGAAGTCGAATCGCTGCACGCGTTCGTTGAGGAAGCGCTGCAGATCCTGCGGCAGCCAATTCATCGCGTCCGCGATTTGCGGGGCGCCGCCCTCCTGTTTGGTGACCGGCTTGAATTCGCCGACACTGCAGATGTAACGAAACGGTCGCTTGCTCGCCTTCAGCCAATACGTCGACCAGGTGATCAGCAGTAACGACAGAATCGTAACGAAGGCAGCCGCGATCAGTCCGCCGGCGAGCCACGGATTGCTCTCCCACAGCTCGTCCAGCGCCAGGATGCCGAGGTTGTTGATCTCCGCGAAGATCTGAACCGTGCTGCCGAGGATGAGCAGAGCCCAGCCGAGCCCGCCGATCCGTCGCCGCCTGCGGAGTTGATTCTCGACGCCCGTGATTCGGTCCAGGGTGTCGGACGATGGGAAGATGTCAGAGATGCTCTGCATTTCTCGTTGCCTTCCGGGGCCTGTCGTCGCGATGCGCCGGTCGGCGGGTGCTTCCTCTTATTGGCGTTCGAGTTTTCGGTGACGCTCTCCCAAATATAGACGAATTGCCTGTCGATGAAACGGGAAATCTCGCCGCTGCCGCCGGCGGCGCGGGCGGGCGCAGGGCTAAAAGCCGGTCCTCAATCCGACGCCGGGAGCTCCGGTTTGGAGGCAAGGTTGGCGTAGTACTCGTCGCGGAAACGGTTGAGCAGTTCCTCGGTTCGCTCCGGCGCGCCGAAGCGGCTGTTGAGCGTTTCCCTCGCCAGATCGAGACTGGCCTCGAGATTCTCCGACACGGCGAGGCTGGCGCCCAGCCGCGTCAGTCTCCCGCACTGCTCGGCATCGCGGCCGCGAACGAGGATGGAGACATCGGGATAGGCGCTGTGCAGCGAGGCCACGATGTCCTCGGCCGCCTGGAAATCGTTTAGCGTCACGATAACGAGATCGGCATCGGCCGCGCCGACCGAGCGCAGCACGTCCGGCCGTCGGCCGTCGCCGAAGAACACCGGGAAGCCGTTCTCCCGCTCCCGCATCACCAGCGGCGCGTTGTCGTCCACCGCGACGTACGGCAAGCCCGCGGACGTCAGAATCTGACCGACGCGGCGCCCGACGCGCCCAAAACCGGCGAGCACGATGGGTGCTTTCGGCGGTGGCTCGACGTGTTCCGCCGGCGCTCTCGGGCGCGCCGATGCGAGGCGTCGCGCGGCCCAGGCGAGTAGCGGTGTCGCGAGCATGCTGAGAATGACGACCAGCAACAGCTGCTGGAACAGCGCCGTATCGAGCAGCCCGGACTGATACGCATAGGCAAAGAGCACGAGACCGAACTCGCCGCTTTGCGCGAGCACCAGGGCGACCGCGGCGCTGATCTTTCGACGGAATCCGAAGGCGAGGACCAGCGGCCACAGCACCGCGAACTTGAACGCGATGAGGGCAACGACCATCGCCAGCGTCAAGAGTGGCTGGGTCAGCAGATGACTTAGATCGAGCGACATCCCCATCGACATGAAGAAGAGTCCCAGCAGCAGCCCGCGGAACGGCTGCATTTCGGCCGAGATCTCGTGGCGAAACGGCGAGTCGGCAATCAGCAGGCCGGCAATGAATGCACCCATCGCCATCGACAGCCCCAGATGTTCCGTCAGAAGTGCCGCGCCCAGCACCAGCAGCACCGTCAGCGCGGTAAAGGCCTCGCTGCTACCGGTGCGCGCGACCAAATGGAAGATCGGCTGCAGCAGATAGCGTCCGCCCACGATAACCAGCAGCAGGATCGCAACGGTTTCCACGAATACGATGGCGATGTCGGCGCCGATCGTCATCTGCGGCATTGCGAGCAGCGGTACGAGCGCCAGCAGCGGCACGACGGCGACGTCCTGCAGCAGCAGGACGGCCAGCGACGCTCTGCCGTACTCGGAATACAGCGACTTCTGCTCGGCGAGAAGCTGAATGACGAAAGCCGTGGACGACAGCGCGAGCGCGGGCCCGATGACGATCGCTGCCGGGCCCGTCGTGTCGAGCAGGAAGTACGCGCCGACCGCGATCAGCGATCCGGTAATGGCCACCTGCAGGGTGCCGAGCCCGAACACCAGCCGCCGCATGCGCCAGAGTCTCGACGGCTTGAGCTCAATGCCGATTACGAACAGCAACAGCGCGACGCCCAGTTCCGCAAGCTGACCGATCTCGGTGACGTTGTCGATCAGTGCGAGGCCGGACGGCCCGACGAGAACCCCGGCAACCAGGAACCCGGGTACGACCCCGAGCTTGAGCGCCCGGAAAATGGGAATCGCGATCACTGCGGCGGCAAGCAGGATAGCGATGTCCAGTAGGTAGCTGGCTCCCATCAGAATTCGCCGTGGTTGTTCACGTCAATGGAGTATTTATACCCCATTCCGCGCAAGCCGCTCCCGCCGCTGTCATAGGAATCACTAACGTATGGCCGCCGGCCGGCGATCAAACTGTGGAATGCCGCAATTGCGCAGAGCCGGACTCCGTGTAGCTGGCGATTCGGGTCCGCGAAGGGGCCTATTCGGGGGCGTGTTCGCGGGAGGTGTCGACGCGAATGGCGACCACCGTGTTGTCGAAGCCGGTCGGGATCAGGGCGAGGCCGAGGTTGCGCGAATAGCCGTGGTTGGCGCTGCCAATGCCGTCGCCGCCGAGCACCTCGATCGGATCGACGAGCCGCACCAGCGGACCGCCCACCGGCGCGGCCTGCACCGTGCCGTCGGCTTCGAACTCGATGCCGTCGATGTCGGCCAGCCAGTCCGGACCGACCGTGGCGACCGAGTCGTCGTCGAGATCGACGCGCCACAATCGCTGGCCGCCGACGTACAGGTCGGTGCCTCGAATCTCGATGCCGTTGGCATCCGGGAAGCGCGCCTCGCCGGTCAGCAACCTGGGCTCCGCGTCGGGTGTCAGGACAACCACTTCTCCGCGGCCTGTGTCTGTCACGTAGATCGTCCGGTCCGGAGCGACCGCGATGTCGTTCGCCACCGAGGTATCGAGCGGGGTGATCGACAGCGCTTCGAAGCCCGGCCAGGCGAAGACCCGCACCCGATTGTTGTCGATGACGTACAGGTTGTCGTCGACGAGCGCCATGCCGAGTGGCGCATCGAGGTCGTCGACTACCCGCCAGTCGATCGCCCGGCCGTCGGCGTCGAGCAGGGTCAGGAATCCCGTGCCCGCGGCCCGGAAGTCGCACACGTTCGACACCAGCAACGTGTCGTCAGGCAGCGGCAACACTGTTTCCGGCTCGCAGAACTCGCCCTCGGCCGTCCACGCGACGTCGGCCTGCTGGTGATCGGGCATGCCCGTTGCGAGCTGGGCGCCGGCAAGAAACAAGAGTGAAGCGATCATGTCGTCATCCTAACAGCACCGGCGTTCAGGCCGGCCGGTTGGCGCGCTTTCGTGACCTCAACAGCAAGCGGCCGAACTGTAGCTGGCTGCGCCAGTAGCCGCTGTACTTCGGCAGCGGGTCATCGACATCGCACACTCGCGACTCATAGAAGATGTGCACCGCCGGGTCCGGGAGGATCTCCGGTGCGGCGATATTGCCGACCGGTACCATCGTGAGTTTCGGCATCAGCGGTGCGTGAAAGAGCTCGATCGCCGGGCCGCCGCAACTCCGGCATCTCCCGCGCTGAACGTTCGGCGGCGGCCGAAGGCGCTCGTAGCTCACGCTGTCCTTCGGCGGTTGTTCGACGTCCCTGGCTCGAAACACGGCCACGTCGGCGTAAGCGGCATCGTTGAATCGCTGACAGATGCTGCAGTGGCAGATGAGGCGAAACAGCGGCGGCTCGCTGACAGAAAAGTTCGTTTCGCCGCATTTGCACGCGCACTGAGTCGTCATGTCTCCCGATACTCCCTTGTGGCGCATTCGCCGCCCGATCAGCGACAATTGTACCGTCGTGCCGAAAGACGAGCGCTGGCCGATACCGGCACCGCCGAAACGCGGCGGAAGTCGAGGACTCGTCCTTTGTGCTCCCGCGTGTAGTATCGGCATGAAGCAGTAACGGTGAATGCCGCCGGCGGCACGCCGACGCGTGTTCGCGAACGGGGGCGGACCCCGCAGGTCTATGAGAGGGACCGGAGCCGAGAAAGAATCGTGGACATCCCGCTGCAAAACTGGATCGCCGACGCTCGCTACCACGAGTTCGACGGTCACCGGATCGCCTGGTGGACAGCGGGCGAGGGCCGGCCCCTTTTACTGGTGCACGGCTATCCGACGTCGTCCTGGGACTGGAACAGAATCTGGACGACGCTCGCGCGTGACCGTCAGCTCATCGCGTGCGACATGCTCGGCTTCGGGCTCTCGGACAAACCGTCGTCGGGCTACTCGATTCATCGGCAGACAGACCTGCAGGAGTCTCTCCTCAAGTCACTCGATATCGAGGAGTACGACGCGGTAGTTCACGACTACGGCGTTTCGGTCGGCCAGGCGCTGCTCGAGCGCAGGAACGCGGGACACGGAAAGGCGGAACTCGGCCGCATGGTCTTTCTCAACGGCGGACTCTTTCCCGAGCAGCATCAGCCGCTGCCGATCCAGAAGCTCGGTACCGGCCCGTTCGGATTCATCGTCGGAATGATGATGAACCGGCGGCGTTTCGGCGAGAACTTCCTGCAGGTGTTCGGGCCGCGAACCAGGCCGACGGACGCGGAACTCGACGACTTCTGGCAGTTGATCAGCCACAACCGGGGTCATCGGCTCGCTCACAAGCTGCTGCACTACATCGCCGACCGGCGTGAACACAGAGATGCCTGGGTTGGCGCCCTGCAGCAGTCCGCCGTGCCGATCAAGCTCATCAACGGCGGCGCGGACCCGGTATCCGGAAGGCACCTCTACGACTATTTCCGCGAGATGGTTCCGGACGCCGAAGCAGTCTGTTTCGACGACATCGGCCACTACCCGCAGACGGAAGCGCCCAGCCGTGTGCTGGCGGAACTGCACGGCTTCATTTGAGGCGACGGCCGCGCTGCCGCCAGCTCAGTGCAGCAGGCTCGCCATGCGCCGCCGGTAGTCGCCCACGCGCGGGTCGTTGCCGAGCAGGTCGAAGACCCGGATGAGCGTCTTGCGGCCGGCATCGTCGCCGTAGCTGCGGTCCTTCTTCATGAGTTCAAGCAACAGAGCCACCGCGGCGTCGAAGTCCTGCTCGGTAACCCTGCGCACCGCTAGCTGATAGCGCGTCTCGCTATCGTCGGGATTGGCATCGAGCGTCGCTTGAAGCTCGCTCGCCGCCGGCGATTCGGCGGCCTCGGCATCGAAATACAGGCGATTGCGCAGCGCGGTAGCCTCGCGTCCGTCCTGCTCGTCGCTCGGCAGGCTGTCGAGCGTCGCCTCGGCGGCCACCGTGTCGCCGGTCACCGCCTGCGCCTCAGCCAATGCCAGCGTGATCCGCGGGTTCTCAGGGTCGGTTTCCCTCGCAGCGATCAGTAGCGCAACGGCGCCCTTCGCATCGCCGGTTCGCAGACGCTCGTGGGCCTCGAAGACCTGATTGTCCGACTCTCGGGACAAGTGGCCATCGAGGAACTTGCGCACCGCACTTTCCGGCAGCGCGCCGGTGAACTCGTCGACCGGACCACCGTCGCGGAACAGCTTCACCGTCGGAATGCTGCGGATGCCGAACTGCGCGGCGAGTTCCTGTTCTTCCTCGGTGTTCAATTTGCCGAGCAGGAACTTGCCGCCGTATTCCTCAGCGAGCTTCGCGAGGATCGGCATCAGGACAAGGCACGGCTGGCACCAACTGGCCCAGTAGTCGATCAGCACCGGGACCCGGAACGAGGTCTCCATGAGCTGAGCGTAGTTCTCTCGAGTAACGTCGATGATGTAAGGCGAGTCCGCCATCTCTACTCCATGGTTCCCAGGTCAGCGCAGCCGGTCGATGAACGACGGCGAAATTCTATCCTTACATCGCTGCCGGTTATACGCCTGTGGATATGCCGAAGGCGATCGGCGTGGCCGGACGTCGTGTCCGGTTATCCGCGGCGCTCGTCATTACCCAGCGGCATGGGTAGGAAGTTCCGGTACCGCCGTCATATGGCCGGGACTAGGAACTTTCCGGTCTGAACCGCGGATTTGGTGTTGCTACTAACCAACGAGAGGCGCGTTCCGGTCTCGCGCGGCAGGCGTTGCGTGCATCGGGCGTGTTGTTTTCGAAACACGAAACTCTGGGCAGGGGACATCAAAATGACAGACATCAGGAAAGCCGTTCGCCGGGCGATCGGCCTCGCAACGGGTGCGGCACTATTGGCATCGAATCCGGCGATCGCACAGGACTCGAACGACGCCGGATCGGCGGCGGAAGAGCAACTCGAAGAGATCATCGTAACGAGTTCGAGAATTCAGAAGCCGGACTACGCGTTCTCGAACCCGGTCGTTTCGGTCGATGCGGAGCAGATTAGTTTCTCCGGCGCGACGAGCATGACGGAGTTCCTGAAGGATCTGCCGGCGCTCACCGGTTCGCTGGATGCGAACGACGCCGCGGGGTCGAACGCCTTTATCGGCGGTACCGGCCTTACGCTGCTCGATCTTCGCAATCTCGGTATCGATCGCACGCTGGTACTCGTCGACGGACGCCGGCATGTCGCTTCATTGCCGGGATCCGCGGCCGTCGACATCGACACGATTCCGATCGATCTGATCGAGCGCGTCGAAGTCCAAACCGGCGGTGCGTCGGCCATCTACGGAGCGGACGGTGTGTCCGGCGTCGTGAATCTCATCATGAAGAAGGACTTCGAGGGGCTGAGCGTTCGTGCGCGCTTCGGCGAGTCTTCCGAGTCCGACGCCGAGAATCGCCGGATCAGCATCCTGGGCGGCATGAACTTCGCCAACGGACGCGGCAACATCACCGGATCGCTCGAGTTCAATTCCGACGAGCGCCTGAACGCGTCGCAGCGGACCTTCGCGGCCGGCGGTCAGCGCGAGATCTTCGTCGACAATCCCGCGGAACTCGGCGGCGACGACCCGAACGTGCCCGATGAGGTTCCGCTGAGCGACATACGCTTCTTCGATAGTTCGCTGGCCGGCGCCGTCGATACCGACTTCGATTTCGTCAATGACTTCAACGGCAGCGACATGCCCTTCGATGGCGGCTCGATTCCATTCATTCCGCCCTTCCTGCAGCAGGGTGGCGACGGTACGCCGCTCGACTTCTTCATCGGCGACCTATTGCCCGAGGAGGAGCGGACGACAGCGAATCTGTTCGCGCGCTATGAATTCAGCGACAGCCTGACGCTTTTCGGTGAAGCGAAGTTCTCACGCACCGAAGCGTTCACTGAATCGCAGCCCACATTCGACTTCTTCCTGTGGCTGGAACCCGACTACGCGTTCATGACACCGAACATCGCGACCGCCGCAGCGGGCAACGCTGGCGGAGGTGCGGTTCTGGTGTCACGCGACCACTTCGATCTCGGCGTACGCGGCGAGGACATTACCCGCGACCAACTCCGCGGCGTCATCGGCATCGAAGGCGATCTGCCGAACAATTTCCGCTACGAAGTTTCCTACGTCTACGGCGAAACCGAAGTCGAGAACAACATCATCAACAACCGTCTCAACGACCGCTGGGCGGCCGCATTGGACGCGGTGATCGATCCGGCAACGGGGCAGGCGACCTGCCGCTCGAATCTCGACCCGACGTTGGTGCCGGAGAATCTGAGCTGGCAGGGTTGGGACGGCGACTTCACACCGCTTCCCGGCACCTGGGCCGGGTCGTTCACTCCGGGCGCCGGCAGCGGCTGCGTCCCGGTGGACATCCTCGGTGACGGCGATGTGTCGGCGGCGGCCGCGGCATGGATCAACACCAACAGTCTGGCGACGTCCAAGCTCACGCAGCATGTCGTGCAGGGCTACGTCTCCGGCGATTCCGAGGAGTGGTTCAGCCTTCCGGCCGGGCCGATCGGCATTGCGGCCGGATTCGAGTGGCGCGAAGAAGAGAGCCAAAGCAATCCGCCGATCGAGGATCAGCTGGGCCTGACCTTCGGTAACGTGCTGAGTCCGGAGCGCGGCGACTACCACGTCACAGAGTTCTTTGGCGAGATCGACGTGCCGCTTCTGGCAGGCGCGCCGTTCGCGGAGCTGTTGTCGGTTGACGCCGCGGTTCGCTATTCGGACTACTCGACGATAGGCGACGCGACGACCTGGAAGGTCGGCAGCGTCTGGACGCCGGTGGATTCGCTGTCGTTCCGCGCCACCGTCGCCGAGGCGACGCGTGCGCCGAACATCGGCGAGCTCTTCGATCCGGGCGGCCAGACCTTCCAGTTCATCACCGATCCGTGCGACATCACCGAGACCGATCAGGGCACCGAATTCCGCGCGGCCAACTGCGCAACGCTGCTGAGCGGTCTGGGCGTCGATCCGACGACGTTTGTCGATCCGAACTCCGCGAGCATCCCGGGTACCCTGCGGGGCAACCCCGCGCTGACCGAAGAGGTCGCCGATACGACGACCATCGGCGTCATATTCCGGCCGAGCTTCGTCGAGAACCTGACGTTCGCCATCGACTGGTACGACATCGAGCTGGAAGAGGCGATCAACACCGCACTGCCGCAGGTCGCAGCCGATCTGTGCGTCGATCTGCCGACCTTGGACAACCAGTTCTGCGGGCTCATCGATAGAGACGGCACGAGCGGCGGCATCGCCGACTTCCGGCAGCAGCCCGTGAACGTTGCCAACTTCCGCACGGAAGGATTCGACTTCACGGTGAACTACCTGTGGGATCCGGCGAACTGGGGTATCGACAGAGACCTCGGCACGCTCAATCTCCGCATCATCGGCAACAAGCTGGAGGACCTGACCTTCGTCAATCTGCCGGGCGCGGACCCGGATTCCGACCTCGGCGAATCGGACCCGTCGAACGGCTTCCAGGCACCCGAGTATCAGGTCGCCTTCAACGCGCTGTGGGCGCGCGGCCCGCTGGCCGTGAACTACAGTCTCAACTGGTTCGACGAGACGCAGCGCTATACCGACGAGGAGATCGCGAACAACCCCGACATCGCGGCACCGGAATTCCTGAACTACGACGATCATATCGTCCAGGACATCCAGGTTCGCTGGGATCACCGCGAGAACTGGTCGTTCTACGGCGGCGTCAACAATCTGATGGATGAGAAGCCCGACATCGGCGAGACCTTCTTCCCGGTCAGCGCCGTCGGCCGCTACTTCTACGTCGGATTCGACTACCGCGCCGGGCTCTGAGCGGGAGCGGAGGACCGCGTCCTCCCAAGAAAGAAGAAGGCCGAGCGGCGTAACACCGCTCGGCCTTCAGGAGCCTTCCCTGGCAGTACTCTCCGGTTAGTCGCCGGAAACAGGATCGACCGGATCGTCGTTGACGACCATGCCGCCGTTGCCGTCACTCTCCATGAAGCTTCGCGCGTGGACGCCGTCCGTCCAGCCGTAGCCTTCAGCATGCACGCCGCCGCCATCGGTCCAGCCGTAGCCCTTGGCGTGGACTCCGCCGCCATCGGTCCAGCCGTAGCCTTCGGCCCAGACTTCACCGTCAGTCCACGCATAGCCGTTCGAGTGGACGCCGCTACTGTTGGTCCAGCCGTAGCCGGTAGCCCATGTGAAGCCGTCATTGAATAGATAACCTGCGCCCCAGGCATCGTCACCCCAAAGCAGGGACGTGTCCTCGACCAGCACACCGTCCGACGCTTCGTCCTTGATCATCAGCGGCGACAGTGCTTCTCCGACAACAATGCCCGTTTCGTTCAGCGCCGCGTCGATGTCCAGCGCGCCGGCGCCAGCGGCAGAGGGGTTCGCGTCGAACTTGCGCGCCGAACGCATCAGGCGTGCCTTGATCGTTGCGGGCGTGAGCGTCGGGTCCTTTTCGAGCATTAGCGCGACGGCGGCACTGACCATCGGCGTGGCCATACTGGTGCCCGACATGTTGAAGTAGTCGCTCGTGCAGTTTTGCGCCGAGCAGCCCACCACGCGATTCGGCAGTATCGAGGCCAGCGTCGAGTTGGGCGAAATCGCTGCGACGACACTGTTGCCCGGCGCCACGAGATCGGGCTTGAGGACCAGATCGCCGATCGTCGGACCCATCGACGAGAACGAAGAGACGTAGTCGTCGCTCAGATCCGTGCCGGTGCCGCTATCCGTCAGGGAGCCCACGGTGATTACTTTGCGGGAATTGCCCGGGCTCGTAATCGTCTGCGCACCGAAGTTGCCACTGTTACCCGCGGCGACGACGACAACGAAGCCGTCGTCCCAAAGGTCTTCGACGGCGGCAACCAGCGGATCGGTCGTGTTCGACTCGGAGATACCCTTACCGAGCGACAGGTTTACGACTCGAACGCCGAAGTAGTCGCCATAAACACGCAGCCAATCGAGGGCTGCCATGACGTCCGACATCGAGCCGGAGCCGCTGCCATCGAGCACCTGCAGCGAAAGCAGTGTCGCGCCGCTGGCGACGCCGCTGTACGTGCCTTCCGAGTCCGTGCCGGTGCCGGTAACAATGCCGGCGACATGCGTGCCGTGCCCGAAGAGGTCCTCACGAACGCTCGCGTTCGCCCCGCTGACTTCGCCGTTGACGATGTCCGGGATCGGGTAAGCACCACCGAGGAACGAGTATTGCAGCACGTTCGCATCGATGTCGGCATGTGCGGAGATGCCGCTGTCCAGAATCGCGATGCCGACGTTCGAGCCGGAATACGCGAAGTTCCCGGAGTTCGTGCTCGGAACATTGGCGGCATCGTGTGAGTACATTGCCGTGAAGGCAACCTCGTCATCGACCGACATCCAGTCGACGTTGTCGTCGACCGCGAGTGCTTCGAGCGACTCGGCCGGGATGCGGATGGCCCGCATCTCGAGCGTCTGGTAACGGCGTACGACCGTGCCGCCGAGCGACGCGACGTACTCGTCATCGAACATGGCGGGATGCTCGTCGTAACGGACGACGATGTCGACCAGCCCAGGTCCGCCCGCGGCTGCGAGCGCGGCAACCGGGCCGCTCATCTTGTCACGCGGAGAGCGCGGTGCGGTGTCTTCCGCTTCCTCGGCCTGACCCGAATCGGTTGCGGCCGAAGCAAGCGGCGGTCCGACGAAATCGATCGGCGCCTGGTACGACAAGGCTGCGTCCGGTGCACTGAAGTCCTCGGTGAGGGAAAGTTCGGCAACCGTGGGCTGCCCGCCGCGATCGACGCCCAGCGCGGCCGAACGTTCGAGCGTGCCAGTGCCGGCTGCCTGCGCGACGTGCACCGGTTCGCTTATCGCGTTCGGCGTCACCCCATTCGGCGTGTCCCCCAGCGACGCCACGAGTCCGAGGAGAGCGATCCCCGGGACGAGCAGCAGAGCTTTGCTTGGCTTGTTCATGACGGGCCTCTTGGTCCCTGTATCGCTCGTTGCGCTTGTGTCTTTGTCCAGTGTCTTCATGATTCCCACCCTCAGAGTCCTGCGCTCGCGCGGAGCAGCTTTTGTGACTCGTCGGATTCGGACGAGAACCTCGTCACGTTCCCGGCACGACGTGCCTGGAACAGGACGGACGTTGCTTCGATCGCTGCGGTGTCGCAGTCGAAGCTCGCTGTTGCCTCGGTCGGACTCAACATGCCCACCCAGGCATCGCGGCGTTTCTTGGCCTCGTACATCAGGCCGTCGGCGATGCAGATGAGCTGGTCGAGACTCGAGTCGTCAGACTGCGAGCGGAACAGCGGGTATGAGACGAAGCCGATGGAGCACGTGGTGCGCACCAGCTGGCCATCGTTCAGGTAGAAGTTGTGTGCGGCAACGCTGGCGCGGACGCGTTCGGCGAGTGCCTTGGCTTCCTCCGCCTGCGTTTGCTTGGCGACGACGACGAACTCGTCACCGCCCCAGCGAATGACAAAGTCGGAGCGGCGGCAGATGCCGAGCAGCACGTCGCGCAGCTCGAGCAGCAGCTGGTCGCCCGCGGCATGCCCGTAGGTGTCGTTGATCGGCTTGAAGTTGTCGAGGTCGATCATCATGAACACGAGCTCGGAAACGTCCGGCGTGTCGTCGCGCTGGTCGGCCATGCGCCGCTGGATGACGTCGAGGTCCTTCGAAATCTCCTCGAATACGAAGCGGCGGTTGCGGAGGCCGGTCAGCGGATCGCTGAGGCTGCTCTCCTGCAGCGCCTCGTTCAGCTCGCGGAGCTGGCGGTTCTTGTCGAGCAGCCGTTCGGTGCGCGAGTTGACCTCCTGCTCCAGCCTTGCACTGTATTCTTCCTCGCGGCGCAGCTTGTTCCGCTGGCGGAGCCAGAAACCTGCAACGAGGTGAGCAATCAGGGCGAGGTAGCCGAGATAGGCCCACCACGTGTCCCAGGGGGCGGCCGTGACCCGCAGCGGTACGGCAATGCCGGTGTCGTTCCAGACGCCGGCTGCGTTGGACGCGCGGACGCGGAGCAGATAGCTGCCGTCGTCGAGGTCCGTGTAGGTAATGCGATTGCGATTGCCGAGATCGCGCCACTCGTCGTCGAAGCCCTCGAGCTTGTACATGAACTGGTTCTGATCGACGGCGGCGTAGTCCGTGACGGCGAACTCGAAGGCGATGACGTCGTCCCTCCAGCTGACCTCGATCGTCTCTTCCGAACCTTCGGTCGGGATATCAGACCGCTCCCGGTCGCCGGCGCCGAAGAAACCGGTCAACGCGATGAGCGGGATGATCGAGTTCGAATCGACGGCCGCGGGATCGAATGCGTTGTAGCCGTTGTGGCCGCCGAAGAACAGTTCGCCGGACGCGCTGCGGTGATGCGCGCCGAAGTTGAATTCCTCGGACTGGAGGCCGTCGCGCATGTGCAGATTACGAATCCGGCCGCTTTCTGGATCGAGGCGGCTGATGCCGAAGTTCGTGCTCATCCAGAGCTGGCCGGCGGCGTCGAATTGCAGACCGTAGACGACGTCGTTAGTCAGGCCGTCTCGCTGCGACAGGTTCTCGAAGCGGATGGATTCGGGCTCGTCGGCGCTGCCGACGATGCGATCCACGCCGCCGCCGTGCGTGCCGACCCAGACGCCACCGTTGGCGTCGATCGCGATCGAGTAGACGGTATCCGCGGCCAGCGTCTCGATATCTGCCGGGTCGTGGCGGAACTGATGGAACTCGCCGCTCGCCGGATCGTAGAGATTGAGGCCGCCGGCTTCCGTACCGATCCACATGCGGCCGGACGGGTCCTCGGCGAAGCTCGTGACGCGATTGCTGCTCAGCGAGGCCGGTACGTCCGGATTCGCCGCAAGCCGCGTGAAGCTGCCCGACTCCGCGTCGTGGACGGCGATGCCGCCACCGAAGGTGCCGACCCACACGTCGCCGTTCGATGCTTGGTACATCGTCATGATGCCGTTCGCGCCGAGCGTGTTCTCGTCGTTCGCGTCGTGCTGGAAAACCACGCGTTCGTCGTTTGCCGGGTCGAGCCGCGTGATGCCGCTGCGCATAGTACCGACCCACAGGCGGCCGGCGCTGTCGCGCATCAGGCTCATGATGCGGTTGTCGTTAATCTGGAACTCGCTGTCCGGATCGTTGCGGTAGCGAGTGGTTTCGCCCGTCTCGCGATCGACGGCGTTCAGACCGTCGCCGAACGTGCCGAGCCAAAGCGTGTCCTCGCCGTCGGCGACGATCGCCATGACGTTCGGCTTGTCGACACCGCTCGTGGATGCCGCGGTGGCTTCCTGATAGCCATATTCCCACGTGCTCGGGTTCCAGTTGCTGATCCCCTGCCACATCGTGCCGAACCACATAAGTCCGCTGCGGTCCTGGAAGATCGTCGTGATGTTGTTGTCGCGAAGGTTGTTCGGATTCGCCGAGTCCGCCTGGTAGCGGGTTGCGGCGCCAGTGTCCTTGTCGACCAGGTTCAGGCCCGCCGACGTACCGACCCAGAGCCGGCCGGCATTGTCCTCGAAAACGCTCGAGACTCGATTGCTGGCGAGCGACTCGGGCGCTTCCGGATCGTGGACGAAAGTATCGAAACGGCCGGTCTCCGAATCGAGCCGGCTCAAGCCGCCGCCGTAGGTGCCCACCCAAAGGCGCCCCTCGGAGTCCGCGACTACCGAGCGGACGCTCGCATCGGGCAGCGCCCCTGCTTCGCCCGCGCCGGGCGCGTAGTTGACGGATTCGCCGGAATCCCTGTCCAGCATGGTCAGGCCGTGATCGCCACCGATCCAAAGGCTGCCTTCGGCGTCGAGGTACAGCGCGAAGACGGTGCCGTTCAGTTCCTCGCCATCGACGCCCAGGTCGACGCTCGTGAAGATTCCGGTTTCGGGATTGAACTGCTCGAGGCCCGCGCCGCGCGTGCCGATCCAGACGAGGCCACTCTCATCGATGAGCAGGCGGCGAATCGTGTTCGCGCCCGGTCCACCCTCGACGGCCGGGTCGTGACGCCACGTAGTGACGTTGCCCGTGTCGCGATCCATCCGGGCGATACCGCCGCCATTGGTCGCGAGCCAGAGGTTGCCATCGGCATCCTCGGCGATATCGAAGACGAAGTCGTTCTGCAGGGCGTCGGGGTTACCGCGTTCGCGGCGGTAGTGAAGAAATTCGTAACCATCGAAGCGGTTCAGACCGTTCTCGGTACCAAACCACATTAGGCCGTCGGAGTCCTGGAGCACGCTCAATACGTTGCTCTGCGACAGACCGTCAGTGAGGGTCAGGTGTTCGAAGCGCATGGGATGCGCGTCGTTGTCTGCCCACACAAGTGCCGGTGCCGCGATCAAAACCGCAAGTGCGCCGAACTTACGCAGGCTCTTCGTGACGGCGTAGAGCCAGCCGGACTGCCCCATAGTTCCCTCTCCGTTGAACGTTTTTCTTGCAGCGGCATCTGGCCGCGGGGGGAGGGCTATTTACGGATAATCCGGGCCAAGTTGCGCTGACGAAATTCCGTGCGCTCGGCCGAAAACTGTGACGCAGTTCAAATAATCAGGTGTCAAATTGCGGCGATTCAACCTAATCCTGTGAATCGGGTCGCAAATTCGGAGGCAGGAACGGCTCTGGAGACCAAAAATCCCTGGTAAGCGTCGCAGCCGAGTTCCTTCAGGATCTCGAATTGCCACTGGGTTTCGACGCCTTCGGCGATGACCATGAGGTTGAGCCGCTGGCCCAGCGCGATCATCGCGGACGCGATGGCGGCGTCCTTGTCGTTTTCGATGAGTCCGGCGATGTAGGACCGGTCGATCTTGAGGGCATCGACCGGCAGTTCTTTCAGGTAGCGAATCGCCGATTCGCCGGTGCCGAAATCGTCGATTGAGAGCCGTACGCCCAGCCGCTTCAGTTCGTGAAGCTGGTCGACCACATCGTAGTTGCCGGAGAGTACGCCCCGCTCACTGATCTCCAGCTCGAGCATGGCGGGCTCGATCTCGTGCCGTTCGATGAGTTCCCGTACCGTCTCCGCGAAGTCGGGACTGGTGAGCTGGATTTTCGAGACATTGACGCAGACACAGGGAGCGTTCAGTCCCTCGCTACGCCATTGTGCGATTTGCTTGCAGGCTCGCGCGAGCACGAAGCGGCCTGCGCGAATCATCAGGCCGCTTTCCTCGGCGACCGCGACAAACTCCTCCGGGACGATGCCGGCCTCTTCCGCCTGCGGCCAGCGAAGCAGGGCCTCCGCCGAAACCAGCTTGCCGGACTGCATGTCGACGATCGGCTGATACGCCAGCGACAACTCCCGGCGGTCGAGCGCCTCGTGCAGCATGTGCTCGATGCGCAGCTTGCGAGCGGCCGCGGCGTCGGTCTCCGCGCAGTAGTATTTGAAGCCGCCGCCACGGCTCTGCGCGTCGCGCATGGCGTTGTCGGCCCGTTGCAGCAGGCGGTCGACATCCTCCGCGTCCTGCGGGTAGAGGGCAACGCCGAGACAGGGCGACAGGTAGACGGTCTGGCCCGAGACCTGAATGGGCAAAGACAACGTCTCAAGAAGCTGTTGTTGAACGAAGCGCAGCGATTCGCTGTCGTCCGGTGTGGTGAGCATGAGGCCGAAGCGGAACTGGTCGAGCGACGCGATCGCCGCTGTCCGCAAGCCGCTGCTCATCGGTTCGACGCTGTTCGAGACACCCTGCAAGCAGCCGTCGAGACTGCGGCCGATCTCCAGCAGGGTTCTGTCCGCCTGGTCCTGGCCCATGGCTTCGATAATCAGCCGGAACCGCGTGAAGCCAATGACGAACACCGCAAGCTTGCCGCCGTCCCGCTTCGCCGCGCGCATGCCCCGGCGAAGCAGATCGACGAAGATGGTCTTGTTCGGCAGCCCGGTAACCGGCTCGAAATTCTTGTGGCTATTGAGGCGCTCGCGCGCTGTATTCGCCACGGCAAGGGCCTCCTGCAGAGCGTCGTTCGCGGCGTCGAGCGATGCGTCGCGTTTGCGCATCGAATGGGCATGTGCCGCCCGGTTGGCCACCGCCTGCCAGTGCCACGGCTTCATCGCGGTGTCGAAGGCGCCGGCGTCCATCGCCAGTGCAATGTCTCGCTGCGACGAGCAAAGAACGATGACAGCGCTCCGGATGTCAGGCGCGTCGAGTAGCGTCAGATAGACAGGTGTCTTGTCAGGGCCGAGCAATGTTGCGTCGACGACGATGACGTCCGGCTGCAGGGTTGTTGCCGTTTCGAGCGGCGCACTGGATTCGACGGCGACCGAATCGAATACCGATTGCTTGAGCCAACGAGGTCCCCATTTCACGGAGTCCCGGTCTTTCGTCAGCAGCAGCACGCTGCCTCGCGGCTCCTCGAGCGCGTCATCGCCGTGGGTGTCCGTGAGCGATAGTCGCCGGATTTGCTGCGTGATGTCGCCTGCGCTGCTCATGGATGCTTGCTCGGGACGAGGGGCGCCGCTATCTCAGACGCTTGACGTTGGTGGTGTCTGCCGCGTCGAGGTCGAGCTTTCGGGCAGTCTCGTCCTCGGTCATCGGCGAGCCGAACAGGAAGCCCTGCATCAATTCGCAGCCGTGCTCGGCCATGATCCGGGCTTGCTCGGCGGTTTCCACGCCTTCCGCCATGACATCGAGACCGAGCTCGCGGGCGAGGGCGATTGCCCCGGCACAGGCGGCCAACGATCGCTCGTCGCTCGCCACATCGGCGACGATCGAGTTATCGATCTTCAGGGCGCTGACGGGGCTGCGCGACAGATGGGCGAGCGAGCAGGTGCCGAGACCGTAGTCGTCGACGACGATACGGACGCCGAGGTCCTGCAATGCGCGGCAGGTCGAGAAGTCGCGTAGTGCTTCCCTGAAAAGAATGTGTTCCTTTATTTCCAGATCGACCTCGGCCGGCTCGATGCCTTCCTCGTCGAGGATGCGCGCAAGGCGGCCGACGATGTCATCGCTGATCAGTTCCTGAGCGGACAGATTGATCGAGAGTCGCACCGCCGAGTGACCGGCTTCGCGCCACCGTTTCAACTGCTGGCAGGCATGCCGCATGACCCACTCGCCGATCGGCAGGATGAGACCCGTCCGTTCCGCTACGTGTACGACCTTGCGCGCCGACTGCGTGCCGATGATCGTCTCCGGCCAGCGCAGCAGCGCTTCCATGGCAAGCGTCTCACCGCTCTCGTAGTGAACGATCGGCAGGAAGTTCAACGTGTACATGTTCTGGTCTAGTGCCGACCGAAGCTCTACTTCGAGATCAAGCCGCTGCAGCGCGCGCAGACGTACCGTCCCGGAATGGAATTTGTAGTCCGTCGTGGAGTCCGTTCGCGCGTCTTCCATCGCCGCGCTCGCGTTCTCGAACAGCGCTGCAGCGTCATTGCCGTCCTGCGGAAACAGTGCGACACCCGCGTTGATGTTCACGCTGATGGTTCGTGCGCCGACCTGCACGGGCTTCGATAGATCGTCAACCAGACGCGTGATGACCGACTCGGCGTCCTCGCCGGTTTCGATACTCGGCAACACGACACAGAACTGACGGAAATCGGTACGCGCCGCGATCGAGTAGCGTTCGTAATCTTCCGGGTTCTCCTGGTTCGATCCGCGAAGGTGCCCGGTAAGGCGCGATGCCAGCTGCACCAGCACCTCGTCCTGCTGCAGCGAATTCAATGTGTAGCCGTGATCGTCAAACTGGCTCGCACAGAGACAGAGGACAGCGGCCCGTCCCTGCCGCAGCCGTTGAACGTCGATGACCTGATGCAGTTCATGCAGCAGCAGGGCACGGCTCGGCAGGCCGGTGACCTTGTCCGTGTAGGCGATCTTGCGCGCCTGAGACAGCGCCGCTTTCTGCGTCGTGAGATCGCGGGCGATCATCATGACCCGGTTGCGGCCCTGCGGGATGTAGAGAATCTCCTGGCCGCCGCCCGAACCGTCCTCGATATCGTCGCCGGTCGTGAATCGATCCCGCAGTGTCCGTTGCAGCGATTCGCGAATGCGTTCGGCAACGTCGGCCGGCCACAGATCGTCAATTGTGTAGGGATCCTGGTCCGGATCCTTGCGCTCCGACTCGGGCAGTTCGACGATCGAGTCTATATAGCCGTCCTGACGGACGATCAGAATGATCGCGTCCTGTTTCGTCGGCAGACTCTGTTGCGGATCGTCGGGTCGCTCGGCCATATTGGGTTGGGCTAAGTCCTTGGATTCCAATGATTATCGACCACGGAATTCCCATTGGTCATATTCTTTTGGCCGGATTGAGACGTGGGTCAAGGTTTTGCTGGGGGCGGACCAGCCGGCACCGGGCTCGGGCGGCTTCGCGATCTGAGGTCCCGACGGTATTCTGCGGGGCTGGACGCGGCACTGCCGGCTCCGACGGCCGGCTATATAAGGAGTGACATCGTGGCAGGCGAACGACGCCTGTGCGATCGGCCTAATCGAGATGCCGCCGGTCGCTCGCCTCGACAAGGCCGCTTTCGTAGGCGAACACGACCGCCTGAGCGCGGTCGCGGACCTCCAGCTTGGACAGGACATTCGAGACATGCGTCTTCACCGTGGCGGCACCGATGAAGAGGGTCTCTGAGATTTCCTGATTGTTGAGGCCCTGCGCGATCGCCATCAGGACCTCCTTTTCCCGTTCGGTGAGCCGGTCGAGTCGCGCGGACAGGCCGGCGTCGGCCTCGAGCAAAGTTGCGAAGCGGCCGATCAGCCTCCGGGTGATCGACGGAGACAGTAAGGCACCACCCGCCGCAACAATTCGGACGGCATCCACCAGCTTCTCGGGCGGAGTGTCCTTGAGCAAGAAGCCGCTCGCACCGGCGCGGAGTGCCTTATATATGTATTCGTCCGGATCGAAGGTTGTAACGACCAGGATTCGAACGGTCCAGTCAGCTTCCGCGAGAATCCGCCTGGTCGCGTCGAGGCCGTCCATGTCCGGCATGCGAATGTCCATCACGATGACGTCCGGGTGATGCTCGCGCGCAATCTCGATGGCTTCGACTCCGTTGCCCGCTTCGGCGACGATCTCGATGTCGCTCTGGTGTCCGAGGACCATGGCGAAGCCCCCGCGTACGAGCGCCTGGTCGTCGACAACGGCAACACGAATAGTCATGACGACTCCTCCAGTATCGGCAATCTCGCTGCGACGAAGAAACCGCCTTCGCCACGGGCACCTGCATCCAACGAACCGCCGAGGGACTCGGCGCGCTCGCGCATTCCGGCGATGCCTTGGCCGGAGCCTGGCAGTCGCGTCACGCCAACGCCATCGTCTTCGATGTCGACGAGGACGTCGTCCGTCGCTATGCGCACACGCACCGTTGCCCGCGCGCCAGCACCCGCGTGCTTCAGCACGTTGGTCAACGATTCCTGGACAATTCGATAGATCGCCAGGTCGATACGCGCCGGCAAGGTTTCCTCGAGGTCGTCGAGTTGCAGCGAAACCTCGACGCCGGCTAGCTCCATTTCCGCCGTCAGCCGATGCAGATCGGACCGCCCGGGTTGCGGTGCCAATTCACCGTTGTCGCTGTCCGGCCGCAGCACGCCGAGAAGGTGGCGCAATTCATTGAGAGCCTGCCTGCCGGCGGCTTCGACAGACCGCATCGCGTTGGTTGCTGCCTCCGGGTCAGAGTCGACAATGGTCTTCGCCGCTCCTGCCTGCACGGTCATCAGGCTGACCTGGTGCGCCACGATGTCATGGAGCTCGCGTGCAATGCGCGTCCGTTCCGCCGCGACGGCTCGATCGGCTTCGAGTTGCTGTTCGCGCTCGAGCTGTTCGGCGCGTTCTTTCAGGAGCCGCAGGTACTCTCCGCGGGCGCGCACCCGTCGACCGGCGTACCAGATGGCTACAGGCAGCGCGAACTCGAAAACGTCGTCGGTCGCCAATGTCGAGAACGCAATCTCGGCGCCAACGAGCAGCACTAACGCGGCTGCCAGACCCGCGAAACTCCATCGGTCGTCCGTCGAGTAGCGGCCGGCGCCATAGAGCGTTATCGCGAGGCCGAAGATCGGTCCTTTGATATAGCCCAGCAACATCGCCAGAGCGGACGCTGCCAGCACGGTGCCGTGCACGTGGTCCGGAAACTGTCTGCGCCAGTACAGAGACGCGTTGCCGAGCAGGAATAGTATGAACGCGCCGAAGGCCATGCCGACGGTGTCGTCTGCTCGGTCGCCCGACCAGATCCGGAGCGTCAGGACCAATGACAGAAACGCGAGGAGTGCGTCCGAGGTTCGCGGCCAGCGAGTGAATGGCCCCCGGAACGGCTGCCACTTCGCGAGCAGCGAAGCGTCTATGTTCTGCGCGGACTGACTCACGGCGCCCGACTCACGTCCTCAGTATCGACATCGTCGAGCGAAGACTATCATCCGTCGTGAGCCGGACGACATCGGCGCCGAGTCCGAAATTTTGCCGGCAGCTTCTCCTACTTTTGGGGGAGCTACGAATCGGCCTCGCGGGCGATGTCCGCCTCGAACAAACCTCCTATCGTCCAGTTTCGATTGTTGGCCGGATGACAGGAGATACCCGATGACCGAAGCTGTGATACCGCGCTGGGAGATTTCACCGTCTCTCGCGCGTCGCCTGCTCACGAGTTCCGCGAAGCTATGGTTCGTCGTTGCCGCCATCGGCCATTGGATCTTCGTCGCCTACCTGTTCGGACACTACGGTCCCTTGCTGGGGCTACGCGGCGTGGAAGGGCTTTCGGACTCGGCAATGCCGCAGGGTTACGTCGCGGGCGACTTCCTGGGCAATGCTGCCGCGCTGTCCCATGTCGTGCTGGCGACGATCGTGATCGGTGGCGGTCCGCTGCAGCTCATTCCGGCAATCCGTAGCCGATTCCCGCGCTTCCATCGGTCGCTGGGCCGCTCGTACATCGTTGCGGCCCTGATCAACGCAATCGCGGGCCTGTACATGATCTGGACCCGCGGCACGGTCGGCGACGTCGTGACCGACATAGCCATTACCGGCGACGGCGTCCTCATATTTCTCTGCGCTGGATTCGCGCTGCGATACGCCATTGCCCGCGACATCAAGCGCCATCGTCGCTGGGCACTGCGGCTATTCATGGTTGCAGGGGCGGTCTGGTTTTATCGCGTCGGACTCATGGGGTGGGTAATGCTGACAGACGGCGCCGGGATCGATTGGGAGACCTTTACGGGTCCGTTCATTTACTTCATCGGATTCGCGCAGTATCTGGTGCCCCTTATCGTCCTCGAATTCTACTTGAGGGCGCGGGACCGGCATGCGCCCGGCGCTCAACTGGCTATCGCCGTCACGATTGCAGCGTTGACGCTGTACATGGGTATCGGAATCTTCGCGGCCAGCACGGCCATGTGGCTGCCAAGAATCTAGCCAGCCACCCGGAAGACGGTCGGCCAGACAATCTAAGGCGGGGCGAGCGCGTCGCTTATCGCGGTTGAGATCGTGCTCGGCGTCAACTCGTCCCCGGCTCCGTCGTCGACACGCAGGTTCGAATTCTGTTCTACGTGCAGGAACCGTGAGTCCGTGAAGGTCGTGCCCGGATTCTGACAGGCATCGGCTTGGCCATTGATGTACCGGCCAAGCGTGTTCGTCGTTCCGCAAAGCCGCTTGTCCATGGACGGCTCGCTGCAGCTCAGCGAACTTCCCAGTCTGAAGGCGCCGAGTTCCTCGTTCAGCTCGGCATTCAGGACGTTAATGAGTTCGCTTGCAGCCAGGTCGGCGGTCGTGCCCGCACTGAGTCTCGCGACGATGTCCATATCGTCCATGTTCGACGGGCAGGAGGTCGAGCCGCAGCCATGCAGCTGAATCGTGTTCGTGCCTGCGCTCTGGTCGTGGACGATGACGCCGAACCGGTGGAAATAGGAATCGACGTTGTGCGCGGCATCCGACACCTTATAAGGGCCCGATGCGCCACAGACCGAGGTTGTCCCAGAACAAGCGGAAGCCGCGGCGTTGGCGCAGCGATGAGTTGTCGAGATGGACAGGAAGCGGGCGCCGGTCTCGCGCATGACGGTGATCGACTGCGTGTTGGTGTTCTGGTCGAACAGCGGATGCGGTACCGAAATGTGGTGCAGCGCGCTCGAGTCGGGATCGATGCAGAAGAAACCCCGGCCAAGCAGCGTCAGCTCGCGCAGACAGTAAAGCTCGTTGTCGCCGGCAGCGGTATCCGTGAATCGCACCAGCTCGAGATTGGCGCCGCCGGCTGCTGCACGAACGGAGTCGTATTGCCCGGCCAATAGGGCGGCGGCAAGTGCGTCGAATGCTGCGAGGTCGACCGCCGTCGGAATCGAATAGCCTTCCGAGAACGACTGGGCGTAGGCGAGTGTCGAGGTGACGAAGTCGGCGAGGTCTGCACTGATCTCGGTGATTGCAGGCGGAGGAGGCGGTGGCGGTGGTGGCGCGGCCCCGCCGCCGCTGCCGCCACAGGCCGCGAGCGAGGCGATGACGATCGACCATCCGAAGCACGTTGTTCGACGCATCTGGAGCCCCCGTTTTGCCTTGGCTGTCATGACTATACGCCACCATCGGCGAATGCGAATGATTCTGCTGCTCAATTGCAACTAATTGAAACGTAAACGTTTTTTTGATCCTTGAAACGTCCGATGCTACCGTACGCCTCCGCTCGATGCGAACGGAGACCAACGATGAAAGGCAGCGCACGCGTTATCGACGCAATGAACGGGCTTCTGGCTGCGGAGCTCGCGGCCATGGACCAGTACTTCATCCATGGGCAGATGTATCAGGACTGGGGTCTCACGAAACTCTTCGAGCGCGTGTCCCACGAATTCGACGACGAGAAAGGGCACGCGACGGCACTGATCGACCGGATACTGTTCCTCGAAGGAACGCCGGACATGGCCACGCGTGACGGTCTGAATATCGGCAAGGACGTGCCGGCGATGCTCAAGAGCGATCTGGACATCGAATACCGGGTCGGCGACGCGCTCAAGGATGCAATTCAGATCTGCGAGAAGGAACGCGATTTTCAAACGCGCAAAATTCTTCAGCAGCTGCTCGAGGATACCGAGTCGGATCACGCCTTCTGGCTGGAGCAGCAGCTCGGCCTCATCGACAAGCTTGGCCTCGAGAACTACCTGCAGTCGCAGATGGCCTAGCCGCAGCGGCCAACTGCTTCATCGAAGCGGTAGGCATTCAAGTACTTTCAATTGAAACCGCGCATTGCGGCTGCAATGCCCGTTCTCCATGCGTTTGTACATCGATCCGGCGAATGGCAGGATGAGTGTCGTACCGGGCGGGGGAACCTTCGGTTTCGTTAGTCGTGTTCACGCAGCATGACCCAGTCCGGCGCGTCCTCAAACACCAATAAGAAAGGACAACCTCAAGCGCATGTCGGCTGATACAAGTCCCCTCAAATTCAAAGAGAAGTTCGGCTATAGCCTCGGCGACGCGGCGTCCAACTTCTTCTTCCAGGTCTTCAACATCTTCCTGCTGTACTACTACACAGACGTCTACGGCTTGGCGCCGGCCGCCGTAGGGACGATGTTCCTTGTCACCAAGATCATTGACGCAGTCAGCGATCCCGCGATGGGCCTCATCGCCGACCGCACCGAAACGAAGTGGGGCAAGTTCCGGCCCTACATTCTCTGGGCCGCTGTTCCTTACGGCCTCTTCGGGTTCCTGATGTTCGCGGGACCGGATCTCTCGGACAACGGTAAGCTCGTCTATGCGTACATCTCGTACACAGCCATGATGCTCGCCTACACTGCGGTCAACGTGCCGTATTCAGCGCTGCTCGGCGTAATCTCGCCGGTGTCACTCGAGCGGGCGAAGGTGGCAAGCTATCGCTTTGCCGCTGCATTCACGGCCGGCTGGCTTATCGCGACGTTCGTTACTCCCCTAAAGAACGCGCTGGGCGGTGGCGACGAGCAACTGGGTTTCCGCCTGACGATGGGGATCTTCGCGGTCATCTCGATCCTGTTGTTTTGGGGATGTTTCGCGTCGACAAAGGAACGAGTGCATCCGCCGCAGGAGAAATCGGATATCAAAGCCGATTTCGCATCGTTGCTGCATAACGGCCCCTGGTTCGCGCTGTTCTTCTCGGCTGTGTTCGCGCTGACAAACGTAGCCATCCGCGGCGGCGCGACGCTGTTCTTTATGAAGTACTACGTTGGCGATGACGGCACGCCATTATTCAGTGCCTTGGGGCTTGACTTCGATAGGACCGCAGTCTTCCTGTCGTCCGGCACGCTTGCGCTGCTCGGTGGCATTCTGGCAACTCAATCGGTTGTGCGGCACTTCGACAAACGCAAGTTGATGATCGGATTGACGCTGGCGAACGCCGTGATCATGGGCATCTTTTTCTTCATACCGCCGCACATGTACTGGACGATGGTCGCCGTCAACTGTGCGGGTGCTTTCGTGATTGGTCCGACCTTGGCTATCGTGTGGTCGATGTACGCGGACTGTGCGGACTATGGCGAGTGGAAGACCGGCCGGCGTACGACGGGCCTGATCTTCTCCGCGTCGCAGTTCGCACAGAAGATGGGCCTTGCCGTGGGTGCCGGTCTGGCTGGTTACATTCTGTCCCTGTTCGGCTATATCGCCGATCAGGAACAGACTGAGACCGCAAGGCTGGGCATCCGTCTGATGTTCACTGTCTTCCCTGCGGTCCTCGCGGCACTCAGCGGGCTGGCGATTTTGTTTTACAAGATCGACAACAAGACCTTGCGGCAGATGGAGGCCGATCTGGCCGAGACTCGTAAGGCCGCTACCGCTCAGGCGCCCCAATAGCGCGTGAAGAGCCCCGAAAACGGGGCCTCGGCTATCGCATGAACTGCCCTCACACGGCACCCTAAGCGGCTGGGAATGTGAGGGATTTCACGATTCTGAACGCCTGGTTTTTGGCGAAATCACGCTGTAGGCCCCGTGGCGTCTGGGGCATGAATTCCGCTCAACCCAGGGATGAAAAATCTTCGGTTGTGAGCGTGGCGTTTGGCCCTATCTTAGCCCCCGACGAGCGAATTTACGGTCGTCATAGTCTTGAGTTTTGTATTCGCTTGGGAGGCTTGAAATGCAATACTTTCCGATGAACTACCTGATGCACATGCAGAGTCTGCCGAAGGTCGATCGAAAGATCGTCGTCTACGGCATCGTCTCGGCCGCCGCTATTGCCGGAGGCCTGGCATGGCTGATTGCGTAGTAAACAAACCGGTCGCCGCCGGTTGATACCGGCGGCGGCCGGCCTTTCCAAACTTGTGGATCGGCCAGGCTATTCCGCCATAACCGCTTCGAGCACTTCCGGGTCGCGCCATCGCCCTTTCCACAGGCGCAGCGCATAGACCAGCGCGATCGCAAACACGAGCACACAGAACGCCAGCCAGGAGACCTCCGGGCTGAACTCGAACACTCGAATGATGAAAAACTGCGCGACCAGCATCGCCCAGTGCAACAAAACCGACGCGACCATGAGCCAGCGCGTGTCCCCCGCACCTCGCAGGACGCCGCCCGCGACCAGTATCACCGCGTCCGCCATCACGTAGGTTGACAGTCCCACCATCATGAATGCGGAGAGCTGACGAATGGCGCTGAAGTCGCCGACCGGCGGCGCAAATACTTCGACCAGCGGAAATCGGAATACGATGTAGACGATGGCGAGCGTAAACGCGTAAGCCAGTCCGATCGCGAAGCCCGCGGCGATGACCTCGTTGGTTCTCAGCATGTCCCGCGCACCGACAAATCGGCCAATCAGGCTGATGACGCCGATGTTGAGACCGATCATGGGCACGAAGGATAGGATGTCCCAGTTAAAGACGATCGCAGCGGCGGCACCTTCGACGACGCCGTAACCCTGGAACATCAAGAGGAACAGGTTGAACGCGGCGACATTCAGGAACAGCTCGAGACCCGACGGGAATCCGAGCCGCCAGAACCGCCGCAGTATCTTCGTGTCCAGCACGAAGGACTTCATCACGGCGAAGGTCTCGCGGTGTTCCTTCGCAAAATAAAACGCGAGAAACAGCAACAACGCCAAAAGCGTCGCCAGCACGGTGGCCAGGCCCGCACCTACGATTCCCATTGCCGGAAATCCGAACTTGCCGAAGACCATCACGTATGACAGCGGCACGTTGATGACGAGCCCGAAGACGTCGCAGATCATGACGACGTAGGTCCGCCCAATGCCGGCGAAGTACGACGACACGCAAACCTTGGCCAGGGTGATCAACACCCCGGACATCAGAATCAGGTAGTAGGTCCGCTCCAATTCGACCTGCACCGGGTCGTGCCCCATTGCGGCGAAGATGCCGGCGACCAGGAACGTGATCAGCGTGAGGAATGGCGCGCTCATCAGCGTCATGATCCAGCCCTGAGTCACCACCCTCGGCCCCTTCTCGGGCTCACCAGCACCCAGGTACTGCGCCGCCATCGCGTTCGCGTAAGAGAACAGTCCGATGAAAAAGCAGAACGAGAAGAACGATGCCACGCCGCCGCCGAGCGCAGCTGCCATGTTCACCGGATCGATCTGCGACATGAAGTAGCGATCGGTAAAGATCATTACCGCGAACGTTCCCTGCGACACAACCATCGGCAGTGCAAGCTTGAATAGCTCGAATGTCGTCCTGCGGCTGAAGTGGCGGGTAATCGGGGTCACGGTAGTCTCGATCGCGCTGTTGGAGTGGGCGCGCAAGTCTACGCCGATGCTTGCAGTTGGGGAAGCACCTCACCGCGCATAAGCGAAAAGGCCGATGACGAAGTCATCGGCCCTTATCGCCAACAGCGTTCCTGAAGGGTCAGGACGACCCGTCGCGACGTTACTGCACCAGCAGTCCCTCCAGCCCGTCGAGGTCATTGATGACTCGCCACGAACCGCCGGCCTGTTCCACGCGTGCCTGCCACATGTCGAGCCTGTCGAGATACTCACGCGGGTCGATATTGTCGCTGCGCAGTTTGGTCACATTGAGAGCGATGACCTCGAACCCCTCGAGTTCGAGCTCGATGTCGCGCACATACCCTTCCTCGAGGTCTTCCAGTAGGTCCGAGAAAATCAGAATCGTGCGATTGCCCGTGCCTTTCTCGTTGAGGAACTCGACGGCCTGCAGCAGCCCGCCGGTAATGTCCGTGTACGGTGACGGCTGAACCGTATCGACGAATTCGGCGACCGCTTCGGCGAAGACGCGCTTCTGCCGATTCACGGCGCTCGGACGGTCGTCGAAGGTGACCTTGGCGATTATGTCTCGCTCACTGAAGCTGCCTGTATCGATGCGAGCGACGGCAAACGAGTCCGTGGCATCGAGCCTCGACAATGTGTAGCGAATGATCTGCTCCGCCTTCTGCAGTTCTTCCGCATACGTGCCCGAGGTATCGAGCAGCATGTACACCCCGTTGTTTTGGGGTGCCTGCGGTGCGCAGGAAGCCAGCAGGGCGCAAACGATTGCGAGTCCGAAGTGCTTCATATCTGTAACTCGCTGCGGCCCGGCGTACCGTCAGCGGCCTCCCTGTGTGCAAGTCGCTCTTCGATCCACAGTGGCACGAAGAGCAGCAGATCGTAGATCTGGGTCAGCATTGCGCCGAGGTAGTAGAACGCCATCCCGAGCAGATGCAGTAAGAACGCAAGTGCACGCATCGCACCTACGGCAAGCAGGCCGATGACCGTCCGGAGGCTGTGCACAAACGTCTCGAGCGGGATCGCGACGAATACAAGCGCAAATGGCAGCACGAAGCCCATGCCCATCTGGGCTGCTGTCGTGATCCACAGATACTGTGTTGCCGCGGTATCCGCGACGGCGCCGCGCAACAGGGCGGTCGTCGCGAGCTCGTCGTGAAGCAGCACTTCGCGCATGTAGGCGAGGCCCGCCTCGACGCTGGCAAGCAGGAAAAGGATCGTGAAGGTGATCCAGATCATGCGTACGCGCAGCTTGTCCGGTAGCGCGCCGATGACCGGGAACAGCCTCGTGATGCGCAGCGACTCCATCAGGAAGAGTCCCATCGAGATCTCGACCATGATGATTACCAGCGCGGCGATATCCGCGGTACGGTAGCCGCCGATCAGGCTGGTGCCGCCGACCATCTCCGCCATCGGCCGGGCGATGAGAGAGAAATTGATCATGGCGCCGCCAATTGCGATGCCGAGTACGAACGCCGAGACGAAGAAGTTCACGAGCGACGATGAAGCAAGCACCGAGACCGCTCGGTCGCGGCCTTTGACGATGTCCTCGTACTCCTGCATATGCCGATCGATCGTGACCGAGCGGCTGAGCAGGCTGTCGACGTTCTTGCCTACCTTCGCGAGCGTCCGCTGAATGGCGCGCCAATCGGGCCTCATCTTCCGCAGGAGTTTGTGACGCTCACCGCTGGCCTCGTGGTATGCGCGCATTGCCTCTTTGTGTGCCTTGACCAGCGACTTGTGGATATCCGCAAGGATGTTGCCCACGCCGATCCGGCCCTCGCGCTCGTCAATTTTGGCCACCGCCTCGACGGCTTCCACCCAACCGGGAGGGTCCGGCGGTATGTCCACCGACTTCTGATGATCCTCCTCGATGTGTTCGATGGATTCGCTCAACGCGCGATGCAGGGCGGAGTAGTTCGACAGGTCCTTGCGCACGGTATCGTTGATTCGATCAAACTCGCGCTCGACGATGCGTTCTTTCGCTTCGCGTCCTGCCGCGAGCAGTACATCGCGGTTGCGTTCGGAGAGACGCTCATGTGACCGAGTGACGGCTTTCGATGCCGCGCGGAAACCGCGCCGCAGCGCTGAGCCAGACGCCCGGATCGCTTTGTGCACCGTTTGCCGCGCCAGATACGCGGCGAGAACGATCAGTACGATCCAGAGCAATGCAGATAGGAAAGGAGAGGGCGTAATGCCCAGCATGAAGTTCATCGTGGTAACCCCGCTGTCTTTATTTCAACCCGAAGACCGGTGGCTTTGCGAAACGCCCTCTCGGGCGTCGTGCCTTTTTTCACTGTTTGTCGAGCGTTTCACAGCGGGCGTGACAGTGTCAATCGCCAGCGGTTTGACGTAATGACCGTCGCCCGCTACTTCTTGTTATTTGACGGGCACCTGCAGCCGAATCGAACATAAGCCGGACATTGAATTCCGGGCACGAAGCGCGGCTTGCGCCGACCGAGCGGGGCGAATGACAGGCTGCGGGGTGCGTGGCGAGCATGTTTGCCCAACTCGGCAACTGGTCATCTGCGGAACGGAAATTCGAGTGCCCGGTTCGAAGCATTAACCGTCGACAGGCTCGGCGTGCAGCAGCGCGAACACCACTGACGAGAGTTCGCCCGTTGCGGGCAGCCGATTCGACACCTGGTAGTCCAAAAGCGCGCGTCGGCTCGCATCGCCCCAGACTCCGTCCGCTTCGACTGGGCCGTAGCCCAGTCCTGCCAGCCTTTCCTGTGCCTCGGCAAACCGCTGCGCCGGCCGAAGAGCGGCGTATCGATCGATACTGGCCCGAAATGCGGCGGGGTCGCCCCAACCATTCTCGAGACAGGGCCGGTAGTCGATTCCGTAGTAGTTCGCGATGTGGATCAGTGTGGCCGCCTCGGCGATACGGCGTTGAGCAAGCTGCGGCCCGTCGGCCCATCGACCGGAGAAGCCGATTTCGGCGAAGTCGTCGCCGTCTTCCACTAGCAGGGTCGCTTGCGCTCGCCGCGATCCCAGCATGACGCCGATGGCAGTAGAGAACATGACGATGCCATTCTCAGACGTAACAAAGTCGCCGGCGATATAGTCGTAGGTTTGGGAGCCGCTTAGTCCAAGCTGACCTCGCAGCCAGCCGACGTCCACCACGCCACTACCGCGGCGAAGCAGTTCGTCGTCCTGCGTCCATGCGCCGCTGATCGTCAGCTGGGCTGGTACGCCTGAATCCTCGAGCGTCGATCGCACACGAGCGGTCTCCATCTTCGAAATCGCAGTATGCACGAGCCACTCTCCGGCCTGGCTGAGACGGGTTTCGTCATTCAGGCGGCGGGGGATGGTCCGGTCGCGGATACCGTCGACGCTAACGAGGATCGGTTCCAGCTGCGCTTCATCCACGATGGATCCGAGGCACTGCAACCCGAACGAGTGTTCCGTGGCTACGGGCGTTACTTCCGCCATCCCGGAGTACGTACTCGGCGGCTGCAAGGCGCTGCAGCCCGAGAGTGCTAGTGAGGCGGCAACCGCGAAAGCGGAAGCGGGGCGAGATGAATGCTGCATCGACTACTCCTGACGTGTCGTGTTCGGAGTAACAACGTCGAGCGCGTCGAATCTATTCCATCAGTTCTCGCCGGAATCGGCTGGTTCGCAACGCGCCGTCTGCCAACCTGACTCGATCAGGCACGATTCCGTGGGTGCATCGAACCCGGGCAGCGCGCCGAGACGGTACAACACCTCATCGATGGCCGCGATATCGACACCGCTCGCGGGCCGATACGAGGACGGGTCCCCGGGAGCGACGCTCGCGACCTGCACCTCCACACGCCATCCATTCGTGCCCCGGCAAGCGACACCGGCCGCGCCTCTGTCCGAGTCGCCGACCTGATACTCGCGGCATACGGTGCCATCGCCGGTGCCAAAGCTCTGAATGACCCGGAACCGGCCCCCGCCAACCGCGGATACTTCACCGGAGGCCGTTCGCTCCAGCGCATCGGCAAGCGGGTGATTTCCCGATACGAGGCCGGTCGCGAAGATGCTGCCGCTGTCGTCCGGCGCCAGGGCCGTGCCGAGCACGACACCCAGCGCGAATACCGCGCTTGCAGCAAGCGCCAGCGGCCACGGACTGCGTGCAACTCGCTGCGGGAGGCGTGCCACATTGTCCGGAGTCGCCGAACCCATCACCAGTTCCTCGAGATGTGCCGGAACGGGCTCCTCAAGAACGTCATCGAAGGCACCGGTCAGCGCGGCGCGACTGTCGACATAGGCCGACAGCTCGGCCTGAAGGGCCGGGTCCGCTTCGACGGCCGCGGCTACCCTCTGCGCGTCCTCCGGCGGAAGAACACCATCGGCATAGGCCATCAATTCATCGCGCAGCGTGTGGTTGTCGGCTTCTGTCATCGGTCCATTCCTTCGGAGAGAGCGGCCTGAAGTGCCTTGCGCGCCCTGGAAAGGCGGCTCATGACGGTGCCGATCGGCAGACCCATCATGTCGGCCGCATCGCGGTAACTGTGACCCTCTACGAGCACGGCAACGACGATTAGTCGCTGCTCGTCCGGCAGCTGAGCCAGCGCACGATCGATATCCGCGATGCCCGCATTCCGTTCCGAGTATTCCTGGCTAGCGATACTCGGTGTGTTCTCCAGTTGCTCCTGTTCCATGTCGACTTCTCGGCGCTGTGCTTTGCGCCGTTCGTCCAGAAAGCTGGTTTGCACAATCCTGTAAAGCCAGCTGTCCAGACGTGTACCAGGTTTGAACTGATGCAGCCGCGTCAGCGCCTTCTCGAGCGCGACCTGAACAAGATCGTCCGCGTCGGACTGATTTCCCGTCAGGCCGCGCGCGAATCGCCGGAGTCGTGGAATGACAGCTACGATTTCGCGGCGCAGGTCGGATTGGTTGCTCATTCTTCCCAGTCAGCATGACAACGGCTCAGGCGTCGATCTTATTCCATACCTCAGATTCTGCCGTCAAGCCCATGTCGGCCATCCGGGCATGGAATAATAGCCGCTGCCGGAGCGTTGTCCTCGTGTCCCCGGCCAATTCAGACGGAGGCACGCTGTTGAAGCGAGTACTCAAAACCAGAATCTCCGCATACCTGATCGTCTCGGGCGCAATCGCGGCATCCGGACTCGTCATTTCGTCTCTGCCGATGCTGACGGCGCCGGCGACAGCTCAGGAATTCGACGATGACTTCGATGACGACTTTGACGGAGATTTCGATGACGACTTCGAGGATCTCGACGATGGCCTCGATGACGATTTCGACGGCTTTGACGCTTTGGGAGACGACGACGGATTTGACGACGACTTCGACATAGACGACGACGGCTTCGATTCGGAAACCGAGGAGCTACGGGACGACGACGATGACGATGATGCCGACGATGATCTCGACGATGCGGACGACCTGGACGACGACACAACGTCGGGCGAGGCCGCATCTCGGGAATTCGAGGCGTCTACCGAGTCGACCGAGCTGGATGACTCCGGATTTGCCTTCGAGTCCGGTGAGATTCTCGCCTTCGATGTCGGCCCGGTGGAATTGCAGCTGGCGCGCGATCTCGGGTTCGAGCCAATTGCGAGCCGCGATCTCGATAGCATAGACGGCAGGGTCGTGCGGCTAACGATACCCGAGAGTTTCACAAGCACGAAGCAGGCGTTGACGGCGCTGAACGAGATGCTGCCGGCGGCGCCATTCGACTACAACTACGTCTATCAGCTGCCCGAGCGCCCGGCGGGCAGCGGCGAGCGAGGGTCTGTCTACGATCAGATCGGCGAACCACAAGCGGGCGTCGGAATTCGAATCGGCATTATCGATACGCTCGTCGACACATCGCACCCAAGCCTCCTGGGCCAGTCGATCACGGTCGCAGACTTCGCCGCGGACGGTGGGCGCGATACCGTCCACGCCACGGCAATTGCTTCCATTCTGACGGGAGACGATCGCGAAGCCGGATACCGCGGCCTGCTGCCGGGAAGTGAGGTTTTCGCGGCAAACGTTTTTTCGATCGATGAGCTAGGCCGGCCCACGTCCAATGTCTACCTGATGGCGACAGCTTTGGATTGGGTGGCTTCCCACGATGTCGGCGTTATCAACGCCTCGATCGCCGGCCCGCCTAGCGACGTTCTTCAGGCCGTCCTCGCTCGGCTGCATTCGCGCGGCCACCTTGTAGTAGCGGCGGTTGGCAACGAAGGACCGGCAGCACCTCCCTTGTATCCCTCTGCGTACGAGGACGTAGCCGGAGTTACGGCGATCGATCTCGACGGTCAGGTATATCGGCGCGCGGGCCGTGGTGAGCACGTGGACTTCGCGGCACCTGGCGTGCGCGTTCTCGCCGCAGAGGCGGGCGGGAGCTATGGCTACTTCACCGGCACGAGCTTCGCTACGCCCGTCGTCTCGGCACTGATATCGCAAAGACTGACGACCCGCGCTGAGCGGTCGCTGGACGAAGTGCTTACGACGCAGACCGTTCGGGATCTGGGCGAGCCAGGAAGAGACACAACATTCGGCTTCGGACTGATTCTTGGAGCACCGACAGAAGATCGTTAGACGATCGTCAGCAGGCTTGTTCCGCCTCGCCAGCAGTGGCGCGTTAGCCGCTGCAGAAGGTCAGAATCGGTGGACAGCCAGGGGTCATCTACCAGGATCACTCTCGGCCGGTGGCTCAACGCTCTGACCAACCTAAGTCTTGCAATAGTCCATTCGCTGACGTCTGTGGACCAGGGATCGACGAGCGGATCGGCTTCCAGGTCCAGGTCCTCCAGCCCGGCCACGACGATCGCCTCCCGTACCACGGCGTGTCCGGGATTTCGCTTTGCGGCCAGCACTCGAGACAGTCTTCCACGAAGCAAAGGTCGCGCCGGTCCGACATACGCGACTCGGCGAGCGCGGTCGAGGGGGTAGATTTCCGCGACGGAAATTCCGTCGACACGGACGGATCTATCGAAGCTGGCAATCAAGGCCAGCTGCTCGGTGATGCTTCGATCACGAGGACGGACGGTTGTTTCGCCGGCGCCCACAATTCTCGCGCTGCCCACTTTCAGGTCCATGCCCGGGCCCGGCGGTAGCCGGCGTTCTCCACAGGGCGCGTCGCAGGCCATTTCATTGGCACGGTCAACCAGTTCTTCGATGCGGCGAGCCGCTATTCGGTGCTCAACGAGCTGGAAGGCCGAATCGGCAAGATGCCTTAGCGCCAGCGCCGTCAGCCCCAGCGCGAACAGAAGGGCCGCCCAGCCGCCGGCTTGTTCCACGACAGCAACCCCGTTCGACTCGAGCAGCACTACGAACGCCGCGCCCATGGGTACCGTAAGGAAGACCGGGACGAGGATCGCGCCACTCCGGCGCGTTTGACGGTACGCCGCATCGAGGACTGACTTGCCCGCCCTGCGCAAGGGTCTGATCGCGCGCCGCTCTGCGGTGAACGCGGCCGCGGCACCGGCGCCCAGCAGTACGTCGCCAACCCTGGCCGACAAGCGGCCGCGCGCGCGCCGGTGCTCGGCGATCATTACTCGCAAACCTGGGATTCCGATTGCAATACCGATCGTCGCGATCGAGGCAGCGAGTGCGCAAGTCAGGAGCCCCGGCAGGCCGGCTGTCAGCCAGCCCGATGAGAATGCACCGACAAGTCCAAGCAGTCCCGCAACACCGCCGCAGACGCCAATGTTTGCCCAGTCCCTGATCGCGTTCAGATCGCCATTCATCCGGATCGCGAGCGTACCGAAGCGGCCGGGTCCGCCACCGGCCGAGACAGCGATCGCCTGGTGCGCCAGAGTCTGGCGAAGATCGTTCACGTAGCGAAGCCCGAGTCGCTCGCCGCGCAGGTCTCGTTGCCAGCCGAGCATCGCAGCGACACCCCCGAACAGCAGCAGTGCGGCGGCGGCATACACCCCGTCACTTGTTCCGGTCACGACGGCCTTTACAGACGCCGCAGCCAGTACTTGTGCGAATACCTCGCCGATGGAGATGGCGATCAGATACAGGAAGGCGACCTTCCGGCCGCCTTCCAGAAACCGCGGAACGGTCAGCTTACCGTTCATTGCCGCTGCGCTTCACGAAGCTTGCAGTTGAGCAGCACGCATCTCGATCGGGATACCGAGGCTGCGCTTCAGCGGGTCGATCCATTCCAGGGGCTGCTCACCCGACTCGAGTTCTTCAAGATCGAGCATTGGAACCTCGGCGACGTTGGACGCCTCTCGAACCGCGAGTGGCGACGCCGTAACGGAACCGCTGATGCAGCGAAGTGGCAAATCGATGTCCCTGGAGATCTGCATCCCCATCCTGACGGCGGACGCGGAGTCCGCGGCGTACACCCAATGGTCGACGATCATCCGGATAGTCTGGTCTTCCAGAAGCGCTGCCGTCTCCGCCTGATGCACCCCATCCGCGATTTCGATGACGATGGCTTCACAGCCGTCCGCTTCGAGTTCGGCGGCCAACGATTGCGCCGCGGAAACGATACTGGTCACACGCTCCATGTAGGTCGTCGTCATACCGGCGTCGGTGAAGTCGTAAGCACGATGACAGCCAGCGTCGAGGAATTTCCACAGGTCGCCGCCGGAACAGGTGCCGGTTATCTTCGCCGCGCCAACCGTAATGCCTTGTCGGGCCAGGCCGCGAATCAGGCCGGCTGCTGTTGTCGTCTTCCCGGCATTCATACTGGCGCCAAATACGGCGATTACCGGCGCATCGATCAATACGCCCCTCCTTGGTTCAATCGCGTAGCGCGCGAGATTGATTGGGTGTCCGTCCTGGTCGACGCAGACGCCAATGGGCGTGAGGGCCGTCGGCGGCCGGTCCTCGTCCGCGAAGCGTCGATTCGTCGCGACGACATTGGCCGCAAGCCCGCCCGCGGCCGCAAGGTGGCAAGGGCCGAGATCTTCGGGAATAAGAGCCTCGTACGCATCCGGCGCGTAGCGATTTCCGTATGCAACGAGTATCTCGTCGCCCTCGTAGAGCCTGCTCCGGCGTCCTCTTGGGAGTTCGATGCGCTGCAGGCGGCCGAGCTCTTCTACTCGCGCCAATACAAGGTCGCCGACGCTCGGTCGATACGTGTGATCGATGAATCCCTTGATCGCCGAAAGTGGAATTCGGCGCGCCGAGAACGCGCGCTTTGCGGCTTCAATTCGTTTTTTCGGCAGAAGGTTAACCATGTCGCTCTCCTTGAGTGTTAACTGCGTCTTTTCCGTCAGCTTGAGTCAGGATAACGACGGTGGCCGCAGGATTATTCCGCGCCGTCGTTCGCCGGGCGTCCTTCTGCAACCGATCGGCGCCGGGCAGCATCCAATTTGTAGTGCCTCGAAACGTGAAGGAGTGCCGCCATGCGCCTTGGAATTTTGGGTTTTCTGTTCCTCCTGACTGTTGATTCGTCCCCCGCAGCCGAGCCATGGCTGGACGGACGTGTCATGGGCCTCGAGGTCGGCGACAGCGAGGCCGTTGCCATGGAGAAGCTGGGAGACCGGTGCGCCCGCGTCGAACGACGTGAGGTCTTGCCGCCGTCGCATCCATCGGCGAGGTCGTCGGAGGTTCATCTCATATGCCGCGACATCGCGATCAATGAGCGACCCGTGGAGACGCTGATCCTCACCTTTGGCGATGACCAACTCAGCATGGCCTTCGCCGAGGGCGGCGCGGCCGAGGTTTTCGGGTCGATGCTGTCCGGGGAGTTGCAGACTTACCTTCAGTTCACCGGCAGTTTCGACGAGCTGCTGCTCATGGATCGGGCGGATGATCGCGCCTGGCTGCTGTCGCCGGAGACCGCGCACGCCAACCTGTTCATGTGGGCGAACCCATATGCCGAGACTTTGGAAGGTCGGGACTACCGGGCGTCAGCAGCGCGGCCCGATCTGCTCGCCTTTGGCGAGCGCCTGGAGTCGCTGCAAGCTGAGTTCGACGCGCAGTGCAGCTTCACATGGCTCGATCAATATCGCGTTTGGCTACTGACCGAACCCGATGTGCAGCAACAGATCGATTGCTTCGGGTTCGAGTACGCCGGCTTTCCCAGGAAGATCGAGGCGGTCTTCGGCGACGGGGTCCTCGAACAGGTCTGGATTCTCACCGCGAGCCCTGAGGAAGATCGTATACGCGAGGCCTTGATCGAGGCCTACGGTGCCCCGTCCTTCGTCGACGAGAACTGGGAAGTGTTCGATGACGGGCACGTCATGCTGCGCAAGGACAAGCCGGAGGTGTTGATGCTGTCAGAACGGCTGGCATCGCTCTATCGAGCCCGGTATTTCGACCCATAACTTTGCTCGGGTCCGCGGCACCGCGCCGGTACGATAGAATGACGATCGGGGTGACTGCAGAAGAAGAACGATGTCCGCCTACGATTTCGACGCTATCGTCATCGGTTCCGGCATCAGCGGCGGCTGGTCTGCCAAAGAGCTGACGGAGAAAGGTCTCAAGACGCTTCTACTCGACCGCGGCCAGATGGTGAGGCATCGCGTCGACTATCCGCACGAGGGTCGTGCGCCCTTCAATCGCCCATACCGAGGACAGTGGCCGCCGGAATTCGATCCGGATGATTACTCGATCCCGTTCTACGACATGTATCCGTTCGTCAACAACGACCGGCTGAATCCCTACATCGAAGACGACGATAAGCCGTTCGACTGGATTCGCGCGGACATGTTTGGCGGCCGCTCGGTCATCTGGGGCCGGCAGTGCTATCGCTGGAGCGATCTCGATTTTGAGGCGAACAAGCGCGACGGCCACGGTATCGACTGGCCGGTCCGCTATGCCGATATTGCGCCGTGGTACTCACACGTCGAGGAATTCGTGGGTGTATCCGGTGAGCGCCTCGGTCTGCCGCACCTGCCGGATGGGGAGTTTCTGCCGCCAATGGAACTCAACGTCGCCGAGCAACACTTCAAGCGCGCAGTGGCCGAGCATTTTGACGGCCGCCCGGTAACGATCGGGCGAACCGCCAATCTGACGGCGCCCAAGCCGGATCAGGGCAGGGGGCCGTGCATGTACCGCGCGCAATGTCATCGCGGTTGCTCCTTCGGCGCGCCGTTCTCCACGCAGAGTTCCACCTTGCCGGCGGCCGAGGCGACCGGCAATCTGACGACTCGCGCCGACGCTCTTGTCGATTCGCTCGAGTACGACAGCGAGACATCGCGCGTCACCGGGGTGCGCATCGTCGATACGCGGACGCGAGAGCGCACGACGATTCGCTCGCGCGTTGTCTTCCTGTGCGCCTCCTGCATCGCATCGACACAAATTCTGCTGAACTCGCGATCTGAGGGCGCGCCGAACGGTTTGGGCAACAATCACGACGTCCTGGGTCGCTATCTCATGGACCACACCTTCGGTACGGGCGCGACCGGTGAGATACCCGGCTACACCGAGTACGTCGAGTACGGTCGCCGCCCGACCGGGATGTACGTGCCGCGATTCAGAAACGTCGACGGGCAGGACGACGATGCGGACTTCGTCCGAGGCTACAACTATCAGACCTGGTCGCCATACCGGAAGGAACCTGAGGATTTCTCCGGCTTTGGCGCGGATCTCAAGGCTCGCCTGCGCGTACCGGGGCCCTGGGTACTCTCGCTGTACGCCTTCTGCGAAGTGCTGCCGCGGTACGAGAACCGAATGACGCTCGACGACTCGCGGCCAGATCGATTCGGCGTGCCGCAGATCAGATTCGATGTCGAGTGGCGCGAGAACGAGGAGAAGATGCTCGCCGATTCAGTAACCCAAGCCGTCGCCATGCTGGAGGCGGCCGGCTGCACGAACATCGAGCCTCGCACCGAGGCGGCAGCCCCGGGACGCTGTGTCCACGAAATGGGAACGGCGCGCATGGGCGCCGATCCAAGTGAGTCGGTCGTAAATCGCTGGAATCAAATTCACGATGCGCCGAACGTCTTTGTCACCGACGGTGCGGCCATGGCCTCGACCTCCTGCGTCAATCCATCGATTACCTACATGGCGTTCAGCGCTCGCGCTGCGAACCACGCGGTCGAACTCATGCAGTCGAATCTGATCTGATGCCCTAGTTGAGTTCGCGCACCCAGATGTTGCGAAAGCTCACCGGATTGCCGTGATCTTGCAGGACGATCGGCTCCTTCGGCGAATGTGCCTCATAGTTGGGCGCGCCGATGTAGACCGTCAGCCCTTCGACTTCCGCATGATTCTGAACGAGAACTCCGTTGTGCAGCACGGTCAGATACGCAGGCTCGCTTAGTTCGCCTTCATCGTCGAATCGCGGCGCGCGAAAGACGATGTCGTAGGTCTGCCATTCTCCGGGCGGCCTGCTTGCGTTGACGAGCGGCATGCGCTGCTTGTAGATGCTGGCCGCCTGGCCATTGCTGTAAGTGCGATTTTCCCAGGAATCGAGCACCTGAACCTCGTAACGCCCCTGCAGAAAAACGCCGCTGTTTCCGCGGCCCTGGCCGTCGCCCTCGATGTCCGGGGGCGAGCGCCATTCGATGTGAAGCTGCACGTCGCCGAACGACTGCCTGGTGCGTATGTCACCCGCACCGCCCACGACCGTCACCGCTCCGTCTTCGACCGCCCAGCCGGCGTCGCGCCCGTCCAGGTGCTGCCATTCGGAAAGATCGGTTCCGTCGAACAACACGATGGCGTCGGAGGGTGCCTGCCCGTGCGCACCCGTGGCGACGAGCCGTGGTGCCGGCTCCCATACCTCGGTGTCCTCCGGTCGCTCGTCCTGCGCGTGGCTTGCTGTGATCACAAATACGCCGACGAACAGTGCGGCGGTCAAGCGTGGCATTTGAAGCTCTCCTTGGCGTAATTCAGGACGAGAACAGGGTGCCCACGTCTGCGTAGGGATAGGCACCGTCGTAGCGGCCGGGTATTGGCAGGTACCGTCGCTCGACGGTCATGCCGATTTCTGACGTGTAATACCCGAAGATCGTCAGTTGCTTGGCATGCTCGAAGAATTCGCTGCCGCCGTCGTCGTAGCTTTCCGCGCCGCCCTCCATGAGGGCGGTAACCACGGTAACCTGCTGCTCCTGGGCGAGGTCCGCAAAGCGCACCGCGAATTCCGAACGGCAGTGCTCGTCGAGGCGCTGAATGCCGTCCACGAATCGTTGACGATCTTCTATCGGGAACCACTCCTGCAGCATGAACTCGATGAACTCTCCCACGCCGGCCTCGCGGGCACCCGGCGTATCGGTCTCAGGAATGATGGTCTCGGCGAGGGCGGCAATGTCGAGGCGCACGACGTCGTCGAACAGTGAAGCCCCCGACATGTTCACCGGATCGAGTCCGTTCGCGATCGCGGTTCGGATGGGTGGCAGCAGTTGAGCGCCGAACATAGCGGCGATGCCGAGAAGTGCCTGGCGCCTGTCCATCCGTTCTTGCCTGCCTTGTCTGAGTTGCCTGGCCGCCGTGGCCGACAGTACCCAAGACTATAGCCCATAGATTGGGCTCGAACAGGTGTGAACGAGCTCCGGATTTCTCCGGATCAGAACAAGGTCGCGGCGAGATCGCGAATTCTCGGCAATTCGCGGATCTGCTTCATGTACGCCGAGCACATCGGTCCGTTGTCCGGCGGGCAGCTCGAGTCCTCGAGCGGCAGCTCCGCGTAAACATCCGTAGCCATGACTTCGCACATGGGGATCAGGTCGGCGAGACTCTGGCCGTCCGTGGCCCAGCCGCCCGTCAGTGCGTCGGGCAGGCGCCACGCCTCGTAGAGATAAAGCGACGCTTCCTGGCGATCCGAACCGCAGTTCAGCTTGAGGCACTGGCCGATCGTATGTTCCGGACTGCCGTTCGCATGGTGCAGTGATTCGTCGGTTTCCGAGGGCATCAGATCTGCAAGCCAAAGCAGACCGATGTTGTGCAGCAGCGCCGCCGTTCTCGCTGTGTTCGGCTCGACGTTCACGGTCGGTGCAAGGTCGGCAGCGAGATTCGACCCGATGATCGACGTGCACCAGAAGCGTTCCGCATCGAACGACGGGCAGCGGCGATGGTTGAACGACTGGCCGATCGCGAGCGCGATCGTCGTTGTGCGAACCACATTCAGGCCCAGCCGCGAGCAGGCTTCGGAGACGCTGGTTACCGGCGAGACCGGGTTGGACCACGCCGAGTTAGCGCTGACCACGAGTCTGGCAGCGATCGACGGCGACATTTCGACCAGCTCGATGATCTTGTCCATGCTGACGTCGGCGTCGGAGAGTTTGAGTAGCAGTTTGGCGGCCCCACTCTCGAGCGTCGGGACCTTGTTGCGTTTTTCGTCTTGTCGTGCGGTTTGCATTGGCTATCCAGCTCGTTCTGTCGGTGATGCGGATGCTTCGGTGGTTTCTTTTTCGAGGTAGCCCTTCTCGGCGACCTCGGGGACCTTGCTCGGCGGCATCGGGCGGCTGAAGAAGAAGCCCTGCACGAGATCGCAGTCGAGGCCTTGCAGAATCTGCAACTGCTCGAGGTCCTCGACGCCTTCGGCAACGATGTCGAACTTGAGTGCGTGGCCGAGTGCCATGATCGTGCCGAGGAGAACGGCGTCCTGTGAATTCGACGCCATGTCGCGGATAAAGCTGCGGTCAATCTTCAGGCAATCGATGGGAAGATGCTTGAGCGAGCCGAGCGAAGAATAGCCCGTGCCGAAGTCGTCGATCGCCACCCGTACGCCGAGGGTCTTCAACTTCTCGAGCACCTGCTTGCCATCCGGCGCGGATTGAATGCCCGACTCGGTGACTTCGAGTTCGAGCTGGCCCGGCTCCACGCCCGAGGAACTCAGTGCCTCAGACACCGTGTTGTAGAGGTTCTTGTCGCTCAGATGCCGCGGCGCGATGTTGATGCTGACGCGCATGTTCTCGAGACCTTGCTCGCGCCACCTCGCGAGTTGCTCGCAGGCCTCGCCGACTACCCAGTTGCCGAGTTCGTTGATCAGCCCGAGACGCTCGATCTCGGGAACGAACTCGCCGGGCGGCACCAGGCCACGCTCCGGGTGCTGCCAGCGAATCAGCGCTTCCCACCCGTTGATCTGGCCGGAATGCACGTCGACCTGCGGCTGGTAGTAGAGCAGGAACTCCTCGTTCGTGAACGCCGTCCGCAGTTCCTGAGCCACTGTCAGGCGATCGGCCGCCTTCTGCGTCATTTCCTTGCGGAAAAACTCGAAGCGGTGATGGCCGGCAACCTTTGCCGCATACATCGCGTTGTCGCCCGCCTGCATCAGCTCTTTCGCGTCGGTGCCGTCGGCGGGGAAGCGCGAGATGCCGATGCTCGACTGGGGACGGAAGGTCTTGCCGTTGATCGTCACCGGACGCTCGATAAAGTTGAGACAGCGTTCCGCGACGACGGCGATATCGGCTTCGTCCGAGATGTCCTCGAGCAGCAGGCAGAACTCGTCTCCGCCCAGGCGAGCGACGAAGTCGCTTTGCCGCGCCGCGTCCGCGAGCCGGTTCGCGATGTCGATCAGAAGCTGGTCACCGGCATCGTGGCCGAGACTGTCGTTGACGTCCTTGAATGCATCGAGGTCGACGAAGAAGAGTGCGAATCCTTCGCCGCGCCGGGTGGCGCTACTGATCATCTCGTTCAGTCGCTGGTTCAGATAAGCGCGGCTCGCGGCGCCGGTCAGATTGTCGAAGTACGCCATCTTGCGTATCGACGACACGTAATCCTTGATAGCTCTCTGAACCTGGCCGAAGTCGCGCGCGATCTGTCCGACCTCGTCGCCGAGGCTGGTCAGACGCCCGAGCTCGGCGTCCTTCGTAAATTCGCTCCCGACGTATTCCTGCATCTTTCCGGACAGCGCGTGCAGCGGGTCCGTCAGGCGCCGTGACAGGAACAGAGCGAGGAGCAACGACAGCGTGGCAACGACGATGAACGCGATCTGCAGGAAATCGGTGAGCAGGGTGTTTCTGCTGGACGCGTAGTCGTTGACGGCGGACTGCAGTTGATCGAATTCTGCGATGAGGTCCTCTTCGATGCTGTTCAGCTCGCCGAAGAGTCCGGTGCCGCTGCGAGTTCCAATCGTCTGGTCGAACGCGACCAGTTCCTGGAATGTCGTGACGTAGTCGTTCAGATTCGCGGTGAGTCCCGCTTGCGTTTCGCGAGCGAGTTCAGTGTGTGCGTCGATCGATGCCTCGAAGGCAACAGCGCGTTCCAGCAGGCGATCGACGTACTGCGGCTGATTGCGAAGGATGTAGTCCTTCTCGTGCCGGCGCAGGCTCAGCATGTGCACGATAAGATCATCCGCCACGACTTCCTGCTCGAGGCTGTGAATAGCGTCGCGCATTCGGCCAATCACGCCGTAGTCCTGGAAGCCGCGTTCGCGCAGACGCGCGGTTAACAAGTCGAAGGTCGCTTCGTACCCCGCGAGCCTGGTGTCGATTCTGTCGATGATCGGTTCAAATGCCGCGTCGGCTACGCCACGTAACTCGTTGAGACGGGCACGAGAGTCCGCGAGCGTATCAGCGCGGAGCGTTAGGAACTCGCTCTCGCCCCGTTCGAAGAACGCAACATCACGCTGACCGAAGTTGATGAATTCGCGCGTGAGCTGATGAGTCCGCTGCAATTCGAGCTGTGCATTCAGCACGGCGCTGGAGGTCCAGTCGAGCGCATCCCGGTCGTTCTGATAGTTGAAGACAATGGGAGCGAGCGCGGCAGGAATGCTGATGCAGAGCAGGAAGCCCAGCAGTAGCCGTGTGCGGATGGATCGGAGCATGCTCCCGAACACTCCCTTTCTTGCATGACGCGGAGATACCCCTGTATCGGCCGCCCCCCGGCATTCTTGACCACTTTGATTAAGAAAGCCGCGAGCGACGTTCGGGCTGGTTCCCGGGGCACAGGAGCGGGGCTGGGGCAGTCGCGGACGAGGGCGCCGATGCGGCAACTCCGATGCATCGGAAACCATTGGAAACAGTCACATAATCCGCAAGAATGCCCCGATACGACGCTTGCTCAACGCCGATTTCACTTCCGATCCGACGAACCCGTGGACCTTCGAACCGCCGCCGACCTCCGCCGCCTTGTCATCAAGGTCGGTTCTTCGCTGCTCATCGACGAGCAGGGCAAGCTCGATCGTGCATGGCTGGCCGGACTGGCCGAGGACATCGCCGAGCTACACCAGCAGGGCAAGGACCTGCTCGTGGTCTCGTCCGGTGCAATTGCCATCGGCAGCAAGGTGATCGGCATCAACAAGCAGCGCGCACGGCTTTCCGAGCTTCAGGCCGCGGCGGCGGCAGGCCAGGTGCAGCTGGCGCACGCATGGAGCGACGCCCTCGCGAACTACGGCATCCATTCGGCGCAGATCTTGCTGACGCCCGAGGACACCGAGAACCGGCGGCGGTTTCTCAATGCGCGCGGCACGCTGGGTCAGCTTCTGGATCATCGAGTCGTGCCGATTATCAACGAGAACGATACGGTTACGACGGAAGAAATCCGCTACGGCGACAACGACCGGCTGGCGGCGCGGGTAGCGCAGCTGGTCATGGCGGACGGATTGTTGCTTCTGTCCGACGTCGACGGTCTGTATCGCAGCGATCCGACTAATGACGCATCCGCCGAGCACATAGCCGAGGTCCGTGCGATCGATGACGAGATCGTCGGCATGGCGGGCGAAACGCGGACGGACGTCGGTACCGGTGGCATGGCAACGAAGGTGCAGGCCGCGGGCATCGCGACCCATGCGGGATGCTCGACGTACATTGCGTCGGGCCAGGTCGAGCGACCGATACACGCACTCGCCAACGGCGCACGCTACACGGTATTTCGTGCCGAGAAGACGCCGGCGGCCGTGCGCAAGCAGTGGTTGGTCGGCGTCATGAAGACGCGCGGTCGTCTGATGGTCGACCCCGGTGCTGCCGAGGCGCTTCGCAACGGCAAGAGTCTGCTGCCCGTGGGTATCGTGGCCGCCAACGGCAGTTTCCAGCGCGGCGACGTCGTCGCGATATGCGATGATTCCGGCAAGGAAGTCGGCCGCGGTCTGGTCGAGTACGATCAGGGCGACGCCGCGAAAGTATCCGGTTGCCGCTCCGAGGGTATCGAATCCGCACTCGGTTACCGGGGACCGACCGTCATGGTGCACAGAGATAACCTGGTGGTTTTCGACTGATATGGCACAGGTCCAGGACACCGTCTCCATCGACGCGACCATGCAGGCGCTCGGCCGCTCGGCGCGCAAGGCTTGCGTGTCGCTCAGCCCGGCGGATGCCGGACAGCGCAACGCCGCCCTCGCGTCTGCGGCTGAACAGCTACGCAGTCGATCCGCCGACATCATCGCGGCGAACGCATCGGATCTGAAAGAGGCCGAGGCCAGGGGATTGAGCGGGGCAATGCTGGATCGCCTTATGCTCGACGAAGCCCGCGTCGAAGCGATGGCCGCCGGGCTCGAGACCATCACCGAGCTCCCAGATCCGGTGGGCCGGGTCGTCGCCGAATGGGACCGGCCGAACGGCCTTGCGATTCAGCGCGTATCGGTTCCGCTGGGTGTGATCGGGATCATCTACGAAAGCCGGCCGAACGTGACTGCCGATGCGGCCGGTCTGTGCATCAAATCGGCGAACGCCGCAATATTGCGCGGCGGCTCGGAGAGCTTCCGCTCGAATCTGGCCATTCACGAGTGCATGCAGGCGGGCCTGGAAGCCGCGGGAATCGACGCCAACGCCGTACAGGTCGTGCCGACGACCGACAGGGCAGCCGTGGGCTATTTGTTGTCGTCAATGGCGGAGACTATCGACGTCGTTGTGCCGCGTGGCGGCAAGAGCCTGATCAAGCGTGTGCAGGACGAGGCACGCGTGCCGGTCATCGGGCATCTCGAAGGCATCTGCCACGTCTACGTGCACGAGGCTGCCGATCTCGACATGGCGCGCGATATCGTCGTCAACGCGAAAATGCGCCGCACGGGAATCTGCGGGGCGGCGGAGACCGTGTTGATCGATCGCGCGGCGGCCGATGGGGTGCTGTCAGCGTTGATCGCCGCGCTGCAGGACGCGGGGTGCGAAGTTCGGGGCGATGCCGAGGTTCAGGCGGCCGGCGACTCGGTTGTCGCAGCGAGCGAGGAGGACTGGTCGACCGAGTATCTCGACGCCATTGTTTCGTTGCGCGTCGTCGACGGAATCGCTGCTGCCATCGAGCATATCCGCGAGTACGGTTCCGGGCACACCGAGAGCATCGTCACAAGCGATCAGGCTGCGGCAGATCGTTTTCTTGCCGAGGTCGACAGCGCAATTGTGCTGCACAACGCATCGACTCAGTTTGCCGACGGCGGCGAGTTCGGCATGGGCGCCGAAATCGGCATCGCCACCGGACGCATCCACGCGCGCGGTCCGGTGGGGGCGGAGCAGCTGACGAGCTACAAGTACGTCGTTCGCGGTTCGGGGCAGACGCGGCCTTAGGCTGTCGCCCAATGCAGAGCGGTTTCTCTGTCCGGGAGCTCCCGGATACTGCGGGAATCGGCGTTTTCGAACTCGACTGAACGAAGCGCGAGGAATTGCCGGGTAGCGTTTCCGGATAGAAGACTCCGGTATGCCGGTTCGATATTCGCATAGCGCTGCCCCGAGCTTGACCAAACAGCTTCAAGGCAGAACAAGAACAATATGTCAGAGCCATCCATCGCAAGACAGTTCTGGGACCACCTCGGCCTGGATCGCTTTACGCGCACGGTGTGGGCGGTACTCTTCCGTGTCAGGCCTTTCCTTCGCGGCAGAGTTGGCGAGGCTTCACCAGGCTTCGTGGGGCCACTCACCTTCTTCGCCATGTCGCTCGGCGTTGTCTACCTCGTGCAATTGGCAGTACCGGATCCGGACCCCTCGCCGATCCTGCTATTCACACCGCCGGAGACCGCTCGCTGCAACGCGTTCTTTGCAAGCGATGTGTACGAAGCCATGGAGCCCCTGCTTGCGCCACTCCTTACGATTCCCGGGGCCTTCCTGGCATGGCTATTGATGGGCCGAAGCAGGTGCAGGTTCTCGCGGGTCTTCAACGCGGGCCTGTACCTCGGTGGCGTTTGGAATATTCTCGCGGTGTTCGGCCTTTTTCTCTCGCTACTACTCCTGATGTATCTGCCCGGTGCGTTCATTGGCGGCGTTGGCTTATTCATGATCGTCGCTGCCGTGCTCCTGACGGTGGCGATGGGTGTGAATGTCACGCGTGGCCTCAGCGCCGTGGCTCGAATCCGGTATGCGCCCGCCTTCTTTCTCGGCTTTCTGCTCCCAACTCTGGTCATTGTCCTTGTCGACGAAGCATTGCTCTGGCAGTTCTGCCGGTCGGGCATCTTCGGGTTTTTCGACAGCACGAGAATCTGGGGACCGATCAGCCTGTGACTGCCTCGCCGGCTGTCCAACTCGCCGACATTCTCCATAGATCTGCCGTCCGTAGTGATCACGGCGAGCTTCGAGGGCAACTACTGCCGCGGCTCGGAGCCGCACCCCTGACATATGGCGAAGCAGCCCGTCTATTGGTCTTGTGGATAAACGAACTCCTCGTGACGAGGGAGGGAGATGGGGATGATCTATAGAAACATGCTGTTGATTCTGTTTGTCGCGCTGTCCTTCACGGTTGCCTGCGACGTGCGTGCCGAGAACGACCCTGACGCGGTTCTCGAGGCATTGGTTGTGAGCGACCCGGGCGATCGCGAAAGCATTCGCGCCGTCCAGCAGGCGCTCGCCGATCTCGGCTTCGAACCCGGGGTGGCCGATGGGCTGCTGGGCGGAAAAACCCGAGCCGCACTGCGTGATTGGCAGGAGGGCAACGACACCGAGATCGCGCCCGGCTGGCTCGAGGTACCACAGGCCAGCACTGGGCCCGGCTGGCGCTGCACCACGGCCGAAGAAGCCGCCGCGCATCCGGGCTCGGCCTCTACGCAGCGCGGTGATCTGATCAGCAACATCGTCGTGATGATGACGATGGATGGCGCGCAGTACATGGGTTCTGCCGACGGTGCCGGGATGCATCCCATTCCGCCGCCGCCAACGCATTGTCCGGACGGCGCCGTCTACGACGACTGATGCTGCAGTCGGGTATCAGCTACCCGCAACCTAAACGAAAGAGGGCACCCGCAACGTCCGTGTCGCGGGTGCCCGGTCATCCGCTACGACCGTGGTTCCGGGATCGCGGATGTGGCGCAGGAAAATCGCTAGTCGTCGTGACGGTTCCGCCGCCGGTCACGATCTCGCCGGCCATGGTGGCCGTCGTGCTCGAAGTAGTAGCGTGACTCGAAGTAGCTGCGTTCCCAGCTGTAGATTTCGAATAGCTGGCGCCAGCTAATCCGCCGGTAGTCTGCAAGCGGCGATCGCCGGTACCAATGGCGAAAATCGCGGTTGCGTCTGAGCCATCGCGGCATCTCCTGGCGGCGCCGGAATTCGGCGTGATAGCCGTTGCCGTGCACGCGCACGTTGTCCGCGACCTGATGTGCTGCGGCTGGCGTCACGTCTATGAAGAAAAGACCGGCTGCCAGCAGCAGGCCAACGCTGAGCTTGTTCATGGTGACCTCCTTATAGCCAATACATCCCAACGGAGTTTCAGCTTAGGCAGAGGCCGATGAATGAAGAATGAACGTAAGCTGCTGTTTTTCTTAACGGGAGGTGAATGGGAAACGAAGTTAAGCGGAGAGGCCGAGAACCAAGGCGGACACCCAGAAGTGGCTGGCCTCCCATCGACCAAACGTGCCCTGACAGTCGCCCGACTACCGCGTCACAAACCGATGATCACCGAGCGGATATAGTTATCGCATGCACAGTTCTACAGCCAACGCACGCAGTTTTTGTGTTTCGACCCTGACCCTGATCCTGGTCACGTTGCCCACCATCGTACTTGGACAATCGGGGACTGCTGACGATGATTTGTATCTGATCGCTTCAGCTGGTCTCGGAGGCGTGAACGCAGTGGACATGTCGAGAGATGGTCGACTTATGCTGACTGGAAGCGATGACGGAACCGTACGTCTTTGGGACGTTGACTCCGGCCGGGAGGTGCGACGGTTTGAAGGACATTTCTCGGAAGTAACATCGGTAGAACTGTCCCCCAATGGACAAACGATCTTGTCGGCTGCGCTCGACGGTTTGGCAGCAACGTGGGACACGAGTACCGGCGCACTGTTGGAAGTATTCATGGTCGACGCGCGAGGAGTCTGGGACGTCGCATTTTCGCCAGACGGGGATTACTTTGTCACGGGTAGCTCCGACGGCACAGCTCGATTGTGGAATGCAGACTCTGGCGAAGAGATACGTCAGTTCGAAGGTCACTCCGCCTATGGAATCACTTCCATTGCGTACTCCCCTGATGGCCAGACCATTTTGACCGGAAGCTACGACGGAACTGCAAGACTGTGGGAAGTAGCGACAGGGGCGGAGCTCCTACGCCTCGGCTCTACATTCGCCGAGGGCAATCGCGAGGGTGTATCGGCCGTCACCTTTTCACCGGACGGGCGCTTCGTGGTCGTCGGTAACAACAAAGGCGGTGTGGTTGTCTGGGATGTGGCCGAAGGCGAAGAGGTGCGAAGAGTTCAGGCGCACAGTCGATACATTCACTCGGTGTCGTTCTCTCCCGATGGCCAGACGCTGCTTGCAGGAAGTTGGGACTACTCGCTTAGTCTTTGGCACTTCGAGAGTGGTCGGGAAGTAGGCAGAGTGACGGGTCATACGGATCAGGTGAATGGAACGATGTTCTCACCGGACGGTGCCTCAATTCTTAGCGGGAGTGACGACGCCACAGCACGACTCTGGGACGCGGAATCAGGTGCGGAGATTCGAGTGTTCGAGGGTTTGACCTCTCCCATCACGAACGCAAGCCGTTCTTCAGATGGGCTATCACTAGTAACAATGAGCGCCGACGGGACAGTGCGCTTGTGGGATCTGGCTGCAGCGAACGGTGTGCGCCGCCTCGACTCAGACCTTATTGAGCAGGCCACGGCAGTAGCGCAGTCTCCGGATGGCCGGACGGTAGCGGTGGGCGGAGAGTTCGGCGCGGTGACCGTAGTGAGTGCGAACACCGGAGAGAGCCTGCTGGAACTCAAGGGACACAGTGACGCAGTCGTGTCTTTGGTCTTCTCATCGGACGGTCACAGACTTCTAACCGGGAGTTGGGATGGCACTGCGCGAATATGGGACGTAGCGAGCGGCGTCGAGGTACGCCGTTTCGAGACGGAAGACGGCTTCAATCTGGCGACAGTCGCGCTTGCGCCTGACGAACAAACTGTAATTCTCGCGGATGAAGGCGATACCGTACGGCTTTGGAGCGCAGTGTCCGGAGAGCTGATTCGCGAATTCGAGGGGATCGAGTTTGAGCTTGCATCGGTCGCCTACTCACCTGATGGTCGGGCGATGCTGACAGGGGGCTACGACGGCGTCGCGAGATTATGGGACCTTGCGACCGGCGATCAGATACGCAGTTTCGAGGGTCACCTCTATCACTTGACGTCAGTCGCGTTCTCACCAGACGGTCGGAGCGTCCTTACGGGAAGCGAGGACGGCACCGCTGTTCTTTGGGATATCGCAACCGGTGCCGAGCGTCAGAGTCTAGTCGGACACGCAAGTCGGGTCTGGTATGCGGACTTCCTTTTTGACGGTCGTGTCATTGTGTCAGTGGGCGTCGATTCCTCGGTTCGACTTTGGGACCCGTCGACGGGCGAGGAGTTACTGCAGATGTACGGATTCGCCGCCAGCGATTGGGCGGTCCTTGATCCTGACGGTCGATTCGATGCGTCGGGTGGAGGAGAGATTGACGGACTTCACTGGGTACTGGGCGATGAGCCTATTCAACTTAGGCAGCTTAAGGATCGATTTTACGAACCCGGGCTCATGGGCAAGATTCTCGGTCTCAATGAAGAGCCTCTGCGAGACATAGACGCTTCCTCCGAAATCGCGCTGTACCCGGAGACAGTCTTGCGAGCGCCAATCGACGAGACCGGAATACTGGACCTCACCTTGGTCAATCGTGGCGGCGGTATCGGCCGGGTCATCGTTTCCATCAACGGCAAGGAGATTGCTAGTGACGCCCGAGGCGTTGGTTTTGACGCCACCGCAGCAGAAGCTTCCGTATCCATCTCCATCGGCGATCATCCCTACTTAGTCCCCGGCGAAGAAAACACCATTGAGGTCAGCGCCTACAATGCCGAGGGCTATCTGGTCAGCCGCGGCCTGCAGGCAACCTGGATCCCGCCCGGCGCGGCCGAGCCGCCCGAGCTTTGGGCTGTCGTGGTCGGGGTATCGGACTACAGCGGCACCGCCATCGATCTGAACTTCGCCTCTCGAGACGCCACCGCATTCGCGGACGCGCTGGAGGGCGGCGCCGAGCGCCTGTTCGGCGCGGAGAACGTTCACCTAACTGTGCTCACTTCAAACAGTGAGCACCTGCCGCCGACAAGAGAGAACATCATCGAGGCGCTCCGTGCGCTGTCGAACGCGCGATCGTCGGACATCGTTCTGGTCTACCTCGCAGGCCATGGTGTAGCGGCCGCGGGGCAGGATGGCGACTACTATTTTCTAACCCAGTCAGCGACGAATACCGCAATGAATGACCCGGCCGTTCGCTCGGCCGTCGCGATATCGAGCGAGGAACTCACTGAGTTGCTGCTCGAAGTGCCGGTTGCCAACAAGCAGGTGCTTATTCTCGACACTTGCGGGGCCGGTCGGGTCGTCGAGCAGCTTACGGCAGCGCGCGGCGTACCATCGAGTCAGGTTCGAGCAATCGATCGCATGCAGGACCGTGCCGGCTTGTTCGTTCTCGCTGGCTCGGCGGCCGATGCCGTCAGCTATGAGGCAAGCGAGTACGGCCAGGGCATTCTGACCTATAGCCTGCTGGAGGGAATGCGCGGCGCATCGCTACGGGATGACGAGTATCTCGATGTTTCCCAGTGGTTCGGCTATGCGGCCGACCGAGTTCAGGTAATCGCTGACGACATCGGCGGCATTCAGCGACCGCTGGTCGGAATGCCGCGCGGCACCGGCAGCTTCGACGTTGCGCGCCTCACGGAGGAGGAGCGCTCACTGATCTCATTGCAGGAGCCGCGACCGTTTCTGATTCGCTCGAACTTTCAGCTTCACAGCCCGCCTATCGATCCGGTCAATCTGACGTCCCTCGTCAACGATCGGTTGCGAGAGATCTCAGCAGAGGACGAAAATCCGCCCTGGGTGTACGTGGACACAGCGGCGTTCGAGGACGGTTATCAGATGACAGGCCGGTATGCCGTGGATTCTGACACGAACGTCGTCGAAGTAGAGCTATACCTGATTCGTGAGAACGAGGTCGTTGGGTCTGAACTTGTTTCGGGCTCGATCGACGATCTCGAAACGCTGATCGACGACATCAGGAGAGTCGCGGAACTAGCGCTATGGGATCGACCTACCGTGCACTGAAGTAGGCCCGCTGTCCGTAGTGAACCGGTCGACGGGCAGTCAGCGTAAGGGCTGCCGTCAGTTGGGCAACGAAGAAGCTGAGCGGCAGGTATCGCGCGGGACTGCCCCGAGCCTCGCTGCCGAACCCGGATAGGATGCTATTCTCTCCGCATGCGATCCCTCAGTGTCCTGTTGCTGTCACTGCTGGCCTCCGGCGCCGTTCTGGCCCAGGCGCCGGCCGAGATCGCGCCGCAGGTCGAATCCGATCGGGTTCTGTCGACGTCGAGCGACGTCATCTACTACTTTGACGATCTCATTCGACAACAGATTCGTGAGAACACCGACGCGCTGACGCGCATCGACCGGGAATACCGGGAAGCACTGACTGCCCTCTCCGAGCAGCACAGCGAGCTACTGCAGGAAATCAACGCAACTCAGCTCGATGCGTTGGCCGAGCTGCGCGATCAGGGTGTGCGCGGAGAAGAGGCCGCGCGCCGGCAGCGAGAGATCAACGATCAGCGTGCGGCCGCGTGGGCTGCGGCGCTGGAGTCGCGCGAAGAAGAATCGGCGTCACTGCGGGATAAACACGCTGCCGATCGCCTGGCGCAACGCGAGGTCAACGATTCGCTGATCGCGCGGCTACAAGAGGAACGTCAGCGCCGGCTGGCGATGCTGATCGACGGCCCGATTCCGACCGCGGCGATTCGCAACGCCCTCGGCGGCCCCGACACCTCTCCGCCGCCGGACGGCGGCGACCAGTCCCAGGCAGCGGGCGGCGAACAGCCCGACCCGATGCTGCCCGCACGGCCGGAGGACCCGAGGCCGGAGGTCGAGGAAGTCATTCCGGAAGATCCGATATTCCTGGCGCAGACCATCACGACGGACAGGCTGTTCGTCATTGGCAGCGACGCGAGAACCGGACGGGGCACCGCCATCGACGAAGCACACGAATTCACGCCTCTCGCTTTCGATACCGAGCCGCTGTCCGTAGTGGGCAGCGACGATCTTTCGGCGCGAGGCCAGCAAATCGCCGAGGCCGGCGAGTTCACTCCAGTCGTGATCGATACCCAGGGACTGGCTGTGATCGGCGTCGAGCAACAATGATTTTCAGGAGCAAAATATGAAGCCCACACGCTTTGCACTAGCCGTATCCATGGCGTTGTTCGGAAGCTCGGCTCTTGCTGCCGATTTCACGTTCAACATTCCGTTGCGCGTCGAGAATACCGTCATCTGGCGAATCAACATCAGCTGCTCAGTCTACGAGAATGAGTTGCTGGATGACGGCAGAATGGGCGGCACGCACGGCGTTCGGGTCGGTAGTGGCAGCGTCGGCGTGGAAATGGTCGACGGCAGTTTCGACGGGGTCGTTACCGTCGAAGTCGACGCGGAGCCCGGCACCTACCCGGCGCTTGCACGATCCTATTGGTGCCAGCTTTCCGCCTCCTGGCCGGTCGATCCCGAGGCAGGTTATCAGCCCGGTGTTGGTTCTGTGGCCATTCATCCCGGCCGGTTCCAGGAATCTTACGAGGAGCGTTCCGGGTACAGGCTCGAGTCGGTCACCACGTCAATCCGCGGCCGTATCGAACAGCAGTAAGTCGAGCTCCCGATCCGCTACGGCCGAACGATCTCCCCGTCCCGGTAACGAATCTCACCGCCGAGGATCGTCATCACGATTTCTGTGTCGACTAGCTCATCGTCGGAAACCGTCAACAGATTCTGCGAAAGCACCGTCAGGTCGGCGAGCTTGCCCGGCGTGATCGATCCCTTGATGTCCTCCTCGAACGCGGCGATCGCATTGCCCATCGTGTACGAGTAGAGCGCCCGCTCGCGGGAATAGACCTCCTGCGGCTGAAACAGCGTGCCATCGGGTAATTCCCGTGTCACCGAACAGTGGAAACTGCCGATCGGCGAGATCTCGTCGACGGGCGGATCGGTGCCGTTGGTGGGAACCAGGCCTGCCTCGGCGAGCGTGTTGAAGATGTAGCCGCGTTCGCGGGTGCGTTCCGGCCCGAGCCGGTCCTCAACCCACGGTCCGTCCGAGCAAGCGAAGATGCCTTGCACGGCCGGGATTACGCCGAGATTGACGGTCCGCTGTATGTCGTCGGGGTGGATGACCTGCGCATGCTCGATGCGCCAGCGCCAGTCGGTCCGTTCCGGATGCTCTGCGAAAGCGGCTTCGTATATGTCGAGCAGTTCGCGATAGGCGCGGTCGCCGATGCCCTGAATCGCCATCTGATAATCGTGCTCGACGGCGAGGCGCGCCGACGCCTCGATTTCTTCCACCGACACGACGTTGAGGCCGTGGCTGTTCGGCATATCGGTATATGGCTCGAGCAGCCAGCCGCCGTGCGTGCCTAGCGCGCCGTCCAGCACCTTTTCGCCGATCGTTCGCACTGTCAGGAAATTGTTGCCGTAGCCGACCATCCGGTACTCGTCGAGACGGCCCTCCATGTCGGCGGCGTCCTCCTCGAAGGCCATGAACAGACGAACGGGTAGATTGCCTTCCTCGGCCATCGTCCGGATGAGGTCGACTTCGGCGAAGGTCGTGCCGAGATCCTGAAAGGACGTGATGCCGTGCCGCAGCGATTCCTCACCGGCCAGCGTGATCATCCGCCGCATCTCCGCCTCGGCGATGCCGGCGGGCCGGCGTCCCTGATGGCCGGAGTAGGCGACGCGGAAGATGTCCTGCGCCGCTTCGCGCATCATGCCGGTCGGCCTGCCGTCCTCATCCTTGACGATCTCGCCGCCCTCGGGCGGCTCTGTGGTGCCGTCGAGTTCGACGAGCCGCATCGCATGCGCGTTGACGAACACCGCGTGGCCGCTGGTGTGAATCAGCATGACCGGATGATCGGGCGTTGCCTCACTCAGGCTGTCGTGCAGCGGCAGCCCCTCGACAAGCACGTCCTCGCGCACGGACCATTTGTCCTGATGCCAGCCGCGGCCGACGATCCATTCACCCGCCGGCGTCTCGGCGGCCGCATCGGCGACCATCGAGACGATATCCGCAAAGCTCTCGGCGTAGCGGAAGTCGAGGATCAGCAACGATCCACCGAAGCTCGTGTAGTGACCGTGACCTTCGATGAAGCCCGGGATTAGCATCTGGCCATTCAGGTCGACGACTTCGGTGTCGTCGCCCCGCAAGGCGAGCATCTCGTCGGTGCTGCCGACGGCCAGGATGCGATCGCCTTCGATCGCCACGGCTTCGGCCTGCGGTTGTGACTCGTCGACGGTGACCACGTCGGCGTTGATGAGGAGAAGATCCGCGACGGGACCGTCATTTTCAGCCTCATCACCGCTGCAGCCGGCGAGCAGGGCGGTGGCGAGAACAATCTGGACGACTTGCCTGTTCATTGGAGCATCGTAACCCTTTTTGTTGTTGGTCCTATTGGCAGCTGACGAACTCGTAGTGTCGAGTGCTCAGATCGATTCGAGAACGCCGATCAACGCCTCAGCGTCCGCTCGAGTTTCGAAGTCCAGTCGCTTCTGGACCTGTTGGCTTGGATCGAAGTCCTTTTCCAGCAGGTCTGCCTCCTTCAAGAGCTGCACGTAGCGGTCCCGAATCTCCAGTGACGCGAACTTGCTCGGCTCGAAGTAGGCCCACGGGCCGTCCACAATATAAAGACCCATCGTCCGAGCACCCTCCGTATTGCCCACGCCGAAACAGGCGTTTTTGGCCGAAGAGGACATCATCCTTTCGGACTTCTCGGCCCAGTCCAGCACGTGAATGTACGCTGCTCCCAGCTCAGAATCTTCCAACTCACCGAACGCTTCTCGAAGCTCTTTCGGACCCCACCGCCGGTACTTCGACGCCGACTCTCTGCGATCAATACTGGCCACGGACTGTCCGATGATGTTCGGTACGAGCACGAGTTGCGCGTCGTCCGACCCGTAGCACTTCAATTCGAGACCGAGGACTTCTACGTTGTCCATTTCGGTGTTCAGATACTCGATCATCCGGCGGACTTCGGGTCGTAGTTCGTCGCCGGCGACGATGAGTCTTATCTTCCCCTGCTCCAGATTCGTCTCAACGAGTTCCCAGAACTCCTCCATGCCGGATTCGAGTTCGAGCGTTGCGATGCACTCTTCGTCGAAGTCCTTCCCAGTACTTGTCCAGTAGTTGTGCGCGAAATCGCGGAGCCGGCCGCCGCCCCAGGCGGCGCGAGCATTGGAGGCATACTCAATGATCTGCCCAACGACCTCCCGCCGCGACTCCGGGTTCTCGAGTAGCTTGCACTCGACGAGCGTCAGCACACCGAATTGATCGACGAGTAAGTGGTCCAGCGACCAGTTGGATATCGGCGCCTCGCGCCTCAGCAGAATGAATCGCGGCGGATTGTCAGCGCCCGGCCTGATCTGCTTGCCGGGGACGATCTCCGGGTATCGCTCGAGCAGCTTCTGGAATGCATCCTCCAGCGTCGTGCCGAACAGCCCTTCCCGCATTGGCCGGACGGGCATCGCGGAGACCTCGTCTTTCGACAGGAAAAAGATCTCGTCGCTGGCATTCAGGTGTTTCTTCTTCGGCATGCAACGCAGTGTAGTACAACCGCATCGTCCGATGCGCCGAGCGTCGACTGTCGCCTGCTAGCGCAGAGTGTCCCCTTCCGGAGACGCTTCGTCCGGGCTCGCCGCCGGGATCGGATCGTGGATCGGAAACGCATACAGTTTGCCGTCCAGAGAGCCGGCGAAGACATGCGCGGAACCGACGGCGGGGGCTGCCGCAAATCCGCTCTGCGTTCCCCCATCGATAGCCACCGCCTCGGGCAGATAGTTCCAGAGTGCCTCGCCTGTGCGTACATCGATCGCGAAGAACCCGGGTTCGTGCGCAACGATGTACTCGCGGACGCCGACGGCACCGGCGTAAACCGTGTTGCCACTCTGTGCCAGCGGCGCCCAGACCGACCCGGTTGTGTCGAATTCCCAGAGCTTGCTGCCCGATTCGGCGTCGAAGGCCAGCACCGCACCGCCGTCGGACCCGCTGGCGAGTACCGAGTCGCCCGTCACGAACGGCGGCGAATCGACCCACGAGAACCAAAAGTAGTGATCCCAGACTCGCTCGCCGGTAGCAATATCGAGCGCGATCAAATCGTAGCCGCGCGTGCCGACGAACACGGTCCGCTCGTCGTGGATTGCCGGGTAGGAAGGCATCGCCCCGCCCGAGTCGACCCGCCAGAGCAATTCGCCGGTCTCCGCGTCGAGGGCGTAGACATGCTGGTCGAAGGATGCGGCGATGACGCGACCGCCGCTAACGGCGGGCTGTCCCTGAACCGGACCCTCCGTCTCGAATCTCCAGATTTCGTCCCCGGTATCGAGATCGATGCAAACGACGTCGCCCGCGTACGTGCCGACATAGCCAACATCGCCCACGACGGTGACGGCCGAAGCATAGTGGTCGTAGAAGGGGTCTTCCGTGCCGCGATTGACGGCGTGATGTTCGTCGGCGGCAAGCGATACGCGCCATACCGATATGCCGTCGGAGGCCGCGATCCGGTAGAGATAGCCGTCATCGGACTGGAAGAGAATGTCGTCCTCGATGCCGACCGGCGTCGATCGAATCGCGCCACCGGTCTCGACCATCCAGCGAACCTTGCCGTCCAGCGTGTCGACCGCGTACAACACGCCGCCGTTGTTGCCAAAGAAAACGGTATTGCCGGAAACGAACGCGCCGCCCCAGATCGCCGCCTCGGTTTCGAACTGCCAGGCCGGCCAAACGGCTTCACCAAGCTCGGGCGGTGGTGTCTCAGGTATTGGCCCGTCGAGCTTCCGGAATTCGGCCGTTACCTCGTAGAGCGGAACCAGCGTTTGCGGAATTCGTGTGACGAGCGCATCGCCGATGCGCTCCAGCGGGAGCGGGCCGAGCATGACCGTAGCGCCATCCACGGCGACTTCACCCAGGCCGAATCGTTGCGACTGGATTTGCGGCAGTTCGAGCGATGCCGTCAGCGTTTCATCCGCTGAGGCTTCGATCCGGATGATGAGTTCGCCAGGGTGGCCGCGCACCTCCGGGTGCGCGACCCAAACGCCCTCGAGTTCGTCGTGACCATCGGCCAGTGCGGTGCCGGACCACAGTGCCACACTCCCCGTGAGGAGGAGCGTCGCGCCAGCGATCAGGTGTCTGCGAGCCATACCGCCCACACCCTACCACCTATCCGGCAAGTTGATCGCCGATCGGCAGATTCCTGATCCGCTGGCCTGTCGCCGCGAAAATCGCATTGGTCAGCGCGGGCGCGGCCGAGGGAATGCCCATCTCGCCAACGCCGGTCGGAATGTCGTCGTACGGCAGGATGTGGGTCTCGAACCGGCTCGGGAACTCAGCGATCTTGGCGAGCGGGTAGTTATCGAAATTGCTCTGCTGTACGCGGCCGTCCTTCACGGTAATTTCGAGTCCCAGCGCGGTGCTCAACCCGTCAATCGTGCCGCCTTGTAGCTGCGCGTCGACGGCGTTGGGGTGCACCGCGAGACCGCAGTCGATTGCGGCGACGATTCGCTCGATAGTCAGTTGACCGTCTGAGACACTGACCTCCATGGCGTGTGCTGCGTAGCCCCCGAAGGTGAAGTGCGTGGCGATTCCGATACCACGGCCCTCCGGCAGATCGCGGCCGTAACCGATGCGGTCCGCCACGAACTCGACGAGGCGGGACAGCCGGCCCGGATTGAAGGTGGGACCGCCGTGGTTCGTGTACTCCAGTTCGCGGGGCTCGCCGAACAGGTCGAGCCGAAGCTGGAGCGGATCCTGGCCGGTTTCGTGCGCGATTTCATCGATGAAGCTCTGGATCACGAACGCGTTCGCGGTGTGCGCCGGTGCGCGCCACGAGCCTCGCGGCAGCCCGATCTCATGGTTGAAGTACTCGAGCCGAACGTTGTCGATGCAGCGCCGCGGGAAGTCGTCGATGTACAGCTCCGCGGAGTACAGGTTCTCGTCGGGCATATTCGGCCGCCGATAGTACTTGCTGCCACTCGCCAACCGTTGAGTCCAGGCCGTGACGCGTCTGTCCCCGTCCAGACCGGCGCGCATCTCGTGCAGGCCGCCAGGCCGGTAGAAGTCGTTTCGCATATCGTCCTCACGCGACCACACGAGCTGGATCGGCCAGCCGGTGTCGCGCGAGATCATGCATGCCTCGGCCGCGTAATCGGTGGAAAGCCGCCGCCCGAAACCACCGCCGACTCGCGTCATCTCGACGCGAATGTTCTCCATCGGCAGCCCCGTCACTCTCGACGCGTTCCTCGACGCGCCACCCGGTGACTGCGTCGGTGCGATGATGTGGCAGGCGTTTTCGGTAACGTGCGCATAGCAGTTCTGCGGTTCGAGCGGTGCATGTGAAACAAAGGGCACCCGGTAGCGACGAACGACCGTTGTTTCTGCCGCGGCCATTGCCTCGTCGTAATCGCCGTCGTCGAGTACGACCTGACCGTCGGTCTCGAGCATCTCCTCGTTCTCGCGCCAGAAACGCTCGCTGCTGTCGTTCGCGTTCGGGCTTTCTTCCCATTCGATGCTGAGCGCATCGCGACCCTTGAACGCGGCCCACGTCGAGGTGGCCACGACGGCAACGCCACTGGCCAGAACGACATAGGGTTCGCCGATCTCGGGACCGTCGATGCGAATGACGTCGACGACGCCGTCAACGGCACGTGCGGCCGAATCGTCGAAGGAGCGCACGCGGGCATTCAGCACAGGTGCGCGCGCGATCGCGGCGTAGCGCATGTTCGGCTGCACCGTGTCGATGCCGTAGCGAACCTTGCCGGTAACGATGTCACGCGCATCGATCGTGCCACGCTGCGTACCGATGATGCGGTAGTCGCCAACCGGTTTGAGCGGCGCCGGGTCGATCGGCGTTGGTAGTGCCGCAGCCTCGACGACGAGCTCACCGTAGGGGATGGTCGTATTCTGCGATTCGCAGACAACCGCGCCGGGTCGGGTGCTGCATTCCGATTCGTCGACACCGAGCCGGTTCGCGGCAGCGCGAATCAGCTGCCGTCGCGCGTCCGCGCCGGCCTGGCGCATCAGTTCCCAGTTCTTGGTGAGACCCGTGCTGCCGCCGACGCCCTGGCTGCCGCCATAGGTCCAGCTAAAGCCATCGGCAGTCTCAACCAGACCGAGTTCCATTTGCGCGATGCGAACGTCTTCCCAACCGACGTCGAGCTCCTCGGCGACCATCATCGGCACCGCGGTTCGCAGTCCCTGCCCGATCTCCGGGTCCTTGATGCCGACAACGACGCTGCCATCGGGATTGATCTCGATGAACCAGCCCAGCATGCGCTCGCCTTCGTCCTCGTAGGCGAAGGCAGGCAGCCCGACGACCAGACTGCCGGCCGCCCCGGCGCCGCAAATCAGAAACTGCCGGCGTGTAACGCGTGGCCATTCGGGAGCGCTGTTCATGAGTCGTCTCCCGAGGTCAGTTCGGCCGCCCGGTGGATGGCCTTGCGGATGCGGACATACGTGCCGCAGCGGCAGATGTTGGTGTGATTGGCGTCGATATCCGCGTCGGTCGGGCTCGGGAAACGATTGAGCAGGTCGACCGTCGCCATGATTTGCCCGGCCTGGCAATAGCCGCATTGCGGCACGTCGTGCTCGAGCCAGGCCTGCTGCACGGGGTGCAGTTCGTCATCGGACGGTGCGAGGCCTTCGATTGTCGTGATCGAGCGGCCCTGGATGGCCGCAACCGGCAGCACGCAGGAGCGCTGCGCCACGCCGTCGATGTGGATGGTGCAGGCGCCGCACTGGCCGATGCCGCAGCCGAACTTGGTGCCCTTGAGATCCAGGTGATCGCGAATGACCCACAAGAGCGGTGTCGTCGAATCGCCCTCGAAAGCCACGTCTTCGGAGTTGATGGTGAAAGAAATCACGGTTCGAACGCCCCCCTGCGTCTTTTGAGCCACATATCCCATGAGACCAGAACTGCGACGAAGGGTGCCTACCTTCGGGACGAAACGGTCTCTTTTGTCGATGAACCGGGCGCATTCGGGACACGATCGCGAAGCCGATAGCGGGTCCGGTGCGCGCGGGTGGCATAATTGTCGCCATATCGCGGCACGCGAGCCACTCCGTCGCCGCGCAACCGGACAAAAACTTGGCACGAAAGAAAAATCAATCCGGCACCATTTCCGAACGCATCCGTCAGGCGCGACGCCAGGCGGAACTCGATCCCGCCGCCTTGCGGCATGAGCTGGCGAAGCGCGGAATCGAGCTGTCCAAGACGGGTCTTCACCGTCTCGAGACCACGGAACCGCGCAATCCCAATCTGGCGCAGATCGAGGCTATTGCCGAGATCACCAACGTCTCGCCCGGCTGGATTCTGTTCGGCAAAGGGCCCGCCATCCCGGAAAACCAGGTCGGTGACGCGATCCGCGGGCGGGTCATCGACACGATCGAACTTATGTCAGGTGCGCTCGACATGACAAAACAGCAGCAATCCCGTCTGGATAGTTGGCTGAAGTCGATGAGAGAGACGAGACCGAAGCAAGTCAGGAAGCCCTGACTTGCGACTGTTCACATTTTCGGAACGTTTGTTCACTTTAAGTGTTGACACCGTTTTTTTGATGCGTATACTGCCGCGCCAATGAATGCAATAAGCAGACAACTTGGTTCAAGCACCGCCGCAGCGTGGCGTTGGCATTCCTGTGCCAATCCCGCGTCGATCGGTGGCGTTCGCCTGTGCAGGAGAGATTTGCATGCGGCGTATACCCGTTTTGATCTGCTCACCACGATCAGCGGGGAACCGATGATTTAGGCCTTACCAGAATGGTTCCTGGAAGGCTCATCATCGAACCTTCCAGGGAAGCTCCAAGGAGAAACCCCGGTTGGTTCGAGACCAACCGGGGTTTTTTTGTGCCCCGGACAGCTCTTTAACAATGCGGATTGTGTAGACGTTGGGGCGGAGTCTATCCTGGAGAAAGGCTGCAGCACCTTAGACCCGGCTGTGCGCGTGCGCGCCTGCCCCGGCGTGCTGATGTGGAGTGGACACGCAACAAAGCGTGTCCGCTCCATCTCGGCAACTAGTTCAATGGAGCGGCTATCACTGGCGAGATAGCCCGGCTGTAAACCGGGTGCCTTATGGCTGTGTGGGTTCAACTCCTACCTGCTCCACCAACCCAGATGAGTCGTCCAGGTGACGACGGCGGACTGTTAATCCGCGTTGAGCGAGGTTCGAGTCCTCGATCTGGGGCCAAGGCTCTGTGGTGAAATGGGATCACATGCTCCTGTCACGGGTAAGTCCGGGGATCGAAACCCCGTAGAGCCGCCAAACAACTGTCCGGGTGCAGGGCACAGGAAGTCCTTACAAGACATCCCTGCTGAGTTCGAGTCTCAGACGGACAACCACGCGGGTGTGGCGAAATCTGGAAAACGCGCCGGGTTTAGATTCCGGTGTCCTTGTGACTTGGGGGTTCAAGTCCCTCCACCCGTACCAAGTACTGGGGGCAGCAGAAGGCTGCACTGGTCTCTTGCAAGGACTGGCTCCGGGGAGCGTTACCCCGTGCCTCCACCATGCAGCAGAATACAAAGCGGTCGAGTACCACGACTTTCAATCGTGGCCTAGCAGGTTCGAGTCCTGTCTGCTGTACCACGCTCCTATCGTCTCGCGGCTTGTTGACGACGTCTCAGGCGAGTGCGAGACAAGGCGCCGACGGTCGAAAAAGCGCAGTGTACGGATGAGTACATGAGCATTTTGAGACCGGCGGCAACGCCGTATCGCGCCGGCTGAGGCGTCGTCAGCAAGCCGCCGGTTGGGCCAGGACGCCGCTCTCTCAAGAGGGAGACCGGGGATCGTAGCCCCGTAGGAGTACCAAATAGCTGTGAGGTCGCCGAGGCGGCAAGTTGGGCCGTGACCCCGACTGAGCGGTTCGAGTCCGCACCTCACCCCAGAGGGCATGGCAGAGAAGACATGCGGCGGGCTGCAACCCCGCAGACACAGGTGCGAATCCTGTTGCCCTCTCCAATTTCTCTGAGAGTAGCTCAGTCTGGCCAGAGTCCCCGGCTTGGATCCGGGATGTCGTAGGTTCAAATCCTACCTCTCAGACCAAAAAGTGCGCTGTAGCTCGTGCGGAAGAGCATCCGTCTGATACGCGGAAGGTAGGTGGTTCAAATCCACTCAGCGCGACCAATGCTTCGACTGCTAGTGCAGTCCCGTCGTTGCCAACGATAGGTGCCGGGTGCGATTCCCGGTCGAAGCTCCACGCCCGACAAGCATTAACGGTGATGCACCGGCTTTGTAACCCGGAGAACGGGGATCGTTACCTCGGTTGGGCACCAGACGATCGCGCAGTAGCTCAATGGTCAGAGCAACACCCTCATAAGGTGTAGGGTGCGGGTTCAAATCCCGCCTGCGCCACCAGATGAACGATGCCCCTGTAGGAGCCCGCCTTGCGGGCGATCGAATCTTGAATTGGAGATCTCATGAAAGACAGGACGATACGAGAGGGCATGCTGAACGACTTCGTCGAAGCTTCATTGGGCGTATTGGCCCGCCATGTCGGTAGCACTATTCGAAACGATGCCGATCTGTCGGTAGAGCCTTTGCCGAAGTAGTTCGACCTCGTGCTTCGCTTCCGATGGGGATCGCCCGCAAGGCGGGCTCCTACAGGTGCGTACACCAGCGACAGAACAAAACGGTGACCGAACGGATCGGAGTCTTCTCTGCGAAGGAAGACCGTGCAGGTTCAACTCCTGCTCACCGTGCCAGGCCCTCTGCCCGGCGGACGGGTGCGTGGCTTCGATCCACGTTAGCTTGGGGGTTCGATTCCCTCAGAGGGTTCCACTTCCATAGTGCTTCCTATCGAAGCCGGGCGACCAGACCCGTATCGAATGCTGGGAGACGCAAGTCCGGGGGCGCCACGTCCCTGATTCAAAGGAAGGCCGCAAGGCTGGCGTGCTTATCGGTCTTGAACACCGTGATGGCCTTCGGGCCGTATGGGTTCGATCCCCATGCCTTCCTCCAAACACTGCCGATGTAGCTGAGACGGATTAGCGCTGAGTTGAAGCCTCAGAGAGAGTGGATCGTTACCATTCGTCGGCACCACACCTCGAGCGATGGACGCAGCAGAGATTTCTAACCTCAGCTTTCCGGGTTCGACTCCTGGTCGGGGTACCACATGACAGGTCCGTAGCTCAGAGGCAGAGCAGGTGGCTTTTAACCACTCGGTCGGGATTTCGAAATTCCCCGGGCCTACCAACAAGGAGACGGTCATGCACCACAAGCGCAAGCGATCCAAGAAAGGGCGGGCAGGTTGTCTACTCTGCAAGCCTCACAAGGCGAACGGTGCGGACCGCCGGACGCTTCAGGAGAAAAAGCAGGACCAGCCCCAAGTGGCCGAAGCGCGCTACCGATTAAGGGAGTCTGACCGAATGGCTGAAGGTATCGGGCCTTTAACCCGGCGAGCGTAAGCTCCATTGCAGGTTCGAGTCCTGCGGCTCCCACCAAACACTGGAAGGTAAACCGGACGGGCGTGCCGGAGGCGGTTGCTACCCTACCTGATCGCTTCGGCGGTTGTGATTCGAGTTCACTGCCTTCCTCCACTCACTACCTCGTGTGCTGGGCACAGATGAGCTTCCAACCCTCGTCGTGTTGGGTTCGATTCCTAAACGGGGTGCCAGACAGTTGCGTCGAGATCAGGGATCGGAAGAGGCTTTGACCCTCGGAGCTACGGTTCGAGTCCGTACGGCGCCGCCATCTTTCGCGCCGAGGCCGGTGCTACTCGCTCCAGATTCGCCGCCAGACTTCGCCGAGTGCGCGGTCCTCGAAACCCATGGGCAGCAGCTCTGTCGTGACCGGCAGCCAGTGCGGATTGCCACGAGCGGCGGCAATGTGTGTGAACACGTACGTGGGCTCCGTTCCCATGCGCAGGTCGGCAATCTCCAGCTTGTCGCCGACGACTCTCGCTCGAAGAAAGTCCTGCGAGAACCAGCGCAACTGCGAAACGGCCCAGACGTTGCTTGCTTCATCAAGCGTCTGCTTGTCTGAGCGGTAACTGTCAAAGCGCATTGCGCCTTCGTCGACGACCAACGAGTCGAAACCCTCGAGGTAGCCGTCCTCGGTCATGACGACGACGCGCCACAGCAGGGTGTTGAAGGGCGTCGGTGTCAGGAAGACTGGCGCATCGTCCAGGTTCATCTGCGCGAGGGTGTCTTCGACGTTGTGTCTCACGATGCTCTGCGCGGCCCACGACCAGGCAACATAGGCAACGCTGACCGCGAGTGCCGATCGAAGCACCGTCGCACTCGTCGCGGTAAGGGGTTTCACTGCCGCAATGATGACGCCGATCAGTAGCGGCAACGTGTACAGAGGATCGATGATGAACAGCGTCGCCCACATCGTTGGCGGTACATCGAGCGGCCAGAACAGCTGAGTGCCGTACGCCGTGTGTGCATCGAGCAGCGGATGAGTCATCAGTGCCAGTGCGATCAGCGCAAGCCATCGGTACGGTGCCTCTCGCACGGGCGTCCACCAGCGCCGGAGCACGAGCCACAGCAGGACCGAGAACGGCGCCAGCACGAACAAGGAGTGACTGAAGCCACGATGAAACGTGAAGTTCTCGACAGCACCGCCGAAATCGATGAAGACGTCGAGATCGGGCAGCGTGCCCAGCGCGGCACCGGCCAGCAGCGCCTTGCGGCGAGAGCCTTTCGGGGCAATGGCGCCGCCAATCGAGGCGCCGAGAACGGCCTGTGTGATCGAGTCCATTCGCAAATAGTAATGGGACGGTCGGAAATTCGCGCGTCCCGCATTGCTCGAGAAACAACTCGTTACGTCCACTCGCGTGCGGGACAACGCTGAATCGACGCTCCACTAGCCCAATCGGCAGAGGCATCAGGCTTAAACCCTGTTCAGTCGCGGTTCGAGTCCGCGGTGGAGTACCAGTTTCGAGTCATCAACAGAATTCAAGGCTATCGACCTCGGTCGAGGCCTCGTTTAGCGGCCTGGCGCTGCTAACCGTCGGTAACGGCGGGAAAGGGACGCCACCCATGGCGTCCCGCCGAGTTCTTATGAGCCCGGTCATACCAGGCAAGTCCGGCCCTCAGTAGTCCTCGTTTGGCAACAGGCGGGGATAGCGGTGAAGCGATGCGCGGAAGTAGCGTTGCTGATGCACTGGCCTTCGGCCAGGAATGCAGGCTCGTGAAAGAACACGTGGTGGTGCAATCCGCGGTACCAACGTCGTCAATCGTGAGGGGTAACGGATAGTGCAGTATCAGTGCGAGCTCTACAGGCGAGTGCGACTGCGCAGAGAGCAGGGGTTCTGGAATCCACCCAGCGTCCTTGTGATCGGTCTAGTAGCCGGTAGGTGAACGACATTCGGCGTGTTGTATTTTGTTGCCCAAAAGGTAACGAAGCGACTGGGGCGCGCGCGTCGACTGGGAGTTTTACGTTCTTAGCTCAACTGGAAGAGCACTTGCCTTTTAGCAAATGGTTGCCGGTTCGAGTCCGGCATTACGTGTCAGAACGCAAAGACGCGCCTCGGGTACGGGTCGAAAGTGGCTTAATGCCGAAGCCCTTAACGGGTAATTCGGCGGTTGGTTCGGCCGCAAGCTGAATCGACCTTGGCAATGATCGGCACGGTTGGGTAGCCCCCATTCGGAGCCCGCAAGGCTCACGGTAAGTGAATTGCTGACTAGTCCCGTACCACGAGTGAATCGCCACACTCCAAAAAAGGCAGTCATGGTCATTTACCGTCGTGCCGGCCTTGTGCCGGGCGGCGGTGGACAAGCAGGCAACGGTCCCAGGCAAGGGGCTGGTACTCCTGCGAGAGAGTGGCCGCAAAGCGCCTAGTCTCAGCGCTTTATCCCTTTCCGCTGCGGTAGCTCAACCGGTAGAGCACTGGATTGTCGATCCAGCAGGTGTCAGTTCAAGTCTGATTCGCAGCGCCACACCCGAACCGCCGGACGCGAAAGGCGCTCGGCGAGTCTGACTATCCGATCCACTCATCCATCACGCGAAGGAGGTCGCATGAACATCGTGGACATTGTGAAAGACAACACCGTGCGCTTCGTGCGGTATCGACAGGGCGTTGCCTACTACGGGGTTAAGGTCCCCAGTGAGGGCGACTTCATGTTTCCCGTGCCGCTCGCCGACATTGGCGATGCAACGCTGGAACTCGAAGACAAGGCCATCCTGTTCATGCGGTACATCCGACGCGCAATGGGTGAAGGATCGTTCGTTCCTCTGGCGTCGTAGTTGTGTGGGCCGACGGGTCACAGACTGTGATCCTCGGCCCCCTCTTTTTCATGCGGACATAGCTCAGCAGGCAGAGCCCCGGGCTTCCAATCCGGTGACCTCGGTTCGAAACCGAGTGTCCGCTCCAAACACATCGAGTCGTTCGCCGGGCGCGAACGCCTCGACACCCCAATCGTCCGATAGCTCAACAGGCAGAGCACCGCCCTCTGACGGCGGAGGTTGACGGTTCGAACCCGTCTCGGACTACCAGGGTTGAGTGTGCGGCGTTCCGTGGTTCGGGTTCTCTTCCCGTCCGGCGCACTCACGCTCTCATCGCACGGTGTGTATCGAGCCAACCGTAACGACTCAACCAGCATCGGGAGACTAGCTCAGTGGTTAGAGCCTCAGATCCATAATCTGACTGTCGCAAGTTCGAATCTTGCGTTTCCATGCAAATGTCTTGAAACGGCATACAGACAAGGCGAGAGCCTGCGGTTCGAATCCGCTCCTGGCGAGAAATCGCCAACCCCGCGTCCACTGCCGGCAACGGCGATCGGGCCTTCGCAAGAAAGTCCGGCTCGTCCGAGCAGCAACTCTGCTACCGATCGGTGTCCCGCCGGTCGATCCGTCGGCTCGTCCGCGCCGCATCCATCCGAGATGCCTGAAGATTCAGATCGACAGGCGCTGAGGATCGAGGCAGCGCGCACGAGTCGCCCGGTCGTCCGGCGCCACCTGTCCGCACCACTGTTGTGGCGGTGGACGCACAAATCTCAGGGGTCAGGCGATCGAGCCTGGCGCGACTTGCAGCCATCGACCCAAAGGAGGTGATCCAAAGTGGCCGGTCTCAAGAGGCTGGCGGAAGTAGAGCGGCGTATTCGCGAGCGCAAGGCAGACCGTGGCCTATCCGGTCGGCCCCGCAGCGAATCCAGTCGCAACAACGCCCCGTCAATCGACGGAAACCAAACTGACGAAGGAGAACGCATCATGTTTTTCCGAAAGTTCTTCGTGCTTAAGCACGAACGCGGTCTCCTGTTCAAGGACGGAGACTTCATCCGGTTCCTGGAGCCGGGAACGTACCGCTACTTCGGTCGCGGCTACGCGGTCGAGCGCTATGACCTGTCGGTGGCCGAGTTCAGGCACCGTCTGGTCGACTACCTGCTCGAGACTGAGCGGGATGCGGTCGACCAGGTCATCGAGGTGGTCGAGACCGGCGCCAACGAGGTGGCGGTGGTCTACCTCAAGGGGCGCCCGGCCGCTGTACTCGGTCCGGCCGAGCGTGCGCTGTACTGGAAGGGCGTCGTGAAGGTTCGCGTGGAGCGCTTTGACCTCAATGAGGGCATCGCGCTGGCCGCGCGCCTGGCGAAGCGTCTGGTCATCGGCGTCAACGCGCAGGTAATCGGCGTTGCCGATGCCGCTGTGTACGCACGTATCGTTCCCGACGGTCACGTCGGTCTGCTGTACGTCGACGGTGAGCTCACCGAGACGCTCAAGGCAGGCCTGCACGCCTTCTGGAATGTGTCGCACGCGGTCGCTATCGATCTCGTCGATCTGCGCGTAAAGGCACTGGAAGTTCAAGGTCAGGAGATCCTGACCAGGGACAAGGTTGCCCTGCGCATCAACGTGACGGCGCTGTACCAGTACGTCGATGCGAGCAAGGCCGTTCGCGCGGTCAAGGACCCGCTGGATCAGCTGTACAAGGAGATTCAGTTCGGTCTGCGCTCAGCCGTTGGCACACGCAAGCTGGACGCGCTGCTCGAGGACAAGACTGCGATCGACCGCGACATCGCAGAGCACCTCGGCGAGCGTTTCGCTGGGATCGGCCTCAGCGTGATCAGCGTCGGCGTGAAGGACATCATCCTGCCCGGTGACATGAAGGACCTGCTGGGCAAGGTGGTGGAAGCCGAGAAAGCGGCACAGGCGAACGTGATTCGCCGCCGCGAAGAGACCAACGCGACTCGTTCGCTGCTGAACACCGCGAAAGTGATGGAAAGCAACGGCGTGGCGCTGCGTCTCAAGGAGCTCGAGACTCTCGAGAAGGTGACCGAGAACGTCGGCAACCTCTCGGTCGTGGGCGGTCTCGATGGCCTGCTGAATGGACTCGTCAAACTGAAGGAGTGATTCGGCACGAGGGAGGGTGCGTTGTGCACCCTCCCACTTAGTCTGGCGGTTTGGCGGGAGTCAGGCCAACCTGCCTATGTCAGAAGCAGGTGGTTCCCGGATTGATCAGATCTCGCTGAACGTGCCGACAGGTGCGCGAAGCGCGACCGAAGAGCGGGCGAGCGACGCTACCCAGTCCACTCTGGCGCCGCTATCGAGTAAATGGACTCCCGACATCGACACGCGAGCACCGATAAGCAAAGATTGACGGACATTGTCGAGCGGCAAAGTCAGTGACTCGCCTGGGTAGTTCGGAATGGACAAGATCAAAGCAAAGTGGCGGCAACTCGAAGAGTCCGAAAGAGACTTCGCTGAAATTGTTCCGCTACTGTCGATTCATGAAGAAATTGGCAAGCTGTACCCGTTCATTAGCCTGGGGCGCCTTTGCTTGAGTCGATGTACGGATTATCCGTACTTCGTTGACTTTGTAATTTCCAGCGCCGAAACCGGGTTCTCGTTAGGCGTCACGACGAGAGCCGGTGGCTGGACAGATACCAAGGAGCTGGTTCGCGGTTCAGCTGAGAGAATTGTCTCAACTTTGGAAGAGTCGATTCCTGCAGACTACGGCACAGCGATTGACGGCTCGGCTTCAGATCTCCCCGTGCAATAGATAAGCCACTCCCTGGTAGGCAGGCTCGGTGTAGCGTGCCGGACGATTCTGGGATGTGCTTGTCGATGGAGGCGCGACAAGTCCGCACCTGTTCAATGACGAACCTCAATACAATAGGTGGTCTATACTTCCTGTTCGCCCTTTCGAACCGCTTCTGCATATAGTAAATCGAGGTGAACTGATGGCATCACCAGTAGAGATCATCCCTGGCTCAGATACGCGATCCCTGGCCCAGCTACAAACTCAGTACCCGCACAATCCACCAAATTCCGCGACCACCTGCGCCTGGATTCAGGTCAAAAGCCTGTATGTCTCCGTGGTACCGACTTCCCTGGCGTCATGGCCGGGACTGCTGGCCAGTAAAGGCCCTAATCAACGAGTAGTGGTTTACACAGGCCGGCACGGCGGCACGATCGGATCGAAGACGGCGGCTGATGTGCTCTACGAAAGCTACAAGGAAAAACGGTTCGTCGAGGAGGATGTCCGGACGGTTATCGCGACGCTTGCATCACGCCCGGGTACGCTGTTTTCCGTTAGAGATGCGGGTAGTGCTCCCTTTAATGACATCCTCACCCTGCGCCAGCACCTCGCGAACGACATCCAGGCGGGAAATCTGGTAATTCTCGCATGGTGCTACTCGTTGCTTTCGATGTTTGAGATGCCGTCGGACGTCCCCCGCAAAGTCCAGCGATCGTACGCTGAGCGATATCGCCAAATGACTATCGATGCACTCGTGCGCGACGGGTACCACTGGGCATAGAGCTTGCGGCTAGCCGAGGGAAGCCTGGAAGCTTCGTCTGCACACCGAGATAGACATGCACATTCGAAGCTGACCGCGATCTGCCGCCAGTTCGGGTGCCGACTGTCATTGATTGACGGCATACGAGAAGTTCAGTCGTGAATATCGTCATAGTCATTCTGATTGTTGTCGCCGTCGCGGTTCTATGGTTTCTGTGGGTCTTCATTGGTGGCTTGATCTTCGTTCGTCAGTTGACGGAAGCAAAAATCAGGCTGTCGAAAGAATATGAAGTGCTTGCAGACGGGGTCCGTACGTTCAGACAGGGCGAAACCCCTCCCGTGCCGGACACACCATCGTTGGAAGACCACAAGGGCACTCAGTCAGGGTGTGCGGAGATGGTCCTCCTGGAGAACGGAGAACTATCGGACAAGCGCCGAGTCTTCGACGACGATCCGGGCAGGGAGGTCAACGTCTTGCCGGCCTCGAACAACTCGTCCTCGCTGCTTTTCGACAGAAACCAGATCTTCGAAGTCGTCGACGGTCGCCGGTCTCAAGTGCTGGGAGCGTTCAGTGACCCTGAAGTCCAGAGCGTGAGACACGTATCGGCAATTGACGACAACAATCTCTTGCTGATTGCGACACCGAAAGTCGAAGACGCGTTTCACTCCCATGCCTACAACGTCAATCGACGGACGTTTGAGAAGACGCAGGTGGTCGAGAACACCTACTTCACCTCTGCTCGACCACCCGCGGTATTCAAGCCGCGAGGGTTCGATGGTGTCGTCGCGGTCATCTACTCCGAAACCTATACCTTCGCGTTTGGCGGCGATTCCTCTGCGCCTCAGCTGAGTACGGTTAGGCTGTACGACTCGAAAAATCCCGAGGGAAAAAACATCCTTCGGTTCGGTTTCAAGGCTGGAACTATCGTGGATGTGCGGTTCGAGGACGACAAACTGATTGCAGTGGGAGACCCAACCCGGCCGGCGAACGAGAATAAGGAGTTCCTGCCGCGAATCGAATGGGTTATCGAACTGGCCGACTGATCACTCGAGTTCTTTATCGATCCTGTCGATACTCGCCTGTGCTTCGTTGATCTGATCCTCGTCGCCAGCCGATTTGGCGGCACCGAGTTGGATCTTGAAGAAAGTACGAGCCTTGTGGGGGTCGCCCATCTCAACGCTTAGCGTTCCTCTTTGGGAGTACAAATCCGCCACCTTCCGCACGTTGTTGTCGGATTCGGCGTACTTGATGGACTGCTTGAGGTAGTCGTCAGCGCCCCCGAGATTTCCCAGCTCATAGAGATTCTGGGCAAGATTCTCTGTGATCATCTGAAGCTTCATGGCCTTTTGTTCGATGTCGCTGTTCTCGACTTCTTCAAAGAGTGCCTTGTTGGCGTCCGCTGCAGCCTCGAATTCCTTGGCTTCATGCAGGTACAGACAATACTGGTAGTTGATGTTTAGTTTGTCGTTGTCATCGATGTCGGCACTGACAGCAAACAGGTCCATCGATTTCCTGAAGCACCCGACAGCGTTCTTTGCATCGCCCAGTTCGCCGAAACATACGCCCAGCATGTACGCGGCCCGGCTGGGAGAATGCGGGGGCTTGAGGAACTCGCTCTCCTCCTGAGTCTTTAGCGATTTCTCGCCATAGGGTATTGCCTCGTCGTAGTTTCCGGAGCGAAACAGAACGGTGAAGGCCAGGTCATACGTGGTCGCCAGCAGAGTGTCGTTGCCGCCGGTCTTGGCATGTGGTTCGATCATGAACAGCTCAGCCAGAACATCCGAGCCGCTGAAGTAGGCGGTTTCGTCGTAGATGGTTGCCTGTAGTTCGAATAGCCGCTTTTCTTTGTCGCTGTTCATGTCACGTCAGTTGGCTCTGATGGTCTGACCTGGTTCGAGGGGCCTGGAAAGCACTGCTTCGAGTGCCGGCAACCGCACTCTAGCACTTCCATTGCCTTCCGTACGTCGGCAGAGACCGAAATATAGGGCGCCGCGATGGTCAGTAATTTCTCGCGGTTTGTGCGGGTGAACGCGATGAGGACGGCCTGCCCGTCGACCGACATCGACAGCCAAAACTCGGAGAAGAACTAGTCCAGCAGTTGCTGGATACGCTCCAGCGCCGCCTCTCTGTCCGGATCGCCAGGGTAGGTCATGTCGGTGAGCAGGTAGACGAAGTAGCCCTGCCTGATGAGGTCGTCTTCAATCAGCCGGTCCGCCATGGCCAGCAATTCTGGGATCGCTTCTCGATGATCGGTGATCGTGGCATCACTCGTGTAACGGACGAACAGGAGCAGCGCATTCTGGTTGTTACCCAAACGAAACTGCTCTTCGATCTGCAGCGCGAGGCTCTCTGGCGCTTCGTAGTCGAGCGCCGCACGCAATACCGGATCCGCACCCGAGAAGAAGTCGGACGACGACCACGGTACCGGGATATGCGGGTTGATCGCCTCCCGGAAGTCATTGGCCAGCCAGCTGTGCCAGTAGATCGTCGAGACGCGCAGCGTTAGTCCGCTGTTCTCCAGAACGATGCGCCTGGGATCGCCGAAGTGGCTAGGTTGGGCGCCGCTCTGCTCGCCGACGAAGGCGGCATAGGAGTACTCCTCGAACCGATGCAGGAAGTGCTGCGCCGCGGAGAAGGTCTCGCGGCTGGCCAAAATGAACAGCCGGCCATACTCGTTGAATTCACTGCGGGTCAGCCCGGTGACGAAGGGTGTCACCCAAGCGCCAATGCCGCCGGAGTTGTGACGCAGGTCGACTACGTAGCGACTCACGCCCGCTTCCCGCGCGGCCTCGATCGTCTCCGCGACGAAATCGCCGTACGGCGTAACCGGTGACTCTTCGAACTGATTGATCTGGACGTAGATGGCATCGTCGTCATCGAGGATTCGGTACCAGCGATACTCGTCCTGACGTGAGCGCCACATGGGTTCGGGCGCCGGGGCGCCGTCAACGAAGGCTTGTTCCTCGCCGTTCAGAGCGCTGAGCGTGGTACGAACCTCACGCCCGCCACTGTCGACGGTCGTCAGACTGACCTCGTCACCGGAATCGCTGACGCCCAGAAAGTGCAGTATGTCCGGCAGCGCGAGACGATCCGGCGCCATCAGGCGCGCGCGACTGTCGTTCTCGAAGAAGCTCACCGACCGTACCGTTGCGATCGCATCGTCGGTCGCTGTGTCGTCGAATAGGGTGACCCGGTGCCCGACCAGGTGAGCATGCTCTGGCGCTGCGCCGACGACGAACAGTCCATCGCTGAACAACTCGAAGCGCACCGGCAGCTGCCGGAAGCGCAGTTCGTTCACGTGCGGCGGGGGAGTCCCGCCATGCCCGAGCTCCGATCGAAGTGCGAGCTCCGGGTACAAGCGCGGGATGTGCAGTCGCGAGTGACCGTCTTTGAGCGACGCCACGATCTGCACTAGGCGCAGAATGATCTCTGAATCCGAGAGCGACGGAATGTCGTCTCGGAGCGCGGCAACCGATGCGTCGAAGTCCTCCTCGGACACGACGTGGAAGGGCTTGAAGTGAATCTCTCGTATGGCGGCGGTCATCTGATCCAGATCCGCCTGCCACTGAGCGTGGTCCAACGCTCTCGGCTCGGCAATAGCCTGAGCGTTCAGTACGACGCAAGCGCTCAGCGCTGCGACCCAATGCATTCGCATGATGTCCCCCCGACGACGATCGACTTTGGATTTAGATGCCGATCGGCTCGCCGCGGTTTATGGGCCACTGCAGCACCCCGATGTCTACACAGTCCGCATTGTTAAAGGGAGAGAACAATGATTGAGCGAGTATTAAAGCTGGATGTCGGCGGCCGTCCGATCTCGTGGATTACCCGCGAGGAGGGCGCACTGCTGTACTGCCGCGACCAGGTTGCCTGGGAGGCCGGCATGGAGCACATCGTGCTGCGTGGCGGTTACTCGCGCGCGACTCGCCGGCGCTCTGTGCTGCTCGTATCGACGATTGTGGCAGCGCAAGGCGTACACCGTGGCGCCGATCTGCTGAACGATGTGCCGGCGCTGACCAACCGGCGTTTATTCCGTCGCGATGATCACATGTGCCTGTACTGCGGCGACTACCTGTACGACAGCGAGCTGACTCGCGACCACGTCGTGCCGGTCTCGCGCGGCGGTGCCGACACCTGGGAGAACGTCGTTACCGCGTGCCGCGAGTGCAACCACCGCAAGGCGGACATGCTGCTCGATGAGTGCGGCATGCGGCTGCTCGCAATCCCGTACGCACCTAACCGTGCCGAGGGACTGATCCTCGAGAACCGTCACATTCTGGGCGACCAGATGGACTTTCTTAAGGGTTTCGCGAAGCGGCGGACCGATTTGCTATACATGAACAACTAGGGCCTGCTAACACTATGCACATGGTGTAAGCAGGCCCAAATGGAGGATTAAACAATGGCCTTCCTGCACGAAGTACAAAAAGTATCTGATGCACACTACGTGCTGCCGAAGATCGGTGACATGCGCACCGAGGTGCACGCGTACCTGTCAGAAACGCTGTTCGCACAGACCGATGAGGCGCTGTGGCGGCAGGCTGCCGAGTCGGCGTCCTACCCGGGCGTTATAGGCCTCTACCTGATGCCGGACACGCACCTTGGCTACGGTATTCCTGTGGGCGGCGTAGCCGTTACCGAGGATGTGATCATCCAGGCCGGCAGCGGCTACGACATCTCGTGCGGCGTCGTGTACCTGAAGGTGCCCGACCTGAGCGCGGCAGATGTCGCCGACTGGGACAAGCGCCGGGCGTGGATCAAGGACGTCGAGCTGCGTATCGCAACCGGAATCGGTAGCCACCGGCCGAAGCACATGCCGACGCTGACCGAAGCGAAGATCGAAGAGATCTTCCGCTACGGAGCGAAGGCGATCGGTGTCGGTCCGCAGGTCTGCGAGCGCCAGTACATCGAGGTGGACGAGCAGGCGCTCGACAGCGAGCGCATCTCGCGTGCGCGTGACAAGGCGTGCCCGCAGATCGGTTCGGTCGGCGGCGGCAACCACTTCGTCGAGATGCAGGTGGATCGTGACGACGGCAGCGTCTGGGTCATGATCCACTGCGGATCGCGCGGTTACGGCTGGCAGACCGCCAACCACTACTACTACGCGGGAGCGGAGCTTCGCGGCATCGCGAAGAACCGTCGCGAAGAGTCGTGGCTGCGGGTTGACGAGCCGCTTGGCCGCGAGTACTGGGCGCACCACAACTCGGCTGCCAACTACGCGGTTGCGAACCGGCACATTATCGTTCGCGGCGTGCAGAAGGCGCTCGAGAACGTCTTCCACGCAACGGGAGAGGTCTTCTACGAGATCTCGCACAACCTCGTGCAGGAGGAGACGCTGGTGCTGCCGGACGGCTCGACGAAGAAGGGTTTCGTGCACCGGAAGGGAGCGACGCGTGCGTTCCCGGCCGGACACCCCGACCTCGTCGGCACGAAGTGGGAAGAGACCGGACACCCGTGTCTCGTCCCCGGTTCGATGCTGGACGGCGCTGCGATCCTGTACCCGCTGAAAGGCGCGTACAACACCGGCTGCTCGGTTAACCACGGATCGGGCCGCGTAATGGCGCGCGGCAAGGCGAAGCGCGAGCTGGCGGAGATCCACGACGACATCGACAACGAGATGCGCACCATCAAGCGCACGCTCGGCGGCGTTGAAATCGAGGGCATCGTCGGCAACACGCGGCGCACGCCACTCGACGAGTGCGGTCACGTGTACAAGGATCTCGACGAGGTCCTGCGGGTGCTCGAGATCGAGGGCATTGCCCGGATCGCGCACCGCATGTATCCGGTCGCCAACATCAAGGGTGCGGACTAGTCCGCACCCTTTTTTTGTGTCGCGTAAGCGGCAGCCTTCGACCTTCTGAGCGGTACGATCGCCGCCCCGCGCATGGATGCAGCCGGCGGATCGAAGCTAGTCGCGCTCGAATACCCGGTATGGGGTGAATTCCGCACTCGGATGATCGACATGCAATCCGAAGCCGTCGATCTGCAGCCAGTAGGCGACATCGCGCGATCGCGTGCTGACGAGGTACCAGCGCCCATGACCGTCGGGATACACCCGATAGGGGAAGGACAATTCGTCACCGTCCGGCGAACGAGTCTGCACGGGCCAGCCCTCACGCTCGTCGAACGTCCACGTCCAGCCGTCAGCTTGCCACCGGCCTTCGAGACTCGGTGGCGAATCCTGTGGAGGTGCGCCGGAGACGCGGATCGTGACGGGAATCTCCCGCGATCTGTATGTCCGGGAGGTGCCGGTCATCACGCTGCTTCCGCTTGCGACTGCCGAAAGCATGAAGTCGATATCCCCTTCGGCGTCTTCCGGAATATGGACCAGCAATTGGCCGGAGATTTGCCCCGGACTGCTCAAACCCAGACTAGAGTAGACGACCGACGCGCCTCCCGGCAGTGACCGTGGCTCAGTCGTGGGATGCGCCTGCAGCCATCCAGATACCTCATCGCCGCCCACAGGCTGTTCGTATCGGAACGACACAATCGTTCCCGGGCGACCGTCGGCGACAATTGCGCTTTCGTATTCCGGCCCGCTGCAAGCGGCGATGAAAGCCACAATAAGGGCAGCGGTGAAATGTTTGGTCGCGGTCATCGTTAAGCCTCGAGGCGCTCTTTCGTGTCAGCATCGGCCTGCGCCAGGACCGGTGAGGCCGACAGGACAATGACCCCGAGGGCGATGAACGGTGCCATCACTGCCTTGCTCCCACGGTCTCTCCATTTCGACCGCGGCGGTGGTCGAACGCCACGAAACGCTCGACAGTCGCGAAATCCAATGCTGCCAGTACACGCTCCATGTCTTCGCCGCAATCCATGTAGTTGCACTCGACGGTGATCACTCCGGCGCTGCCGATCTTGAATGCACGTCCCGATTCCGGGCCAGTGTCGATCGATATGCCCGGGAAGCCCGAGAGCCGCGCGACGCCGATGCCCGCGCTTCTCAGCTTGTCTCGAAGCACGGTGTCAGTCTCGTAGCCCGCGACGACTGCGTCTATCTGCGCCGCGACTTCGATATCTTCCGTATCAATCCGGATCTCGATCTCACGCCCTTCGCTCGAATAACGTCGCGTCGCAATGAATCGGATACTGACATTTTCTGTCGGCGCGAGCATCGTACTCGCGATGGCCTCGAACTCACTCGTTATCGTCTCGGCCGTGTTCAGGTCGAGGCTGCTCGCGCGCCAGCCTTCTGGCGGCTCCGGGAACAGGTGTGCGATGTCCGCATAGGTCCACTGATCCATCGTCGTCTCAGCTCTGACGGATATCGGGATAGCGAAGAGCACGACGGCCAGGAGGGCGAATTGTCGGAGTTTGATCATCAGGAGGCCTCCCCAGGCGTTTCGGCGCATACCGCGCCGACTATCTGCTCGAAGAGCCTGAGCTGCTCCTGAACGCTCATCTTGTCGAGGTTCACGCCTTCGGCCCGGGCAGCTTCCGCCATGTCGATCGTCGCCGACGGCAGCTCCGACGTGTCGATCAACCGCGATAGCGACGTTCGATACTGCACGGGGCAGGTTGACTCGTCGCCCCAGGGACGCTGCCCGGCGCCAGCCCACATCTCCCGCCGTTCCACGCAAGCGGGCTGATCGCTGTCTCGCGTCGCGTAGTGAGCGTAGTAACGGACTGCCTTGTAGTCGCATTTCGCGCCGACGCCGCTGTATGCGGAGTCCTCGCTGCATTCGTAAGCGACGTCGATAGCGCTGGCCGCGATATCCACGACGCCGAGCGATGCGATACTCAAGAGCCACTGTCTGGCTGCCCTTTCGTTCGGGGGTCGAAGCAGCACGTCATAGACCTCGATCTGCCCTCCGCCGGGAATGTCGATGCGATCGTCCACGCCGCGAAGATCCCGCCGCAGATCGTCCCGCGTGTGACACATGGCATGGCCGACCGATGGGACTTCCGTTTGTGTGCCCGATGCGCGCATTGCAGTACAGCCTGTCCCCGCCGCCAGCACTACCGATATGAGTAGCCAGGTTTTCATCTGATTCTCCTCGTTGGCCCGAAGCCGGACCGATTTCGACGGAACTCGCTGTCATGGATTCCGCCATGGTTCCGCCGGGCAGTTTCAAAATTCCGCTAATACAGCCGGTCGTTGTTGCTTGCGCGTTCGGCGCAGTACTGCTGGGTACGCATGCCGTAGTGCGCGCAGTGGCCGTTGGCCTCCATTCGCTCGCAGTACTGCACGGTTCGCGACGCGTAGCGCACGCACTCGCCCATGAAAGAACAGCCTGACATTGCGCCGAGGACGGCGACGATCAGAGCAGAACGCAGAACGCGCCTGGGGCTTGCTTTGCTCATCTTTTCTCTCCCTATCGGAATGTTCCTGACGGAATTCAGTGTCCGTGGCGGCGGCGCCAAGGTACTGAAGAAAAACGTAAAAACTCCCCCGGATTTCTTAAGAATGATTAATTTGCGGGCATCGAAGCGGCGAAGAAGCGTCCGAGTGGTCCGGCGAGGTCCCAAATCGCCTTTTTCGCCGGCTCGGGCCGTTTGTCGGCAACCGGGCGGGACCTATAATCGGTTCGAGCACATTCGGAGCTGGAGATGACCGACGTCCGCAACAGGGACGAGCGAGACCGGCCGTTCGAGATTGAGGGGCGGCGAGTCTTTCCGGCTCAGGGCCGGATCGAGATCGATGGCGAGGCTGTGGAGGTCGAGCCGCGCATCCTCGCCGTGCTCGTCGAACTCGCCGCCGAGCATGGGCAGATCGTTCGTCGCGAAGAGCTCTTCAAGCGGGTGTGGGACGACCGGCCAGGGGCCGACCAGTCACTGAACAACGCCATTTCGCTGTTGCGGAAGGTGCTGCGCGACACGGATGCGGAGGCCCGCCTGATCCGCACCGTTCCCAAAAAGGGGTACCAACTTCTCGCACCCGTTCGCTTCCTCGACGACGTACTCCCCGCGGACGCACCGGAACAACCCGGCGAAGAGAGGTCCGCCTGGCGAAATCGTGTTTCCCTCATAGCAGCACTTGCGGCGGCGCTGGTTATCGCTGTTTTCTTTTGGCCGGGCCGCGACGTGCCGCTGAAAGACGCGGACCCGCAATCGATCGCCGTCCTGCCATTCGCGAACCTGACGGACGACCCGGAGTATGGCTACTTCGCGGACGGGCTCGCGGCGGAGATTCTGCAGGCACTGTCGCAGGTTCAGTCGCTCACCGTCGTACCGCGGTCCAGCGCCTTCCAACTGCGGGACTCCGGCGCGACGGTATCGGAGTTCGCGCGCGAGCTCGGCGTGGCCAATGTGCTCGAGGGCAGCGTTCGGCTGGAGGGGGATCAGCTGAGAATCAACGCTCAGCTGATCTCGGCCGCCGACGACAGACTGATTTGGTCGGGCAGCTACGATCGGTCGGCGGACAGCGTCCTCAGGATTCAACGCGACATCGCCGTCAGCATTGCCGATGCGCTGGCCGAGGAGATGCCGACTACCGAGCGCGATCTTCTGGCCGCACTGCCCACCGAAGACGTCGAAGCCTACGAATACTATCTGCTCGGAAATCACGAGCTCCGGCGGTGGACGCCTGAGGGGAACAGGCGGGCTGTCCAATTACTCGAGCGCGCCGTCGAACTGGACTCGGAGTTCGCCGAGGCTCGGCTGGCGCTCGGCCGTGCCTACTATTTCGCCGGCACACACTACGGCTGGATGAGCCCGGAGGAGGCGATCCCGAAGGTCAAGGCGTCGGTCATCTACGGCGCGTCGGCGGCCAGTCCGGTGACGCGCTCCGCCGCACTTTCCATCTACGGCGACGTGCTCGCATGGAGCGACCACGACTGGGATGGTGCCATCATCGCCTACCGGCGCGCGTGGGAATTGTCGGACACGCCGCCGGCCGGTCTCGGCCTGACTTACTCGATTCTTGCGGAACACGATGCCGCGATCGATGTATTTGACCGGCTCGTCGACGCGGGCAGCAGCGACCTGCACATCATCGACGACATCGGCATGCACAACAATCGTGCATGGGCCTACTTCAATGCCCGTCGCTACGAGGCCGCTCTTGAGGAGGCGCAACGAGTCATCGACGAGGACCCCGCCTATGCCGATGCGTACCGGGTACTCGGCCGCGCTCAGCTTCTGACGGGTCAGGAACACGCCGCGCTGGATTCGTTCGACACCGCTGCGCGATTGATGAATGACGCCCCCGTCGCGCTGTCGGATCGTGCGGTGGCTCTGGCCCGCGCAGGTCGTCCGGACGAAGCGCGCGCAATACTGGACGCACTACTGGGGTCGGACGAGTATGTGGCGGCGCCGCTGGTCGCCCAGGTGTACGTCAATCTGGGAGACGCAGAGAACGCGATGCTCTGGCTGGAGAAGGGACTGGCGGACGGCGCGCGAGGCGTGATCTTTCTGAAGGTGAACCCAATGTACGACCCGATTCGCGACGACCCGCGCTTCGCCGACTTGCTCGCCCGCCTGAACCTCGACCAGTGAATCGCGCGGCCGATCCGGGCTGACTGTGCGGTCTTCGGGCGGCTCAAACCAACGCGCGCTCGTGGTAGAGTCCGTCGTCCCGTCAGATTGAGATTTCGTCGATGAAGAGCTCCACTTTCGTTCTCTGCCTGTTCACGACCCTGCTGCTTCTGCCGGAGGTTGCCTCAGCCCAGGTGCCGATCATTCAGCCCGGTGCACCGGGCGAGACGGCGCGGGAACTGACCGCCGACGAAGCAATCGAGATCGCAAAGAACAGCTACTCGCCGGATGACGTGCTGTTCATGCAGGACATGATTCCGCACCACAATCAGGCGGTGCAGATGTCGGCGCTGGTCGCGGAGCGGACCAACAATCCGGAGTTGATCGAGATTGCCGGCAAGATCGACGTCTCGCAGGCCGACGAGATCGAATTCATGCAGGGCTGGCTCGCCGAGCGCGGCGAGGAGGTGCCGGATCCGACCGCCCACCACGCCATGCACATGTCGCACGAGATGGCGGGCATGGCAACGCCCGAGCAGATGGCCGAACTCGCCGCCGCCGAGTCTGCCGAATTCGACCGGCTGTTCCTGACGCTGATGATTGCGCATCACGAGGGCGCGCTCACGATGGTCGAGGATCTGCTGGAGCAGCCGGGATCGGCCTACGATCCGGTCCTGCTGGATTTCACGACGGCCATCGTCGAAGACCAGACCGCCGAGATCGAGCGCATGAACGCGATGCTCGTGGGCTTGTCCTCCGATCCGCGTGCCGGTCTGTCGGCCGGATTCGACGACGCCGGTCAGGCGATCAGCAACCTGCGGCTGGTGGCATCGCTGCCGAAGCCTGCCGGTTTCTTCGATCCCGACAACCCGGCCAATATTCCGCCGATCGTGCCGCCCGACGAAGAAGACGAGGAGACGCGCGGTGAAGACGAACAGAGCAATGAGGAAACGGAGTGGGGCGAACGCTCGCCGCTGTTGAGCTTCTCGAACACCGACATGGCGTTCTCCGACGATGTCATGGTCGCGGGCAGCTATCACGGTTTCAATGTCTACAAGCTGGTCGACGATGGCGTACCGGAGTTGTTCAGCTCCGTGGTCTGCCCGGGCGGGCAGGGCGACGTGTCCGTCGTCGGCGACCTGCTGATCATGTCAGTCGAGCAGACGCGGGGCCGAGTAGACTGCGGCCTGGAGGGGATCATCGATGACGTGAGCCTGGACCGTTTTCGGGGTTTGCGCATCTTCGACATCAGCGACCTCGCGCGCCCGGTTCAGGTCGGCCAGGTGCAGACCTGCCGCGGATCGCACACGCACTCGGTTGTCGATGCCGATGACGAGCGGATCGTCGTCTACAACTCTGGCACGTCGTCGGTCCGCGAGGGCGAGGAACTCGAGGGCTGCTACGACGAGACGCCCGGCGACGACCGCACGTCGCTGTTCAGCATCGATGTGATCGAGATTCCGGTCGACGATCCCGGCAGTGCCAGGATCGTTCAGAGTCCGCGCGTTTTCGCGGATCCGGAGACCGGACAGATCGGCGGGCTTTGGCGCGGCGGCGACCATGGCGACGACACCCAGGAAACGAGCGTGACCAATCAGTGTCACGACATCACCGTCTTCCCGTCCGCACAGATCGCCGCGGGGGCCTGCTCGGGCAACGGCATCATCCTCGACATCAGCGATCCGATGGACCCGGTGCGTATCGATGACGTCGTCGACGCCGGCTTCGCCTACTGGCACTCGGCCACCTTCAACAATGACGGCACGAAAGTGCTGTTCACCGACGAGTGGGGCGGCGGCAGCCGGCCGCGTTGCCGGACCTACGATCCGCTCGAGTGGGGCGCCAACGCCATCTACGACATCGTCGACGGCAAGCTCGAATTCCAGAGCTACTTCAAGCTGCCGGCACCGCAGGTCGAGCAGGAGAATTGCGTTGCTCACAACGGCTCCGTCGTTCCGGTTCCCGGCCGCGATATCTTCGTGCAGGCCTGGTACCAGGGGGGCATCTCGGTCCTCGATTTCACCGATTCGGCGAACCCGTTCGAGATTGCCTACTTCGATCGCGGCCCGATCCACGACGAAGTGCTGGTCCTTGGCGGCTACTGGTCGACCTATTTCTACGACGGTCGCATCTACGGCACCGAGATCGTTCGCGGTCTGGACGTTTTTGCGCTGGAGCCGAGCGAGTTCCTGACCGAGAACGAAATAGCCGCGGCCGCGCTCGCCGATCAGGGCGGCATTTTCAATCCGCAGCAGCAGTTCCCGGTAACGTGGCCGGCCGAACCGGTTGTCGCGCGCGCGTACATCGATCAGCTGAACCGGGACGACGCGCTTGCACCGGGCATACTCGACGAATTGAGTGAGACGCTGATTGCCGCGTCGGCCGCGCTGGAACTCGGCGGTCGCGATCGCAACACCGCGAATCAGCTGCGTCGCCTGGCACGCAACCTCGGAGACGACGGCAACGAAGCGACGGAGAAGCGTCGTGAGTCACTCGCGGAAACGCTGAACGGCATCGCAGCGCGACTGCGCTGAGTTCCGAATGGCCGGCTGAGTTGCTGTCAGCCGGTCTCGGCGACGATCGCTTCGATCGTTCGGGCGAGTTGCTCCAACCCGCCCTCGTCGCCAGCCGCGAACCGAATGACCGGCCCGTCGACGGTCTCGTCGAGCGGATCGGCATGCCGGCGCTGATGCGCGAGAACGTCGAGTGTCGCTTCGGAGGCATCCCTTGCTTTCGCCTGCCGCGCTTCAATTCTCTGCGCGAGTAGTTCCGGCGGTGCTTCGACGTCGATCTGCACGAACGGCACGCGGCAGGTCGTCGCAAGTTCCCGCGCTCGCCGGCGCTCACCAGCATTGAGGAAGGACGCGTCAAGGATGACGCGGTGGCCGGCGCGCAGAAGCTGTTCCGCAGTGCCGAGCATATGCTTGTGCGTCGCTCGGCTTTCGTCCGCGCCGTAGAGTCCCTCGCCCGGTGGCGAGTCGCTCGATGCGCGCTCTTCGTAGCCGTACAGGCGCTTACGCTCGATGTCGGAGCGTAAGCGCACCGCGTAAACGAACTGCAGGAGTCTCGACGAGACCCAGGTCTTGCCGCTGCCAGAGAATCCGTGCATGGCGATCAGTGCGGGGCTCGGCCGATGGATCCAGCGCCGCGCGACATCGCAGTAGTGGCGCATCGACCGTAAGTGAGCATCGCGCTGCGACCCATCGTTCTGCTCATTCGCCCGGATCGCATCGACCTTGGCGCGGATCAGGCAGTGATACACGAAGTAGAGCCCATAGAGCCGCATGCCACCGTAGTCGCCCGATATTTCCAGATAGCGGTTGATCACCGTCCGGGCGAAGTCGGCGCGATCGTTGGCGATGAGGTCCATCGTCAGGAAGCTGATGTCGCTGATGACATCGAGAATCCGAAGTTCGGCGCTGAACTCGACACAGTCGAACGCCACGATACCGTCGTCGAGTTGGACCAGATTGCGCAGGTGAAGATCGCCGTGGCAGGCACGCACGAATCCGTCCCGCCGGCGCTCGTCGATGATGGACGCGTAGCGCTCCAGTCCGGTGTCGGTCCAGCCGCGCAGCTCCGACAGCGTAGGCTCTTCGAGCAACGGGGCGATATAGTCGAAGTTTTCGTGCATGGGCTTCGCGATCGCGGCCGGGCTGCCGAAGCGCTCTTCCCTGTGCACCGGCGTGTTCGCGTGACGGTCCGCGATCATCTCAGCCAGCTCGAGCATGTCGTCGACATCGATCCGGCCTGCCGCGAGCTGCTCGTTGAGCAGCGCCGACTGCGGAAACTGCCGCATCCGGACGGCGTACTCGATTGCCGTACCGTCACCGCCTACCGCGGGTTTGTCCGCGTCGCCAGCGATCGGGACGACATCGAGGTAGATCTGCGGCGACCAGCGGCTGTTCAGCCGGACCTCTTCTTCGCACCAGTGACGCCGGAGTTCGAGCGTGGAGAAGTCGAGGAAGGACAGCTTAAGAGGCTTCTTGATCTTGTACGCGTACTCGCCGGTCAGAAAGATCCAGGAAATATGCGTTTCGAGCACGCGCAGATTGTCGACCGCGTGCGGCCAGACGGCGGGGTTGCGTAGCGACCGGACGAGCGTACTGCCGTCACTCATGATCTGACGATGTCTTTGTGCACGTGGATGTTCACCGATCGGCTCGAATGCTTGCGCTGCGCCGCCGTATTCTGACACGCAATCGCGAGCGCGGAGAAGCCGCAGCCCCGTGCTAGCATGACGGCAATAAGAACAACGGGAGAGTCCGCTATGCCCGAGATATCACCGCTCGGCTGGTTCCACACGGCGATGGGGATCATTGCCTTGGTCAGCGCCGTTGTCGCGCTGACGAAATACAAGGAAATCACCTTCGGGACCCGGTCCGGTCTGATTTACCTGGTCACGACGCTGATCACGGCAGCCACGGCACTCGCCATATTTCAGCACGGCATGTTCGGTCCGGCGCACATGCTGGCCGTGCTGACCCTGGGCGCACTGCTGGTCGGTACGACGGCGGCGACCACGAGGCTCTTCGGCAGGCTCTCTCGGTATGTGCAGGCACTCAGCTTCACGGCAACGATCCTGTTCCACAGCATCCCGGCGATAACCGACGCGCTCATGCGCCTGCCGCCGAGCGATCCGATCCTGGATTCGATCGAGGACCCGATACTGCGTATGTGTTATCTCGTCCTGCTGGTCGCCTTCCTGATCGGCGTCGGCCTGCAGCTACGGTGGATTCATCGCCAGCGGGCGAGCGCCTAGCCGGTCAGCGACTGCCGCAAGACGAGTTGGCAGCCCTACTGGTTGAGAACCTGTTCGATCAGCGGGCGCAGCGACGTGCCCAGCAGGACCGACTCTGACGAGGGATCGTTGGTCAGTGTGAGGGGCTCCTCCATCGCCAACACGGCGTAGTAGCCGTTCTGAAGATCGATCCAGGGGTACCAGCCAAAGGCGCCCGGGCTGGACACTCTTACCTCAGCCTCACACGCAGCATTCCACGTCGCGTCGTCGCACTCCCGCCAGGCGCCAAGTCCGTAGTACCAGTCGATGTTGTTGGCATCGATTGCCGCCGGCCGCGACACGATCTGCACGCCGCTCAGGCGCTCCGCCGCGAGCGTGTCGAAACTGGCTGGCAGGAAATCGCCTGCCAGCTGCGCCCGGAGGAACTCCGAGTAATCTGCTGCCGTGCTAAACGCGGCGCCGGATGCGCGCGGATTGTCGCCGATGAATCCCGTCGCGCTCAGGCCGAGCGGAGTGCTGACGTTGAGGAACACGATCTCGTTCCATACTTGACCCGTCGCAATCTCGGCCATTGCGGCAGCGACCTGCATGTGGACCGGGCCGTAGAAGAATGTCGTACCGGGTTCCGCATTGACTCCCTGTGCGTACAGTTCGACAACGCAGCTCTGAATCGTGAAGGTCTCGTTGCCTATGCAGCCGGCCTGCAGCGGCGAGCGATGAAATCCGGCGGTAAAGCTCAGCAGCTGCTCGAGCGTGATCCGCGAACGCGGGTCCGCTGGATCGTTGGTCCAGTAGGCCAGGTAGTCCTGCGGCCGATCCGAGAGAGACATCACACCCTGGTCGACAAGCGTTACGATCGTCGCGCTCGTGATCCACTTCGATGCCGACGCGATGGCGTGGACATCCGTTACCGTGAAGCTGCCTTTCTCGAAACGATACAGCTCGCCACCGGCGTCGCCGACGATCAGCGAAAGATCGTCGATATCGCTGGAGACCAGCGTCGACGTGACGGCTTGCCACGGGTCCGGTGACAGCGGAGGCGCCGGAGCGGCAGAATCGCTGCCGCCGCCGCAGGCGGCGAGCAGGCTCGCGGCAATGACTACGGGAATCGAGGCTCTCATACCTTTAGGAAACGAACTCTCCAGGCAGACGTTGACAAAAAGTGTCGCGAGTCAGTTGCAAAATTTAGACAAGTCCGGCGGCACATCGTTGCCGCGTTGTGCCTGGCTTATGTAGGGTCTGGCCGCTTGCCCTGCAACAGTGCCAGACCGTCGACGCCCGGCAGCAGGGTCTGCCACTCACGAGCGGGGATGTCCGTCTGGCCACCGAGCACGACCGCCGCGCGAATCGAGCGGCTAAGTGCGTTCGCGTGCAGGCGCTGGTAGTACGGTAGCTTCCAGATGCAAAACGGCAGGATCTCTTCCAGCGTCAGATCGGTGTCCATCTTGTCGGCGAACGCATCGAAGAATCGACGCACCGCATCGGCTACCGGCCCTTCCTCGGACAGCCGCTCGGACGGCTCGATCGTCCAGGTCATGTCGGCCTGCAGTACGCAGGTGCCGACGAAACCCCGGCGGCGCTCTTCAGACCATTCCTTCGGAGAGATGAGGCTCAGGACCCAGTCTTCGCCCACCAAATACAGGTAGTTCGACACGCCCTCGGCCGGCTTGTATTTGAACCTGGCCGACAGTACGAGCATCGACGTAAAGAACTCGGCGAGTACCTGACGCCTGGGTTTCGCGACCACGCCGCGCGGTTCGCTGCGATACCAGTCGAGCATGAACCCGTTCGCCCCCTTGCCATCCGGGTTGGCGGGGCGAACAGCAACGGCACCTTCGCGTTCGTTGTAGGGCTTGAGGTCGGACATCGGCTGCAATTATGCCAGGCATCGGTGCCGTGCGATCAAGTGCACGCCATCCGCCAGCGGCGGGAAGCACTCAGCGGTCGGCACTCGGGCAGTAGGGCGTTATGTCCTCTCGATCGGCCGGCCAATAGTCCTCGTAGCCATACTGCTTGTCGCTCGGATCACCGATCGCAAACAGGCGATAACATCGTCCCGGACGCACGGCGACCTCGAGCGGCGTCGTTTCGAAGACCTGTTCCCACACAGCGATGTGGGTGCCGTTCGAATCGATGATCTCCGTCACCATGGTCTCGCCCGTCGGATGACTTAGCTCGAACACATAGTTTCCGGACGGCAGGACGACCACCGCTCGCTCCGAGGTCTGCACGCGGTCGCCATCGGCATACCGGATACCGATCCAGCCGACTTTGAGATTCTCGTGCAGGACTTCGCCGTAGTAGACGATGCCGGTTGTCGAGGGATCGGGATCGACCGGCGCGCCATGCAGCGGCACGGGCGGCACGAATCCGCAGCCCGCCAAAAAGCCGGCTACGAGTAATAGGGCGAGGATTCGTCTCATCCGGGATTGCCGCCAGAGGTGTTCGGTCATCGGTTCAGTGCTCCTCATGCAGCCTGCCATCGCACAGAGATTTCCATTGTCCCGCGGCCAGCTCAGGTCGATTTCGTCGTGTCCGTGAGGAGCGGAGTCAGCTTATTGAGGTCGAGGCGCGGCCGACCTCGGTTCCCATCGGCGGTGCTGGACGGATACCCACGGTCTCACCTTCTGCGAGACACCCACCGATCCTATCTCATGCGGGCGCGCTTCGGCGAGGCGAGACTATCGTCGGCTATTGTTGGTCCGGGGCCTCGCCCGCCGCGGCGTCTATCGCCTGCGCCTCTCTCAGAACGGCCCGCTGCCGATAGTACGCAATGATCGTGCTGATCACGTAAGACAGTACGGCGGCACCGATTCCGGTCACGATGGCCTCGATGAAGTGCGACTCGCCGATCATGCCCGGATGCACGAAGTAGTCGACAACGGCCGTCGATGCGCCAAGGATGGCGGCGAGAATCAGGCGGTTCTCGGTCTTGGCGAGGGTAATCGCGGTGGCCGCCGCCGTTCCGGCAAGCAGGCCGGTTTGGGCCGCCGTTACCCAGTGAGTGACGGCAAGCAGGAAGATATTGCCTTGAACCATCGTCACGAGACACGCGGCGCCGGATTCGGCGATATTCTCGAAGTACGGGGCGAGTTTCTTCTTCACGTCAGGGACATCCGCTTCAGTCGCGCGTCGGCTCTCAATAATCAGACCGCCGTACCCGCCGCGATATTTCAGCCCGGGACTGGGCCGCGGCGCATCTTGGCCGCCGCAGGCGTTGCGTCTCGCCGCCAGCCAACTATGCTTTTTCTGACGAATGAGGTAATTCCGGACCAATTAGACCGGATGAGACCCGCGCTCGCCGATCGAAGAAACCAACGACAACCAGCGCCTGGCAAGAGGAGGCTCCGATGAAGCTGAACGTGGCCGTGTACAACATGGAATGGATGAAGGACCTGTTTACGAGCGCCGGCGAGGTCCGGACGAGCGGCGAGCAGGCCGACCGAAGTGCACGACTGGCCGCGGTGGTTGCCGCGATGAACGTCGATTTCCTCGGGGTCGTGGAAGGTCCGGACACGACGGCATCGGGTAGCAAGTCCGCCGCCAAACAGCTGAAGAAGTGGGCCGACCACCACGGCCTGAATTCGGCGTTCAAGGCCGTGGAGGGGATCACGTCGCCCGGCCAGCAGGAACTCTGCGCCCTGTATCGCAGCGACCGCATTCAGGTGCGTCACAAGCCGACGAGGGCGAAGTCGAAACATCCATTCGATCAGCCGTTTATCGTCGATACGGCCGACTCGCTCATCAAAGAGCAATACAAGCACTACCGGCCGCCTCTGGAACTGGCGATAACCCCCGCTGGCGGCGGCGACGAGCTGGCGCGCGTCATCGTCGCGCATGCGAAGTCGAAGGGCATTTTCGACCGCGTTGACATGGCGCGCTTCGAACAGGTCTCCGCGCGCAATCGAAAGAAGCTATACGCGGAGTGCTATTCAATCCGCGAGCGCGTCGATCAATGGCTCATCGACGAACCAAAACGCCACGTCATCGTCATGGGCGATATCAATGACGGCTTCGGCCAGGACTACTATGAATTGCGGTTCCGCAAGAGCGCGGTCGAGATGCTACTCGGCGACGTTTGGTATCCGGAGCGCGTTCTGAAACACGTCCTGCCACGGCCGAGGCTCGGCAAGTATGGCTGGAATCCGAGTACGTCGAGTTACACCGACAAGATTACGAAGGACCGGTTCAACGTCCTGATCGACCACATCCTGGTCAGTCAGGGGGTGAAGGTCGACGACTATACGCTGTGGAATCCCTACTACGATCACAAAGACGACGCCAAGAACGACAAGGTCGACGCGCTTCGCGACGACCTCTTCGAAGCGTCCGATCACTTTCCGGTGTCGGCCCGGTTGACCGTGTAATGCGTGGGAGAGTCCAGGACCTGACCATTCCCCGCCATCCGCGGTGGGCGCGTAGCCGCTAGGTCAGCGTCTCGCGATCATCGGTTCCATCGCGTCGTACCAGCGTCAGCGTCAACGCTGGTGCGTCGTCACCGTCGCTTCCAGCCGTCGTAATCAGTGCGGTAACGAATGCTACCGTACGGCGATGCGCCTTCTTCGCGATCCAGAGAAGGAATCGGCCGTTGATCCTGAACCAGGCTCTCAGGTGATCGCTTAGCTTGCTCTGGGCTTTGCGGTACTGTTCCGCCGTCCATCCATCGTCACCGCTTAGCGACGGTGTCGACAGATAGATCCTGCGCATCTGTTCGATCAGCTCGACATAGCTTACGCCGGCTTCATTAAGGCGATGAATCGCTCTAAGGGTGTGCAGGATTCTGGGTGCCGCCGAGCCAATCGTCTCGGTGCGTAAGGTCTTGTCGTGCATCCTGGCGTTGTAGGCGAAGATGGCATCGTAGTCGGACTCGGCCTGAATACCGACTTCCTTCCTGAGAAATTTGGCCCACTGCTTGATTCGTTTCGGTTTCGGGCGGCCGCTTCTCTGCAGGCTCTCCAACGCGAGCTGGAACAGGCGACGCTGCTCCTCGGGAGGCAACTCGCCGCTGGGATGCTCTTCAAGCCGAAGCAGCCGGGATGAGCCTTCCTCGCTCAGCGACAGGCCGAGGTTGATGTCAGCCTCGATCTCCTTGCCGCCACCCGTACCGATCCAGTCCCTGAGCAGGCTAGCGGCACCGTCAGTGGTTCCAGCCGGCAGCAGGCCGGCGTGCTGGAACCTCTTCAGGAAGCTCTTCAATTCATCGACATTCAGTTTCTCATCCTGATGGCTGATGCCGAGGTCGACGCTGAATTGCCGCGTAGAACTGGCCGCGGCCAGCTCGAACGCATCGACGAAGGTCAGCTCACGCTTCTCGCGACCCGCTCTCTTCAGTTTTCTCCACGTAGCATCGCTCACGACCGACACCCGGCCGGCGCCATCGGATGTGACATGGGCGTTCGCGTCGAATACGGTCTCGGAGCCGACATCGAAGCCCAGGATAACGGCCTCGAAGCCGAGCCTTTCATGCGACCTGGCGTACATGCTCAACGCCGTGCCTTCGGTGTCGTAGCGGAAATCGTCACTGCCGGCGTTCAGATCCTCGAGAACGCCATTCATGTCGCCGCGCACAAGGTTGTCAAATGCGCGTTGCGCCGCGGGCGTATTGGCGAAGATGCTCAGCTTCGCGTCAATCGTTCTGCCCGACGTCAGCGTCTCTTCGTGTGTCAGTTTCGCGGTGATCCTGGTCTTTGCGGCGTCCTTGGTGTGATCGATGAGCCGCGTCAGCCGTCGCTCGTACCGGCCGATGAACTCGAGGACACCTTCAAGCGCTTCATCGGCTGTTGCCACCGCACCCGACACCTCGACACCGGCTTTCTCGATTGCCTTCTCCAGTCTTCCGAGCGTGTCGCCGGTCGCCTCGAAGACCTTTTTCTCGAGGCCCGTCCGAAGTCCCGTCACGAGAGTGCCGACTTCCGTCTCGAGCGACGCGATAACGGCGGCGGCATCGAGTTTGAGCTTGTCCGAGATTTTTCGGACAACCTCTCTTGCTACCTTCGTTGCCTCGCCGGTGACGACCTCGCCGGCTTCGTCGAGCCGGGTTGTGATCTCTTCCTTTAGAAATGCGTCGAGCGCGGGCAACGCCGCGCCGTCGCCCTTACCCAGAGACGATTCGACCGCCTGCTTTAGGATGCCCTCGATCTGCGGGTCACTGGTAACGGCTTCGATACGCTTGGCGAGTTCGTCACCGAGCTGGTCGCGGATGTAGGTGCCGGGGGTGAGGTAGTCCTCGTACTCTTCGTAGAACGCCTGAAAGTCCTGAAGATGTTTGCTCAGAATCTCGCGGAGCCGTTTTGCCAATCCCGAGACGTCTATCTCGACCTTCAACTCGAGCTTCCGGCCGCTCTCGCGAAGGCTCTCGCGCGAGAGCGTTACGTCGAGGCGCTCCGGCGTGCCGCTACTGTCCGGGACAGCGACGATCGTGAGCTCGGAATCAGCCGCACGCCGCACGTTGGCGCTTACCGTCAGTCCCGCCTCCGCTTTGGCAAGCTCCTCCGCAATGGTGAAGCTCTCGGCGATGCCGATTTCAAGCTGCAGAGAGGCCGAACCCTTGCTGGTGGCCAGCACGCCGCGCAGGTCCGAAGAGCCCGCGTTCCGCCAAACGGAATCCAGCGAAAACGGATTGCACAAATCGTCGAGGCGCCGCCAAACGGCCGCCGCGTAAATCTCGTCGTTTTTTGTCGGATCGAAGAAATAGCCGAGCTTCGCCGTCGCTGTGTTGGCGGTACTAACGCCGAGCGCGCCGAGCTTCAGCGGGACCGACAAGTTTGCGTTCGCCTTGAGATTGCCGTCCAGGCCGATTCTGAGCATCGAATCCGCTATCGCATCGGTCGGCCAGGTGGCGGCGGCCTCGAACTCCAGTGACGTGTCCGCGCCCACGTCGAACGAAAACTCGACGGCCGCCGTGTTCGCGGCATCGGCGCCCACATCGAGAATGTCCCAATCGATGAGGCCGGGATCGGTGCCGTCGAATTCGGATAACGGTTCGAGGAGCTGACGCTGATCCTCGGAGATGCCTCCCAACGCGTCCGATATCCTGGCCACCTCGTCCCTGACCTGCTGCGCATCGACGCCGAGGTCTTCCAGAGCGGCGAAGAGTTCATCGTCGTCCTCGATCGACTCGATCAGGTCGAAGACGTCCGACACCTCGAACTCTTCCAGTTGCTGGCGTTGTTTCTGGAAGGTGTCCACCAGCGTTTCCAGTGCCTTGATGATGTCGATGTCGCGCAGAAACTCGAGCGCTCTGTCGTCAATGCGCAGGATCTCTTTCAGGTCGGCCATGAGGCTCTCCACTGTTCTTGTTGTTGATTATCCGAAACACCCTGTTCGAGTTTCCCGGTGAGCCGGGTCCGCGGAACGATGTCACGGTTCGACGAAGGGCGCGGAATTGCGGGTGCGTTTAGTGAACGGCCAGCGCCGCTTCGGCCGGAAAGGTCTGGTCGTCGGATTCTGTTATTATTCGCCCAAATACTACAACAAAGCCCAAACAAACCGAAACGCGCGAGACCGGCGCGATCGATCAGAAGGCTGTTTCGGCGCCGTTTCCGTTCACCGAAACGCACCCCGCCGCATCGCGCGGCACCGCCCCAGCACAAAGAACAAAGGGGGTAGTCCAATGGACGTGCTAGCTATTCTCGAAGTCGCGATCGGCATCGTGACCGTGTACCTGATCCTGAGTCTTGTCTGCACGTCGCTGACCGAGACGTTTATCGGCAAATCAATTCGTCGACAGGTGTTGCGGCAGTCGATCACCAATCTCGTCGGCGAAGACCTGACGAAGCAGCTGTACGAAAGCCCGGAAGTCGAAGCGCTGCGCGCGGTGCCGAAACTGAAACCGCCTCCGGCCGGCGAATCGGCCGAAGAGAAAGAAGCGAGAGAGGCGAAGGAAGAGAAGAAGAGGCAGCAAGGCGATCCTTCCTATATCCCGACTGACGTCTTCGCACGTGGAGTCCTGGATCTCATCACCGAGGGCGAGTGGAGGCGATCCGGCGGGCTGCCGTCCGTTCTCAGAGACAAGCTCGTCGAGGTTTCCGGCACCGGTGACGATGGATCGAAAGCGTCCGCCGACAAGGCGAAAGTCGGCCGCAAACTCGTTGCGCTGCTCGATGAAGCGTCGGGCGACCTGGACGTCTTCAAGAACAAGATCGAGCTCTGGTTCGATCGAACCGGTGACCGGTCGAAGGGCTGGTTCAAGCGCAGGCTCAATCGGCGGCTGATCCTGCTCGGTTTCCTCGTCGCGGCGAGCGTCAACGCCGACACCATCATGATTTTTCAGCGGCTGTCGGACGATTCCACGCTGCGCGAAGCCGCGGTCGAAATTGCGACCGAGCAGCTGCAAGCGCGAGCGCCGGATGCCGAGCCGCAAGCGACCGACGCCGACGAGGCGTCGTCCGGCGAAGAGGGCACCCCGGGTGAATCGGAGGCCGAGGAAAACTCGCAGACCGTCTATGAGGAAATCCGCGAAGACGTTGGTGCTATCGCGCCGCTGGTCGGTTGGTCCGGGGAGGACCCACTGATCAAGGCCTTTGCAGGGAGCGATTGGGGCAATGTTGCCTGGCTGGCGCCTGCGAAATTGATCGGCTTGTTGCTCACGGCATTCGCCATTTCGCTGGGCGCTCCGTTCTGGTTCAACCTGCTGCAGCGGCTCGTGAATATCCGCGGTTCCGTACAGGCGGGCAAAGCGAAGGATCTGCAGCAGGGCGACGGCAAGGCCGAGGAAGGCGACGACGCCGGCGATGGAAGTGGTGCTTCTCAAGGCGGCTCGGACACGCCCGCGTACACCGGGCCAATGGCTGGCTTCGCACCGAGCGCCGCAACCGTCAATCTCGGCAATGCTTACTGGCTCGCGAAAGCCGCGGATCTCGCCTACGAGACAGACATGGACAAGGTGAAGGCAACGGTGGCCTCCTGGGGGATGATGGCGCATATCTTCGAAGCCACCGACAAGTCGCTGTGGCGCGGGCACGAGGTTCCGCAGGTGGACACCCAGGGATTTGTCGCCGTCGACGACAATGCGGTCATCGTCAGCTTCCGTGGAACCGAGCCGACGAAACCCGCCGACGTGATCACGGACCTGAAATTCAAGCCGGAAGGCGCACAAGAGTACGGAAGCGGCGAAATACACCGCGGCTTCAAGGCGGCAATCGAAGCGGTCTGGCCCGAGATCCAGCGGATCGTCGAGACGCACGCCACCAATAAGCAGACAGTCTGGTTCGCGGGCCATAGCCTCGGCGGCGCACTCGCCGTGCTCGGTGCCTCTTGCTACGACCAGTTCGTGAAGGACGAGAACCTGCAGGCGAAGCAGACGATCGCGGAGGCCGAGCAGAAACTGGAAGTCGCGGACGATGAGACGGAGATCGCCGTTCTGACCAAGCAGCGACAGGACGCTCTCGATGGGTTGCGAGGCCGGGTCGCCGGCGTCTACACAATCGGCCAGCCTCGCGTTGGCGATGAGGACTTCGCGAACGAACTGGACGACCGCCTCGGCGACACGCACGTCCGGATCATCAACAACCGCGACGTCGTGCCGCGGGTTCCGATTCGCGCAATGGGTTTCCGGCACTCCGGTACCGTGCTGTATCTCGACGAGTTCGGCCGCCTGCATCGCGATCCGGGCCTGTGGTACCGGCTGCTGGATACCGTGGCGGTATCGAGAGACGAGATCAAAAAGGCGGCGGAGGGCGTCAAGGACCACAGTTCCGGGGCCTACGTGGACCTGCTGGACAAGGCGCGCAAGAGCGACTCGGCGCTAACCCGCCTCGCCCTCGCTTGAATCCGCTGTCCCCCGGGGGGCGGAACGACGTGCGTTTGTGCGAGACTCTCGGTCCAGGGTAGTGGACAGGTCGAGCCGGCGGACGGGATTCGCCGTAGCGGAGGATTGATGATTGTGATTTCGCGCTGGGTTGCCGTGGTGGCGGCGGTGGTATTCATCTCGGCCTGTTCGTCCGACGAAGGCGATGCCGAGACCCGACGGCTGGCGGCAATCGCCGAGCGCGTCGAGATCATCCGGGACGACTACGGCGTGCCGCACATCTATGCCGAGACGGATGCCGAGGCTGTGTTCGGCATGCTGTACGCGCAGGCGGAAGACGACTTTCCGCGCATCGAACGCAACTACATCTGGGCGACCGGCCGTCTCGCAGAAGTCGAGGGCAGGAACGCGATATTCTCGGACGTGCGTGCAAATCTGTACATGACCGTCGACGAGGCGAAAGCAGAATACGAGGCCGCGCCCGACTGGCTGAAGGAGCTCTGCGGCGCTTTCGCCGACGGATTGAACTATTACCTTGCGACGCATCCTGACGTCGAGCCTGCTTTGCTGACCCGGTTCGAACCCTGGATGCCGATGTTCTTCTTCGAAGGATCGATCGGCGGTGACATCGAGCAGATTCCGCTGGACGGGATCGCGGATTTCTACGGGCAGCAAATGACCGCGCTGGTGGTCGAGCCGATTTCGGCGTATCCGGAGGTGGGCAACGCGTCCAACGGCTTCGCGATCTCCGGCGAGCTGACGGAATCCGGCAACGCCATGCTCCTGATCAATCCGCACACGTCGTTTTATTTCCGCGGCGAAGTGCACGTCGTCAGCGAGGAAGGACTGAACGCCTACGGCGCCGTCACGTGGGGGCAGTTCTTCGTCTATCAGGGCTTCAACGAGGACACCGGCTGGATGCATACCTCGACCTATGTCGACTTCATCGATGAGTTTGTCGAGGACGTCAGCGAGGTCGACGAGCAACTGATGTATCGCTACGGCGACGAGCTCCGCCCGGTTGAGTCCTTCGATGTCACCCTGAGCTATAGTGACGAGAACGAAAGCGGCGACCTTACGTTCACGCTGTATCGCACCCATCACGGACCGATCACGCACGCAATCGACGGCAACTGGGTGGCGACCCGGATCAATTGGGAGCCGGTCACAGCGCTGACCCAGTCGTACACCCGCACCAAGCAGTCCAACTACGACGAGTTCCGCGAGATGATGAATCTCCGGTCGAACTCCTCAAATAACACCGTGTTTGCGGATAGCTCCGGCAACATCGCCTACTTCCACGGCAACTTCGTGCCGAGGCGCGACCCGCAATTCGACTATTCGCAGCCGGTGGACGGCAGCAATCCGGCGACCGACTGGCAGGGCCTGCACACGGTCGACGAGACAGTGACCGTCGTGAATCCGCCAAACGGCTGGATACAGAACGCCAATTCGACGCCGTTCACGTCCGCGGCCGAGCACAGCCCGAAGCCGGAGGACTATCCCGTCTACATGGCGCCGGACGACGAGAACTTTCGCGGCATCCACGCCGTCCGCGTACTGACCGGCATCGACGATTTGACGCTGGACGGGCTGATGGAGATCGCCCACGATCCCTACCTGCCGGGCTTCGAGCAATTGATTCCGGGTCTTGTCGCGTCCGCGCGAGAGTTCGACACGCTCGACCCGCAGCTCGCGCGGGCGATCGAGCTACTCGACGCGTGGGACCTCAGGGTACGCGGCGACTCGGTCGCCATGACGCTCGCGCATTTCTATGCACGCATGTTCCTCGAACAGGACTCGGCCCCCGAGGGCCTGAGCTTCATGGAAAGAGTGAACTACTACGGCACGGAATCGCCGCCCGATGAGCAGGTGTCGATACTGGCGGACACGCTGGCCATGCTCGAAGGCGATTTCGGGAGCCCGTTCATTCAGTGGTCCGAGGTCAATCGTTTCCAGCGGCTCTCCGGCGACATCGACCTTCACTTCGACGACGCAGAGCCAAGCGTCGGCGTGGACCTTGCAAACAGCGACTGGGGCGCGCTTGCCGACTTCGGGTCGCGGCGTCACGAAGGAACGAGCAGGCTCTATGGCGTCAACGGCAACAGCTTCGCGGCGGTCGTGGAGTTTGGCGACCGCGTGCGTGCGAAAACGGTTCTGGTCGGCGGGCAGAGCAACGACCCCGACTCGCCGCATTTCACCGACCAGGTCGAGCTCTACACCAGCCACGAGTGGAAGGAAATCGCGTACTACCGCGAAGACGTCGAGGCGCGGGCCGTCGAGCGCTACGCGCCCGGCGAGCGGCAGCAGTAGCCTCAAACGAAACACCGCCCGGCAAACGGAATCGCTGGGCAGCCCGTTTCGTTTCGGCGGCGTTACGAGCCGGCACGTCCGATCCGTGGGTGCCAAATACCCGTTGGCTATGTCGGAAGTTCAATAACGATTCCGCGGCCATGAAATGGGGCACCTCAGGCAACCGCTGCACGCCTCTGGTGCATCTAATCCATAGAGAGCGGCGGAAAGTGGCTGTTTCCCGCTGGCACAGGACTTGCTTGAGCGTCCGGTGCAGGCGCTGCCACTTTGGGGCTTTTCGTCCTCCCTGTAGCCGGGCCTGCAACGGACGCCGTGCGTGCGTCCGTCTGTGAGTTCACTTCGATTGGGCAAAGAACGAGGTGCAGGATGAGAGGGACACTATTGATTGTGGCGCTTGTGTGCAGTGGCTGTAGCGTGACGCCGACGTCCGAGTTGGGCGAGTTGTATACGCAACACGCGCGCTGTCTCGAGACAGACGCTATAGGCTGCGAAAGCATCTGGGACGAAATCGAACGTCGCGAACGGGCCGTGGCGAACCGCGAACGTCAGCGCGAATGTCCGAGCGGCACCGCCAGCGTCGGCAACGTCGATGGGCCGACCGCCTGTGTATCGCACAACGAGGTACGAACCCTGCTCAACAGGATGTTGAGGTAGGCGCTAGGCGAAGAACTTCCGCGCGAAAATGATCAGGATCGCCGCCGGGCAAACGAAGCGCACGTAGTTCGGCCAGATCTTCCAGAACAAGCCGTGCTCGGCGCCTTCGTAACCCTTCTGGATTTCCTTCAGCAGTTCGTTCCTGTGGAATATCCAGCCCGCGAAGATGCACATCAGCAGACCGACCAGCGGTTCGCCGTACTGCGTCGCGACGCTGACGGTCAGGCCGAACAGAGTTTCGAAGTTGTAGATCAGAACGACGCTGATCAGGAAGATCGCGACGCCGATGATGATCGTGGCCGGCTTGCGCCCGACCGAGTGATTCTCGGTCGTGTAGGCGACCGGCACTTCGAGGATCGAGATCGTCGAAGTCAGCGCCGCCAGCGACATCAGCACGAAGAACGCCAGTGAGGCAAACGTGCCTGCGCCTCCCATCGAGGCGAAGAGTTCCGGCAGGACGACAAAGATCAGGCTGTCTTCGGCGAGCAGAGCGCCTTCGGCGTCGTAGATCTGCACACCGTTGTTCAGCGCGACGTACATGGCCGGGATGATGAGCAGCCCCGCAATGAAGGCGATGCTGATATCGACCAGTGTGACCGAGCGGCCGAGCGAGACCAGATTGCCCTTGTCGGGAATATACGAGCCGTAGATGAGCATCGTGCCGACGCCCAGCGACAGCGAGAAGAACGCCTGACCCATCGCGCTGATGTAGAGGTCGGGACTCGTCACGCGGCTGAAGTCAGGTAGCAGGTAGGCCTTTACACCGTCGATCGCGCCGTCGAGCGTCATGACGTAGACGATCAGCAGCGCGAGAATGACCAGCAGCGAGGGCATCAGCCGGGTACACCACTTCTCGATGCCGTCTTTGACACCGCCGGTGATGATCGCGATTGTCAATCCCATGAAGATGGCAGTGAATATCAGGCTGCGATTGATGCTGTCCGCCGAGAACCAGGCCGCGAGGTCGTTCATCCCCGCCATGCTCGAAAGCGACGCCAGCATGTTCGATGCCATCCATCCGGCGATGATCGAATAGAAGCTGAGAATCAGGCATGCCGTCGCGATGCCGCCGAAACCGGTCACCACGCCGACCGCACGGCTGGTGTCGCTGTTACCGATTTTCTTGAGTGCCTCGACCGGATTGGCTTTCGCATGCCGGCCGATGATGAGTTCGGCCATGAGCGCCGGATAGGCGATCAGGAATGCCATGGCAAGGTAGATCATCAGGAATGCCGCGCCGCCATTGCTTGCGACTTCTTTCGGGAATCCCCAGATGTTGCCGAGTCCGACCGCAGAGCCTGCGGCCGCCATGATGAATCCAAGCTTGCTGCTGAATTCCCCGCGTGATGCAGCCATTCTTCTTATTCCTTATTGGGCCTCGGCGTATTCTACGCGAATGCGCCGGCGAGGTCTGACGGGCGGCCGACTAATTTTCCTCGCTGTCGGGGTCCTTCCCGGCCTCGTATTCGAGTCTTGCGCTCAAGACCTCGATGAGAACCGCGGCAATGGCGGGCATGAAGACGATGATGGATCGTCCGGTAAGCTGGCCGTCGCCCCCTGTCCAGCCGAGAAAGTCGGTGAGCCTGAAGGCGAGTGAGGTTGCCAGCAGGACGCCCGCGCCTACCAGCCCGGCGCGCAGATGGCTGCCGAGTTTGACCGCGCGTTCGTGATTCCGCATCCGCCTCGTCGACACGAACAGGATCGCCATCGACACCGGCAGAAACAGCATAGCGACGATCAACGACCACAGCCGTTCGGCTTCGAGGTACATCAGCAGCACGGCCAGCACGGCGACCACGATCGTCGTGCCGATCACCAGCGCAGTTCCAATCCTTACCGAAGCGTTGGTCATACGGTGTGCAGCAATGGAGGAAAGGCGCAATGGTACCGCAGCATCGTGCAGGAACGGATATGCCATGAGGCGTTCAGGCGAAAGAATGCGCTCTATCAAATACCCACCGACGCCGTCGTCCCGAACGCGACGGAGCGAGCTGATCCGTCGCGGAATCGACCACCAGCCCATCCTGTCAGGGGGTAAGCATGAAGATTCTGAAAGCCTTGCCATCGATCGGTGGCTCTGCCGGCACGATGCAACGACTGCTTGTCGTAACGCTTTTTGCGGTCGCCGGTCTGACGGCCGGTTGCTCGACCAGCGTTTCGGCGATACACGATCCGCTGTACCGGGCAGCTACGCACAGCAGTACGATAACCGCCAACGCCAGCAACTCGCGCAACGGCATCCGGCGTATCGACATCGAGGTAACCACGGGCGAGATGACCGACTGTACCGAACTGGGCGGTCCGCCTCGCATCATCCCGTGCCGCCGCAACGCATCCACGATTATGCACACGTGCAATTTCTCCGGCAATCCGAGTAGCGCGACCTGCGCCTATACGCAAAGTCTCGGCAATCAGTCGATGGTCACCTACCAGGCAACGGCAACACCTGGCTCGGGAAGTTCGCGCAGCACGACGGAAATAACCTACGCCGGCGGCTTTCCGCCCACCGCGTTCATTGCGCGGCCGGTGTGGTGGCAACGCGGCGAGCCGTTCGCCCGCAAGATCGACGTCGGCTTTTTCCCCGACGCGGACTATTCCGGGCGTTTCACGGATTTCACCGACGATATTCAAACGATCATCCTCGGCAGCTTCTTCAACAGCGGCCAGCCGTTCGCGCAGACCTATACGCTGTTCAGGAACAACGTCAATCTTTGGGCGGCGCCCTTCGGTGCGGACGCCCAGGGTTGCACCCGCACGTTCAATGCATCGGTAACGCCGATTGCGGCCGAGATGGACGGTGAGGCAATCGTTCATGAGGACTTCTTCAGGGACTGCGCCGCGATCACGCACGGCGGATCCGGGAGCGTCTGGGCCGATGCTGGCGACGCCGATTACATCTTCGTTCACGAAGCCGGGCATTTCCTGTTCGCTCAAGGCGACGAATACGATGGCGGCGGCAACTGGTCGCCGGGCCCATGCAAGAATGTGTTTCTCAACGAAACCGAGTGCCGGACCGCGGCGCCCGGCGCCGGCGCGGACGCGGACGACTGCGTCGAGATCGGAAGCACGGGACGCTGGCGGAACGAAGGCGGCGGGCTGGAGACGATGAAGGACCGGAGCGACAGCGCGAACTTCCGCAACAACAGTGCCGAGTGTGTCATCGAACGCTATACCGACTGCGGCTCCGGCAGCTGCTTCTGAGGGGTGAGAGCCATGTTGAATGCAAAACAGATTTCAGTGCTTGCCATTACGGCGATGCTCATGGGGTGCGCCACGGCGACTGACGGCCCCGGCATCAAGACCGAGGAAACTTCGGCGCCGCGTCCCGTTGACGCTCGTGAGGACAATGCGGCGGTGCTTGCGCAAACGTCGCCGGGCCTGATCGTGACGCTGCATGTCGAAGGCAGCACCATCCGCTCGGTGGAGACGCAGATCGCCTCGGTAACCGCGACCACCCAGGCAGAGAGTGAATCGATCTCGATCACGGCGCTGAGCAACGGCGATCGCATTGCGACCATGTCCGTAGCGGACCAGCGGGTCAACGTGCAGGAGGAAGTCGGTATTGTGGAGACGGAGACTCGGACGCTGATCGGGACGATGCAGCTTCCCTCGCGGGTCGACACGCTGATCGTCGAATCGCCGGCACTGGAAGAGACGAAGGAACTCGACGTGCGCGACGTATTCGACGCGTTCTGCGAACAGTATCGCGACCAGTCCATCTGCACGGAGAAGCCGCGCTAGCGGTCCAGGCGCGCGAAATCCCTGCCGTGATTCGAGAAGCGTAGTAACGTAGTGCCGCGGCTGCATGCCGTCCTGCCCGCAATGAGACGGGGAGTTCCTTGCGGGACCCGTCGCAGGACGGAAGCAGCGATTGACCCGGATTCAATATGGGGGCCGCGTGAAAGCTGTTCGGATCTGCGCCATCGGATCGGCGCTCGAGTTGCAGGAGATCGAAACGCCGGTACCCCGTGCCGGTGAGGTGCTGGTCGCTGTAAAGGCCGCTGGAATCTGCCACTCCGACGCGCACTACCGGGCAGGCGTGGGGAGCACGGGCGAGCTGCCGCTGACGCCTGGACACGAAGTTGCCGGCGTTATCGAAGCGGCCGGCGACGGCGTATCCAGCGACCGCGTCGGACAACGAGTCTGCCTGCACTACCTCGCGACCTGCGGTGCCTGTGAATACTGCCGCGAGGGAATCGGCCAGTTCTGCGCGACAGCGCGGATGATCGGCAAGGACGTCGATGGCGGCTATGCCGAGTTCATTGTCGTTCCCGACGAAAACGCCATCCTGCTGCCGGAAGCCATTCCGTTCACGCACGGCGCCATCATGATGTGCTCCTATGCGACGTCGCTACATGCACTGCGCAAAGCCCGCTTTGTCGAAGGGGAATCGGTCGCCGTGTTCGGCGCCGGCGGCCTTGGCACGGCGGCCATCGGCATCGCGCGGGCCCTTGGGGCGTCAGCGGTGTTTGCCGTCGACTTGAATCCGGCGAAAGTCGAAGCGGCGAAATCGCTCGGCGCAGTCGGCATCGATGCGTCTCGGGTCGACGCGGTGGACCATATTCTCGAACAAACCGAGGGCAGGGGAGTGGACGTCGCCCTCGAGCTGGTCGGTTCCACCGTCACCGCGCAGCAGGCTGTCCGCGCGCTGAGCGTTCAGGGGCGCGCGGCGATGGTTGGCCTGACGAAGCAGTCGACTGCCGTCGACATGTACCGCGAGCTGATCGGCAAGGAGCGCGAGATAGTCGGCGTCTCCGACCACCTGCCGGGCGAGATCGAGGAGCTGATCGAGTTGGTGCGGACCGGCCGGCTGGACGTCGCACCAGCGGTGTCGCGCACCATTGGCTTGAATGCCGACGCTGTGAATGCAGTGTTCGAGGAGCTTGACCGATACGCCGGAGACTCCATCCGCACCGTTATCGACCTCGATCCGGGCTGAGGCCGCGTAAGCGGCGCCCCTTCGCAGCTGCGATTGAAACCTGCCGATCAACCCTCGGGCAGAAATCCGCCGACCGCCTGGATCGGCGCCTGCAGTCCGTCGGCCGATACCCACGCGACGATGGCGCGCCTATCCGGTCCATCGGCGAAGGCCGGCAGGTCCGCAATTGCACGGTAGCCGCTTCCAGCCGCCTCGAGCGGTACCGCGGTCGTCCAGAGTGCGACAAAGTCATGCCGCAGCGTTCGGCCGCGGTTCTCACCTCGACGCACTTCCGTTTGCAGGCCCATGCCGAGTATCGCGAGGTGCAGCGTCAGATTCTTCCGCTCCCCGGATGCCGAACTGAAACGCGCGGCCACGTCGTCGCCTTCGATACGTAGCGTCAACTCGCCGTTCGCGGCTGCCTCCGAGGGTATGCGGGCGCCGCGCCGCCAGCCCGACCAGGCATGGCCGTCGGCGAACATGCCCGGCGTGTATACGGTTCGAACGCCGCCTTCCTCCGCATAGCGCATCTGACGAGCGCCGAATTCCGGACGCGCGAAGCGATCCTCCCAGCCGATGTAATCCCAGTAGTCGACATGAAACGCGACCGGTACGAAGTGCGTCCACAGCGCCGAGTCGTCGACGAGGCCGTTCATCCAGCGCTCGGCGGGTGGGCAGCTGCTGCAGCCTTCGGATGTAAACAGCTCGACCAGCGTGACGTGGCCGCTGCCGCTGGAGATTTCCATCGACGCCGTCTTGAGGTCGGCGCTGGCGGGGACAAATGCCAGCAACGCCGCGAGAACGGTAAGAGAACGAATCGTCTTCATAGAAAGCCTCCGTTTATCGTGATGGCCATGGACCCGGCCGCGTCCAACGGGTGAACTGCTCTGGCCGTATCAAGTGCCGCTCCGTCAGAAACGCGTTGCCCGGCCAGGGACGACGCTTGCCGCAACTAGTGCAGGAGGCGCGTATTCGTGTAGGCGCCGTACCAGCCGAACCAGAATGCATTGTGGGACGGCAGTCGCTGCAGGACCGCGCCGTCCGCACTCTGCAGCCGGTCTTCATGCACGGTCCATTGCTGCCGGTTCGCATCGCGCAGCATCGCGTCTCTGTCCCAGTCCACAAACTGCAGGCCGCCGGACTCGTAAACCCGCATCGCGCCGGATCTGTCGGTAATGACGACGAACGCACGATCGCCGATGCGTTCATGAATGATCGGGTTCTCGTTGGCGTAGCTCGCCGATATCGCAAGCGGCGGTTGTCCACTGTCGCTGAAGACAAGGCCAAGAACCTCAGCCTTGTTCGGCAGGCGGTTGTCTACCTGAGAACTGTTGAACATCAGCTCATCGTCCGCGAAGTACGCCTGATAGGCCACGCCCTCGCCGTAGTCCCGTCGATAGCCGGTATTCAGCGACAACACGGTCGTTTGCGGGTGCCGGCGCCGCCATTCGCCCCAAGTCGTCGTCACGACACTTCGCCGCGGAAGGCGGATGTCCTGACCGACCAGCGGACCGATGGCGGGCGTGCCCCACATCGTGTTCCACAGCGAGTAGGTGGCCTGATCGAACATCAGCTTATTGGATCGAAACAGGAAGCCGCTCGTACCCATGTCGTGTTGAACGCCGTCGACCGACGATTCGTACAGGATCATCGAGCCGCACAGGGTGCAGTAGACACCGACCACGGGCACGGAGCCGACGGTGTCCACAAACATCTCGTGCCAGGCCAGAATGCGTTTCGGGTACGCTCTAACGTCGCCGTTGACCTCTATCCCGAACACGACGTTGTCGTCGTCGAGGTAATCCGCATCGCTGGCGGCAATCATCTGCGGGCCTCGCAATGGGGGAATGCCGTCTTGCAGGACGCCGCCCCAGCGCACCTCGTCGAGCCGGATCGTGGCATCCCGCCGAGATGAGAAGTAGTCGCCAAAGCGCACGTCGATGCGCTCGTAAAGCCGCGACTTGAATTCGGGGTAGTCGGGCGGAAGCTCGAATCCCTGCCGCCACACCCAGGCGAACCAGGCGTTCAGGTCGAAACCGAAGTCCTGTCCCGTTCTTCGCTTGAGAATGTCGAGGCCGCGTCGCTGCAGGGTCGGACTTGGCGAGAGCGAGATGTACTCGAGCATGGCGGGCACGTAGCTGTCCCGCCACTCGCGATCGATTCGCTCGAGCGCGCCCAACTGAAATCCCATGTCAGGGTTCGTTAGCCTGAGCAGCGCAGACTCGTTCGCCGGTGTGCTGTCGTCCGGCACGCCGTCCGCCAGCGAGGAAGACTGACCACAGGCGCAAAGTGCGAAAAGTACCAGGATGCTCGACAGGCTGCGCAGCCGGCTGGCAATGGAATGGGTGCTTACTGCCATGCTGAATAGACCCCATGCCGTTCGTGAATATTTCACAAGCGCTAGTCGCGCAGCGAGTAATAAATGCGGCGGCACAGCGGTCGTAGTCGGCGAACATCGGAGTGAAGCAATCGGTGTTCGATCACATTCGCGGAATCCTATCCGCTATCGCCGAAGCCGCTGAGGAGGGGCACGATGAAGTTTTCGTACAGGAGCATTGCAGAACTATTGGTCACTCTCGCGCTTCTCTCCGCTGCCGACGTCATGGCCCAGGATCGCGCCGCCGCTACGGCCGAGCTGGCGATCGGCGGCTACAGCCCGGTTTCCTATTTCACCGAGAACAAGGCAGAGCGTGGCAGTCCCGACTTTGCCGTCGAACACGATGGCAAGCTGTATTTCCTGACTTCGGCGCAACAGGTGGCGCTGTTCAACGAGAATCCGGAGCGTTATCGGCCGAGATATTCGGTGTGCCCCTACAGCCTCGCCTACGGCATGGTCCTGCCGCTGGACCCGACCAATTTCAAGATCGTCGGCGACCACCTTCTCCTCTTTCACCGGTCTGAAGAAAAAGACGCACTCGCGGAATACGCTGCGTCGGACCTGGACGTCGAGGAGCTCCTGCGTCGCGCGGATGCAAACCTTTTCCTGATCGAGTTCTAGCGGCTCGACCCGGATACACTGGGGCCGTTGGAAACCAGGGTTGCGCCGATGCATGCACAGCGAATCGTCATTGTGGGCGGTGGCTTCGGGGGCGCCTTCGCGGCGCGCTACCTCAGGCGATACGCGCCCTCCGGTACCGAAATTGAGCTGATCAACGCGACCAACTACTTCGTGTTCCAGCCGCTATTGCCCGAGGTTGCGTCCGGCAATATCAGCGCGCCGGATGCGGTGACGCCGCTGCGCCAGCTGCTTCCGGGGGTCAAGGTGCGGATGGGCACGGTGACCGGCATCGATCGCGATGCAAAGTGCGTGCACCTATTGCAGGGCAGCTTCCGCCAGCCGCAGAAGAGCGACTACGACCATCTGGTCATAGCGGCCGGTCAGGAAACGAACCTCGATCTCGCGCCGGGTTTCCGGGAGCATGCGCTGACGCTCAGAAACCTGGCCGACGCCCACGAACTCCGCAACAAGATCATCCGGCGGCTGGAACACGCTGACGTGACGAGGGATCCGGTCATCAAACAGCGGCTTCTGACCTTCGTCGTCGGCGGCGGCGGTTTTTCCGGCGTCGAAACCGTCGGCGAGATCAGCGAGATGATCCGGCGGACACTTCGCTTTTACCCCAACGTCGAACAGTCGGATATCCGAACCGTCATCGTGCAGGCCGGCAGCAGGCTTCTGCCGGAACTACCGGAGAAACTCGGTCGCTACGCCGAGCGCATTCTGACCAAACGCGGTGTCGAGATCGTGCTCGACATGCGGGTTGCATCAGCCACGGCCAATGCCGTGTACCTGTCCGATGGGACCCGTATCGAAAGCTGCCTGTTCGTTTCGACCGTCGGCAACGGCCCGACGCGGTTCTGCACGTCGCTCGGTCTGCCGCTGGAGCGCGGCAAGCTTCCCGTCGACAGGACGCTGCGCGTCAAGGGCGAGGACAGCATCTGGGCTCTCGGCGATACGGCGCTGATCCCGATGGACGACGAAGACACGTCGTTCGCTCCGCCGACGGCCCAGTTCGCGGTCAGGGAGGCGAAATGCCTGGCACGCAATCTCGCCGCCGAACTCAAAGGCGAGGAGCCGAAGCCGTTTGCCTACAAGCCAGCCGGCGCGCTGGCGTCGATCGGAAGCTACAAAGGGGTCGCGCAGGTCCTGGGGTTCAGCTTCTCGGGGCTACTTGCGTGGATGACGTGGCGCTTCCTGTACATCGGCATGCTGCCCGGATTCTCGACGCGCCTGCGCGTGGCGCTCAACTGGGCGTACGACTTTGTCATGCCGAGGAGCATCGTGCAGATCGCCAATCAGGGCGCTTCGAGCACCATCGTGCGCCGCTACTCGAAGGGGGACGTGATTTCGTCGCCCGGCCAGTTCGTGGACGGCTTCTATACCGTGCTGGACGGCTATCTGGAATCCCGCGTTCCGCAGGGCGAGGAACAGGAGGACTTCGTTCGAATACTCGGCCCCGGCGACCACTGGGGCGAAGTGGCCGCCACAACCGGCGGTCAGACGCACGGGACGCTGGTGGCGACGGAAAATGCGCGGGTGCTGATTCTGAAGGCGGACGATTTCCGCAATCTGCGCGCCGCGTTCCCGGCACTGAACGACTACTTCAAACACATCAACGAGAAGATCTATCCGCCGTCTCTGCGGCGGCCGCAGGAGACCTCGGACCGCTGAGCCCCGCACCCGCGCGGCGTCCGCCGTAGCCTCGCGGCCGTGGTCGCACTGCAGACGATGCATTATGATCGGGACGGCCCGAACAGAAGCACGAATGAAAGCAGCGACCAACAAGGCGCGCGAGGCGGCTGCATCGCAAATTGTCTGCCACGAGTGCGATCTCTTAAACGATGTGCCCGAGCTGGCTCCCGGGCGCAAAGCCTTCTGTCCGCGTTGCGGATTCATGCTGGCCGCAAATCGGCCCCATTCCCTGACCATCGTTTTCTCGTTGTCGATCACGGCGGTAGTGCTGCTGATCCTCGCAAACGCCTTTCCGTTTCTCGGCTTTGCAGCTCGCGGACAGGAGCAAAACGTCACCCTGATCCAGAGCGTCGCGATTCTCATCACCGAGGACAATCCAGAACTCGCCTTCGTCGTATTCGCATCGATCATCGCCGTTCCGGCCATCCTGCTGGCCGGTCTCATCTACGTGTCGACGGCGATCGCAACGCGGACTCGGCTCCCCGGCATCCGCCGCGTACTGCGCTGGACGCTGGAGATGGTCCCGTGGAGCATGGCGGAGATTTTCCTGATCGGGATCCTTGTCAGCTTCATCAAGATCGTATCGCTGGCCGATGTCGCGCTGGGGCTGTCGTTCTGGTCGTACACCCTGTTCACGGTCTGCATGGTCATCGTCGTGATCCACATCGACAAGCGCGAGCTTTGGCGGCAAGTCGGCGAGCTCTACCGTGGCTGAAGCCGCGAATGCGTCCGCGAGAGCCCAGGGCCTGCAGGGCTGCTCGGTGTGCACGGCGGTGGTGCCGCTCGACTCGCACAAATGCGAAGGCTGCGGCGCCCGGCTTCACGGCGATTTCAGCCGCAGCATCCAGGAGACCTGGGCGTGGCTGATCACCTCGGTGGTGTTATACATCCCCGCCAATTTTCTGCCGATCATGCACACGACATTCCTCGGCCGGACAACGGAGAACACGATCTTCGGCGGGGTCATTACGTTGTGGCAACACGGCTCGTATCCGATCGCTATCGTCATCTTCGTCGCTAGCGTGTTCGTGCCCATCGGCAAGATTCTGATCCTCGCCTGGCTGTGTATCTCGGTGCAGCGCCGCAGCACCCTCGTGCTGCCGCAGAAGACACTGCTCTACCGGATCACCGAGTTCGTCGGCCGCTGGTCGATGGTCGACGTGTTCGTCGTCGGTATCCTCGTGGCGCTGATTCAGTTGGGTGCGATCATGACGATATTGCCGGGCGCTGCAGCGCTGGCATTCGCCGCGATGGTGGCGACGACGATGCTGGCTGCAATCGCGTTCGATCCACGGCTAATATGGCTGGCACCCAACAAGGTTGAGACCGGATGAGCGAAGAACCCGACACCCCGGAGGCCGGCGAGCCGGAGCGCGTCGAGGCGCGTGTCGACGACGGGCCAAGAGTCTCCACGATCTGGTTCGTTCCGATCATCGCAGTGCTCATCGGCTTGTGGATGGTCTACTCGCACTACACGAGTCAGGGCCCGCTCATCGAAATTACCTTCGAGAGCGCTATCGGTATCGAGCCCGGTCGGACGAAGGTCCGGCGCAGGAACGTCGAAATCGGCGAAGTGCTGCGCGTGCGCCTGTCCGACGACGACAACAACGTCATTCTCGATGTCCGCATTCATCAGGAGAACGCGGGTCTGCTGCGCGAAGACACCAGCTTCTGGGTCGTTCGCCCGCGCGTCGGGCCGGGCGGGGTCTCGGGTCTGAGCACGTTGCTGTCCGGGTCATACATCGAGATGGCGCCGGGCACGTCGGAGGAATCGGCGCGCGAGTTCGAAGGACTCGAGGCACCGCCGGTGACGCCGATCGGCACGCCGGGCCTTTTCGTAACGCTGGACAGCTCCGGCAACAAAGCGCTCGAGGCGGGCGACCCGATTCTGTTCCACGGTCTGCAGGTCGGGCGAATCGAGTATGTGCATTTCAACTCCGAGGAGCGCACGACCTACTACAACGCGTTCGTCGAGGCGCCGTACGATCGGCTGATAACGACCAATACCCAGTTCTGGTTCTCGAGCGGCATAAACATGGAGATCTCCGCGGACGGCGCGCGCTTCGAGGTGCCGCCGTTGACGACGCTGATCGACGGCGGCGTGGCCTTCGACGTGCCGGCCGGGCAGCCGCTGGGCGAGCGGATCAAGGGCCGGGCATTTTTTACGATCCACCCGCGGGAAAGCGCGATCTACGAGCGCCACTACGAACAATCGTTGCAGTACGTGATCCTGTTCGAGGACTCGATTCGCGGGCTGCGACCCGGAGCTCCCGTGGAATTCCGCGGCGTTCGGGTCGGTGAGGTGCTGCGCACGGACATCGAATACGAGGAGATGGGCAACCTGCTCGACGAATCGTCGATGATCCCGGTACTCATCGAACTGGTGCCGGGCCGCTTCGGATTCGAAGACGACGAGCGCTCGGCGGTCGAGGCCGAAGAGGAAATCGACGAGCTGATCACGCGCGGCCTCCACGGCGGCATCGGCATGGGCAATCTGCTCACCGGGCAGAAGTTCGTTGAGCTGCAGTATTTCGAAAGCGCGCCGCACCCTGAGTCGACCTTTTCCGGCGTCAGGGTTATCCCGTCCGTCGGCGGCGAAGTGGGCCGCCTGATGGACAGCGTTGCGGATACGGTGCGGAAGCTCAACGCGCTGCCGCTGGAAGACCTGAGTTTCAGCGGCGTCGAAGCGCTGGATCAAATGACCGCGACGCTGGCGGAACTGGAAACCGTTCTGACCAATGAGGCGATGCAGCAGCTCATTCAAAGCCTCGACGACACGCTGGAGCAATTCAAACTGTTGGCCGAGGACTTCTCCGAAGGCTCGCAGATGCACGAAGACATGCAGCGCGCGGTCCGCTCGCTTGAGCAGACCCTGTTCGAGCTCGAGCCCGCACTGCGGAACCTGAGGCAGCGGCCGAACAGCCTGATATTCGGTGGCCCGTCAGAAGAAGACCGTGAGCCGGAGGGAGCGCGCGAATGAATCCGAAACGAGTCCTGCTGGCAGGCATCCTCATCACCGGTTTGGCCGGTTGTGGCAGCAGCGAAACGGTCGAGGACCGCTACTACAGCCTCGTGCTGGCGGCGGGGCCCGCAGACGCGGCGGCCAGTGAGGACGCGCCCGATCTGATCGTCGGGCCGATCGAGTTGCCGCGGTATCTCGGCGGACGCGGCCTGTCGATGCAGGTGGGCTCGAACCGGATCGAGACCGCCAATCACCACTTCTGGGCCGAGCCGCTGGACGAAGCGATAGGCAAAGTGCTCGCGCGCGACATCGGCGAGCGCACGGACCGGTTCAACGTGGAGCGAGAGTCCGGGCGCTGGAGCGGCAGCGACGATTGCCGCGTGCGAATCGAATTCGATGCCTTCCATCCGACGCATCGCGCGGAGGTCGTTGTCAGCGGCCGCTACTGGGTTACCGCAGGCGACTCCAGCCATCGCGCCGATTTTTCCTTGAGCCGCCGGTTGACGATGGACGGCTATGCCAATGCCGTGGATGAGCTGAGGCGCGCGCTGCAAACGCTGGCAGGCGACATCGCCCGCTCAGTCGATTCCGCGGACGCCTGCGCGACCGGTGAAGACGCCGCACCCGCTGAGGCCGATTCGCCGGCGGCATAGGCGCAGCTCCTGCGGGTACGGGCGCTTGCCGATCTGAGCGCAAGCCAGGATGCCGTCGCTGCCGTCCCGGTTGATAACGGTCCCCCAGGTCCGATAGCGGGGCACGACCCGCTGAGAGAGCCTACCTATGACGTCGTGTCGGTAGACGTCAGGAGGGTCGACGGGCAGCTGAACTGATCGAGATTCCGCCCTTCGAGCGCGTGGCGTCGGTCGGTGACATCGGCTTGAAATGTCGCCGATAGGCCGCCGACGGTGAATTCGACCTGGTACCCACCGGATCCGTCCTCACTGATCGACGCGCGATCCAGCAGCCGCCAGAGTGCCCAGTTGCCGTCTTCTGCCAGGGTCGGTCTGCTCCCATCCCGGGTCTCGAAAAGGATTCGCGCGCCACCGTTGTTCGGCCAGAAGAATGTCGTGGTGATTTGCGGACCGTGCTGGTACCGCAACGATTGAAGGCCGATTTCGAGGACCACGCTCAGTGCATCGGTGTCGAGATCGCTAGGCCTAAGCTCCAGCTCCAGCTCGGGATCCTTGGCGCCGCTGGGGAAAAACGCATCCCTGATCGCCTCAGCCCGTTGAAACTGCGCGAGCGCCGAAGCAGAGAGTTGAACATCGACCCCTGGCCGGACCGTCCAGACGGTGCCGGACTTGTCGACGACGTCGGCAAGGTTGTTGTTGGAAAAAGTATCGAACAGGCCCTGGTAGCCGAACACCCGGCCAAAATCGGCGAGCGAGACTTCCTCCTGAGCGTTGCGATCGAATGGATAGCGGCCATCGATGAGCCGGCGGCATTCGGTGGCGACGTCCTGGAAATACAGTTGATCGAGTTCCACGCTTGTCGCGGACGGTGACGCGCCGTCGCCCGGCGAGACAACGATCTCCTCGACGGGGTCGTTGGAGGAGCCGCCGTCGGTACTGAGGTCGGTCGTCGTTTCCTGCAGCGCCAATGGCTCATATTGGAAGACCAGGCTTGGTCCGCCGCCCACTGTCTGCAGGTACGTACCATTGTCGTGAAATATCACGTCGGCGAAAGCTTCTCCGGTGGGGGATTCGATCGTTGCGAGTAGCTGCATTGAATCGACGTCCCAAAGGCGCGCCCATTTCGTACCGTCCACCGTGGTCATGTGAGTCCCGCGCGGTGATATTGTGCGTGCATCGGCACCGCGCACGAGTGGTTCATCCCTGAAGCGCTCAACGACCGACTGCCCTGGATCACCGTAGTACCATATGTTGTCGTCGCCAGAGATATCGTAGTCATCTATGTAATTCGGCGAGTCAACGGTCCACAGGTAGCTGGTACGCGCCCCCTGCGGCGCGAAGACTTTCGATGCCTCCAGAACCGATATCGCTGCCACCATGACAACGAATGTGAGTACGAGAGCGAACGCAGGCCGTAAGCCGAGCGCGCCGATGCCACGGTCGAACACGAAGCGGCGCCAGCCGTCCGGCGCGCGAAAACGAAGTTGGTCCTTCTTCGTTCCGAACAGGAAGCTGATGAAGACCTGATCCGACAGCGGGCTCGCCTTGTTTTCCGAGGCGAAGATGCCTCTCAGAATCCCGCGCCAGTCCCGTTCGCTGTCTTCACTGGATCGGGCGATCTCGAGCGCGAAGCCGTCACCTTCCTCGATTTGCTGCTCCATGAGATTGCGCAGCAGGTCGCGGACCTCCCGCTCATCCGGCTCGGTCAGCTCGCGGATGAGCCGCAGCCGGAACCACTCCGGCATCCGGCCGCGGCGCAGCCACGGCAGCCGGGTTAGATCGATGAGCGCGGTCTCGCTGAGCAGCGGCGCGCCGTCCGCCTGGGTCAGTCGAAGCCCGAGATAAAGCGTCAGGTACCAGTTCAGCTCCGGGTAGACGGCGAGCGCGCAGAACCATCGGTAGCTCCGGCCACCGAGGAAATTCCGCAGCTCCGAACACAGCGCATCGATGTCTTTCTCGGCCGGAGCGTCATGTGCCAGCCAGCGGTCTTCACGCCGGCGAAGCAGCTCCGGATAGGGTGGTCGCCACGGATCGTCGACGTCGCTGGCCGACTCCGTTCCGTTGGCCGTCGCGATGAATGCACCCACGCCCGACAGGGTGCCCGGCAGAACCGCAAAGCCGGCAGCTGCGATGCTCATCTCGCGACGGCCCCAGTGTTCGGCGGCGACCGGCGTCAATACGGCCCGGTCTTCCCATGCGTCGAATTGCCGGGCGAAATCCCGTATTCGGCCCGTCAGCGGGTTCAGCAGTCCTGTTCCGTCAGAGAACAGAATGAGCCGGCAGTCGCCGTGGAAGGACGCAATCTCGCGCAGCTCCCGCGCGCGTCCACCTCCTCGCGGTCGGAACATTCTCGGATCGCGATCGAAATCGTAGCGCTCGATGGCGACGCCGGTCTGTTCGAGACGCTCGAGCATCTCGTCGACGCGACGAGCGGCCTGATCGCGAGGGCCGCCCCGGTCGATGAGCGCGAGGTAGACGGGCATCTCACGCCGCTCGCGGAATACCGGCGATGCCGTGCCAAGGCGGTCGATCGTCGCACTGACCGTAGCGTCGATATCCAGCTCCCGGCTTCCGGTCGCCTGCCGCTTGCGCGCTTGCACGGCAACGCTCATCAATTGCGAGCCGCCATAGATCGTGTGTGCGGGTCTTGCGATGCGGACGCGCGCGGTCTTTTGTGTGGTCGGCGATTGCCGCATCTCGAGGACGACCTGCCGCCGGCGCCAGCGCAGCCACAGCCATGCCGCCGTCACCCCGATTGCAGCGAGCGCGAACAGGGCCTGCAGCCAATGCCGATACTTGCTCAGCCAGCCTGCGAAGCTGCTCCTGGCCGACATCTCCAGCAGTACGGCCTCGTCGGCGAACTCGACAGCCGGGATCGTGTGCGTGCTCGAACCGGCTCGCGCCAGGCGCGGTACGAGCGAGGTTGGAACTCGGACTTCGCCGGCCTCGTCGACCGTGCCGGTGAACGGTGGATAGGTCCAGACGAATATCTCGTCGTCTGTGTCGCCGCCGGACGCGAGAATATTCGCGTCCTTCGAGAACGCGACGGAAATAGCGCCGTCGGTGCGTCCGGTCAGCGTCAGCATGAGCGTCTCGTATTCGGGGTCCCAGAGCCGGGTCGTGCCGTCGCCTCCGGCCGATGCCAATTCGTCGTCGCTCGAGTACGCCACTGCAAAGACGGCGCCGGTATGTCCCGTGAGTGTCGCGCGCTCCTCGCCGGTTTCGACGTCCCATAGCTTGATGGTCGCGTCGGCGCTGGCCGACGCCAGTGTGCTGCCGTCGGGAGAAAATGCGACAGACCAGACGTCATCCGAATGCCCGGTCAGCGTGACCCTCAGTTCGCCGGAGGCCATGTCCCAGAGGCGAATCGTATCGTCCTCACTGCCAGACGCGAGCAGGCTGCCGCCCGGCGAATACGCGATCGACGTGACAGCCTCCTCATGTCCCTCGAGTGCGCCGACCTGTGCCTCGTCGGCCACGTTCCAGAGCCGGATGATCGGGTCCTCGCCCGCCGAAGCGAGGATTTCGCCGTCCCGTGAGAACGCCAGCGAGTTGATCTGGCTCGATTGCCCTTGCAGGGGCGCGTCAGACCCATCGGCCGTCAGCCTGGACAATTGGATCGACCCGTCGCGGCCGCCGGACGCCAGCGTGTTGCCGTCGGGTGAGAACGCGACGGCGGGGACGCCGCCAGTATGTCCGGGGACCGATCCCAGACGTTCGCCCGAAGCCGCGTCCCAGAGGTAGATCTGGCCATCCCTGCTGCCCGAGGCCAGCGTGTCGTTGCTCGGAGAAAAGGCGAGTGCCCGAACCCAGTTGGTATGGTCGTTCAGGACGGCGGCCGGGCTCGGCCCGCGCACGTCCGCTATCGTCAGCGTTCCATCGGCCGAGGCGGAAACGACTCTGTCTCCGTCCGGGCCGAAGTCGGCGTCGAATACCCCCGCCTCGTGCTCCGCAAGAATGCCGAGCGGACCCCCCTCTGAATCCCAGAGACGCGCCGTACCGTCCGTGGACGTCGTCAGGATCCGGGTGCCGTCCGGACTGAAGGTCGCGGACGTGTAGTGCGCGTCGGACTCGTAGTGCTGGTCGAGAACGGCGATTTCCGATCCGAACGCCGTCCACAGGCGGGCGGTTCCATCCTCGGACGTCGTCAGCAAATGGGACCCGGTGTGGTTGAAGACGACGGAATAGACCGGCCCGGTGTGTCCGAGGAGTTCTCCTACGCGAGGCGGGCTGACCAGACTCGCCGTATCCGCGAGGTTGGCGACCTGGACGGTGCGGTCATACGACGCCGACGCCGCGAAGTAGCTGTTCGGACTGAACGCCACGTCCGAGACCTGAGCGTCATGTGCGAAGACATCGATGGCGACGCTGCCGGTCGCGGCTTCCATGATCTTCGCGGTCCCGTCCGTCGATGCCACGAGGAGGTAGCGCCCGTCGTAGCTGAACTCCGCGTCGTTTAGCGGACCCGCCGCGGGCCGGGCCGTCACCATGTTTTCGCCGGTCGCCGCATCCCAGACCCGAGCCGTACCGTCCTGCGACGCCGTTAGAACTCGATCGCCATCGGCATTGAAAACTGCCGACCAGATGTCGGCTTCGTGACCGCGCAGCAGCGATAGCTGCTCGCCGGTCTCCGCATCCCAGATTCTTGCGTCGCCGTCCTGCGAAGCCGTAAGGACTCTCTCGCCGTCGGGGCTGAAGGACGCAGCTGTAATCAGTCGGGAGTGACCCTCGAGAACAGCGATGGTCTCGCCGGTCCACGCGTCCCAGATTCTGGCGGCGCCGTCATTCGAACCGGAGACGATCCAGTCGCCGTTGGGATCGAAGTCTGTTACGTACACCGCGTCCGCGTGCCCGGTCAGCAGTGGCGGTTCGTAAAGCACCGAAACCTCTATGTTGGTGGCGGGTTGCCCAAACGTATCGACCACCCGGGCCACCACATGGGTGTCAACGACGACCTCTTCGACTTCCGGGCCAATAACGCCCGGCCCCGGTCTGTCGTCGGGCGGCGGGTTTTCATCCGGGCCTGGCTGCGGCGGGTCCTCTGGGATAGGACCGCCGTCCGGCGTCGCATCCGTCTGCTCCGGTGCGTCGATCACGTTCATCACCACGAACGACACGATCGCAAAGAGAAGCAGCGCAGCAGCCGCTACGCCCCAGATCGACTTCCTCTCGCGCCGTTTTGCCTCGACGATTCTCGCGTGCGCCGGACGATGAATGAGTGGCGGCGGCGCGGGACGTTCGCGTTTTTCCTCGCGCTGCCATTCCTCGAAGCGCGCATAGAATTCGGCCTGCTGGTCCGGGTTGATGCAGAGTACGGGCGATAGGTAATTGCGCAGCGTCGTCGCCGATCGCGGTGACGTCTGCTCGGCAAAAGCGGCGGCTTCGAAGGCGCGAACGTACTCGTCGAAGCCAAGCGGAAAACCGGCGTCCCGGAGCTCGCCGAGGAAGTACAGCAGATCGTCGCGGGGAGCCACGTTAGCGCCTCGTTGTTTGACGCCGGTCAGGGCTGCTTCTGACTCTGCCATTCCTCGATCAACGTCTGCGCTTTCGCGCGATCTTCGGTGAGCTTGGTCAGTACGCACAGGGCCGGTTCAATCTGTCGCCGGTTGGCGAGCGATGCCGGCTCCCCGTTGCCGGACTTCTCGGTGAGAATGTGAAGCCACGACAGAAACTCACTTGTCGCCGGCCGCTTGACGAGGCCGCTAAGCGGGTCTCTCAGCAGTTCGAACACCTCGAACGCTTCCTGCAATAGCTGGGTGTCGCTGGTGATGCGTTCTCCGAGTCTCCGCGCGACAATCTTCTCCAGCCGGTCCCGCGAGGGGAAGGGGATGTGATAGAAGATGCAGCGGCGGAGGAACGCCTCCGGCAGGTTCTTTTCCGAGTTGCTGGTCAGGATCAGGATCGGCCGGAGCGGGGCATCGACGCGGCGGTTGTCGAGTTCCGGTATCCGGAAGTACATCCCGTCGAATTCGTTGAGCAGGTCGTTCGGAAAGTCGCGCGGCGCTTTGTCGATCTCGTCGATGAGCACGACCGAACGCTGCACCTCGCGGTGCCCACCCTCGGGCGAATAGATGTCGGCTACCTTGTCGGGTTCGTTGGCGCGGAGTATCGCCTCGCCGAACGCGTTCCAGCGAATGAAATCGAGCGTGTCGGCGCTCGAGCCCGCCTGGCTGGCCTGCAGATGCGATAACGCGTCGTAGGTGTAGCAGATGTCCCTGGCGACGCTCGTCGACTTCGTCTCGAATTTCAACGGGCTTCCACAGCCCAGCTCCCACGCGACGCTGTAGGCCAGTTGTGTCTTGCCGGTGCCCGGCTGGCCGGTCAAAAGCAGCGGCTGGCCAAGGTGCAGGGCGATATTTACTGCGTCGATCAGCCCGCTGTCTGCAAGATAACCCTTGGGGCTGTTGTGTTGTTCGGCTGGCGAGGCCGGCAGGTCTAGCGCCATGTCCTCCGGGCGTTGCTCGCCCGAGCCCCTGTACCAAGTCGTCATTGAGCTACCTCACGTCCTGCAAAATCGATTGAATTTCGGCGGCCAGCGGATCGCCGATGTCCTCCATCGGGAGCGCATCCTTTGCTTCCCTGCGATAAAGGTCTTTGACAAAGGGTCGCAACCTGGCCACCAGGAAGTTTCGCTCCATGCGGACTTCGTCGATGAGGTCCTTCGCCTGCTCGGCGAAGTCCTCTCGCAGCCATTCGTCGGTCACGGCCTCCATCGGCACGGGCTCGAGCCTCGGCAACGGTTCGGTTATCGAATGGCTGGAGCCGAAACGCCGCACGAATTTCTCGGGTCCGGACTTCCAGAATTTGAAGCGGCCGTCCTCGGACTTCTTTTCGAGGATCATCACGACGGGAAGCAGCAGTTGACCGCTGGGCAAGTCGCCGAAGCCCTCGAACAGATCGAACCATTCCTTGACCGTGTCCGGTGTCGAAGCCCCCCATTCCCTGGTGCCGACCGTCGTCTCGATGATCGTGGATTCGCGCGACTCGATGATCGAACGCTGAATCTCGTCGACGGTCGCTTCCTCATTCCCGGCTATTTCGATCGCAAGCTCACGACGCAAGGCATCGATGCTGTTGTTCCAGTCGATGCTGACCAGCTTGACGGATCGAGCGACGCCCGTCTGGGCCTGCAGATAGCGTGGCAGATCCCATTCCTGCAGCCGGCGCAGAAACTCGGTGTGCGCCTCGCCCAGCGGACCATGAACGATCAGGCCCAGCGGCCGATTCGGGCTGCTCTGATCCTGGCGCGGCAATGCGGTATTCACGAGCCAGTCGATCTGCTCTCGGCGATCGCACATGTAGCCCAGCAGCGTCACGTCCGCCGCGTCCGACGGCGCGTTCTGCAGTCCGCGGATGGACCAGTTCTCCACGCGATCCCGATCGTTTGGACGAGCGTGGAGTTCCCACGGCCAACCGTCCGGTTCGCTGCCACCCTCGTCCTCGAATTCGATGCTGCGATAGGCGTGGCGATGATCGTCGCCGAATTCCGCGCTGTGGCGGTGCCTCGCGAAGTCGAATGCTTCTCTTATCGACGCGTTGGCAGCGATCCTCTGATAGAAATGCGCCGACATCCTGGTTGCGACGTTATCGTCGATTGCGTCGGTGGTGCCGATCACGGCCAATACGCCTTCGTTCAGCAGTTCCCGCGCCTGCTCGGCCGAAGAGCATCCGTTCAGGAACACGATATCCGGCGCCTCGCCGCTTGCCAGAAGCCGGGCGAAGCCGGTGGCATCGATGCTGGTCGAGCTGCCGTCCTGCTTTTCGAACTTCAGGACCCGCGCGGCGGCGTGACCGGCAAAGTGGAACACGCGGACGCGGCTGCCGAATTCCGCAAGGCGCTTGGTTATCCGGTCGAGCGTGGCGATCGGCTCGACGACCAGCTTGCAAAGGCCGTCTCTCTCGAGGGGCTCCAGTGCCTCCTGCAGCAGATCTCTCTCGTGCTGAAGATGCTCCAAAGGCCGTTCGTCATGCTCGTTGGCGAACGCAAGCAGAATGACGGGCGGTCGCTTGGGTTGCTTCCCTGATTGCATCGGAGACCGCGCACTCGCTCAAGAAACGATGTCGGAATGATACAGGAATCGCACTGGCCGGCTAAAGGCGCGGCGCGCGTAAGCCACTGCTTCGTAACGCTTACTCCGTCTGGCGATCGGACTCCGTGAGCCGGACGGTGAGCGTTGCTCGAATCCGGTCCAGCATCATTTGCTCCATCGCCGGATAGCGCTCGGCATGCTCGCCGCCTTCCTCGAGGTCGGCGGTCACGAAGCCATAGTCCTCGAGGTCGTCAATGAAGATGATCATTAACTCTTTCTGTCGCGACTCGTCGGTCAGGTACACGAGCCTGGCGTAGGCGTTGTGGCGAGGGTAGGTATAGCCGCGAAGCGCGAGAAACGACCGGGCTGCCGCGCCGTCGGTGCCGCGGCTCCGCTCGACGTCCGGATCGAATTCGAAGACTGCCGTGTCGGTGAAGAGCTCGACATCGCCGAGCGTCACCCGCAGCGGCGAGTCGTCGTAGTCGTACGTCCATGGCTTGCCGGGCAGATAGGCCTCGTACTGAATCCAGTAGACGCTCTTGAGGCGATTGTCGTCCGTGGTCTCGACAAAGAAGTGCTGTTCGGTGTCCGCGACGCCGTACAGGATGAACTTCTGGCCGCCCAGGTAGCGGTAGTCGTCGCCGAACGTAAGGACGGATGCCGGATCGTAGGTCGAGATGAGCTCGTTCCCGAGCGCGCTTCGGCCGAGGTCCGTGAACTCCGGCTCGGTCGTGAAGCGGCCGCGGTCAGCGTAGTACCAATGCGCAGCGCCGACACCGGCCGCGACGATTGCGATGCCGCTGAGGATCAGTTTGGTCCGCGTCTTCACTGCAAAAAACTCGTGTCTACGGGCTCATGAGCTGCCGCGCCATGGCGAGCGCTTCCTCGGGCACGGTTTCCACATGGACCGGGACGCCGGCGCCTTCGATACGTCCGTGCGCGAGTGAATAGTAGTCGGCGACGGGAAGACTGACGACGAAACCCTCGCCCACGTCGAACATGCTCTGCGAGAGCATCTCGCCGGCGGTCGTCTCACCGACAATGGTTGCGAGGCCCGACGCTCGGAAAGCGTCTGCGGCGAGTTCGGTCGCGGATGCCGACGCGCTGTCCACGAGGACGTAGACCTCGCCGTCGAAATTCGGTTCGGCCGGGAGGAATCGGACGCGCGTGATCCCGCGCTCCTGCACGCTCTGCCAGAACGACACGATCGACCAGCCGGACCACAGCGGGGCCGCAAGCGCTTCGTCGTTCGTCGGTGGCAGGGCATGATCCCGATTCCAGACTTGCGAGAGGAAGTAGCCGGCGTCGAGCGGCTCGTCGATGACGTGTTCGACGAGCGGCTTGACGGCGAAGGCACCACCGCTGTTTTGCCGCAGATCGATGATCAGCCGGTCCGCGCCCGCCTCGGCGATCGTTGCGTAGGCTGCCTGTATCTGCTCGATCGTGTCAGCGCCCATCATCGTGCGTACGGTGAGCGTGGCCGTGCCATCGTCGATCTCGACGCTGGCAGCCTCGAAGCCGACGCGGTAGCTGTCGAAGAATGCGAACATCTGCTCCGCGGTCTGCTGCGAACGCCTGAGCTGGAAGTGCGAGAACGGGTCGTTCCGCCACGCCAGGTGAAAGCCGAACAGGATATCGAGGTCGTCCGTGGCGACCGCCGCGATGGCCGCCATCGTCGAACGGAAGCCGCGGTAGCCGTCCGTATCGAGATCGGCCGGCGCGAAGATCTTCGTTTCGACAACGTCGTCGAAGTTCTCGAGCAGCGTGGTGTAGTCTCGGATCTGGCTGCTCGTTTCGACACGCTCGCCGCTCAGGCTGCCGGCAAAGGCGCCGCCCTCGACAGTTCCGGAAATCGAATCGCCGTCGATCCTGATCGACAGTTCGCCCTCGTGCCAGGGCGCGAGAAAGGTGCCGTGATACTCGCCGGCCTCATCCGACGTGGCTTCGAACACCATGACGCCGTTGCTGACGTCGTGTTCTCCCGCAAGCTCGCGCAATAGCGACGCGGCGCCACTCAGGCTGACGCCGCGAATCGTCTCGCCGTCCCGCGCGATTTCGACATGCGCTTCCATCGGACCGAGCCAGCGCGTATCGAACGTCACGCGCCACAGGCTGGCTTCGTCATCGGCATAGGTGGTGGTCGCGAACAGCAGCAGGGCTGCCGCGACGACAAGTCGAAGGGTTCGGTGCATTTTTGGGCTCCTCTTTCAGGCTTAGATGCACGAAGGAGGGTATTTGGTTTCAGTCGCGGCGCGATGCCGTGGTTGCGGGTCTAGGATCCCGGGCTGTCGGTGGTCTGCAGTAGGCCGTGCTCTATTGCCTTGAGCACCGCTCGGGTCCGGTCGCGCACGCCGAGCTTGGCGAGGATATTGGAGACCTGATTCTTGATAGTGCCCTCCGACTTGTGCAGCGCGCTGGCGATCTCGCGGTTGCTGTAGCCACCGGCCATTAGTCGAATGACCTCGGTTTCCCGGGCAGTGAGCGACTCGATGGTGTCGTCTGCCGGTGTGTGTCCCGTTGCGTCGGACAGCCCGCGCAGCAAGGTCTCGGTAATCGCCGGCTGAATCATCGTTTCGCCGCTCGCAACGGAATTGATCGCGTCGATCAGGCTCTCCAGCGAGACGTCCTTGAGAAGATAGCCCTTCGCGCCCGCGCGTATGCCTTCGAGAACCTGTTCGTGGTCGTCGAACGTCGTGAGGATCAGAACCGGAACGTCGAGTCCCTCGTTCTTCAGCTCCCGGGTCGCCTCGGCGCCGCTGATTCGGGGCATGCGCATGTCCATCAGCACGACGTCCGGCTCGTGAGCCCGAACGAGCGCCACGGCCTCGGCGCCGTCTGTGCCTTCGGCAACGACTTCGACGGAGTCGCTCAGCGACAGGAGTCCTTTGACGCCTTCGCGCACCAGGGTCTGGTCGTCGATCAGTACGATTCGAATCGGCATCAGCTGGCCAGCGGTATCTCGACGTGCACGGCCAGCGCCTTCTCGACGCGGTTCAGCGTAAGTGAACCTCGGATGCGATCCAGGCGTTCGCGCATGCCCGTCAGACCGTTACCCTCGGTCAGCGCGCCGTCCAGCGTGCCGTTGTCGCCCACCTCGAGGAGCAGGCGGTCGTCGTCTCGCCAGACCCGGATCCAGCTCCGCGACGCGCCCGAGTGTCTGAGGGTATTCGTGATCGACTCCTGCACGCAGCGCAGCAGGGTCTCCGCGATCTCGACGTCGTCGATTTCCAGGCCGTCCTCGATGTCCAGCGTTACGTCCAGCCCGGGCGCGCTGTCGACGAGCAGCGTGATCGCCCTGCGGAAATCGACAGCGGCCTCCGTCCGCAGCGTGCTGACCGCTTCCCGAACGTCGCTCAGCAACAGGCGCGCGAGCGCGCGGCTCTCGCCGACTTTCTTCTTCACCTCTCCGCTCGACAGGTGCTCGGCGATCTGCAGGTTGAGCGTCAGCGCGGTCAGGTGATGGCCGAGCAGATCGTGCAGATCGCGGGCTATGCGGGTGCGCTCACTTTGTCGCGACGCCTCCGCAAGCAAATGTTGCGTCGCCAAAAGCTCTCGATTCAATGCTTCCACCTGGGACCTTGCTTCATCGGCCTCATGTGCGTTTCGCGCAGTGATTAGCGCGAATAGATGGAATGTGCCCCAGAGGACGACGGTGAAAACGACATTGTCCTCACCGTGCCAGAATTTCATCAGAAGATACCAGCCGAGCAGGACACCGCCGAGAAGGAACATCGTGGTGCGCAACGAATAGTAGCTGGCCGCCATCGTGAGCCAGATGATTGTGTAAATGGCGAGAAAAGAGTACGGAAGAAAGAACGCCACGCCGAAGGCGCTGGCGAGTTGTATCCAAAGTGCCGTGAAGCGGGCACCGGACGTCCAGTGGCCCCCTCCCATTGTGACCCACATCGCCCCGAGATTGACGAGCGCAACTCCCAGCGCCGGCGCCCATGTGTGATCGTGGGTCGCCGCGATGTATATGCTGAATCCTATGACCGCCGCCCACGTAAAGACACCGGTCGCGGGCAGCAGATGACCGATGTCCATGCGCCAGCTCATCGCACGATTGTCGCGTCTCGCCGATCCATGTGCCATAGGCCGAAAGTCACGCTCCCATCTGGTGACCGGCGGCACTTCAGGCGGCGCCCCGTCGTTCCTAAGCTTGAGGTCACACATTTGGGAGATCGACATGGAAGCTCTGCACGCAATGCTCGTCAACGTTCACATCGCGGTTGGTGCGCTCGCGCTGGTCCTGTTCTGGGTGCCCGCATTCGCGAAGAAGGGCAGCCCGCTGCACGTGAAGGTCGGCAAGGTCTATGTCGGCTCGATGTACGTTGTCGTCGTCACGGCATTCATCGCGTCGGTGATGGTCCTCGCCGATCCGATCGGCATCCGCCGGCCGGGCGAATCCTACGGGCCCGCGGAGGCCGAGGAGCTCGCGACCCGTTTCCGGATGATGAGTCTGTTTCTCCTAATGCTGTCCGTGCTGGTCTTCACGAGCCTCAGGCACGGCATCCGGGCTCTGCGGCAAAGAATCGAACCCGGCGTTCTCGCTCGACCTTCGCATCGGGCGGTCATCGGGGCGTTGGGCCTGCTGGGAGCCGTCGTCGGCGGCCTCGGCATCGCCAATGGCGCCCTGCTGCTGATCATCTTCGGCGGAATCTCAGTCGCGGGCGCGATCGGCATGTTCCGGGACACACTGGTCGAACGACCCGACCGCCGGGCGCAACTGGTCATGCATTTGAACGGCCTGATCGGTAGCGGCATCGGCGTGTACACGGCGTTCTTCGCTTTCGGCGGCTCGCGTTTGCTCGGCGAGATCCTGACCGGCTACTGGCAGGTCGTTCCCTGGGTCCTCCCGGCCATTGTGGGCACCGTCGTCATCAATCGCCTGTCGCGAGCCTACAGGCGGCCCGCTTCGTAACAGAGCATCGATCCACCCGGCCAATGCCTTATCATTCCGGAGTAACGCGGCTCGGCGAGTATCGGATCGCCGAGCCGCGCTTCGTCTCCGGAGGAACACGATGAAGATAGGCATGATCGGGCTGGGAAAGATGGGCGGCAACATGGTGCGCCGGCTGCGCGGTGCCGGAATCGACGTCGCCGGCTATAGCCGCGACGTTACCGAGGCAGAGGCGCTGGCCGAGGAGTGCGGCCTGATCGTTGCGACGTCCGTCGAGGAACTGGTCGACCGACTGTCACCGCCGCGAGTCGTTTGGCTGATGCTGCCAGCGGGCGACGTAACCGAGGCGACAGTCGATCAGCTGGCCGGTCTGCTGGCACCGGCCGACATGATCGTCGACGGTGCGAACTCCAACTACAAGGATTCGATGCGGCGCGGTGAAGCGCTATCGAATGCGGGCATCCGCTTCGCCGACGCCGGAGTCTCCGGCGGCGTATGGGGTCTCGAGAACGGCTATACCCTGATGGTCGGCGCCGAGGATGACGCCCTCGAACGGCTGCGGCCGGCACTGGAGGCGCTCGCGCCGGCGCCGGATCGAGGCTGGTTGCACACTGGCGCCGTCGGCAGCGGCCACTACACCAAGATGGTCCACAACGGCATCGAATACGGAATGATGCAGGCCTACGCGGAGGGCTTCTCGCTGCTCGAGGCCAGTGAGGATTTCGACCTGAACATCGCGGAGATCGCCGAAGTCTGGCGCCACGGCAGCGTCATCCGGAGCTGGCTTCTCGACCTGACCCAGGAGGTGCTTGCCGAGGGTGGCGATCTCGCCGCGGTGGAGCCGGTCGTCGCGGATTCCGGAGAGGGCCGCTGGACGTCGATTGCCGGCATCGAACTCGGCGTGCCGACGCCCGTGATTACGGCGGCCCTGTTGGCGAGGTTCTCGAGTCAGGGACGGCAGGACTTCGCGGCCAGGCTGCTCGCGATGATGCGCAATCAGTTCGGCGGTCACGCCGTGTCGCGCTCGGACTAACTTCGAGGGCGATCACGCATCCGGGTCGCGCCGGTATAGCGTGCCGAACAGGTAGTCGCAGATCGGATACGTGATATTGAAGTTGTACTTCGTCATCAGCCGCTTGTCGTGATGTGCAAGGTGATGCCGCCTGAGACTCCGAATCAGCGGCAGCCGTCCAAGCCAGGACTCTGGGGTGGTGTGATAGGCGAAGTGCAGTAGTTCGTAGTTGAGGAAGTACAGCACGGCGGTCAGCACGAACAGGAAGCCGACATTCGGCGAAAGCAGGACGTAAAGCAGCGCTCCGACCGGCAGCGCGAAGGCGACGACGAAGAACACCAGCAAAACGGGCGGGAACAGAACCGCCTTGTAGTCCCTGGTGGTCTCGAAGCTCGTCGCTTCGTGGGTGAAGAACGAGTGGTGCTCGAGGGTGTGCCGCCGGAAGACGCTTCCGAGGAGGCGGGTTCTCCGGTGCATCGGGCCCCGGTGGCCGAGATACTCGCTCAGGTTCGCATACAGGAAGGTCAGCGGAACGGTCAGCCATTCGAGCGGAGCGACCGATTCGAGCATCGCCGCGCTGGCCGCGACCACCAGCAGACTCAGCGTTAGCGTCGTCGCCAGGTGCAGCGGACCCGAATACCGAGCGGAAACGCGCCGTGCGCGGAAGTCGGTTCGGGCCTGTTGGACGGACTCCGGGATCATTCGATCGTGCGGCGCTGGGCGCCGGCTCAGCGCGATTACCTCGGCGGTTTCTTTCCGGACGGCCGGTCCGAGTGCGAGACGTCATACGGGTCCGCGATGTAGGCCGGCCCCTTCATGATGTGCACCACGACCGCGCCGATGGCGATGGTGAACATCGCCGTCAGGAACGTGATCTCTGTTGCGATGGCGAAAATGTCCACGCTCTTTATATGCTTGGCGGCATCGACACCCGGTTTCGGCGGCAGCATGCGGACGAGAACAGCCATTGCAACCGGAATCATTGCTCCGATTAACGTCACGCGTGGCAGCATCTTCAGGATCCGGTATTCGAGGCCGGGCGGTACCAGACGTTCGTGTCGCTTCTTCAGGAATCTCATGCGGCGGTTCCACATCGCGAGAGAATGAGTCTAGCCAGTCCGCTCCCACCGGTACAGCGACGCCATGTTTCCCAGACGTTTCGGGGCCCTCTGCAAGCCCGTTCGGCGCGATGGATTGCGAGAGGCGGGAACGCCGCCTATGCTGTCCTAAAAGCACAAAAAGGAGAGTCCCATGGCCTTGAGACTGGCTGCCGTCATTTTGCTCGTTTGCACGTACTCACAGATCGCGTTCGCGGAGATCGCTCGTCACGAATCCCTCGAATTCGATCAGTATGGAAACCCGGAGATGATCACCATCCTGTTTGCCGACGAGAACGGTAACCTGCGTATGGAGACCTACGGGATCATGGCCACGGCAACCTCGAGTGCCGCCGCGGGTAGCGATGTCGACGTCAACTACGAGCGGGGTTCGCTGCAGGGCGCGATGGTATTTCAGGCCGCCGAAGAGCAGATGCTGGTTATCGACCGCGGCGAGTGCCAGATCCTGAGCGCGGACCTGTCGCAGATGCCCGGCATGCCGCCGGGCGGCATGGAGGAGTACCGCGAGGAAATGGCCGCCGCGCAGCAGCAGATGCAGGAGGCTTTGCGCGAGATGGCGGAGCAGGATCCGGCGATGGCGCGGATGATGCAAGAGCGGATGGCAACGCTCGGCGGCGGCATGCCGGGGATGCCTCAGCAGCGGCCGGAGATGATCGTCGAGGAAACGGGCGACGACAGGAGTTTCGGCAACTATGACACGACCGGCTTCGTCGTCTACGAACAAGGGACCGATCGATACCGCACGTCCGTCTGGGCGGCGGATATCGATGACGTCGTGGGCGGCCGGATCGTCGGCAGCGCGATGAAGGGCTGGCTGGAACTGTATCGCGACGTCATGGACCGCCTGGGTGCCGGCGCAGGCCGCGGCAGCGGTGTGGCGAGTGCGATCCTCGACAAGATGGACGACTTCTACCCGATCGTGACCGAAAGCACCGACCGGCGCACGACCCTCACCAAGGCTGAACTGGGCGGCAGCGCCGACTTCTATCCCGACTGCGGATAGACGCCGACAAAAAAGCGCAGCCCCGAGCCCGGGGCTGCGCTTCGATTCAAACACGCCCGCCGAAAGCTATCTGGGCCTGATCCAGCCTCGGTTGTAGAGGTTGCGGCAGTCCGTCGCGTCGCGCCCGAGGTCCTCGTCGAGCAGGACCGAGGCCATGCCGTCACCGACAAAGCGCGGATCGTCGCACTCGCCGTCGTGCGCCCAGTCGCTCGTGTCGTTGCCGAAATTGATATTGCCGCTGTCATTCGGCCGCGACGTCACGCTTGTGCCGCTGCCTACGAGCCGGATCATGCCGGCATTGAAAAGGCTCCGGCAGTCGTTCGCATCCCGCCCCAGATCCTCATCGAGCAGCACGGAGGCCATGCCCCGGCCCTCGAAGCGCGGATCGTCGCATTCGCCGTCGTTGGCCCAGTCGCTGGTGTTGTTGCCGAAGTCGACGTTGCCGCTGCTGCCCGATCCGCCGCCGCTTCCGCGCAGCCGGATCATGCCGCTCTGGAACAGCGCGCGGCAGTCATTGGCATCCCGCCCCAGATCCTCATCGAGCAGCACGGAGGCCATGCCCCGGCCCTCGAAGCGCGGGTCGTCGCACTCGCCGTCGTTGGCCCAGTCGCTGGTGTTGTTGCCGAAGTCGACATTGCCGCTGCTGCCTGAACCGCCACGGTAGCTCGTGCCTCGCAGCCGGATCAGACCGCGCTCGAAAAGGATGCGGCAGTCGGTCGCGTCACGCATCAGGTCTTCGTCGATCAGCGTGGCGGCCATGCCCTGGCCCTCGAAGCGCGGATCGTCGCACTCGCCATCGCGCGCCCAAACGCTGCTGTCGTCGCCGAAGTCGACCCGACTCTGCGCCACCGCGCCCGCGGCATTGAGCAGCAACAACGCTGCGAGAATCCCCAAACCGTGCTTTACAGACATGCCCATCTCCCGGCCTATAGCCTTACATCGTGCAACTATAAGACGGGTCGGCGTCCGATTCAGGGACGCACTTCGCACAAATCGCTATCGGACCGCGAACAGAATCCGGTCGTTCTCGACACCGCCACGGTCGACGACGAGGTGCTGATAGCCCAGGTCGCTCAGCCGAACGTAGTTGTCCTCGTCGGCGCCAGCGGCCTTGCCCATGACCTCACTGCGGTAGCGGGCATGGATGTATTCGCTGAGTTCCAGTGCGGTGATGCCGCCATCGTCGTTTGTGTCGGCAAGGCCGTCTGCCACAGCTTCGCTGAAGAACAGCGACAGGTAGCCACCGGCCTGAAACTTGTGCGCCACCGCGGACAGGACGTCTTCTTCGGAGGAGAACAGTCCCATCCGGCCGGGCACGGAGATCAGGTCTTTCGCGAATCCGCCGCTGAAGCAGGCGTCCAGCACAATGAGCGTCGTTTCGGCGGTCACGTTGAAGAACATATCGGCGAGCCGATCGTCGGTCACGTCGCCGTCGTATAGGACGAGGGTTTCATCGAGCGAATCCGGGTCCATCGGGAACTGCGGTCCTTCGGCGCGCGCTTCCCGATCGCCGTGACCGGAGTAGAAGAAGACGACCGTGTCGTTCGGGCCGGAGATGGCCGAAATGCGCGACAGCGTCCCCTCGAGGTTGGCAACAGTCGCGTCCGCGTCGGTCAGGATGAAGCCGTCGTTCGGATCCATGCCTGCGGATACCATGGCCGAGTGCGCGCGATGGGCGTCTTCGGCCGTGTACATGAGGTCGGCGTTGTCGCCGGGGTAATCGCTGATGCCGATGAAAACGCCGTAGATCCGTCCAGCAGGCGACGTCGTCACCAACAGTTCGTACTGGCCGGTCTCACGGGCCGCATAGGACGTGACCATCACGCGGTACCGGCCGGTTTCGCGGGCGGTGAGCCGGACAATGGACTGCGCCGTGCTGCCGTTGAAGTCGTCGTTCTCGAAGCTCTGCCCGCTGGGGCTCTCGACGACGAGGTAGGTATCGAACTCGGACGACTGAAGATCGATCTCGATGTCCTCGCCCGCGTTCGCGTCGAAAACGAAGATATCGTGATACTCGCCTTCCACCAGCAATGCGTCGCCCGAACTCAGGCCGCCCGATGTCGGCCGGCCGATCGTCAGCTCGACGCTGTCGCGGCCGCTGACCTGCGCCGGGCCACCGTCGCTGGCCGGCTGGAAGTCCGTGGTGGCCGTTCCCGAAGGCGACATCGTCAGTCGATAGGCGCCGCTCTCGCCGGGCTCGTAGGTCGTAACCACGACCCGGTACATGCCAGCCTCGGTCAGGTCGGCCTGGATGAAGCTCCGGCCCGTATTGCCGTTCCAATCGTCGTTCTCGATCTGCTCGTAGCTTGGCGTGACGAGAATCAGATAGGTGTCGAAATCGTTCGAGGTCAGGTCGATGTCGACCCGCTCGCCCGGCAGTCCCTCGAAGCTGTAGGAATCGATGTACTCGCCGGTGGTGAGAGTTTCGTCGCCTCGCTGCAGAACGCCGCTCTCGTTCAGCGACGTGGCTCCGGTCGGCGCGCCATCGGCATCGATGGACAGCGTGTAGTTGCCGACCTCGCCGGGCTTATAGCTGGTGACGTACACGCGGTAGCTGCCGTTCTCCGTCAGCGGCAGCGACACGAGCGAACGGGTGCGATCGCCTTCGTGGTCGTCGTTGTCGACCTGCTCGCCGCTGGGGGCGATGACCATCAGGTAGGTGTCGAACTGCTGTGAGCGCACGTCGATTATTGCGTGCTGGCCGGCCTGTCCGCGGAAGGTATAGATGTCGGCGTACTCGCCCGAGTTGAGCCGCTCGTCCCCGGCGCGCAGCTGGCCGCGCTCGATCCGGTTGCCGGCCGACGGTCCGCGGGAGATCTCACGCAGATCGATGAGGCCGCGATCGTAAAGACTGCGGCAGTCTGTCGCGTCGCGGTAAAGATCCGAGTCGAGCAGGATCGACGCGACGCCGTCGCCTTCGAAGCGTGGATCGTCGCATTCGCCGTCGTTGGCCCACTCGCTGCTGTCGTCGCCGAAGTCGATCGGGTCCTGAGCATGGGCGCCGAATGCCAGCAGCATAAGGAGCGGAATCAATCGCGTGATGTAGTGTCTTGCTGTCATCGGATCCCTCACTTGGTATCTCTTCGCATCCGCACCGGCCACGGTGCCGGCGCTTGCGACGGCCGTGTGCAGTGCTTTGGCCGGTTCAGACGGATGCACCGCGGAATTGTCAGGCCGAGTTTACCGCAGCCAACCCAGTCTCTGTTCACCGTACGGCCTGCGTCGGCTCGCCGCGCAGGCCTCCGGCACCGGGATTCCCGTGCGTGCGCCGCGCCGGCCGATTAGGGATAAGTCCCTACCGTAGTGTTCCAGGCGGTGAGCTACCATGCGGCGATGAGCAGACGCGTCGTGATCATGGGGGCAGCGGGGCGGGATTTTCACGTCTTCAACTGTTGCTATCGAGGCAAGTCCGAATCGACCGTGGTCGCTTTCACGGCGACGCAGATTCCGCACATCGACAATCGTCGATACCCTTCCGAACTTGCCGGCCCCGGCTACGCCGACGGCATTCCGATCGTTCCGGAACACGAGCTCGCCGATCTGATCGCCCGTGAGAACGTCGACGACGTCGTCTTCGCGTACTCGGACGTCCATCGCGACTACGTCGAAGAGCGCCGCGTTATCGCGGAGTCTGCCGGCGCTGCGTTCGCTGCGTTCGACGTCGACGCAACCATGCTGGCGTCGAGCAAGCCGGTCATCGCGGTTACCGCCACGCGCACCGGCTGCGGCAAGAGCCAGACGTCGCGACGGATCACCGAGATGCTGATCGCCCTGGGGAAGCGCGCCGTCGCTATCCGCCATCCGATGCCGTACGGGGATCTGGTCAGACAATCGGTGCAGCGATTCGCGACGATGGCGGATCTCGATATCCACGATTGCACGATCGAAGAGCGGGAGGAGTACGAGCCTCATATCCGTAGCGGCGTCGTCGTGTATGCGGGCGTCGACTATGCGGCGATCCTGCAGCGAGCGGAGGAGGAAGCCGACGTGATCGTCTGGGACGGCGGCAACAACGACACGCCGTTCTACCGGCCGGATCTGTGGATCGCGGTAGCCGATCCGCACCGGCCCGGCCACGAGCTCGACTATTTTCCCGGCGGCGTGAACTTCGCGCGCGCCGGCGTGATCGTCATCAACAAGATCGACTCGGCCAGCGAAGAAGGCATCGCGGCGATCGAGTCGAACGCGTCGGCGTTGAATCCGGATGCGACGATTGTGCGCGCGGCTTCGCCGCTCGACGTGCCAGAGCCGGAAACGATCCGTGGCAAGCGTGTGCTGGTCGTCGAGGACGGGCCGACCACCACGCACGGCGGGATGGCCCTCGGCGCCGGCACGGTCGCGGCCAGGCGCTACGGGGCGGCGGAACTGGTCGATCCGCGGCCATGGTTGACGGGCGAGCTCGTGGACACTTTCGAGTCATACCCGTCCATCGGCCCGCTGCTTCCGGCGATGGGTTACGGCGAGCAACAGGTCCGGGACCTGGAGACGACGATCCGGGCAGCCGATTGCGATCTCGTTCTGGTCGCCACGCCCATCGATCTGACGAGACTCATCGACATCGACAAACCGCACTTGCGAGTGAGCTATCGGCTGGCAGAAGAGGGTGACGCGCTGTCGGCGGCCGTCGCCGAGGCGGCCGGCTGATCGCTAACCGTCCTGGGTGAACATCCAGGCCCCGTAGCCGACGACCGCATCGCGTTCGCCGCCCGTGACGTCGCCCGAGTTCCTGAGCGCCAGCGTCGTTGCTGTCAGACCTTTCTCCCCGGCGAGCGCAAGCAGCGCGGCGACCGGTGTCGCACCGCACGCCATGCTGTGGTTGATCCGCCGGCCGTCGAGTTCCTCGATTGCGCGGCAGGTCCTGGCATCGATAACGGTCGCCTTATCGTAGGGCAGGTAGTGACTGAGATCCGAACTGACGACGATCAGGGTTTCGGGACCGCCCCACAGCGCATCGATGACCGTGCCCACCTGCTCGGGCGTGGCATCGCCAACGACGATGGGCACCAGCAGGAAGTCGCCGAGTACCGACTGCAGGAAGGGGAGATGCACCTCGAGGCTGTGTTCGCGCACGTGCGGCGTATCCATCACGTCGACGTCCAGTACACGAAGTCCGGCCCGATCGACCGGCACATCGCCGAGCGGAGTGCGGAACAGGTCCGCGCTGCTGACGGCAAGTCCCTCGAACCACGCTCGGTGCGCAGGGCCGAGCAGGACGATTTTCCGGTAACGTCGACGATGCGATTCCAGCACGGCATAGGCCGCTGCGGCGACCTCACCGGAGTACAGGTAGCCAGCGTGTGGAACGATAAGGGCTTTCGGTGCGGCCGAGTCCTGACGCGGTGCGCCATCCAGGAGTGCGGCGATGTTGGCCGCCAGTTCACCGGCATTGGCCGAATAGAACCTGCCGGCGGCAGCGGGTTCGCGAACGACGGGTATAGGGGTCGGATCGGTAGCCACGAAGCCCATTGTAGGTTTCCGTCGCCAGCCGTGAATAAGTAGGACTACGGGTTGGCACGACTCGATACGAAATGTTCCAGCCCGGCGTATCGCACGACAAGGAAATTCAACGCAAATTGAATTTGCTGGACGGGTACACGCGCCCGGTAGGTCATACTCGCTTCGTAAGTTGCGCCAACACGTCCATGCAGCGAAAGGATCGATGAAGCTATCGCTCGACTTCTATCTTGACGACGACGTCGTGTCCACGGCCCGCGAGCTGCTGGGCAAGGTGCTGTGCACAGCCATTGACGGCGATCTGACGAAAGCGGTCATCACCGAGACTGAGGCCTACGCCGGCGTTCGCGACAAGGCGAGCCACGCCTACGGTGAAAAGCGGACGAAACGTACCGAGCCGATGTATGCGCAGGGCGGACGCGCGTACGTCTATCTCTGCTACGGCATTCACCATCTCTTCAACGTCGTCGTTGGCGACGTCGGCGAGCCGCTTGCGGTGCTCGTCCGGGCGTGCGAGCCGCTCGAAGGCATCGACGTCATGCGCCGGCGTCGCGGCAAGTCGGAGAAAGACAAGCTGATTCTCGGCGGCCCAGGCACGCTGACCCAGGCGCTCGGAATCCGCACCGAATTGACGGGGACGAGCCTGCTCGGCGATCGGCTGTGGATCGAAGATCACCGCCGTCAGGTCGCGAACGACGAGATCGTAATCGGGCCGCGCGTCGGCATCGATTACGCCGAGGAAGATGCGCAACGGCCCTACCGGTTCCGCATCGCGCGGGAGCGGCGCTAGACTTCGAGCACTTCCCTGACGGCGCGGTGCGCGTTGAAGATCGCCGAGTTGGTGTTCGACGCTGCTGCGGCATCTGAATTGGCTATCGTGATCCGGCCAAGCGGTTGCCGTCCGATTACCCAGGGCTTGTCGGCCTCGGATGCATACTCCGGCTCCCAGAGGAGGTCCGGACTGTAGGAGTAGCCGTGCGCCCAGCGATTGACCGTGATCGCCGTAATGTCGCGTTCGGCGTCGAAACCGGCGCCACCGAGTGCCTGATCGAGCTGATCGCGCACATGGTGCTCGAAGGTCGAGAACGGCGTTTCCAGGAGGCGCCTGCGGCCGGCGCGCCACTGCTCGGGTCCCTGGATATCGTCGAAGTAGGGCACGTAGCACATGTGCAACGCCATCGGCTCGTCGGGTGAGGCGCCGAATTCGTAGTCGCCGATCGACACCGGGTAGTCGAGTTCGACCTGCTTGTAGAAGTCGTTGGTGTAAAACACGTAGCGCGTATCGAGGTCGGCGAACCAGCGCCAGTTCGGGATCATGACCTTGGTGTAGGTCAGCGGCACCTTCACGTTGTACGCGAGCCCCGCCCGCTGCCGCTCCGGCAGCTCCGGGCAAAGATACGGGATCGCGCTGTTGTAGCAGGCCATGACGACGTTCTTCGCGCGAACCGTGTGCGCTTCGCCACGATGCACGTAGGTGACGTCGACCGCGGTCGAGTTGCCAGTATGCTGCGCGTTGACGACGGTGCTGTTCAGGCGAATCCGGGTCGCCGCGTCCTCGCGATCGAGCTGGCTGTAGTCGACTCGCGCCGTGACGCTGTCCTCCATCGTCGTGCCGGGCAGGGCGTCCGGAATCAGCCGGCGGACGAGCAGCCGTGCAACCGAGGCGTTGCCGTCGGGGAAATGGAAGATGTACGGCTCGCTGCCGCGTCCCCCTTCCCGACTGACCGTGTGGCCGAGCCCCGGCAGTCCGCCGCCGTCGGTGTATTCGAGGATGTAGATGGCCGGCACTTCGTCCATGCCCACGCACCAATAGCTCATGCCCCAGCGCTGATACATCTCGAGGACCTGGTAGTCGACCTTGACGTAGTCCTCGAGGTAGGTCCGATAGCTGATCTTCGACAGCAGCGCGATCTTCTCGTCGCGGGTCATGCCCGGCAGGTAGTCGGTTGGTTCGTTGAATGCCCGCACCAGGTCCGCCTTCGCCTTGTCGCTCATTGGCGTGTCCGCCGCGAACTCCTCCCAGGGGCGGCTGCCGTACCCCTTAACCAGGCGCCGCTCACCGTAAGTCGCGCTGTCGTAGGCGATAGCGTACGACAGTCCCATCGAGTCGTACAGATCCTGATCGTAGTAGTCGTAGAAGCGCTGCACGTCGATGCCGATGTCCACGAGTAGCTGCCGCGAGACCTCCGCATACGCGGACGGCGTGTCGATCGCCTCGGTGCCGCCGTAGGCGATGCGCGTGTCCCCGGCGACCGAGAATTCATTGCGCTTGGCGTGTCCGCCGAAGTCGTCGTGGTTGTCGAGAATCAGTATGCGGGCGTCGGGTTTCTCATTGCGGTAGAAGTGCGCCGCCGCCAGCCCGCTGATACCGCCACCGACGACGACGAGGTCGACCGACTCATCGGGCTCGTCGACCGGCCAGCTAGCGCCGTTGACGCGCGCGTGCATGATTTCCCACGAGCCGTTGTGGCTGCCGCGCAGGCCCGTGGCGGCTGGCGGGTAGTAGTCCGGGGGCAACGTGAAATCGGCGCCGCTGGAGCCGAAAACCTCGGCCCAGGGACTGATCAGCGACGCGCCGATGGCGACGCGCGTACCGTTCAGAAAATCACGGCGTGTGACCTTGTCATTCATGCCTTTCCCCCGACAGTGTTGTTCTTGTCGCACATTGTCCCACACTGGCCCCCATCGGATATCCTTTGCCGCGAATTCCAGGTGCAGAAGCCGATGGATCGAACGACCGCAAGAACGATCGCCGATGCGCTCACATGGACGCGCATCTTCAGTGTCATTCCGATCACCGTGCTGGCGCTGCTGGGGCTCAAGTGGTGGGTTCTCGCGGTCTACGTCGTTTCCGCGCTGACGGACCTGCTTGACGGCTGGTTCGCCCGGCGCGGCGCGCCGCCGAAAACCGACGCGGATCTGGACGGCATCGCGGACCTCATACTGAGCTTCTCGACGCTCCTCTGGCTCTGGCTCCTGATCCCGGGCTTCGTTTCGGCGTACTGGCTGCCGTATCTGCCCGTCTTCATCGCGCTCGAAATCTACATGTCCGTCGTGCGTGTCAAACACAAGCGCTACTCGGTGCCGCACTTAAGGTTCGGCCGCTTTGCGATGGCGCTGTTTTTCACGCTGCTGCCGGCGATGATCGTCTGGGGCGACATCCCCTGGTTCGTGCACTTGGTTCTGATCGTCGGCGTCGCGTCAAAGCTGCAGCTGACCTGGGCCTTCTGGACGCGGTCGAGAGAGACTGCGGCCTAAACTCGCATCCGATCCGGTCGCGTCTGCGAATACACTAGAATCACGTTCTAAGCGCCGGGCTGCGATCGAATCGCCAGACGTTGGGATATCCGGGAGTATTGCCATGATTTCGAGACTTCTTACGCTCATTTTCCTCGCCTTACTCGCTGCGCCGGCCGCCGCCGAGGACAGCAGTACGACTGTCTTTCAGAACGTCAGGGTCCTGACGATGAGCGATGCGGGCGTCCTCGAAGGCGCCACCGTTGTCGTCGAAGGCGACGCCATCCTGTCGGTCGGCGACGACGCGGTCCCCGAGGGCGCGACCGTCGTGGACGGGTCGGGCATGACGCTGATGCCCGGTCTGGCCGACATGCACGTGCACTACTGGTCCGAGGTGCAGGGCCCGCTGTATCTCGCCAACAGCGTGACCACGTTGCGCAACATGTGGGGCTCCGGGACGACGATGGCGCTCGATGCCGGCGCGAAGCGCGGCTCGTTTGCCGCCCCGCACATCTACACGCCCGGTCCGCTGATGGACGGCCCCGACCCGATCTGGGGCGAGGGCTCCGCGATGCTCACGTCGCCAGAACAGGCGATCGGCGCCGTCGAAAGCCAGCGTTCGACCGGCTACACGGCCGTCAAGCTATACGAAGGCCTGACACCGGACATTTATGCGGCCGCCGTGCGGGCGGCGCAGGAACGTGACATGCAGGTCTACACGCATGTGCCCGAGGAGATGACGATCGAAGACGTTCTGGCATTCGGCGTCGACAGCATCGAGCACTTCGAAGGCGTAAGCTCCGCGGCCACGACGGCAGACGACGATGCCCGCTACATGGCGCGCTGGGCGAGCGCCGATCCGGATCGGCTGCGGGAGATTGCCATCGCCTCCGCTGAGTCCGGCGTCTGGCATTCACCCACGTTCTCCGTCATCACCGTACGCTACGAATACGCGGACGATCCCGACGCCTTCTTCGCCATGCCGGAGGCCGGTTATGTCGGCAGGGGTTTGAGCGACTGGTGGCGCGGCGCGGCGACCAGGATGGGCGAGTTCGACGACGAGAAGCAGGCGGCGGCCGAGAATCAGCGTGCATTCGCGCGCATGCTCTACGAGGCGGGCGCTCCGATGCTGGTCGGTACCGACACGCCGAATCCGTTCGTGCTCCCCGGCTTCGCGATCCACGACGAATTGGAGGCCTTCATCGCTGTCGGCATTCCCGTCGAGGAAGTCTTGCGGATGGCAACCGCGGGCGCGGCAAAATTCCTGCGCGAGGAGGGCGAGTGGGGTGTCGTCGCCGCCGGCGCGCGTGCGGATCTGGTGTTGCTCGATGCCGATCCTCGGGAAGACCTGACGACGCTGCGCCGCCCGGCCGGCGTCATGATGAACGGCCATTGGTACAACGCGGCATTTCTCGAAGCCGAACTCCGCGAGATCCGCGACGCCGTCGACGCCGAAGCGGCGGCTGCCGAGCAGGCGGACTAGGCCCTCAGTCCTGTGCTATCCGGCCGCGCAGCGCGCGGAGCACTCCCTTGATCGCCTCGGTGTGCTCGCTCCCCATCCGGATGAGCAGCTTCTGACCGCTCGAGAGCGACTCCAGCTCCGGTTCCGCGAACTGGAACAGAACACCGGGGCGCACGAGCCGGATGGGGCCGCTCGGGGTGGGTGTGTCGAGAAGGTGATCGATCACCTCGACGGCTCGGTCGTTGAAGTAGCCGTCCGGGTAGCCGAGGCGAACGTAAGACTCCTGAATCAACGGGTAGAAACGGCGATAGGTGTCCACGATCTCGTCGAGGTTCGCCGTGGTCACGAGCGCAACTACCGTGTCGTATCGCGCGTAGTTGGATTCGCCCAGATAAATCTCGTCCTCCGACGGAGTGGTCACAGCGAAATTCGAGGCAAGCCGGCCGATCGGCCGGCTTCTCTCGGCGACATGCGAACGCGGCAGGTTGTCGACGGTTGCGACGAACTTGTCGATCAGCGCTTCGCTGACCAGCAGATTGCCGATGTCGTTGCCGAAGACGTCGGTCATTGCCAGCAGGAAATACGCGTCGCTGTCGTCGAGCGGCGGCAACTGAATCAACTCGCCCTCGGCGGCGGCACCGGGTTCGAGCGGGGCAAGCGGATGGATCGGACCGAGCCTCACGGCCGGTTCCGCGACGTCGGGCACGGTCTCGGGTAGGGCTGGCGATTCTTCAGCGGGCAGCCATTCGTCGCGCAGGAACCAGATCGCACCCGCAATCGCGGCGGCGACGATGAGCAGAAGAAGGAATCTTGCGCTGGACACGGAATCAGTCTCGCAAAGATTAAAGACTATGGGCAATCGCGGGCAGCCATTCAAGCGCAGCTTCGCCGCCAGCGGTTTCTGCTATACAGTTTCCATTGGACGGCGAGGCAGGCAGTGCCGCTCGCGGCAACCCGAGAGAATAACAATGACAACAAACAAGGGAATTCGAGACCTGCTGACGCGAAAGAACCTGACCGCGGGCGCGCTGGCTGTGGGCGGAATGATCGTTGGCGCTCTGGTCGGCATCGCGGTGCAGATCGGAGTCGAGAGTACCGGCATGCTCGGCCCCGGCGTCGAATCGTTGATGTCCGAGCAGGATTCGAACTTCAACGCCCTGCACGCGCGCCTCGATTCGCTGCAGGCTGAGGCCGACGATCCCGAACTTGCTCGCGAGCTGGGCGAGATCGCAGCGCTGCTACAGCGTCAGGACGAGTTGCGGCAAACGGCGAATCTCGAGATCGAGATGCTGGTCAATGAGGTCGCGAGCCTGCGGCAACAGAATCTTGCAGAGCAGGATCTCGCCGGAGGCGCCGACGTTTGGCTTGCTGCCGGCGAGGGCGTCAGCGTCGGGGACAAACGCAACGTCATCGGTGTCGTCCGGATCTGGGCCACATCGGCCGATGTCGTCCTGAACGGGGAACAGACCAGGATCAGCGTCGGCGGTTTCGTTGCTACCGACGACTGCGTCGTCTTCCTGAAGCAGGCGAACCGCCCCGAGGACAACCGCGCCGGTTTCGACGTGACCTGCGGCGAGGGCGACGCCGCCTGACGAATCAGAACAAGTCCGTACGCCTGACCGGTTTCAGGCTGGCGAGCACGCCTTTGCCGCTGCGGAGATCCGCCGCGTAGCGTGCGATGACCGCGGGGATGACCAGAGGGACGTGGATGAGTACGCTCATCGCCACAAAGGCCCCGTAGCGGATTCGGTCCACAACGCGTACGCCGCCGCCGTCGCGGACTTCGAGCAGGTCCGACCGAAGATTGTCCAGCGTCTGCCAATCGCCGTCGTCGAGCCGCTGCCGCATGTCATCGGAGTACAGATTCCTGGACCGGAGCCCGCGGCGATACGCTGCCCACATGCGATCGCGAGCAATGAACCATCCCGTCGAGAGCGCGATCAGGTTCATGACGCCGAGAAGCGTCGACGCCCGCATCGAGCCGCTTGCGAGCTCCCACGCGCTGACCTCGCCTTCGCCAATCCTGCCAACGCTGTAGCCGGTTGCCAGATGGTGCAGGTCATGCTGCTTCAGGAAGCGGCGCCGCGTCTCTATGTTCGGCATCGGCACCAGCGCACAGCCGGTATAGACGCCGACGAACATGGGCCGCTTCCCCGGCGTCGGACCGAAGCCGTGGCGTTCGTAGAATTGTGCGAGCTCGGTTTCGAGGTCAGTCACTGGCTTCAAGGCGGCCGGGCCCCAGTTGGCGTGCCGTCATGGTAGCGCAGCACCGGTCGCTGGCCGATCTTACATAATGCAAGACTGCGCTCGCCGTGCCGGATCGGGTCAGTTACGGCGTGATTGGATTCGGCGGGCCGCCACGCTTTTCTTATATAGACCAATCTGTGCAACTATAAGACCCGCAAGGGCCGAACAGACCATGCGCAAAGCCGTCAAAGACCAGCGCTCCGCACTGGAGTCCTGGACATACATCGCGCGGTCCGACCTGGCGCCGGACCGTATCGCGATCTATCTGCCGATCCTGTTGAGCAGCATCGGGGCGATGGGTATTGCTCCCTTCGCGGTCCTGCGGTTCCTCAACGGCCAGTACATCGTTGGCGTCCTCGACTCCGTGCTCGTCGTGGGCCTGCTGGGGCTCGGCATCATGGTGTACCGGACGCAGAAGATCCGGGTTGCCAGTGTTCTGATATCGATACTGTGCGTGCTCGGCGTGGTGTCCACCGTCTATCTGATCGGCATCGAGCAGCTGTACTGGTCCTATCCGGCGGCGATCGTCGCGTTCTATCTGATGAAGCCGCGTGAAGCCGTGATTCTGATTCTCGCGATGATTGCGGCGCTCGGCCCGCGGCTTCTGCAGACGGGCATAGGCATTCAGCCGATCGTGTTCACGATCACGATGGTCGTAATGGGGACCTTCGCTTACGCTTTCGCCGTCATCACGAACCGTCAGCAGTCGCTGCTGACCAGCATGGCCACCAAGGACCCCTTGACGGGCGCCGGTAACCGGCGCGCACTCGAAACCAAACTCGACGGCCTCGTCGTCAAGCGCGAGCGCAGCGACGAGCCTGCATCGCTGATCATTCTCGATCTCGACCACTTCAAGGCCGTCAACGACGCGCACGGACACGCCGTCGGCGACCACATCCTCTGCAGCGTGACGGACATCCTGAATCTGCGGATTCGCGCGACGGACAGTCTCTACCGCATCGGTGGCGAGGAATTCGTGGTCGTGCTCGAAGGACAGAACCTCGACCGTGCCGCGCACCTTGCGGAACAGCTGCGGACCCTGGTCGAAGCGAACGAACTGGCGCCCGACCGTTCGGTGACGATCTCCCTTGGCGTCGCTCAGCTGCGCAAGGGCGAGCGCTGCGGCGACTGGCTGCAGCGAGCCGACGACGCGCTGTTCCGCGCCAAAGCGAACGGCAGAAACTCCACACAGCTGGCCGCGTAGCGGGAACGTCCCGGCCGGCCAGCGTTCGCTCGCCGGCGAATCAGGCGTCGAGTTCCTTGATGTAGCGCATCAACTCGCCGTCATAGCCGGTCTTCTCGTAGAAGCCCCGCGCGCGCGTATTGCTTGCGAAGACGTGCAGCGTCATGGTCAGCGCGCCGTGCGCCCGAACCTCGTATTCCATTGCATCGAGCAACAGCCCGCCGATGCCGCGGCCGCTCATGCCCTCGGCAACGGCGATCGCCTCCAGGTGAGCGCTGGGCTCCCGGCTCAGCAGTTCCGGGCGCAAGGTCGCCATCGCAAGGCCGACGATATCTCCGCCGCTGTCGACAGCGACCTGCACCAGACACGCCTCCTCCTCGCCCGCACACCAGCGTTCGAACATCTGCGCGTCCGACATCCAGAGGTGCTTCGGATCGCGTGAGGCGGGGACGTCGAATGCCGCCAGCCGCGGCATCAGCGCGAGTATCGCCTCCCGGTCGTCGACACGCGCCGCCCGCACCTCGATGTTTTCCCGCTTGCCCGTCATCGGCCCCGCTGCCCGCTACTTCGACGCTCGCATCTAACTACGGGCGCTCATCAGCGGCAAGCCGGCGCACGCCACCGCCAGCCGGACCCTCATCACATAATAGGAAATTTATTTCATGTTTTTAATATCATGTTATAGATTTCTAGTAACCGATAGCATATGATCCCGATTCCGAATTACGCAGGATCACCGCCGTGGCTGACGGTCACTGGACATTTTTCAGCAACTACGGGCACGTGCTCGTCTGTATCGCAGAGGACCCCGACGTCACGCTGCGGGAAATCGCCGATCGTGTCGGGATCACCGAGCGCAGCGCGCTGCGGCTAATCAACCACCTCGACGAGGCCGGGATTCTGAAACGCGTTCGGAACGGACGAAGAAACAGCTACGTCATCGATACGAGCGTGCATCTGCGACATCCGATCGAAGAGCACTGCACGGTCGGAGAACTCCTGCAAATGATCCTGTCGCCGGCTCGCGTCCGGCGCATCGAGAAGACGCACGCCAACCATGAGGCGCAGGCCTCGGACTGACCGTGTCGCGAAACACGGCGTTTGGAGACAACACTATGAATAAGTTTGGCTGGCTGGCTGCGGTTATCGCAGTCGGCTTTTTCACGGAGCGCGCAGAAGCAGTGGAGGCACTGTCGACGGAGGAGCTCGCAGAGCATTGCGAGATCTACCTGAACGAACCGGACGGTGAGGACGGCATCTTCTGCGTTCGCTACATCCAGGGTTTCATCGACGGCGCTGTCGCAACGGACGAGCGAGTGACCTTCAACGTCGCCGACGAGTACGATCGCTCGGAGACCTTCACCGAGCGTGCGATCCGAACCCGGCTCGGCAACCGGATCGAGGAATTCGGCTCATCCTATTACGCGGAGTTCTGTCTCGGTGAGCCCGTTCCGCTCAAGGAAGTCGTCGATGCCGTCGTTGCCGACATTCTGAATCCCGCCCGCATCGCCAATCGGCCGCTGGCGCGCGACATCGTCTATGCAACGCTGCGGCGCGAGTATCCGTGCACGACCGACACGGAATAACCGAGCCATCGGCTGCCGACGCCACTGAAGGGCGTCGTCAACAGGCGCTGGGGCGTCTGTTGTTGCTCGCCGTATTGCTGGCGGCAGCGTGGCTGCTCTGGTCGGGGCTGTACAAGCCCCTGCTGCTGATCCTGGGCGTGGTTTCCTGCGCGCTCACGCTTTGGATCGTCCGCCGCATGGGCTATTTCCGCGCTGACATATTCGCGTTCCGATACAACCTTCGCCTGCTGAGCTTTTGGCTCTGGCTGGGCGGCGAGATCGTGCGCTCGAGTATTGCGGTCGCCCGAATCGTGCTGTCGCCAAAGCTGCCGATAGAGCCGCGCATCGTTCGCTTGCCCGTCGACAAGCTCGAGGCGCTCGATCAGGCGCTGCTCGGCAATTCGATCACGCTGACCCCCGGCACGCTGACGCTCGACTGCGACAACGGCCAGTTGCTGGTGCACGCCCTCGATGTGGACGGCGCTCAGGCGCTGCTGGACGGGGAAATGATGCGGCGCGTCGAAGAGCTACGAAGGACATAACGATGTACTACGCCGTAACCGCCGCTCTCCTGGTCACGATGGCACTCGCGCTCGTGAGGGCGATCCTCGGGCCCAGCGTCTACGACCGGGTTCTCGCCGTAAACATGTTCGGCACCAAGACGGTGCTGCTCGTATCGGTCATCGCGTTCCTGTCCGGCCGGCCCGACTTTCTCGACCTCGCGCTCGCCTACGCGCTGATCAACTTCATCGGCATCCTTGCCGTACTCGAATTCTTCCGCAGCCGTGTCGCGCGGCGTGCGGCAGAGCAGACCGGGAAGAGTTGACGTGGACCTCGTACTCGACATTCTGAGCTGGGTCCTGCTCACGCTCGGCGGCATCAGCGTGCTGATCGGCGGCATCGGCGCGCTGCGCATGCCCGAACTTTACACGCGGATGCACGCGGCCGGCGTAACCGACAGCCTCGGCGCGATCCTGGTTCTCGGCGGCGTCATGCTGCAGGCGGGGCTCTCTCTCGCGCTGATCAAGCTGGTCGCGATTCTGCTGTTCCTGCTGCTTACCAGCCCGACGGCGTCGAACGCTCTCGCGAGCGCCGCGTTGCTGGCCGGCACGAAGCCGCTCGCGGACGTTACCGAGCACACCGGCGAATCGTCATGATCGTTCTGTTCAGCATCTTTCTTCTGACGCTGCTCCTGATTACGGCGGTGGCCATCGTTCGTACCCAGAATTTGTTCGTCGCCGTGATGTTGATGGGAATCGCCAGTCTGTTGATTGCCGCGAACTTCTTTCTCATGGACGCCGCGGACGTTGCGCTGACCGAGGCCGCCATTGGCGCCGGTATATCGACCGTCCTGTTCCTCGGCGCATTGGCGCTGACCACCGAACGCGAGCGCGGCGCGACTCAGCGCAAGGCGCTGTCGTTCGCTGTGGTGACTGCAGCGACGCTGGTCGTCATCTACGCGACCTTCGACAAGCCGCGATTCGGCGATCCGGAGGCGCCGGTGCAGACGCACGTCGCGCCGTGGTATCTCGAGAAGACACGCGAGTACATCGATATCCCGAATGCCGTTACTGCCGTGCTCGGCAGCTTTCGCGGCTACGACACCCTGGGCGAAGTGTTCGTCGTGCTGACGGCCGGTATCGGCGTTTTATTCCTGCTGGGTTCCGGAATGGACGCCGGCGGTCGAGGCATCGGGACGCTGGAACCGAATGCGCGGCTGCGTCACGATCTCATCCCGCGCACCGTCGGCCGCCTGCTGATTCCATTCATCCTGCTGTTCGGACTTTACGTGCAGTTCCATGGCGAGTACGGGCCGGGCGGCGGTTTCCAGGCGGGTGCGTTCATCGCCGCCGCATTGATCCTGTTTGCGCTGCTCGAAGGCGAGGAGCGGACACTCAAAGTGATTCCTCAGCGCGTGCTGTTGGGAATGATCGCTGGCGGCGCGCTGCTGTATACCGCGGTCGGCGTCCTCGGCATGCTGCTCGGCGGGAACTTCCTCGACTATTCGGTCCTGGCGGACGACCCGGTCAAGGGACAGCAGTACGGGATCATTCTGATCGAGGCCGGCGTCGGCCTTACCGTGACCGGGGTGCTGTTGAGCATCTTCCACGCGTTCGCGGCGCGGGAGAGCTAGCCGATGGAGTTGCTGGGTCTCTACCACTATTGGGCATTTGCGGTTCTGTTGATGATCGGCTTCTACGCGGTCATCGCGAAAACGAACCTGATCAAGAAGCTCATCGGGCTTTCGCTGTTCCAGGCCGCCGTTTTTCTTCTGTACATCACGATGGGCAAGGTGGAGAACGGCACGGCGCCTATTTTTAGCGGCGCGAGCGACTCAGGCCTCTACTCGAATCCGCTGCCGCAGGTCCTGATCCTGACAGCGATCGTCGTTGGCATTTCCACGACGGCGCTGGGCCTCGGGATCATCGTCCGCATCAAGGAAGCGTACGACTCCATCGAGGAGGACACCATCCAGGAGATCGACCGGCGATGACCGGACTGACTCACCATCTCCCGGCACTTCAGGTCGTCGTGCCGCTCCTGATTGTGCCGTTCATCCTGTTGCTGCGGCCGCGGGGACTGGCATGGGCGGCAGCGACGGCGGCCAGCCTGCTGGCGTTCGCGATCGCCGTGCAATTGACACTGATCGTGTACGACGGCGACTCGATGGCCTATCAGATGGGTTCGTGGCCGGCACCCTACGGGATCGAGCTGCGTGTCGACGCCTTGAGCGCGCTCCTCTTGCTGGTCATCACCGGTGCGTCGAGCGTCGCGCTGGCCGGCAGCCGCGCCTATTTCGACGGCATTCTCAGCGAAGACCGCCAGCCCTATTACTACGCGGCCTGGATGCTCGCGATGGCGGGTCTGGCCGGCATCGTCGTGTCCGCCGACGCGTTCAACATCTTCGTCTTCATGGAGATCTCGTCGCTCGCGAGTTACATCCTGATCGCCGGTGGAACCGATCGGCGGGCGCTCCCCGCGGTGTTCAAGTACCTGATCATGGGTACGGTTGGTGCGACCTTCTATCTGATCGGCATCGGCCTGATCTACATGATGACCGGCACGCTCAATCTTGCCGACATGGAACTTCGCGTCGCCGAGGTTGCCGATCAGCGGCCGATACTCGTGGCCGCGGGCTTCATTACCGTCGGACTTGCGCTCAAGGCGGCAATTTTCCCGCTGCACGTTTGGCTGCCGAATGCGTACGCCTATGCGCCACACGTGGCGACCGCGTTTCTCGCGGCCTGCGCAACCAAGGTTTCGCTGTATGTGCTGCTGCGCTTCGATTTCTTCGTGCTGCAACAGAACCTGATCGGCCACGAGTTCCAGTTTGCCGTCTACCTGATGCCGCTCGCGATACTCGGCATTCTCATCGGCTCCGCCGTCGCGATGTTCGAGACCAACGTGAAACGCTCGCTCGCGTTCTCGTCGGTCGCACAGATCGGCTACATGATGCTCGGTGCGTCGCTGGTCACCGCGTCCGGGCTGACCGCGGCAACGCTGCACATGTTCAATCACGCGCTGGCCAAGGGCGGGCTGTTCCTCGCCGTCGCCGCGTTCGCGATGGTGGCGGCCGGATTGCGGATCGAGAATCTCGCCGGGATCGCCCGCCGAATGCCGTGGACCTTTGCGGCGCTCGTCGTCGCCGGGCTGAGCCTGATCGGTATTCCCGGCACCGCCGGATTCATCAGCAAGTGGTACCTGATCGCCGCGTCGTTGGAGCTCGGCACACCGGGTTTGGCGCTGGTCGCCGTGATCATCGTCAGCTCACTGATGGCGGTCGTCTACATCTGGCGCATCGTCGAGGCGGCATGCTTCGGCGAACCCGCCGAGGTCAGCGACGGCGGACGCGTCTCGCCCGCACTGATTGTCGCCGTGTGGCTGGTGGCGCTGGGCAATATCTATTTCGGCCTCGTGCCGGAGTTGCCGTTCTCGCTGTCGGCGGGTGCCGCTGACGCGCTGCTCGGGCATATGCCATGAGCGTCGAAAATCAGATACTCCTCGCGCTCGTCTTGCCGCTGGCCGGTGCTATCGGCATCGCGTTGGCGGGACGGGTCAGCGCGAACCTGCGGGAAGCCGTCACTCTGACGACGGCGGGCGGGCTGGCGTGGACCGTTTGGGGCCTGGTGCCGAAGGTCATGGACGGCGGCCGCCCGTCCGTAACCGTTGCCGAACTCCTGCCCGGTGTGAACATCGCCTTCGAGGTCGAGCCGCTGGGCATGCTGTTCGCTGCGCTGGCGTCCGGGCTGTGGATCGTCAACTCGATCTACTCGATCGGCTACATGCGCGGCAACAACGAGAAGAATCAGACGCGTTTCTACGTCATGTTTGCGGTGTCGCTGGCCGCGACGATGGGTATCGCATTCGCGGGCAACCTGTTCACGCTGTTCCTGTGTTACGAAGTTCTCACGCTGGCAACGTATCCGCTCGTCTCCCACAAGGGCGACAAGAAGACAGTACGCTCCGCGCGCGTGTATCTCGGCATCCTGCTCGCGACGTCGATCGGCTTGCTGTTGCCCGCGATCATCTGGACCTACAGCGTGGCCGGCACTGGCGACTTTACGGCCGGCGGCATACTCGAGGGCAATCTGGAAGGACCGGCGATCGGCTTGCTGCTGATGCTGTTCGTCTTCGGGGTCGGCAAAGCGGCCGTCATGCCCGTGCATCGGTGGCTGCCCGCGGCCATGGTTGCGCCGACGCCCGTCAGCGCGCTGCTGCACGCGGTTGCCGTCGTCAAAGCGGGCGTCTTCACGGTCACCAAGGTGATCGTCTACATCTTCGGCATCGATTTTCTGTTCGAGGAGGGCAGCGGCGACTGGCTGGTCTTCGCGGCCGCCTTCACAATCATTGCCGCCAGCATCGTGGCGCTCCGCCAGCAGAATCTGAAGCGGCTGCTGGCGTACTCGACCGTCGCCCAGCTCTCCTACGTCGTCATGGCGGCTGCCATCCTGAAGCCCCTTGCCGAGATAGGCGCGGCGATCCACATCGTTGCCCACGCGTTCGGCAAGATCACGCTCTTCTTTGCGGCGGGTGCCATCTACGTCGCGGCAAAGAAAACGGAAGTGCACCAACTGAAAGGTATCGGCCGGCGGATGCCATGGACGATGGCAGCATTCACGATCGGTGCACTTAGCATGATCGGGGTGCCGCCAACGGGCGGATTCGTATCGAAGTGGTACATCCTCGCCGGCGCCTTCGAAGCGGACAACTACGTCGCCCTCATGACGATCATCGCCAGTACGGCGCTGAATGCCGCGTACTTCCTGCCGATCGTCTATCTCGCGTGGTTCGCCAGCGAGGATGAGCCGGTATCCAATCTGCACGGCGAAGCGCCGTGGCCGGCGGTCCTCGCGCTGACCATTACGGCGGCGCTGACGATTGCGTTCTTCCTCTTCAACGGACCGGTGCTCGAGCTCGAGCGGCAGGTCGTAATGGGCAGCCCATGAACGATTCCGACAAGAACGACCACTGGCTCGTCCGGCCGGCGACGATACGCCTGCTCTGGTGGGTCTTCGCGGCCGTGCTGGCGCTGACCGTACTCGCCCAGCTGTTCATCGGTGTGAAGGGCTACTTCGGCATGGACGGCTGGTTCGGCTTCGGGGCCGCCTACGGATTCCTCGCCTGCCTCGCCATGGTTCTCGTCGCGAAGGGGCTGGGCTACGTGCTCAAGCGGCCCGAGGACTACTACGACGAGGAGAAGGGCGATGTTTGAGCTCGTCCCTCCAGCGCTGATTCTGATGCTCGGCGGCCTGCTGGTCGCCGTGACTCGAGGCGCGGCGCGCACCGCGGTCATTCTGCTGGCGCCGCTTGCCACCCTGTGGGCCGCCTGGAACGTGCCGGACGGGGTCGTGTTCGACGTCGCGTTCCTCGACTACCGGATCGAGCCGCTGGAGGGCAGCCCGGTCAGGCGCCTGTTCGCGCTGATCTTCGCGTTGATGGCGCTGGTCGGGGGTCTGTATGCCTACCGGCTCGCGAAATGGTGGGAGATCTCGGCCGCCTTTTTCTACGCGGCGGGCGCCATCGGCGTTTGTTTCTCCGGCGACCTGATCAGTCTGTTCCTCTTCTGGGAGCTGATGGCGTTGTTCTCGACGGTCGTCGTCTGGTGCGGCGGCACAACGGGCGCGAGAGCGGCGGGCATTCGCTACGCAATCATGCACCTGCTCGGCGGCGTGATCCTCAAGGTCGGGATCGAGGGCGTGGTCGTGCACACGGGATCGATCGACATTCAGCCGATGCTGGCGACGAATTTCGATACGTGGATGATCATGATCGGCATTCTGATCAACGCGGCGGCGCCACCGGTCTCGGCGTGGCTGGCCGATTCCTACCCGAACTCGAGCCCGACCGGCTCCGTCTTCCTCTCGGCGTTTACGACGAAGACCGCCGTGCTGGCGCTGATCCTGCTGTTCCCCGGTGAGAGCGTCCTGATCGGCATCGGCCTGTTCATGGTCATGTACGGCATCATCTACGCGCTGCTCGAAAACGACATCCGGCGAATCCTGGCGTATTCGATCGTCAACCAGGTCGGCTTCATGGTGTGTGCGGTCGGCATCGGTACGGAAATGGCGCTCAATGGCGCGGCCGCGCACGCCTTTGCACACATCATCTACAAGGCGCTCTTGTTCATGAGTGCCGGGGTCGTCGTCTACCGCACCGGGATGAACCGCTGTACCGAGGTGGGCGGCCTGTTTCGAACTATGCCGCTCACCGCGATCTGCGGCATCATCGGCGCGCTGGCCATTTCGGGCTTCCCGCTGACGTCGGGTTTCACGACCAAGACACTGATCTCGCAGGCCGCGGCCAACGAGAGCCTCATGTTCGTCTACATGATGCTCGCCGCGGCATCGGCCGGCGTGTTCCTGCACGCAGGCATCAAGTTTCCGTGGTTCGTGTTCTTCCAGCGCGATTCTGGCCTGCGGCCAAAGGACGCGCCGTGGAACATGGGTGCGGCGATGGTGATCTTCGCGGCGCTCTGCATCCTGCTCGGTGTGGCGCCCGGGCTCCTGTATCAGTTCCTGCCGTATCCGGTCGACTACCAAGCGTACACCCCCGACAAAGTGCTGTTCTATCTGCAGCTACTGTTGTTCTCGGGCCTGGCGTTCTTCCTGCTGCTGCCGTTGATGAAACGCACCGAGACGATCAGCCTCGACTCCGACTGGCTGTGGCGCGTCGTGCTGTTCCACGCCGCTAAGAAGACCTATCGTTTCCTGAGTTTCATCGGTCACGGTATTTCGGCGGCGACGCTCGGCGCCGTCGAGCGGGTTCGTGCGCTGGCCTACAAGCACATGTGCACCCACCACGAAGAGGGGTGGGCGGGTGTCTTCGCGCGCGCGTGGCCGATCGGCACCACGGCGCTTTGGATCGCAGTGCTGCTGACGAGCTACGTCCTGGTCTACTACGTGTAGTCCGATGGACCCGGTCATCCTGTTCTTTCTGCTCGGGCTGGTCGCCGGGCTGGCCAAAGCGGACCTGAGGCTGCCGCCGGCCGTCTACGAGCTGCTCAGCATCCTGCTGCTGCTCGCGATCGGGTTGAAGGGCGGAATCGAGCTGTCACGCCAACCGTTGACCAGCGTCCTGCCGCAAGCGGCCGCGGTCATCGGGCTCGGCGCCTTGTTGCCGGTCCTCGTTTTCCCGGTGTTGCGCTACGTGGGACGTCTTGGCCGGCCGGATGCAGCATCGATCGCAGCGCACTACGGGTCCGTCAGCGTTGCGACCTACGCCGTCGGTGTCGCGTTCCTTGCAACTGCCGGTATCGAATTCGAGGCGCATCTGGCCCTGTTCCTCGTACTGCTCGAGATGCCCGGCATCATCGTCGGCATCCTGCTGGCGCGCGGTATCAGCCGCGAGACGCACTGGGGCCGACTGTCGCACGAGCTGTTCTTCGGCAAGAGTATCGTGCTGCTGATGGGCGGCCTGATCATCGGCTGGATCGCAGGCCCCGAGGGCATCGAACCGCTCGAGCCGTTGTTCATGGATTCGTTCAAGGGTGTGCTGGCACTGTTCCTGCTGGAGATGGGGCTGATCGCCGCCAGCCAGTCCCGAGCGCTGCGTGAGCGCGGTGTCGTGCTGATCTCGTTCGGCCTGCTCGCCCCCGTGCCGCTTGCCGTCCTCGGCGCGCTGCTGGGATGGGCGCTCGGGCTGTCCGTCGGCGGGACGACGATGCTTGCGGTTCTGGCCGGCAGCGCGTCCTACATTGCGGCGCCCGCGGCGATGCGCATCGCCGTTCCGGAGGCGAATCCCGCGCTATCGCTGGCCGCGTCGCTGGGCGTAACATTCCCGTTCAATATCTTCATCGGCATTCCCATCTACTTTGCGTTCGCATCGTGGCTGCACGGGACTTGAGAAACATCATGGATACGGAACAGCGCAGGCTGCTGACAATCGTGACCGAGGCGGCGCTCGAGACGGCGTTGACGGAGGCCATTCGCGAACTCGGCGCGACCGGCTACACGATTACCGACGCGCGCGGGCGGGGCAGCCGCGGCGTTCGCGATGCCGGCTGGAAGACGAGCAGCAACATCCGTGTCGAAGTGATCTGCGAAGCGGCGACTGCGGATGCCATCGCCGAATATCTGCGCGAAAACTACTATCGCGACTACGCGATGGTGCTGTACCTGTCGGACGTGTCGGTGCTGCGGCCGGAGAAATTCTGACCCGCGCTCAGGCGCGCTGCAGTTGCCGGACGATCTTTAGAATCCTCAGCCCCTTGGGCTTCAATGCATAGCCCGCCGTCGGCGGATAGTCATCGATCAGCGTTCGCCGTACCCAGTTGCGCTCGGACATCGCCTTCAGCGCCAGGGTGACCGCGCGCGGGGTTGCCGGCGCTAGCGGATTCCGGATGTCGCTGAAGCGGCATACGTCCTCACCGATCGCCGCGACGATGGGCAGCGTCCACTTGCGCAGGCCGAGGTCGACATCCGACGCGGTCCGGAAGCCGCGCATCAACTCCGCACACAACGCTCCAGTGGTCTTGCCCGCTTCGGATAGCAGGTATTCCGGCCGCATCGGATGGCCGTGGCCGGTATTGCGGATCACCAGGCCAAGCTCGATGAGGTCTTTCAGCGACGAGCTCAGAGACGCGCGGCCGACATCCAGCGCGTTTGCCAGGCTGATGAACTTGGCGCCCGACAGAGTGTGCAGTTCGGCGAGGATCGGAATGTTCCAGCGCCGGTGAACGAGCGCGATCAACGAGGACAGTGCCTCGGATGTTTGGCCGGTCTCCACTTGACTAATTGTATATCAAGTATAAAAATAGAACCACATTTGCCGAGAGAGGAGGTGAGACCATGGCTGAACCCATCAACTACGCGTCGGGATTGACGGTATCGGTATCCGTGTCCGACATGGACCGAGGCATTGCCTGGTACGAAGATGTACTCGGCTACAAACTGCTGTACCGGATGGATCACATCGGCTGGTGCGAGCTGGCATCGTCCGTCAAGGACGTCAACGTGGGTCTAAGCGTCACGGAAGATCCGAAACCCGGTGGTGCGGTACCGACGTTCGGCGTAGCCGATATCGAGGCGGCGAAAGCCTGGCTCGAATCGAAGGACGTAAAGATCGACGGCGAAATCATCCAGATCGAAGAGATGGTCAAGCTGCTGTCGTTTTACGATCAGGACGACAATGCACTGATGTTCTTCCAGTTGCTCGAGAGCAATGAGTAGGGGCATTGCGACGGCACTCGTGCTGCTCGGCGTCCTGCTGAGCGGTGCCGTCGAAGCGCAGTCGAGACACACCGAACATACCTTCAGGCTCGACGATCCCGCGAACGCGCCGGCGGCGACGCTCGACGATGTCGGCTGGCTGGTGGGCGATTGGGTGGGCACGGCCTTCGGTGCGCAGTTCGAAGAGGTGTGGAATCCGCCATCGGCGGGCTCGATGGTCGGGCTGTTCAAATTCTTCGAAGAGGAGGTTGGCTTCTACGAGATCATGCTGCTCGTCGAGGAGGAAGGCTCACTGAGCCTGAAGGTCAAGCACTTCAACGCCGACTTCAGCGCATGGGAGGAGAAGACGGAGCACGTGACATTCCGGCTCGTCGCCATCGAGGAAGACGCGATCCACTTCTCTGGCCTGAGCTTCTACCGGACCGGGCCCGACACCTTCACGGGCTATATTGCGATGCGCTACGGCGACGAGGTCCGCGAAGAGCTTCTCGACTACCGGCGCCGAGGCACCGATTGACCGCCCCTAGCCGTTGACCGCGGCAGTGAAACGATCGACGAGATACTGACCGGCGAGCACGGGCGGGTACTTCGGCACTTCGTCCGGCGGCAGGCAGGTGGGAATGCACTCGATGCGCGCATCGAAGCTCGTGTTGTGGAAGAACGCCATCGACTGTCGCCGCTCGCCACCGCTTTCGGCCGGCATGACGACCCGGTGCATCGTCGAGACCCAGCGGTCGTTCGTCCAGCGGGCCATCAGGTCGCCGATGTTGACGATGAAGGCATCTTCGACCAGCGGTGCCCTGGCCCACTCGCCCGAGGACAATCGGATTTCGAGACCGGGAACCTCCGGGTCCGACTTCAGCATCGTCAGGCTCCCGTAGTCCGAGTGTTCGCCCGCGCCCTTTTGGCCGGCCAGGAGCGGCGTATCGGAGGCGGGGTAATTGATGCAGCGGAGCGCGCACATCGGATAGCGATGGAACGGCTCGAAATGATCGAGCGGCAGGTCGAGCGCCGCGGCGAACAGCCTGAGCACGCGCGAGCCGGCCGCCGTCATTGCTTCGAAGTAGCCGGTCAGTGCGGGGCGAAGCGTCGCCGGACTGTCCGGCCACAGGTTATCGCCGTAGTGGAAGTCGCGGTCCGCTGCGTCCATCGAGTAGGGCGGCGCGTGCAGCGGTCCGATGCCGAAGCTCTCCTTGATGTCCGGCGGAGTCTCGACGCCCAGCGATTTCGCGAGCGCCTCCGCCGCCATCGGGAAGTAGCCGCGCGGACAGCCGGGATCGTCCGGCTTCGCGTCGAGTTTCTTTTCGAGGGACTGATCGAAAAATTCGCGCGACGCTTTCCATGCTTCATTGACCACGTCCTCAGGCACGCCGTGGTTCTCGACGACGAGGAAACCGATGCTTCGGCAGATTTCATCGACCTCTGCCGCAATTCGCAGCTGCACGTCCCGGGTACCGTTTAGAAATTCGCCGAGGTCGACTGCCGGAATGGCCGGAGCATCGACCGCCTGCTTCGTAGTCATCGTTCAGCCTCACTCAGATTCCGCAAGGCCGCGGCAATCTCCGCGGCAACGGCTGCGTTGTTCAGGACGAGCCGGATGTTCGCCTCGAGACTGCGGCCCTCGGTGGCTTCCGCAATGCGCGCAAGCAGGAACGGCGTGGTGTCCTTGCCCGTGATGCCGCGCGAGTTCATCTCGTCCATCGCAGTCTCGATCCGCGCGTCCATCTCCACCCGATCGAGCGCATATTCCTCGGGAATCGGATTCGCGATGACGGCACCGCCTTGCAGTCCGAGCCGCCACTTTGTGTTTAGCGCCGCGGCGGCCTCGTCTGCCGAGTCCACCCGGTAGTCGACACCGAAGCCGCTGTCGCGCGTGTAGAACGCCGGGAGCGCGTCCGTCCGGTAGCCGACGACTGGCACGCCGTGCGTCTCGAGGTACTCAAGCGTCCGGCCGATGTCGAGAATGGACTTGGCACCGGCGCAGACGACGGCGACGCTGGTGCGGCCGAGTTCCTCGAGGTCGGCCGAGATATCGAGAGTCTCTTCGACGCCCCGGTGAACGCCACCGATGCCGCCGGTCGCGAAAATCGAGATGCCGGCCATCTGCGCGATGATCATCGTCGCCGCAACCGTGGTCGCACCGTCCAGTCCGCGGCTGACGACGAAGGGCAGATCGCGACGACTCGTCTTGACGACGTCTTCACCCCGGCTGCCGAGGCGCTCGATGCCGTCGTCATCGAGGCCCACGGTCAGGCGGCCGCCGATAACCGCGATCGTCGCAGGGATGGCGCCGTGCTCTCGAACCGCCGCCTGAACGCGATGCGCGGTTTCGACGTTCTGCGGGTAGGGCATGCCGTGACTGATGATCGTCGACTCGAGTGCAACGACCGGCCGCTTCTCGCGAAGCGCCGCCGCCACTTCGGCCGAGACGTCGAGATGTGGACTACTCTTGCTCTCGCTCATAACTTCAAACGCTCTTCTGTCAGCCCATCGCATGTTCGACGGCCGCTCGGTCGATCCGGGTGCTGCTGGTGTTTTCTTCGGCGACGGTCAGCGCCGCCGCGGCGAGCGCGAAGCGGACTGACTGCACGAGCGGCTGTTCCTCGATCCACGCAAGCGCGATGCCGGCGAGGAACGCATCGCCTGCGCCGCCGGTGTTGCGGGCTTCGACATGGCGCGGCTTCTCGACACCGGCCGCTTCGGCGGTGCTGTAAAACACGCCGCGTCGGCCCAATGTGACGAACAGGCGCTTGACGCCCTTCGCGTGGAACCACGCCGCGAGCCGGGCGCGCTCCGGCTTGTTGCGAGCGGATATGCCGGACAGCGTCTCGGCCTCGGCCTCGTTGCATTTCAGGGTATGGATCGCGCCGAGGTGGGCACCGATGCGATGCGACTTCGCGGCCGAAACGGCGTCGACGAACAGCGGCGTTCCCCCGGCCGCTGTGCAGATCCAGCTCAGTGCGCTCTCCGTCAGATTCGCGTCCACGATGACGAGCATCGCCTGCTTCAGGATGGACTCGTGGATGCGAAGTGCGGAGGCGTCGAGTTCGTCCATGACCGCCATGTCGTTCACGGCAACGTGCATGTCGCCTCTCCGGTCCAGAACCGACATGTACGTCGACGTCGGGCAGTTGTCCGAAATCAATACGTGCTGCATGTCGATACCGGCCGCGCGCCCATGCTCCATGAGCAGGCGCCCGTGGTGGTCGTTGCCCACCGCGGAGATGAGGCGGACGTCGACACCGAGCCGCGCGAGATTCTCGGCGACGTTCCGCCCGACTCCACCGGGCGACGTCGTGACCGCGCCCGGGTTCGAATCCTGCAGTGCGAGCCGTCGGGCAGGGCGGCCGTGCACGTCGACGTTCGCGCCACCGATCACCACGACGAACGGCGAGCGGTCGACGACATACGCGCGGCCCTTGATGACGCCTTTATTGGTAAGCCGCATGATGTGGCCCGCAACGGCCGAGCGGCTGATCTCGAGCCGGTCGGCAATCGACTGCTGCGTGACCATCGGATCCTCCAGGATCAGGTCGAGGATTTGGCGTTCTCGCCGCGAGGACATAAACAAAGGTTAGTTACTCAAACAAATGTTTACAAGGGGTGGTGGCGCCTCACACGAGGGTGCGGCTGCTATGCTGTGGCGATGAAAATGCCCCGCCTCCGAACCCTGCTGCTCATTCCCGTCATCGCCTTCGCGCTGTTCTACGTCGCGGCAGCGGTCTATTTGATCGTCAACGACGAAGAGATCCCCGTGCTGACGTCCACGCCGGCCGCGCACGAGACGATCGCGATCTTCGGCGCGAGCGGTACGGCGGGTGACGGTATTCTCAAGGCGGCGCTCGCGGATCCGGCCATCGAGCGAATCCACGTCATCACCCGCCGCGCGACGCCGAGGATCGAGGAAGGCGTCGAGACCGGGAAGGTCGTGATGACCATCCACATGGACTATCTCGACTACACGGCGGTCCACGAGCAGATTGCCGAGGCGGACGCGATCTACTGGGCGATAGGAACGAGCACCTTCAACGTCGATGACGAGACCTACGGGATCATCCACGTGGATTTCCCGGTGCAGTTCGTGCGTGAATGGACCAGCGTCAGCGAGAAGGACGATATCTCTTTCCACTACATCAGTTCGAGCGACATCTCCGAGGACGCAAGCGCGCACTGGGCGCGCGAGAAGTGGCGCGCGGAGCAGGCGCTGTTCGCTCTGGCCGAAGGAACGCCTCTGCGGGTGATTGCCTACCGGCCGGACTACATCGGACCGACCCAGGAGGAAACGCACCTCGGCCAGAACCTCCTGTTCTGGTTCTTCAGGCCGGTCGGCGCCGCCGTTCGCGCGCTGGAGATCGGACAGACGATGCTGGAAGTGACCGCCCGCGGCGACGAGTTCGAGAACGGCGACCGCGTCGGCACGTTGCGCATTCGCCGCATGAGCGACGCCTACGAGCAGCGCCTGCAGCAGGCTCAGTAGTACTCGAGCGGCGTGGCTTTGCCGCCGAACACCCGGTACACGAAAATCGAGTACGCCACGATCACCGGCAGTACGACGGCGGCGCCCACGAAGATCACCAGCAGGGATTCCGGCGCGGCGGCCGCATCCCATACCGTCATCCGATCGACGACGATCCACGGGAACAGGCTGTACGCCAGGCCGTGGAACGCGAGCATGAACAGACCGACGCTTGCGTAAAAGGGCACCCAGATTCCGTACTCGTTGTCGTTTGCGAGCCGGACCGGCAGCCGCGACAGCGACCGCCAGAGAACGACGAACAGAACACCCGTGATCAGCGGTATTGGCCACACGACGATCAGGTTCTCGAGCGTGAACCACTTGGCGAAGATGGCGTCGCTCAGCAACGGCGTGACGACCGAGACGGCGGCGACGCCGAAGGCCGTCAGGGCCACGCTACGCTTCGCCCAGCGAATCGCTCGGAGCTGCAGTTCGCCCGCGGTCTTCGCGGCCAGCCAGCACGCGCCGAGCAGCGAGTAGCCGGACGCCAGACAGAGTCCGATAAAGCCTGAGAAGGCGAAAGCGAACAGCGAGCTCTCGAAGCCCAGCACCAACTCGCCGAGCATGAAGCCCTGCGCGAATGCCGCAATGAACGAGCCCGCGAAGAAGGCCCGGTTCCAGCCCTCCTTGTGCTCCGCGCGCGCTTTCACTCGGAAGTCGAAGGAAACGCCGCGCAGTGTCAGGCCGATCAGCATTAGCGATACCGGCAGATACAGCGCCGACAGTACGACGCCGTGCGCCAACGGAAAGGCAACCAGCAGGATGCCGACACCCATGACCAGCCACGTTTCGTTCGCGTCCCAGAAGGGACCGATCGAGGCGATCATGAGGTCCTTCTCGTCATCCTCAGCCAGCGGCAGCAGCAGGCCGATGCCGAGATCGAAGCCGTCCAGCACGACGTAAGCCAGCATCGCGAGCCCCATAATGATCATGAACGCGAGCGGCAGCCATCCTGCCGAGGTCGACAGGTCGGGAATGAGGTCAGCCATGTGCGGGCTCCGCCTTCGGATCGATGAAAGGACCGACCTTCGGTCCCAGCGCGTTGACGCCTCGGCTGAGCGCCTCTTTCTCGCCAGCCGTGCGCGCGAGATAGAACACGACCGCAATGTAGGCCGCCGTGAGGAAAGCGTAGACGGTGAGCCAGGCGATCAGTGTGGTCATCACCGTCCCGGCACTGGCGGGTCCGACGGCGTCCGCCGTCCTCATCACGCCGCTGACGAGGAAAGGCTGGCGGCCGATCTCCGTCGTGTACCAGCCGGAGAGCACCCCGAGCCAGCCGGAGAAGGTCATGCCGACCAGCAGCCGGCTAAGCAGCGGGGAGGGCTCGCGCCCCTTGCGCAGCAGCCACAGGCCGGCCCAGGACACCGCGAGCATCAGCAGACCGGTCATCACCATGATGCGGAAGGCCCAGAACACTGGCCCGACCGGCGGATGCTCGCCTTCGAAGTCGTTCAGTCCCTGCACCTCGCCGTGCAGATCGTGAGTCAGGATCAGCGAAGCGAGGTTCGGAATCTCGATGGCGAGATGATTGGTTCTGGCGTCCTCGTCCGGTATCCCGAACAGCACGAGCGGGGCGCCCTCGGTGGTCTCCCACAGCCCCTCCATGGCGGCGACCTTGGCCGGCTGATGCTCGAGCGTGTTCAGTCCGTGCAGGTCGCCGGCGAAAATCTGGATCGGAATCAAAACGGCCGCGACCCGCAGTCCGGTCTTCATGCCCGTCATCACGGACCGGGCCCGGTCGCCCTTCAGCCAGCGGTAGGCCGAGAGCCCCGCGATCAGGAACGCGGCCGTCAGTCCCGAAGCCAGCAGCGTGTGCGCGAGGCGATACGGGAAGGACGGGTTGAACACGATCGCGAACCAGTCGGTCGCGTGTGCCCGCCCGTCGATCATCTCGAAGCCTGCGGGCGTGTGCATCCAGGAGTTCAACGCAAGAATCCAGAAAGCGGACAGCGTCGTGCCGATCGCGACGAGCAGCGTTGCCATGGTGTGAATACGATTGCTGACTCGATTGAAGCCGAACAGCATGATTCCCAGGAAGGTCGCTTCCAGGAAGAACGCCGTCAGCACCTCGTAAGCGAGAAGCGGGCCTGCAATGTTGCCTACCGTCTCCATGAAGCCCGGCCAGTTTGTGCCGAACTGGAAGCTCATCGTGATGCCGCTGACGACACCGAGCGCGAACGTCAGCGCGAACACCTTCACGAACAGGCGATAGACGTTCATCCAGTGGTCCAGGCCGGTGCGGTTGTACTGCCACTTGAAGTACAACAGCATCCAGGTCAGCGCGATCGAGATCATCGGAAAGATGATGTGAAAGCTGATATTGGCGGCGAATTGGATTCGCGCTAGCAGCAGCGAGTCGAGCATGTCGTCCGGACTCCTTACGTCGGGCTAGTCGGCGGTCCTGCGATTGCCGGGTTTGAGAAAACGGCTAACGCCACCACCGAGTTTCATCAGCCGAATGACGTTGTTCGGCGAAAGATCCTTGACGTCGTCGAGCCAGCCGGTGGTCATTTCGATCATCTCGAGCATTTCCTGCATGCGCGCAGCGGCGTGTTCGTCCTCCGCACTGCCGGGCGGTTCCATCAGCGCGTCCCGCAGCATCGACATCGTGGGGTCGATCTCCCGCTTGCGGCGCTCCTCGATCAGAATCCGGAATATCTCCCAGATGTCGTCCGGCGCGCTGAAATACACGCGGCGATCGTCCGGCAGGTGCTGCAAGCGCACGAGGCGCCACGATTGCAGTTCCTTGAGTCCCATACTCACGTTGGATCGCGACAGGCCGAGCGCCTGCACGATGTCGTCCGCGTTCAGCGGCCGGTCGCTGACGAACAGCAGGGCATAGATCTGTCCGACCGTGCGGTTGATGCCCCAGCGGCTGCCCATCTCGCCGAGATGCAGGATGAAGCGCTGTTTCAAGGGCGTTACGTCCATCGAATTCTCGTAATTTCAGGAATTATTGAAATTCTAAGAATCTGACCACGCCAAGTCCAACCGGTTCTATGGAAGAGGGCCTTCGGAAAAGTCGATGCTCGCGCTCCAACAGCGCGACCGCCGGGCCTGTGACGGCAATCTCCGGCCTGCGTTGGCGGACTTCTGTCCGGCGGCCCACAAGCGTTTTGCCGTCGGCGGAACTCGAAAGGCCGGTGTACACTCAAACAAGAGACATCAGCGCTTCACGGTTGATTGGGGGGGACCGAACATGCGCCTGACCAGACTCAGTCTAGCGAACCCGGCGGCGATTGCGATCGTCGCCGCCGTCGTTGTGCTGGTCGGTATCCTGTCCGTCATCCGGATTCCCGCCCAGCTACTGCCGTCGATCGAGAAACCGATCGTCACGGTCATGCTGACGTGGCCGGGTGCCTCGCCGCGCGAGATCGAGTCCGAGCTGTCGGTACCGGTCGAGGAAGTCCTGCAGGGCACACCCGGCATGACGGAAATGGAGTCCTGGAGCATGCAGGACTTCGGCTTCATGCAGCTCGAATTCGCACTCGAGACGGACATGACCCGCGCGCTGATCGACATCATCAGCAGGCTCAACCGGCTTCGCCCGCTGCCCGCCAACGCCGAGCGCCCGCAGGTCATGCTCGGCGAGTGGGGTGACGCCAACGATCAGCTCATCGAGTACTTCATCCAGCAGCGCGAGGGCGACGAGAGCCGCCTGCGGGAGAACAAGCGGTACCTGCGCGAGGTGATCGTGCCGGACATCGCGTCGCTGTACGGCGTGTCTCAGGTCGACATGTTCGACGCCAGCGGCAGTGCCGGCGATCAGCTGCAGATCGTCATCGATCCGTACCGGGCCGCCGACCTGGGCATCGATATCGCCCGTGCCATCGACCAGATAGGCCGCTCCGCGAACATCTCGTCCGGGCGCGTCGACGTCGGCCGGCGCAGCTACACGCTGCGGATCGAAGGCCGCTACGACGCTGAGGACCTCGACGATCTGATTCTCGAGTGGCGCGGCGGTCTGCCGATTACGCTGGGCGATATCGCGACGGTCGAGTTCGGCTCGCCGGAGCGTGACGGCTTCATCTATCACAGCGGACATCCGGCCGCCCGCCTCGCGATATCCAAGACAACGGACGCGAACGTGCTGGAGGCGCTTGCCGGCGTCAAAGCGCACATCGACGAACTGAACGAGACGGTGCTTGCCGAACGCGGCATGCGGGCCGAGTCGAGCTTCGATCCTTCGGTCTATATCAACCGGTCGATCGGTCTGCTGACGGGCAACCTGATCGCCGGCATCATGCTCGCAATCGGAGTGCTGTGGCTGTTCCTTCGCCAGTGGCGGGCGACGTTCATTATCGCGCTCGCGATTCCGGTCTCACTGCTGACGACATTCATCGTATTGTCCGCCGCCGGGCGGTCGCTGAACGTGATCTCGCTGGCGGGCCTCGCGTTTGCCACCGGCATGGTGCTCGACGCGGCTATTGTGGTGCTCGAGAACATCGTTCGACTGCGAGAGCGTGGCGAGGCGGCCGAGACGGCGAGCGACACGGGGACCAGCCAGGTCTGGGGGGCGCTCCTCGCGTCGACCGCGACAACGGTCGCGATCTTCATACCGATCATGTTCCTCGAGGATGTCGAGGGCCAGATGTTCGCCGACCTGGCTCTGACAATCGCGATCGGCGTGACCGTCTCGCTGTTCGTCGCAATCACCATCCTGCCGACCGCCGCGCGCTACTGGATGCGGCGCCTCCCGCCCGGACCGAAGGAAGATTCGGATTGGGACCGGCTGTCGGACAGGATCATCGGTCTGACGAACACTCGACCGAAGCAACTCGGCTGGATAACCGGCCTGATGGCGGGCTCGGTTTTGCTGACGGTCATGCTGTGGCCGGAGAGTAACTACCTTCCGCCGGTGAAGCGCGACACCGTCGATACCTTCATGATGTTCCCGCCGGGCACCAACGTGGAAACGGCGGACCGCGAGATTGCGTCGGTCCTGATCGACCGTCTCGAGCCGCACCTGGCTGGCGATAGCGAGCCCGGCATCAGCGACTACTTTCTGTGGACGTTCCCCGGCGGCACCGGTGGCTGGCTGGCGATCAATCCCGCAGACGGGTCCGATCTCGATGCGTTCCAGGCGGTCGTGCAGAGCCAGATTACGTCCGGGATACCCGACACCTTCGGCTTCACGATGCGGCGAAGCCTGTTCGGCGGTTTCGACGCCGAGAACAGCGTCGAACTGCGCTTTGCGTCCAGCGATCTCGATGCATTGAAGGGCGTCGTTCGCGAGGCGATGCAGATCATACCTGCCCGTTTGCCCGGTGCGTCCGCGAACCCGAACCCGGATCCGTTCGCAGAGGCGAACGAACTGCGCTTCGAACCCAACGATATCCGTCTGGCCGAAGTGGGCTGGAACCGCGAGGACCTGATGCGGGTCATCATGCAGCTCGGTCAGGGCGTGTGGCTCGGGGAGTACTTCACAGGTCGCGATCGCGTCGACATCTATGTCAAAACCACTCGCTTCGAGACGCCCGAGGAGTTGTCGGGTCTGCCGGTCATGACGCCGCTCGGCGGACTCGTACCGCTGGGCAGCCTCGCGGAGATCGAGATTGCGCCGTCGCCGGCCTGGGTGGTGCGCGTCAATCGCTCGCGGGTGTACAGCGTCATCGTCAATCCGCCGGAAGGCATGTCGCTGGAGGCGCTCGTCGAGTTTCTCGAGACGGATATCGAAGCCGAGCTGGCGCCGCTGTTGCCGGCGGACGGTGTCATCCACTACGCCGGCAGCGCGCAGGATCTCGAGCGCGCGATCGGCACCCTGGGCACCAACTTCCTGACGGCGATCGTGCTCCTCGTCCTGATCATGGCCGGACTGTTCCGTTCGCTGAAGGACGCCATGCTGGTCGTCATATCGATCCCGTTGGCTGCCGTCGGTGGCGTACTCGCGATCACGCTGGTGAACCAGATCAAATTCCAGCCGCTCGATCTGCTGGGGATGATCGGCTTCATCATTCTGCTTGGCCTGGTGGTCAACAATGCGATCCTGCTGGTGGCGCAGACCCGCGCGGCCGAAGATCGCGGCATGAACCGCACCGACGCCGTTCATCAGGCGCTGCGCTACCGGCTGCGCCCGATTTTCATGAGCACGTTGACCAGCCTGTTCGGCATGCTGCCGCTGCTGGTCGTTCCGGGCTCCGGCAGCGAGATCTACCGCGGCATGGCGGCCGCGATCGTCGGCGGAATGTCCGTCTCCACGCTGTTCACGCTCTTGCTGCTACCAAGCCTGTTGCAGTTCACGGCCCGTTCGCGAGAAGCTCCCATTCCCACGACGCGGCCACTGGTAGCTGAATGATGCGCACACCCAAGGACATACGGGCCTTGTGCCTGCTCGCCGTCTGCATGCTGGCGGACGGCGCGGTCGCTCAGGACATGGGCGGCTTTCCGCCTGCGCGCGTCGAGGTCGCCGAAGCCGAGCTCCGCGAAATGGCGCCCGTGGTCGAAGTGCCCGGCACGGTCGTAAGCCTGAACGACTCGCGGGTCGCCGCCGAAGTGTCCGGCACCCTGGTGTGGATCGCCGAGATCGGCACTGCGGTCGAAGCGGGTGACGTCATCGCACGCATCGAGCCGAGCTTGCACGATGTCGCGCTGCGGCGAGCCCGCGCCAACGTCGCCCGGCTCGAGGCCGACTACAATTTCCGCGAACGGCAGCTTGCGCGCTCCGAAGAGCTGGCGGAGAGCAACAACGTGTCAGAGAACCTGCTCGACGAGTCGAGAGCGCAGCGGGATCAGGCACTGCACCTGCTGGCGGACGCTCGCGCGCAGCTCGAACGAGCCGAGTTCGACATGAGCCGAACGCGCATCCGAGCGCTTTTCGCCGGCCACGTGACAGAGCGGCTTGCCGCTGTGGGCGAGCACGTCGATATCGGCGAAGACGTCATCCGGCTCGTCGACACGCAACGGATCGAGATCGCGCTGCCCGCGCCCATCGCGTTGACCGAATTCATCCAACCCGGACTCACCATTCCGGTTCGCAACGGCCATCACTTCCGCGAGCATCAGGTGCGCACGGTCGTTCCCGTCGGCGACGCGGTGTCGCGCATGGTCGAGGTCAGGCTGCTCGCCGAACAGGGCGATTGGCTGGTCGGAACGCCGGTGCAGGTCAGCCTGCCGAGCGATACCCCGACGACGACCGTTGCGATCCCGCGCGACGCGCTCGTCGAGCGCGGCGGGCAGGCCCATTTCTACAAGCTCAACGGCAGCGGCTCGGCCGAGCAGGTTGCTGCGGACATCGTCGCCACTGTGGGTCTGTGGGTCGGTATCGGCTCGGGCGTGGACGTGGGCGATCTGGTGATCGTACGCGGGGCAGAGCGGCTGGCACCCGGCCAGCCGGTGGAAGTCGCTGCCGACTGAACGAGCGCGTTCCGCGGACTGGCGCCGGCCACAATTAGCGAATAGTCTCTCGCAGCGCTCAGACGTTCGAGGCCGGCCGCAGGAATGGATTTCACGCTCTACTGGTTCATGTTCCCGGTGGCGATCGTCGTGGCGACCTGCGCGATGCTCAGCGGTATCGGCGGCGCAGCGCTGTTCACTCCGATATTCATTCTCGTCTTCCCGCTGCTCGGCCCCGAGTACCCGCTGAGCACGCTGATCGCGGCGACGAGTACCGCGCTGATCACACAGACCTTCGGATTTCTGTCGGGCTTCATTGGCTACTATCGCCGCAAGCTGATCGACTACCGCCTCGCGTGGCGCATCATGCGGGTGTCCGTGCCGGTCGCCATTCTCGGCGCGCTGGCGGCCGGTGCGGTGCACGACAGCGTCCTGCTCGGCAGCTATGCGGCGCTGGTCGCGGTTCTCGCCGTCGTCATCTGGCGCAATCGCTTACCCGACCTGCCGGAAGTACCTGCCGACGGCAGCACTCGGCGATCGTTGACGGATTCGACGGGCAGGACCTGGACCTACGACGACCCGAAGCTCGGTAAACGGAGCTACTCACTGACGGCGACCGGTGCATTCCTGACCGGCATGGTGTCGGTCGGCATTGGCGAGGTCACCATCTCGAAGCTGACCCGCAAGGGCATTCCCATCGCGGTCGCGGCCGCGACCTCGGTGCTGGTCGTCATCGTTACGGTGTTCTTCGCATCGACGACGCTCGTCGTGCAGCTCGTGCGCGACGGGGGTTGGTCCGCGGTGCCGTGGAATTTGCTGCTCTACGACATTCCCGGCGTGCTGATTGGCGGCCAGATCGGCCCGCGCCTGCAAGGCCTGGTATCGCACAATGCGATGCGTAAGGGCATCAGCGTGCTGTTCGTGATCCTGGCGGTCGCGATGTCATCCGTGGCGCTGCGCAAGATCGGCGTCATTTGAGGACAGCCACAGCGCAATCGCGCAGCATGAACCTTCGTGTAGACTGCCGCGCACGAATTGCGGAGCGACCGGGCAGGATCGGGCATTGAGCGAGAACGTACTCGGCTGGATATTCGGCGTGGCCGTCGCGCAGGGCGCGGCGCTGGTTGTCGCTCTGGCTTCGCTCGACGTTCGCAACTCCCGGGCGAGATGGCTCCTTGCGTTCATCCTCTTCATGCTCACGCTGACGCTCGGCGAGGAGTTCCTGGACGTCATCGACGTGCAGCTCGGCTTCGGTATCGGGCTGGTCGCCGAAGTGCTGTTCTGGCCGCTGCTGTTTCTGTTTATCGGTGCGTTGGCCGAAGACGATCCGCGCCCGCTTCGAACGCAATGGCCGCATGCGATTCCGTTTCTGATTGCCGTCGTTTGGTATCTCTACCTGTACGCGACGACCGACGATCACTGGATCAGTCTGTCCAACCCCGACGTCCGGCATCAGATCGCGGGAACGGTTCTCGCGAAGTCGCTGTACTTCTGCGTGTATGCGGTGATGATCCTGAGCCGGCCGCTCGAACTCTCGGCCAAGCCCGCGGCGTCGCGTGCCGCACTTCGCTGGGTTCGTCGCTGGATGTGGGTCGTTTGCGGTGCCTACGCACTCGGGACGCTCTCGTTTCTGGCTTTCTACCTGGAGATCGACTGGGCGCCCGATTCCGACTACATCGGCGGACTGATCATGGTGGTCGCGATCTACTCGCTCGGCTACTTCGCGCTCGCCAACCGCAACGTGTTCGACGTGCGCCCGCGGCAGCGCCCGGAAGCCGGTCGGGCAGGCGAAGCAGGTGACCTGGTCACGCGCGCACGGGAGCACCTCGTCGACACGCGAGCCTATCGCGAGCCCGAGCTCGGCCTGCGCGCTCTGGCGGATGCCCTGGAGATCGGCGAAACCCGCTTGTCGGAGGCGTTGAATCGTGCCGTCGAGGGTGGTTTCTACACTTTGATCAACGACTTGCGCCTCGACGAATGCCTGGCGCTGCTGGACGACCCGAGCAATGATGGCCGCACCGTGCTGGAACTGGCCTACGAGGCGGGCTTCAGCTCAAAGGCGACGTTTTATCGCTACTTCAAAGCACGAAAGGGCATAACGCCGAGCGCTTATCGCGAAAAAGCATAAATAATCCGTCTCACTGCATCGAGTGAGACGACCGTCCCCCGAGCGGCAGGCAGCATCTCCGCAGATTCTCGAGGAGATGCCCATGCTTCGTTCGCTTCTGCTGATTTGCCTTTGCCTGTCCCCGGCGGCCGTCTCGGCCGGCCCGGACCGCGGCCCGCTCTACGAACTCGTTGCGGCGGAACGCTGGTCCGACGTCGTCGAGTATCTCGACGCGCGTCTCGACGAGAACCCCTGGTACGGGGAGGACTGGTACCTTCTCGGCCTCGCTCACGCCCGCCTCGGGGACTGCGAATCAGCGGCACCGCTCTACGCGCGCGCAATCGAATTGGGCAGCAACGCGACGACCTGGGGAATGCGCGATGTGCGGACCGAGGCCGCGGCATGCGCGGCGCTCTCGGGCGATATCGACGCCGCGCTGGAGCATTTGAACGTTGCGCACTCGCGGCACAAGTTCGACGACTTTGGCCGATTCGCCGGCGATACGCGGTTCGAGGCCTTGAGCGAACACCCGGACTACCGCCGGATTTCCGGCGCCGGCGATTGGTCGTCGGTCGATCGAACGGCTGGCTGGCGCGCGGATCTCGCTTACTTCGTCGACCTGATGCTGGAGCGGCATCCGAATCCGTTCCACACCGTCGGCGAGGCCGAGTGGCGCGCCGCCGTCGATTCGCTCAATGCCGAGATTCCCCAGCTGACCGACCTGCAGGTCGTCGGCCGATTCATGCGTCTTGCCGGCATGATCGAGGACGGCCATACGTCCGTGTATCCGCCGTTCGACGGCCCGCTCGCCTTCCACATGACACCGATCTGGCCGTACGCACTCGGTGACGAATGGCGCATCGTTGCCGCGGCACCCGAATACGAAGAACTCGTTGGCGCGCGCATCGTCGCCGTGGAGGATGTCCCGATCGCGGAAGCGGAGCGGCTGATCGCCGGCCATCTGCCGCGCGACAACGCCATCACACCGAAGTGGGTCACGTCCGTCGCACTGCAGTTCGCCGAGATATCGGCCGGTGTATTCGATTCCGGGAACCCGTCGGTGCTGACCGTCGATTTCGAACTCCCGTCAGGCGAACACCGGCGCGTGTCGATCCCCGGCGGACCGATCGATCGCAATCCGATGTCGGCATGGGTGCCCCGGGGCTGGCCGAGTGCCGAGCCCGAGGTCGCCCCGCTGTGGCTGGGCCGTGTCGATGAGGGGCTGTGGTTCGAGGAGTTAGCGGAGATCGATACCGTCTACGCACAGATCAATCAGATCCGCGACGCGCAGGATCTAAGCATGGAGGAGTTTGGCAGGCAGCTTCGGCAGCGCTTGTCGGATGGCGGCTTCCGGCACCTGATCCTCGATCTGCGCCACAACAATGGCGGCAACGGCTACCTCAACTGGCCGTTGGTGCGCGAGCTCGTTCGGACCGAGGCGATCGATCACGCGGACGGACTCTTCGTGATCACCGGTCGCCGGACCTTTTCCGCGGCACAGCTACTCGCCAACATGCTGGAATTCCACACCGACGCTATCTTCGTTGGCGAACCGACCGGCTCGAGTCCCGCGTTCTACGGGGAGGACACGCTGTTCAGACTGCCCTACAGCGGACTGACGGGGTCGATTTCGAGTTTCTGGTTTCAGAACCGCTTCATCTCCGACGACCAGCGCCCGTGGATAGCGCCGGACATCGCCGCGCCACTTACGTGGGAGGACCTGATCGCCGGCCGAGACCCGGCGCTCGAGGCCATCCGGGCACACCTCGAGCGGGTTGAGTGACCCGCGGCTCCTTCCTCAGTCGCCGATGTGTTCGGCGAGGAAGATCTCTACCGCGTCCAGGATCTGCTGCCGGGCGCTGGAACTGATCATCGAGTGTCCGCCGTGCGGCACGGTAACCAACTGCACGTCCTTGCCGCTGCGTTCCAACTGCTGTTGGAAACCTTCGGCCTGGGCGGGCACCACGCGGTGATCGTCCTCGGCATGAATGAGCAGAACTGGCGCCTCGATCCGTTCCGCCTGATGGTGCGGCGATACGCTGCGAGCGCGCTCCCCGTTCAGCCCGATATGCCGCGTCCAGGCGGTACCGGACACGAATCGATTCCCATCGGCGATCAGCTGCGGCAGGTTATACGCGCCATTGATGCCCACGCCGCAACGATAGAGTTCCGGCGAATTGATCAGACCCATGGCGGCGGAGTATCCGCCGTACGACCAGCCGACGATGCACATCCGCTCCGGATTCGCGATGCCCTCGTCGACCAGCCAGCGAGCGCCGGCGTCGACATCGTCCTGCATGAGGCCGCCCCACTGGCTGCGGCCAGCATTGCGAAATTCCCAACCGTAACCCGTTGAGCCCCGGAAGTTGGGCTGCAGCACGGCATAGCCGCGCGACACCAGAAACTGCGACAGGAACCAGAACGATGCGTCGTCCCTCGCGGCCGGGCCGCCGTGCGGCAGCAGGACCGCAGGCAAGTTCTCCGGCTCGACGCCGAGCGGCAAAGTCAGATAGGCCGGAATCACGGTACCGTCCGGCGCCTCGTACTCGACCGGCCGGACCTCCGCGGTCAGCTCGGGGTCCAGCTCATTGTTCATCCAGCCGAACGGGTCCATCGTTCCTGCATCCCGGTCCCAGATGAGTACCATTCCCGGCTCGAAGGAGTTCCGGCTCTCGATGACGAGCTTGCGCAGGTCCCGTGTTGCGCTGCGGATAAAGTTACTGTTGCCCGCAAGGGCGCGATCGACCGTGGCCTGCAGTCCGGCGAACTCGGTGTCGAAGTATTCGACTCTCGCCATATGCTCGACCCATGCCACACCCACCGGGCGTCCGTTTCGCGGGTCGGAAACCAGCGACACGGCATCGTGGGTTTCGTTGGAGAAAATGACGTCGACGAACTCGCCGGTCGAAAGGCGCAGCGTCCGGTACTCGACCGTGCCCTTAGGGCCGTACGCGTCGACGTAGATCACATCCGGATCGTCGGTGAACCCGTCGGGTCGCCATCCTTCCACATACCATTCCACGTCATTGAGCGGCGGCCAGTCGCCATTCGCGTCGCGGAGCAGCACGCGCCGCTCGCCTTCGCGAATACCGAAGCCCAGGCGAATTTCACCGTCCTGGTCCGCGACCCAGTTCTGGATGCCGTCGATTGGGTTACGCACGATCCGGTAATCGCCGTCATTGACGTCGACTTCCCGCACTTCCCAGCGTCCGTCGAAATCCTCATCGAGTGCGACCCGGATGTGATCGGGGTCGTCCGGCATCCAGTCGATCACATCGTCCTGGATCTGCGCCTCCGGGTAGTACTCGCGCGCCACCCGGCTTCCGGTTCGCCCCTGAACTTCCGCGGGTTTGATCAGCGGAGTGACTTCCTGAGTCTCGACGTTGATTCCAATCAGCCGGGTCTCCTCGGTCTCCACTGTGATCCCTGTATTGCGTACCGCGGACATGCGCATGCTGAACACGACGGTCTTGTCGTTGGCCCAGTGGAGCCACGTGAAATCGAGTCCCCCGATCGGCGGGATCACCGCGTTGGCGCCGGATTCGAACGTGTGGATGATCAAGTGCTGCCGCTCGTCGAGCGGGTAGAGGTACGCAAGCCTCGTGCCATCGGGCGATATCTGGGCCTGCGTGTAGCCGTCCAGGCTCGCGAACACGCTCGACGGAATATCCGCCGGGTTCGATTGCGGACTTGCACCAGGGGCGATCGCGATCAGCAATGCCGCGATCAGGAGTCTGCCTAAGGTCATTGTTGCCTCCCTGCCTCGACAGTATTCTTATGTGTTCAGAATTAACCAGCTAAAGACGCGCGCATCAAGTACCCTGGCCGGATTTATGTCGGCAAGCGCTCGGTGGCGCGGGATTTCGACCGCCGCAGCCGCGAGCGGGAAGGATCAGTCCTCGGCGACCTCGCGCGTTTCGCCGGGCGTCGTGAAGATGTCGTAGGCGTCGAAAGGTGGCTCGGAGAATTCCCCCGGAATCTCGGTCGGCACATGGACGCCGACCGAGTGGTCGGGGCGAATGTGCTCATCGAGCACGATCCGTCCGCGCGGCGAGAGGAAGTACCAGTACGGTGGGAGGGCGAGGTCCGTATCCACGTCCTGCCAGTGCTCGGGATGCAGTTCGTAGTGCACGGGTCCGGTGTCCGCGTCGCCCAGGTGAACGACGGTCGTCTCGTTGTCGATAGTCACGCGCCAGGCGATGTTCTCGATGTCGGTCATTCTGTCCGGCCAGCCGGAATGCGGCACGCGCACGGCTTCGATCGTCAGTGCCCCGAACTCGAGTTGCAGCGGCTCGTCGCCATAGTCGAGTTGCACATCGACCACGCGCTGAAGCGTCGCTTCCGTCGCGCCGGCCGCGGCCAGCGCTTCCACGGCCTGTTGCGGCGCGTATAGACGAACGTCAGTCCGAGCGCGCAAAAAGTCGAGCATCACGTCCGGGGTGAAGTGATCGCCGTGGTAGTGACTGATGAATACCGCATCGATACCGTCCCACGGCGATTGTCCGCTGAACAGAGCCTGTTCGATCTCTTCGGGGACCAGCTGGTAATAGCTATAGCTGTTGCGGAACAGCGGATCGAACAGGATTTTGGTATCGCCCCGCTCGATCATGACGCCGGCATTGGCGAGATAGTGTGCCCGGGCGGGGTGCTCGTCCGCCTCCGCCATACCGAGCGCTGCCAGCAGCAGCACGCATACCCATCGAATCCTCATGGGCAGGATGATAAGCCAGACCGGTGAGCGACGCCGAAATCGCGCCGCAAGGAATCCTCATATAGGACGCATCTGCGGGCCGGTTTTTGCGCGGTGGAAGCAGACACCTCCACCGAATTCGATCTGCGAGGCCCTGTAACTGCTAATTTTTTGGCGATAAGGCTTGACATCGTCTTTTTTATCGCTAAAAAATTAGCGCAAAGGAGGCAAGCATGGCCAAGAGCCCGGATCAGGACCTGAGTCGACGAGAGCGGCAGATTATGAACGTGCTGTACAAGCGCGAACACGCGACCGTCACCGAGATAGCCGAAGACATGCCGGAGCCGCCCAGCGATACGGCGATCCGCACGCATCTCCGGATTCTGGAAGACAAGGGCCACGTGCGGCGGCAGCGGCAGGGGCGTAAGCACGTGTACCGGCCGGCTGTATCCCGGCAGCGGGCCGCGCGCGCGGCACTGAGCGGAGTTCTGAGCACATTCTTCGACGGGTCGCTGGGCGACGCCGTTGCGACGCACCTCGCGGATCCCCGAGCCGACATCGACGACGACGAGCTGAAGCGGCTGCGGAATCTGATCCGCGATGCCGGCAAGGAGCAGACATGAGCTGGCTGGTAATTGCGAAGGTATCGCTCGTTCTGAGTCTCGCACTGCTCGGGACAGCGGTGTTCAAACGCCGCTCGGCGGCGATCCGGCACGCGCTGCTGCAGACCGCGTTGCTCGCGGCGCTGCTGATTCCTGTCCTTTCTCAGGTGTTGCCCGGTTGGCAGGCCCTGCCGCAGCCGGTCACGTCGGCACCGGCGCCCGTTCATGCGGCGCAGCCGCTCGAGCGCGCTGAAACAACGGTGCCGGTCGCAACAGAACGGGCAGAGCGAACGCCGGCACGTACGCTCGCAGCGCCGGTCGACTGGAGCGAGCGACTGATGAACCTGTGGCTGATCGGCATCGGTGCGCTGCTGATGCTTCTCGCCGTGCGCGTGATCGCGATGGAGATTGCGGTTCGTCGCGCCCAGCCGTTGACGGACCGCCGCTGGACCCGGGTCGTGGATGCGGCCGCGGCCAATCTCGGCGTTCGCCACCGCGTCCAACTTCGCCGTTGGCGGTCCGCCCGGATGCCGGCTGCGTGGGGCGCATTCCGTCCGGTCATTCTGCTTCCCGAGGACTGTGACGACTGGCCGGCCGACCGTCGCCGCAGCGTCATCGCTCACGAGATGGCGCACGTTGCCCGCCGCGACGTCGCCATGCTGGCGCTGGCGAACCTCGCCTGCGCGCTGCATTGGTTCAACCCACTGGTCTGGCTGCTTCGGCGCCGGCTGGTGATCGAATGCGAGCACGCCAGTGACGATCTTGCACTGGCCGAGGGAAACGCGGCGATCGACTACGCCGATCATCTGCTGGAGACCGCGGCCAGCTATCGAAAACCAACAGCGATCGCGCCGGTCATGGCCGCGCGGTCCCATCTGGAGAACAGAATCATGGCAATCCTGGATACCCACAAGAACCGTACCCGCGCGAGCACCCGGCTCCGGCTGCTCATGGCGGCCGTGGCAGCGATGCTGCTGGTGCCACTGTCCGCCCTCACCTGGGCGGGCGGTCACGACAGCTCGCACGTGCATTTTCACGAGCATTCCGACAGCGCGCGCTTCGAGGTGCACCTGGTGGAGATCGGCGTCGACAAACGAGATACCGATGCACTCATCGCGGGGCTTACCGCCAGCGATCCGGTGACTCGTGGCGCCAGCGCATGGGCGCTGGGCGACATTGAAGACGATCGCGTCATCGATCCTTTGATTCAGGCAGGCTACGACGGTGATCCGATCGTCAGGCAGTGGGCGGTACGTTCGCTATCCGGCTGGAATGCACCGCGAATCGCGGACCTGTACGTCAACCGGCTGCAGGACGACGACGCCGAAGTGCGGCAATGGGCGGTCCGCGGCTTCTACGTGCATACCGACGACGCCAGGACAGCCCCGTTGATCGGGGCGCTCGACGACGAAGATGCGGAGGTCAGGGAGTGGGCGGTGCGCGTGCTGTCGACCGGCAGCGACGCGAGGGTCCAGCCGGCATTGTTGAATCGTCTTCCGGTCGAAACGGACGACGCCGTCAACGAGTGGATCGTCCGCTCGCTCGACGTCGACGGGCCGGCCGTGGATGCGCTCGTCGGTGCGCTGAACAGCGAGAATGCCGAAGTTCGGCAGTGGGCCGTTCGAGGCCTCAGCGGCGTGGGTGACGCTCGCGCCGTCGATGCGATCATCGCGACACTCGACGATCAGGACGACGAAGTCCGCGAATGGAGCGTGCGCGCGCTGGGCGGCGTTCGCGACGAGCGTGCCGTGGACGCGCTGATCGCGATGCTCAACGATCGCAACGACGATATCCGCGAGTGGAGTGTGCGCGGCCTGGGCGTGTGCGGAAACGATCGCGCCGCCGGCGCGCTCGACGCCATGCGCCAGGATCCGAACCCCGACGTCGCCGAGTGGGCCGGACGTTCGCTCGACGAGATCGATTGCTGAGTTCGCGGGACTCGCTTACAGCGCGCCAATCTCCTCGGCCGTGAGGCCGCCGATGCCCAGCGTGTCCGGCGTCCTTACGGCCTCCGCTGCGTAGTCATGCGCCATGAGTGTCGACGTCACCTGGATCATCGCATCGATGTTCGGCGTCGCAACCCCGATCTGGCGGCCGAGCGCGGCCATGAAGACCAGTCCGTAGCCGACGTCCTCGTTCAGATAGCGGTGATCGAGCTGAGGCTGAGCGCCGATACCCTTGAAGCCGGGCGCTTCACGATAGGCCGCGCCGTAGTCGTCGGCGAGCATGTAGCCCTGACGCATGCCCATGACCGGGTCCGGTAGTACTTCGATGCCGAGTTTCGCACCGATCGCGATCCGTTCCTCGTCGAGCGCCTCGATCAGTCGACCGGTGGAATCGCTGACGCCTTCTTCGTAGAAGAGGAAGTTGCCACCGGTTCCCTCGATCCGCGCGGCGTTGGCCAGCGTCACCGCCGGGTGAATGATCGGGTTCGCGTTCTGCAGACTCGTCTGCATGACGCTCTTCGCGGGCTCCATGCTCGGATAGACGTCGGCGATCAGCTCGAGAATGGCCGCCGTCTCCGAACCGGGCAGCGCGGCGAGCAGATTGCCGGCTTTCAGCTTAAGGAATACGCGAATGCGGCCCGGCTCGGTGAGCCGGACGGCGTAGTGCAGTGTCGACGTTTCGGCGACGCGCACGCTGTGATCGTCGACGGCCAGACCGGCTGCTTTCTTGAAGGCCAACGCGCCACCGCAGCTGCTCGGACTGACGACGACGGTCTGTCCGGCGGTCAAGCGCCCGGCGACCGCCTTGCCGAAAGGTTCGGTGCTGTAGGCCGGGCCTACGACGTAGATCAGTTCGACGTCGTCGATTGCCTCGTCGATGTCGTGCGTGGCAACCGCAATGTCCCCGTAGCCAGCGATGTCGCCGTCCGCGTGGATGCCGCCCTGTTCCGCGATCTTCGCGACGTTCTCGGGGAAATCGGGGAAGTCGAAAATTCGCACTTCGTGCCCATGCGTTGCACAGTCGAAAGCCATCGCAGTACCGCCTGCGCCCGCGCCAAGAACCGCGATCCTCACGTGTCTACTCCCCTTTCCATGTTGATGTGACGGATGGTAGCCGCCGCGACTACGGCCGGCATTCGGTATTTGCCGCAATGGTCATCGCGGCTATTCGGCATAGCCGGTGAGCTCGACGTAGCCGCGGCCGCCGATCGGCACGCCGTCGCGCGTACCGGTCACGTCGACAGCGCCCTCCCAGTAGCGCACGGTGGTAAACAGCTCCTGGTCGGCGATGACCGGCCGGATATCGAGCTGCAGCCCGCGATCCGGCACGCGCAACGTCCAGCGCGCGGGGTAGCGTCCGCCAGCGTCGCTTTCCCATTCCTCGAGGACGTTGAGCTCGACATCATCGATCCGGAGATGCGCACTGCCGCCATCGGCCTCTACGAGGGTGCCGGCGCTGTGGTCGTCCGGCGTCCCATCGCTTCGTCTCAGCTGATAGAACATCAGGTCAGTGCCGTCATCCAACTGCAGCGCGAACCAATCCCAGCCAACCTGCTCGGCGGCCAGTGCGCTACTGCTCCACTCCCGATCCAACCACGACAGCCCGGACACGCGAAAGTCCTGCCCGCCAACGTTGACCACACCTTCCGTCGCGAGCCGGGTAATGGAGTAGTAGTACGACGCGTTGCCGGGTTCCGCCGACTTCTGCGACAGCCCGGCGTCACCGTTCAGGGTGGGCTCCCTGAGGGCGGCGAGTCGAAGATCGACGCCAAAATCGGCATCGTGCGCAATGAGCTGCCAGCTCCCGTCCGGGCCTGCTGAAATCTTCCAGTCGTCAAGCCAGACCCTGAACGGTTCGGCCCGGGCGCCGGCGAGACCGACAGCGCCGCGCGAGTAACGCTGCCCGACGTGGAAGTTTCCCCGTGCGGCATCCGTGACGGCCAGGTGCGCGATGTACACCTGATTGCTCCGCCAGGCAGACGGCGATTCCGGCGCGAATGGCGTCAGCGCGAAGCGGAAGATTGTGAGCTCAAAACCGAAGCGGTCGCCGTCCTCGCTGTCCAGATTGCCGGTCACGTACCACCACTCGTTGCGAAATGCCGGGTGCGGGCCGTGATCCGCCGGGAACTCGAAATCTCGGGCCGCGAGCGCACGTTGGTACGCTTCGTCGGCATCTTCGCCGAGCAGTCCCGACAGCTGCGACGGAGGCGCCGTCGATTCCTGCGCGGCGGCCACGTGGAGAAGCGCGAACAGCAGGACGGCGATTCGGAACAGCGGACGCACGCGACTACTCCTCGCGCATCGCAATGGCCGGCTTGAGGCGGGCAGCGCGCATTGCTGGGTAGACGCCGGCGAGCAGGGCAGACACCACGGCGAAGCCGATAGCGGTGACCAACACGTCGGCCGACACGATCATGTCGATCTGCCAGCCGAACGCTCGACGATTGATGACCTTGATCAGAACCCAGGCCATACCCGCACCGAGCGGGACGGCTGCGATTCCGGCGAACAGGCCGATGATCCCGGTCTGTGCCGAGATCAGACCGCCGACCTGACCCGGCGTCATGCCCAGCGCGCGCAGCGTCGCGAATTCACGCGCGCGTTCGAGCTGCAGCGCCAGCATTGCCGACAGGATTCCAATGAAAGCAACGCCCATCGCAATCCAGTAGAGGATGTCGGTAATGACGAACGTCTGATCGAAGATCTCGAGCGAGAGGTCGCGAATCGAAACGTTGGATTCCGCCAGCAGCGCCTGCCGGTCGGACGCCAGCCGCCCGATGGCAGCAATCGTCTCGTCGACATCCACACCGTCGGCAAGGTACAAGCCGATGGAGTCGACGTCCGGATCGGTGTAGTGCCGGTCGTAGGTGGCGCGGCTGATCATGACGGCGCTCGCGTTGACATCATAGCTCTGGAACGTCGCGGCAATTCGAAACGGCTGCCGGCCGGCGTCCGTCGGCAGCGCTATCGTGTCGCCGGCGCTGACGCCGCTGTGGAATGCGTAAGGCTCCGAGACGATGACGACGTCATTGCTCTCCCAGTCGGGCCACACGACGGCCGGGTCCGCGTCCAGTAGCTCGGTGCCGGCGTAGCTGCCGGATGCCATGCGTATCACGACCAGCTGGGTGCGCCCGCGTTCGTCCTCCAGCCAGATCCGACGCGAGCTGCTGTACTCGTCCACGCCGTCGAGCGCCGCGATTTCCGAGATTAGCCGGGGATCCATCGCTCCCCGTTCGACACCGGTGTAGATATCCGCCTGCAGGGTTTGCTCCAGCCACTCGCCGACGGAGCTGCGGAAGCTATCGACCATCAGGCTGACGCCGATAGTTGCGGAGACGGCGACGGCCAGCGCGACGATGGCGACAGCGGTCCGGCTCAGGCCGGCCGCGATTCCGGAGATCGACATGCGCGCCATCGCGCCGACGAACCGCCCCGCGAGTCCGGCGGACAGCTGGGCGGCGGCTCTGACGAAGACCGGCACGCAAAGCGAGAACCCGAGGATCAGCATGAAGACCGCGGCGAGTCCGGCGACCAGACTGCGTCCGGATCCCGCCAGCAGGAAAGCCGAGCCGAGCATGGTTGCGACACCCGCGAACGCAAGCAGCGGCAGCGCGCTTCGCGCTCGCCGCTCGAGCACCGACCGGCTCATTGCAAGCCGCGGATCGTAGGACGTCGCCTCGATCGCGGGCACGGCCGATGCGATCAGCGATGCGCCGATTCCAGCCGCAAGACCCTTGAGGACGGTGAGCGTCTCTACGCTGACGTCAGTGACAGTGACCCGGAAGTACAGATCGTTGATCGATCTCGAAACCAGCGAGAGCAGCTGTTCGCCGAGGACGATGCCGAGCATCACGCCGACGAAGGCCGCAATCGCGCCGATCAGCACGGCCTCGGCTAGCAACATGCCCATCAGCTGCCGGCGCGTGAACCCAGTGCGCGCAGCACGCCGATCAGCGGTCGCCGCTGCAGCACCGAGAAACTGACGCTGTTGAAGATCAGGAACAAGCCGACGAGCAACGCGAGCAGGCTCATGGCCGTCAGGTTGGTCATGAAGGCATTGCTGAGGTCGGCCGTCGTGCGGGTTCGCGCGGCCGCGTTCAGCAATCGGTTGCCGGCTGGCAGCACCGACTGCAGTCGCGCTACGTCAGCAGCCGTCTCGAGCCGCACATCGATCCGCGTCAGCCGGCCGATCATGTCCAGCGATACTTGCGCGGTCGCGATGTCGACGACCAGCAGGTCGTCGACGGCGCCACCGTCGTCGAACTCCGCGATGAGTCTCGCGGTGTGGACGCGCCCCTCGGCGACAAACTCGAACTCGTCGCCGATCTCGAGCCCCAGCCGCTCAGCCGTTGCCGCCGAGGCGACAACCGCGCCGGGTTCGACCAGCAGGCTGCGGAACAGAGACTCGGCGTCGCCAGCACCGTCCTCCTCGGACGCTTCGGTCGTAAAGCTGCGGAGTTCGCCTTCGGCGAACGGGTCGACACCGAGCAGCGTCAGGCGGCGTTGGTCCGCGGTGACCGTTCCTTCCACGATGGGCGCGATGGATCGAATGCCCTGGCGTACGCGCAGATCGGTGTAGACGGCTTCATCGACGCCGCCCGGTCCGCCGATAATCTGATGCGTTGCCGCACCGGTGACCGCGTCCATCGACAAAAGAAAGGCCTTGCGGGCGCTGGAGTTCGCGAGGTCGACGGCCACTATGACGGCGACGCCGATCGCCACGCCGAGCAGAGCGAGCATCAGCTGCCACGGATGTCTCAACAGGTAGCTGAGACTCGCCCTATGAGTAACCGGGATCATTGCTCGCTGTCGAAGCGGCCGTTGTGCAGCTCGAGCACGCGATCGCAGTACGCTGCGACGCTGTTGCTGTGCGTTGCGATCAGCATGGTCCCGCCGCTGGACCGTACCAGCGTGTCGAGCAGAGTCAGCACCGTCTCTGCCGACTGATCGTCGAGATTGCCCGTCGGCTCGTCGGCCAGAAGCACGGCGGGCTGATGACTCAAGGCCCGCGCGATGGCGACGCGCTGCTGTTCTCCACCGGACAGGACGTCCGGGAAACTGTCGGCCCGATCACCCAGTCCGACCGCGTCCAGCAGCTCGGCGATCCGCACGTTCGTGGCGTCTCGCGACGCGCCGTTGAGTTCGAGAACGAGGCGGATGTTGTCGGCAACGTTGAGGGTGGGCACCAGATTGAACGCCTGATACACGAAGCCGATGTGCCGGCGGCGGAACAGCGTGCGCTCGCGTTCGCCAAGTGCCGTGACTTCGACGTCCGCGACCCGGATGCGGCCGGCATCGGGTGAGTCGATTCCGCCGATCAGATTGAGCAGCGTCGACTTGCCGGACCCGGACCGGCCGCGCAGCGCGACGGACTCGCCGCGGACGATGTCGAGGTCGATGCCGTCGAGCACGACGTGCTCCCGCTGGCCCTCGCGAAAACGGCGTTCGAGGCTCCGGATTTCGATGTGATTTTCGCGCCGGTCCGACATCACGACAACTTTGGAGCATCGAGTCGCCGCCGGCAACCGGGCGGGATCGCCGATCTCGTAACGAATTGCATCGGCCCGGCGCTCAGGCGGGCCCGATGCGTCAGGACTCAGGCGGCGCGACGGCGACGGGCGACTTTACGATCACCTCGCGATGCGGGTACGGGATCTTGATGCCGTTGTCCTTGAGCGTGTCCCACAGGGCCAGCAGGACCTTGCCGCGAATGTTGGTCAGTCCTTTCTGCGGGTCGTCGATCCAGAAGCGGAGCTTGAAGTTGATCGCCGATTCGCCGAATTCCGTCATCCAGCACACCGGTCGTTTGAGTTGGGAATCGACCCGCTCGACGCCGGCGGCAGCGTCGATCGCCAGCCGGATCACTTCGTGTGGATCGGAGTCGTAGGCGACACCGAAAGGTACGTCGAGGCGCACGAACTTGTCCGTAAACGACCAGTTGATGACCTGGGTCGTGATGAAGTCCTCGTTCGGGATAAGGTACTCGCGGCCGTCGCGCGTAACGACGGACACGAAGCGCGCCCGCAACTCGCGAATCCAACCGAAGGTCTGGCCGAGTTCGATCGTGTCGCCGGGTTTGATCGACTGATCGAGCAGGATGATGATGCCGGAGATAAAGTTCGACACGACTTTCTGCAGGCCGAAACCGATGCCGACGCCCACCGCACCCGACAGCACCGTAAGCGCCGTGGGCTGGATGCCGAGGAGCTGCATGCCCATCATCACGGCGACGACGATCAGCGCGATTCGCAGAATCTTGCCGAGCAATACCCTAAGCGAAGGCGTTAGCTCTTCCACGCCTTGAATTCGGCGGTCCAGGAAGTTGCCGGCACCGAAGGCGATCCAAAGCAGCGCGCCAATGAAGAAGATCGCCTGCAGTACACGCAGCACGGAGAAGTCGCCGAAGCCGATGCCGTCCAGCATCTCGGCGACGTCGTCAGTGACGCCGATAATCGACGAAGCGACGAATACCCAGACCACAATCGCGAAAGCCCGGCCGATGAATCGGCTGCGGATGACGTGCGAGACGACATTGATGGACAGCCACGCCGCGGCCAGCAGCATCGCCGAGTAGATGAGGTAGTTGGACGTCGGCCACTCCACGATCGACGTGGCGACGTAGGCAGCCCCGAGCAGGATGACGAAGAACAGCCACTCGAGGCGACGCAGGAAGGCCACGACGATTCGCAGCACGCCGGGCATCCCCTTGATCGTCCGAGCGCGTTCCTCGAGCTTCGGCTCCACGCGGGTCGAGAGGAGCCAGGAGGGCAGAAAGAGCACGGCGATGATGCCGAGCTGATAGAGGACCTCGGGCCGGCTCAGGAAGTCGACGACGTTATCGAAATACTGTGTCGCCAGTGTTGTCAGATTGTCCAAACCGTCGTCCGCTGCCTGTTGCAGATCGCTGCCTCGTCCGGACTATATCATCGAGCGGGCGGGGCGGGCGCCTCGCAGTGAACGCTCAATCGCCGGCCGGGTTTTTCGCGTCCAGCGACCGGCGCAGGCTGGCGACTTCGCGTCGCAACTCGCGGAGCTCGACCTGCAGGCTCTCGTGTTCCGAGTGAGATAGGTCCTCGAGTTCCTTCACCGTCTCGCGGTCCTTCGCATGAATCGTCTGCATCGAGTTGACGATCAGCGCGATGAAGAGATTGAGGACCGCGAAGCTGGTGACGACGACGAACGGGACGAAGAAGGCCCACGCCATCGGGTACTCGTCCATGACCGGGCGTACGATGCCCATCGACCAGCTTTCCAGGGTCATGATCTGGAACAGCGAGTACATCGACTCGCCGACCGTTCCGAACCAGTGCGGGAACGCCTCGCCGAACAGCTTGGTGGTCATCACGGCGGCGATGTAGAAGACCAGCAGCAGCACTGCCACGATCGATCCCATGCCGGGGAGTGCGGAGAACAGCGCGCCGATGACGGTACGCATCTGCGGGACGATGGAGATGAGGCGCAGCACGCGGAGGATACGCATCGCCCGCAATACCGACAGCGGCCCGGCGGTCGGCAGCCAGGCGATGATGACAATGACCAGGTCGAACAGATTCCAGCCGCTTTTGAAGAATCGGCGGCGGTAGACCCAGAACTTGACGGACAGCTCGATCGTGTAGATCCAGAGCGCGACCCGGTCGAAGGCGTACAGGAAAGCGCCGAATCGGTCCATCGCCGCCGGCCAGGTTTCGAGGCCGAGCGTAACCGCGTTGAGACCGATAACGGTCGTCAGCGCAATCGTGAACCACTTGGATTCGAGCGCGGTCTGGACCCGCGCTCGAATAGTCTTGGAGTTGGAGGTTTGAGGCGTTCCGTCAGCGTTCAGCGACGGGTTCGAAGCCATTCCTGAATCGCCATTCCTGTCCACGCGCCGCCCGAGTCTCCTTCTTGATAGAGCGCTTCACGGCGCGCTTGGCTCGACGGGATGCGTCGCCAATGGCCGCGTACAAATTGTCCCGAACCGAATCCACGAATACCGTGGTTTGGTTGCGCAACTGTACGCGTACCGAGGCCTGTTTGTCAGCACCGCCTCTCGGCCCGTTGATGTCCTTCAGATAGACATCGACGGCGACGATCTCCTCGGCGAAGCGTCGAAACGCCCAGGCAAGCCGCTCGTAGACGTTGTCGGCGATACCGGTCGTCAGTGCGAAGCCCTGCGAGTTGATGCGTATGTTCATCGTCATGCCTCCTCTGCTTGACCCTGATCATACTGAGAGACACACTACGGTCCAGTCGAAGTATTCGACGATTTAATTCGCTTTTACCGACATATGAACGACCACCGGATCGAGAGGCTATCGATGCGACACTTGAACTACAGTCATCTGCAGTATTTCTGGACGGTCGCCCGAGAGGGCAGCATCGTGCGCGCCTCGGAGGTGCTCAGTCTCACGCCGCAAACCATCAGCGGTCAGCTCAAGCTGCTCGACGAAGCCGTCGGTCAGCCGTTGTTCAATCGCGTCGGGCGTCGCCTCGTGCTTTCCGAAACGGGGCAGGTCGTCTATCGGTACGCGGAGGAGATATTCTCGATCGGTGCCGAGCTCGCCAGCGTGGTGCGTGGCAAGGCGGTTGGTGGGCCGGAGGTACTGAACGTCGGCATCGTCAGCTCGATGCCGAAGCTCGTGGTCGAACGCATCATTGCGCCGGCGATGGTCGGCGATACGCCGGTTCGGGTCCGATGCCAGCAAGCCGCGCTCGATCAGCTGCTCGCCGACATGGCCGTTCATCGGGTCGATCTCGTCCTGTCCGATCAGCCCATGCCGACGGGGCTCGGCCTCAAAGCTTGGAATCACCTGCTGGGCACGAGCGGCCTGAGCTTCTTCGCGCGGCGCAGGCCGGCCGCGAGCTACCGGCGCCGATTCCCCGAGAGCCTGGACGATGCGCCGATGCTGGTGCCGTCGCAGAACTCTGCATTGCGGCGCGGTCTGGACGCCTGGTTCGCCGAGCAGGGCATTGCGCCGACGGTAGTCGGCGAATTCGACGACAGCGCACTGATGAAGGCCTTCGGCGAAGCGGGGATGGGTTTGTTCGCAGCGCCCACCGTCATCGAGGAGGAAGTGTCGCGAATGTACCGGATGAGCGTGGTCGGTCGCGTGCCGGAGATCGAAGAGAGTTTCTACGCGATCTCACCCGAGCGGCGCCTGTCGCACGACGCGGTCGTCGCGATCACGGACACGGCTCGCCGCGACCTGTTCGCCGCGGCCGGCTGAGCCGGAACCTGGCGTACCGCAGCACGCTGTCGCTGCCTTAGTCCGGGTCCGCGTCGCCGAAAAGCGCTGCGTGGCGCGCCACGATCCGCGGCCAGAGTTCGGCCGCGGCCGGCAGATCGACGTCGAATACCGAACTGAGAACAGTCACGAGTTCGTTGGCCGATTCCAGCGTTCGACGCGAAGCGCCGCTGCTTGTCGTTCTGGTTAGAACGCGACCGCGCAGCGATACGTGTTCGTCGTGAAGACGCAGTTGCGCGACGAGATTGAGCACGAACGAGGATTCCGGGTCGGTTTGAAGTTCGACACACTTGGCCGATAGCGCATTCTCGTCGGCGGCGGTGGCGACAAAGTCGAAGCTGAAGCGGCCGTGCGCCGAATCCTCGAAGAACCGCCAGCGGCCGTCCGCCACTCGTTCCAATCCGACCTCGAAGGGCGGGTGAATGCTCGTCGTTTCGGCAAGCGGTAGCGGCCCGAACAGGCTGCCGCCGAGGCCGACGTCCGCCAGCCAGACCCGATCGTCGTCCTCAGGCAGACGGACCAGCAGACAGAGGTGATTTGCATCGGCCGCCGCGCCGCGCTCGTGGCGCATGACGCCGGCGGCGACCCGGGTAACCTCGAAACCGATCTTGTCCAGCGCCCAGCCGAACAGTCCGTTCTGCTCGTAGCACCAGCCGCCGCGGCGGCGGTCCACGATCTTGTCAAAGGCTGCATCGACGTCGGTCGACAGTCGGTGGCCAAGCTGCACGTCGAGATTCTCGAACGGCACACTGGTTACGTGCGCGCGAAGCAGCTTTCCGAGCAGATCGACGGACGGGCGACCCGGCGCGGCCGCGCCGATCCGCTTCAGATAGCGATCGAGTTTCATCGTCTGCGAACCCCGCCGACGGACAGCCGGCGGGGGAAACAAGTTGTTACCCCGGACCGGGCTCCGTGAGCTTACAGTGATCCCATGGACGAGCTTACCTCAGGTCAGTCGAGCGTCCCCCAGCGGGTCGTTTGTGCGAAGAACGTCGCGGGCGGCGGCGGATACCTGTCACCGTTCGTGCCGCAGATCGCTATCCGGAGCGTCTGGTTCACCGTGTGGCTTGCGGTGCTACCCTTCGTCTTCCCCCGGCGCCGCCGGTTCGGCGCCTGAAGGAGTACTCATGGACCTGAGTTCGACCCCGATCACGCCAATCTACGCGGCACTGATTGCGTTTCTGTTCGTCGGTCTGAGCGTGCGGACCCTGCGCCTACGACATCGATTCAAGGTGGCCGTCGGGACTGGCGACGAGCGAGAGCTCGAGCGGGCAATGCGAGCACACGCCAACTGCGCCGAGTACGTGCCGATCGCCTTGCTGCTCGTCTTCTTCCTCGAGGCGACGACGGATCTCGTCGTCTGGATTCACGTGCTGGGTGCCACTCTCCTGATCGGCCGCATGGTGCACGCCTGGGGCATCAGTCAGGTGCGGGAAAACTTCGCATTCCGGATTTTCGGTATGGCCGCGACGTTCACCGTCATCATCAGCGCCGCGGCCGGTCTGCTGGTCCGCGCGTTCCTCTGATTCATGATTCCCGTTCTGCGCGTCCTGTTCGGCATTGCCACCCTCGTCGGTGCAGCGGGTGTCGTGATCAACTTCCTGGCGCGCGACTGGCTCGACCTGGTCCTGGCCTGCGGTCTCGTGCTGCTCTATGGCGCCCTTACCGTGCAGCCCGATCTGCTGTCGAAGGACGGCGAAGAGGACTCGACAAGCGGCGCGTCGATGGGTGCTCAACTCGCGCTCGTATTGCTGTTCCTCTATTTGCTGCTGTCGCTGATCTGACCGCCATCGACGCGTTCGGCCGCTGCTTCGAGAACGGCGTCACGTCCCGGCCGCGGATCGCCGGCGATCGTTGTTTGCGCGAAAAAAATATTCGTCAGAACGGGAAAACTACGTTACAGCCGGATGGATTCCCGCTAGGATAGGCCGCTACCAGTGCGCGACGATTGTCGCATATGTGGAAAAAACGCCCCAAAATGGCGCAGGAGCATCCGTTGACTGACAGCACGACCGGCACTCGAACTCTGCTGCTTGTCGAAGACGACAAACTCGTGCAAAACGTCGCCATCCGCGTCCTGGAGCGGGCAGGATATGCCGTCGAGCAGGCCTCGTCGTTGCGCGAGGCCAGGGGCCGCATAGACGAGGGGTTCGTGCCGGACCTGCTGATTACCGATGTCATGCTGCCGGACGGTAACGGCCGCGAACTTGCGGATACCGTCGCCGAACGCGCACCGGGTGCCCCCGTGCTCTTCATCTCGGGCTACCCGGACGACGTGGTGTCCGAGTTCGGTCTCGACGGCGCGGCCATCACCTTTCTGCAAAAGCCGTTCACGCCCGCGCAGCTTCGCGAAACCGTCGCCGATCTCCTCGAGTCGACGGGCTAGAGCAGCACCGCTGCCTAATACAGCAGTTCGGTCCAGCGTCCCTGGGATTCCAGATCGGCTTTGCGGGCCTGCCAGCGCTCCGCGGAGCCCAGCAGATTGCCGAACAGCTTGTCGAAGGTCTCCTTGACCGGCCGTAAGCCCGCAACGAACACGTAGGTGTGTTCGTCCTCCAGCAGGAAGATGATCTCCTCGGCCCGGTCCTCGATCGCATAGTCCCATGCGATAGGGTCGGCCCAGTTCGGCCGCGGGCTGAGCGCCTTGATGGCCTCGAAGGTATTGTTGTCGTAATAGCGGGCGAAATCGTCGCGCTTGTCGTTCATGTACAGAAGCTCGAGTCCGGAATGCGCGCCGTACAACAGCCGGACCTTGCCCTTCCAGTCGCCAACATTCTCATAAATGTGCTTCACGAAAGCCCGGAACGGCGCGATGCCGGTGCCGAGACCGATCAGCAGCAGGTTGGCGTCTCGATCGTCCGGCACGTCGAACGGCAGGCCGAATGGCCCGGTAATCGCGAGCCGGTCACCCGGCTTGCGATCGCAGATGTAGTTGGAATTGACGCCTTCGTATTCCTCGCCGCTGTAGTCGTCGATGTAGTTGCAGCGCCGCACGACGATGGTGACTTCCGGCTTGCCGATCTTGCTCGGCAGCGGCGTGTCGGCGACCGTGTACAGCCGGTGGTGTACCGAGCCGCCAAACTCCTCGGGTCCCTTGGCCAGGATGCCGATGCTCTGGCCGATCTCGAAGTCGAAGTCGTGCTGATCGACTTCGAGCACGATCTCTCTGACCTCGACGTCGGCGCCTTCGTCGGTGATGCGCTCACTGCTGAGCACGGTTGCCGCGTAGCGCGGCTCTGTCGGGTAGTCCTGAAGCTGCATGTCTGGCACTCCTCTCAAGGATGCTTCGAATCGGTAACACTGCCGCAACCGAAGTTGCAGCCCTTCTGTTCGCAGGCACTGCGCCGCCGCGCCGCAGCGTGCCCGGTGAGCTGACGGACGAGCATCATCAGCGCGATGAATCCCACGGCGACCAGCAGTTCGAAAATGACGCTCATCGGCCCAGCCCCGCGAATCCCATGAAGCTCATCGACAGAATGCCTGCGACGACGAGCGCCGCCGCGGTGCCCTTGACGAGTTGAGGAACGTTGGCGAGATCGAGCTTCTCGCGCACACCCGCCATCAGGATCAGCGCGAGCGCGAAACCGGCGCCCGCGCCCAGTGCGTAGACGATCGAGCGGCCGAAGTCGTAGCCGCGATTGGTCTGGAAGAGCGCGAGACCGAAGATCGCGCAGTTTGTCGTGATTAGTGGCAGGAAGATTCCCAGCGCCCGGAAGGTCGGCGGACTGAGCTTGCGCATCAACATCTCGACGAGCTGGACCGTAGAGGCGATGACGAGAATGTAGGAGATGATTCGCAGATACTGCGCGCCGACGAGGTCGAGCAGGATGTTGATCGAGAAGGCGCACACCGAAGCGACCAGCATGACGAAGCTGACGGCGCCGCCCATGCGTACGGCAGTCTCCAGTTTGGCGGACACGCCGAAGAACGGGCAGATGCCGAGGAAGTACGCCAGCACGAAATTATTGATCAGCGCGGCGTCGAGGAAGATCGACCAGTGAGCGGCTTCGTTCATCGCGCTGCCTCCGCGGCGGCCTGTTTTTGCTTGACTCGATTCACGACCAGCAGCCAAAGGGCCATCGCGAAGAAGCCGCCGCTCGGCAACACCATGACGGTCCAGGTCTGGAAGCTGTCCGGGAACAGCTGAAAGCCGAACAGGGAGTTGCTGCCGAGCACTTCGCGAACGATGCCGATCGACAGCAGCGCCGCCGTGAATCCGACACCCATGCCGAGCGCGTCGAGGACGGAGCGTCCAATCGGGTTCTTCGACGAGAACGCCTCGGCGCGGCCGAGGATCAGACAGTTGACGACGATCAGTGCAATGAACGCGCCGAGACTTCGGTACAGCTCGAGGCTGATCGCGGCGATGGCGTAGTCGACGACCGTGACGAAGCTCGCGATGATGCAGATATAGCAGACAATGCGCGCCTCGCGCGGAATGAAGCGCCGAAACGTCGACACCGAAACCGCGGACATCACCAGTACGAACAGCGTGGCGAGTCCCATCGCCAGCGCATTCATTGCGGTGTTCGATACGGCGAGTGCCGGGCACATGCCGAGCACCTGCACGAACACCGGGTTGTCGCGCCACAGACCCTTGACGAAGTCGTCGGTGCTCGGCGTCGGCTTCATTCGCTGTCCTCCGTTGGCATTCGGCCGGCGAAACCGTCGGCGTCCCGCTCGAGGGCCGGTACCCAGGAGGATGCGGCGTCATTCAGGATGTTGCCGATCGCTTCCGACGTGATCGTCGCGCCGGTGATGCCGTCGATCTGCCATGGCGAGACACGCTCGCCTTCCTTGACCGTGACGATGGCGTTCGCGAGCGCGTCCCCATCGGGCGTCAGCGCCGCATCCAGTCGATCGAAGCTGGCGAGGAAGTGCGGCTCGACCTCCACCCGATCGCCGAGCCCGGGCGTTTCCTTGCTCTCCAGGATCTTGAAGCCGGTGAATGCGTTGAGATCGAACGAGTAGGCGAAGATCACCCGGATGTTGTCGGCGTAGCCCATGCCAATGCCGGTGATCACCGCGCCAACGAGGTTGCCGTCGGCGTCGAAACCGAGATACCCCGGGAGGGCCGCCTCATCGCCGGCATCCACGAGTGTGCCGGCTGAGTCGACGGTGACGGCGCGAGTCCATGCCGCGGCCGGGAGCACTTCGGCGACGGACTCCGCGAGGAATCGGGCACGGTTGTCGGCGATCCGGCCCTCCGTGGCTTTGAACACCGACACGATGAGCAACGCGCACAACGCGCCGATACCGACGATGGCCCGGTACATCGACCACGTCGTCGTAACCGGCTGTTTGACGGGCACCGTCACGTCGCGCCGCCTCGCGTGCCAAACACCCGCGGTTGAATGAGATTGTCGATATGCGGCGACACCGCGTTGGCGAGAAGGATCGCGTACATGACGCCCTCGGGCATGCCGCCCCAGAAGCGGATCACGACGACGAGCAGCCCGATCAGGGCGCCGTAAATCCAGCAACCGATATTCGTGATCGGCGAGGCGACCATGTCCGTCGCCATGTACACGGCGCCGAGCATCAGACCGCCGGAGAACAACATGAACGCGGGCCGCGGGTACTCGCCAGGCGCCAGCCAGTTCATCGCCAGCGCCAGCAGAGCGACCGTCGCCAGAATCGAGATCGGTGTGCGCCAGTTCAGGAAGTTGCGTGCCGCGAGGTAGATTCCGCCCGCGACGATCAGGACAGCGCAGGTCTCGCCGGTCGAACCGGCAGTCAGACCGAACAGCAACTCCTGATTCGCCGAATTGACGCCCTCGAACTTCATCAGCGCGAGCGGCGTTGCCGTGGTGACGGCGTCGTAGTTCGGTTCCAGGAACGGAAGCGCGAAGGTCGAGTCCGGCAGGCTCGTGAAACGTGCATCGCCCAGCGGGACGGCCCAGTGGGTCATCGCTTGCGGGAAAGCGGCCTGTAGAAACGCGCGGCCAACGAGTGCCGGATTGAATGCGTTGCTGCCGAGGCCGCCGAACAGGTACTTGCCGACTGCCACCGCGAATACACCGCCGACCGCGACCATCCACAGCGGCAGGTCCGGCGGAAGCGTCAGGCCGTAGAGAATGCCGGTAATGACGATCGACCAGTCGCCCACCGTGCTGTGTCTGTCGAGCATGCGGCAGAGCACGTGCTCGGTCGCGATACAGCTGAGCGTCGCTACGGCAAGCACCAGCGCAGCCGCGATCCCGAAACTCCAGATGGCGAATGCGCACACCGGCAGCAACGCCCAGACGACGTTGCGCATGATGATATCGACGCTCGCGCCGCTAGTGACGTGCGGCGAGGAGCCGATCTCCAGATTGCGGCTCAGCTCGCTCATCTTGCCGCCTCGAGTTTTCTGATCATCTTCTTGGCCAGCCTGAAGTACTGCACGAGCGGAATATGCGCCGGGCACACGTAGGTACAGGAGCCGCACTCGAAGCAGTCCATCAGGTGAAACTCGTTCTTCATCCGCGAGTAGTCCTCGACCTTTGCGAGCAGGCCGAGCTGGGACGGATTCAGGTACAGCGGACAGGCATCCACGCAGCGCGCGCAGTGGATGCACGGATAGATCTCACGATGGCCGGTCGCTTCGTCCGTTTCCGCGGTGGTGAACGCGGTGATGCCGGAGGTTCCCTTGGTGATCGGCACGTCCAGATTCGAAACGGCCGCACCCATCATCGGCCCGCCGAGAAAAACCCGCGACAGGTCGCCGGTCACGCCGGTGGTCTCCAGCGCGAAGCGCACGGTCGTGCCGATGGGGATACGGTAATTGCCCTTGTGTCGGATGCCGGGCCCGCCGATCGTGATCACCCGTTCCTGGATGCCACGACCAAGCGGCAGCAGGCGGCCGATCTCGGCCGTCGTCGCGACGTTGACACAGATCGCGCCGACGTCGATCGGCAGTCCGCCGGAAGGCACCTCTCGATCCAGCAGCGCCTTGATGACCATCTTCTCGGCGCCCTGCGGGTACTTGACCGGGCAGACCTGCACGCTGATCGGCAGCCCGTCGGGCAGCGTGCGCTCGAGATTCTGCACGGCATCGCGTTTGTTTGCCTCGACCGCGATGATCGCCCGCGGCGCGCCCGTTGCCTTCAGCAGGTAGCGGATGCCCTCGATGACGTCGTCGGACTGCTCGAGCATGACGCGGTGGTCGGTCGTCAGGTACGGCTCGCACTCGACGCCGTTGATCAACAGCGTGTCCGGTTCCTTGCCGTCAGGCGCCCGCAGCTTGACGTGCGTCGGAAACGCGGCGCCGCCCAGGCCCACGATGCCGGCTTTCTGAATCGCAGTGACGATCTCGTCCGGCGTCGCCGTTTCAACATCACAGGGCTCGCCGTCATCGACTTCCTGCGATGCCGCCGGGTGCGGTTCGATGTAGATGCTCTCGACCATCGAGCCGGCGACGTTCGGCGCCAGCATGATCCGGCGCACCGTGCCCGACGCCGGGGCGTGCATGGCTACGGACATGAAGCCGTCGGCCTCCGCGATCGTCTGGCCGCGGACGATTTCCTCGCCCTCGCGAACGACGGGCAGCGCGGGCTTACCGAGATGCTGATTCAGCGGCACGATCAGCGCTGGCGCAAACGGAAAGCGCCGGATTGCGAGATGGTTGGTCTCGTCCTTCGATTCCGGCGGGTGGATGCCGTGCCGGAACGTGCTGCTGGTCAGTACCGCGGTCATCGAATCAGTTGTACTTCTCGCCGCGCTTGATCCACTTGTCGATGTCTTTCGCGCTGCGGTCGCGCGGCAGACCCGGGTGGATGACTTCGGCCGTGCATTTCTCCGCGGCCTTGACGAGATCGCGGTACGGACCGGCCTCGGCCGACCTGATGACCGCTTTCTCATCGCCGTTGTAGGCGAAGATCTCGGGGTTGATCAGGATGCACTCGTCACAGGAGGTGCAGTCCTCGGTATCGATCCACGGCGCCATGTACTCGCCGTCGGTCGCGGGCGGTGCGGAGGCTGTCTCGGCCGCTGGGGCCTCCGCGGGCGCGGCCGAGAGCATGGCGTCGAGGTCAGGTGCCTGACCGTTGCCGACGAGACCCATCAATCCGCTTGCGATTTTCTGTACGACTTCCTGGCGGATTCGCGATTCGAGTTCTGAATCGGCGGGTGCGACGGATTCCTCGTCGCGATCGCCGGCCAGATCTCTCAGCATGACCCAGAAATCGCGCCGCTCGGCGGCCGACTCGATCATCGCTTCCGCAACCAGCAGGCGGCTGAGTTCGCGATTGGCGTCCAGCGCCCAGACATAGGGCACCTTATCGTCCCGATCGTCGGGATCGAGATCCAGGTAATCGCTGACGAGCACCATGTTCTCGTGCCAGGCATCGCGCGGCACCTTGCGGAAGTGCTTGCGGAAGCGCGACTCGGTCACGGCGAAGTCCACGAACGTCGTTGGCAGGTTCATCGTCTTCTCGCGCCCGCGCTCGACGTAGTCGACTTTCGTCGTCGGCCATTCGAGATCGATCGCGGGATTGCCATCGATGTCGAGACACTCGGCAACGGTGGTGCCCGCGTCCGGGTTGTAGCGGATCAGCGGGTACGCCCGCGACTCGACGACGAGCTTCGCCTGGTGGTGACCCATGTCGTCGCCGATGCCATGCTCCGGCTGACACGACGTGTACAGATTGAACAGCGCCGGGCGGCGCGACATCAGGCCCTGCACGAAGCCTTCGATCATGTGATTCGAGTACGCCATCGTGCTCTGCAGGAAGTAGGTCGTCCGGTGCGCCATCGTGATCAGGCCGATCTCCTTGCGAACCTCCTCCTTGCCCTTGGCCGCCTTGCCGTACTGCGCCATGTCGGACACCTGGCCGAAAAAGCCCGATGTGCAGGCCTGGCCGCCGGTGTTCGAGTACACCTGGGTGTCGACGACGAGCACCTTGATGGGCTTGCCCGACATCATGGCGCGCGACAGGTTCTGGAAGCCGATGTCGTACATCGCTCCGTCACCACCGATCGCCACCACCGGCGGGCAGAGATGGAATTCTTCGTCCGTGAAGTCCTGCCAGTCGAAGTGGCGCAGCTCGTCCGGACTGGTCTCCGGATCGAACTTGTCCTCGAGCACCATCTCGGCCAGGCGAATTGCGCGGAAACCGTCCGCCATCTTCGCCATGTGGCCTTCGAATACGCCCATCGCCATCGACGTCGTGTCCTGGAACAGATGGTTGGCCCACGGGAAGGGGTAAGGATTGAACGGGAACGTGCTGCCCCATACCGAGGTGCAACCGGTCGCGTTGATGATGCCCATGCTCGATCGGCCGTTGCCGGTGGTGCCGTTCTCATAGCGCCAGCGCAGGTCGTTGAGCTTCGCGATGAGATCGGTGACGGCTTTCAGCCAGTCGCGATCGATCGGTTCGGCGTCGTGCGTCTTCTCGATCCGGTCTGCGATCGTTGCGAGCGTCAGGTCCTCGTCATCGCCACCGCTGAAGACGGCCGCCATCTCTTCGGCGTTCTCGAGATCGACTTCGCCGACCAGCTTGAGCTGAACATGCTTCTTGAGGTTTGCAACGAGCTCTTCGAGCTTTGCGACATGCGTCTTTACGCGCGGCTGCATCAGCGACTCGACGGTCGCGGTGAACAGATGGATGACCGTCTTCTCGGAGCAGCCGAGGCATGCGCCGTCGCCGCTTGCGAGCGGCAGGTAGGCGTCCTTGTCCAGCAGGATCGTCTCCAGCGCGCCCACACCTTCTTCGAGATCGTCCACGCGGATGTATTTCTTTGGCGTGTTCGGCAGATCGAGCCAGAAGTCCCAGCCCTTCTGCAGGGACTCGATGCTCTCGGGCGTCTGCGTGACCGGCCTCAGGGCGTCGTCGCTGCAGACCTCTACGCATTCCATGCAGCCTTTGCAGGTGTACGGATCGATCGTAATGCTCAGAAGTCCGCCGGCGCCGGCCTGTTTCTTCTCAGGCACACTGAAGTAGGGTTTGCAGACCGCAAACTGGAAGTCGCCGAGTTCCTCCAGGAAGTCAGCGAATTCCGCGCGCAGCTGCTGGCCGGAACCGTTGGCGGCCGCGACGGTCTCGTCGATTGTTTCGTCCAGCACCGCCCTGACGGATTCGTTGTCTCCGCCGTCGACCAGTTTCCTGCGAAGTACCGGTTCCATCTGGCGGACCGCTTTCGGCAGAAGTTCGGTGGACTTGCCGTGCTTCTTCATCCGGCTGACGACGGTGTCGAGCACTTGCCCGATGTCGTTTACGAGGCCGGGGATCGCCGTGTCCGGGCAGACCGTGTAGCAATCGCCGCAGCCGGTGCAATTCTCGGGGATGTACTCCGGGTGCTCGAAACGGATCGACGTCATGTCGCGGAAGTGCGAAGACACCGCCGGCATGAGGCTCATGCTCATGAACGGGTCTGCCGGAACGTTGGTGCCCTGGCCTGACGCGTACATGCTGCCGGTCTCTGTCCAGAAGCGGTGAATGTCGGACGATGGCGATTGGGATACCGGCTGGCGCTTGACCATTGCCGGGACGGGCAGCTGACCGTTGCCCTTGCTCTTGCCTTCGTCGAGATGCTTGTCGGTCACTTCGACTATCTCTTCGAAGCCGCGGCGTACGACGCGCATGTTGTCTTCGACGACGCGGGCGCCTTTGGAGCCAAACTTCTCGGTGAGCTGCTTACGGATGTAGTCGAGCAGCTTCGTCTCGGTCAGTCCGTGCTTCTCCAGAAGCGGTGAGGTGGCGAAGAATGCGCCCTGGAATGCGATGCCCTGCATCCGGAGATGCAATTCGGGGTCCGTGGCTTCGTCCCTCGCGATACGGAACGCATCGACATAGAAGACGCGAATGTCGTTGTCGACGATCTGTTTGCGGTAGTTCGCCGGAATCGTGCGCCAGAAGTCGTCGGCTGACGAGGCGTCGCTTTGCATGACGAGAACGCCGCCCTTTCTGAGTCCCGCGATGGCATTCGTGTGACCGAACACGTTCGGGTCGGGCGACAGCACAACGTCGACGTAGAAGTACTCGCAGTTGACGCGGATCGGTTCCGGTGCCGCCGAGAGGTAATAGCTCGTCGGCTGGCCTTTCTTCTCCGAGCCGTACTTGGGATTCGCCTTGACGTGATAGCCGAGCATGTCGAACAGCGTCATCGCGAGGTTCTTACCCGTCGTGATTGCGCCCCAACCGCCGACGGAGTGCATCCTGACCGTGATGCTGTCCTTTGGCATCAGGTTGGGGTTCTCGCTGCCGCGCAGCGCAAGCTCGGCGACATGCGGGTAAGCGTCCGTTACCTGTTGCTGATAGATCTCCTGCTTCGGCGTCATCATGCCATTGCGGACGAAGTCGATCGACAGATAGAACTGACGTTTGCGCTTGCCGTCCGGCAGCATGTTCTCGGCGGCGGCGACGATGCCTTCGGGCTGTAGGTCGCGGCTGCCTAAACCGAACGATCCGGAATACAGCTCCGGCATGTCCTTGAGCGATTTGTAGCTGTCGAGTTCGGGGTAGGGTGCCTCGCCCTTGTCGCGTCCATTCTCGAGGCTCTTCGTCAGGGTCGACCGAATCTCTCGCATCAGTGGCAGGTCGGCGGCAAGCGGCTGGTCGGTGCGCTCGAGCACGGCGACACCCTTGCGGCCGCGGAGGACGCGGCTCAAGAGGTCGTCCGGGAACGGCCGGAACATCGTGACGTTGACGACACCGAGCTTGATACCGCGCGTTTCGCGCAGGTAGTCGGCAACGGCTTCCGCTGTCGGGATCATGCTGCCCATGCCGACGATGAGGTAGTCGGCATCGTCGCAACGGTAGGTCATCACCCGCTCATAGCGGCGGCCGGTCAGCGCGTAGAAGTCCTCGAATGCCCGGTCCGCGAGCCCCTGTACGTGATCGAAGAAATACGGCCGCTGGGCCGCAACGCTCTGCATGTACGCGTCCTGATTCTGCACGGGGCCGGCGAGTACCGGATCGTCGACGGTCCAGAGTTCGGGGATGCGGCGGCGCTTCTCGCCGTAGATGATCTTCTGCGCCGGTGTCGGCGTATCGATGATGTCGCTCGGCTGCCCCAGGTACTCGGCGATGAGTTCGCGCTCCGGGATCAGCAGCGATTCGATCAGATGCGTCGTGAGGAAGCCGTCCTGCCCGACGATGCCAGGCGTCAGCGCCATTTCCGCGATCCGGTGCGAGATGATGTTCAGGTCCGCGACTTCCTGGGCGTTCTTCGCCATGACCTGGAAAAAGCCGGTGTCATCGACGCAGTGGTAGTCGTCATGCCCGGCGTGTACGTTCAGCGACGCCTTGGTGATGGCACGGCAGCCCATGTTCAGCACATAGGTGAGCCGCTTGCCAACCGCCGCGTACAGCGATTCGTGCATGTAGGCGATGCCCTGACCGGACGAGAAGTTGGTCGCGCGCAGACCGGTCATGGACATGCCCGCGGTCACGGCGGCCGCGGCGTGTTCGCCCTCGGGTTCGATGAAGATCAGCGGCCGGCCGGAAATATTGATGTGTCCGGCGGCGGCAGCTTCGGCCCAGTACTCACCCATCTGCGTCGACGGCGTAATCGGGTAGGCACCCGCGCCATCGGTGGACTCGCGTTCGCACATGATCGCGGCAGTATTGCCATCCATCGCTACGCGCTTACCGGTGTATTTCCACGTGTTCTTGTCTTTTTTCATCAATCGACTCTTCTATGTCGGAGACGCACGCCGTGCGCTCATGCGCACGACTCGACGGGCTGCACGGCCCGTTTGCGGGCCCTCTTCAGGGTCGTACCAGACGATCGCGCCGGTCGGACAACGGTCGATCGCCTCTCGTATGTCGTGCTTGCGGCCGTAGTCCACGACCGGCAGGTTGTCGACCATGCTGATCACGCCGGGCGCGTCGGCCGCGCAGCGGCCGCAGGCATCGCAGGCCACCTCACATTCGGCCAGTGCCGCTTCGCCTTTCTGCAGGTTGCGGCAAGCGACCCACAGCCGATGGGTTTGCGCATGCAGCGAAAACAGGTCCTTCGGACAGGCATCGACACAGTCACCGCAGGCCGTGCAGTCCGCCTCGATGACGACCGGCAGGGAGTGGCGGTCCATGACGATCGCGTCGAAATCGCAAACGTCGGCGCAGTCGCCGAGACCGAGGCAGCCCCAGAAGCAACCCTTGCCGCCGCCGCCGACGATTGCCGCGCCGCGGCAGGACGAGATGCCCTCGTAGCGCGCCCGGTTGCGGGCGACATTGGTTCCGCCGGCGCACGCCAGTCTGGCAACGACTTTCTCCTCTGCTCCGACATCGACGCCCAGGAAAGCGGCGATCGCTTCTCGTTCTTCTTCGGTCGCGACGGTGCATTTGCCCGGCAGTGCGTCGCCGGCGATGATCGCCTCCGCGAGTCCTCGGCATCCGGGAAAACCGCAGGCGCCGCAGTTCGTCTGCGGCAACATCTGAAAGGCCGCGTCGATACGCGGATCCTCATCGACATGCAGTTTCCTGTGTGCCAGGACGAGCAGGGAGGCAAACAGGAAACTCAGCGCCGCGAGCGTCGAAACGGCAATCAACATGCGCCCATACCCGGCCCCCTGATGATTCGATTGTAGGTAGGCGCCTTTTTCGGCCGCATTGTGGAAAGCCCGTACTGAATTGCGGCGGTTTCGCGCATAGCGTGAGGCTTGGGGAAACACGGCCTCATTCAACGGGCCTGCAGACGGTTTCCCGCTGGAGTTTCGTTGCAGAAAACGCCTCCCAACGCACGCCGCCAGCCGCTGGACGTATCGCGAGCACAGGTTCCGCTCGGGCGCGTGCACGTCATCGCCGAGCGCTGCAAGCAGTGCAATTTCTGCATCGATTACTGCCCGACTGACGTGCTCGAGTATTCCGAGGACACGAACGCCAAGGGCTATCACTTTCCGGTCGTCGCCGACGGCAAGGACGCGGCCTGCGTCAACTGCCGATTCTGCGACCTCATCTGCCCCGAACTTGCGATCTACACGACCGAAGCCGATGCGGAGAGTGCCTCATGACCGCCGAACGTCTGCCGGCTACTGCCAGCGAGCCTCGCGTGTTGACCGGCAGCCACTTCATGCTCGGGGATCACGCCTGCGCCGAGGGCGCGCTCGCAGCCGGCATGGACTTCTTCGCCGGCTATCCGATCACGCCGTCAACGGAGATTGCGGAACATCTTGCGAGCCGTCTGCCGGCCGTCGGCGGGCGATTCGTCCAGATGGAAGACGAGCTCGCGAGCATGGCCGCGATCATCGGCGCGTCCGCGGCCGGCGCCAGGAGTTTCACCGCGACGTCCGGGCCGGGCTTCACGCTGATGATGGAGAACGTCGGTCTCGCCGCGATGATGGAATTGCCGTGTGTCGTCGCCAACGTGCAGCGCGCCTCGCCGTCCACCGGACTGCCGACCATGGTCGGGCAGTCCGACATTCTGCAGGCGCGATGGGGCTCGCACGGCGACTACGGCATCATCGCCTACTGTCCGTCGTCGCCGCAGGAGTGTTTCGACCTCACCGTGCACGCGTTCAACGCGGCGGACCGGTACCGCGTGCCGGTGTTTGTGCTGATGGACGAGGTGGTCGGCCACATGACCGAACGCGTCGTGATTCCGGACGCTACCGACGTGCCGTTCGTTCCGCGCAAGCGTCCGCGTCACGCGCCGGGCGAGAAAACATTCCTGAGCTACGCGCCGGACGACGATCTCGTTCCGCCTATCGCCCATGCCGGTGACGGCTACAAAGTGCACATGACCGGTCTGACGCACGACGAGCGCGGATATCCAGCGATGAATCCCGATGCACACGACGTCCTCGTGAACCGGCTCGTCGACAAAATACGGCTCAATGCCGCGGATATCGAAATGGTCGAAGAGCATTTCACCGACGACGCCGATACGGTCGTCGTGGCCTTCGGCTGCACGGCGCGCTCGGCGGTGCACGCCGTTCGCGAGGCACGCAGGGAGGGGCTGAAGGTCGGCCTGCTGCGGCCGATCACCGTGTGGCCCTTCCCGGAAGGCCGGGTACGCGAACTGGCCGGCCGCGTAAGCCGATTCATCGTTCCCGAGATCAACCTCGGACAGCTGCGCCGCGAGATCGAACGGGTCACGGATCTTCCGGTGCTGAGGCTCAACAATCCCGGCGGCCGGATGCCGGTGCCGGAAGCGATTCTGGAGTTGATACGGTCATGAGCGCGACTGAACAACGCATCCCGGCTGCCGCCGGCATTCATCCGATCGACCGGCTGCTGCGCGCGGATCGGCTGCCGCACATCCTGTGCGGCGGCTGCGGCATCGGCACCGTGATTCACGGTTATGCACACGCGATCGCCGCTTCGGGTGTCGACGAAGACCGGCACGTCTGCGTCTCGGGAATCGGTTGCAGCGGACGTGCCGCGGGATACGTGAACGTCGATTCCTATCACTCCACGCACGGTCGGGCGTTGCCGTTCGCGTTGGGCATCGCCGCCTACCGGCCCGAGCTTCGCGTTACCGTCATCAGCGGTGACGGGGATCTGTCGGCGATCGGCGGCAATCACCTGATCCATGCCGCGCGTCGTAACGCGAACCTCAACGTCATCTGCATCAACAACTTCAACTACGGGATGACCGGCGGTCAGGTCGGCCCCACGACGCCCCTCGGTGCACGCGGAACCACCGCCCCGAAGGGCGCGACCGAAGCACCCTTCAATCTGCCGTACCTCGCGAAAGCCACAGGCGCCGTTTTCGTTGCGCGTTGGACCATCCTCCACGTACGCGAGCTGCAGGCCGCCATTCTGAGGTCGATGGAGAAGAATGGCTTCGGATTCATCGAAATTCTCGCTCCCTGCCCGACGAGCTTCGGCCGTGCGAACCGGCTGGGGCCCGGCGTGCACGAGGTCGAGATCTACCGCGAGCGCTGCGTCGTCGAGAACGGCGCAACGGACCTGGAAGGGCTCGATATCGACCTGATCGATCCGTCGAAGCCGATCGTCGTCGGCAATTTCGTGGATATCGAGAGGCCGACGTTCATCGAGGACTGAGCATGGACGAAACCGCAAACGGCACGACCACGAGCTGCATCCGCTTTGGCGGTGTCGGCGGCCAGGGCATCGTGCTGGCCGGCCGGCTGCTCGGCAAGGCCGCCGCACTGTACGACGGCAAGGAGGCCGTCTGCACGCAGACGTACGGGCCGGAGGCACGCGGCGGGGCATCGCGCGCCGACGTCGTGATCTCCGACGAGTCGGTCGACTATCCGTTCGTCATCGAAGCCGATGTCCTCGCGCTGCTCTTCCAGGAAGCCTACGCGAAGTTCAGGCCCTGTCTTGCCTCCGACGGACTGCTGATCGTCGACACCGGCCTCGTCAAGCCGGACGATGACGACGCGGCGGTCTGCGGTCTGCCCGCGACCGAGATCGCGGACAAACTCGGCAACCGGCTCACGACCAACGTCGTGATTCTCGGCTATCTCGTCGAGAAAACCGGTGTCGTCAGCCGTGAGGCGCTGGTTGAGGCGATTCGCAATACGGTCCGGCCGGACGTCTTCGACATCGACATGCGCGCGCTCGACGCCGGCGCTCGCGCGGCGCGCGGCGAGGCGCCACTATGACGGACACGATTCTCATTGTCGGCGGCGGCGTCGCCGGTCTGCATGCTGCGAGAATCTGCGCCGATGCAGGGGCGCAGGCGCTGGTGGTCGAACGCGAGCCGGTCGTCGGCGGCCGGCTGGCGGCTGCGATGTCGAGTGACGATTCCATTGGCGATCGCGCCGAAGGCACTACGGTCCCCGCGCTCGACTCCATTGCTGGCAACGAGAGCATCGAGATACTTGCGATCTCCTCTCTCGAAAGCCTGGTTGGACGCCCCGGCAATTTCACGGCAAGCATCCGAACAAAAGCTCGATTCGTCACCGACGCGTGCACCGAATGCGCGCTGTGCCGTGCGGTCTGTCCGGTCGTTCTCGGCAACGAGAGCGACGCGGGCCTCAGCTACCGCAAAGCGATCTATTCTCCGCTGCCGCAAACCCTGCCGTCGGAATGGGTCATCGATATCGAGCACTGCCTCAATACGCCGCCAAACTACTTGCCATGCAACCGCTGCATCGAGGCCTGCGAAGACGACGCGATCCATTTCGACGTGGCGCTCGAATCGGTCACCGAACGGCACGTCGGTGCCGTCATCCTGTCCTCGGGTTTCGAGCTGGCCGACGACGCCGGGCTGGAAGCACTCGGCTATGGCACGCATCCCGACGTCGTGACGTCTGCCGAACTTCAGCGCTTGCTGGAGTCTCCGGGGCCAACAGGCGGCTTCGCCACGCGTCCGTCCAACGAGGAATACCCTGACAGTGTGCTGCTGGTCCTCGACGCGATGTCGCCGTTTGCCCTCTACGTCGTGGCCAGTCAGGTGAACCAGCTGCTTGCACAGGACGTGAGCCGGGTGTCGCTGTTGTTGCTTGCGCCGCCGCCCAACGCGAACGAGTATGCCGACGCGAAGCGTCTGATTGACACGGCGGGGATCGAGGTGCGGCACGGCGCGATGTTGAATATTGCTGCCGACGGCGAACTCGAGGTCTCCTTCGAGGATGTCGGAAGCCGGCATTTCGTCCGCGAGCAATGGGACATGCTCGTGTTGTGCTCCGACGTGCGCCCATCCGGCGGCGCGGAGGCGCTCGCGTCGATCGCCGGTGCCGAACTCGACGGCAACGGCTATGTTCGGGCTGATTCGGCGCCCGGCGTCTCGGTCGCCGGCTGCGCCGGCGGGCCGATCAACATCCGGCAGACGCTGGCGTCCGCGGAACGTGCCGCGGCGGAGGCGCTGGCCTGTCTCGACCCGCGCCTGCTCCAGGACGCTTACAGGTTGCCGGAGCAATCGGCGGACACAGAGCCCGCAGAAGAAGACGGCGACAAGCGGCGGCAAATCGAAAGCGCTCTCTACGCATTGCTCGATAGCCGCTAGGGCGAGAAACCGAAGAGCCCGTTTCTCGCCGCCAAAAGAAAGACGGCGGCCCGAAGGCCGCCGTCCATTCCCCCCGAAGCGCTGTCAATCAGAACGCAAGGTTCAGATTAACGGAGTAGATGCGCCCCATGGTGTCGAACAGACTCGGGAACGTGTTACCCGAGTTGAACGCCGTCGAGCCGGTCTCGTTGCCGAGGATCGGCGGATCTTCGTCAGCGACGTTCGTGATCAGCAGCGATACTCGCGCCCAGTCCTCGAAGTTGTAACCGAGGGACAGGTCGAAGTAGTCCTGCGCGTCCACACTACGGAATGCCGGGAACAGGGCCGACGCTTCGTTGCTCTGCACGTCCATCTCGCCGATGCGACGCCACAGGAACGATGCGTTGAACTCGTTCCGGTTCCAGTTGAAGCGCATCGTGTGACGATACTCGGGCACAGGGTCGCACGACGTACCGTAGATACCCTTGCAGTCCACGACCGGCGAAGCCGCCGTCGTCTGGAACTCATTGGTCAGGTACTGATGCGCCGTGAAGTTGATGCCCAGATCGCCGAGCCCGCCGAGATCGAATCCGGTAATGACGGAGAGGTCGACGCCTTCCGCCTGGAACGTCTCGAAGTTCGTGAAGAACGCGGGTACGCCGGTACCGGTCTCACCGAATGCGCCGCCGATTCGGACGACGCCTCCACAGGCAACCGGATCCTGCAGCACGTAGCAGAGGTCCAGCGCTTCCTGGCCGCTCGGCGTGTCGATGTAGTCGCTGATCTCGATGTCGTAGTAGTCGAGCGAGATCGTCGTCGGCTGCATCGAAGCGATCGGCGCCAGATCGGTCTCCCAGACGAATCCGATCGTCCGTGTCCGCGCCGTCTCAGGCTCGGGCAGGTTGGCCGGGTTCGTACCGGTGAAGACGTTGATCTGTCCGGCGATGATGTCCGGCGTCTGACCGACCTGACTCGGAAGCTGACCCGTCTGCACGCAGAGGTTGAACAGATCGCTGCCCGGAGCCGGCGGATTCGGATTGCCGATGGAGCAGGGATCGAGCGTAGCGTTGTCGAGTGCGGTCGTAATCGGACTGAACAGTTCGCCTACGTTCGCGACTCGGGTCGCCTGCTGTTCCATGAAGCGGAGCCTGAAGCCAGGAACGACTTCCCAGCTGATGCCGGCTTTCCACGAATCGGTCGTACCCTGCGGGTTGAAGTCAGACCCTCTCCAGCCGCCTTCAAAGCTGACGTTCTCGAAACCGCTGCGGCCCTGTACCAGGGGCAGGATGGCTTCGACGAAGTACTCGTCGGCACTGAACTCGCCGCGGATCGGCAGGCGATTGCCGCCGGCACCGCCCTGACAGCTGGCCGGAGCCTCTTTCAGACACTCGTCAGGCTCTGAGCTTGCAGACTCCTCGCGGAACTCCGCACCAAAGGCGACGGACAGGCCGTCATCCGCCCACGGCAGGGAAACCTGATCGAACGTACCGTCGATGGAGCCGTGATAGATGGTCTGCACCGTCTTGCGCACGTCGCTCGCAATTGCAACGAAGAAGCCGGAGTCGCGCTGTGCCTGGGTAATCGAACCGAGCGGTCCGAAGATATTGATAGGCGAACAGGGCGCGGCCGTTACATTGCCGTTGAGGTCGATGCACTGGTTGGCGTCGACGGTATTGATACCTGCCTGCAGATTGCCGAGGTTGGTAAAGCCGTCTCGCGTTTCGACGAAGTCCGATTCACCGCGCTGATACGACAGATCGAAGTTCCAACCGTCGAGGCGGGGAATGCTACCGCGAACACCGAATACGAGCTGATTGTAGTCGGTATCGAACACACCGGTGCGGGCACCCAATTCAACCGTCCGACGGCGGGCCGTCGAAGTGAAGGCATCGTTGGTGTCGAAAATGCCGTCGCCGTTGATGTCCTGGATACCTACAGACAGGAAGCCGTTCGGATCGGCTGCCAGTGCTGCCTGCGTCGCTGCGAGCGCGTCGATGTCGTCCTGGGTCGGGTTCGGCAGCGCCTGCAGGCGAGCGATTTCATCCTGCTGCGTGGTCACGAAGTTCGCGGCGCCCGCGGTCAGATCGTTGATGATCGTCGTGCGGGTGGCATCCGAGAAGAACGGATTCAGAACCGGAATCGTGAACGCGGTACCGAACGTGCCGGACGGAGCAATCTGGAAGTCCGACGAGTTCGCGGAGAACGACGCCCGTGCATAGACTTCGATTTCGTCGCTCACGTTGTAGCGCATCAACGCCGTCGACTGCCAGCGCTCTTGCGGCGTCTGGTAGTAGTTGAACGGGTTGAAGTTGAAGCGCGCGCATTCGCCGAGCTGCAGGCTGCCGTCGTCGCGGAACTGATATGAGTTACCGCTACGCAGGTTCAGCGTTGCCGGAATCGCCGTTGTCGAACCGACGCCGGACGAGTGCGCCGTCGTCGAGTCCGTGTTGCCCGAGCAATCGGCGGACGGGGCAGGCGGTGGTGCACCGAGACCCGAGCCGGTTGTCGAAGAGACGCCGAACTGACCGAAGCTCCGGTCGGCGAGCAGCACCGTGCCGCGCGTCGTACGGCCGCCGCCGACAACGATGTTGCCGCGGTCGTCGTCAAAGGAAACTCCGAACAGCGCATTGATGTAGTAGGACTCTTCGCCCTGCGCCGGCTCGGAAAAGCCTGCGTCGAACTCGAAGCCCTCGAAGTCGCTGCGCATGATGAAGTTCACGGCGCCGGACAGCGCGTCCGAGCCGTACACCGCGGATGCACCGCCGGTCACGACGTCTACGCGCTGCAACATGTTCACCGGAATCACGTCCGTCGAGACGATACCGTTGATGTCGTAAGGCGTAAGCCGTTTGCCGTCGATCAGCACCAGCATTCTTTCCGGCCCAAGGCCACGCAGGTCAATCGTTGCCTGACCGGCGGTACCGTTGTTGACGTTCTCGCCGTCGCCCGGAATCGTAATCGGCAGATCCCTGAATACACGTTCGATATTCGGTGTCTGCTTCTGTTGGATTTCCAGCGCGTCGATTGTCGTGACCGGGCTGGCCGCGATGACGTTTTGGTTCTGAATGCGTGTTCCGGTGACCGTGATGACGTCGATTGCATCGTCCTCGTCGGCGTCGTCGTCCTGCGCGAACGCAGGCATGGTCAGGCCGGATAGCGCACCAGCAATTACGGTCAGCCGCACGGCGCGGCCGATCGCTCCATAGCTACTCATGGTATTTCCCCCTATTTAAGACGTGTGCGCATTCGCGGGACGGCAACACCAAGCGTGAATCCAGACGCAGCCCCCTCGCTGTGCCCGCACACGGCAGCACGTTAAGTTCTGGACAGATGGTTTCGCGATCGGTTTAGACGCCTTCGCTATGGGGGTCGGGACGTTGCGGCGATGGTTATATCCGAAGGCGCTTATGCTGTTCTGCGATGGAACTTCGGGCGGACGAACGCCCCCACACTCACGCAAGCGACATTCGGCTTTGTTACATTAGGCCGAGTCCCGAGCCAGGTTCCGCGCATATGCCCAGCGCATATTTCGTTTCCGACATACACATAACGGCTGCCGACAGCGCGCGCGGCCAGCTCTTCCTCGAGTTCCTGCGTAGCCTGTCCGCCGAGTCCGGTGCCTCTCATCTGGTGCTGCTCGGCGACATCTTCGACCTGTGGGTCGCGGATCACGACTATTTTGTGGATGCCTATGAAGAGATCATCGACGAGATCAAGCGGCTGAAGGTCGAAGGCGTCGAGATCCGGTACTTCGAGGGCAATCACGATCTGCACCTCCGCTACTACTGGGCCGACCGCCTCGGCCTGATCGTGCACCCCGGTCCGGCGTACGTGAGCATCGGCGACATGACCGTGCGCCTCGAACACGGCGATCAGATGGACCCGGAGGACAAGGGCTATCTGTTTCTGCGCTGGTTCCTGCGGACACCGCCGATTCGCTGGCTGGTCTGCCACTTGCCGGGATCGATCGTCGCCGGCATCGGCGACCGTGCCAGCGCAAAGAGCCGCAATTACACCTCAAACACGAAGTCGATTTCCGCGGACGACGCCGTGAAGAAGATTCGCGTGCACGCCGGGAAGGCCTACGCCGAGCGGCCATTCGACCTGCTGATCTCCGGCCACGTCCACGTCCGCGACGACTGGCAACCGGAAGACGCCGAATACCGCAGCGTCAATCTGGGTAGCTGGTTTGACGCGCCGTGTTACTTCAAAATCGACGCCGATGGAGCGCGATTCTGCGAACTGTCGGTCAATGACAAGGAACCCGAGATGACGGAAACCGCGACGGTGGCCGGATGACGACGCTAAAGACGGCCGTCATCGGCGTGGGAGTGCAGGGGGAGCGGCATGCGCAAAAGCTCGCCGCGCTGGACGGTTCGACACTGATAGCCATCGTCGATGCCGACACAGAACGCGCAGGCGGCGTCGCCGCGGATCTCGGTGCCGAGGTCGTCTCCGACTATCGCGATCTGATCGGCGAGGTCGACGCGGTCGCTATCGCGACGCCGACGACCAGCCATTTCGAGCTCACGAGCGCGATGCTCGAGAACGACATCGACGTACTGCTAGAGAAGCCCTTCACGACAACGATGGACGAGGCGGTTAAGCTCGTCGAGTTGGCCGAGGGGCGGTCGCGCGTTCTGCAGGTGGGGCATCAGGAGCGCTTCAATCCGGCGATTCTCGCGCTCGCCGACCGGATCGAGAAACCACTGTTCATCGAGTCGAACCGCATCGCGCCGTACAAGCCGCGCTCGCTCGACGTCAGCGTCGTGCTCGATCTGATGATTCACGACATCGATCTGATCCACAGCTTCGTCCGCTCGCCGATGGCCGGCGTGGATGCCGTCGGCCGCACGATCTTCTCGAACAGCATCGACGTCGCGAACGCGCGTATTCGCTTCGAGAACGGCTGCGTGGCGAACGTAACGAGTTCGCGCATTAGCCTGAAGACGGAGCGGTCGCTGAGGATCTTCCAGGAAGACTCCTATGCGTCCGCGGACTTGCACAACAAGACGGTGACGGCGTACAGCAAGCTCGTCGAGGGGCCGGTGACCGGACCGGACGACGTGAGCATCGACAAACAGACATTCGGCGACAGCGACGCGATGCTCGAACAGACGCGCGCCTTCCTGGCGTCGATCAACGGCGGACCGCCGCCGCTCGTCAGCGGCCGCACCGCCATGGAAGCCCTACGGACGGCGGAGGAGATCGGTATTCTCGTCGCCGCGGAGAACACGAAATGAAAGTGCCATTTCTCGATCTCGGACGAGCCTATGAGCAGGTCGCTGCGCAATGCGATCCGGCACTCGCCGAGATAGCGCGCAGCGGACAGTACATCCTCGGCAAGAACGTCAGTGCGCTGGAGTCGGCGGTGGCCGGGTATCTCGGCGTCGCACACGGTATTGCGGTCGGTTCCGGAACGGACGCGTTGCATCTGGCCCTAGCCGGACTGCAGGTCGGCCCGGGCGACGAAGTCATCACGACGCCGTTCACGTTCGCGGCAACGATCGAGGCGATCGAGTACGTCGGCGCCCAGCCGGTGCTGGTGGATATCGACGAAGAGACCTATAACATCGACATCGGCAAGCTCGCGGCGGCAATCAACGATTCCACACGAGCCATCATCCCGGTGCACCTGTTCGGCCGGCCGGCGGACATGAAGGCGATCATGGAACTTGCCGATGAGCGCAAGCTGCTCGTCGTGGAGGATTGTGCACAATCCTTCGGTGCGTCGATCGACGACCGCCGGGCGGGCAGCTTCGGTCACGCCAACGCGTTCAGCTTCTATCCGACGAAGACGCTGGGCGGATTGGGAGACGGCGGCATGATCAGCACCAACGATCCGGAGACCGATCGCCGAATTCGCGAACTTCGCAATCACGGCATCGGCGCGGGCGGCGAACACACGATGCTCGGCTTCAACAGCCGGCTGGACGAACTGCAGGCGGCAGTAATTCTCGCGAAGCTCGCGCACATCGACGCGATGAATGACCGCCGCCGCGAGGTCGCCGCACGCTATTCCGCCGCGCTCGCCGACACGTCCGCGACGACGCCGGTCGAGGAGTCGGGCGGCGCGCGGCACGTGCACGGCTACTACACGATTCTGGTCGACGACAGGGATGCGTTCCGGGCGCAGCTCGGGGAGAAGGGCGTCGCGTCGGCAATCTACTATCCGAAGCCGCTGCACAAGCACGAGTACTTTGCGAATACCTGCCGGACGGAATCGCTGGACGTCGCAGAGCGGATCGCCCCGCGCTGCGTTTCGCTACCGATATTTCCGGAGATGACGGACGAGGAGATCGACTACGTCGCGTCGACGAGCGCGGCTTTGCTCTCCTGAATCAGCCCCTCGATCGCGGCCTGCATCCGGTCGCGGATCGCTTCGATCTCGTCCATAGACGCTCCGCGCGGAACCTCTATCGGCTCGCCGACCGCGACGGCGATGCGTGCGAAGGGCTTGGGGATCATGAAGTGATCCCAGGTGTCGAGGTACCAGGCCCGATCGGCTGCGCAGGCAACGGGCACCAGCGGCGCGCCGCCGATGCGTGCCATTAGCACCGTTCCGGTCTTGAACTCGAAGCGGGGTCCCAGCGGCCCATCCGACGTCGCGACAATTGAAACACCGCGCTTCATTGTCTGCTGCGCGTCCCTCAGAACCAGCGCGCCGGTACCGGCTGCCGATCCGCGGATGACCTCCGCGCCCCACGCGCGAGCGATGGTCGCCGGCACGTCCCCGTCCACCGAGGCGGACACGATGTAGCAGGCTTTGAAACCGGCGCGTAGCCAGTCATGCATGAGGCTCGAGCAGACGACATGCTGCTGGTGCCAGTAGCAGGGCACGTAGGCCTGACCCTGATCTGCGACGATACGCTTCGCGACGTCCTCGCCGATGTACTTCTTCCGCCGGTACGTGACGTTCAGCAGAAACAGTATGAAGCGCAGGATCGGCAGGCCGATCGCGTAGCCCAGCTTGCGGCCGATGGTTCTGCGCCGCAGGCTGTCTTTGCTGCGGCGGGCCTCGACGCTGGAAAAATCCGGCTTATTCTCACTCATGTCCGTTCTCGGATACCCGCCGCGCTAGCGCCCGCCGATAAAACCGTACAGGCCGTACTTCGACTTCGTGCCGACCCAGTCGCGCAGGTAGCCGACTTCCGGCGTGGTCTCGACGTCGGAGAATTCACGGTCGCCGCCGCGGATGGCACGAAACGCCGATTCGACCGCACGGAACCGATCGCCGTCGATCCCGTTGCGTTTGAGCCCGATCCGATTCAGGCGATAGTGGCGGACGGGTTCGCCCCCAATGACCGAGTAGGGCAGTGCGTCCTTCTTCAATACGATGTGTGCGGCGACCATGCAGAACGCGCCGACGCGAGTGAACTGATGCGCACCCGATGCTCCGCCCATGACCGCGTTGTTACCGACGTCGACATGCCCGCCGAGCTGCGTGACGTTGGTCAGAATCACGTTGTCGCCCACGACACAATCGTGACCGACATGCGAATAGGCCATGAACAGGCAGTTCGAGCCGATGCGCGTCTCGGCACCCTCGGCGTAGGCACGGTGGATGGTCGAAAATTCGCGGATCGTGTTGTTGTCCCCGATCACAACCGACGACTTCGTGCCTTCCCACGCGGTGTGTTGCGGAAGGCCGCCGATCACGACCTGCGAGTCGATTCGGTTGTTCGCGCCAATCGTCGTGTATTGGCGGACGATCGAGTAGGCACCGATCTCGGTATTCGGGCCGATGACGACTTCGGACTCGATGATCGCACCCGGGCCGATACTGGCGGTCGGGTCGATCTCTGCGTCCGGCGAAACGATCGCCGCCGGGTGAATGGCGTTGCTGGTCAAGTGTACTCCCAGGGTGTCGGCGCATTATCGTTCAGAGGGCCCGCGGATGGAACGCCGCGCGGCGGCCGGCGGGAGTCTAGTCCGCGGCGTCTCGAGCCGCAGACAGGCGATCGAGCACGGCGTTCGTGCGCTGCTGCCGCCGGCCGGGCGAATCCGCGAATACCGCCGCGCTGTTCGCAAGTAGGGGCTCCGCCTCGTCGAGGCGGCCAAGCCTCACCAGTGCGTCGGCATATTCTGTCTGGCTCGCCGCGAGCAGCTGATCCTCGGGCGTGTAGTCGATCGTCCGGATACGGACGGCCCGGTCCAGGAGCGGCAGTGCCTCTTCGGACCGGCCGCTGGAATTCAAGACGGCACCGAGCTCGGTCAGCGCGGACGCCGTGTACTGGTGATCGACGTCGAACACCTCGTCGAACACGTCGACCGCTCGCGACAGAATGTTTTCAGCGGCACCGAGGTCGCCCTTGTCATGCAGAAGCTGGCCGAGAATCGTCATATCGAGGCCGACTCTCGGGTGCACCAGCCCGCGCGAGTCTATGTCGATCGTGAGCGCTTCGCGCATCAGATCCTCCGCGCCTTCGTAGTCGCCCTGCGCCTGCAGCACACGTCCGCGATCGCGCAGCGTCGCGGCCAGGAGGTCGTGGCCGCCGAGAATCCGGCGGGACGTCTCGATCGCCTCGGCCAGCGTCGCGTCGGCCTCCGCGTAGTCGCCGAGCGACAGCTGCAGCACGCCGAGGCTCTGCAGGTAATAGGCAACGTCCGGATGGTCGTCGCCCTCGGCAACCGAAACGAGTGAGATGGCTTCGCGGAACAGCGCCTCGGCCTCGTCGTAGTCGTCGCGCATCTGCAGAATCCGCGCACGAACCGCGAGCGTCTCCGCCAGATGGGTCACCCAGTCGTCACCGAGCGCGGCGAAGATCCGGCTGCCCTGTTCGGCCAGGTCGGCAGCCTCGTCGATCGCGCCGAGCTTGACCTCGAGCTCGGCCAGATTCAGCAGATTGTTGCCGATTTCAGGCGACGTCTCGGGGAGGTGCGCCCGGTATGTGTCGAGCGCTGCTTCGAGCAGACTGCGAGCCTCGTCGTAAGCGGCCTGTTGGATCAGCGCTTCAGCGAGATCGTTCTGTGCCGCTGCCGTCGCCGGATCGTCGACACCGAAAGTCTGAAGTCTCAGTGCAAGCGCTTCCTCCAGCATGTCGACGGAGGGCTGGAACTCGCCGAGATTGAAGTACACCCGGCCGATCGTTCCCATCAGTGTCGACCGGATCTCCGGGCTGCTGTCGAGGTCGAAGCGGATGCGCTCCGCGCCGGCGTCCAGGATTTCCTTGGCCGTTACGCTGGCGCCGCGCGCCTGCGCAGGATCGGGCGTCAGGAATATGTCCTCGAGAAACGCGGAAACCTGGCGCGCGCGGTCACGCTCCTGGGTGATCTCCTCGTTCTGCAGGGTCAGTACGATCAGGAAGCCGACGAGAACGGCAAACGCGGCAACGGACGCGGCGACGGCCGCGTAGTGCCGCTGCAGGAATTTCCCGGCCCGGTAGCGCCAGGAGTCCGAGCGCGCGGTAATCGGCATCGACTTCAGATACAGGCCGATGTCGTCGGCCATCGCGCTGACCGAGCGGTAGCGGCGTTCGGGCTCCTTGCGAATCGCCTTCAGCACGATCGTGTCGATGTCGCCGGTCAGGCTGCGCTGCAGGCGGTCGCGTGTCGTACTCCGGTCGGTCGCGATCGCCGTGGCGCTGCTGCCCGCGTCGCCAAGTTTGGTACTGGGCTTCACCGGGACTTCGTGGCAGACGAGGCGGGCAAATTCGTGTGGTGCCGTGTCCTCCAGCGACAGCGGCCGGACGCCGGCGAGCACGTAGTAGAGCAGCAGACCGAGACCGTAGGTGTCGGTGGCGGTCGTCACGCCCTTGCCGAGGATCTGTTCCGGTGCCGCATTCTCCGGCGTCAGCACGACCGCGCCTTCACGCGTGAGCCCGTCCGTGGCGGCCCCCTGCGTGTCGACGAGCTTCGCGATACCGAAATCGAGCAGCTTCGGTACACCCTCGTCGGTCACCAATATGTTCGAGGGCTTGATGTCTCGATGCACGATCAGATTCTGATGCGCGTAGTGCACCGCGGCGCAGATAGTCTGGAATAGCCGCAGACGCTCGTTGACCGACAGGCGCCGCTCGTCGCAATAGTCGTCGAGACGGACGCCGTCGATGTATTCCATGACCAGATATGGAACGCCCTCCGGGGTCGTGCCGCCGTCGAAGAGCTTCGCAATGTTCGGATGATCGAGATCGGCGAGTATCTGCCGCTCGTTCTTGAGCCGCAGCTCGGTCTGAGGATCGACGAGCCGGTGACGGCCGAGCTTGATGGCGACCTGCTGATCGAACTGGTCGTCGTCGCGGCGCGCGAGATAGACCATTCCCATGCCGCCAGAACCGATCAGGCGTTCGACCCGGTACGGGCCGATCATCTGGCCCGCGAGGTCCTCGGTCTCCTCCTCGCCGAAGGTCGCGTCAATGGCGGCGGCGATGGAGCCCTCGATCGTGTCTTCGCTGCTTTGCTCCGCGCCGAGCAGCGCCAGCAGGTAGTCGAGCAGTTCCGGGTCGTCGCCGCACTCGGTCTTCAGGAAGGCGCCGCGCTCGTCGTTGGGAAGATCCGCGGCCCGCGCAAACAGATCCTCGACTCGCGACCAGCGGTCGGCGTCGAGCTCAATCGTTTTTGAGTTCATTGGCGAGCCATGCTTTGGCAAGCCTTAGATCGCGATCGACCGTTGCCGGCGACACGTTCAGTGCCTCGGCCGTTTCCTCGTAGGTCATGCCGCCGAAGAAGTGCAGCACGAGCACGTCCGCCTTGCGCTCGTCGATCTCCGCGAGCTTGTTGAGCGCATCGTCGATGTCCACGATGTCGGTGGCCGGCAGCGCGACGCGCTCTTCCTGCAGCGTAATCGGCGCGATTCCGCCGCCTCGCTTCTGGCTTCGCCTCGCGCGGCCGTAGTCGGTAAGGATGTGCCGCATCGTCCGCGCCGCGATGGCGAAGAAGTGTGCGCGATCCTTGAAGGACGGTTCGGACTCGGAGAGCCGTGCGAAAGATTCATTGACCAGCGCCGTTGCCTGAAGGGTGTGCCCGATGCGCTCCGAGCGAAGGTATCGCGCAGCAATGCGCCGCAGATCGTCATAGATCAGCGGCGTCAGCTCGTCGAGCGCCTGGGCGTCGCCCGAGCGCCAGTTGCGCAATAGCGTCGTTACTTCGGATGCACTCATGCTCGCATCGGTGAAAGCGTCGGTGTGCTGCCCATGATAAATCAACTGGATGCGTGGGATCGAACATTGCTGGCGCCCACCGAGCGACACTCCTAGACTATGTAATGAACCAACAAGAAGGAGAACGACCATGCCCGATCCCAACGAGCCACCTCCCAGTACTGTCGCACTGGCCGCTGCAGGCGGCGGATTCGTCGGCGCCGTCGTCGGCGTCATTGCCGCGTCCATGATGATGGGCGGGGGCGACAACGGGAACGAACAGAGCAGCCTCGAGGCCGCCCCGGCCGCCGAGATCGTCGCCGTCGCGGAATAATCCGCCGGCGAGTGAGGGGATTGGCCCTCGCCTGACGCTATAGCCAATAACGGCACCGAATGTCGGTGCCGTTTTGGTTTATGGCTGAAGAAACGGAAACGCGCTATCCCATCGTGGACCACGCCAATAAGGCGGGCGATCGGGACGTGGCCAACCCTAATCTCGTCTCCCAGAGGCGGGCCAGGTACCGTCGGATGACGGCGTCGGTGAACGCATCCGACGGTACCGACTCTTCAGATTCGAACGACGCGTCGGACGCGTAGTTTCGACTGCGCACGCTGTTTGCCTCCTTTTAGGCGTTTCCCCCTATGGCAACAGCAACTATGGGGCCGCTTCGGCGGCCCTTTTTTCGTTATCCTATCCCGTCGATGGACAAGAACGACAGTAACCTGCATCGATGGATCTGCTGCTGCTGATTGCCGGCCTGGCCGGCTTGTGGTTCGGGACCGAGATCACGATACGCGGCGCGGTCAGCATCTCCTCCCGGCTCGGAATCTCGGAGTTCGTCGTCGGCGTCGCGGTGCTGTCGGTAGGCAGCGACCTGCCCGAGCTCGCCATTGCCGTCGACGGCGCGATCAAGAATCTGGTCGGCGAAGGCGCATCCGACGTCGTGGTGGGCACCGCCCTCGGCAGCTACCTTGGCCAGCTGGGCCTGGTACTCGGGTGCGCGGCACTGATCCTCAATCTGACCCTGCCGAAGAACCTCGCGCTGCGCCACGGTGGCGCGCTCCTGGGCTCACTGTTGCTTCTGGGACTCTTCGGCGTGGACGGCGTGGTGACCCGGCTCGAGGGCGTCGGTTTGTCGATCGCCTACATCATCTACCTGGTGGCGCTATTCGCCGACCCGTCGTCGCACTGTGCTGACGACATCAGCCCACATGACGACAAGCTGCTGAAAACGCTGGCCTTTCTATTTGGAGGGCTGGCAATCGTCATCGTCAGCGCGGAGCTGACCGTGAGCGGCGCGATCGGCTTTGCCGAAGACCTCGGCGTCAGCGAAGCGTTCGTGTCCTTCGTGATCATCGGGCTGGGCACCAGCCTGCCGGAGCTGTCGATCTCGGTCGGAGCGGCAATCGCGAAACGCGCGTCGCTGTCGATCGGCAACCTGATAGGCAGCAACGTCTTCGATACGCTGGTACCCATCGGCGTCGCCGCCGCGATCTCGCGGATCAGCTTCGACCGCGGCATGCTGACCACCGAGCTTCCCTACCTGATACTGCTCACCGTGGTCGTGATGTTCTTCTTCCTCTACAAGCGCGGAATCCAGCGCATAGAGGCATTCGTCATTCTCGGGATGTACTTCGGCTACGTAGCCTTCAAGGCCGTGATGTCACAAGTCTGAGCAAATTGGGCTCAGTAGAGCCCCGGCCTCGGCGAGGCTTTGGTAAGCAGCTCGCGGATCACCGCGGCATCCTTGCCGACGACGTCCTTGTCCACGCTGGTCCAGGGCTCCGCCTTGGTGGAGGTCGAAATCGCGTCCCGCAACATGCCGAGGAAGCGGGGCGCGGCCACAAGCGCGAAGCCGCGGCAGGTGCCGCGGTGGGTGCTGGAGGCAATGCGCTCCGCAATCTGCTTGGCGAAGATCTCCGCCGCGTGGTGTTTGGGCCCGTCCTTTTCGCCGGCCATCGTGTGCCGGCCGTGCCCGTGACTGTCGAAGCTGCGGCCGCCGCGGTCCGAAACCAGGTCTTCGGTCTTCATCCGCGCCGCGTCGTTGCCGAGTTCCGTCAACTGCCGCAATGGTCCGCTGCGCGTATCGTGCGAATACAGAACCGCTTTCGATTCATCCGCGACAACGACGAGATAGTGCTTCCTGAGCGGCTTCTTGGTAGGTGGCATGTGTCCTCCGGCCCCCGCTCCTTCACTTTAGGTTCGTGGCCGCGGATGTGCAAGGCGGCTCGCCGCCCGAGCGCTTACCAGCTGTACAAGGCGCTCAGCTGGAGGCTGCGGCCCGCTGCATCGACACCCGAACCGTGCTGGCGATAACGTCGGTCGAACAGGTTGTCGATGCCGAGCGCGAACTGCCAGCGCTCCAACGGTCGCCACACGGCTTCGGCGCCGGCGCTGCCCCAGCCGGCGGTGCCGTTGGGGTCGATGCGCACGTCGCGCACATCGCGCGAGCTAAGCCGGCTCTGATCGTCGGCGAATCGCAGCCACGCCGAGACCTCGAAGGTGTCCCCGGCCGCATAGTCGGCAAGAAGCCGTCCGGACAGCGGCGGAATACGATCCGCCGGCTCCGTGACCCCGCCGATCCTGTCCTCGCCCCGCGTGTAATTGACGATTGCGTGCAGATTCAGACGCTCGCCGAGCGCAACGGACGCCGAGAATTCCAGCCCGTGAATCGACGAAGTCGCGGCGTTCACGCTGGTGACGATGTCGCGGCCCTCCGGCGTGACGCCACCGGTCGCCACAGACGTGATCCGGTCGTCATATTCGAGAGCGAATGCGAAAAGCTCGAGCCGCCAGCCGTCGTTCAAATGCCGAACACCGACGTCGCCGTGCAGCACCTGCTCGGAGTCGAGCCCGGTGTTCGGCACGTTGAACCGATTGCCAGGGCGGTTGCCGAGCGTCCCGAGATCGAACACGTTCGGGGCACGGAAACCCCATGCGACATTGGCGACCAGCTGCCACTCTTCGCCGAGCCGGTACAGCCAGCCGAGATCGCCGCTGAGATCCGAGACCTCGACGCTGGCGCGGGAGGTCAATGCGGTCGCCGCCAGATCGACGTCGACCGCCGTCAAGCGCACGCCGCCGCTCAGCGTGTGATTTTCCCCCACGGGCATGTCCGCGTTGAAGAAGATCGCGGCCTGATCGAGTTGCGACCCGTCGGGAAAACGGGCGGTCACTGCCTGCCGCTGCCCGGTCGCGATGTCCTCGGATTCGCGGCTGCTCGACACCTCATCGGTGTAGACCTCGGCGCCGGCGATCCAGCTGCCGTCGCCGAATCGACCCGCGGCGGTGACCAATGCGGCGAGCAGCTCGCTCGAGTTCCGCTCGAGGCGGCGTTCCGGCGCGCCGAGATCGCGCGTAATGCGGTCGTCGTCAATCTTTTGCCAGCTGAGCTCCGCACGCCAGTCCAGGTTCCACGGCCCGGCTTCGTCGCTATAGCGAATACGGGCAAACGTGCGCCGATTGGGTGCAAAGAAGAACTCCGACGACGAGGGTTCCGTTTGCCCGAAGCCTGCGACGAGTTCGTCGATCCGGGGCGTCCGCGGCTGCTCGAGGTGCTGCAGATCGAACAGCCAGCTTCCGGCGTCCTCCGGTGTCAGGGACAGCGCGAACCGGCCGCCGCGCGATTCGAAGCCGCTCGGGCCAATGCGTTCGCCACCGCCGATCCGGCGGTCGTCGCTGTCCTGGTATTCGAGCGACAGGCTGGCCGCGACATGCTGATTGCCGGCCTCGAACAGGCCACGCGCGGTCCTGGACGAATTCGCGGAGTCGTGGGCGACGTAGACGCTGCCGCGGCGGCCGACGTCGTTGGATTCGAAGGACGGCACGCGGGTAACGAATTCGACGATGCCGCCGACCGCATCGCTGCCGTAAAGGGACGTCGAGCTTCCACGCAGCACCTCGACGCGCTCGATACTGGTCACCGGCACCAGGGCTGCGTATTGCGTCGGTGCGCTACGGAAGATCGCATTGTTGAGTCGTGCGCCGTCGACCACGTGCAGCACCGACGAGCCTCGCAGACCGCGGACGATTGCGGTTCCCTGGCCGGGGGTCGTCTGCTGCAGGAACACGCCGGGCACTTCGGCCAGCGCATCGGTGGACAGAATGACCGGCCCCGCGGCGTCGGTGTCGATCGCGCCGACGGCCGCCGAAATCTCGGCGACGGCGGCATCGCGGCGCTTCGCGGCGACGACGATTTCTTCGAGGGATTCCTCGGCAAATGCCGGCTCGAGAGCGAAGCAGCTCGCCAGGACGAGCAGCGCGGATGTACGAACGAATGGGATCAACCGAATGCGGCCTTTACATAAGAAGAATGCGGAATGCCCGGGCGGATTACTTGCTCTATACTGACCCGGCAAGCCTCGTCGCGGTTCAACGAGCCGCGCCAACAATAACAGAGGCGTCAAGGGGTATACATGCGAGCGAGTCGATACGGGTCTTTGGCGATCCGCTCAATGCTGTACGCGGCGGTCTGCTGCGGAATCGTATTCGTGGCGATTCCAGCCGGCAATCCGCAATCGGGACTATCGGAAGCACAAAACGACGTCGAGGCGCTGTTCGAACCGCGCCGGAAGCCTCGTCTCGTGCGCCGGCTGCGGCCGACCGATCCCGAAGCAGTGGACAGAATGCTGGCCTGATTCGGTCCTTTCGACCGGCCCGGCCCGCCGCTGCTCGGCAGCACGATATGCATTTGGGTTATATTCCCAGTCGACAGACCATTGCGGGTATATCGATATGGGGATCGAAACCTACGAAGTGTCTCCGCTGTTCGCGGAGCCTTTCTTCCGTGCCGACATCGGCTACGCGATCAGCGAGAGCCAGGTCGCGTTCATCAAGAATCTGGAGATGATGGAGAATCAGGCGAACCTGATCTCGACCAACAAGTACATCTTCGATCTGCCGGAACTAGCCAGCATCGCCGCGGCCGTGCAGGACGCGCTCGACAAGTACTCGACCGAGATCATGGGCATCGAGCAGAAGCTCTACGTGACCCAGTCCTGGTCGCTGATCAACAATCCGAGTATCGGCATGCACGGGCATTCCCACTCGAACTCGCTGATCTCCGGCTCGCTGTACTACACGGAGCTGCCGGACCCGAGCTCGGGCATGATCTTCGACCGGCACCGCGGCTATCAGCAGCTCGAGCTTCCGCCGGACCGGGAAAAGCAGAACATCTTCAATACGCCGCTCAACATCGTGCAGCCAAAGAAGAACGAGATCTTCCTGTTCTCGTCCGGGCTGCAGCACTTCGTCGAGGCCAACGAGTCCGCGGAACCGCGTTATTCGATCGCCTTCAATACCTTCATCAAGGGCAAGATCGGCGACCTGCAGGACGTGTCTGAGCTCACTCTGGCGTAGCCGGGCCGACAACCCGCATCAGGACGACCTCGATCAGCTGGCCGAGTTCGCCGGCCCGGCCGGGCCGGATGTGCAGACCTTCGGTCCAGATGATCTCGACGTGCTCACGGTCTCCGATATCGACGAAGGCCTGCTGTGCCTCCGGTGGCACGAAGTCGTCGTCCTCGGGCATGACGATGACGACGTCGCGCGGCGCGGTGCGCAACACCCACTCGACGGTATCGAACGAATTCCCGTAGCACAGAAACAGGACTGACCGGCCAGCGATCCTGCTCATGAACTCGCTGTCGATCTCGCGGCGCGCTGCCCAGTCAATCCACGCACCGTTGTCGCCGGCGCCGTGCAGAAGCCAGACCCGCGCGAAGCGCTCGTCGAGCGCGCCGGCGACGGCCGTGAACGGCACGCCGAGGCTTGCTCCCACGAGTTCGATGCGTTCGACCCACGGCTGCGCGTCGAGCCAGTCGGCCGCCAGTAGCAGCACGGCGGGGGAGTCCAGCACTGCCCGCTGCACGTCAGGGATTGCGCGTAGGGTCCCGTAGAAGCCGGAGATCGATTCTTCGCCATCGTACGGATAGTCGAGCGCAGCGAAGGCGACGCCGTTCGGCACGCCCGCAAGTTCGACCGCATTCTTGCCGGTATTGAAGCCGCCGAGTACGAGCAATACCGGTACCGGCTCGTCGCCCACGGGGCGGCGCACCCGGAGTTCTGCGGTCAGTCCGGACGTGCTCTGAAGCGAAACGAACTCGTCAATCGTCGTCGCGCTGACCAGCGCCTCGATCGCGCTGGTATCGACGTTGCCAGCTCGCTCGATGAATTGGTCGTGCTTCGGTATGGCGAGTTCGACGGTATAGCCCGCGATCCCCAGGACCAGAATCAACAGAACTATGCGGATTATCCGTTTCTTCATCGTTTGTCTGAACGGGCTCGACGGGTAGTATCGACGCAGGCCGCACTATCGCTCGTTACCCGGAGAATGTCATGCTGCCGAGAGTTCTGCTGCTTGCGTTCACGATTCTCGCTCTGCCCGCAAGCGTCCAATCGCAAGGCGCCGATACCTTTAGCAATCCGATCATCCCGGGCTTCGCGCCGGATCCGTCGATTGTCAGAGTTGGCGAGGATTTCTACGTCATCAACTCGACCTTCGAGTACTTTCCGGGAATCCCGATCTATCACAGCCGCGATCTGATCAACTGGGACCTGATCGGATACGCGCTGCACGACCCCAAACAGGTCGATCTCGATACGATCTCGTCGGGCAGCGGCATCCACGCATCAACGATCCGCTATCACGACGGGCTGTTCTACATCATTACGACGAACAACATCGACGGCGAGTTGGTGAACTTCGTCGTGACAGCCGAAGACCCCAAAGGGCCCTGGTCCGACGCGATCGTCATCGAGGGTGCGCCCGGGATCGACCCGTCGCTGCTGTTCGACGACGGCCGCGTCTGGTACGTCGGCAACCATGCGCCGCCCGACCCGGCGTTCGTCGGCGAAATGGAAATCTGGCTGCAGGAGCTGGACAGCGAGACGCTGCAGCTCATCGGTGAGCGCCATTTCCTGTGGCGCGGATGCTGTCAGGGTGCGTATGCGGAGGGACCGCATATCTACAAGAAGGACGGCTTCTACTACCTTCTGATCTCCGAGGGCGGCACGGCGTACGAGCACGCCATGTCCGTCGCGATCAGCGAGGAGATCACAGGGCCGTATCTCAACAATCCGCGCAACCCGGTCCTGAGTCATCGCCAGCTCAGTTACGACCACCCGATCACCGGCGTCGGTCACGCGGATATCGTCGAACTCGAGGACGGGCGCTGGTATGCGGTCGCACTTGGTTGGCGACTCGTCGACGGCACGCACGGCATCCTCGGACGAGAGACTTTTCTTCTGCCCATGACCTGGGAGACCGAGCCGTACTGGTGGAAGGAGCCGAAGTACACCTGGCCCGTGTTCAGCCCGGACACCGGGCGCGTGGAACTAAATTTTCCGACGCCCTTCGCCGGCACCCGGCAGCGAGACTCGCTGGTCCTGTTCGAAGACGAGTTCGACGGCAACGAGCTTGGTCTCGAGTGGAACATGCGCCGGACGCACGATGCACCATTCCACGCGCTGGAAGACGGCGTCCTGAGATTGGACCTGCAACCCGGACATCTCGACGACCATGGACGTTACAGTTTTCTGGGCGTGCGCCAGCGTCACTTCGAGTACGACGCGGAGGTGCGGCTCGACTTCGTGCCGCGGGAGAACGGAGAGGAAGCGGGTGTCGCTGTGATGCAGAACGATCGTTCGGCGATCTTGTTTACCTTGACGCGAGAGGACGGTGTAAGACGTTTGCAGGTCTATCTGTCCTTCCACGGTGACGTCGAGGAGATCGCTGCGGCGGAGTATGACAATGACTTCGCGTATCTGCGCGTTAGTGGCAACTACCTTGAGCTGGACTTCAGCTACTCAGCGGACGGCGAGACCTGGACGGCTCTGGCGGAAGATGTTGACGGCGTAACGCTGTCGCCGGCCGTTATTCACGGCTTTAACTACACCGGCCTGTACCTCGGCGTCTTCGCGTCCTCAAACGGGGGCGAGAGCGACAACAGCGCCGCGTTTGACTATTTCCGGTACACGCCTCGAGCGGTGGGTCGAGACGAGTGGTACCACCGGCAAGCCTTACGGAGAGAGCTTGCCGAACTTAGCCGCCGTTGAATACGTCGAAGATATAGCTGTACTTGAGGATCAGCTCGCGGCCGGTTGGCAGGCCGCCGACACTGCGATCGTCGACCTCGTTGTAGACGAGATACAGCCCGGAATTCGCGTTCTGCAGCCAGGAGAAGCGCAGATTCGTGCCCACCCGATCGCTGGATTCGTTGTACTGGATCAGCGCCTGCAGCTGCATGTTCGGCGTGAAGGAATACGACATGCGTAGCCGGGCCAGTGTCGCAGTGAACGAGCCGCCGGGCAGGTCGAAGTCGTTGTAGTTGATCGACAGCTCGGAGCGGAAGCGTTCCTGAAAGCGGTAGCGAATCGTCGGCGAGATCGACATGCGATCGCCGCCGAAGCGTCCACCGATGAACGATCGCACGCGGAAGCTGAACGGCTTCGATTCGTTGGTGAAGAAGACGAGCTGAGATTCCCAGTGATCGTAGGTGCCGGCCGGCACGATCACGCCGTCGGAAATCTCGAAATCGTCGATGACCCCGTCTCGCCGGTGATTGACACCGGTGTGCAATTCCGTGCCCGTGCGGAATTCCCAGTGCGAGTCGATGTGCAGGAAGCCGCTTTCCTGGAAGTCGTCGGACTTCCAGAAGCCGGTGTAGGATATGTGCGGGCGGATTTCGAGCAGGCCCCAGAGATCGTCCGGACGAATCCTGCGCAGAATGAACGCGCGACCCTTCCGGTAGTCGGTTCGCGACAGAAAGCCGACTTCCGGATTGAAGTCCTCGCCGACTTCGGTGTATTCGATACTCGACGCCCAGCGGCCCGAGGAATAGCCCGCCTCGAAAGAGAACGCATCGTCGCTGCCGGTCAGTCCTGGCGTGTCGGTCTTCGCGGCCCAGCCTTCGAGCGTGATGTTGTCGCCTATGCCTAAGCGGCCGTCGATCGCGTACGTGCGGTTGTAGTCGTCCGAACTCGGGATTCCGAGGCTGCCGTCGCCGTCCCGCGTTACCACGATCGCGCCGACCGACGAACGGTTGGGCAATTCCTGGCTGATCCGCGCCACCCCGTAGCGATTCTCCGGCGCGACGCCTTCAACCGCCTCGGTGCCCATGTACAGGAAGCCGACGTTCGTGCTGTCGCCGATCTTGCCAGAGACTCTGGCACCGGCGTCGACCGGGATCGCCTCGCCATCGTCGCCGATGCCGATACGGCGGCTGAAGAACAGCTCCACTTCTTCCGAGTTGCCGACCGTGAACTGACCGGCGTTTTCGAGAAAGAAAGGCCGGAGTTCGGGGAAGAACAGGTTGAAGCGGTCGAGATTGATCTGCTGTTCGTCGGCCTCGACCTGGGCGAAGTCCGTGTTGACGGTGAAATCCAGCGTCAGGCTCGGCGTGATCGAATACTTGAGGTCGACGCCCGCGTCGAAGTCCGAGTCCGTGCCGTCGAGTTCGCCGCCGCGACGTGTCACGCCGAGCGCGTAGGGCGTGATCTGCAGATTGCGGCGCCGGGGCGGCGCCATGCCGGTCAGCGTACCGGCGTCGGACACGCGGTTCAGGTTTCGATTGCGCTCCAGCGGCGCCCAGAACGTGATCTCGTTGTTGCGGCGGATGTTCCGCTGAAAGTTGATGCCCCAGGTCTGGATGTCGTCCGCGCCGTAGCGGAGCGTCGTGAAAGGGATCTCGAATTCGGCGCTCCAGCCGATGTCGCTGATCGCCGCACGCACGTCCCAGCTACCGTCCCAGTTCAGATTCGCGCCGCTGCCGCCGAAGCCCGCGCTGCCGCCACCGCCGTTGCGCGTTACCTGCGCGTCGTATTCGATGCCCGCCGCGTTGGTGCCGAAGATGAAGCCGTTCTGCCGGTCCAGCAGGCCGTCGATGATGAACAGGAAGGCGTCCGTGTCGTCGAGGTCGGAATCCCGGCGCGCATCGCTGACGATGATCCCGCTCGGGTCGTCGTCCCAGGCGACGACGCCGACATAGAGCGCCGTATCGGAGTAGCCGATGTAGACCTCGGTCTTCTGTGTGGACGGCATACCGTCGTTCGGCTGAATTTGCCAGAAGCCGCTGATCGGCGTCATCTCGCTCCATGCGGGGTCGCCGATGACATTGCCGTCCAGGGTCGGAATCGCCTCGAGCGCCAGTGCCTCGGCGGTCGGGGGTGTGGCGGGTGCCGCAGTAGCTTGTGCGGCAGCGGCAAACGTTGCCAGGGCGAGTAGACCAGTCTTCATTCTTACAGAGTAGCAGGGCGTGGCGCGAGAGAGTCTCACCCGCCGAAGGACGGTGCAAGCTGTACTTACCGATAGGTCCGCACAGGCACGCTGAAGCACACATTCGGCTTTGACCGGGTTTAGGGAAGCTGCGTTATTCCGCCAACGATCAGACGCGTCGTTGTTCGAAAGTCAGTCTCGGCCAGTGTTGTCACGCGCGTGATACGATCCTGCGCCATGTCGCCTGGAAGAGATTTCGGGACGTTTCCGACCGCATGCAGAAGGATTGCGGCGCCCTTGTTGGTGGAGCACGGTTTCGCCTACCGCTCGGGGTCGACGTTCGAGAGACCGAGTGGCGATTTAATTCACGCCGTGTGGTTTCAATTGACGAAACACGGAGACGGCAAGTTCTGCTGCAACGTTGGAGTCAACGTGCCTGGGCTCGATTCGCTCTGGGGAAGAGAGGAGTCGAGCCACCTTCTACTTGCCAGTCGCCTTTCCGAGGCGGGAGTCGACGGACGAGACTGCTGGCTGCGCGGAGACGATGCCGAAACCATTGCGGGTAGCTTTGCAGAATTTGCTTCGTACCTGCCGCTGGCCGATCCATGGCTCGCCAGGTTCAGCTCATATCGAGACGTTGTGAGCCACTATGGAGTGGAAAAGGGGTTCGATGCCTGGAACCTCGGCGACATCGAAAACCGTCAACAATACGCTGCGATCGAGTATGCGTTTCTTCAGATGCTGGCAGGCGATCGCGATGCGGCCCTTCTTTGGCTCGAGGCAGCACGCCGCGCGATCAGGAAACCCACGTATGGCATGCACCGCAAGAAGATGCGGCGACTTCCGATCGACGACGACGACCAGGCAAACCTGAAACTGGTCGAACGGCAGATTTTGCGAATCAGAAGCAGCTAACTCGACTTGTTCGCCTCGGTTTGCGAACGACCGCTTCGAGTCACAAAAGCGAAGTGCAAAGGGATACAACCGGGAGACCGGTATCGAGTCCAATGCGGCCGCTGAATTCGAGTGCCGGCGCTTCTGACTGCAGTCCGACAGCCTCGATCACAAGAAACCGATCGTCAGCCCGATTTGATCACCAGCATCTTGTCGATCTGCATGTCGTGCATCGTGTACGGGATGCCGCCCACACCCAGGCCGGATTCCCTGAGTCCCGCGAACGGCATTGCATCGTCGCGGAAGGCCGAGTGATCGTTCAGCATGATCGCGGAACCGTCGAGTTCGCGGTACAGGCGCATGCCAAGATCAATGTCCTTGGTGAAGACCGAAGCCTGAAACGCGACCGGCAGCGAATTGGCCTGGGCGACCGCTTCCGCCAGCGCTTCGTAGCCGTAGACGCAGACGACCGGCCCGAAAATCTCGAGCGTCGACACTTTCGCGTCCACCGGCGGATTGAGCAAAACGGTTGGCGCATAGCAGGTGTCGGAGATCTTCTCGCCGCCGGCGACAAGCGTCGCGCCCGCGGCGACAGCTTCATCGACCCAACTCGCCACGCGATCGACCTCCGCAGGTCGGATCAGTGGTCCGACCTCGGTCGATTCCTCTTCGGGAGGTCCCACGACCAGTTCCGATGCAAGGGCTGCGAGAGCGGTGGCGAAGTCTTCCGCTTCGGCAGCCGGCGCGAATACGCGCTGCACCGACACGCAGACCTGGCCTGCATGGTAGAAGCCGCCTTTCGCGACCGCGGCAAGTGCGGCGTCGCGATCATAGGGTGCCGCGAGCACGACCGGCGCGGCACCGCCGTGTTCGAGGGCGCAGCGGACCCCGGGGGCGAGCTTCGAGCGCAACATCCAGCCGACGCGTGCGCTGCCGATGAAGCTGAAGAAGCCGATGCGCGGATCGGTGACCAGTTTCTCGGCGGCCTCCAGATCGTCGGTGATCAGCACCTGGCAGCCGTCGTCCGGCAGTCCTGCCTCGCGCAATATCTCGACGAAGCGCAGGCACGACAGCGGCGTATCGGCGGCCGGCTTGACCACAACCGGGCAGCCGGTCGCAACCGCCGGGGCAACCTGATGCACGATCAGGTTCAGCGGATGATTGAAGGCGCTGACGGCAGCGACGACGCCGACGGGTTCCTTCTGCGTGAAGGCCGTGCGTCCCAGTGTCGCTGGCGTCGTGCCGATGGGAATGACGTCACCCGCGTGGCCGCGCAGCGTCTCGATCGCGAGGTGTATGCCGTCAATTGCGCGGACGACTTCGACTTTCGAATCGTTCCAAGGCTTACCGCCCTCGCTCGCGGCGAGCCGGGTCAGTTCGTCGACCTGCGACTGCATGATGTCGGCGGCGCGCGCGAGTATCGCCACGCGCTCCGGAATGGGCAGCCAGCGGCTGCGATCGCGGAACAGCGCGTGCGCAGCCGCAAGCGCATCGTCGACGTGATCCGCGCCGCCGGTGGGCAGGCTCGCCAGTTCGCGCTCGTCGAACGGCGAGCGCACGGTCAGCGTACCGCTCGATGCGCGATCGGTGACGAGCATCAGATCGTGCACGTGATCTCTCCGAGCTTCTTCGTCAGCAGGTTGTTCTCACGGTAGTCGATCGGGATCACGACCAGACTCGGCCCATCTTCATCGAAGGCGGCTTCGAGTGCGGTTGCGAAGTCGGCCGCGTTCTCGACGTAGTGCCCATGCCAGCCGAAGGAGTCGGCAAGCTTGTTCCAGTCCGGATTGCCGAAGGCCAGGTCAGTATGCCGGCCGAAATGAGACTCCTGCTTCCAGGCGATCAGGCCGTACTCGTTGTCGGCCCACACGAGGACCACGATATTGCTGTTCAGACGCCGCGCCGTCTCCATCTCCTGCACGTTCATCAGGAAACCCGCGTCGCCGCAGATCGCGAGGATGCGCTCCTCGGGGTGCACGAGGTCCGCGGCTATCGCACCGGGCAGGGCAAAGCCCATCGAACAGAAGCCGTTCGGGATGAGGCAGGTATTGGGTTCGTGACACTGATAGTGGCGGGCGATCCACATCTTGTGCGCGCCGACGTCCGACAGCAGGATGTCGTTCGGCCCCATGACTTCGCGGGCGTCCCACAGCGCTTTCTGCGGGCGGATCGAACCCTCCGTCCGATCGTCCTTGTGCTCGGCGAAATCCGCGGCCATCGCCTCGCGCACCTTGCGCTGATTGGCGAAGTCGTAGTCGGGCAGGCCATGCTCGGCGACGCGCTCATTGAGCATCCACAGCGTGTGCGCGAGATCGCCAACCAGCTCCGTTTCCGGGTGATAGTGCTCGTCAATCTCCGCCGGCAGAAAGTCCGCGTGCAGGATGCGGTTGTCCTTGTGTGCGTTCCATAGCTGCGGGTGATACTCGACCATGTCGAAGCCGAGCGTAATGACGAGATCCGCATCGTCGATCGCGAGCGCCACCCGGTCCTTGCTGCCGAGACCGATCGTGTACAGGCAGTAGTCGGCATCCATGTCGACGCAGCCCTTCGCCATAAAGGTGCTGATGACGCCGATTCCGGTTTTTTCGCAGAGCAGGCGGAGCTGCTTACTCGCGCGGCGACGGATACAGCCGTTGCCGGCGATGATGACCGGCCGCTTCGCCGACTTGAGCATCTCGAAGGCCTGGTCGACGATCTTGTCGTCCGGCACCGAACGCCGGAAACGCTTCGGCGCCATCGGCTCGCCGCTGGCGTCCATCGCGGCGACGTCTTCCGGCAGTTCGATATGCACCGCGCCGGGTTTCTCGGTTCGCGCGAGGCGGACGGCCTTGCGCACGATCTCCGGGATCGTCTTCGGATTCAGAATGGTCGTCGCCCATTTCGTCACCGGACGGAACATGCTGACCACGTCCATGATCTGGTGCGATTCCTTGTGCAAACGGTCGGTCGATCCCTGGCCAGTCAGCACCAGCATCGGCGCCCGGTCCATGTTCGAGTCCGCGACGCCGGTTATCAGGTTGGTCGCACCCGGGCCCAGCGTGGCGAGCGCACCGGCCGGATTGCCAGTCAAACGGCCGTAGATCTCCGCCATGAAGGCCGCGCCCTGCTCATGGCGGGTCAGGATGAAACAGATCTTCTCGGATTTCTCGAGCGCCATCATGAAGTCGGCGTTTTCTTCGCCAGGGACGCCAAAGATGTACTCGATGCCTTCTTCCTCGAGGCAGCGGACGAAAAGGTCGGACGCGTTCATATCGCTCTCCCTAATGAAGGATTGTTCTTATCTCACCGCAGGGGCCGGCTGGCAATGCAGGCTGAAACCATTGCGATTGCAACTGTTGCCGCGATACAACGGCGAATCACGGCTATCAAACGAGCCCGTGGTCGTCTAAGCTCTGGGTGGGGCACGGAAACTTTGTCGCGGCCAGCCTGTCACTCTATCGGAAGATAGGACAAGACGGGCGCGGCTTTTATTACAGGTCGGGCAGCGTTTTCGGTCCAAAGGGGCTCGATTGTTGCGTTCTTGCAACAACGATTGATAAAAACGTGGAGGGGGAAAACATGGGTAAGTACTTAACCGTGGCCGGAGTGGCTTGGGCAGCTCTGATAGCCGGTCTCACGGCGTTGCCAGCCGAACGTGCGCATGCACAGGAGGCCGACGACGTCGAAGAGGTTATCGTCACCGGATCGCGCATTCGCCGCAATCCGCTCGACGAGCCCGTCGCAATCATGGAGCTGGGTCAGGAGGACATTGCACGTGCCGGCCTGACCAATCTCGGTGATGCACTAAGGCAGCTGCCGATTACAGGTTCCGCGATCAACTCGCAGTTCAACGTTCCGGGCAACTCGGGCTTTCCGCAGGACGGATCGGGTATCGGAGCGGGTGCCGTTCAGCTTTCGATCCGCAACGTCGGTGCGAAGCGTACGCTCGTGCTGGTCGACGGTCGCCGCTGGATCGCCGGTGCGTCAGCATCCGGTGTACCGAGCGCCGTGGACCTGAACACGATTCCGGACAACGTCATCAGCCGTATCGAAGTGCTGCAGGACGGCGCCTCCGCGATCTACGGTTCTGACGCGATCGGCGGTGTGGTGAACATCATCACCGAGCAGAGCTATGAAGGCTTCCGCATCGACGCGCAGACCGGCAGCTACATCTCCGACAGCGACGGCGAGTCGACCGAGCTCTCGATGCTTTGGGGCGGCGGCAACGACACGACGCACATCGTCTTCAGTGCGAGCTACCAGGAAGAGCTGGGAATCGAGACGGCGGATCGCGCGCGATCGGCGTTCCCGAACCCGGATGCAACGAGCTGCGACGTGCCCGGCACGTTCTGTTCGTCCTTCACGCCGCAGGCGCGCATCATCTTCGGGCCGAATCAGGGTTTCCTGCAATTGGTTCTGAATGACGGTGTCGTGAACAACGGCACGGGCGCGATCGATTGCACGCCGGGAACGGACTGCCTGAGCGGCGGCAACTTCCACGCGTGGTCGAACGCGGACCGCTTCAACTACAACGGCCCGGGCTTCAACTTCCTGCGGACGCCGAACGAGCGCACGAACTTCTATGCAAACGTGCGTCACGAACTGTCGCCGCAGATGACCTTGTTCGCTCGCGCGTCGTACACGAATCGTTCCTCGGAAACGAAGGGCGCACCCGAGCCGCTTTGCTTCGGCAACGGCTGCGGCAACGCGATCAATGACAACATCGTGATCTCGGCGCTGAATCCCTTCAATCCGTTCGGACTCGATCTGTCGGTTGCCAACGGAAACCTCGAATTCATCGGCCGCCGGCCGCTGGAGTCGGGTGGCCGGCTGTTCTTCCAGGACGTCAACACGTACTTCTACTCGATGGGCGTGGAAGGCGAATTCCAGGCCGGTGGTCGCGACTACTACTGGGACGTAACGGGTAGCTACGGTGACAACCGCGGCTTCCAGCAGAAGTTCAATTCGCACAACGCGGCAAGGCTCGCGATCGCTCTCGGCGATCCGGCTGTCTGCGCCGCCGTGCCGAACTGCGTACCGTTCAATGTGTTCGGCGGCCAGGGTGCCGACGGCAACGGTTCGATCACGCAGGAGATGCTCGATTTCGTCACCTACACGCAGCGTGACTTCAGCGAGCAGACCCTGAAGAACTTCTCGTTCAACATCGGCGGTGAGCTGGCCAATCTGTCGGGTGGTCCGCTCGCGTTCGCGGCCGGTTTCGAGTTCCGCGATCACGAGGGCTCTTTCCTGCCCGATCCGATTGCAGAACGTGGCGAGACCGCGGGTATCCCGTCGGGTCGCACGGTCGGTGAGTTCGACGTCACGGAGTTCTACGGTGAGGTGAACATCCCGCTGCTTGCGGATGTGCCCGGTGCCGAGTACCTCGAGGCCAATCTCGCGGTACGCGCGTCCGACTACAGCACGTCTGGCAGCGAGTCGACCTACAAGGCAAGCGGTCTGTGGCGTCCGACCGAGGACGTTTCGCTGCGCGCGTCATTCTCGACGGGCTTCCGCGCGCCGGGTATCGGCGAGCTGTTCGGTGGCGCCGCGCGCGAGGACTTCACGTTCCTCGATCCCTGCGCGGACTACACGGCGATTCTGGGTTCGAGCGCTGGCGGTCGAGACGATCCGCAACCGGCCAACATCCAGGCGAACTGCGCAAGCTTCGGCGTTCCTGCCGGTCTTGCACAGACCAACCCGCAGCTGTCGGCCATTTCGGCAGGTAATCCCAACCTGACGCCGGAGGAGTCCGACAACTGGACGGCCGGTATCGTTTACCAGCCGTCGTGGTCTCAGGACGCGGGCTGGACGGAAGGCATTACGGTCTCGCTCGATTTCTACAACCTCGAAATCGAAAACGCGGTCCAGGGCCGTGATCCGGGCGACCTGATCAACGCCTGCGCCGAATCCGGCGATCCGTTCTTCTGCGACCTGACGCCGCGCACGAGCTCTGGTCAGCTCGATGTCGTCAACAATCAGTTGCAGAACATCGGTGCGGTCGATGCCGCAGGTTTCGATCTGATGGTTAGCTGGCTGAGCCCCGAGTACAACTGGGGACAACTCAATGCGCGGATCAATGCCACGCATCTGAGCGAGTTCGAAGAGCGTACGCTGAATGCCGACGGATCGGTTTCCGTCAATGACCTGACCGGTCAGCACACGGACGAGACCTTCGCCCGTGCCTTCCCGGAACTGCGTGTCAACACGACCGTGGATTGGATGCGGGATCGCTGGTCAGGCTCGATGGTCTTCCGCTGGACGGACGACATGACGACCGACGGTGGCGGCGAACTGGATTCCGTGATGTTCGCGGACTTGCGTGCCAGCTATAACCCGGACATCTGGGACGATGCGCTGACGATCACGTTGGGCTTCAACAACGTATTCGACGAAGACCCGCCGGTATGCTTCCCGTGCGGCGTCATTGGCTTGAGCACGGTCGCTCACGACCTGCCGGGCCGAGTCGGCTACCTGCGCGTCACCTACGAGCGCTAAAGCCCGAACGGCAAGCAACAGGAAACGGCCCCGAAAGGGGCCGTTTTCTTATGCCCCGTAGGAGCCCGTCTTACGGGCGATCCCAGCGCGAACATTGCGCAAGGTGGCGAAAGGAACGCGTTACGAATCGGGTGAGTTTCACCGCCTCGAGAATCGTCCATCGCCCGCATGGCGGGCTCCTACAGATGGCTCCGATAGGCGTCCATCGCCCGTAAGACGGGCTCCTACAGGGACGCCTTGCGCATGTAGGCCTCGTAGGTGACCGGTTTCACTTCCCACTCCGGCAGTGCGTCGCCGCCGAACGTATGCCGCAAGGCCACCGCGAGCCCCGCGAAGCCTGCCGGTGTGAATGCCGAGGGATTGGCGCTCAGCAGTTCGGCAATCGTGTGCGGGTCCCATGAATGGGCTTCGATCCGATCGTGTTCGAAGCTGTGCTCCGCCGACGCCGCGCGCTCGACGAGTTCAGCGGCCGTGCATCCGACTCGCGCGAGGTACACGATCTCGTAGTTCTGCCGGCCGAGGGTCCGGTCTTCCAGTACGCCGATGCAGCGAAGCGACTCGATCTCCTCCGGTCCGATACCGGTTTCCTCGCGGTATTCGAGCAGGATCGCTTCCTGCGGTGTGCCCTCGTCCGGTTGTACCCGTCCCGCTGGCACCGCGCTCCGCAATCCGCCCCAATCGATCTCTCTGCTGCGGACGCCCACGATCAATCGGTCATCGCGGGTGATCGTCACTGCGAGCTGGCCGAGCGCCCGGCGTCGCAGCTGCTCCGGCACCTCGGGCCACGTCGTGCCCATGAACTCCCGGTAGTCCGACACGCCGCAGTCGATCTCGATCCCGTCGGCCGAAACATCGATGGCGGCCGGGGACAGAATCTCGCCCGCGTAAAGTCGCGGATTCAGCTCGACTTCGCGCCGCCACTTCGTCTCGACAAAATCCTCGATATCCGCGGGCAGCGGGGCCAGCTCGATGGGCCGAATCCTGACGGCTGAGGGGGCGAGGTCGGCGGTCGCCAGTATGGACGCGGGACAGGCGGTCATGTTGGCCGCTCTCCTTCAACATGGCTGCACGATGATGCCTGATCGAACGCCGCCGCGCCGGTCCTGTCAATCGCGAGCCGGGTAGGTCTCTCTGCCCGTCCGCCTATGTGTTTTCCGGTATTCAAGCCGGCTGAACCATCCCCGAGACTTGAGAGCAGGGCTCCTCACCTGGAGGGCGGCACATGAAAAAGGCGCCACTCACACTGTTCCTGCTTCTGATCGCGGCATGCGCGGCGGAAGATATTTACGACCCGCTCGAGGAGTACGAAGAACTCGATCCGGCGACCATCGTCGGCGCGCCGGACGCGCGGCCGGGCGGCGTCGCGCCCGGAGAGCGGGACCGGGTCGAGCGGGGTCAGTATCTCGTCCAGCTGCTCGGCTGCGGCGCCTGCCACACGGACGGGGCGCTCATTGGCGCGCCCGATTCCAACCGGCTGCTGGCCGGGTCGCGAGTCGGCATTGCCTACACGAGTCCGCTCGAACATCGGAATCCGGGTGTCATCTATCCCGCCAACATCACGCCGGACATCGAAACCGGGATCGGCGGTCTCTCCAACGAGCAGATCGCGGGGGCGATTCGCGCCGGAATCGGCAGTCACGGCTCGGATCGGATCGAGACGATGCCGTGGCAAGGCTACGCGCTGCTTTCAGACGACGATCTCAATGCCATCGTGAGCTATTTGCGCAGCATCCCGCCGGTCGAGCACCGGGTACCGCGAGAAGTCCGTCCCGGGCAGCGGGCCCGGGAGAACTTCGTCTACTTCGGGGTCTACTGGAGCAACGACTAGCGCGCCGACAGGATCCTGTCGAGATAGCGGAACGCCGAATCGGACTCGGACTGCACCAGCCAGAAGAGCGCCTCTTCGCGATAGTCCTGCGGGCTGCCGCGGTCCTCGACGATCTCGATCAACGCGTTTGTCGCAGTGTCGCCGGCATGCATGGCAAGGGCGGCCAGCACCTCGCTCGACTCGTCTTTCTCCTCACCGAGGTATCCGCGGAGCCAGTCGACGCTGGTGGCGATGTCGACCTGCCCCAAGTCGCGTATCTCGGTTCGTGCCGTGACCGGACAGTCCGCGCTCAGCGCGCGGATCTCGTCGACATCGCCGCCGCGAATCCGGACGTAGACACGGAGCTCGTCGGAGTCGAGATTGCAGTCCCCAATACTGAATCCGCCGTCGCCACCGTCGAGTGCGCAACCCTGAACTCGCGGTGACCCGCTCCGCCAGTGATAGCAACAGGTGTTGCGGCCGGCCGAGCCCGCAGTCACCGCCCAGCTGTACCAGCCGTCGGCATCGGGCACGCTCAGGTATGCCGCGGCGCTGCCGGCGGGAGCGGTCAGCAACAGCGTGGACGCAACGATCGCCAGCACCCTCACAGGCCTCCCTCCAGCGCGGCGTCGATCAGGTCCCAGACCTCGTCACTGCCCATGACGACCAGGTACTCGAGCAGCTCCTTCTTCTCGGCGTCATCATTGCTGCCTCGATAGAGTTCGAGAACACCCTCGTCGTAGCCGGCGATCAGCATGCCGTCGAGAGCTGCTTCACGGATGTCTCCGCTCGTCGCGCCCCGATAGATCTCGACCAGCGCTACCTCGACTTCGCTGCCACCGACAATGCCCAGCGCCTCGATCGCCTCGGCCTGCTGTTCAGGATTGTCAGTATCCGAAGCGATCTCGATCAGGGACTCCGCGTCCCCGGAAATGGCGTACGCCTCGATCAGGCCCGCGGACACGCCCACCCGGTCTCGAAGGCTCCGCAGCTCGTCATTGGCGCCCATTGCGCCGAGAATCTCGATAGCGGCGTCGAATTCTTCCTCGGTCGTCGCGTCCTCCGCCAACCGAAGGACAGACTCCTTGTCACCGGCGATCAGATACGCCTCGAGGACGGCATCCCGGATGTCCTCGTTGCCGCTGGAATACATCGGGGCAAGGCTTGCGAGCGCGCTCGGGTCGCCGGTGATTCCGATCATGCGGATTGCCTCCGCGCGGAGTTCGTCGCTGCCTTCCTGCGCTGTCGCCATCAGGATGCCATGAGCATCGGGATGATCGATTTGGCTCAGGACGAACAGTGCGCTTTCCTTCACTTCGTCGCTGTGATCGCCCTCGAGCACGCGTGCGACCAGCGGCATCGCGCGCTCCGGCGGCGCCGAGATGAGCGCTTCTATCGCGGTAATCTTGAGTTCCTCGCTATCGTCCGACTGCGCGGCGGCTTGAGCTGCGAACGCAGTCAGTAGCAGCGAGATCGAGAGTTTGGTGAATCTGTTCATAGTCGTGTTCCCTGTCAGATTGAATCTGACTCATCTGATGGCTCGCGCGCGAGTTTGGTTAGCATGACGTCGAGTTCGAACGCGAGCTGCGCGCGCAGTGCCTCCGCATCGGTTGGTGCAATGTCCTCGGCGGCGAGTTGCACGAGGATCGGCTCGAACGCTCGAAGAACTCGCGCGAGATTGTCGGCATCGTTCTGTTCGGCAGCCCGCGCGTAAAGGCGATTCTGTTCGATGAGATCGGCCACCAGAATCATCCGGTCCGCGGCCGAGATATCGCTTAGGTTCGTAAGTTCGGCGCGGCTGTCGCGGAAGTGCACCTGCAGGCTGCGGACGAACGGGTCCTGTGGAACTCGGGTCTCCGCATACAGCTCCGTCGTCTGCATAGCATCCGGGGCCGAGTCGTCGCCATACCAGACGCCGATTCCGATACCGACGGCCAGCGCGGCCGTAACCGCGGCACCCCAGAAGAACGAGGCAAAGTGCATGCGCGGTTGCCGCGATCGTCCGCGCTCCAGGTTCGCCGCGCGCTCAATCGTGTCGTGCAAGCGAGCGGCGAGGTCGGGAGCCAACGCCTCATCGACAGGTTCGCCGAAGGCGGATAGCTCATCGCACAAGCGCCGGTAGCGCTCGGCCAGCTCCGCATCGGACTGAAGCGCACGGGCCACCTTCCGGCGTTCCTCGGCGCTCAAGCCGTCGTTATAGAAATACAGAGTAAGGATGTCGTCATTCATGTCGTCACACTCCGCAATGTCGGCATCGATCCGCGCAGTTTTCTCACGCCCCGAAACAGGGCCTGCTTGACGGTGCCGACGTTGCTGCCGGTTTCTTCAGCGATCTCTTTCAGCCGCCAGTCCTCGAGATGTTTGAGGACGAAGCACACGCGTTCGATGTCGGAGAGCCTGGTTAGCGCTCGGGAAAGGTCGGCGCCCAATTCTTCCGCGTGCCGCGCCTCGTCCGGCACGGCGTTCTCGTCCTCGATGTCGAAATCCAGAGGCTCGAAGACCCCGGGCCGGCGCTTCCTCAGTAGCTGCAGGGCAGCATTCACGGCGATACGGTGGATCCACGTATCCAGCCGAGCGCCGTGCTTGAATTGATCGCGCTTCTGCCAGGCGGACAGCAAGGCGTCCTGCACAGCGTCCTCGGCAAGCTCGGGGCTGTGCGTGATGCGCAGGCACGCGCCGAACCAACGATCGCCGCGCGACGAGATCGCCTCGTGAAAATCCGCCTGCGTCGGCGGTGAGCTGCTCTTCATTACCGCCACCATTGAAGCTTTGATGCCCGCGCTTCGCGATTGGTTAGCAGGGATACGCTGGGTTCCCCCCAACAGGCTCGGCAGGCAGATACCGATTCATCGGCGCGCTTCGCCGCCGAGCTACAATGATATTCCAATCGTTGCCGGCCGCCGCATTGGTAGGGTGCTTCGCGAATCCGGGCGACTGATCGGTGTATGCCAACAGCAGTCCGGACCGGGACATGCCCAAGGGGTGAGGGATGGTGCAAAAGCGAATCGACATAGTTCTCGTGAAACTCTGCGCGGTGCTCATCGTTGTCTTTACGATGCAGGACCTAACGACGTATCTCGCGTACCACCTGAATTCGCCACACGCGAACTTCGTCCTGGTCATGTCGGTTACCTTGAACTTCGTACTACCGATGTTGATCGCCGCGGCGTTGTGGTTCTTCCCGGCGACGATCATCCGATCAGGCTCCGATCAGGCGGACAAACGGCCCTCCGAACCGGACTGGGTCGTAGTTTCGGTGACGCTGGTCGGCCTGTTCGTCTTGATCTTCGGTGCGATAGACCTCCTGTACTACGAGTCCTTTCGGATAGCCGAGCGGGATATTGTCGACCCTGGTCGAGTCGGCCTCTATTCGCCTTCGCCAGACATTGTGGCCGGGCGGATAACCAATATCGTCCAGATCGTCGTCGGCTTGCTATTGCTTGCAGGCAAGCAAGGCATTGCTCGACTGATCACCTCGGCGAGAGGTCGCCAATAGATTCAGCCCTCCGGGCAGGATCGAAGTTTTCAGCACAGACGAAGGAACGTTCACCAAAATGGCCTACGCACTCCTGTTCGTTGCGATTTTCGCGGAAGTTGTCGGGACTTCGGCGCTCAAGATGTCCGACGGCTTCACGAAGGTCGGGCCCAGCGTGGTGGTCGTTATCGGCTACGGCTGCGCGTTCTATTTTCTGGCGATAGTCCTCAAGTCCATACCGGTAGGTATCGCCTACGCAATCTGGGCCGGAGTCGGGATCGCACTGATTGCGGTCGTCGGTGTGGTGTTTTTCAGGCAGTCACTGGACATGCCGGCGCTGGCCGGGATTGCGCTGATAATCGCGGGCGTGCTGGTTATCAATCTATTCTCTGAGTCGACATTGATGTGACGCACACCTCATGAAGAAATCACTGATTTCCATTCTGTGTCTGGGGTCGATCGTCGTCCTCTCCGCATGCGATCCGGCATTCGTTCGATCGATCGAGGTCGCGAATCCGACACCTGTCACGCAGGCGCCGTTTCCGCTCTCGGACATCCATGCGCTTGCCGGTTCCTTCGGGTTCGCGCAGACCGCCCCGCCTTCCGGCAGTCGAGACGCGCTCGAATCCGAAGGCTACGAGCTGGTCGTGCACTACGAACGGTCGCAGCCGGATTCATCACACACAGAGTCGCTGTCGATCAGTCGTGCGCCCGATGGTCTGAGCCACCGGCTGGACCTGTTCGCATTCGTCGCGCTCGGCGAGCCCGAGAATCTGGGAAATTTTCGCGACGCTCTGACGAGCCTGCTGTGTGAGAACGGCTACAGCGTCGAGGACGCGGAAGACTGCGCGGATTAGCAGCGCGTAGCGACCGCCTACCACTCCTTCGCCCGGAACCAGCCCGTCAGCGACAGCCTCGGTTCCGGAGCAAACGGCGTCACGTAGCTCACCGAGTGCACGTGGCCGATATTGAATAGCGACATCGTATTGAACGCCGGCACCCAGAATTCGCGTGGCGTGCCGTCGTTCTCGAAGAAGTGCAGCAGTCCGCCCCAGTCGGGATGCCAGTTCTTGCTGAATGAGATCACGTACGCCATTCGGCGCTGCTCCTCGCCAATATCGTCCTGATGCCGGGTCAGGAACTGGCCCTGGGTGTAGCGGGTGTACTGGGCGTCGGCGCTCTTCAGATCGTCGTGCCCGGTGATCTCCGAGATGAAGCCCAGCATCTCGTCCGAGTTCAGGAAGTCGAACACCGAGTGCAGATAGCCGAGGGCCTCGCTGTCCGTGTCGCGTTGGCTGCGCTCCAGCATGTAGCCGCAGTAGAAGAATCCGCTGCCGCTTGCGGCACCGGTGAAAATCTTCGACTGGAGATCGATGAGCTCCGCCTCCGACATACCGTTCAGCGCGTCAGCCGGAATGGCGACGTTCTTGCCGTCAACGTTGGACAGATACTCGAACGGGACCTCGGTCAGGCAGTACCCGCGGATTCGTTCGGCGACCTCGGGATCCAGTACGTCCCTGATGCGGACACGTCCGTCGAGTTTGAATTCCGCGGCGAGCGCGGCGCGGTTGAGATTCGGATTCAGCATGCTCATTGCCAGTAGAACGGTTCGGTACGACGATCGCCCGTGCCGACCTCGTTGAGTGTCGCCGCCTCATAGAGTCTGCCGTTCAGCATGACCATCGATATTCGATCTGTCGCGAAGATGTCTTCGAGCGGATTGACGTCCAGTACGACGAGGTCCGCCAGCTTGCCCGGCTCGATCGAGCCGATGTCGTGTGCCATGCCGAGCTTCTCGGCCGACAGCGTCGTCGCCGTTGCAAGGACTTCGAGCGGCGTCATGCCGCCCTGCGCAAACCCCCACATTTCCCAGTGGCTGGCGAGTCCTTCGCGCTGGCCGTGTGCGCCGATCGTTACGATGATGCCTTGTTCCATCAGGTCGCGAGAATGGGCCGCTACGGGAATGTGGTGGTAGTCCTCGTCCGGCGCAATCGTGCGGCGAACGGCGACCGGGTTCAGAATGTGCGGCGGCACGTACTGAGTCAGGATGGGATGCTTCCAGACTTCCGTTTCCTGATAGAAGTACGTCTCCACCGTCGGACCGCCGAAGGTCACGACCAAGGTCGGCGTATACGCGACGTTGGTCTGACTCCAGAACTGCAGCACGTCGTCGTACAGGGTCGACTGCGGCAGGTTGTGCTCGATCGCCGTATTGCCGTCGGCGACCATCGACAGATCCATGTGGTAAAGAGAGCCGCCTTCGGCGACGACCATCAGTCCTTCCTCGCGCGCCGCCGTTGCGACCTGCTGGCGTTGATCGCGGCGCGGCTGGTTGTAGTTCTTCACGGCGATCGCGCCCTGTGCGGCGAGCCTGCGTACGTGCTGGCGGGCATCGTCGAGCGAATTGATGTCGGCAAAGGACGTCGAGCGCGCGCCGTAGATGATGTTGCCGGTCGAGTAGAGGCGCGGCGCGAGAATCTGTCCGGTCCGCTGCATCTCCGCCGCCGCGAAGATCGCAGTTGCGTCATTGGAGGGATCGAACAGCGTCGTCACACCGAGAGCGAGCGTCGCGTAGTTGCGCCAGTTCTGCTCCGGAATCATGCCGACGCTCTGCGAGCCGTGGCCGTGGCCGTCGACCAGCCCGGGAATGATGGTCTTGCCGGAGACGTCGATCATCGGCATGTCCGCAGGCAGGGTCATCGACGCAGTCGCACCGACCATTGCAATCCGATTGCCCTCGATAACGATCGTGCCGTTCTCGATGACGCCACCGTCCTCGCCGTTCATCGTGACGATGCGCGCGCCGGTGAGCGCGATCGAGCCTTCCGGTACGTCGGCGCTCAGCGTCCTCGACATCGAGACACCGGCGTCGGGCGCCGAGTAGCCGTCGTCTCCCGGCGAGAACATCTCCGCGATCGTCGCTGAATAGAGCGTCGCGCCGAGCGACCACGTCAGGCGTTCGGAGTTGGACCAGTTCGGGAAATTGCCGCCGTTACCGGACGCGCGAACCATGCTGACGTTGCCCACGCTGGTCGAGATCGACAGCGGTTTGCCGCCGGGGGGGAGCGGCAGGGCATGAATCTGATAGTTCTCGCGGAACGCAAAGTGGCCGCCATCCGGGGCGACTTCGTAGCGTGCCACGTACCGCCCGCTCGCATGTGTGCGGGCGCTGTTGCCGTCGAGGTCGATGCTGACGAGGCTGCGGCCGCCCTCGCCGGCGCGGGTCACGAACAGCCGCTCATCGTCGGCCCCGAAATGCGGGTTCGATCCGTCGTCGGTGACCAGCCGCGAACTGCCGCCAGAGGCCGGCACGATGAACACGCCGGTCTGCATCGACCATTCCGGCGCGGTCAGCCAGCCGCCGCCCGTGGCCTCGTAGACGATGGAGTCGCCATCGGGTGAAAACCGCGGGCCGTGATAGTGGCCCGGCGTCTCGGAAACGACTCGGCTGCGGCCGCCACGGGCGCTAACGGTCCGGATGCTTGCCAGGTCCTCGTCGTCCCAGGACACGAATGCAATGCTGCGTCCGTCGCGCGACCAGCTCGGGTCGTACTCGAAGTGGTCGTCGCCGTCACGCGTCAGCCGGCGCGCGGCGCCGTCAGGCAGCGACTGGATGTACAGGTGGCCGGTGCTCTCGAAGACGACCGCCGAGCCGTCCGGTGCGACTTCCGCGTTTCGAACCATGGTCGTGTCGAACGTGTCCGGAGCGACGTCTCGGCGCGGACGCGGTGCATCGTGGACCTGGCGCGTGTCCGTTACGTGGAATTCGATGTCGGTCACTTCACCGCTGTCGACATCGATGCGCTTGATGCCGCCGTCCGCCCAGAACACGATGCTCTCGGAGTCGGGCGTCCAGTCCATGTTCGGGTAGACGCCGTGCACGGCCCAGACTTCCTGCACGTCCTGATCGAGGTCCGTGTAGATGGGCCTTTCCTCGCCGCTCTCCAGATCCTTGATGAACAGCGCGCTGTTTGCCCGGATTCTGCGAACGAAGGCGAGATAGCGGCCGTCGGGGGACGGCGTCGGACGCACCGCGCCGCCGGCCCCGGTGACGAAGCGCTCGGTCTCGCCCGTCTCCAGGTCGTGGCGACGGATCTCGAAGATCTGCCCGTTGGAGTCCTGCGCATAGATGAAGCGTCCGCCCGGCGTGCTGTCGAGGCTGAAGTAGACGTAGCGGCCGTCCGGCGAGTACGCGGGCTCGCCGAGTTCCTTCTGATGCTGTTCGTTGGGTCGCTCGACGACTTGAATGCCGCTGCCGCCGTCGCGGTGGTACATCCAGATCTCGCCGGTGCCCAGCGAGCGTGCCGTGGTGAAGTGTTTGCGGGCGGCAATCCAGTTGCCGTCCGGCGACCAGTAGGGGTTGTTCAGCAGCCGGAAGGATTCATTGGTGAGCTGCTCGGCCTCGCTGCCGTCGGCGTTCATGATCCAGACGTTGTCGCCACCGCCTGCGTCGCTCGTGAACGCGATTTCGGTGCCGTCCGGCGAGAAGCGGGGCTGCATGGACCAGTCGAAGCCGCCGCGAATCGAGGTCGCCTCGCCACCGCCGATCGGGACGGTGTAGATATCGCCGAGGAGGTCGAAGGCGATCGTCGAGCCGTCCGGGCTGACGTCGAGGCTCATCCATGTCCCTTCGCGGGTGTCGATCTCGATTGTGCGGGCCTCGCCCGGAATCGCGGCGACGTCCCAGCCTTCCTCGCTCTGGTCGGCGATCGCGGTGGACACGGGCAGCAGTGCCAGCAGCGCTGGCAGGAAGCGGAGTTTGTTCATCGGAGTCCTTCTTCGAGCACGACCGGCTGCGGCCGGTTCGTTCTTCTTCGACTTACGGGAGAGACCGGGGATCATACCGCAGGCGCGCTGGTCCGGCGGCGATCCGCCCGTCTCAGGCGTCGGGCAGCGCGCAGCTGTCCGGCAAATCGGCGGGCACGTTCCATTTCGGGCGATCGGCCGTCGAGAAGGACTCGCCTACGATGTCGCCGCGGCCTCGGAGGAATTCCACGAGGCTATCGCGAAGCAGGGGCAGACTGCTGTCGAACTCGAAGCCACCGTCCGGAATCGCCGGCGTCAGAATTGCGTCGCCGCCCAGCGCGAGAAAGTCGTTGGCGACGACCCGCACCACGTCCTCATTCGAAACCGATCGGCCGTCGTCCAGTTGGAGATCGATTTCGAGAACGTCGTTCTGACAGCTGACCTCGATACGCAAACCCGAGAAGCCGGCCTTGCGGCTTCCGCGGGGAAGCTGATTGGCAACGATCCGGCGCAGCTCGGCGCCAGTCAGTTCGACGATCACAACCCGATTGTCGAACGGCATGACCTCGTAGATTTCACCGAACGTGATTTCGCCGGCCGGCAGGATCGCGCGGATGCCGCCGGTGACGTTGTGCACGGCGATGTCGCCGTCGAAGGAGGCGAGCACCGCGTCCGTGAACATATTGCCGAGCAGCGATTCGGGATTGCCCTTGAGCGTTAGCGGGATGTCCACACTTGCATCGAGGCTTTCCGATTTGAGGTCGCCAGCGAACTGATCCGCGCGCGCGGCGATCTCGACGACGTCGGGATCGGGCAGAACGGCCCGGTATTCGTAGACCACCGGGCGCGTAGCGCGGCCGTCTTCGTTGATCCAAACGCAGGTCTCGTCCGCTATTTCCCAGGCGGGACACACGGGCTGCGGCGGGTGCACGATGCGATCCAACACCTCACCGCTGTTACGATCGATCAGGAAGTCCACGCGACTAAAGGCCGCCGTACGCGAAAAGGCCGACGTGATCGAAATGCCGTTGACGATGTGGGCGATTCCCTCATGAACGTGCCCGGCCATGATGTGATCGACGAGGCCGGGCGGCAGTGCTGCCGCCGCCCGCATGATTTCGCCATCGAGGTTACAGGTGCTCGTGTCGCCCGGGTCGTCGAACTCCTCGCAGCGGCTGCCTGCATGGGCAGTGACGATGATCAGGTCCGCACCGGCGTCACGCAATGCTCTGGCTTCGGCCTCGATGGTCTCGGCCAGCGGCGCCATCTCGAGGCCAACGACGTTTGCGGCGATCGTGGTGACGAGCGCGCGTTCCGTGGTTGCACCGATGATGCCGACATCGATGCCGCCGGCCTCGACCATGATCGATGCCGACACGTTCTCCCAGTCGACGAGCTCGCCGGTCCCGGCATCGAGCAGGTTGACCGAGAGGAGCGGGAAATCGGATTCGGCCGCGCGAGCCTTGAGCGCGCCCCGCGCATCGTCGTCCGGACCTTCCGGGATCGACATCTCACCGGCCGGTCCGAAGTCGAATTCGTGATTGCCAATTGCCGCGGCGGCGAAACCCATCGCGTTGTACGCCTCCGTGACCGCGGCACCTTCGTTGAGATTGGATTCCAGCGTGCCCTGCCACATGTCGCCGGCGTCTATCAGCAGCACATCGTCCTGGGTAGCCCGCAGCACGTTGACGTAGCCGGACAGCGTCACGAGACCGCCGCCGCCGTCTCTCGGCAACAACTGTCCGTGGACGTCGTTCGTACCCACGATCGTCAGCACGAGCGGCGACTCGTCGTCGATCGTTGTGGAGCAGGAGGCCAGCAGCAGTGTGGCAAAGACCAGGGTGACGAGGCGCGTGAGGCGGTTTGTTCTTATTCTCATCTTTTTCCTCCGCAGGCCGCTCGTACCGGCGGCTGCGCTACACTCCGGCAATCAGAACCGGACGGGATGCAGATTATGAACCGAACGATCGCGTTCGTCAGTTTCTTCGCGGCCACGGCAGCTCTGGCGGACAATCACGCCGAGGAGCGCGTGATCGATGCGCAGGCGGCCGAGATTCGCATTCAGATCGAGGCCGAGCACGAATTCTCGACCAATGCCTGCGAGGCGCGGCTGGAGGTCGAGTACTACCAGAAGGGCGACAGCGTGCACGTGGAGACCGTGCTGGACAACGAGCAGTGCGATGCGTCGAGCGGGTCCTACACGCTGGAGGTCCGCTACCGTGGCGATGACGGTGAGGTGCAGATCGCGGAATTCGAGGAGCTGTGGGAGCGCAGCGACGGCGATCCCGTGTCGCTCGGCAAGGACTACTTCGTCGCCGAGAATATCGACATCATGCGCGTCCGCTCCCGCCGTTTGCGCTGCGAATGCGCGCCGGCCCCCGACGATGCGGGGGCTGACTAGGGCCTGCACACGCTAGTGCAATGTGTCCAGGCCCCTGGCCCGAGCCTTTGGCTCTTCTTTTAGGTGTTCGAGGCGTCGAAAATGGCCTGGATCGACGCGTCCAGCATCGCGTCGAATTCCTCGGCGGTCTGCTGAGCCGTCAGCCCCTCCGACAGCGCGCGCGAGAAGCTCGCAACCATGCCGTTCTGGCGTGACAAGCGATCGTTCGCTTCCTCGCGCGTGTAGCCGCCCGAAAGCGCGACGACGCGGATGACGTTGTTGTGCGCAATCGCATCGGCGTACAGATTGTCCTGCTCCGGCAGCGTCAGCTTGAGCATGACGAGTTGGTCGTCACTCAGCGCATTCAGGTGCTGCATGATGTGCGTCTCGAGGATCGCTTCGGCCTCCGCTTTGGCCGGGCAATTGATGTCGACCTCGGGCTCGATGATCGGCACGAAACCGGCGGCAGAGATCTGTTTGCCGATCTCGAACTGCTGATTGACGATCGCCTCGATGCCCGCGGGATTCGGGTGCTTGATCACCGACCGCATCTTGGTGCCGAAAATGCCGGCGACCTTGGCTTTGCCGAGGAGGTCGGCCAGACCGGGCATGGGCTTCATGAGCTGAACGCCCTGATCTTCGTCGGCCAGACCCTTGTCGACTTTCAGGAAGGGAACGACGTTTTTCACGCCCCAAAGGTAGGACGCCGTCGATTGACCCTCGATCTCGCGGTCCATCGTGTTCTCGAACAGGATGGCGCCGAGAATTCGGTCACCGTTGAATGACGGGCTCGTGATGATCCGGGTGCGCATCTGATGGACGACGTCGAACATCTCGTCGTCCGAGGACCACGCGTCCTCGCTGACGCCATACAGGCCGAGCGCCTTCGGCGTGCTGCCGCCGCTCTGATCCAGCGCTGCAATGAAGCCGGGGGCGGTCTTTATCTTGTCGAGTTGCTGATTGTTCACTGTCACTCTCGCCGGTGGGAAATGGCGGGATTGTACACAGCGAACGGATAAAGTGTTATCCGTAGAACCCTATGCCGGGCGCGGCCCGTCTAGCGGGCTTCAGCGGACAGCTGCAACAGCGCGGGGACGTCGCTCGGCTTGTAGAGGCCGATCTGCGAGATCGTCACCGGCTCGTTCGGATTGGCGGTGAAGATCAGCGTGGAACCGCCGTCCAGGAACTCGGCGAGCGGCTCCAGCACGTACTCGTCGAATTCGATGCCCATCTCGGCGCCCATGAACTTGAAGGTGTCCATCTGCGCGGCGAAGATCTCTTCGTCCGTGAGGCCCATCTGCTGGCAATAGCGGACGACGCGCTCATTGTGAGAATGGTCGATGTACTCGACCCGAAGCTCATCCAGCCTCGGGCGGTAGCGCGGGCCCTTGGCGAACTCCGCGACCATGTCGCCCGCGAGAATCATCTCGCCGTTGATCGACATGATGCCTTCGTTCTCCGCCTCGATTTCGATCGAATAGCGGCTGCCCAGATCGCGGAAGCGCATGGACATGGACAAATCGAATTCGTCGTAGCCGAGCGCGCCAAACGCGCGCGGTGAGAATCCGTAGCGACCGGTGCAGGCCGCACCGTCCTCGATGTCTCCCTCGATGCCGAGTTCCTCGAGCCGCTCGCGATAGCTCTCGCGCGCGATGTCGCCGCCTGTCGGCATGCGAACATTCTCGATGATGATGCCGAAGTAGCTCGGCAGTATTTCTTCGCCCGATCCCCAGTAGGTGTCGACGTCATTGAGCTTCATCAGCGTCAGGAAGCTCGGCGTGTCGATGCCGAAGCGGCCGATGCTGATCTCGTCGTCGATGCCGTGAATGTTGATCCGAATGCCGTCGACGGTCAGTTCGCCCGTCAGCGTCGAGGTGACGCCGTCGTATTCGACGTCCGCGTACGGCGACGACATCATGACCATCATGTCGACGGCGTCGGCGACGTCGCTTTCCATCTTCCATTTCGCGCCGAAGAAGCCGGCTAAGCCAGCGGCAACCAGACCTACGATGAATTTGCCCATTAACCCTTGTCCTCGCACCACGGGACGGTGCAAAGCCCGATTTTACGTAACTTGGCAACCGCAATAGGGTCGACTGGTTCAAATATTCGTAAATTGGGGTCTGCCCTGAAGGAAAGGGCAGACCCCGGGTTCCCAGCGCCCGGAGAGGCGGGATCAGGTGTCGGCGGGCACGTCAGTTTCGCTGATAGTAGTGCCAGCCGTCGCGGGTGCTGGGCAAGGCGGCCGGGCGGCTGGCGTGGGTCGCAGCAACGCCGCTCCAGAGGGTGGCAAATTCGTCAACGAAGTCCTCGAAGGCCTGCGTTTCCGACCGGATTCGGGCTTCATCCGCGGCCGCTTCCGTCGTCCACGCGCCCGAGCGCTGCCGCTCGGTGGCGGTGGATTCACTGGAGCCGTAGATGAAGCCCGTGCGCACGTCGATCAGAAGACCCGACACGGTCGAGGTGACGTGCGCCGTCCGGTTCGGCAGCATGCCGAGCGAAATCGCCGTAAACGGGCCGAAGGTCTGACCCTGGACGGTGTATTGGGTGTCCACCGAGTAGATGAGCAGCATGTCGGCCCTGAGCTGCGCCGCGGACCGGCGGAGGTCCTTCAGGCCACGAGCGTCCTGCGGCAGCAGCAAGCGGCCAACCGGCGCCACGCCGTCGATCAGCGGCAGCGACGCGATCCGCTCGACAGCGTCTTCCGATTCGATGTCGCGGGTAGTGACCACCGACCAGGCGCCCACCCGGTGGCCGAATGCCGTCCGGGTCCGGTAGCCGGCATCCTGCACACGAATCATCGCGATGTTCGCCGGGAAGCCGCTGGCCGGCTGCCTCAGGTAGGCCTCCTCGATCGTGGCATCGTCGATGCCGGCCATCGAAATCGCACCGCCCGGTGTCGTGTATGTCGCACAGCCCGAGAGCGTGAGGACAAGTACGGCGAGCAGAATTCTTCGTTCCATGATTCGTTCCTTATGGCTGGTCTTGCACGGTGGTTTCGTAGCGAACGCCGTCCGGTACCGGCACGGCCTGTTGCACGGTCACGCCGTGATCGCCGTCGGTCACCTGGCTGGCATCGACCGCGACGAAGGACGTGTAATCCGACACGAGCTGATGCTCCAAAGCGGTTTGCAGGATCGCCGTCTCCAATTCGCCGTAAGGGTCCTGTTGCCAGTTCTGGCGAGCGGCGAGATCGGCAATCCGGAGCCTCGCCCAGATCCGGCCCAGATTCGGGTTCGTGTCCTCGGCGGAGGGCCTAACGACAAACTGCTGTGTGTCTCCGCCCGCGAGGCCGGTCACCGTGACCGGCGACAGCGGACCGTCGAACTTACCGGTCAGAATGATGGGCCGGCCGACGAACAGGTCGGGCAGGCGCGCCGGGTAGAGGTCGGACACGCGCATGCCGCCCCAGTCGATCTGCACGTCGGTCATCGCGGGCTTGCTGATGCGGCCGAAGAACGCCGACATGATCTCGGAGCCCGAGTCCTGCGGCCCGAGCCACGCGACGGCGCCGCGGCCTTCCTGTGCCAGCCGCTCGAGCAGGTAGCGATTCACCGACGAGCCGACGCCGAAGCTGAAGATGCGCGCTTCGCCGATGCGCTCATGCACGGCACCGAGGATTTCACCTTCGTTGCCGATGTAGCCGTCCGTCATGAACGAGACGAAGCGGAGGCGTTCCGGATCGTGCGCGAAATCGAGCGCTGCCTTGATGCCCTCGATCATCATCGTGCCGCCGGAACCGTTCAGGATGCGCAGGTGCCGCCTTGCAAGCGCGATGTTCTCGGGCGTGGCGGGCAACGGTGACGCGCCGAGCCGGGTCGCGTTCTCTGAGAAGCGGATGATCTGGAACGTGTCCTGCGGCTGAAGGTGCGACAGCGCGGCCAGCACGGCGTCTTTCGCCTGCGCCAGCGGCCGGCCGCTCATCGAGCCGGAGCAGTCGAGGACGAACACCATCTCCATCGGCCGGCGCGGCAGGTTGTCCGGCGCGTCCGGCGGATACAGCATCATCGTGAAGTAGCCTTCACCGGTCTGCGGATCGCGATGCGACAGCAGATTCGAGCGTATCTGATCGCCCGCGACCCGGAACTCGAGGATGAAGTCGCGGTTCGGGATCGTGCTCTGCGACGCCAGCGACACCTGAACGGACTCGGCGCGAGTCGTCGACCTTGCGATCTGATGCGTCGAGCGCAGATCCTCGATGTTCACGCCGGCGTCGATGTTCACGGAGATCGAGATGTCGTGGCCCGAGCGCTCATTCGGCCGCAAGTAGGTCACCGCGGTGTCCGGCGTGAGCACGCCGCGGCCGACAGCCTCGATCGGATCGGCCGAGCCTGGCGGATTGAAGCGCGGTCCGACGACGGTTGGGAAAACAAACGAGTACCAGCCGTCCTGGTAGGCGAGCGTGTGGAAATAGCGGATGTCGATATCGATCTGATTGCCGGGCTCGATATTCGCGACTCGCTGTTCGAAGACGTTCGGCCTGTGCTGGACGAGCAGACTCGCCTGATAGCCCTGCGCCCGGGCTTCGTTGTATATCGCTTCGGCTTCCTCTTTCTCGCGGAGTATGCCGCGGATGCGCCGGTCGCCGATGATCATCAGGAATTCGCTGACTGCCGACTTCTCGGGCAGCGGGAACATGTAAACGGCTTCGATCTTCTCCGAAAATGGATTCTCGAAGGTCTGGCGGACATTGACCGACGACACATAGCCGTCGATGTCCGCGGTCACAGCGGTGTGCGACAGGGGCATCGGCACGCGGACCTCCTGGTCCGCACGCGGGACAAAGCCGATCAGCGAGCCGGTGCCGATCTCGTCGTCCCGCAGGGCGGCGCCGTCAGCGGCGTCATAGCGAGCGATGACCCAGATTTCCTCACTGGGATCGACGTACGTGGTCGGTGGCGCGCCGGAAAGGTTCAACTGTGCCAAGGGCTCTGGTTGCGCCACCGAGACGGAAGGCGACGGTGGCCCGTCCTGTGCGCGCGATCCGCTGCCACCGGATCTGCCGCGATTCTCGCGCCACGTTTCGCTGGTGCGGCGCGTGTTATCGATGCGCGTACCTGTGGTCACGACCTCTTCCAGGCGTTCGCCCTGTCCGGAACTCTGGACGACGATGTCACCGACTTCGCCGTCCGACCGGGTTGCCGCCGGTTCTGTTGCCATCTGACTTGCGCAGGCGGCGACTATCAGCGCCGTGCCAATCGCAATAGCTATTCCTCTTACGTGCACCATCGTTTCCTTCATGGTTGCCTCCCAGTGTTTTCCCGCACGCTGATCGAGGCGTCGACGCGCTGGCCGTCGCGGTTAGTGACTGTAACGAGCGTGAGTTCGAAATCGGGTTCGCCGCCGTCGACCATCACGTGGACGGTGGCGAGTCTGAAGTGGCCGCTGGGCAGATCGTCGGCCAGCGAGAAGTCCGCGACGACGATCCGCTCGGCGTCGCCGCGATTGACCGCATCGCGGTCGTAGTAGGGCGCGTCGCCGAAGGCGGCGCTGTCGCCGTTCTCGACGCCGACGATGGTCGTGAAGCCGTTGGCGTCGCACAGTTCGAACTGCCAGGCGGCGACCGGTTCCGCGGCGTCGATCCAGATGGCCACAGCCTCGAAACGCGGTGCGGCATTCGCGCCGGCGACAAGCAGAAACAGCAGAATCGTCAGCCGCTTCACGAGGCATCCTCGTCCAGCGCTACGATCTGCATGGCGAAGGCGTCGAGCTGCTCCTGGTCGTAGCCGTCGCGGGCTACGGCGAGTACGTCGGCGATGTCGATCCGGCCGGAATCGTCGTGGTCCGCATAGAGCGTCCGGGGCTGTCGCATATCGCCAATGACGATGACGGCCGCGATGACGCTCGCGGCGATCGCTGCCCAGCGCGTCACGCGGTGCTTGCGGACGGGCTTCGCCGTCTTCCGCGATTTGAATGCCCGCCTTGCCAGCGTTTCCAGCTCGCGGTCCACGCGCGCGGTGATCAGCGGCGTGGGGTCCTCCTGCAGCGCCTCGACGAGTTCGTCGGGGAGATCGGGCAGGTCGTCGTTGTTGAATGGCGGCTCCATGCCCATACAGCGCACGAGCGGCCCGAAAGGTTCATCTTTCGAAAAACGCCTTCAATTTCGGCGAGTTGCGGAGCTGGGAGACGGCAGCATGCAGCCGCGATTTGACGGTACCGGCCGGGATTTCCAGGGCCTCGGCGATTTCTGCCAGCGACATCCCGTGCACAAAACGCAGCATCGCGACCTCGCGGTGCTGGAACGACAGCTCGCGAAGGACGCGCTGCACGTCGTTGGCCGTGTCGGTCCCGGGCGCTTCCAGTTCGTCCGGGTCCGCGTCGGCGGCCAGTGCCTTGCCGCGCCGCCACTCGCTGATCGCGAAGTTCTTCGTCACCGGGTACAGCAGCGTCGTAAGTCTCGCGGTCAACGTGAGTCCGTTGCCTTCAGGCGGAAACTGCTTCAAGAGCCAGGTGAAGGTTTCCTGCAGCGTATCGAGCGCGATCGCGTTGTCGCCGACGATGCCGACGGCAACCCGGACCACGAAGTTTTTGTGCCGGTTGTATAGCGTGCTGAAGGCCGCCTCGGCCGACTTCGCGTCGCCCGTGTTGCATATCTCGACGAGGTCGGTGTCGCTTTGCGTGTCGAAGTTCGCGGCCATCAACACCCAGTGTACCCGCAGCCCGGCGATTGCGAGCCGGCGGCGTTACTGCCAGGCTCACGCAATGCAGGGCCTCGACGAACTCCGGATCGTTCTCGACCCGATCGGGCAGGCGGGTCTGGCGATTGCCCTGATGCTCGTGATCTTCAGCGTCGCTCTCGGGTTACGGGTCAGCGATTTCGCATTGCTGAAGACGCAGCCGCTGACTTACCTCGGCGGCGTGGTAACGCAGATCGTTGGTCTGCCGTTCCTGACGTTTCTCGTCATCAGCGTCATCGACGTGCCGCCGTCGGTGGCGCTCGGCATGCTCGTCGTGGCCTGCTGTCCCGGCGGTGCGGTGTCCAACCTGCTGACCTATCTGGCACGCGGAAACGTCGCGTACTCCGTTGCGCTTACGGCGACTTCGAGCGTACTGGCCGCGATTCTGACGCCTGCGTCGATCCTGTTCTGGTCGCATCTGTATCCGCCCACCGCGGAGATTATCGAGACGCTCGACGTCAGTCCGTGGCTGTTTCTGGGCCAGACGATGTTGCTGCTCGGGCTTCCACTGGTCGCCGGCATGATGCTCGGCGCGCGCGTCCCGGATGTTGCAGAGAGGCTGCGCAAGCGCACGGCGCTGCTCGGCTCGATGACGCTTGGCGGCGTCATTGTTTACGGCATCGTGTACTTCTTCCCGATATTTTCTTTTGCATTGCCGATGCTGATCGCCGTCGCCGCGCTGCACAATGCCCTCGCGTTCCTGCTTGGCGCGGGCGTGGGTTGGGCGCTGCGTGCCGCCGGACCGATCCGGCGCGCGTTGACGATGGAAGTGGGCATTCAGAATTCCGGGCTCGCGATCGTGATTCTGATCGCGCAGTTGGAGGGTGTCGGCGGCGCCGCGGCGATGGCGGCCGTTTGGGGCGTCTGGCATCTGATTGCGGGCAGCCTTATCGTATTCGGACTGCGGGCAATCGATCGGCGATGACATGACGCTGGATACGAAAATCACAGGCGGCACGATCCACGACGGCAGCGGAGGCGCGGGCTACGCCGCTGACATAGGGATCAGATACGGCAGGATCGTCGAGATCGGCGATTGCGGCGCGGCGGCCCGAACGATCGACGCGTCGGGCGCGATCGTAACGCCGGGGTTCATCGATCTGCATACGCACTACGATGGCCAGATCAGCTGGGACGAGGAGCTCAAGCCCTCGGTCAACTTCGGCGTGACGACCGCGGTGCTCGGCAACTGCGGTGTCGGCTTCGCGCCGGTGCGTCCGAGCGATCACGACCGGCTCGTGCGGCTGATGGAGGGCGTTGAGGATATCCCGGGCACCGCACTGCACGAAGGCATCACCTGGGCCTGGGAGTCGTTTCCGGAGTACCTCGACCACATTGACGCCAAACCGCACGCCATCGATTTTGCCGTGATGGCCGTGCACGACCCGATCCGCGTTTACGTCATGGGCGAACGTGCCACCTGCAACGAGCCGGCAACCGACGATGACGTCCGAGCGATGCACGACGTCGTCGCACAAGCGATGGATGCCGGAGCGGCGGGTTTCTCGACCGGGCGCAGCGACGTGCACCGGACGGCGGACGGCGATTGGACGCCGTCGTCTGAAGCGACCGCCGATGAACTTGCCGGAATCGCGTCCGCTCTGAAGGGCCGCTCGAAGGGCGTCCTGCAGGCCGTCAACGATTTCAATCTCGAGCGGGAAGGCGATCAGTTCGGCGAGGAATTTGCGGTTCTCGAAGCATTTGCCAGGGCCGGCGAACGGCCGTGCTCCATTTCACTCATGCAGCGCGACTTCGCGCCGGACCAGTGGCAGAGGGTTCTGCGCGAGACGGAGCGATTGAATGCCGACGGCGTCGACTTCCGGGTGCAGGTCGCACCCCGCGCAATCGGCGTCTTTAGCGGACTCGACTGCACGTTTCACCCGATCCTGGCGCAGCCGTCGTATCTCGCGATCAAGGACAAGCCGCTGGCGGAGCGCGTCAGCGTGATGCGCGACCCGGAATTCAAGGCGCGCTGCCTGGCGGAAACGCCGATGACACTCTCCGGGGAAGGCTCCTCAGTGCCGCCCATCGTCGATCGCGTCATCCAGGAGATCGACACGATCGCCTTCAAGCTGTTCCGGCTCGGCGAAAACCCAGACTACGAACAGGGCAAGGAGCGCTCGCTCGGTGCCGAGGCCATGCGCGACGGCGTGCCGATCATGGACAAGCTCTATGACGTCTGCCTCGAGCTCGATGGCCGCCAGCTGATCTATTTCCCGATCTACAACTACACCGAATTCAGCTACGACAACGTCCACACGATGATGACGCATCCGAATGCGCTGCTCGGCCTGTCGGACGGCGGTGCCCACGTCGGCACGATCTGCGACGCGAGCTTCCCCGCCTACCTGCTGACGCACTGGACGCGCGATCGTGATCGCGACCGGATACCGCTGCAGCGCGCCGTGCAAATGCTGACCGCGGACGCGGCCGACTATCTGGGGCTCGAGGACCGCGGCCGGCTGGCCGTGGGTCAACGCGCCGACATCAACGTCATCGATCACGCCAATCTGTCGCTGAACGCACCGCACATGGTGCAGGACTTGCCGGCAGGCGGGCAGCGGCTACTGCAGAGCGCGAACGGATTTGTCGCGACGCTGGTTGCCGGTGAGCAGGTGGTTTCGTCGGACGCGATCACGGCTGCGCGCCCTGGACGGCTCGTACGCTTTTGAGGAATTGCGTTCTTGTCCTGCACAGAAACATACGCAACGCTGAGGATCTTCTCGGCAGACCTCCACCCGGACACGATCAGTGAGATTCTCGGACTAAAGGCGACTCAAATCAGACCACGCGACGAGAATTCACGATACTCAGGCCGGAGAGAACACTACTTCTGGGCCTGGTGCTCACGGGACGTCGTCGATTCGACGGATACCGTTGCTCATGTTGCAGCTGTCGTTGACCGACTCAAAGATCGGGCTCGTGCACTGTCAGAGCTCCGTGACCTCGGGTGTGATATCGATGTCGCGAACTTCTGGGTCTTCGACGGGCAGGGCGGACCGAGCCTGGACGCCGACATTATGGGTGAGCTTAGCAGGTTGGACCTGCTGATCTGGTGGGATATCTACTTGCAAGGCAAGGACTAACTCAGGTGTACATTCTCGGCGGCGACCGGACCGACGACGTAGTACTCGCGTTCAGGCGCTACCGGAAATACCTGATGTCGGTCGGCGACAGGTTCCCAGAAGCCGCATTCGAAATTGCGACATCCACGTGGTGGTATGACCCGAAGGACCACCTGTGTCCTCACGACGCGTGGCTGCGCTCTGTGTCTATCCGAGAAGACGGGAGCGGGGATCGCGGAGAGGAGCGCAGGGTAAGCATCCAATCTGAGCTGCTGGGTGCCTATCACGACAAGGTTCTCACGTTGACGTATGTCGACGTGGTCCGATACTCGCTGGACGGCTACGACCTCGACCGATCGGGTGGACACTACAATTGGCGATACGACGAGTTCCGGCTTGGCGACGACCACCGAGTTGTTCATGAGATCGAGTGGGCGTCTGTGTTGGACCATGGCCGATGGTTGATCGAGTGCAGGGACGTGAAGTTCTCGTCGTATCCGCTTGCCCGGCCAACGGAAGCGTCCGAGAGCCCATGACGTCGTCTCGACTTTGTGCCGACCGTCGCACGTGCCGCAATCTGAACTAGACTCTCCTAACGTGAATCGCGCTGACAATTCCGGTCGCGGTTCGTCAGACAGGTATGGTCATGCGCTCCATCGTCGGTATCTTGCTGCTGCTGATCGGTGCTTTCTGCACCGTCTACGCGCTGTCGGGCCTTGCGGTCAGCCTCACGCGGATCGCAGACTGGGTATCCGCCGGCGACTGGTCGAGGATCGTCAAGGTAACGCTGGCGATCGCTGTCTCGGGCACGTTGGCGTGGTTCTCGCTACGCGCCAGTTGGCGACGACGTGCTGACATCCTGAACCTTGGGAGGCTCTTGCTGACAATGATCCGTATGACTCCGCGTTTGCCGCTGACAGGCCTGCTCGGTCTGTTTGCCGTGGCACTACTTCTTGCTGCATTAATCGTCGCCTTCCTCGTCAATCCGATCGAACTTCCTGCCTACGCGTCGGACATATCGTTGTCCTGGGACCCGACCCACACGGCCGAGAAGTATCTGTTTCTCGGCTTGCTGGCCGCCATTGGCAGTTACCTGGTGTTTCGCTTCAAGCGGCCTACCTTTTTTGTCGGCCTGTTGCCGGCACTGATGCTGGCCGCGGCGATCCCAGCCGGGGCCGCTGGTTACGAGGCTGTCGCAAATCGCTGGAGCTTCGCGGCATGGCACGCGAGCGCGGCTGAAATGGCATCCCTGCGTGGCGACCGGTACGTCTACATGCAAGACCGGCGGGCGGAGTCGGGCTTCGTCATCAGAATCCGGCCGGACGTGATGGAAGGCCTGCAGATGATGCGTGCAGCCGGTTTCCAGAGCGATTGGAGCGGCCTCGAGGAAATGGAATCCGAAGCCGACGCGCGAACGACGACCGGCTGGCTGCTCCTCGTCCTGTTCTTCGGGCTGGTCGGCGGAGCAGGGTGGCTGATCTACCGCGACCGGGCCGCACTGTCGGGCGCCGAAGCATAGGGCGTTGTTGGAGCCCGCCTTGCGGGCGATCCCACTCGTGGTACTTCGACCGGTCCAGGAACCGGCATTCCGCGATGCGGACCGGCGCCAGTTCGCTGCCCACCGCTGATCGCCCGCATGGCGGGCTCCTACAGGGGAAGCAAACGTGCTGCCGGTCTCTTCCGGCTATTCCGCCGTCGCCAACTCTTCTCGAATCGCGTCCGCCAGGAGTTCCGTGAACTCTTCGATCTGCTCCGATGCGATGTGCGAGCCGTCGACGCTGACGAATCTCTGCATGGCCGGATAGTCGTCAGCGTGGACGAAGCCGGCATTGAGCGAAGCTTCCATGCTGCCCCAGTAGCGATCGCGGGGAAACATCACGGCTTCCAGCGCGCCGACTTGTTCGCCGGACGGGAGGCGGATGAAGACGATATTCGAGCCCTTGCTGCGGAGTTGCTCGACGAGCACGTGAACATAGTTCAGTGTCGCGATCCATTCGTCGCGTTCGTACGGTTCTGAGTGCTCGAGATAAAGCTGTATTATCCCGATCTCGCTCGCCTCGCCCGGCATCTTCGCGTAGTCCATTAGCACCACGCGGTCCGCGAGGGTCGTCTTCTGGTCTCGTCCAGGAAACTCACCGTCCGCGATCAGCGCCGGAATAACGCGGGTCAGCCTCGCGTCGCCCGACAGGAAGGCCAGCCGCCCCTGAAGCCAGAGTCTCATTGACTGCTCTATCATTTCCGAGCGCTGCTGGCTGAGGTAGTACTCCAGCCATTCGCGCTGGCGGCCATTGTCGACACGCGGCTGCAGGCGATTGAAGGTGAATGCCGGTGCGATCGAGTACAGGATCGTGCCGCGAAAGCGCGGGTCGACAGCCAAATTCTCAAGCGATGCCAGCGCCGAGGTGCCTTCGACCGAAAGTTGCACGACCGGGCGGCCGAGCTGCTCGCTCAGCGTCTCGACGTCGATACCGCGCTGCGCGCGGGATGCGCCGAGGATCGCGACGGCATTCTCGTCCAGCGAGTTCAGCTGATGCCGGTTGGCGGACCAAAGCGAGCGATTGTCCTGATACTCGGGGCCGAGACCCGCGCCGCGCAACAGCAGTTCCCAGCTGCCGACGACAACGAGCGTTACGACGAGTGCCAGGGCCCAGACGAAGCCCCAGGGAGGCGACTCAGAACTCGAAGTAGATGAAGTCACGTTCCTCTCCAGGAGAAAGCAGGATGGCGATCAGCATGGCCGCCAGGATCATGCCGATCGCCGGCCACGGCAGGCTCTTCAACATAGAGCCGAATTCACGCTTGCGCATGAACCAGTGGGTGCCTAGCAGGGCGCCGATGACGCCGAGCACGGTGATGACCTGGCTCAGATCGACGACGGCCAGTCCCGCAACCGGTACCAGCATCACGCCGAGCAGCCCGATCGCCGCATCCATGCTTTCGGCACGGAAGAAGACCCAGGTCAGGCACACCAGCGCAAAGGTCAGCAGGCCGAGCAGCACGCGGGCGAAGCCGGTCTTGAAGAATGCGACGCCGCCGAACAACCGGCGCGCGAGCCGCTCGAGCACCAGCAGCAGGCCATGCAGACCGCCCCAGACCACGAACAGCCACGACGCGCCATGCCACAGGCCGCCGAGCAGCATCGTGATCGCGAGATTCATATAGGTGCGGACGCGGCCGGTCCGATTGCCACCCAGCGAGATGTACAGATAGTCGCGGAGCCAGGCCGACAGCGTCACATGCCAGCGCCGCCAGAAGTCTGAGAAGCCTATCGCCGCGTATGGGGACAGGAAGTTCCATGGCACGCGGAAGCCCAGGCAGCGGGCAAGTCCAACCGCGATGACCGAGTAGCCGTTGAAGTCGAAGAATATCTGGCCGGCGAATGCCAGCGTTCCAATCCACGCGTCCACGGTATTCGCATCCGCGGCGGCGCCATAGACGTCCTCGACGACCGGCGCCAGCAGCCCGTCCGCGAGCACGACCTTCTCGAACAGGCCGACGACGATCAGCGCGAACCCCCAGCCGAAGTCGGCGACGCGGTCCTTGTTGTCCTCCAGGAGCTGCGTCATGAAGTAGCCGGCGCGGAGAATCGGGCCGGCTACGAGCTGCGGGAAGAACGATACGTACAGCGCGAAATCGAGCATCGAGTCGGCAGGCTTTATGTTCCGCCGGTACACGTCGATGCTGTAGGACATCGACTGGAAGGTGTAGAAGCTAATGCCCAGCGGCAGGATGATGTTGCTGGCGGATACGGCGTAATCGATGCCCGCCAGGCCCAGCAAGCGCGCGAAGTTCTCCTCCAGGAATGCGCCGTACTTGAAGTAACCGAGCAACCCCAGATTCACGACGATGGAAAGCAGCAGCCACAATCGCCGCTTGCCGCCTTCCGATACCGTCATGCGCTTCGCCGCAAACCAATCCGTCATGGTCGAGATCCACAACAGGATTACGAACGGCGGATTCCACGCCGCGTAGAAGATGTAGCTCGCGAGCAGGAGATTGGTTTTCTTGACGTGCCACTGAAGGGGCAGGGAGTGCAGTGCGAGGACGACTGCGAAGAAGATGAGAAACGTAAGGGAGTTGAATGCCAAGGGCTATCCCGGTTACTTCACCCTGCGATACTCGCTGCCGTAGAACAGCAGCGGATCGCTATCGTCGAACGTGAGGTTGACGACCTCACCGATGATGATGTGATGATCGCCGCCTTCGAGAATGTTCTCTGTCCGGCAGTCGAAGCGAGCGAGGACGTTAGGCAGGATCGGCACCCCGTCGTCCGAAAACGAGTAGTCGATGCCCTCGAAACGGGAATGGTCGGTCTGAGCGAAGTGCTGCGCGATCGATTCCTGGTCGGCCGTCAGCACGTGGATCGCAAACTCCTTCGCGTCGAGATACGCCTGCAACGAGTTCGATATCTTCGCAATGTTCCAAAGTACGAGCGGGGGCTCGAGCGAGACGGAGCTGAAGCTGTTGGCGGTGATGCCGTAAGGATTTCCAGCCGCGTCCGAACAGGTGACGACCGTAACGCCCGTGGCGAACCGGCTTAAGCATTGCCGGAGCTGTTTCATTGTGGGTCGTCGCTGGCTGCTGACTACGGAAGGCCCGGAGTTTGTATAGTATGGCGAGGCTCGTCAACTGCCCGCGCTTGTTATCCGGCGGCCGGCACCTGTGACCTGCTTGACTCGGCGGTGTGCCACCGGCCAGGCCCTGGAGGCCGACTATGACGACCATGATTCGACATTGCGGCAGTTCCATTTTCGCATCGACGGCTGAGAATTGAGCATGAGAGTCGCGGTATTCGGCGGTACAGGTTTCGTCGGCAGCTACATTGTCGACGCGCTGCACGCAGCCGGATATTCAACGTCGCTCCTGGTTCGGGCCGGCGAGTACGACAGCGGTGACGCGGAACCTCACCTTGTGCGCGGCTCGATCGACGACGAGGCGGCGATTCGCGAGACGCTCCGCGACTGCGACGCGGTGGTCTATCTGATCGGCATTCTTCGCGCGTTTCCGAAGCAAGGGATCACCTTCGAAGCCACGCAGTACGAGGGCGTCGTTCGCGTCGCGGACGCCGCGCGTGATTTGGGAGTCTCGCGATTCGTGCTCATGAGCGCCAACGGGGTCGAGGCACGGCAGACGCCGTACCAGACAACGAAGCACGACGCCGAGCGCTACGTTGCCGACGCGGGCTTCGACGTCACGGTCCTTCGCCCGTCGGTCATCTTCGGCAACCCGCGCGGCAAGATGGAGTTCGCGACCCAGCTCTACCGCGACATGGTCCGGCCGCCAATACCGGCTGTCGGTTTTCACACGGGACTTCGACCGTCGCGTGGCGTGATCCTGATGTCGCCCGTGCATGTCGAGGACGTGGCCGCCGCATTTGTCGCCGCGCTGAAAGACCCGGCAACGATCGCTCAGACCTATGAACTCGGCGGGCCGGAAGCCATCTCCTGGAATGACATGATCCGCCGCGTATCTGCCGCGGCCGGCCGCCGCAAGTTCATGCTGCCAATGCCGACCGGCCTGATGCGGATCGGTGCCACACTATTCGACTGGCTGTCGTTTTTTCCGGTGACCCGCGATCAACTGACGATGCTCGAGCTCGGCAACGATTGCGCCCCGGAGCCGCTCCGCGGTCTGATCGGCCGCGAGCCGCGCGCTTTCGACGAGGCCTCGCTCAGCTATCTGTCGAGCTGACGCCCGCCGGACGATACGTCCGGAAACAAATTCACACACCCCTGACACCGAATCCGGACAGGCCGTTGTTACTGTCCATCCCACAGCGGCGCCGCAGGCGCCGAAGAACCCAACACGCGGCACAGGGACGTGCCCATTCCTCAAGCTCGGGACATTCGTTGTGAAGAGAATTGCCGGATTCCTGCTTTTCCTGATCTCCGGAGCCGCCATGGCTATCGAAGAACCGCAGTACACGGTCGTCGAGTCCGGCGAGAACTACGAGATCAGGCAGTACGAGCCGTACATCGTCGCGGAAGTGACGGTCGATGGGTCGCTACGCCAGAGCGGTAACAGCGCGTTCCGGATACTCGCTGGCTACATCTTCGGTGAGAACCGTTCGAGCGCGAAGATGAACATGACGGCACCGGTCGAGTCGCGCGCGACGGCCGAGCGTATGAACATGACCGCGCCGGTAGAGACAGTCGACAATGGAGATGGCTCCTATGTCTACGGTTTCGTCATGGAACGGCAGTACACGATGGACACGCTGCCGACGCCGATCGACGAACGTATTCGAATCCGCGAGGTTGCGGCCCGGACAATGGTCGTGCGCAGCTTCACCGGCAGATGGACCGATGGCAACTACGAGCGCCACGAGTCGGAACTGCTCGCAATCGTTCGAGACCGGGACATGCATATCCTCGGGAGCCCCGTGTTCGCACGCTACGACGGCCCGATGACGCCCTTTTTCATGCGCCGCAACGAGGTGATGGTAGAAGTCGCAGCGCCCGTCGCCGAGACGGCCAGCCGCTGAGCAGGCTCAGCTAAGCTTCTCGAGCAGGAAGTTGCTGAATTCCTGCACCGAGTCGGGATTCAATACATTGATTCCCGGTACGCCGGTCAATTGCCGGACGAGCGCGATCCCCGCGGACGTGTTGGTCGCCGGTCCGGACACCAGGTCGGGGTCCAGGCCAAAGGCTTTCTGTACGCCGACAACGGAATACGGGTCGGACGCACAGAGGATGGAGCAGAAGATACTGTCATTGAGCTCGTCGATTGCGGCGGCACCGTTGTAGGGTTCGAGTGGCGACGCGCCTGCCTCGACAACCACGACGTCGGCACCCAGCGATTGGATATGCGACAGCAGCGGACGCACTGCCGAACGGAACTCGTCCTCGGTTACAACCGTTGACGGCAAGCCGACATCGACAAAGTCGTACACGGCGGCTGCGCCGGCTGCTTTGAACGCAAGGATGTCGCGGTAACGGCCGGCTCCCGTGAGTTTCGCGCCGATAACGGTTAATCCTTTGTCGGCAAGCACTCTGCAGGCGAGTTTGCCCGCCGTGGTCTTGCCGGCGGACATGGACGTGCCGAACAGCAGTATCGTCGGCGTTTTGTACTCTCGCTCGATTGCCTGCATCGCGAAGTCCTGCATGCGGACTTTGCTGCCATGCCGCATCGCGTGACCGCGGTATTCCAGATCGACGGTCTTGCCAATAAGCGATTGCGATAGCGACGTGAATCGCCCGACCAGACCCGCGTTGGTCATCGCATCCATGCGCCCGTCGTCGACCGCGCGCCAGCTGCCAACGCCCTCCAGCGTGGCTTCTCGTTCGCCGAGCGCGCCGACGATCGTATCCCCGGGAGACACCGGCAGCATGTCGCCTAGGGTGTCTTCGATACGGTACAGCTCGCTGGGTTCGCCGCAGATTCGGCATTCGACGTAGTCGCCCGTGGCCCACTCGCCCTTGGGTAATCCCTCGATGGCGTAAGGGACGCGAATGAGATCCGATATCCGAGCGACCGAACCGAAGACTTTCATGCCGAGCACCCGGCTGGTTCGGAAATCAGCAGCATCGCGAGTAGCGCGACGCGTTCCAGGGTCTCGTCGATGTAGAGATGCTCGTGTTCGGCGTGTGCGCCATCACCGACCGGACCGAGGCCGTCCAGTGTGGCGGTGTATTGGCTCGTCGTGTTGCCATCGGAGCCGCCACCGGCCTGCGCATCCTCGAGGTCAATGCCAAGCCCGCTGGCAATCTCCTGCGCTTGCCGCCAGAGCTGCTGATTGCGCGGCGTGGTCTCCATCGCGGGACGGCCGATTGCGCCTTCGACGTGCAGCCGGACGCCCGGCGTCGCAGGCTCCAGCGAATGGATCGCATCGTGGATGTAGTCGCCATCGGCGACCGTCGGCACGCGCACGTCCGCAACGGCTTCGCTGTGCGGCGCAATGACGTTGGCGTGGATGCCGCCGTCAATCGTACCGACGTTCACAGTGATGCCGCGTTCCGGATCGTTCAGCGCGAACAGGCTTTGAATGACGTGCGAGAGCTCGAGAATCGCGCTTGCGCCGCCCTCCGGGTCGAGTCCCGCGTGCGCCGCCTTGCCGAACACGGTCACCGTGAAGCGGCCGATGCCCTTGCGGCTGGTCTTGATACGACCGAGTTCCCCCAACGACGGTTCGAGCACGAACGCTCGCTGTGCGCACTGCGCCAGCCGGCGGACGTACTGGGTGGACGTCCGGCTGCCAATCTCCTCGTCGGAGTTGACGAAGATCACCGGCGTTAACGCCGGCTCCAGACCGAGTTCGTCGAGAATTCCGAGCGCGAGCACGAGCTGCGCCAGGCCGCCCTTCATGTCGAAGACACCCGGTCCGTGCATCGTATTGCCGTTCACCCGAAACGGACGCCTTGCCAGCGTGCCGATCGGCCAGACCGTGTCGTAGTGGCCGGCGATGAGTTGGATTCCTTTGCCCCGGCGTCGTTTGGCGGGGCGCGCATAAACGTGCCGATGCTCACCCACGAACCCGAGGTCGCGGACCCGGTAGCCCACCTCCTGCAGCGCGCTCTCAAGGATGCGCCGGGCTGTCACATGCGCCCAGGGTTCAGTGGATGGCGACTCAGCCTCGACCAGTCTCCGGACGAGGTCCGTCAGCGCCACGCGCTGCGCCATCGCGCGCTCCAGCACCCGTTCCGCAATGGCAGCCATCGCTACTCACTTCTTCATGTCGGCCGGGAACGGGAAGGAATTGGAGCGGCCCACCTCGGCAAAGCGTCTGGGCGACAGGTAAACCAGCATCGGCGATTCGTGCACGAGCTGCTGGTCGTCGAACTCGCTGGATCGGACGAAGCCGGGCTCAGCGCAGGCAGCGACGATCTCGCCGGTGATCAGGCAATTCGGCCCGAAGTCGTCGTAGGTCTTGTGAAGCCGGCATTCGAAATACAGATACGCGTCGTCGATGAAAACACCGTCGACCTTGCTGGCGGGAAACGTCGTGAAATAATCGAGCACGGGTTTAAGGCCGTCATCCTGTCGCGCCGATGCGGCAAGGCTGGTGAACAGGACCTGCGAGGGCTTCGGGTAGCTAACGGTGAACTCGCCAGTGCGCAGGATATTGCTGCACGTCGAGTGAGTTGGTGCGCAGACGAAGCCGAAATAGTTTTGCCACCCGAGCGGCGTGACCATGTGTTTGGGCGCAAGGTCGGTCGACCCGTCCTCGTCCTTCGTGCCGATTAGCACGAGCGGTGCGACGGTAAAGAATCGATCCCAAATGGGCGTGTCTGTATCGATCTCGACCAGGCGGGATTTGCCGGAATCCGTGTTCACGTCCACCACCTCTTTCGCAACCTACATGATTGAAATTACGGCCATAAAGGCGTCATTTGAATAGGTAGTTGCCGCTCCGGGAGTGGGGCTTCACAGGCGCGGCAGGCCGGTCTCGGCCGGACCGCGCGAGCGACTGCCGCCCCGCTTGCGGGCAATCAATTCTGGTAGCCTGCGGGAGCCCGGGAGCAAATTACCCGACGCGATTCGAAGGAGCGTACGCAATGACATCAGGGCTTTCGTCGGGCGGCTTGTGGTTGGCGTCGATAGCCTTCCTTCTCGCTACGTCAGCCGATGTGCCGGCGGCAGACGATGACGCGACGGCCGCAGAGTCTGAGCAGACGTATATTTTGGCGGCGGGCCGGCGGCTTCCTTTTCTGTATGCGATTTCGCTCGACGACGCGCTCGCCCCGGACAACGACCTTACGGCAAACGCGATAGTCAGCCGCAGTAAGGTAGCGCTGGACCGGCTCGATGGGCGGCCACTTGGCGATCCCGCCAATCTCGTCGTCGGCGACGACGACGCAACCGTATACGTCGTGAATCATCACGGCAGCATCGACAATGCGGAGTTCCGGCAACACGGCGGTCGCGGGCAGATTGCCGTACTCGACGTGGATGCGGTGCTCGAGCCGCGCAACGACAGAACGTCCAATGCACTGCAACGACTCCTGGACTCCGGCGGCTTCGGCGCCATCGGAGTCGCACTCGTGGAGGACATGATCGTCATCGCAAACGCCGAGAACCATCTGACCGAAGACGGCGGGAATCGCGTGACTTTCGTGGACTCTCGAACCGGCAGTCTGCGCGGAACGGTCGAGCTCGCGCTCGGCTCACCGGGATTCGAGTGCGAATATCCTGTGCCCTACGTCTCTCCATACGGCCCGCCCCGCAATCTGGCCGTGCTCGCCCCCGACTCAAGCTGGGGCTGTTACCCCGATCCGAACGGCCTGACCGTGGGCGTCTCCAGCACAGGCGATGCATTCCTGTTCACCGCCAACGGCGGGACCAACGACGTATCCGTCATCGATCTCGCGCGCGCCCTGGAAGGTGATCGCCTTGCCGAGCTTGCCCGAATTCCGAATCAGCGCGCGGCCTGGGGCATGACGGCCACGCCCGACAAGCGCCACATTGTCGTGGCGAGCGGCGGGAGCCAGAAGGACGACTGGGTGGGCAACACGATATCGATCATCGACGTCGACCGGGCCGCGAACGATCCGGAGAACGCCGAAGTCGCCCGTGTCCGGGTCGGCACCGACGATCCCGGCGAGCCAAGCTATCCGCTCATCGTGTCAGTGACGCCGGACGGCGAGGAAGTGATCGTGCCGAATCTGCTGACGGACAACGTATCCGTCGTGAACATCGAGCGCGCGCTCGCCGGCGACCCGAATGCCGAGGTCGCGCGTGTTCCATTGACACGCGAGGACGGTCGGCCGGCATACCCGAAAGGCTCGACGGTTACGCCGGATGGAAGATATGCGCTGATCAGCGGTGGACCCCGTGTGGAGCCTTTCTCCGAGGAGACCGGCTACGTGTACGTCATCGATCTCGAGACGCGGCAAGTCGTTGCCACGGTGACCGGCGTCGGCAACGATCCGTACGGTCTGGCGACCGTGTCACGATAGCTCGGGCATACACCGCATGCCGATGCCGCGAATTGCCGCGGTGTTTCTTCTGTTATCGTCCGCCTCATGGAATCGGTTTCTCTATTCGACATTCTTGAATCGGCTGGCAGCAAGCCCGCTGTATTCTCCGTCTACACGGCGAAGGACCTCTGGACAGACGAGCACACGTCCGAGCAAATGCTGGCCTACCACCTGAATGACGATGTCGATCTGTCATCCAGGCGGGCAAGCTTCGTCGACGAATCCGTGTCATGGATGGCGAGCGCCTTTGGTCTGGAACCAAGCAGCAGAGTCATCGACTTCGGGTGCGGTCCCGGCTTGTATACGTCCAGATTCGCACGGCTCGGTGCCGAGGTTTCGGGGGTCGACTTCTCCGCGCGATCCATCGAGTACGCACGCGCATTCGCGTCACGAACCGGTCTGAACATCTCCTACATCGAAGCCGACTATCTCGAGTACCGGCCGGAGGGCAGGTTCGATCTCATCACAATGATCATGTGTGACTACTGTGCGCTGTCGCCGGAACAGCGCGCTTCATTGCTGGCCACGTTTCGTGAAGTTCTCGCCGACGGCGGCCGCATAGTCCTGGATGTGTATTCCTTGAGCGCATTTGCCGACAGGAAGGAACAGTCGATCTGTGAAAAGAACCAGCTCGACGGATTCTGGTCCGCAGAGCCGTACTACGGGTTTCTGACCAGCCACAAGTACGAGAACGAGAAAGTGAGCCTGGACAAGTACACGATTGTCGAAAGGAATCGACGGCGCGAAGTGTACAACTGGCTGCAGTACTTCTCCCCGGAGTCGTTGGAACAAGAGGCGAATGCGGCCGGACTCGAGATCAGCGCGGTGTACGTTGACGTTGCCGGCAATCCGTACGATTCCGGCGCAGCGGAGTTTGCTGTCGTCATGACGAAGCCGTCGGGAATGGGCCCGTCGGGTTGGAATGCCGTCCACGAGATGCTCGGTTGACTGTCGGCGGCAGCGCAGATACAGCGAGCTGATCAGTTGAAACAAACCAAGCGTACCGAACGATTTGACCGGAGAACGCGATGCGTCAATGCATAAGATGGTGTCTATTGGCCACAGCGAGCCTGCTGTTCCTCGTTGGAGCGGCTTCCGCCGAGACTGAGCCGGCCGAGGTTCTCTTTCACTCGGATACCCGGATCCGGTTCGCGTCGCCGGAGGAGGCCGCGGCGCTTCTGGCCGATGCCGATCCCTGGATTCAGGCTCTGAGCCCATTCGATCGATCGGCGCACAGCCGCCAGGTAAACGATCCGGGCCAGGACGCCTACCTCGAGTTCATGGCGGCCGAGGCCCGCGCTTTCACTGCCGAGCAGATGGACGCGCTTCGTCGAGTCATCGAGTCCGCGGACACGCGCATCGAACGGCTCGGTCTCGAGCTCAGCCTTCCGCCAATGGTGCTGATCATACGAACGACCGGAAACGAACAGTCAGATGCCGGCTACACGCGCGAGAACGCGATCATCCTGCCCGACCGGCTTCTCGGCATACCGGACAATGAGCTCGAGGAGCTCTTTCTGCACGAGTTGTTTCACATCATGAGCCGCCACGAACCGGCGATTCGCGAGCCACTGTACCGGGTCATCGGCTTTCATCCGTGCCCGAACGTGCCCTTTCCCGAGGAGCTGTTGCCGCTCAAGATGACCAATCCTGACGCGTTCCACATGGACTTCTGCATCGACGTCGCGGCAGGTGGCGCCCCGTACACGGTGACGCCGATTATTTTTGCGAAGGCGCCCTACTCCGGCGGGGGCTTCTTCGCGTCGATGGAGTTCCGCCTGATGGCGGTCGAGAGAGTCGAGCGGCGGTGGAGACCGGTTCGGGAGTCCGGCGAACTTAAGCTGCTCGATGTGCAGCAGGTCACCGGTTTCTTCGAGAAGATCGGCTTCAACACCAACTACATCATCCACCCCGAAGAAACGATGGCCGACAATTTCGTATTCGCGGTCGTGGAGCGCGACGAACTGCCCAATCCGGAAACCGCGGCACGATTGCTCGAGGCGCTGCGTTCTGGAGAGCCTGACTAAAGCAACCGCTCTGCATGTGGCTCGCGCTACCCATGTGCTGACTGCGTACCCAGGCTCGGGAACAATCCGAAGATTGCCCTTGAGCCGGGAACGGACGAGGCCGAGTACGTATTCGAAACCGCAGCGAAGGGCTGGTGCGGGGCTTCTCTATCGGAAGCAATCGGCCACCAGTAGCCGTGCGTTGACCGCTCGTTCGAAGTCGTCAGGCATGACCCTCGGGCGGGCTCAATCAGGCCAACGCGTTGCTCGGATTCGATAGACGTCAAACCGTGCAACAACAACCGGCAACCCTATTGAATTTGACCCGGACGATCCCGGGCGGGGTCAATCAGGCCAACGAGTTGCTCGGATGCGATAGACATCAAACCACGTCTCCCCCCCATCCAGCGACCACTGCTGGGCCCAGTTCCAGCCGTCCTCGTCCGGCGGGAAGAAGATGATCCGTCGCGGCGGGTTCTGCTCCGGCGAGACGATGTCCATCAGGATACTGCCGTCGTCCTGTTGCGTGGCGGCGATGTGCATCAGGCCGCTCTGGGACGTTGCCGCCCAGACAATTTCCCAACTGCCGGTGTCCGGGTTGTAGGTGCGCAGGTTGGTGCCGAAGCCACCGCCGTTCGGCAGCCAGAAGTCCTGCACGGCAGTGCCGTCGCCGACGCAGGTGAACACCCAGCGGGCGCCCTGACCGTCGCTCCAGCCGGAGCCGTCGCGCGCGAACGACTCGTCTTCGATCTTCCAGTCGCCGACATAGCGGCCGAACTGCGAGACCGGTCCTTCCGCGCAGGCCGCGGGATCCGCGGTGCCGGGTAGTTCGACGGCCGCGAACGGCAGCAGCAGTGCAAAGATGAGTGATTGCATTGTGTTCCCCCCATTATGTCGCCGGACGCGTCTACGGGATCGGTGGCGGTCCCGGCGGCAGCTGCGGCACCCATTCGCGACCCTCCAGGTCGCGCTCGAACTGGGTCTGCACTGCCTCGACGTGCTCTGGCGTCGTGTACAGGTCGATCATCGTCATGGCGATGGCCTTCGAGGCCTGATCCATGCCCTTGTGTCCGATCGACATACCGCTCGACGCGACGACACCCCATGAATGCCACGGAATGTCCCGTGGTGCCGTCACCACCCCGAATTCCAGCGTTGGCCGGATCCAGCTAACGTCCGCTGTATCCGTCGATCCCCCGAAGATTTCGGTCTGGTCGAGTTCCAGCGGCCAGCTGCGCCCATCGACGCCTTCCGCGGGAACCCCCATCGACGCCTGCAGTTCGCGCGCGAACTGCTGCTCTTCGTCGGTGTATTGAATCGCCCCGAGTCTCTGAAGATTGACATCGACGAGCTTCGCCAGTTCCCGGTTCTGGATCAGGTTGTAGTTGCCCGCCACCAGACGCACGGACACGTCGACGTTTGCGGCAGCCGCGGCGCCGTCCGCCATCGTCTGCAGTCGTTCGGCCATGGCCAGCACGCTGTCCATGCTGTTGTCTCGAATCCACACTGACGCACTCGCGGATTCCGGGACGACGTTCGGCACACCGCCGCCGTCGACGATGCCATAGTGAATGCGCACCGTCGGCCGGACGTGTTCGCGCCACAGGTTGATCGCGTGCATGAACAGTTCGAGGCCGTCCAGTGCGCTGCGGCCGTTCCATGGATCGTAGGCGGCATGCGCGGCTTCGCCGCGGAATTCGACCATGTATTCGACGATGGCCTGGGAGCCGGCGAGATCGATCCACGTTTCGAACGATGGATGCCAGGACAAGACAGCGTCGACGTCGTCGAACAGCCCCTCGCGCGCCATGTAGGTCTTGCCGCCAACCGCTTCCTCGGCCGGCGTGCCATAGAAGCGTATCGTGCCCTCGACATCGCCGGCTTCGATGCGTTCCTTGATAGCCGTTGCAGCGGCGAGTGATGCGACGCCGAACAGATTGTGGCCGCAGCCGTGCCCCGGCCCGCCTTCGACAACCGGGTCCCGGCTGGCCGTCGCCGATTGCGAAAGCCGCGGCAGTGCATCGAACTCACCAAGGACGCCAATGATCGGGCGCCCCTCGCCGTAGCTGGCAACGAATGCGGTCGGCATGCCGGCAACGCCGCGAGTCACCTCGAAGCCCTGCGACTCGGCATAGTCCGCCAGCACGGCGGAGGACTCGGTTTCTTCGAGCGCGATCTCGGCGTGCGCCCAGATCGCGTCGCTCATGCGGGTCATTTGGGCGTACTGTTCGTTTATCGATTCGATCACCAGGTCTTTGAGATGTTCGTCGGCCTTTGCCGCGGTAGCGGACAGAAGGAACAGGGCGAACAGGGTGGGGATGCCTTGGCGCATGATCGTGCCCCTCATTTTTCTTCTTGGCAGAACGGTCTGTATACCGACGCTGGAAGTCCAGCGTCAACCTGGCGCGCGCAATTGCCTGTGATATCGTTCCACGCTCCTACGGACGAGGCTCGGAATCGCCCTGCATGGCTGCCGTAAAGAATGCGGATTCGAGGACGATCGACGAACTGATCGCAGACTATCGGCACGGCTTCTCGTTAGAGCAGCGCTTCTACACCGATCCCGAGGTTTATGACCTCGAACTCGAACGCGTCATCAATCGCAACTGGATTCTCGCCGGACATGTCTCTGAGTTCATAGAGGCGGGCGACTTCAAAGTGATTTCAGTCGGCAGGGAGTCGGCGATCCTCGTTCGTGGCGCGGACGGCGAGCTCCGGGCTTTTGCGAACGTCTGCCGGCACCGCGGGTCGCTCGTTTGCCTGGAACCGGCCGGCAACGCGCACCGCTTCGCGTGTCCTTATCACGGCTGGACCTACGATACTCAAGGCGATCTCGTCGCCGCCCGCGATCTGGCCGACGGCATCGACAAAGCGGACTATTCACTTAAGCCGGTGTCCTGCGGGATCGTCCACGGACTGATCCTGATCGCCTTTACCGACAATCCGCCCTCGCTGGCACGCTGCCAGGAGGAGCTTGCCGCGCCGATGGCGATGTTCGGCTTCGAGGATCTTAGGGTGGCCGCGGTACGCGACTACCCGATACCAGCCAATTGGAAGCTCGCGATCGAGAATTATCAGGAGTGCTATCACTGTGCGACCGCGCACCCGGAGTACTCGGCGATGCACTCCCTGATGCTGGACATGAAGAAGCGACCTCGTGTTCAAAAAGCGATGCGCCAGCGGATGCCGGAGTCCGGTGTCGACGACTATTTCATCGACCGAATCGATACGGCGGCACCGCCGGGTGAGATCGGTTTCGGCTACCGCCGCTACGCGCTGTTCGACGGCTACCAGACGGGCAGCCGAGAGGGCAAACCGGTGGCGCCGTTGCTCGGCGAGTTCACTGGCTACGACGGCGGCACGTCGGACCTCTCACTTGGCGGATTCTCTTTCCTGCTGGCGTACAGCGACCATATCGTTGCGTACGTGTTCACGCCGGTCGATCACGGCAATTCGAACTGCCGCATCTATTGGCTGGTGCGCGGTGACGCTGAGGCGGATCGCGATTTCGACGTCGACGAGCTGACGTGGCTCTGGGACGTGACGACCAACGCGGATATCGAGATCATCCGCAACAACGCGCGAGGTATCTCCTCGCGCTACTACGAACCCGGCCCGTTCGCCGGCATGGAAGAGGCAGAGCAAAACTGGGTGCTCTGGGTGCTCGGCGAGCTCGAGAGGCCATGAGCCGGGTCCGCGATGTCGTTGTTATCGGGGCGGGCCACAACGGCCTTACCACGGCCGCATTCCTGGCTCGCGCCGGGCTCGACGTCGTCTGCGTCGAGAAAAACGACTACATCGGCGGCGCGACCGTAAGCCGCGAGTTGCACAAGGACTGGATCTACTCGAACTGCTCCTACGTCTGCAGTCTGCTGCGCCCGGAAATCTATCGAGCGCTGGAGTTGCAGCGCCATGGCCTGCAGGTCACGCCGTTCGGCGGCTCGGTTACGTTCATGGAGAACGGCGACTACTTCGGCTCGTACCACGATCCGGAAGTGAAATACCGGGAGATGGCTCGCTTCTCGCGCCGCGATGCGGACGCGTACAAGACCTACGGTGCTGACACCCTCCGCCAGTGCCGCTTCATCCGCGATTTTCTATTGAAGACTCCGCCCGATCCGACGTCATTCCGCTTGTCCGATCTGCGCGGACTCATGGATATCGGTCGGCGCTTCCTCGAGATGGGCGAGGACCGGATGTACGAGACGATCCGGTTCTGGACCATGAGCGTGGCCGACTACCTGAACGAGTACTTCGAGACCGACGTCATCAAAGCATCGATGTCCGGCAGCGGCATCATCGGCACAGCGCTCGGCATCCACTCGCCAGGCACGGCGTACGTGCTCCTGCACCACAAGATGGGCGATGTCGATGGCAACATCGGCACGTGGGGCTTCGCGCGCGGCGGGATGGGCGCGGTGTCGAAGGCGATCGCCGGCGCATTCGCGGCCGCCGGGGGTGAGCTGAAGACCGAGGCCGGCGTCGACAGAATCATCGTCGAGAATGGCAAGGCACAGGGTGTCGGCCTCGAGAACGGTGACGAGATTCGATCGCGGCTGGTCGTGTCCGCCATGGACGTCAAACGCACGTTTCTCGATTGCATGGACTCCGGCGACTTGCCTGGCGAGTTTCGCAATCGGGTGCGCCAGTTCAAGATCCGCGGCTCGTCCGGCAAGCTCAATATCGCGCTGGACGGGCTTCCCGAGTTTCCGGCGCTGCCACCGGGCAGTCCGCTGCTGCACGGCGACATGCATTTCACCGACTCGATGGAACGCATGGAGCGCGCGTACGACGACTGGAAGGATGGAACATGGTCGAAGGATCCGTATCTCGACATGATCATCCCCACGCTGACCGATCCGACGATGGCGCCGCCCGGCAAGCATTTCATGAGCGTGTTCGTGCAGTACTGTCCGCATCAAATCGATGGTCGTCGGTGGACCGACGAAGAACGCGAGGCATTCGGCCAGACGGTCATCGATCAGATCGCGAACTACAGTCCGAATTTCAAAGACCTGATCCTGCACATGGAGATTCGCACGCCGCAGGACATCGAGGATCAGATCGGTATTACCGAAGGCAACATTTTCCACGGCGAGCTCACGATGGATCAGCTGCTCTTCAACCGGCCGATACCGGGCTACGCCCAGTACCGGTCGCCAGTCGACGGCCTGTACATGTGTGGCTCCAGCACGCACCCGGGCGGCGGCGTCATGGCGGCACCGGGCGCCAATGCGGCTCGCGAGATCCTCGCGGATTTGAAGCGGCCGAACACCGTCCCGGAGAACTTCGGCGATGACTGACCGCTACGACGCCATCGTCATCGGTGCCGGTCACAACGGTCTCGTGTGCGCCGCACTGCTGGCGCGCGCCGGCAAGGCGGTTCTCGTGCTCGAAGCTTCCAACCGGGTTGGCGGTGCGGCCGTGACCCGCGAGTTCGCGGACGGATTCTCGGTGTCGGGATGCGCGCACCTGCTCTATCAGCTGCAGCCTGAAGTCATCCGAGACCTGAAGCTCGAGCTCGATCTGGCCGGGGACAGTTTGCAAACGGTCGCGCTCGGCGAAGACGGCAATCATCTACGGATCGCGTTCGACAAGGTCGACGGGGCCGAGCCGCACGAGGCGGACGCCTACGACCAGTTCTCGCAACGGATGCGGCGCTACTCCGACCTCTTGCGCCGCTATCTGAATCGCACGCCGCCCAGGCTGGGCAATTCGAGCCGCCGGGATTTCATGACATTGCTCCGGCTCGGTTTTGACGTGCGCACGCTCGGACGTGATGACATGCGCGAGTTTCTGCGCCTGATCGGCATGAACATCCACGACGAACTCGATGAGCGCTTCACGAATCCGGTACTCAAAGGAGCGATCAGTTTCGACGCCGTACTCGGAACGCACCTCGGGCCGCGCTCGCCGACGACGATGCTCACGTACCTGTACAGGCTCGCCGGCGACCACGGCTGCGTCTCGCTGCCGCGCGGCGGCATGGGCAGCGTGACGAACGCGCTGGCGAATGCCGCAAGAGAGGCGGGGGCGACAATCCTCACGGACATGCCCGTCGATCGCATTGCGGTGCGCAACGGTCGAGTGATCGGCGTCGAGGCCGGCGAGCTGTTCGAGAGCATGACCGTCATCTCGAATGCCGATCTGAAGCGTACGGTGTTCGATCTGCTCGGCGCACGGCATGTCGAGACCGGATTTGCCCGCCGGGTTGCCAACGTCCGGGCGCAGGGAAATGCCGCAAAGCTGCACCTGGCGCTGGACGGACTGCCGGAGATTCCGGGCTTGTCCGAAGGCGATCTCTCGCAACGGGTCGTCATCGCGCCCAGCGAACACTACGTCGAGCGAGCGTTCAATCCTGCGAAGTATGGCGAGGCATCGCCTGAGCCCGTGATCGAACTGACCGTGCCGTCGATCCGCGATGCTTCGCTCGCACCAGAGGGCAAGCATGTGCTATCCGCCGTCGTCCAGTACGCCCCGTATAACCTGAAAGGCGGCTGGAACGAATCGTCCCGCAAGGCGTTCGCGGACACGGTATTCGCAAAGCTCGAAGAGTATCTGCCCGGCATCGGCAATCGAGTGCTTGCCGGCGAACTGATGACGCCAATCGACATCGAATCGGAGTACCGGATCACCGACGGTCACTGGCATCACGCCGAGCTTGCCTTCGACCAGTTCATGATTACGCGGCCGGTCGGCGGCGCGGCGCAGTACCGGTTGCCGATCGACGGCCTGTACCTATGCGGTGCAGGCGCGCACCCGGGAGGCGGCGTGAGCGGTGCGGCGGGCCGCAACGCCGCGCGTGAGATTCTGCACCGGGAGAGAGCCCGATGACCATCGTCGAATCCGGCCGGGTCGAGGTTCTGCAGGGCCGGCTGCAGTCGCCGTTTTATGAGAAGTTGTCCGCGCTCGATACGCTGAACAAATGGCACGAGTGGAAGGGATACACGGTACCCGATTCGCTGTATTGCGCGGAGCTCGAATACTTCGCCATTCGGAATTCGACCGCGGTGTTCGATCTGACGCCGATGACGAAGTACCGCATCACCGGTCCGGACGCGCTCGACTATCTCAATCGACTGGTCACGCGCGACATGCGCAAGGTGGCGCCCGGCCGGGTGGCGTACGCCGTCTGGTGCGACGATGCCGGACAGGTGATCGACGACGGCACGATCTTCCATCTGCGCGAAGGCGAGTACCGCCTCTGCTCGCAGGAACGGCATTTCTCCTGGCTAATGGATGCGACGCTCGGTTTCGACGTCGATGTGCGCCACGAGACCGAAGAAGTCGCGTCGCTCGCGGTACAGGGACCGACGTCATACAGCGTAATAAAGCAGATGGGTATCGACGGCCTCGATGAGTTGAAGCCTTTCGGCCTGGTGCACGTCGACTTCGAGGGTACCGAGCTGATGATCTCGCGAACGGGTTTCACCGGCGATCTCGGCTACGAACTGTGGATCGATCCTGAGCACGCAGAGGCGCTTTGGGACGCACTGTTCGAGGCGGGCGAGCAGTTCGGAATCAGAGCGATCGGCACCGATGCACTGGAGATGGCCCGCATCGAGGCGGGCTTCCTTGCAGCGTTTCATGAGTTCCTGCCGGCCGATGAGACGGTACGAACCGGCCGTTCGCGGTCGCCACTCGAGCTCGGACTCAACTGGCTGGTTGATTTCAAGAAGCCGAACTTCAACGGCAGGCGTGCACTCGCCGATGAGATGCGCAACGGGTCGAAATGGCGGCTCGTCAAGCTCGACATCGAAGGCAACAAGCCGGCTCACAACGCTTACATCTTTGCCAGAAGCAAGCGCAACAAGCGAGAAATCGGCTTCATTACCTCGGCGCTCTGGTCACCGATCTGCAAGCAGAACATTGCGCTCGGCAGCGTGCAGATGCCGCACGGCCAGCCCGGCAGTACCGTCTGGGTCGAAATCTACTATCAGCGGGAGATGCACTGGAACCGCTACATGGCCGAAGCGCAGGTGCTCGACAAGCCCTTCTGGTTCCCGCCGCGGCGCGGTGCGACGCCGCCGGGACAATTTTGAGCTCAATCCCTATACTGAGCGCTGGCGTCAAAGAGAGGTGATTCCATGAAGCTCGTTCGCTACGTGCTCGCTCCGCTCGCTCTGATTCTGTTCGCAGGTGCCGCTCACGCTCAAGAGTCCGACCGTTCTGGCTGGGCACTCAATATCGGCCTCGGCGGTGGCATCGTTCGAGACGAGGACGACACCGAGACGTTTCGCGGCAGCGCGTTCGCATGGAAGACAGGGATCGAGTACCGGATGCAAAACTCGATCGCGCTGGGGTTTACCGTATTCGATCTCGGCACCGCGGAAGACACCGTTGGCGGCGTCGAAACCGAGGTTCGAGTCGATGGCATCGACTTCCACGCCCGGTTTGTTTTCGGCTCCGGCGGGCAGACCGAGTTCTACGGTCTGCTCGGCGGTGCGATCTACGATGCCAATGTGTCGACCGGGGGAAGTTCGATCTTCGGCGACGGCGCCATCCTTATCGGCGGCGGAGTGGATTTTTTCACCGGCGAACGCTCGTCGATTCGCTTCGAGGCGCGCTATCTCGAAGGCGATCGAAACGAAAGCGGCGGATACGCAACGCTTGGGTTCAACTTTCGTTTCTAGCGGCGATCACTCGTCAAAGGACTCGTCGGTCCGCAGGCAGGCTTCGACCGGTTCGGCCGCGCCGAATCCCGAGTAGGTCGTCACCCAGCATTCGTCGAAAACCGAGCAGAAACAGGCTTCGAAATCCAGCCGGTCGAACTGATCGACCAGTTCGCGAGCGAGTTCCGTGTTGCTCAGATCGAACATCGTAACCAGCCGATCCGGCGGTATCGTGCGCCCGTTGATCGTCGACTGGCCGTACATCACCAGAGCATCGCGCCCGAGCAGGGTGCGCATCGCATCTTCCCAGGTCGCGTGAGGCTGGTTGTCGACGAGAACGCGGAAGTCGAGAACCCGCGCCGGTCCGATTCCGACGTTTTCCGCCTGTAGCGACAATCGCCACCTGTCAGCGTCTTCTTCGTAGTCGGTCGCGTAGTAGGACCGGCTGAGTTCCAGCATCGGAAGTACCGCGGCGCGTTGCTCCGAGCGCATGAGGCGGGTCTCGTACAGGGAGACGGCCAGCGCGCAGAGGCCGATGAGGACGGCAGACGCACCGACCAGCATTTCCGGTTGAAGCAGCTTGCTCGTTTCCTTGTTGTCCGACATGTCGCCGAGCCCCGTCTCCCCCGATACCTATGATTCTAGCTCGGCGCGCGTGGATGCGTATTGATTAAGCATCAGCCCACATCGGACAATCCGCCGTATGTCCGAGTCGAACAGCAGCGCGCTGGTCGCGGCGACGTGGCAAAAACCGCTCACCGTGCCCGAGGCGATCCCCGACGCCGTGGATGTCGTCGTCATCGGCGGCGGCATTGTCGGCGTGTCGACCGCCTGGTTTCTCGCGAAGCAGGGCGTGAGCGTCGCGCTGTGCGAGAAGGCGCACGTTGCCTGCGAGCAGTCCGGCCGAAACTGGGGTTGGGTGCGTGCACAGGGACGCGACCCGCGCGAACTGCCGTTGATGTTGTCGAGCCTCGAGATCTGGCGTTCGCTGGCGGAGGAGATCGGCGAAGACGTCGGCTTTACCGAAGGCGGCTGTATGTTCGCGGCGCGCACGGAGAAAGTGCTGGACGGGTTCGCTTCATGGCTCGACATCGCGCGCGAGCACGGTCTATCCACGCGCATCGTGTCGGGTGAGGAGATCGACGCAATCGTCAATGGCAGCTCGATCAAGTGGCACGGCGCGCTGTACACGGACAATGACGGCCGCGCGGAGCCGCACAAAGCCGCTCCGGCGATCGCCCGCGCCGCGGAACGCGCCGGTGCGCACATACTCACGGCCTGCGCGGTGCGCGGCATCGAGACGGAAGGCGGACGCGTGGCCGGCGTCGTCACCGAGCACGGGCCGATTCGGTGCTCGACCGTTCTTTGCGCCGCCGGCGCCTGGGCGGCGCGCTTCTGCCGCTCGCTCGGGCTCGAACTTCCGCAGCTCAAGGTCAGGGCAGTCGTCGCGCGTACCGAGCCCGGCGGCGACGTTCTGAACGGTAACCTGTTCGACGACGATGTCGGCATTCGGCGCCGCGACGATGGCGGCTACACGGTTGCGCCCGGTGGGGTTCTCGAACACTCGATTACACCCTCATCATTCCGGCACTTCTTCACCTACCTGCCGGCACTTCGCGATGACTTCGGCATCATGAAGCTTCGCTTCGGACGCGATTTCTTCGACGAGTTGCGGCAGCCGAAACGCTGGGCGCTGGATGCCGAGTCGCCGTTCGAGCGAACGCGCGTACTGGATCCGGCGCCGCCGGCAGCGATCGTCCGCAAGCTTCGAAGAGACGTCAATGCACTGTTCCCTGCACTCGCCGCACAGCCTTTCGCCGAGACCTGGGCCGGCATGATCGAGTCCTTGCCGGACATCATCCCGGTCATCGATGCCTGGGAGGAACTGCCGGGCTTCCATATCGCAACGGGTTTCAGCGGCCACGGGTTCGGCATAGGACCGGGCGCCGGTCGCGCCGCCGCGCAGCTGCTGACCGGCGGCACTCCGGACGTCGATCTCAGCGGGCTGCGCCTCAGCCGATTTTTTGACGGCTCGAAGATTCGGCCGCACGCACCGATATGACGGCAACCGAAGCACCCGATCGTTACCCATCAAGCTGGTACACCGCAACGGCCGAGGGCTACGCCGATCCCGAGGTCCTTCGCGGTGCGGAGCGCGCGGACGTCTGCGTGATCGGAGCGGGGTACACCGGCCTCTCGGCTGCACTGAACCTCGTTGAACGCGGCATGAGCGTCGTCGTCCTCGAAGCGGAGCGGGTCGGATTCGGTGCGTCCGGCCGCAACGGCGGGACGGTTGGCAGCGGCCAGCGCGAGGACGTGCTCGAGACGGAAAAGCGGTATGGGCTCGAGCGCTCGCAGGAACTCTGGCAACTCGCCGAGCTCGGCAAGCTGGAGATTCGCTCGCGTATCGCACAGCACGGCATCGACTGCGATCTGCAGCGGGGTCAGTTGCTCGGCGTGCATAAGAAAAGCTATAGCGGCCGGGCGAACGAACTGGCTGACGCGCTCGCCGAGCGCTACGCGTACCCCGAGTGCCACGCGCTCGACAAGGAAGGCGTCCAGAGCATGGTCGCCACCGAGGACTTCGTCGAGGGTCTCTACGACGCGGATGCGATGACGTTGCATCCGCTGAACTACTGTCTCGGTCTTGCAGCGGCGGCACGGAAGGCGGGCGTTCGAATCTACGAGCGTACGCGGGTGCTTCGCTACTCACGTACCGAGCCTTCGACGGTATCGACCGAGGAAGGCTCGGTGTCGGCGAACTTCGTCGTGCTCGCGTGCAACGGCTACCTGCGCTCGCTCGAACCCCGTGTGGCGGGCACGCTCATGCCGATCGACAACTTCATGATTGCGACGGAGCCGCTCAATGAGCAGCGCGCGGCGATGCTGATCGGCGGCCGCTTCGGTGTCCACGATACGCGCTTTGTCGTCAACTATTTCCGGCTCACCAATGACGAGCGCCTGCTATTCGGCGGTGGCGTGACGTACCGACGTGGCGGCCCCGGTGACATTGCGGGACTCGTCCGTCCCAGGATGCTGCAGATCTTTCCGCAACTCGACGACGTGGCGATCGACTATGCCTGGGGCGGCACGCTCGGCATCACAGTGAAGCGCATGCCGCATCTCGGCCGCCTGGAGCCCAATGTGTATTTTGCTCACGGGTATTCCGGCCACGGCATCTCGATCGCGAACCTCGCCGGTAAGCTCGTATCGGAAGCAATCGGCGGTCAGGCCGAACGCTTCGATATCATGGCGTCGCTGCCGGCAAGCCGCTTCCCGGGTGGCAGGCTGCTTCGCTACCCCGGGATGGTATTGGGCATGCTCTACTACGCGTTAAAGGACCGACTATGAACAAATTCGAGGACATCGGGGTGGCGGTCGTCACCGGCGGCGGACACGGTATCGGCCGCGCACTCTGCCGGCGACTGGCGCGCGAAGGCGTCACCGTGGTTGTCGCTGACATAGAGGCGGACGCCGCGGAGACCGTTGCCAAAGAGATCGGCGGTCATGCCCGCGCGCTCGATGTGTCTGACGAATCGGCCATGCGGGCGTTCGTCCGTGACGTCGAGGACTCGATCGGCGCAATCGACCTGTTCATCTCGAACGCCGGTGTCGGGTTCGGTGACGCCGACGGCGAAGCCGCGTCTCGAAAGGGCGGCATGAACCCCTGCGACGATCGCTGGGAGACGTCGTGGCAGGTCAACGTCATGGCCCACGTTTACGCCGCGCGCGAGCTCGTGCCGCGGATGCGCGAGCGCGGCGGCGGTTACCTGATCAACGTCGCGTCCGCAGCGGGATTATTGAGCCAGATCGGCGACGCCGCGTATTCCGCGACCAAGCACGCAGCCGTCGCGTTCGCAGAATCGCTTGCGATCACACACGGCGATGACGGCATACGGGTGTCGGTGGTGTGCCCTCAGGCCGTAGCGACGCGCATGATCGGCATGCCGGACGATTCGGGCGCCACGACCGGCGGATTTGGCGGTAACGAGGCCGACGGCATCCTCCCAGCGGAGGCTGTCGCCGACGCCGTGATCGATGGCGCGCGAGAAGGTCGCTTCCTGATCCTGTCACACCCTCAGGTCAGGACCTACTGCGAACGCCGCGCGACGGATCACGACCGCTGGATCGGAGGGATGCGGCGTTTCCGAGCCAGCCTTGCGGACTAAGGGCTCGAGGTAGCGTACTGCCAGACTACCGCGGAGCGCGTACCCGAACGGCAGTAGGCGAGGACCGGCCCATCCGTGTCGGCTATCACCTCCTGCATCGCTTCGATTGCGTCCAGCGGGAGTTCCGGGCCGACGATCGGCACATGATGAAAGGCGAGGCCGTGTTCCTCGCAGGCCGCCGCGATCTCAGCCGCCGTCGGCTGTCCCGGATCCTCTTGGTCGGGGCGGTTGCAGACGACCGCCTTGAAACCGGCGTCGGCGATCGACGCGATCTCATCGACGCCGATCTGCGGGCTCACGGTGTAGTTCTCCGAGATTCTCTGCATCGCGTCAGACTGCGTCGATCGGGAGCTTCAAGTAGCTCACGCCGTTCTGTTCCGGGTCCGGCAGATGCCCGGCGCACATATTGACCTGGATCGACGGCAGGATGAGTTTCGGCATGCCGAGCTGCTGATCGCGCTTCTGGCGCATCTCGACGAACGCCTCGCGAGCGACGCCGCCGCCCAGGTGGATGTTCTTTTCCTTCTGCTCGGCAACCGTGGTCTCCCAGGCAAAGAAGTCGCGGCCGGGCGCTTTGTAGTCGTGGCACATGAATAGCCGGGTGTCGTCCGGCAGTGCCAGGATGGCCTGCAGTGAATCGTACAACTCACCCGCGCAGCCGCCTGGAAAATCCGTGCGAGCCGTGCCGAAGTCCGGCATGAACATCGTATCGCCGACAAACGCCGCATCGCCGATCGCGTACACGATGCAGGCAGGGGTGTGCCCGGGCGTGTGCATCACGCGCCCTTCGATACCGCCGATCGAAAGCGTGTCGCCGTCCTCGAACAATCGGTCGAATTGACTGCCGTCGACCGCACAGTCGACGTTGTAGATCGTCTTGAAGGTTGCCTGCACGTCCGTGACGCGTTTGCCGATACCGATCTTTCCCCCGGTCCTCTCGGCAAGATACGGCGCGGCACTCAGATGGTCTGCATGAACATGGGTTTCAAGGATCCAGTCGACGCCGAAGCCGCGGTTGTCGATCCACTCGAGGATTTCGTCCGCGCTATCGGTACGGGTTCGTCCCGACGCCTGATCGAAATCGAGCACCGAATCCACAATGGCGGCGCGGCGTTCCTTCGGGTCGGCGACGACGTAGGAGACGGTGAATGTGGCTTCGTCGAAGAACGCGCGTACTTCGGGTATGTTCATTGCGTTGGCCGGCAGTTTGTATATTCGAAATATCTAATATAGGGTAGCGACTGTCATTGCAGAGAGCAACTACCCGCCGAATGCGCTCGCGTTGTCCGCCGGCGACGAAGCGCGCAAAGGAACTGGCCAGTGATTAAAGGCGTTTCCGTCGACAAAATGCGTCCCGCCGCCGAGCGGGCGAGCAGCCTGATGAAGGTGCTCGGGCATTCCGGCAGGTTGATGGTGTTGTGCCATCTTGCCGAACGCGAGATCTCTGTCGGCGAACTCGCGGAGGCATTGCAAATGTCGCAGTCCGCTCTGTCTCAGCATCTCGCGCGCATGCGTGCGGAGGGCCTGGTCGAGACGCGCCGCGAATCGCAGACGGTGTATTACCGACTCGCCGAGGGCGATGCTCGCAAGGTCATCAAGAGCATCTACGACATCTACTGTCCGACCGAGTGAGCGGAGAGACCCCGATGCGAACATTCATCGCCATTGCTCTCGTCCTTGTCGCGGCATCAGGCACTTCCTTCTCCACGGAGGACAGTGACCTTGCGCATGCCTCGGCACTCGTTCGAGTCGATCTGCCGCCGCTGCCGGAACCGGTCAGCAACAATGCGGTAACCGCCGTCGTCGCGGACGGCACCGAGTATCTGATTAGCTTCAGCGGGCTTGGGCCGGGCCGGACGCACGCGGACGTACACGCCCGCACGTTCGTTCTTGACGGTGCCGAGTGGGCGGAGGCTGAGCCGGTGCCAGGCGAGGTCGGGCGGTTGGCGGCGGTCGCGGTAACGGTCGGCGAGGAGGCCTGGGTATTCGGCGGCTACACCGTCGCGGAAGACGGCTCCGAGGTTTCCACCCCGTGGACTCATTCCTTCGAACCTTCCAGCGGGCAATTCACCGAGCACGCGCCGATGCCGGTGCCGGTCGACGATGCCGTCGCGGTCGTATACCAGGACCGGTACATCTACCTGATCAGCGGTTGGCACGACTACGGCAATGTGAACCTCGTTCAGCGCTACGACACCGAAACGGACAGTTGGGCTCAGGCGGCTCCAACCCCGGGCCCGGCGGTCTTCGGCCATGCCGGCGGGATTGTGGGGAACCGCATCGTGTATTGCGACGGCGTGCTTGTTGCTCCGCAGCTACTGGAACGGCGGCAGTTCGAGGCCACGGACCAGTGCTTCCTCGGCATCATCGACGCAGAGAACGGACGTCGTATCGACTGGCAGCGAATCTCGCCGCATCCTGGCCCAGCGCGCTATCGCATGGCGGCAGGCGGCTTCGGTTCCGGCATCGTCTTCATCGGTGGGAGCGACAACCCCTACAACTACAACGGCATCGGCTACAACGGCGAGCCGTCGCAGCCGGTAGCCGGCGCTTTCGTCTTCGACATCGAGACAAACGAATGGCACAGCATCGACACTGCTGGCGATCCGACGATGGACCATCGCGGCCTCGTGCCCTACGGTTCGGACCTCGTCACCGTCGGCGGCATGCACGCCGATCAAGTCGTGACGCCCGCCGTGAATGCATGGGAAGAGAGGGCGGAATGAGCGACGACAGCCACCGCAAGTTCATGGCCGAGGCCATTGCCGAGGCGCGAGCCGGGCTCGCCGAGGGCGGCATTCCGATAGGTTCGGTACTCGTCATCGACGGCAGGATTGTCGGCCGAGGCCACAACCGCCGCGTCCAGCAGGGCAGTGCCGTTCTGCACGCGGAGATGGACTGCCTGGAGAACGCCGGCCGCCTCCCGGCAAGCGACTACCGCAGGGCGGTGCTCTACTCGACTCTGTCGCCGTGCGACATGTGCTCCGGCGCGATCCTTCTCTACGGGATCCCGACCGTTGTCATCGGCGAGAACGAAACCTTCAAGGGACCGGAAGAGTACGTCGCGTCGCGCGGCGTAACGCTACACCACGCCGAGAGTCAGGAATGCATCGACCTGATGCGCGACTTCATCCGCGAGCGTCCCGAACTCTGGAACGAGGATATCGGGGAGTAGACAAGTCTGCCCGAGAACCTTGGGGTGCTCGTGGCTCGAGTCTCAGAAGATGTCTCCACCGACCGGCAGCTGGCTGGGCACGGAAACCGGCACCTGCCGCGGGAAACTGTCGTCGGTCAGCGTTTGCAGGAAGCGTTCGATGTCGCCGAAATCGTCGTCCTCGAGCGTGACTTCGAGGTCGTCTCGCCCTTCGTAGAGCGCGATCGCATCGCCGAGCGTCGCTCGTGAGCCATCGTGCATGTACGGCGCGGTCAATTCGACGTTTCGAAGTGACGGCGTGCGTACGGAGGGCCGGTCGATCTGAATGGGTTTGTCGACGTCGATCAGGTTGTCGGCCAGCATGGGTCCTGAGTGGCAGTCCGTGCAGCCACCGTTGATGAACTTGTTCAGCCCGGTGATTTCGGCGGCGGACAGTGCGGTCTCCTCGCCATCCAGGAAGCGGTCGAATCTCGTCGGCTGAGTAATCAGCGTGCGCTGATAGGTGGCGATGGCCTGCGCGATGTTCTCCTCGGTGATTGGGTCGGGGTCCGCGAAAGCCTGACTGAAAAGGGTCTGATACTCGGGGATCAACGACAGTCGCTCGATGATTTCCGGCATGATCTCTTCCTCCAGAAAATCGCTGCTGCGCATCTCGACCGCGCTCTTGATCGGCTCGAGTGCCTGAGCTTCCAGCGTGCCGGCTCGCAGATCCCAGAAATAGCCGCCGGAGACAAAACCGGCACCTGGCTGGGTCTGCGGCAGTCCGGTGTAGGCGACGTTCAGGATCGACGGCGAATGGAATTCCGTTTCCAGCGTTCCGCTACGGAGCGGGCCCAGGCCCGTACCGTCGGCGCCGATCGAGAAGCGCCGCCCATCCGCCCAGCCGTGGTCCGGATGATGGCAACTCGCGCAGGCGACGTTCATTCGCCCCGAGAGAATCGGATCCCAGAACAGCAGCTCACCCAAGGCCCGTTTTGCCTCGCTCAATGGGTTCTCCGCGGGGAAAACGGCGGCGTCCGGCAGGGGTGTGAAAAAGCTGGTATAAGGCTCGGCAGGGGTGTCGCCGGACGCTCCGTCCTCTTCGCATCCGGCAAGAATTATCAGCGATATCAATACGATCAGGGCGAGTAGCCTATCCATTGCAAACTCCGGGATCTCGAATGGCGGGAATGCTAAAGAGCGGCTACAGCGGTCACACCCGGGATTTCGTGGATAGCGCAAATTCTTCGCCAGTCGTCACATTCGCCCCGTGAGTCGTCACGCGCAAAGAGGCTCGATTCTGGCATCGCCGCGCAACCTCCGGCTCGGCGCGCTGATTCTCTTGTTCATCACAATCAATCAGATCGACGATCCGCTGGTCGACGCCACGATCGGCCAGGAGCTCCTGTACTGGAGCGTGAGGCTGGTTGTTCTTGCCGGGGGCCTGTGGTCGGCGGATCTGCTGGTCTCGAGATTCTTGTCCAATCGCTGGGCCAGTCCCGCGTGGCTGAAGCCGGTGATCCTGGTATCGGCGATCGGCCTGTTGCCGTTCGCGCTCCTCGAGATACTGGTCGAGCCGCATCTGCCGGTTCAGCCCGAATTCGTTGACGACGAGCTCTGGGCATTCTCACCGACGCTGGCGTTCCTCGGCGAGTACGCCACCATCGTGTCGATTTTCCTACCGGTTCACCTGCTGCTCTGGCTGCTCATCGACAGGAAGACCGACGGGCCGGTCGCGGTCGACGTGGAGCACCCCGTATCGCCGCCGGCTTTTCTCGAACGCGCCTCAGGCCTGAAGGCCGATGACGTGCTTGCGCTGCAAGCCGAGGAACACTACGTGCGGATCTTCACCGAGAACGGTACTGAGCTGATTCACTACCGATTCGGTGACGCCGTGGAAGAGATGCCGTCGGAGCTGGGTTTGCGTGTGCACCGGTCATGGTGGGTCGCGGGACACGCCGTTCGCTCCGCGAAGAGGGGATCGCGGCGCTGGCAATTAAGCCTGGAGTCCGGTGTGTCCGTGCCTGTCAGCGACAGCTACGTCAGTGCCGTACGGGACAAGGGCTGGCTAAAGAGAAAGAACCGGCGCTGAAGCGTTGTCGCTTGCCGCACCTGCACCTTCGCTTCACCTCAAGAGAGGCGCTTCCGAAAGCCGATTCTGGCGTGACCTTTCGGGAAGTTCTCGAGGCGAGCGAATTCCTCGTAGCCGAGCCGCTGATAGAAGCCTTCGGCCTGCCAACTCTGCGTCCAGAGCCAGATTCCCTGCAGCTCCCGGTCTCGCGCGAGTGCTTCGACGCGGTGCATCAGTTCCCGGCCGACACCCGAGCCCCGCAGTTCGGCGCTGACCCACAACTCATCGACGTGGATCCAGTCCCAAAAGATATCCGCTGTAAGCACCGCCTGGATTCGATCCTGATCGTCGACGCCGAGCCATTTGACCCGCTCCTTCGAATAGTCCGGAGCAGCCACCTCCTCGGAGTGGGCGCGGAATCCGTCCGAAACAATGGCCTGTTCCGGAGCGCTTAGTTCGCCGCGGTGAAAATCGATGTTCAAGGTGTTTGGCATCAGACGAATCCGCACCTTTCCGGCGCTTTGCTCCTCGTTCGAGTTCGACCAGCGGGTCCCGACTGTGGGCCATTGGACTGGTTATTGAACATGCCGCGCAATTCTAACCAGAGTCCGGCGAGTCCCCGAGATCCCATTCGTACAGGAAAAACTTCTGCGGATCTTCCCCGCCTGCGACCGACCCGAAACAGGCCTGGCCCGCTGCGTTGTCGACGTCCGTTCCCAGCCAGGCGAATACGCAGCCCCGCTGTCTGGCTTCGTCCAGCAGGGCTTCGACAAGTCGCCGTCCGATTCCCTGTCGGCGGTGGGTCGATGCCACGCCGACCTCGTTGATCCAAAGCTGCGGCCGCTTGTCGGGATGAAAGTATTCGACAGCCGATGCCATTCCGACAGTCGTGTCGTCGGCCACGGCCAGGAACATCACGTGTCGCGGGTCGTCGAGAAAGGCCTGCAACTGCACCGAGTCAATCGAGTAGTCGAAGACCTCGGGAGCGATCCGCTCCAGCAGTTCGGTGTTGTCCGGACCAAGGCGAAGAATGTCTGTCGTCATCGGGGTTTGTGATCTACTGCGCGGCTTCCAACAAGCTCTCGCGTGCGGCGACGCGATCCCGCGGTGCTCACTCGCTTCGCAGAATCTTCTCCATTGCCTTTCCTCTGGCCAGTTCGTCGATCAGCTTGTCGAGATAGCGAATCTCCCGCATCGTTTCTTCCTCGACGTCTTCGACTCGGACTCCGCACACGACGCCCTTGATCAGTATCCTCGAAGGGTTCGGCTCTGGTGCTTCGGCGAGGAACGTCTCGAAGTCGGTCTTCTTGCGGATCTGGGCGTTCAGAGACTTTTGCGTGTATCCCGTCAGCCATCGAATGATCTTGTCGACTTCGGCCTTCGTACGGCCCTTCTTCTCGGCCTTGTTGACGTAGTGCGGGTATACGCTGGCAAAGCTCATTGAATAGACCCGGTGTTTCGCCATTACGCTCCTCCGCCTAATTCGGCTCTGCAGGGAAACTTACTCCCAAGTGTAGAGTGTTTCGCTCGTCCTGTTCGTGGTCGGCCAGGGTCCCGCAGCGGCTTCGGCTATGGAGCATTCCTGTGCCGCCCTCTCGTGCAACCTAAAGCGATTCGCGTATCTCCTCGATCTGCTCGCCGAGTCCCTGCGCCGTCCGGCCGAGGCAGTGCTTGTCGCGCGGACAGGACGAACTTCGCTGGCAGATGATCGTGGCGTCCTTCTCAGCGCCATCGGCGATCCAACCGATGTTCAAAATGCGGCTGATGCTGTCCAGTTGGCGTTTCGCCTCCGCAGGGATCGGGCCCGAACCGCCGCTTGCGTTGCAGCTTTTCTCGATGGCGTCGATCGTGGCCTCCGCGTCGACGTTCTGCGCGCGCAGCGCCGGTGCGAGATCGACGCCGACGCACAGCACGTGCGGATTGCCCGCGGCATCCCTGCTGCGTATCGACTCGCAGCAGTACAAGCGCTTGTCGTCGCCGGACCGCAGCACCGAGATTTGGGCTGACGGTTTGGTCGTTCGCTCACCGAGCATTCGGAAGACTGCCCAGTGTTGGCACGGGTCGGAGACGAGCGTCATGTTGCCCCACGGCAGCGGGATGCCGTTGCCGCGGTAGACCGCGCGCAGGTGCCCGGGCGGGTACGCGTCGAAATAATGCCAGTGAGGGTAGGGCGACACGCTGGACATGCGCCGCATGACCAGCGTTCGGGTCAGGTCGATATTCTGCCCCGCGTCGATCGAATGGGCGTGCTTCGCGAGGAACTGCCGGAAAGGCGTTTTCGGTGCCAGCAACGCCGCGGAAAAATAGCTGCACTCGAAATCTCGCCAGGCATACAAGATGTCCTTGGCATCCATGCTCGTCGATTCGGTGTCGTGACGGCGACCGCTCGCGCGGCCGCCCGACACCTGTGGCGCACGCGCGCCGTCGCCGTCGTGCAGGACTTTGTGCGCGATGTGGTTGCCGAGGTCGAACTTGAGCCGGGCTGGAGATTCCTTGAGTGCCCGGTTGATGAAGACCCGGTCGGGTGCCTCGTAGAAAGACCGCACCAACGTCTCCAGCGGTTTGCTGGCGTCCTTGTGATGTCTGCGATCCTTGAACGGGTCGCGGTCGAACCATTCGATCTTCAGACCCAGCTTTTTCGCGATATCGAAGACGTCCTCGACACTGAGGGGAAACTGCTTACCGCCGATCTTCTCGGCCGCGCGTTCGAGATCCGGAAAGCGGTTATGGCGGGTCTCCTGATGCGCCCGGATCAGGAGATGCGCGAACTGCCGGCCTGTCGTGCCGGTCTGCGAGAGCAACTCGGGAATGGCAAGCTGCAGCAGCGATTCCGAAAACAGAAAGCCCGGTTCGAGCGGCATCCCGGCAACGGCCGCGTTCGGCGCCGTATCGATGGCGTCTTCCTCGAGTGCCTCGTCGAAAAACCACTCGACGTCCTTCTGGAATATTTCGGCGACGATTGCGACCAACCGTTCGGACGGTACTCGCTTGCCGTTCTCGATCATCGACAGATACGACACCGACGGCGCGCCCTCGGCATCGATCTGAATACAGCGCACCGATAGATCTTCCAGCGTCAGGTTATGTCGCTTCCTCAGCGAGCGGATCTTCGTTCCGAGGAAGTGCGCTTTGCGCCGGACACCGGCCTGCGCGGTCACCGGCCCAACCTCATTTGTGAAATTAACATTGTGAAATTTTTACTGTGAAATTTCGCAATAAATAATCGTAGACTGCTGGTCAAGCAAACACAAGACCACTTGGGGAGGTTGCTATGACACGGGAAGAACAGATTCAGAAGCTCGAATCCGAATGGGCCGAGAGCCCGCGCTGGAAGGGCATCAAGCGCAACTACGGCGCGGACGAGGTCGTCAGGCTGCGCGGTACCGTGCAGATCGAACACACGCTGGCGCGCCGCGGTGCCGAAAAATTCTGGCGGCTGGTCAATCAGGAAGCACCGGTCTGCGGTCTGGGCGCACTGACCGGCAATCAGGCCATTCAGGAAGTGCAGGCCGGCCTCAAGGCCATCTATTGCTCGGGGTGGCAGGTAGCGGGCGACGGTAACAGCGCCGGCGAGATGTATCCCGATCAGAGCCTGTATCCGGTCGACTCGGTGCCAAAGATGGTGGAGCGCATCAACAACGCGTTCATTCGCACCGACGAAATCCATTCTTTGAACGGCGATACGAGCATCGACTGGTTTCCGCCGATCATCGCCGATGCCGAAGCCGGATTCGGCGGCAATCTGAACGCGTTCGAGTTGATGAAGGGCATGATCCGCGCAGGCGCTGCCGGCGTGCACTTCGAAGACCAACTTTCATCCGCCAAGAAATGCGGGCACATGGGTGGCAAAGTCCTGGTTCCGACGCAGGAAGCCGTCGCCAAGCTGTCAGCCGCGCGGCTGGCCGCCGACGTCTGCGGCGTGCCGACGATCCTGATCGCGCGGACCGATGCCGATGCCGCTAATCTCATCACCAGCGACTCTGACGAACGCGACAGGCCGTTCATCACTGGCGAACGTACGCCGGAAGGCTTCTTCCGCACCAACGCCGGACTCGACCAGGCGATTGCACGCGGTTTGGCCTACGCGCCCTACGCGGACCTCATCTGGTGCGAGACCTCGAAGCCGGACCTCGATCAGGCGCGCCGCTTCGCCGAGGCCATCCACGCCGAGTTCCCCGGCAAGCTGCTGGCCTATAACTGTTCGCCGTCGTTCAACTGGAAAGCGAATCTCGACGACGAGACGATGAAGAAGTTCCGCGAGGAGCTCGGCAAGATGGGTTACAAGTTCCAGTTCATCACGCTGGCCGGCTGGCATGCACTGAACTCGAGCATGTTCAACCTGAGCCGCGCCTACAAGCAGGACGGCATGTACGCTTACTCGCAGCTGCAGCAGAAGGAGTTCGCGGACGAGCAGTACGGCTTCCGCGCCGTCAAGCATCAGGCCTTCGTCGGCGCCGGCTACTTCGATGCCGTGCAGAACACGATCATGTCGGGTCACTCCTCGACGACGGCCATGGACGGGTCGACCGAAGAGGCCCAGTTCGTCGCGTAGACAGAGCCGGCCGAACGGCTGGAAGGAAAGACCGGCCTCAGCCGCGCTCCCCAAGCGGCTGGGGCTTTTCTTTTGCGGGCTACGGTGTGTCGCGGGTGACGACCTGATCGATCGCGGCGTACGCCGAGAGAATCGCGCCCTCCTGCCAGCCCTGCAGAATGCTCAGGTGCTCGCCCGCGAAGAAGAAGCGGTCGTCCTCGGTCAGCAGCACATTCGGAGTCGACGTTCCCCAGCCGCCAAGCGCGAACGGCACCTTTTGCCACGCCACGCTCAGTCCCCGGCTTGCCTCGGTCAGGAACTCCGGATGTAACTCGGCGGCCTGCTGCGTCACCGCATTGATGCGCGCGGCCGGGGTCAGATTGGTGAACGTGTCGCCAGCCGGTCCGCCAAAGGCATACGCACCCAGCATGATGCCGTTCTGCGAGCCGAAGCCCTGGTTCGGGTACCAGATTTGCGTGATGTCGCGATCGGTCCAGGAGATGCCGCCGTAGATGTTGTGGTCCTGCTCCCAGAAGCGGCGCGATTGGAACGCCACGCGAACCGCGGACGTGTACTGGAAGCCGGCAATCTCGTTCTGATGTGCCGTCGAGAAGTCGTTGGGAATCGAAGCAAGCACCGTTGCCGGGATAGCGATTACGGCATAGTCGGTGTCGAGTGTATTGCTCGCGCCGAGGCGGTCGTAGACGATCCGCACGCCGCCGGCCTGGCGCCGAATCTCAGTGACCTCCGCGTCGAATACGAGGTTTGAGAGAACCTGCGCTTCGAAGGCGCGGGCGATCCGGTCCATCCCGCCGACTGGCTGCAGCATCGTCGGCTGCTGATCCAGACCGTGCGTGAACGCGGTGCGGATCGGGAACAGCAGTTCTCCGATAAGCTGGCTGAGATCGAGCGGCGTCAGCAGTTCACCGCGGCGCCGGCTGCCCACATCCTCCTGCCCGGGGAATCCAGCGCGCTCTGAACCGGTGTAGCCGAAGCTGCCGTCGAGATCGCCGAATGACGACAGCAACTGCAGGATGTTGTTCTTGTCGGTGGCGCTCAGTTCCGCGTCGAGCGCGTTCTGATTGACGGCGGTGGCCAGCAGCCGCGCGATGTTGCCGCGGGTGTCGGTCATCACCTGGCGCGCCGGCAGCGGTTGGCCGCCAAAGCTCGTCGAACTGTGCAAGAGCGCCGCCCGGTTGTCGTTGGTAAAGGTCTCCAACGCGATGCCGAATTCGCGGCAATAGCCGAGCAAAAACTCGTGGTGGTGCGGAATACGCGACGGTCCGGCATTGAAGTACAGGTCCGGATCGACGTCGAACAGGCAGGTCTGGCTCGAGTCGGTCTCCAGGGCGACGTCGCCGGAGCGGATCGTCTTGTTTCTTCCACCGGCCTGCGGCTGCGCTTCGAGGATTGTGCAGGTGTATCCCAGGCGGGACATCTCGAGGGCCGCGGTCATGCCCGCAATGCCACCCCCGAGTATCGCGACCGTCCGGCCGGTGCCGACGTTCACCGGCCAATCGCCGGGTCTTGGCGACTGCAGCATGGTCGGCGGCGGTGGGGGCGGCGGCGGGCCAGGCGGATTCGGGGCTGGCGACGCCGACGACGAACCGCAGGCGCTGACGCTGGTGCCAATGCCGAGTGCGGCCATCACGCGCAGCATGACGGTCCCACCGAAGGAAGTGCCGATCGACGAGAGGAACTCGCGTCGGGCCATTCTCTGTTTTGTCATTCGCCGGCCCCCCGTTGTAGTTCAGACCTGCTCGAGGCCCCGAAATTCCCGGCGTCGGGCTTCCCCGTGTCAGCCCCGTCGGCTATCTTGCCTCGATTGATCGTAACGGGGAAATCGGTGTCCCGAATCCGGCGGGCGCTCCTTTTGGCTTTGCTCTCGCTCGCGGCGGCCGTGCAGGCGGAAACCGTGACGGTGGCCGTCGCCAGCAATTTTGCCGAGACGGCGAGAGTGCTGGCGGCGGAGTTCGAAGACACCACCGGTCACGAGGTGCGGGTCATTCAGGGCTCGACTGGCAAACTGCACGCGCAGATCGTCCACGGCGCGCCTTTCGATGTTTTCCTGTCGGCCGATGTCGCGCGCGCCGAGGACCTCGAGTCGCGGGGTTTGATCGAGGACGGTAGCCGCTTCACCTACGCAGTCGGCATGCTGGCACTCTGGTCTCCCGACGCGACGCTTTCGGACAATTGCGACGACCTATTGACCATGCCCGACGACTCGAAGGTCGCGATCGCGAATCCGCGGCTCGCGCCTTACGGACTCGCCGCGCAACGCTACTTGCAGTCGGAAGGTCTCTGGGATGAGTTGCGGCCGCGGTTGGTCTATGGCGAGAACATCGCACAGACTTTTCAGTTCGTCGCGACCGGCAACGCGCGGGTCGGCTTCGTGGCCGTCAGTCAGCTATTCAGCGACTCGGCGCCGGAGTCGGCCTGTACAGGCGTCATTGCGGCAGACGCCGACGCGGTGTTGCACCAGCAGGCGGTGCTCCTTCGACGTGCAGCCGACAATGCCGGGGCGCGGGAGTTTCTGGCCTTCTTGAGAACGGCCGACACCCGCCGCCGGATCGAGGCGCGCGGCTACGCGCTACCCGCGGAATCGTGAACGAAGGACTGACGGCACTCTGGCTTTCGGCACAGCTTGCGGCTGTGACGACGCTGACCTTGCTAGTGATCGGGACGCCGCTTGCATGGTGGCTTGCCAATACCGCTTCCCGGTGGAAGCCGCTGGTGCAGTCGGTCGTTGCGATGCCGATCGTGTTGCCGCCGACGGTTCTCGGTTTCTATCTGCTGATCCTGCTGGGGCCGAACGGAGCGGTCGGCGGGTTCTGGGTGTCACTGACCGGCGAGGCGCTGACTTTTTCCTTCACCGGATTGGTGATCGCCTCCTGCGTCTACAGTCTGCCGTTTGCCGTGCAGCCGCTCGCGAGTGTCTTCGAGTCCGTTGGCCGGCAGGAGTACGAAGCCGCACGCACGCTCGGGGCGAGCCGCCTCGACGCCTTCAGGTCCGTTATCGCGCCGATGTCGGCACACGGATTTCTCGCCGCGGTCGTACTCGCGTTCGCGCATACGCTCGGCGAATTCGGTGTCGTTTTGATGGTCGGCGGCAGCATCCCCGGCGAGACACGGGTCATCGCGATCGAGATATTCGACCGGGTAGAGACGCTCGACTATGCAACCGCGCACATGCTCAGCGCGCTGTTGCTCGCGTTCGCCTTCGTCGTTCTCGTCACCATGTACGTCTTCAATCGAAAGTTGGTGCGGCGATGAGCGACCGCATCGACTTTAGCTACAGCCTCGAGCGCGGCGGATTCTCGCTCGATATCGAGGCTGGCCTGGCGGGCCGCGGGATCACCGGCGTGTTCGGGCCGTCCGGCGCGGGAAAGACGACACTGCTGCGCTGCCTCGCCGGGCTGGAGCCGGCTGCGTCCGGGCGTTTGTCGATCGGCGACGAAGTGCTCGACGATGGCGGGCAACGTACACCACCGCACCGCCGGCGTATCGGCTACGTGTTCCAGGAACCGCGTCTATTCCCGCACCTCGATGTGCGCCGCAATCTCGAGTACGGCTCGAAACGCGCGGCGTCCGGCAATGACGCGGGTTTCGACCGCACCGTGGAGATGCTGCGGTTGGGTGCGCTGATGGAGCGCAAGCCGTCCGGGCTGTCCGGCGGCGAGGCGCAGCGCGTCGCAATCGGCCGGGTGCTTCTGTCGTCGCCACGGCTGGTGCTGATGGACGAGCCCGTCACCGCGCTCGACATCGAGAGCCGGACGGAAGTGCTACCGTTCATCGAGGCGCTGCACGCCGAAGCCTCGATGCCGATCCTGTATGTGAGTCATGGCGTGGACGAGACCCTGAGACTCTGCGATGACCTGCTTGTAATGCAGGGCGGCCGAAAGCTGGCGCACGGACATCTCAACGATGTGCTCATGCAAAAGGGCTTGCCGGTATTGAGCGGCGAGGAAGCCGGAAGCGTGCTTGCAGCAACCTACGGCGGCTACGAGCCGGAGTTCGGCCTGACGCGCGTCGCCGTTGCCGGCGGCGAACTACTGCTCCCGGGCGAACTCGATGCGTCGCGCCCGATACGCGTGCGCATCCGTGCGAACGATGTCAGCCTGAGTCTCACGGAAGCGACCGACACGTCGATCCTCAACAAACTGGCCGCCGAGGTGGAGGCCGTCGATGAGGACAGCCCGCATTCGGTGCTGGTGCGCTTGCGCTGTGGCGGTGAGCCACTGCTGGCGCGAATTACCCGTCGTTCGCTCGCGGAACTGCGCATCGAGGCGGGCGCTCGTGTCATCGCACAGATCAAATCGGTGTCTGTGCGGTCGGGAAGAGTATGAGCAAGACAAGTCTGACAGTTGGCGTTCTTGGCGGTCTCGGACCGGAGGCGACCGTCGACTTCATGGGGCGTGTGCTGGCATTGACGCCCGCTGAGTCCGATCAGGATCACATTCACCTGCTCGTGGACCAGAACCCGTCGGTGCCGAATCGGCAGGAAGCGATTCTCCGCGGCGGCGAAGACCCGGCGCCGGCGATCGTACGAATGGCGCAACGCCTGGAAGCGGCCGGCAGCGACTTTCTCGTGATGCCCTGCAACACGGCGCACGCATGGGAAGACGCGATCCGATCCGAGGTCTCGATCCCTTTTCTGAGCATCGTCGATGCGACGGCCGCGGCCATACCCGAGGGGATCGCCAGTGCCGGGCTCATGACGACACCGGCCGGTCTCGCATCCGACTGCTACCAACGTGCGCTCAGGGATCGAGGTATCGACACGATTCATCATGACGATGCCGGTCTCGACGAACTGATGAAACTGGTTTACGCAATCAAGATCGGCGATACGGGGACGAGCGTGGCCGCAGGGATGCGCGAGCTCGCAGCCGATCTCATCAATCGAGGCGCGGAGCTGATCATCTTCGGCTGCACCGAAATTCCGATCGTGCTCGACGCTGGCGATATCCCGGTGCCCGCGCTGTCGTCGACCGACGAACTCGCGAAACGCACGATTGCGATCGCGCGCGGCGAGGAGCCGCTACCCAGGCGCTAGACGACGGCGACGCGCGACCGGGCCCGGTGCGGCGGGCACAGGGCCGCTCCCGTTCAGCGACGATTCATATCCCAGTGCTACGCTCTGGCGCCGAACGTCCGGACCGCAACGAAAACGGGGGCAAAAAGATGCGCGTCTCGCTACCTGGGGTGTTCTTCCTTACCGTCGCACTGCTGGCATCTGGCATCGCCGATGCAGAGAGCGGCGATTCACCGTCCCGCGCGGACGTATCCGCGGTCCAGTCGGAGCTCGAGGGCGTCTGGACGGTCAATAACGAGCGGGGCCAGCCCAGTTACGTCGCCTTCGCGGACACCTCGGTCGCGATCTATCGAGGGCGTCTTGCACAGGTCAATATCACGGCCATCAGAAGAGAGCCGGATGCTGCCGTGGAGGCAGTCGAGCTGCGCCGGGCGCTCGACAACGAACCAGGACTGGCCGCGTACTCCGACAGACTCGGCGAAGAACTGATCGACAGTCTCAACGTACCGGACCTCAGCGACCAAGTGCGCGAAGACGCCAACCGCGAGGCCAGCGAGGCCATCAACGCAAGACTCCGCGGGCGGCTCGAGCGGCGCTTACAGATCATGACGGATGCCGTGGAACACGGCGATGGCACGCTGACCAGCGTGAGCGTCGATTTCGCGCAGGCACCTGAACGCGTGGGGGACCTCGAACGAACGTCGACGGGCCTCGCGTACTCGGGCGACCGCCTGTATTTCGTAATACGCGAACGGGTCTGGATCTACGACCGCGTCTCAACGTTGTCAGGTCAGGCGCCAGGCGATTGGGCTGACGGCGGCCAGCGGGGCTGGGAGCGTTTCGTCGAGTCCGAGTACGACGACCTGTTCAAACGCTGCGTGATTTACCAGCGCAGCGATCTGCCGCTCGAAGAGTGCCGTGCGCATCGCGACGGGATTGCGGCATTCGGCGTCGAACTCCGGCCGGAGTTCGTGCTCGAGCGTTTCCGCGACTTCGACAAGCCGACCGATGTGGAACTGGCCTTCTGGCGTAACCTGTACCGGTCGAGGGAAGGCTGGTCGGGGACGTTTCCTCAACTCGACTACTGCTACGGCGCGGCCTCGTCAGAAGGCACCGTCGCAGACTTCCTGGCGGACCTTGCCGCGTCCGGTTTCGAGAACACCCTATGGCGAATAACGATGTTCGGCGACGTGCCGGGCGAGAAGCCGCGCAACTGGAACGAGCAGGAGTTTCGTGACTGGGCAGGCGGCGATCAGGCGCTCGGTAGCATGCACGGCGCCGCGATCTATCTGCGCGCTGACGGTGTACTCGGGTTCTCCCCGGGATTTACCGGGCTGGCATTCGATCCGCGCGATCGCTGGTCGTACGCCGACGGCGTGATCTATCTGACATGGAATGACGGATCCGTAGAGGCGCAGCTTCCGATCGACGATTATTTCAATGTCGCGGGCACGACGAATCTGGCGCTGGCCGATCAGGCGTTCGCCCAGCTCGTTCTGGGCAACTACGACGTGTTGATGAAGATGACGTATCCGCAAGCGCACCCTGACTACGAACTTCTGCTGCCGTTCGCCGAGAGTCAGCGCTGCGATACTGGCGGCCTGACGACAGCGCTGGCGATTCAGGCGCCGGAGCCGGAGCCCGAGATCGAATGGCCGACCAGAGCCCCGAATGCGTTTCCGGCGCACTGGCACGGCCGGTTCGAGATGTCGGACGGCAGCGACTATCCGGACCCGGAGTCCCGCGCGGATATGGAGGCAGGCGCCTACTACTACCTTCTCGGATCGGACTCGAGCCGGAATGGCCGGCTGGGCACGGCGAGAGAGGCGCCGGACGGATTCGTGTTCGATCGCAGCATTCGCTGGGAGGTGTCCGGCTCGACGATGAGCTTCAGTTGGGACAACTTCGACACGTTCATCTTTGAACTTCCAGCCAGCTACGACGGCACGATCAGCGGGGTTGGCCAGAGCAATCCCCAATACACGATGGTATTGACGCCCACCGATCTCGTGGACCCTGAGACCCGGCGGCTCCGGGTTGCCGCCGCCGCAACGGCGGAACCGGATACCCAGGTTTCGCGAGTGACGGCAGCTTCGATCGAGAACCGTCCGGCGTCGGAACAGGTTGACGTGCCGGATCCGGCGGTCGAGTCGCCTACCGAATTGCCCACCGAGTCGCCCACCGAGTCGCCCACTGAATCGTCCACCGAAACGGCGTCGAGTCCGGCATCCGCCGAACTGGTTGGTTGCTGGCGGTGGTCGAATGGCGCTCAGATCGTCGTCGGTGACGACGGCACGGCGCAGAATGGACCGGTCCGCGGCGAGTGGCGTTCGACGGGGTCGCCGAATCGATTCGAAATCGAGTGGCCACCCATCGAGGATTCAATCGCCTTGTCCTCGAATCAACGCTCATTCGATGGCGTCGGTGCCTTCGGAATTCGTTTCTCGGCGACCCGCGTCGATCAGGGCACGGGCTTCGCCGGCCGCTGGCGGCGGCAGGATGGGGTTGTGCTGGAATTCGTTGCGGACGGGACTGCCGTTGGCGGCCCTTTTCGCGGGACGTGGTCGGGGTCGAATGGCAACTATCGTGTGGAATGGCCGCTCGTCGATGACGTCACCGTGTCAGCGGACGGCGAGCGTCTGGACGTCGCCAATCAGTTTGGCCGGGTTACCGCGACGAGGAATTCGGGTTGCTGAAGCGATCGTCCGATTCGGTGTCGGCGGCCTGGGCCACTCGCTGCTGATACTCACCCGCCGTAATGAACTGGCCGAACGATTCGCACCAGACGATGGCCGTGCTGTAGCGCGACGGGTCGATGGAATCGGGCACTGAAACCGTGAAGTTCTCGAACGTCTTGATCGAACCGACCTCGACCATCGTGGACTTCAGAGCCTCGAAGTCAGCTTCGGTCTCGACGAACTGCGGCGACAGGTAGAGCCGGTAGTCCGGGCCGGGTGCGAGGCGTCCTTCGAAGGCAATCGTGTCCGGGCCGACGAACAGCTCACCCTCGCCCCAGTGCAGCGCATCGCTATCTTCGAGGTCGCGTACGAACTCCGCCGTGTAGGCCGCGTCGCTGGCGACCGTCTGGACCTGCGACTCGGTGGGTGCGTCCGGCGCCGTCAGGATCGGCAGCGTGTAGATACCAATCGCGAAGCCGATAAACGCGACGACGGCATGCGTCGCGACGAGGATTAGCCATTTCATAGATCTGTCCGCCAGTCTTTGTTTGCTTGCCGAGTCACCGCCGCAATGACGTGGCTCGTTGCAGCCAATAGACCGCGGGTGCTGGCGGGATATTACAAGCCGCGGCGGCGCGCCCTCATCGGCTTACCGCACCGCCGCAAGGCGATCGTTCTCGAACGCGAACTCAATGTCCTCATAGTAGATTCTATTCTCGTCCTCGGAGATGATTGCCTCCGGACCAGCCTGTCGCAACAGGTGCAGGAAATCCGCCTGCGTGTAGTCGACTGAGCCCGCGACCACCAGCTCTCCAAGCGCCGTGAATTTCCGGGCTTCGGCGCGGATCGAGTCGTTGAGGTAGCTCTCCGCCGTAGCTGCGTCGACAAAAATCGCGAACCAATAGGCGTTACTGGCAAGCGCGACCAGACACGCCGCAATGAAACCGACCATCCACCGGTTCATGCCGGTACTCCTGTTCTTCTGAGTGGTCAGATCAGCATAACCCGTCAGTCGGCGGGGTACGTAATCAGCAGCATGCCCACCTGAATGCCATCGTAGAGTACATGCGCGAGGACCAGTGGAAACAGACGTCTCACGTAGTAGTAGAACGTACCGATAAGGGCACTCTTCATCGCGATCGTCACGATCCCGTAGGGCCCCTGGCTCCAGTGGAGCGCGCCCATGAACAACGCGCACAGCAGGATGGCGGCGAATGCCCAGCGTCTGTCGTCCGAAAACGACCATAGCTCCGACAGGACGAACGTGCGAAGTACCTCCTCGTACAGGGCGATGCCGATCCACAGCACAGGTCCGAACCAGAGAATCAGCAGCAGTGGATGCTGCCGCATGTCCAGCATGAGTCCGAGCAGTTCGAAATTCGGCGAAGACCGAAGGGCGCCGCTCAGCGCGAAGCGGTTCAGGTAGAAGAGGGCGAAACACGCGACGGCCAGCGCGAACCCGGTGGCCAGATCGGTCGAGAGTTTTCCCGCGGCGCGGTTGAGTTCTCCGATGCTTTCGCCCAGCAGGTACCGCTTGAGTGCGTACGCGACAGCGATGCCGATCGTGCCGAAGAGGAGGGGATATACAATGAGCTCGACCGATGCGAACTCAGTGGCTTGCCGCACCCGAAACCAGACCATGAGGGCCGCCGGCATGCCCGCGACGATCAGCAGCGCGATTGCTCGCTTTATCTTCACATTCATTCCGTCGCGGTGTCTGACAGTACTGAGCGAGTAGCTTTTCAGCGCCGCATGGGCGGAACAATAGGTACTCGCCGAAGACGCGCGCCGATCAAATCCGGCACACTCGACCGGCGACAGAATCAGTACAATGATTCGCCCACCCCACCGACGATCGATTCAGGACTCCCATGCTGCTTTCCCGATTTCCCCGCGTCTCTCTCGCACACCTGCCGACCCCGCTCGAGTACTTGCCGAACCTGACCGCCTACCTCGACGGACCCGGCATCTACGTCAAACGCGACGACTGCACCGGACTCGCGACCGGCGGCAATAAGACGCGCAAGCTCGAGTTCGTCATGGCGGACGCGATAGAGCAGGGCGCCGATACGATCGTGACCGTCGGGGCAGTGCAGTCCAACCACGTCCGGCAAACGGCCGCGGCTGCCGCGAAGCTCGGCATGCGCTGCGAGGTGCTGCTCGAACATCGCGTACCCGATCCGTCGTCGCTCTATACGCATTCCGGAAACGTGCTGCTGGACAGGCTGTTCGGCGCGAAGATTCGCGAATATCCGGACGGTACCGATTTCGACGAAGCGATGGCCGCCGTGGCCGATGAGGTTCGCGCCGCAGGCGGTACGCCCTACATCGTTCCGGGCGGCGCATCGAACAAGATAGGCGCGCTCGGCTACGTCAACTGTGCGCTGGAGATCGTGTCGCAGGCCAACGAACGCGGACTCGTGATCGACCATCTGGTGACGGCCACTGGTAGTGCCGGCACGCACGCAGGGTTGATCGTCGGTCTCAAGGCGTCCAATTGCGGGGTTCCCTTGTTGGGTATCGGCGTGAATGCGCCGCGCGAACAACAGGAGCAGAAGGTGTTCGATCTCGCCGTCGAGACGGCGGAGTATGTCGGCGCAGCCGGCTGTGTGGAGCGCACGGACGTGATGGCCAACTGCGACTACATCGGCGACGGTTATGGCATCCCGACCGAGTCGATGATCGAGGCCGTAACCCTGCTGGCGAGGCTGGAGGGGCTGTTGTTCGATCCCGTATACAGCGGCAAGGCGCTGGCGGGAATGATCGACCTCGTCCGCAAGGGCGCCGTGTCGAAGGACGAGAACATCGTATTCCTGCACACGGGCGGTTCCGCCGCGCTGTTCGCGTACGCCGATCAGCTCGCGATCGAGTGAGCGAACTGCTCAAAGAGATCGAAGCCGTCGTCGGCGAGCACGGGCTGCTACGCGGGGACGACGTAGCCTCCCGGCAGGCGACATGGCTGCGCAACGAACCCATGCGCGGCAAAGCGATCGTGCGCCCCGGGAACACGGATGAGGTCTCGTCGGTACTGGCACTCTGCCATGCGGCCGGGCAGGCCGTCGTCCCGCTGGGTGGCAACACCGGTCTGGTGGACGGCACGCGCTCCTGCGACGAAGACATCCTCCTGTCGCTCGAACGAATGGCGGCGATCGAGCACCTCGACGCCGCGGCCTGCACGATGACCGTGCAGGCAGGTGTGCCGCTGCAAACCGCGCAACAGGCCGCCGAAGCGGAAGGGCTGGTGCTTGCGCTGGACTTCGGCGCGCGCGGCAGCGCGACCATCGGCGGTGCGGTGTCGACCAATGCCGGCGGCAATGCGGTAATCCGGCATGGAATGGCGCGCGAGCAGGTGCTCGGTCTCGAAGCGGTGCTCGCCGACGGTACGGTGATGTCGTCGATGAACCGCATGTTGAAGAACAATGCCGGCTACGACCTGAAGCAGCTTTTCATCGGAACCGAAGGTACGCTGGGTATCGTGACTCGCATCGTACTGCGGCTGCGGCCGGTGATGCGAAGCTGCTGCACGGCCGTCGTGTCCGTTGACGACTATGCGAACGTGCCAAAGCTCCTGAACGAACTCGGCGGCGCACTGGGCGGCACGCTATCGGCATTCGAGGTGCTGTGGGCCGACTTCTACGATCTCATCGTTCGCAGCGAGCAGCGCCACGTGGCGCCCATCGAGGACAGCCATCCCTGGTACGTGTTGATCGAAGCGCGCGGCGGCGATCAGGCGGCGGATCAGTCTCGCTTCGAGTCCGCTCTCGGGCGGGCACTGGAGCAGGAATACATCAGCGACGCGGCAATAGCCGAGTCCGGCGCCCAGCGGCAAGCGATGTGGGCGATTCGTGACGACATCGACTATCTGCACCGGCAGCTCGAGCCGATGATGGTCTTCGATATCAGTCTTCCCATCGGCGATGCCGATGCCTATGCAAGCGCTGTTCGCAATCGGCTCCGCGAACGCTGGCCCGAGCGTTTCCGCTGCACGACTTTCGGGCACCTGGGCGACGGCAATGTCCACTTCTCGATGACCATCGGCAGCAGCGACCACGACGAGCAACAGGAAGTCATGGCAATCGTATACAGCGAACTGGAGACCTATGGCGGATCGGTGTCGGCCGAGCACGGCATCGGCGTCGAGAAACGCGGCTACCTGCATCATTCGCGGAGCGACGTCGAGATTGCGCTGATGCGACGGCTGAAGGACGCTCTCGATCCGAGCGGCATCCTGAATCCGGGTAAGGTCTTCGAGCCGGGCGTGTAACGGCGGCTTCCCAACCGCCCTCCGGCCTAATCGTCCTTCTGCACCGGCACGGTCGCGCTACTGGCGGTTGAGGGCCCAGTCGAAATCTTTGTAGTCGACGACATAGTTGCGAGCGCGGACCAGTTCCTCGCGGACGCTCTCGGGTGCGCGCGCCTCGACCCATGCGACAGGGCCGCGATCGGACGGCAGGCCCGCTGCGCGCAGATCGTCGACGAAGTCGCTCTTGTACATCCGGAAGATCGCCGATAGCCGCACCCGACGTGCGTCGTGGTCGATCTCGACGTGCTTCGGGTCGCTCAGGAACTCGTCGGTCGAGCGTTCGAGGAAGCGCAGCAGTTCGTCGCCGGTCGGCAACTCCGGACGCAGTGCGGGACAGCTTTCGCTACCGCAGTTCAGTACGAAATGAATGCGAGGATCGCGGTACTGCTTTCGGACAATGTCGTTCTCGACCTGATAGAGGCTCAGGAATCTGCCGCCGAACGAGAACCGCCGGCGATAGAAGAATCCCAGACCTCGGACGATCTCGAGCGGCCATTTGTCGAGCACGCTCCAGACGACGTAGCCGTTGTAGGCGTATAGCCAATAGGCAAGGCTGTCGCGTTCCGTGGGAAACCGGTCGGGCGCGTTCACCGGACTGATCTCGGCGACCGCGGCGAGATAGGCGTTCAGCTGCCGCCGGCTCTCGGGATCGTCGTGCCAGGCGGCGTAATCGACATAGCCGTCGGCCGAGACGTAGCGTCTCAGCAGTGCCTCGAAGGACTCGTGAGGGAAGCCCGCGATCGGCGCCTCGTAGCCGGCGTCGCGCGCGACCACAACCCGCTGCGGCATGTTCACCAGCAGGAGCGCTACCAGTGCGGCGAGCACGAAGAAGACGGCTAAGACGGTTGTCGTCGCCACGCTTATCGGCTTCGCGGGGATTCGCGTAGTATTCGCCACATGACGGCAATCCTATCAGTCCAGAAGCTCGGAAAGACCTACGCCGGTGGCGTCGAGGCGCTCAGGAACGTGGATCTCGAGATTCAGCGCGGCGAGATTTTCGGCCTGCTTGGCCCGAACGGCGCCGGCAAGACCACGCTGATCAGCATTGTCTGCGGGCTCGTTCGGCCGACGGAAGGGACGGCGCTGGTGAATGGTCACGACATCACGCAGGAGTTTCGCAAGACGCGCTCGGTCATCGGTCTCGTGCCGCAGGAACTGCCCGTCGAGACCTTCGAGACGGTGTGGAAGACGGCGAGCTTCAGCCGCGGGCTGTTCGGCAAGCCGGCAAACCCGGACTACGTTGAAAAGGTGCTGCGTTCGTTGTCACTCTGGGACAAGCGCGACAGCCGGATCATCGAGCTGTCGGGCGGCATGAAACGCCGCGTGCTGATTGCCAAGGCGCTGGCGCACGAGCCGGAACTCCTGTTTCTCGACGAACCGACGGCGGGTGTGGACGTCGAGCTGCGCAAGGACATGTGGAACGTCGTTCGCGAACTGCGTGAGTCAGGGGTGACGGTGATTCTGACGACGCACTACATCGAGGAGGCCGAGGAGATGGCCGATCGTGTCGGCGTCATCAACCATGGCGAACTGATCCTCGTGCAGGAGACGAACACACTGATGCGGGAACTCGGTAAGAAGGAGCTCACGCTGCATCTGTACGAGCCGCTCGGTGAAGTCCCGGCGTCGCTTGCAGACTATCGTCTGGAGCTGAGCGAAGACGGTACTGAACTGACCTACCACTACGACACCAAGCAGGACCACACCGGGATCACCAAGCTGCTGGCCTCGCTGCAGTCCGAGGGCATCCGCTTCAACGACCTGAACACGTCGCAGAGTTCGCTGGAAGAGATCTTCGTGGATCTCGTGAAGAGGCCGGCATGAATTTCCACGCGATCAGCGCCATCTACAAGTTCGAGATGGCCCGCATGTTCCGGACCGCGGTGCAGAGCATTGTCGCACCGGTGCTGTCGACGTCGCTGTACTTCGTCATTTTCGGCGCGGCGATCGGCTCCCGCATCACCGAAATCGACGGCGTCAGCTACGGCGCGTTCATCGTGCCGGGCCTGATCATGCTGTCGATTATGACCGAGAGCATCTCCAACTCGTCATTCGCGATCTATTTCCCTCGCTTCACCGGCACGATCTTCGAGGTGTTGTCCGCGCCGGTGTCCTGGGCAGAGGTGTTGATCGGCTACGTTGGCGCGGCGGCGACGAAGTCGGTGATCATCGGCTCGATTATTTTCATCACGGCGAATTTCTTCGTCGATATCGAGTTGGCATACCCGCTGGTGGCACTGCTGTTCCTGGTCTTGACCTCAATCGCGTTCTGCCTGTTCGGCTTCATCCTCGGGATCTGGGCGGACGGCTGGGAGAAGCTGACGATCGTGCCGATCCTCGTGATCATGCCGCTGACCTTCCTCGGCGGAACGTTCTATTCGATCAGCATGCTTCCGGAGACCTGGCAGACCGTCAGCCTGTTCAATCCGGTGGTGTATCTGATCAGCGGATTCCGCTGGGCCTTCTACGAGAATGCCGATGTCAGCGTGGTGCTGAGTCTGGGGATGACGGTGTCGTTCCTGCTGGCGTGCCTGTTCGCGGTGCGCTGGATCTTCAAGACCGGCTACCGGCTACGAACCTGAGCGGGCGTCACCTGCCCGAGAGAATCTCGAACATACGCCGCAGATCATCGTCGTTGGCGCAGACGCAGTTGTAGAGTTCGCCGGCGAACTCCTCGCACGTCATCGTGTTCGGGTATCCGCAGCTCTCGTCCGCCACCTGCCGTTGGACGGACCGATTCGCGGCGCAGCCGGCGACTGCGATGGCAACGAGTATCGTGACTCCGATTCGGATCGTGTTCATGGTGGCTCTCCTGATCCCTGGTGCGGAATTGCCGGCATCTGAAACTCGCTCGTGACCGAGAGTCTCAAAACGTCCTTGTGCGTATCGAAAATCTGCCGGAGCGCGGCGCGGTCCGCGCAGAAGCAGTTTCTGTCGTTGCCCGCGAACTCCTCGCAGGTCAGCGTCTCGCCGTGATCGCACATCCGCGCGGCTGCCTGCCGCTGATCCACCGGTACGGCGCAGCCGGTCAAGGCGATGACAACAAGCAGCGCGAATCCATTTCGGATTGGTGGGTGGTTCACAGCGGACCTCCTGAACACAGTATAGGTGTTCGGGGCGGTCAGGTGCCCAAATCGCCCGAATCCATCGCGTATACTCGATCCACCGCGCCGCCAGGGAGTCCGCGTTGTCACGGATTCTGCTCATATTCACACTGATCGTGTCCGGCGAAATGGTCTTCGGCCTGCCGTTCCACATTAATCGCTACTTCCGCGGTACGTTCCTGGACGTCTTTGGCTTCACCAACACCCAGGCCGGTGACGTCTTCGCCGTGTATGGCGTTCTCGCTTTGATCTGCTACTTCCCCGGCGGTGCGCTGGCCGACAGGTTCTCAGCCCGATCGCTGCTCACAGCGTCACTGGTCGCAACGGCTATCGGCGGCCTCTACATGGCGACGATTCCGGGCGTCATCGGTATGGCGGTGCTGTACGGATTCTTCGGCATCTCCACGATTTTTCTGTTCTGGGGCGCACTGATTCGCGCGGCGAGAGACTGGGGCGGCGCGAATGAACAGGGAATGGCGTTCGGAATACTGGAGGCGGGCAGAGGTCTGGTGGCGGCGACGGTCGCCATCGGTGCCGCATTTCTGTTTGCCTGGCTCATGCCGGAGAACGTCGAGCAGGCGACGGACGCGGAGCGGCGGGCGGCGTTTCAATCGGTGATCTATCTGTACGTTGTTGTGGCCCTGATCGCGGCCGCGATGTGTTGGTTCGTCCTCGACGAACCCGAAACTACAAACCGCACGCCTCGGGACCCCTTGCGCGGTATGGCGGCGGTCATCGGCAGGCCGGTGATTTGGGCGCAGGCTTCGATCATTGTCTGCGCGTACTGCGTATTCAAGGGCTTCGACAACTACGGTCTGTATGCGCAGGAAGTGTTCGGCATGAACGAGGCGGAGGCGAACAAGGCGACCGCGTGGGGTTCCTACGTGCGGCCGATCGCTGCAATCGCCGCAGGGCTGGTCGCCGATCGATTCAACGCGGCGAAGTCGATCCTCGTCATATTCGCGATACTCGTCGTTACCTACCTGCCGCTGTCGATGCTCGGTGTTGGCCACACCGGACTAATTCTCGCGAACGCCATCGCCACTCTGTTCGCAATTTTCGCGCTGCGAGCCGTCTACTTCGCGCTCCTCGAAGAGAACAGGACGCCAGTCTGGTACACGGGCGCGGCGACGGGCATGGTCTCATTGATCGGCTTCTCGCCCGAGATTTTCTTCGGGCCCATTGCCGGCCGGATTCTCGACGCCAATCCCGGCATCGAGGGCTTCCACAACTATTTCCTGTTCCTGGCCGGCGTAGCGGCGGCCGGCGTGCTGTGCGTATGCTGGCTGCTCTGGCTCAGGGGCCGCGGCGAGGAGACCTTGTGGCCCGCCGCGCTGGCGACCGAAACAAAATCCTGACCCGGCGGGTCTTGATGATCGAACCTGCGAAGACAGGAGGCAGGCAGTGGCTTCGACAAGCATCCTCGAACAAATCCGGCGCAACGCCGTTGCGTTGATCAGTCTGGTCGTGGCGGTTACCAGCCTCGGCTACAACACATGGCGTAACGAAGCCAGCGAAGAGAATCGTAATCAGCGCTGGGCATCCTTCGAGCTGCTGCTGGAGCTCGGCGAACTGCATCAGGTCGTCGACCACCTCTATTACGACCGCGATATCGAGGACAGAGGCAATCCGCGCAAAGGCTGGGCCATCGTCGATCTGATCCGCGGAATTGCGATCGTCATCGACGATCCGATCCCGTCGCGAGCAAATGCACTGCACGACGTCTGGGCCGACAACTGGAGCTGCATCGCCCGCCGCGACGACTGCGACCACGCCAAGGCGCTGGAGGACATCGAGGACGCGATGGAAGCGCTGCGCAGCGATCTGGTGACGCATCTGCAGATGCTGGATTGAGCGCTTGTCCGCCGGCATCCAGGGGCAGATAATCGTCCGGGGGGCAAAACAAAAGAGGGGGGTTGAGAATATGCGTAAGCTACTGATTCTGCTCACCGCATTGGCGTTTGCGGGCTGCCAGCAGGCTACCGAAGAACCCATGGAAGCAGCCGAGGAGGCGGGAGAGGCCATGTCGGCCGAAGCGCCGGGCACGAGCGCTTCCGATCACCTGGCCGCCGTTCTCGCGGCACAGACCGAGGAGCAGCGGGCACGTTACCGCTACCGCAATCCGCAGGAGACGATCGAATTCATCGGCATCGAGCCCGGCATGGTCGTGGTCGAGGGCCTGCCCGGCGGCGGCTGGTACACGAAGCTCTTGCTGCCGTATCTCGGATCCGACGGCATGCTCATCGGCGCCAACTACGAGATGTCGATGTGGCCGCTGTTCAATTTCGGAACGCCGGAGTTCGTCGACGAGATGAGCCGTTGGACGACGGAGTGGCCCACGATGGCCGAGGAGTGGCGCGGCGAGGATGGCGCCGAGATTCGAGCCTTCATGATCAACGAGATGCCGGCCGATCTGGCAGGCACGGCCGATGTTGTCTTCTTCCCGCGCGTCATGCACAACCTCGCGCGATTCGAAAACGCTGAAGCGGGCGATTTCCTGACCAGAGCGCTGGCCGACGTACACGCCGTACTGAAGCCGGGCGGCGTATTCGGCATCGTGCAGCACGAAGCCCGCGCGGACATGTCAGACGAGTTCGCCGACGGATCGCACGGCTACCTGAAGAAAGCCTGGTTGATCGAGCGGATCGAGGCGGCGGGTTTCGAGTTCGTCGCCGAGTCGGCGATCAATGAGAATCCGGCCGACATGCCATCCGAGGAAGACGTGGTTTGGCGGCTGCCACCGTCGCTACGGGGAAGCCTCAACGATCCGGAGCTCCGGGAATCCTACGAGGATGTTGGCGAGTCGAACCGGATGACGCTGAAATTCGTCAAGCCGGCGGGTTAGAGCCACGTCGACCGAAAGAAACGGGCCCGGCGCCAGTGGCGCCGGGTCCATGGTCGGATCAGAAGTCCCAACGAATCCCGGCGCGAATCGAGCGCCCGGGCAGGGGGGCGACGTCCTTCAGAGGGGACGTATGCCGGCGGGCTTCTTCGTCGCTCAGGTTGGTTCCGCGAAGGAATACCAGCATCGAATCGTCGAATAGCCGCGTGCTGATCTCCGCGCTCAACAGCGTGTAGCTGTCCGTCGGCAGTTCCTCTGCCGCGGTCTTGCCCTGTGAGTCGTGGTACAGCGCTTCGACCGACGCATCGAAGAGATTCGTGGTCCAGTGCAGGCTCGCACCATAACGCAGCGGCGTCAGCTGCGGCAGATAGCCGCCGCTGTCGCTTTCCTCGGCGAAGACGTAGTCCGTAACCAGCCGCGCGTGCAGGTGGTTCGTCCCATCGTCGATCAGGTCGAAAAACAACTCCGCTTCGACGCCGTAGAACTCGACATCGGCCTGGTCAAACTCAAAGACCTGCAGCTCGTCTTCCTCGGCGGCCGTCGGCCGCAGCAGGATGTAATCGTCCACTGAGTTGGTGAAGCCCGTGACCGCGAACTGCAATCCCTCGTAGTCGCCGCGCAGCGTCAGGTCCAGGCTGGTCGAGGTTTCCTTTTCGAGGAGGCCATTGCCAAGCGCCACGGAGCCGATTTCGAATCGTTGCACTGCCAGGTGAGGCCCTTCCGCATATAGCTCCGTCGAGTTGGGGTGCCGCTCGGCGATGCCCAGATACGCGGACGCGGTCAGCGTGTCGGAGACGTCGAGAACCGCGCCCAGCGAGGCCCCGAAGGCCCAGTCGTCGTAGCTCTCGAGCCCGCTCGTGGAAATCTCCTGGTGCTCGGCCCTACCGCTGATCTGCAACCGCAGCCGGTCGCTGGTGGTCAGCTCCTCGAAGAAGAACGCACTCAACTGAGAGGTGTCCGACGGCGGGACGAAGGCTTCATCACCAATCGCAACGAAGTCGATGTCCTTGTAGTGCAGTCCGAACACGCCCTCGACAGCGCCGAATGGCGCGTGCGTGAACTCGATGTGCATGTCCGTAGCCTGGCTGTCGAAAGTCGTGCCGGTCTCGGCACCTTCCAACTCGATATGCTCGTAATCGTTCCGAGACAGACGGAAGTCGACGGCGTCGATCAAGCCGCCGCCCAGAACGATGCCACCGCGCATGTCGTACCGAGTCTGATCGAGGTCGATTCGAATGATCTCTTCTTCCTCTTCTTCTTCCTCGGCACCGGGCGAGCCTTCTTCCTCTTCTTCGTGATGGTGGTGAGCACCCGGCACACCGTAATCGCTCTGATAACGGCTCACGGAGAATCCGATCCAGCCTTCCTCGTCGCCCATGGAAATGGCGAGAGCTCCACCCTCGGTTTCACTGTCCGAATTCTCGATGAGGCCGAAGACTTCTTCCTCTTCCTCATGGCCCTCTTCGCCTTCTTCGTGCTCTTCTTCCTCTTCGAGCGCGCGAAGACGGGCGGATTCCGCGAAGCCGGGAATCTCAACGTTGTCAGTGCTGCGGGTGAAATAGTCCGCGTGCACGGTGACAGCGCCAACGCCGTAGTCGAGGCTCACCGCCGCCGACTCCCGGCCGATTGCCGAATCGGTGCCCAGCGCGGCAGCACCGCTAAAGCCCAGCACCGGCACGCCTTCGTGAATCCGATTGTCGACGACGTTCACCACGCCGCCGGCAGCACCACTGCCGTACAACAGCGTCGACGGGCCGCGAATGACTTCGATGCGGTCAGCCAGAATCGAGTCGATTCCGATTGCGTGGTCTTCGGAAAGGGCGGACGCATCCAGGGCGTCCAGACCGTTGGTGAGAATGCGTACTCGCTCGCCGAACTGGCCGCGGATAACGGGCCGCGACGCGATGGGCCCGAAGTAGCTGGCGCTGACGCCTGGCTGATCCGCAATCGTCTCGCCGATGCTCGACGACTGACTGGTCTCGAGCAAGTCACCGGTAAGCACCGAGCTCGACAGGGCAAGTTCCCGAACCGTCCTGTCCAGTGGTGCGGATTCGACGATTATCTCGTCGAGCTGGTAGTGCTCGTCCTGTTCGTGGCTGACATCCCCGTCGTCAGCAAGTGCGGTTCCAAAGACAAGCGATCCGGCGGCAACAACGCCGACGGTCGTGTATCGAAGTTTCATTTTTTTCCTCTCATGCTGCGCCAACAGCAAACTTGAACAAATACTAAAGCGCCGGTATCTACCGGCGAACAGGCGTGCGCCCTGTTATTGGTCTGGGCGGTTCAGGGGAGAGGAGGTGCCCGGATGGGGGCCTTGCGGAAGGTGGCGGCGGCGTCTTCACTACCGATTGCGGCATCCAGAAGCGCACCCGGCTGGGGCAATACCCCGTCCGCGCCAGAGTCGGTAACTGGCGTTTTGGTCTCACCGTGTTTCAGGCAAAACTCGCAGCTTTCGCCGACGTCTTCGAGCGCATGCTCGCCGGCGTGGCCGGCGACCGCCGCCTGCAGCAGGCCGAACGAAACCAGCACTGCCCAGAGGGCGGCGCGGGAGCTTCGAAGGACTGTTAATAAGGTCGGTCGCATGCTGCGACAGACTATATCAGAGTCCGATTTGTTCCCGATAGCGGTCTTCGATTTCGATATGAGTGGCCCAGAAAGGCGGGGCCTCGGTGCCCGACAGAACCGAGTCGAGGATGGCAAGGTGCACGTGCCAGCCGCCGCAAGCGCCAGCCAGTTCTTCCGGCGTTGCCATGCGCCGGTGCGTCAACACGAGCCGGACTTCGTCGCCGACCGATTCGAGCTCGTAGCGAACCTCGGACTCGGTGCCTTCGTGCTCCCAGGTATGGGCGAAGAGCTTCGGCGGCTGCCACGCGGTGACGGTGCCGGAGTACTCCATCGGCCCGTTCATGTCCTTGTATTTCTCAGGCGGTAGATCGTCGGGCGTCGTGATCGTGGCATTGTGGAACTTCATCTCCATCCTGCCGCCGACCTTCGGCTCGGTGTCGCCGCCGCACAGCCACCGGGCGCGCTTGTCGCCGTCCGTCAGGTAGTCCCACACCCGCTCGATCGGTCCGGGCAGCATCCGTTCGAATCGCACGCTCGACTGGTCGAGCAGTTCACCGTATTCATTCATTGTCGTCCCCTTTTTTGAGGATTCGTTCGAGCTCATCGAGCCGCGGGTTCCAGAATTGCCGGACCCGTTCGAGCCAGCGTTCGACCTCACCCAACGCGTCGTCGTCCAGCCGGTAAATGCGCCGCTGCGCCTCGGCCCTGACCTTGATCAGCCCGGCTTCTCGCAGAATCTTCAGATGCTGTGAGACTGCGGGCCGGCTCATTTCGAAGCGGTCGGCGATCTCGCCGAAGTTCCGTTCTCCGGCGGCCAGCGACTCGACGATATTGCGTCGAGTCCGGTCGGCAAGGGCGGCAAAGGCATCCATGCCGATATGATAAGCGATAGCTTAATTAAGTCAAGACTTAATTAACTTAGTCTGGCGGATCGCGCGAATTCGCGCGAGCCCCTGCCTAGTTTAGATCGATTCCGATGATGACCGGATCGTGATCCGACGCCCGGTAGGGCGTCGTGCCGTCGAAGATGGCCGCGTCGCGGCCGAAGTCGAGGTTGTAGTCCCGCGCCGGCGCTTCGTCGGCGTTCACGTGCCACTCGGCGTAGCCGGTGATTTGGGTCAGCAGCGACGCGCTGGCAAGACCGTGGTCGAGCGTTCCCTGCTGACCGTCGAATACGTACGAGTAAGAGTCGGGAGTCGCCGTTTCGGCGAGGTTGGTATAGCCGGCGTTCCAGAAGGCCTGGATCGGGTCTTCCTGCAGGTAGGCATTCATGTCGCCGATGATCAGGAAGTCCGTGTCGCCGCTGGAGGTCGGGTCGATGGCCAGCCAGTCGACGATCGCCAGCGCGGCATTGGTCCGGGTCTGGTTGCAGTTGCCCTGACCGTCGTCGAGGTTCGGGTCGCCGACGTCGTCGCAACTCGACCCCTTGGACTTCAAATGATTGACGACGACGGTCAGGCTCTCGCCGTCGACGATCTGCGTGAAGGTCTGCGCGAGTGCGGGGCGGCTTTTGGTGTCGTTGAAGCGCGAGTCGACGCTGCTGTCCAGCACCGCGAACGCGCCGGCGGGGCTAACGGTCGCGGGCTTGTAAATGAACGCCACTTTGATCGCGTCGGTGCCGATGGTGCCGGTGTCGATGAAGGCGTAGGTGCCGGCGCCGACGCTCGCGTTGAGCGCGGTCACCAGCGACGAGAGCGAAGCCTGCGCGTTGTTCTCCACTTCGACCAGGCCGACGATGTCCGCGTCGATCGCCGCCAGTGCCGTGACCGTTTTCTCGAGCTGCCGATCATATTCCTCACTGCTGTCGGCGCCGCGGCAGCCGAGGCTACCGCTCGGCCCGCAATTGCTCTGGCCGCCGTCGATCGTCGTGAAGAAGTTGAGCACGTTGAAGCTCGCCACGCGCAGCTCGCCGCCGATCGTAGGCAGTGCTGGTCGCGGATTGATGGATTGGAACGAGATCGGCTGGGTCGGCATCAAGCGCCAGGTCTCGGTCCCCGACGACCCGCTGCCGCGGGCGTATCGCAGCGTGCCGGTGACGCCGGTGACGGTGTCGCCGAGGCGAATGGCGGCGTTCGGCGCCGTGCCTGCGTCGAGATAGCGGATCGGTGTGACGTTCTGGGCGCGACGGCCGTCGTCGAGCACGATGCGCGACCGGGCGACGGCGTCCTGCCACTGCGAGAAGCCGGCGACTTCGGGCGAGAAGACGTTGGTGAACTGCCAGGGCCGGCCGCCCTCGTACAGCCCGATCTCCCCGAATCGCTGCAGATTGAACATCTCCATGACCGACAGCGTCTGATCGATCCTCACCAGCATCCCTTCGAATGCCTCCAAATCCGCGACGAGATCGCCGTCCGAATTGGCAACCGAGTTCGATGCCGGCAGCGACAGAACCACCGGCTGGATCGTTCCGCTGCCGGTGACGCTGACACCGGTTGCCATGATCTGAGTTTCGCCAAAGAACTCGTTGACCTCGCCGGAGACCTCGACGCGATCGCCCACGTTGACGTCGACCGCCGGCGTCGCGCCGTCGAAAACGAACACGCCGTCCGAGGTGGCCGGGTCGCCGTCCGGCGTCTCGCTCTGCAGATAGAAGCCGCCAAGACTATTGACGTCGTCCGCGTCGCCATCCTGGAAGTCGCCTGTGACCACGCCGGCGATCGTCACGGTCTGACCGTCCAGCGGAGAGACAGCGCCGCTGCCTTGGATATCGGCAATCGTCGTGCCCGTGGGCGGGGGAGGCGGAGGTGGCGGAGGCGGCGACGGTCCGGCGGATCCGCCGCCACCGCCGCAGGCGGCGAGGCTGCCGGCAAGCAGCAATAGCGTGACGATTCTCATGGCGATGATTCTATGCGATCTCGCTCCGCCCATGGGCCGATCCGGGCACAGCGGCTTTGTTATAGTCGAGCGACCGGGGGACAGGGGGAATACCGTGCGATCAGCGACTTTCTGCGCTGGGATGCTCACGCTGGCGCTTGCCGCCTGCTCAGAGCAGCCCGCCGATCAGGCTTCGCTCGAGCCGAGCGAGTTCCAGAAGCAGCTGCAGACACAGCTCATCATGGCGCAGCCCGGGGACGTGATCACGATTCCGGCAGGCGTTCACGAGATCAATCGCGGCCTGTCATTGAACGTGTCCGGCGTGACCCTGCAAGGCGAGGGGATGGACGCGTCCATTCTTTCCTTCCGAAACCAGGTGCAGGGCGCCGAGGGGCTGCTCGTCAATGCCAGCGACTTCACCATCCAGGATCTGGCCATCGAGGACACTGCCGGCGACGGGCTGAAGATCAATGAAGGGCGCAACATCGTCATCCGCCGCGTGCGCACCGAATGGACGAACGGGCCCGACGAGTCCAATGGCGCTTACGGCATCTACCCGGTGCAGGCCGAAAACGTACTCATCGAGGAGTGTGTTGCGATAGCGGCCTCGGATGCCGGGATCTATGTCGGTCAGTCGGACAACGTGATCGTCCGCAACAACCGCGCCGAGTTCAACGTCGCAGGCATCGAGATCGAGAACACGATCAACGCCGATGTTTACGGCAACACCGCGACCAACAACACCGGCGGCATCCTGGTCTTCAACATGCCCGACCTGCCGCGCCCCGGTCACAGCACCCGAGTATTCGACAACGACATTGTCGCCAACAATACCGGCAACTTCGGCGCGGAGGGGACGCCGGTGGCAAGCGTTCCGGCCGGGTCGGGCGTCGTCATCAACTCGAACGACCGCGTCGAAATTTTCGGCAATCGCATCGCCGACAACGACACCGCGAACGTCATCATCTCGAGCTACTTCGCGACCGGCTATCAGGGCGATCGCGAGATGGCCGAGACCTACGACCCCTACCCGGAGACGATCTACATATACGGCAACGAATTCTCCGGCGGTGGCAGTTCGCCAGACGGACTAGACCTCAAGGCGCTCAAAGTCGCCATGTTCGGCCTGAACGGCAGTTTCCCCGACGTTCTCTGGGACGGGTGGGTGAACCCCGAGAAGACCGATGCCGCCGGCGATCTGCTGCCCGAGTACGCGATCTGCGTCGACAACGACGGCAGCGAGGTGCTCAACGTCGATCTCGGCAATGACAGCGACAACGTGGTGGTGGGGTCCGAAGCGCACGACTGCACTCACGAGCCGCTCGCGGCGGTCGAACTCGATGGCTTGCTCGAGCAGGGCCCTTAGGCGCGCGCTGTCGTTCCTTGCCGCCGCCCTGCTGACCGCGTGCGGCGGCGAGCCGTCGGTCACGCTGCATCCGGCGGGAGCGCCACCGGACCGCCTCAGCGACTGGGGCGTGATCGTCGCGGACGGCGAGTCGCTTGAAGTTGGCGGCACGGCGGTCCCCTACAGCATCAACACGCCGCTGTTTTCCGACTACGCGCTCAAGCTGCGCACCGTCTGGATGCCCGAGGGCGCTAGCGCGGTCTATCGCAACGACGGACCGATGGACTTTCCCATTGGCACCATCCTGAGCAAGACTTTTCATTACGAGCGCGGCCGCGGGCATCGGGTCGCGCGGACTGAGCGCGAGTCCGTGGTCGACTCCGCCGGTCGACTGAGCCTCGACGATGTCGAACTCATCGAGACCCGCCTGCTGATCCGGTACGACAGCGGCTGGGCTGCACTCCCCTACGTGTGGAACACCGAGCAGACCGAGGCCTTCCTCGCGATCGCGGGCGACATCCGCCAGATCGAGTTCGACGAGGGCGGTGAACCGTTTCCGTACGTCGTGCCGGATGCGAATCAGTGTTCCGGCTGCCACGTGACCAATCACACGGCGAAGGCGATCGAACCGATCGGGCCCAGTGCCTGGCAGCTCAATCGGCCGTATGGCGCCGCCGCGAATCAGATCGCCGACTGGGAAGCTCGCGGCATGCTGAGCGGCGTCGAGGCGAATGTGCCCGTGGGCGTGGATTGGACCGATACCGAGGGTGCGTCTCTCGACGACCGGGCTCGCGCGTATCTCGATGCCAACTGCGCGCACTGCCACAACGCGCAGGGCGCCGCGGATACCTCGGCGCTCGATCTCGCGCTCGAATCCCCGGTTGACCGGAACTACGGCATCTGCAAACCACCGGTGGCTGTCGGCCGCGGCAGCGGCGACCGGCCCTACGACATCACGCCCGGCCGTCCCGATGCGTCGATCATGATCTACCGGATGCAGCACACGGACCCGGCCATCGCGATGCCGGAACTCGGCCGCAGCACGGTGCATGACGAGGGCGTCGAACTGGTTAGCGCATGGGTGCGTTCACTCGACGGCGATTGCTGAACCTCGCCCGGTAAACGCTGTCGGAGCTACGGAATGCGCGAATCCTCTGATAGGCTATTTCGCGGCTTCGAGGAGAACGAATGAAACGGACATTTTTAATCGCACTGGCAGTTCTGCTGATCGCACCGGTTGCGAACGCTCAGAATCTCGTGCGCGAATTCAGCGGCACCGGCAACGCCGAGACTGCCGAGTTCTCCGTGGACGGCCCGTGGCTCCTGGACTGGCGGCTCGACGGCGACTACTCGGCGATGATGGCGCTGGAAATCCACCTCGTCGAAGCCCGAGGCGGTCGGCATGTCGGCCGGGTGCTGCGCACGCAGCGGCGCGGCAACGGCGTCAAGCTATTCGAGGAGGGCGGCACCTACCGGCTGCGGATCAGCTCCACGCTCGCGCGCTGGCGAGTCCGTATCGAGCAGATTACCGAGGAAGAGGCCGAACTCTACACACCGCGGCGGGATAACGAGTAGCGGTTACTCGGCTGGCCGTTCCGGCCAGCTGCCACATTTCGTAGACGACGAATTCGGGGCGTGCCGGGCGCTCAGAAGTAGTCCGGTTCGTTGCCCGGCTTCCATTTGATATTGCAGCCGATGCTCGGCTTCTGATCGGCCGGCACGGCATTCCCGGCGAGCAATGCGTCAAGCGCCGCACGCAGGTCGCGGCCATCGACGGGCACGTCGTTCGACGGCCGGCTGCCGTCGAGCTGACCACGGTAGGCCAGTCGGCGGTCGGCATCGAAGACGAAGAAATCCGGTGTGCACGCGGCCATGTAGGCCTTAGCGACCGACTGGTCCTCATCGAAGACGTACGGGAACGTGTAGCCCCACGTCGCGGCCTCTTCCTTCATCAGCTCGGGGCGGTCGGCGGGATGGGTTTCAATGTTGTTGCTGCCGATCGCGTAGATGGCAACGCCTTGCGGACCGTAGTCGCGGCCAAGCGCGGCGAGCTCTTCGCGGATGTGCTTCACGAACGGACAGTGATTGCTGATGAACATCACTACCGTCGCTCTTGCGTCGTCGCTCAGGGAATGCAGGTTTCCGTCCGGGTCGGGTAGCGCAAAATCCGGCGCCTGGGTTCCGAGTTCGAGCATTTGTGATTCTACGGCGGCCATAAGTCGTTACTCTGCGATTGAATGTGAGTTTGGGTCTCGCCGCATGGCGGCGTACGTTGTACGATCACGCAGCGGGCCACGAAACGGCAGCCATTATCGACGTGAACGAGAAGACCAGCAAGAACGGATCGGCTCTGATCAGCATTGCCGCGATCGTGGTCGTGATCTACGGCATGCAGGCGGCCAAGTCGCTGTTGGTGCCGTTCCTGTTTGCCGCATTCCTGGCGCTGATCACGGTGCGGCCGATGCTGTGGCTGCAGAAGAACCGCGTGCCGACGATTCTTGCGGCCCTGCTCATCGTCAGCCTCATCATGGGGGTTCTGGCGGTTGTTGGCACGATTGTCGGTACCTCCATCGCGGGCTTCACTGCGGCGCTGCCGGCGTATCAGGAAGACCTCGACGGGGTCGTCCAGAGCGTCCTGAATTTCGCAATCAACAACCTGGGAGCCGACGAGTCGATCCAGGGCCTGGGGGACATCATCGACCCCGCATTTGCCATGGGGCTTGTCGCGGGAATTCTGAACGGCCTGCGCGATGTGCTGACCAACGTATTCCTCATCATATTTACGATGATATTCATCCTGCTCGAAGCATCGAGTATCCCGGTCAAGGTGCATGCCGCCTTTGGCAGCCCCGCCGACACCTTCGGGCGCCAGCGCAAGTTCATCAACAACCTGGGCAGGTATCTCGGCATCAAGACCGCGGTCAGTCTCGCGACGGGCTTCCTTGCGTGGCTGCTGTGCTGGACGATCGGCCTCGACTTCCCGCTGCTGTGGGGGATGATCGCCTTTCTCCTGAACTACGTGCCGACGATCGGTTCCATCATTGCCGCGGTGCCGGCGATCCTGTTGGCGCTCATCACGCTGGGCGGACCGCAGGCTATCGCGACGATGAGCGGCTTCGTCGCCATCAACATCATGTTCGGCAATTTCATCGAGCCGCGCCTGATGGGCTACGGCGTCGGAATTTCGCCGCTGGTCGTTTTCGTCGGCCTGATCTTCTGGGGTTGGGTGCTGGGGCCGGTCGGCATGCTGCTCTCCGTGCCGCTGACGATGACGCTCAAACTCGCGCTCGAGAACGACCCGAGTACGGGGTGGATCGCCATTCTGCTCGGATCCGAACGCGATGCGGTGCACGCGTTGAAGTCGAACCCTCCCGAATAATCAGTTCGGACTGGCCGGAGTCCGCGGTGCTCAGGCGACGCCGACGTCGTCGAGATCGTCGTCGACGGGTTCCGTCTCTTCGATTTGCTCGAGCAGGTTGATCGCGACCGCGACGAAATCCGTGTCGGTGATGATTCCGGTGAGTTTGTCGCCGCTCATCACGGGCAGGCAGCCGATCTTGTGCTTCTCGAGGAACAGCGCTGCCTGACGCAGGCTCGCGCTCACGTCGACGGTCGCAATGTCAGTGGTCATGACTTCGCTGATCGTGATGTTTCTGGCGCGCATGCGGCTGTCCTTGGCGCGCAGCCTCGAGTCGCTCGCCGCGAGAACGTCCGTCAGCGTCAGGAGCCCGACCAGACCGTCGTTGTCCACGACAGGCAGATGATGGATGCGGTGATCGTGCATCAGTTCGCGAGCCTCAGCGAGCGTCGCGGACGGCGGCACCGTGATCAGGTCCGTGGTCATTATCGTGTCGATGGTCAACATGGTTCGGCCTCCTTTCACTATTTTAGTGTAGGCATTCCGTCGTCCGGCGCCATTGCGGCTGTTACTTAGAGGTGGCTCAGCCGTCTGCAAGAGACGCCCGCACTTCGGTTAATGCGGGTTACCGAGCCGGTATCCGTGTGAAATACTGGGCGAAGTCCGCTGTCCAATGAGGCATGTGTATGCGCAATCTGGTGTTGTTTTTGCTCGCGTGGAGTACGCTGGGTTCCGCGCAGGAGCGCGACGCGTCCGAGATCGTTCGCGACGCCATTGACCACTGGCGCGGCGTGTCGTCGTACTCCGAGATTCAGATGGTCATCCACCGGCCGGACTGGGAGCGCTCCATGACGATGCGCGCCTGGACCCGCGGCGACGAGCAGTCGCTCGTTCGGGTCACCGAGCCCGCGAGGGATCGCGGCAACGGCACGCTAACGGACGATGACAGCATGTGGACCTATTCGCCGCGCGTGAACCGCGTCATCAAGATTCCGTCGTCGATGATGGGCCAGAGCTGGATGGGCTCGGACTTCTCGAACAAGGACATCGCGAAAGCCGACGACATCGTCGACCAGTACGAACACACGCTGCTCGGAACCGAAGTTATTGACGGCGTCACCGTGTACGAGATCGAGTCGATCCCGTTCGAGGACGCCGCTGTCGTTTGGGGCAGGGAAGTCTTGCGCATCCGCGAGGACAACGTGGTGCTCGAGCATCGTTTCTATGACCAGGACGACGTGCTGGTCAAGTCACTCGACTCGCTGGAGATCGGCGAAATGGGCGGGCGCGTCGTCGCACTCAGGCAGCGAATGGCGAAAGTGGACACGCCCAACGAGTGGACCGAGATACGGGTCCTCGACGTCGACTACGACATCGACGTGGCGGACAGCCTGTTCACACTGTCAAACCTAAGGAACCCTCGCGAGAATTGAGCATCACGTTTCGCCTTGCCTGGCGCAATCTCTGGCGCCAACCCCGCCGGACCTGGCTTACGACCGGGGCGATGGTCTTTTCGAACGCGCTGCTCGTGTTCATGATGTCGCTGCAATTCGGCATGTACGATCTGATGATCGACAACACGCTGAAGGCCGTCTCCGGCCACATGCAGGTTCAGGCGCCCGGTTACGTCGACGATCAGAAGATGCGCCAGGCCGTCAGCGGGATCGTGCCGCTGGCCGAGCGGCTGCGATCGGAGATTCCCGAAGCGTCGATCGCGGCGCGGTCTCAGGCATTCGTACTCGCGTCCAGCGAGGAACGCAGCTACGGCATCGCACTCTACGGCGTCGAGCCCGATTTCGAACCCGGCGTGTCCAGCCTCGCCGGCCTGGTCGACGACGGCCGCTTCTTCGAGGACTCGTATGCCTCGGAGATCGTCATCGGCGCCACTCTGGCGCGGAATCTGCGCGTCGAACTCGGTGATGAACTGACGATCCTCGGCAGCGGCCGCGACGGCTCGTTCGCAGCGGGAGTGGTCGAGGTCACCGGCATTTTCGACAGCGGTATGCCGGACCTCGACCGCAGCATCGCCGAAATCCCCATCGGATTGTTCGACGACGTCTTCTACATGAACGGCGCGGGTCATCAGATTGTGGTGAATGCGCCGGTCATCGATGATGCACCGGCGGTTCTCGAGCAGGTGCGCTCGCTGGTCAGCGACGACGTCGTCGTACACGACTGGGACCGGCTGCAGCCCGGGCTCAAGCAGGCCATTCAGGCCGACATGTCCGGCGCCTTCTTCATGTACGGCGTGCTCGTGATCCTCGTCGCGTTCAGCGTATTGAACACCCAGCTCATGTCCGTGCTCGAGCGGACGCGCGAATTCGGCATAGTCATGGCGCTCGGGCTCAGGCCCGGCCGCCTCGGGCGTCTGGTGCTGCTCGAAACCGCACTGATGGGCATCATGGGCGCGTTGCTCGGGGCGCTGGTCGGTGGCCTCGTAACGGCCTACTTCTCGGTCAACGGGCTCTACATTCCGGGCATGGATGAGATGGCGGCCAGGTTCAATTTGCCGCCGCTCATGCATCCGCAGATAACGCTGTTGTCGCTGTCTGCAGGCCCGGCGATCGTCTTCGCTTTCTCGATTCTCGCATCGCTGTACCCGGCGATTCGCTTGAACTGGATGCGGCCGGTCGACGCGATGAGGGCGGCACGATGAATACGTTTCGCGTTCTGCTCATGCTTGCCTGGCGCAATCTTTGGCGCAATCACAGGCGCACGTTTATTATGCTTGCGGCGATCAGCATCGGCGTATGGGCAATGATCTTCATGACCGCGCTGACGCAGGGCATGGTCAACGACATGATCAGGGACGGGGTCAGCGCGTTGCCGGGCCACGTCCAGGCGCACCATCCGGACTATCGGGACGATCCGAACATCACCAACCTGATCCCGATTTCGGACACGGAGCTCACGGCACGTCTCGAGGGCGCCGGCTTCGACGGCTGGGCGACGCGGATCAAGGTACCGGCGGTCGTCACCAGCGAGCGCGAGTCCCGCGGGGTCATGTTGCTGGGCATCGACCCGGAACGCGAGCGCGGCCTGACGTTCATCGACGAGAACGACATCGATGGTCGTTTCCTCGAGGACGTTGCCGACGGCGGCATCGTCATCGGGCGCGAGCTTGCCGAGACGCTGGAGACGGAGGTAGGCAAGCGCATCGTGCTGATGAGCCAGGACCCCGGCAACGATATCGCCGACCGCGGTTTTCGGGTCGTCGGCCTGTTCGGCGCCGACTTGCCAGCCTACGAAGAGGGCTTCGTGTTCGCCGGCAAAGAGACGATCCAGCGGCTCCTGGGCGTCGGGGACTACGTCAGTGAGGCGATCGTCATGGGCGACGACTACCGCGACGTGAGCGATGAACTCGAGCGCATGCAGGCGCTGTTCGACGATAGTGTTGTCGTCGAGCCCTGGATGGAGCTCGATTCCTATCTCAGCACCACGCTCGAGGTCATGGACGGCTTCGTGCTGATCTGGGTGATCGTCATTTTTCTGGCGTTGTCTTTCGGCCTCGTGAACACGCTCGTCATGGCGGTCTTCGAGCGCGTCCGCGAGATCGGTCTGATGCTGGCACTCGGCATGAAGCCGTCCAGCATCCTCGGGCAGATCATTATCGAATCCATGCTGCTGCTGGTGTTCGGGCTCGCGATTGGCAACGCGTTGGCCTGGGCGACCATCACACCGCTGAAGGGCGGGATCGACATCTCTATTGTCGCCGAGGGCATGCAGATGATGGGGGTAGGCGCTGTGCTGTATCCGCATCTCCGGGTCGAAGACGTCGTGCTCGCCAATGTCGTCGTGCTGATACTCGGCTTCCTCGCCAGCCTGTCGCCCGCCTGGCGGGCGTCCCGCTATCAGCCCATCGAGGCAATCTCCAAAGTTGACTAGGAATTCGAAGCAATGAGTGCCGTACGCTGTATCGATCTTTGCAGGACCTATCGCCAGGGCGATGTGGACATCAAGGCGCTCGATCACCTGAGCATCGAGATCGACAACGGCGGGTTCGTCTGCCTTTCGTCGCCGTCCGGCGGTGGCAAGACGACGCTGCTAAACGCGATTGGCGGGCTGGACATACCTGACAGCGGTGAAGTCTGGATCGATGGCCAGCGCATTGACACCCTGAGTAAAGGCCAGCTGGCTGAAATGCGGCTCAAGAAGATCGGCTTCGTCTTCCAGGCCTACAACCTGATCCCGGTGCTGACCGCGCGAGAGAACGTCGAGTTTGTCATGCAGGTGCAGGGCGTCCCGAGAGACGAACGCCGCGACAAGGCGCTCGAGGTGCTGGAGGAAGTCGGTCTCGGCGGGCTCGAAGACCGGCGTCCGTCCCAGATGTCCGGCGGCCAGCAGCAGCGCGTCGCTGTCGCCCGCGCCGTCGTCTCGCGGCCGACGCTGATTCTTGCCGACGAGCCGACGGCGAATCTGGACTCGAAGACCTCCGACGGCCTCATGGATTTGTTCTCCGAACTTAATGCCAACCACAACACGACATTCGTCATCGCGACGCATGACCAGCGGGTCATGGCACACATTCCGCGACTGATCCGGATGCTCGATGGCCGCATCGTTGACGACATTCAGCAAAACGCTGCCTAAGACCATCCTCGGAGCGTTACTGCTGCTGTCGGTCGGCGCCCACGCCGCCGAGGTCAGCGGACACGTCAAGCTGAACGACACGACGCGGACCTTTCCCGCCGACAGCCTGATTCGCGACGCGATCGGCGCGAGCTCGTCCGACATCTCCGCCGAACTCCGGCTAAACCTCGACTGGCGCAGCGGCGCATGGTCGGTCGACACGGACTGGCAGGCCGCGGTCCTGCACGGCGATCTCAACGATTTGGCCGCTGTACTGCCACCGGAGGTCGGCGCCGCGTTCGCGACAGTGCCGAACGACCAGCGGCGGCTCATGCGGCTGACCGACGTCGTCAGCACCTCGGGCGATGCCGTCGTGCTGCACCGGCTCGATCGCTTCTCGCTCACCTGGACTGGCGAACAGGCCGTCGTCCGCCTCGGCCGGCAGGCGCTGAGCTGGGGCAACGGACTGTTCTACGCGCCGATGGATCTCGTCAACCCCTTCGATCCCGCGACCATCGACACCGAGTACAAGAACGGCGACGACATGCTGTACGGGCAATACCTGCGCGAGAACGGCGACGACATCGAAGCGGCGATTGTCTTTCGCCGCGATTTCTCCGGCGATCTCGAAGCGGACGAGTCCACCGCGGCGGTCAAGTATCACGGCTTCGCCGGCGAGCTCGAATACGATCTACTGATCGCTGACAGCTACGGCGACCCGGTCCTCGGCGCCGGGCTGCGCCGTGGCGTCGGCGGTGCCGTGCTGAGCGGCGATCTCGTCGTGACGGATACTGACGACGACACCGTCGTGCAGTTGGCCGCCAACATCAGCTATTCGTGGGTTGCGTTCGGCCGCAACATGAGCGGCGCGTTCGAGTATCACTACAGCGGCTTCGGGCAATCGGATGGTCGCTACGGCCCGGCGGATCTCGCCGCCAATCCCGAGCTGTTCGACAGGCTCGCTCGCGGTCAGATCTTCACGCTAGGTCGGCACTACATCGCCGGCAGCCTGCTGGTCGAGGTCACGCCGCTGTGGAACGTCACGCCGGTCCTGCTGGCGAACGTCCAGGATCCGAGCGCGCTGCTGCAGCTGACGACCAACTACAGTCTGAGCGACAACGTGACGCTGCTCGGCAGCATCAACCTGCCCATCGGGCCGGGCGGCTCCGAGTTTGGCGGGATAGAGACCGGCATCCCGGGCCGCCGCTTCTCGACGGGGCCCAGCGTCTTCGCGCAATTCGCGTGGTACTTCTGAAGGCTAGTGGCGCAGGCCGATAAGAAAGAACCCGAATGTGGCGGACACGCCGATCAGGAAGCCGACGAACAGAATGAACAGGCCCATCAGCATGCGGGCCGTCCCGCTCGGGCGTTCGTTGGGCGGTAACGTGGCGCCGCGGCCATTCGCGATCACCAGCTCGATGCACGCCAGTCCCACCCACAGACTGGCGGTGGCGACGCTGCCGAGCAATCGAGTACTGAGAATCCCGCCAATGAAGTTCGAAAAGAATGTGGCGATGAGTCCGACCACGCCAAGGACGACCAGTGCCTGCCCCGTATTGGCCGAGAAGCTCTCGATCCCGGGCACGGGCTCGACAACGATGGCTTGCACGAGTATCTGCCGGAGCCGGACGCCGAGGAGCACCGCCACGATGGCGCCGTAGAACACGGCGAACCAGTTGTAGACTGCCAGGCCGGGCAGTTGCTCCACCCCGAACTGACTAAAGAGACTGATGAGCACCACGATCATCAGGGCGGCGATCGCCCCGACGTGCACTCTGTGCGCAAAGACTGGATTCATTGAACGGCCCCCCGAGCGCGCCTGAGGGCCGTACGGTACTACGTCCGGCCGGCTAGCGGCTGGCTGCGATCTGCAGATGATGCAACAGATTCTCGAAGGCCGCTTCGGAAGTCGCGCCAAACACCGGGTCGCCGGCGTCGAGGTTACCGAGATCGACACTCTTCGCGTCGGCCTCGATCATCGCGTCGGCGCGCATGAAGAGGTCGCTCTCCTCCCACGCCATGTGTTTCCGCAGGCCGTGCACGTAGTCGATCATGTCGTGCAAAACGTGATCGCGAGTGACCGCGGTGCCGGCGATCATCGCTTCGATGTCATTGCGTAGCGACCTGCCGAACGAGGCGATCTCCACGTGATCTTCCTCGACGCGGTCCAGACCCTCTGCGATGTTTCCACCGGCGTCCCGCATCTCGGCGTAGATCAGGTCCTCTTTCGGATGGTGGATCGAGTCGGAGTACGTGGTCATGTACTGCATGATGTCGCGCAGGAGTTCGAGATCCGGCTCGTCGCCGGCATCGACCTTCAGCATCTGCGCCTCGACTAGATCGAGGAGGATCGACATGTTGCGATGATCCTCGCGCAGCTCGGCGAGGATGGTTTTGATTTCCGTGGTCACTGTGCGGCCTCGGTTGGCGTCAGATGCATGATGGCCGCGTGCCGGTTTCACCGACATTCGGAATTCCCCTTATCCGCCGCCAACGACCGGCCCGGAGACCCAGCCTGGCGATGCGCGTCATCGGCCGAGCGGCCCTCAGCACCGGCCGCGAATCGGCCTACGCGAGATGCGGGCGCTGCTCTTGGGGAGCTATGTCCTTGATTCCCCGCCCTCCGGCCGCGCCTGGTTGGACGTAATATCCGCGTAACAAAATCGCAATAGACACGTAAGAAAGCTGTAAAGCAGGCGTGGTTTCTTGGTGGCGACAGCACCATCGAGAGAACCGCATGAACCTGGCTTCCATCCTTGTCGTCGACGCCGATATGGCCGCACGGGCGCAGATCGTCAGCGGGCTAAAAGAAGTCGGACACAACGTGAGCGAGGCTGAAAGCGCCGCGTCCGCGCTCAAGGCCGTCCGTTCGCGCGCGCCGGATCTGATGGTTTGCGATTGCGGCCTGCCCGACCTCGCCGGGATCGAACTCCTGAGCGACGTTCGCCGCAGCGATCATTTGAAAGCGGTCCGCGTGCTCATGACATCGGACGGCGAACGATCCAGTGACGCGGTTCGTTCCTTCGAGTCCGGCGCCGACGATTTCGTCGGCAAGCCGATCGATTTGCCGGAATTCCTTGCTCGTGTGGCCGCCTGCCTGCGGCGGCCGGCGAATCTTGCGAACTCCGAGCCCGTTTCAGTCGGTGGGATCACGATCGATGAGATCGGCCATCGGGTTGCTGTCGACGGCGAGTACCTTGCGCTCGCGCCGCGCGAGTTTCAGTTGCTGCAGTTCCTGCTTGGCAACCGAGATCGGGTCTTCAGCCGCCGTCAGCTGCTAGTGCACGTGTGGGATCGCGATACGTCGGTTGGGCCTCGCACTGTCGACGTGCACATCCGCCGGCTCAGAAGCGTTCTCGAGCCCTTTTCCTACGATCGCTATCTGCAGACCGTGCGGGGCTCGGGATACCGTTTTTCGCTCGACGGCTGATCCCGCTCCGTAACAGTCTCGCAACCTGCCTGTCACACGCGTTCAACACGACGCGCTTACCTTGCGTGCCGTGGGCGCTCGGCCCGAACGACGAAACCGGTCCCTCTAGCAGACCGGACACGCATTAGCGCACTCCTGGAGAGGCAAAATGAATTTCAACAAATCACTCGCCGTCGTTGCGGCATGCGCGGCTCTTGCCGCTTGCGACAGCGGTGACATCAACATCGCGCCGCAAACGAACGTAAACAACAGCAACAACACCTCGGTTTCCGGCGGTGGTGGCGGCGCAAACGACGCTTGCGCATCATTCATCCGCGCCGGCCAGACCATTCAGGGTACTGCTGACGGCAACGGTAACTGCACCTACGGCTCGGCGTTTGTCGGTCCGAAGAACAATCTCGATGTCGACCTGCTCATTCCGGCGCTGCCGAACGGCGGTGCGCACATCTTCACGTCCAGCCTGTTCGTCGGTGAGACTTACCGCACGCAGGCTGACCTCGCGGCTGCCGGCATCTTCGAAGGCGGCGACGGTCCGACGCTCACGATCGAGCCGGGCGCGACCCTCGCGTTCCAGACGAACAAGGACTTCATCATCGTCAACCGCGGTTCGCGGATCATCGCGAACGGCACGGCCGACGCGCCGATCACGTTCACGTCGGTCTCGGACATCAACGGCACGGTCGGTCCGGAGGATGTGCAGCAGTGGGGCGGTATCGTCATCAACGGTTTTGGCGTTTCCAACAAGTGCGCCTATGACGGCGTGCGCGGCCAGGCCGGATTTGCACTGGCTGCTGGCACCGAGTGCTCGATCGAGGCCGAGGGCTCGGCGGGCGACGACGAGTCGCAGTACGGCGGCGACAACGACGATGACGATTCGGGCATCCTGCGCTACGTCGTGGTCAAGCACACCGGCGCCGAGGTCGGCAACGGCGACGAGCTGAACGGCATCTCATTCGGCGGTGTCGGCCGCTCGACGGTCATCGAGAACCTGCAGGTCTACTCGACCTTCGACGACGGTGTCGAGATGTTCGGCGGCGCGGTCAACTTCACCAATCTCGTTGCGCTGTACGTCCGGGACGATTCGATCGACATCGACGAGGGCTACATCGGCACGATCACCAACGCACTGGTCGTACAGCAGGCTGGCGATGGCAATCACTGCATCGAGGCCGACGGCATCGGCTCGTACTCGAGCCTGGATCAGGCAACGCGTGACGACTTCATCGCTCGCGACCTGAACAGCGCCCCGACGATCAACAATCTGACCTGCATCATCTCGGCGAACATCAACGGCACGCACGGCGAAGGCGCCGGCTGGCGTTTCCGCGAGGGCATCCACCCGGTCGTCAACGACTCGCTGGTCATCTCCTCGCACGCCGCGAACGACACCTCCGACGGCGACGACAACTACTGCCTGCGTATCGACAATGCCGAGACTCAGGCGGCCGCGATTGCGGGCGATCTGCAGCTCAACAACGTCATCTTCGCGTGTCAGGAAAACGAGAAGGGCAATGCCTTCGGCACGTTCGCAGGCGAAAGAGAGTTTGCCGAGAACGCCGGCAATCTGTTCGCGACCGTTGCCGACGGTACGGCTGCCGATCCGACGGCTGCGGCGGACACCGGACTGCAGCTCCTCGAAGGTGCGCAGGGCGTCTACTCCATCGACTGGGCCACGTCGCTTGTGGACGGAGCGGCGCCGGCGGTAACGACCGATCCGGCGCCGGGCACCTACCTTGGTGGCGTCCAGGGCGTAGCCGATTGGACCCAGCCGTGGGCATTCGGCATCGACCCGGACAACCGCGGGCAGGCACTGTGGATCGAGTAATCCGATGACCTTCAAAAACTTCAAGAGACCGAAGCCTGGGCCTGTTGCTCTGGCCGTAGCCGCCTCCTTGTGGGGCGGCTCGGCGTTTGCGCAGGAAGCGAGCACAGGGCCCACGCCGGAAGCCGAGAACGGCGGCATCGAGGAGGTCGTCGTCACGGGCCGCTTCATCAGCTCATCGCAGCAGCTCGTCAACGAGCGCATGAACGACGCGTTCGCGACCGACCTGCTCGGCGAGGACACGATCAGCCGCCTTGGCGACTCCACGGTCGCGGCCGCGCTTCGACGCGTTCCGGGCCTGACGCTGGTCCAGGATCAGTACGTCTACATCCGCGGGCTCGGCGAGCGCTACTCGCAGACGACGCTGAACGGCGCGCAGATCCCTTCACCGGACCTGACTCGTAACGTCATCCCGCTGAACGTCTTTCCGACCTCGATCGTCGAATCGCTTCGTGTGCAGAAATCGCACTCACCGGAGCTGTCGGCGAACTTCGGTGGCGGTGCGGTGGACATCCGCACGCGCAGCATCCCGGACGCGTTCACCGTCAAATTCGAGTTCGGTCTCGGTTTCAACTCCGAGAACCCGAGCCGTTTCATCACGTACCCGGGCGGAGGCGACGATCGTTTCGGCAGCGACGACGGGACCCGAAATCTGGCCCCGACGATCCTGGACGCGCTGGTTACCTACCAAGGCGACCCGAGCGTCAACAACATTTTCGGCTTCCTCGATCGGGCCGACCCGTCGACGACAATCTACGATGCCCAGTTGATCAACCGCCAGCTCGCGCTCGCGCTGAATCGCAACATCGGTATCGAGGAAGAGAGTCCGGGTCTCGAGGACTACAGCCTGCGCGCGAGCGTGGGCAATAACTTCCTCGTCGGCAATGACTGGGAGCTGGGGTTCAGCCTCGGTGCGTCCTACGAGACGGACTGGTCTTGGCGCGAGACGCGCACGGCGACATTCGCGCTGCCGGAGGAGCAGAACGGTCGCCGCGAAGAATCGACCCGCAGCGTGAACCTGGCGGGAACGGCCAACTTCGGTGTGACCTTCCTCGAGGACCACGAGATCTCGACGACGACGCTGTTCCTGCGGAACACCGACGACGAGACCGAGATCTTCGATTTCTTCAATGAGAACCGTTTCCGCTCGACCGGTCGTGGCTTCCGCAACTACCGGCTGGAGTATGAAGAGCGCAACATGATCACGAACCAGGTCAACGGTACGCACTACCTCGGCCAGGATACTCGCGATCGGCTCCCGCTCCTCGGCTCGTTGATGGGCTTCCTGCCGACGGAGACGAAAGTCGATTGGTTCTGGTCGGACTCGACCGCCAGAACCGATATCCCGAATCGCGTCGTGGTCGCCTCGGAAACGTTCACCGATCCGGTGACGGCTGCCGTGCAAAGCGAGTCCGTTCGGCTGGGCTCGTCGTCGGCCGACTACCGGTTCACGGACCTCGACGACGAAGTTACGAACTACGGCTGGAGCGGCACGCTACCGCTGGAACTCGGCAGCAACTACGTGGAGATCTCGGGCGGCTACGATCACTCGCGGAAGTCCCGCACCTACTACCAGGCCCAGTTCAGCCTCGGCTACCTCGACGTGTCCGATCAGTCGGTGCTCGAAGGCAGTCTGAACGACGTCTTCTCGGAGGACAACATCCTCGCCGACGTCCCCGATCCCACGAGCCCGGTGCCGGGTGCGCGGGAGTTCGTGAACGACATCGTCTTCGACCGCCAGGGCGCGAACACCAACAGCTACCTCGCGGCAACGATGACGGACTCTATCTGGGGTACCGCGGACTGGACGATCGACAACACCTGGCGCGTAGCGGTCGGCGCCCGCTGGGAGGACTATCGTCAGGCAGCGGTTTCATGGAACCCGTTCGGCTACACGGAAGCCGATCCGCAGATCACGACCGATCCGGAAGTGCTCGAGCAGGGCGTCTTCAATGAAGACAAGGTCTATCCGTCGATCGGCCTGACCTACATGGGCAGCCTCTGGGCGGACACGTTCCAGCTGCGCCTCGGCTATTCCGAGACAGCGGTACGTCCCGACCTCCGTGAGATCACGCCGTCGAGCTTCATCGACCCGATCACCAACGACCTGATCCGCGGCAACCCGGGCATCGTTCCGACGGAAGTAGAGAACCTCGATCTGCGTGCGGAGTGGTTCTTCGCGGGCGGCGACAACTTCACGGTGACGCTGTTCCAGAAGGACCTGACGAACCCGATCGAGTTCTTCGAGATTCCGGCATCGGACACGACGATCGCACGCGAGGTCGTGAACGCGGCGTCAGCCGAAGTACAGGGTGTTGAGATCGAGGCGCTCAAGGAACTGGCCTTCCTGGGCGGCTTCTTCGACACGATGTTCGTGCAGGGCAACGTCACGTTCCAGGACACGGAACTGGTCGCCGGTCCCAATGCCAACGTGCCGACCAATCCGGTACGCACGCTGTCCGGCGCATCCGACTACGTCGTCAACTTCATGCTCGGCTACGACTCGGCGGACACGAAGCACACGGCGTCACTGGTCTACAACGTGTTCGGCGAGCGGCTCTTCGTTGCAGGCCGGAACGGTGCGCCCGACGGTTTCGAGCAGCCGTTCAACTCGCTGGACATGACGTACTTCTGGTATCCGACCGACCGGATGACGCTGAAAGTCAAAGCACAGAACATCCTGGGCGAGACGATTTCGATCGAACGACAGGGTGTGGTGGTCTTTGAGGAAGATCCGGGAACGACGTTTTCAGTGTCGTTCTCCTGGGCACTGTAGGTCTCCCCCCAAGTGCCTTCGACGGCCCCGTCAGACGACGGGGCCGTTTTTTTTGCGCCGGTGCAAACGGCCGGCGGCGCGCAGCCGGTATACTTTCGGCATCGAGGATTCGTTGGACACCCTCTCATGCGCGCAAGACTCACCATTGCTGCACTGCTCGTCTTCATTACCGGCTGCTCGGTCAATCCGGTTACCGGCCGAAGCGAGATCGTTTTCATCAGCGAAGCCGAGGAGATTCAGCTCGGCCAGCAGAACTACGTGCCGACCCAGCAGTCGCAGGGCGGCGAGTACGACGTCGACCCGGAGCTCACCGCCTACGTCCAGGGCGTCGGCGATCGTCTCTCCCGGCATGCCGCGCGCGATCTGCCGTACGAGTTCGTCGTGCTCAACAATTCCGTGCCCAATGCATGGGCACTGCCGGGCGGCAAGATCGCGATCAATCGCGGATTGCTCACCGAGCTGAACTCCGAAGCGGAGCTTGCCGCGGTGCTCGGCCACGAGATCGTGCACTCGGACGCGCGCCACTCCGCGCAGCAGATGACTCGCGGTTTGCTGACGCAGGTGCTGGTCGTGGCGACCGCGGTTGCGACCAGCGACAGTGACTACGGCGATCTCGCAGTGGGCGGCGCAGCCATAGGCGGCCAGCTCATTACCTCCCGCTACGGCCGGCAGGCCGAACTCGAGTCGGACCGCTACGGCATGGAATACATGGCCGCGGCTGGCTACGACCCGCAGGGCGCCGTGGCGCTGCAGGAGACCTTCGTGCGACTCAGCGAGGGCCGCCGCACGGACTGGCTCAGCGGTCTGTTCGCAACGCACCCGCCATCGCCGGAACGGGTGGAAGCCAATCGCCAGACCGCGGCGGCGCTGCCGCCGGGCGGACGAATCGGCACCGACGAGTATCAGCGTGCCATGCGGCGGACGATGGAGCTAAAGCCTGCCTACGATGCCTACGACGAGGGCCGCGCGGCACTGGCAAACGATGATGTGAACGGTGCGCTTTCGCTCGCCAATCAGGCGCTCGATTTGTACCAGGGCGAAGCGCACTTCCACGCGCTGCGCGGCGACGTGCGGCTGATGGAAGACAACTATGACTGGGCGATCACCAACTACACCCGTGCGATCGATCGGCGCGACGATTTCTTCTACTACTACCTGCAGCGCGGTCTGGCAGAACGTGAGCAGGGCCGTAACGATGCCGCCGTACGCGACCTGGAACGCAGCAACGAACTGCTGCCAACGGCACCGGCGTACTACACCCTGGGCATCATCGCCGAGGAACGCGGTGACCTCGATACGGCCATCGCGAACTATCGATCGCTTGCACAGGCGGGCGGCGAAATCGGTCAAGCGGCGGCCACGCGAGCGGCAAGGTTGGATCTCCCACGTAACCCGAGCGCCTATCTGGAGCGTCGCTGCAGCGTCGATCAGCAAGGCACGCTGATCGTCGCCGTGATCAATCAGTCACAGGTTTCCGTCGCCAACGTCACCTTCGTCGTCAATTACAACGACGCATCGGGGCGCACTCAGTCACGAGAGATGATGATGCGCGGCGTCATCGGCCCGGGGCAGGGCGGCACGATCAGTACGGGCATAGGCCCGTTCGTCAGCGGCAGTTGTCCGGTGCGGGTGGTGCGAGCGAACGTGGTGGATCGTTAGTCGAAGAACCAGCGAACCCCAACGCTGAACGTATCCACGTCACCGCCAATGTCGAAGCTCAGTCCGGCTGCGAACTCGCGGCTGAAGTAGTAGTCGCCGGCTAGTTCGATGAAGGTGTCATCGTCACCGATCGTGACGTGATTGACGGAACCGCGCACTTCGAACTGAGGCGCCAAACGGCCTCGAACGCCACCCGCTAGTGAGAGTCCGTTGTCATCCACACTGCCACCAGGGCCATCGACGTCGGTATTGATGTACTGCACGGTCGCCAGCAGGTCCCAGTCCGGCCGATAGGGCCAGATGTAGCCGCCGCCCAGTTCGATCGTGAATGCTTCGACATCGTTGTTGAAATCGACATCCGTGAGCGTGCCCAGGATGAACCAGTTGCCGCTCGTCCGGTAGGAGCCGCCGATACTGAAGCCGTCGCCACCGGCGATGTCGACGTCGACGAAGCGCAGCTCCGCAAATGTGTAGTCCATTGACGGTTGGCTCGGTGACTGAGCCGATGCGGCGCTCGCAAAAACAAGGCCGAGAGACAGAAGCAGAATACGCATACGGATTCCCCCTGGTTACTAGCAGTGATGCTGTTGCCCAAACAGCGCCGCCCGGTGAGCGGCAACTGAATTATCCGGGCGCGACTGGCGGCAAAATGTGAACTGCGTCACATTTTGGTCGCCCGAACGGGCGTAAGTCGTTGATTCTTGGTTGTCCCGTCGCTGGTGCCAGGCGCGCCTCTGCCGGTGGCCAAACGCTGCCGAAACCGCTCAGAACGGCCCGGCCGACTGATATGGAAATACGACGAGAACAGGAGGTACAGCGACCCACTGCGCCTCATTGGTCGACTCGGCGAACCGGCCAAAAAGCGGCTAAGATCGTTACGGTTGTGCCTGCGCACTCAAGGGGGAAATCAATGCCATACCGCTGGCTGCTGGTACTGCTGCTGTTGACGTCACCGCTGGTCGCCGAGGAGGCGGACAGCGATCTGATCCTCATCCTCGATGCATCGAATTCGATGTGGGGTCAGATCGACGGCACGAACAAGATCGTGATCGCGCGCGAGGCCGTTGGGGGACTCATCGACAGTCTTCCCGATGACGCGAATGTCGGGCTCATCGCGTACGGGCATCGCCGCGAAGGGGACTGCGACGATATCGAGGTCCTCTCGGACGTGGGGCCCGTCGACAAGGAAGGTCTGAAGGAGACCATCAATTCCATCAATCCGCGGGGCCGGACGCCGATCACCGCATCCATCAATGCGGCGATTGAAATCGCAGCGGAGCGCGACGGAAGTTCGATCGTCCTGATCAGTGACGGCCTGGAGACCTGCGATCTGGACCCGTGTGCAGCCGTGCGAACGGCAAGGTCCGAGGGTGTCCCATTCATCCTCCACGTGGTGGGCTTCGACGTGTCGGGGGAAGACACGTCGCAGCTCGAATGTGCCGCACAGGCGGGCGGAGGCCTGTACCTCGCCGCTGACGATGCCCCGCAGTTGGGTGAGGCGCTGCAGTCGGCCTACGAGAAGCCGGTTGAGCCCGACGGTCGATTGATCGTCTCTGCTACCGCTGAAGAAGGGCTGCAGGACGCGGCGATCCTGGTTTCCGATGCGGCGAGCGGAGCGCACGTCGCCGGTGGTCGAACCTACACGTCCAGCGAGACCAATCCACGGAGTATTCCGCTCGAGGACGGTCAATACGTGGCGGAGGTGAGTGCCGTCGGGATACGCGGCACGCCCACGTTCGAATTCGAGTTCGAGATCGTCGACGGCAATGTCGTCGAGCGTGACTTCGACTTCAGCGCGGGCGAGATCTCGGTGCGCGTGACGCGCAATGGTGAACTCAGCGATGCGACTGTCGGTGCCGTTCGGAGCGGCGAGCGAACGAATACGGCTAGCGGGCGGACCTATACCTCCGAATCGCACAATCCGAAGATCATGCGAGTCGCCGCTGGCACCTATGACGTGACCATACGGTCAGTCGAGGTTCGCAACGCACCCGAGCAGGTCGTCAGAGACGTGATCGTGGTTGGCGGCGAGCGCGTTGAACTCGAGTTTTCGCTGGAAAGCGGCGTGTTGAGTGTTGGTACACGGCGGGGCGAGACGCTCGTCGACTCCGTCGTCAATGTCGTCGATTCGAACGGGGCGAATGCCGGAGGCGGTCGAACCTACACGTCTCCGAGCAGCAATCCGAAGTCGATTGTATTGATCCCAGGCGAATACACGGTGCGGATTCGGGAGATCAGAGGAGATCAGCGCGAGGTTGCTGTGTCGGTGGTTGCCGGGGAGACGACGGAGGTGATTCTGGATTTGGATCAGGTGGTGGAGTAGTTCGGAGAGGCGCGATAGTCGTTTGTGGCCCGCATGGCGGGCTTCCAATCCGCCCCTCGACGGTAGTTTTGCGGGTAGCGGTTGTCGCGGATTGATCTTTGGTGGGGGTTTGGGGAATTGATCGCCCGCATGGCGGGCTCCTACAGGGGATGCCTTTGCGGTCGCGCCAATCTTTAACGCTCGCCCGCCTTCGTTTCCTCAATCCACGCCTCAATACTCGCACCCAGCATCGGCAACGTAATCCCACCATCGGCCAACACTCGATCGTGGAACTCTCGAATGTCGAAGTCGTCGCCCAGTTGTTCCTGTGCGTGGGCTCGTAGCCGCTGGATTTCCAGGCTTCCGATCAGGTACGAAGTTGCTTGTCCCGGTACCGCGGCATAGCGATCCACTTCTGACGATACCGCGTCAAAGCCTTCCGCCGTGTTTTCCAGCATGTAGTCGATCGCTTCGTCGCGGGTCCAGCCCATCACGTGCATGCCCGGGTCGACGACGAGCCTCGCGGCGCGGAAGGCCTCGTTCGAGAGCATCCCTAAGCGAGCGAGTTCGCTCGAGTACAGTCCGGCCTCGTCGGCGAGCCGTTCCGAATACAGCCCCCAGCCCTCGGCCATCCCCGAGACAAACATGTAGCGCTGCACCGGGTGCAGGTCCTCGTTCAGCAGTGCAACGGTCACCTGCAAATGGTGTCCCGGCCACGATTCGTGGAAGGCCACCGATTCCTGGCCCGCGCGGCTGATGCCTTGCGGATTGTAGGTGCCGACCTGGTAGGTGCCCGGCCGGCTGCCGTCGGCGGAGCCTGCTGAATAGAATCCGCCGCCGGAGTCCTTCTCGTAGGCGGGCGAGGGGATCACGTTGACGTCCACCTCCGGTACGTTGCCGAACCAGTCCGGCATCGCCAGCTTGCCGCGGTCGACGGCGGCCTGTACGTAGTCGAGCATCTGTTGCTCGCTCTCGAACGTGTATTCGGGATTGCTGCGCAGCTCGTCGAACAGCGCGAGCAGATTGTCGGTACCGAAGGTATTGACCGCGATGTCCATCATCTCGGCCTGTATGCGTTCCATCTCGCGCAGGCCCGCTTCGTGGATTGCCTGCGGGTCCATCTCCAGCGACGACCAGTAGCGTGCCGAGGCGTTGTAGCAGGCGACGCCGTCGGGGTTGCCCGCTACGCCGATCTCGTCGCGTCCTTCGTACTCGTGCACGAGGAAGTCGCGGTAGGTCTCCAGCGCCGGGACGACCGAGGTCTCGACCACCTCGCGGTAATCTTCGATGAACGACTCGTCATCAGTGCGTGTCGCCGGATTGAAGAACGGCGACTCATCCACCGGGGTCTCGACGAGCGAGGTGAACTGATCGATAACCGCGGCAACGTTGCCTGCCGGTGCCGCGTAGCCTTCCTCCATGCCGCGTTCGAGGTTCAGGAGTTCGGTGTCGACGAAGCGGGCGATGTCCTTCGCACGCGCCAGCGCGGCATCGCGTTCGTCGTCGGTTTCGACCGGCTGCTGTGCCAGCGTCGAGATGACCGAGTACTGCCAGCCGGTCCAAGTCGGACTGACGTTCCAGAGGTCCATGCGGCAGATGCGGCGATCGATGAGCGCGTCCATCCGCTCCAGCGTGAATCGCCACGGCACGGCTGCGCTGCCGAGCTCTGCTGGGTCCAGTCCTGACAATTCCGCGTGCCAAACGTCCAACTGTTGGTTCCATGCGGCAAGTGCCGCTTCGGAATGATCGCCGAGGCGGTCCATCGGGGCATCGGGATAGCCGACTTCGTAGACCTCTTCGGGAAACTGGGTGTAGTAGGCATCGACGAACTCGGCCGCGATGCGGCTTGCCGTATCGGCAGCGCTCGGCGGCTCGGGCGGCGGTGTCTCGCTGCATCCCGGAGTGACGACCAGCACCATTAAGCTCAACAGAAACAGGACGTTATATCTCACAGCCATATCCTTGCGCGGTCAGGACGACAGAGAGCATACATCGTGCGCGTGCAAAGAGCGTGCATAATGGACGTTGCGCGGCGGAACCTCGCCGCGGCGGTTCGCTCCAAATCCAAAAGCCAGAGGAAAGCGTGGCCCGAAACTGGAGAAACAAGTGATGAAAGCACTGATAGTCGCGATCCCCGTCAGTCTTGCCGCCGGAATCGCCATCGGGGGCGGGTTCACGGGCGAAGAGACGTCCGGCGCGGCAAGCCAGACCGTCGCCTATATCGATTCGAATGCGCCAATCGAGGAGCGCCTGGCCGCGCTTGAGCGCATCATCTCCGAAGAGCGTAACGCGCGGCTCGTGCTGGAAGATCAGCTCAACATGATCTTCGAAGAGCTCGATCAGTACGACGAGGAGATTCCGCGCGGTGGACCGTCCGAGGCCGCCGTCGTCATTCAGGCCGAAGGGCGCCCCGGGATGGTCGTCAACGCACCGGAAGAGGGTGCGTCGCGCGAGGAAGTAATGGTCGATCGGCTGGTCGAAGGCGGCTTCACCCAGGACCGCGCCGACTGGATCGTCGAGCGCAGCACCGAGTATCAATGGGACGCCATGCAGGCACGCTACGAGGCGCGGCAGAACGGTGAGGGCTTCGACTGGGCCGCGCTCGATCCGTCGATGCGCCTCAGATCGGAGCTGGGCGACGTCGAGTACGAGCAGTATCTGGAGGCGACCGGCCAACCGTCGATCGTCAACGTGCAGTCGGTCATGGCGACATCGCCCGCCGAACGCGTGGGCCTGCAGGCCGGTGACGAGATTCGCTCGTACAACGGCCAGCGGATCTTCAATATGCGGGAACTTCAGATCGCGACCAATCAGGCTGTGCCCGGCACCGACGTGATCGTGGAGGTCATGCGCGACGGCAGTCCGATGACGGTGTCGATTCCGGCCGGGCCGATGGGCGTACAGGCAGGCGCATCCGGTCGAGGTCCCGGCTGGCGGCGCGGCAACTGACCGCCGCTGTACTGCACCCTTTCGGCGCAAATCAACGAGTTGCGGGCCCCTCGTCTGGATAAAGCGGGGGGCGCAATGCACAATGGCGTGACAAGAAAAATCAGCGATTTACGAAACGCCATTGAACATCAAGCTCCGGTATACGGTCCCGAACAGCGTCACGGCTTTGAGTCTGATGCTCGGGGTCGCTTCCATCATCACGACCCAGTTCGGACAGCTCGAGTTCGCCGCCTGGCTCATTGTCTGGTGCGGCCTGCTCGATACGCTTGACGGTGTCGTCGCGCGCCTGTTGAAAGCAACCTCCAGCTTCGGGGCGGAGTTCGACTCGATGGCGGACGTCGTCTCCTTCGGCGTGGCGCCGGCGGTGCTGGTGCTGAATGCCGGTGTGCAGGTCGGCGGAATCGAAGTGGCAAGTGGCCAGTTCTGGGTGCTGCTGCTAGCCTGCGGTGTGTTCGCGCTGGCGGGCGCAATGCGACTGGCCCGATTCAACCTGACCACGGAGACCACGAGCTCCGGCTGGTTCGCCGGCGTGCCGATCACGGTTGCGGGCGGCGGGCTGCTGTCGTCGCTGGTGCTGGTACTGATCCACCACGAGCAGATCGCCGAGTCGCTGCCGCTGCAGCTCTACTTCCCGATTCTGCTGTTCGTCCTCGCGCTGCTGATGATCTCGCGTATCCGCTTCCCCAAGGCGAAGCTGCGCAAGAGCACGCTGATCAATGCGTTCCAGATCATCAATATCGTGCTGATCTTCTACTGCGGCATTACCCGCAGCTTCCCCGAGTACCTGTTCGGCATCGGCGTCTTTCTGCTCGTCGCGGGAATAATCGCGGGCCGCATCACCAAAGACTCGGCGTAATCCTCACCAATCAAAGGGCCCATTAATGACGAATCGCCTGATCGCGTGCCTGCTACTGTTCGGACTCGCCGCCTGCGGCGCCGAAAACGATGCCGGACCGCCGGCGAGCTACGAACGTCTGGACGGCTTCATCGATCTGTACTGGGACGAGGACGGCGGCCGGCTCCTGATCGCCGTCGAGTCGATCGACGAGCCGTTCATCTATCAGTCTTCGTTGCCGAGAGGCGTCGGCTCGAACGATCTGGGACTGGATCGCGGTCAGCTCGGGCAAACCCGCGTCGTACGCTTCGTGCGCAGCGGTCCGCGCATCCTGCTGGTGCAGGACAACCTCGACTATCGTGCGATGAGCTCGGACTCCGACGAGCGCCAGGCCGTCAGCGAATCCTTCGCACGCTCGGTCGTCTGGGGATTCGATGTCGTGGAGCAGCGTGATGGTGCACTGCTGGTCGACGGCACCGATTTCTTCGTGCGCGACTCTCACTGGCTCTCGGCGCGCCTTCAGGAGCAGGGCGAGGGCAGCTATTCGCCGGACCGCTCGCGCTCCGCGATCTACATGCCGCGCACCAGGGCGTTCCCGGACAATACCGAGATCGAGGCGATCGTTACCTTCACCGGCTATCCGACCGGGCGTCACCTGCCGACGGTCGTGCCCGATTCGGCCGCGGTCACGGTGCACACGCACCATTCCTTCATCCGCCTGCCGGAAGAAGGCTACGAGCCGCTGCCCTACGATCCGCGGGCCGGTGTCATTGGCCTCGGTTACGGCCGGCGCGGCTTCATCGACTACGCGTCGCCGATCGGCGAGGACATGTTCGTCAACTTCGGCCGCCGGCATCGGCTGGAGAAAGTCGATCCCAGTGCTGAGGTCAGCGAGGCCGTCGAGCCAATCGTCTATTACGTCGATCGAGGCGCGCCGGAGCCGGTACGCTCCGCGCTGATCGAGGGCGCGCTCTGGTGGAATGAGGCATTCGAGGCGGCCGGCTACGAGAACGCCTTCCAGGTCGAGATGCTGCCCGAAGGTGCCGACCCCATGGACGTTCGCTACAACGTGATCCAGTGGGTGCATCGCTCGACGCGGGGCTGGTCGTACGGCTCGTCGGTACTCGACCCGCGAACCGGCGAAATTCTCAAAGGGCACGTGACGCTGGGTTCGCTGCGCGTCCGTCAGGACTACATGATCGCCGAGGGGCTGCTTGCGCCGTACGAGGACGAGTCGGTGCCGGATGCGATGCTCGAGATGTCGCTGGCGAGAATCCGCCAGCTCTCGGCGCACGAGGTCGGTCACACGATCGGCTTCGAGCACAATTTCGCGGCTAGCACGCAGGATCGTTCGTCGGTGATGGACTATCCGTTCCCGCTGGTGCGCTTCGATGGCAACGGCGGCCTCGATCTGTCCGATGCCTACGGTGTCGGCATTGGCGAGTGGGACAAGCGCACGGTGATCTACGCGTATCAGGACTTCCCGGAGGGCGTCGATGCCGAAGCCGGCCGGCAGGCGATCCTCGCCGAGACCCGGGAACTGGGTTTCCGCTACGTCGCCGACGAGGACTCGCGTTCGGTGGGTACCGCGCATCCCTGGGGCAATCTCTGGGACAACGGCGCGGATGCAATCGTCGAACTCGAGCACCTGCTTGCCGTTCGCGCGCATGCGCTCGGCCGATTCTCGGAGAACAACATCCGCCTCGGCCGGCCCGATGCGACCCTCGAAGAGGTACTCGTGCCGATCTATCTGCTGCACCGCTTCCAGATCCACGCGGTCGGCAAGCTCATCGGCGGCAGCTATTTCGACTACTCGATGCGCGGCGCCGGGCAGGCAGCGCCCGAATTGGTCGACGGAGCGCGTCAAAGAGAGGCGATCGAAGCGCTGATCGCAACGCTCGACGCCGACGTTCTGCGGCTGCCGGACGGACTCGCCGAGCGCATCCCGCCGCGGCCACCCGGCTTTCCGGCGACGCGCGAGACGTTTACGGACAGCATAGGCACCGGATTCGATCCGCTTGCGCCGGCTGCAAGCGCCGCGTCGCTGACGCTGGAGGTATTGCTCCATCCGCAGCGTGCCGCGCGCATGAATCGTCAGGACTCACCGCGGTTCGCCGAACTCGTCGACCGGCTGCTCGCGGCAACCTGGTTCCAGGACGGCGGACGCGCGTACGACGCGATCGAACGGCAGACCAATCTGCTCGTGCTCGACGGGCTGATGCGGCTTGCAATGAACCAGTCTGCCGACGAATCCGTGCGCGCGACGGCATTCGCGGCCGTGCAGCGCATCAACGGCGAGGTACAGCGCGTTTCGGGCAGCGACCGCGACACGTCGGCCTTCCTGCGCTTCACCGCCTACCGGATCGAGCAGGTGCTGGCCGACCCCAGCCTGCTCGACAGCGCGCCGACCGTCACCGTGCCGCCGGGCTCTCCGATCGGCAGCGGGGAGGTCGAGGTCTGGTGAGGCGGGCCGGCGACGTGTCGATTCAGGCGATGACCGCGTCATGAGTCCGACCCTCGGCGTCCTGATCGGCTATCTGATCGTGCTTGCCGCGCTGGCCATCTGGAGCCGGCGCGAGACGCATTCGTTGTCCGGCTACTTCCTTGCCGGCAAGAAGCTGCCCTACTGGGTCGTGGCCTTCAGTGCCAATGCCACCGGCGAATCCGGCTGGCTGCTGCTCGGACTCACCGGCATGGGCTATGCGATCGGCGCGCAGGCTTACTGGGTGCTGGTCGGGGAGATCATCGGCCTGACGCTGTCCTGGGTGCTGATTTCCAGGAAGCTCAAGAAGCTCGGCGACGAGACCAATTCGATTACGTTGCCCGACGTGCTGGCGGCGAAGTTCGACGACCGCTGGCACATGATCCGCGGTATCGCCGTCGTGATCATCCTGCTGATGGTAACGACTTACGTCGGCGCGCAGATGATCGCCGCCGGCAAGGCTTTCGATAGCTTCACCGAACTCAATTTCAATACGGGCGTTGCCGTCGGCGCGGTGATCATCATCGCGTACACCTTCGTCGGCGGATACAAGGCGGTGTCATACACCGACGTCGTGCAGGGTGTCCTGATGCTGCTGGGCCTCATCGCGGTGCCCGCTGCCGCGATCTACGCATCTGGCGGCTTTGGCGGCGTCGAAGCGTCATTGCGCGCTCAGGATCCGGCGCTGCTCGACATGTTCGCGCCAATGGACGCCGGCACCGCGGGCATCATTGCCATCGCCAGCCTCGCGGCCATCGGCCTGCCGTTCCTCGGCGTGCCGCAGATGCTCATTCGCTACATGTCCGCCGCCAGCGACGAGGACGTGCGCAAGGCGCGAGGTGTGTCGCTGGTTGTCATGTTCCTGTTCCTGGGCGGCGCCATCACCGCCGGTGTGGCCGGCAGGGCGCTGTTCCCGGGCCTCGCCGATCCCGAGACGATCTTCCCGACAATCGCGACCAACCTGTTCCCGTCGATACTCGCCGGCCTGCTGCTGGTCGTCGTGCTTTCGGCGATCATGTCGACGGTCGATTCCTTGCTCTTGTTGTCGTCGTCCGCGGTCGTTCGCGACACGATGCAGAAGATGGTCGGCAGCACGCGCAGCGACGAACAGCTGTCGAACTGGGGCAAGGCGCTGACGATACTGATCGGCTTCCTGGGCGTTACCATCGCGGCGCCCGACCTGCTGGGCCTCCCCGAACCTCCGCCGCAGGAAGAGCGCGTGATTTTCTGGTTCGTGCTGTTCTCGTGGTCCGGCCTGGGTGCGGCATTCGGCCCGGCAGTGCTCGGTCTCCTGTACTGCAAGAAGATCACGCGCTGGGGCGTCGCGGCCGGCATGCTCGGCGGCTTCCTGACCAGCGTCCTCTGGGTGCAGGTCTTCAAGAGCGATTTCCACAATCTGTACGAGGCGATACCTGGTTTTGCCGCCGGTTTCGCATTGACCTGGGGCGTTTCCTATCTGACGTGGCGCAAGCCCGCCGAACAGCCCTGAAGTAACGCCGGCTCGCTGAGGCCGGCCCGAGGATCTGTCCATGGATTTTCTGACTCTCGATAACCTCTTCACGCTGGCCATGCTGACGCTGCTGCAGGCGGTGCTCGGCTTCGACAACCTGCTGTACATCTCGCTCGAGTCCAAGCGGGCACCGGCACACCTGCAGGCGAACGTTCGGCGCATCGGCATTGCGCTGGCGATGGTGCTGCGCATCGGGCTCTTGTTCCTGCTCGTGAACGTCATCGATATGTTCCAGTCGCCGTGGTTCGCGGTTCACTGGACGGGTGTCGTCGAAGGCGAGTTCAATTTCCACGCGATCATCGTGCTACTGGGCGGCGCGTTCATCATGTACACCGCGACCAAGGAGATCTGGCACATGATGCAGATTCAGGATCTCGGTCACGAGGAGCGCAAGCCGAAGTCGGTCGTCAACGTCATCATCTGGATCGTACTGATGAACCTGGTGTTCTCGTTCGACAGCATCCTGTCGGCCATCGCGCTGACGGACGTCTTCTGGGTTATGGCCGCGGCCATCTTCATCGGTGCCGCACTGATGATCTGGCTGTCCGACGGCGTCGCGAACTTCCTCGAGAAGAATCGAATGTACGAGGTACTTGGCCTCTTCATCCTGCTAGTCGTCGGCATCATGCTGCTCAGCGAGGGCGGCCATCTCGCGCACCTGACGCTGTTCGGCAGCGCGATCACGCCGATGACCAAGACGACCTTCTACTTCGTCATCGCGGTGCTGGTGCTGACCGACATCGTCCAGTCGCGGTACCGGAAGAAGCTCATGGCGCAACGCGCGGCCGCGGAGGGAAACGCCGGCTGAACGACGCTGTGTAGAAATAACAACAAAAAAAGGGGACTGCCATGTATCGTCATTCCCATTGGTACGTGCTGATCATCGCGCTCGTCACGGTGTCCGGCTTCGTGCCGACCTACTTCCTCAACCTCGATGCCGTCCTTCCCCGGCACCATATCCACATGGCCACGGCGCTCGGCTGGATGCTCCTGCTGTTCCTGCAGCCGATGCTGGCGAGCAAAGGCAACTTCGCCGCTCACCGGGTACTCGGCTGGAGTTCGGTGATGGTCTTCCCGATGCTGGCCGCGACCTCGGCGTACATCGTCTGGTACGCGTCGGGTGCGGATATCGTCAAGGGAGGCGTGTATCCCAAGCTGTACTGGTTCGACTACTGGTTGCTGCCGGTGATGGTCGGCTTCTGGATAGCAGGAATAGTCTGGCGTAAGGACGTCGCCATCCATCAGCGCTGCATGCTGCTTACGCTGATCGTGCTCGCGCCACCCGGCTACGGGCGGGCGATATTCTTCTACATCCTCTACCCGCTCGGTGGGTCGTTCCATGACATCTTTCATCCGATGGCAATCGTGCTGCTCGCGGTGCTGGGATACATGCTCTACCGAGAGAAGAACCGGTTCTGGCCAACCCGGCTGGCCTTCATTTTCGTACTCTTGAACTACCTGACATCCTGGTTCATCGCGGATGCGCAATGGTGGGTCGATTTCGTTGTGTGGTTCGGGAACCCCGCCGAGGCCTACGTTCCGGTGCCGCGCTGAACCGCGGTGTAACCAAACCGGCGGAACGGCGCTATAAGCCAGCATAGACTTTGCAAAAGGGGCACTAAAATGCGTAAGGCACTGGCTTTTCTACTGTTTCTGCTGATTCCGGTCAGCGCGACGGCCGGTATCGAGGCCGGCGATCTGCCGGCGGACTCGACCTGGTATCTGCACATCGATTTCGCGCAGATGCGCGACTCGGAGGCCGGCAACGGCATCTACGAGTGGCTCGATGACGAGATCAACGCCGAGATCGTCGAAGAGATCGGCATCAATCTCTATGGCGAAACGGACACACTGACCGCCTACTCGGCGGGCGGCGCCGGATTTGTCATGGTGATGGAAGGCCGCTACACCACGGACACGAGAGACAAGCTGTTGGCACTCGCGGCAACCGCCGAGGAGTTCGACATGATCCAGTCCCGCGATGGTAGCTACTACTACATCGCCGGCGAACTCGACGGCCACGACTCGGACATCGAAATCGACGGCATGGACGATCCCGGCTACCTGAGCTTCGCGATCGACGACAAGATCCTGATGACCGGCACCGAGGAGCAGATGCAGGAGCTGCTCGACAATCGCGGCCGGATCACGGGCCAGGGCAGCCATGAGGACGCACTGTTCGTGCTGACCGCGGAGCGCAGCTTCGTGCAGGCTGGGGTGGATGCTGAAGGCATGGAAGTGCACGGCGACGGTTTCGATTCGAACATCGCGCAGAATACCCGCGAGGTCGCGGTCATGATCGCCGAGATGGCCGGCAAGATCGCGGTCGAAGCGCAGATCGTCACGACCGAGGACGAGGTCGCCGATTCGATGGCAAGCATCGTTCGCGGCCTGATCGCGCTGCAGATCTTCAGCGAGGACATGGATCCGGACGTTGCCGAGGTTCTGCGCAACACGCGGGTCGACGTCGACGGCAATAACCTGAAGATCAGCGTCGCCCTGTCGCCGGAAGCTATTACCGCGGCCCTCGACGACGCCTGAGAACCAACGTAACGGATGAGCGACGAGCTCACACTGATCGATGCAGCGAAGGCCGGCTCCGTGGGTGCATTCACGGAGCTGGTCGATCGTCATAAGGACGGTCTGCTGCGCTTCCTGACAACGCGCTGTGCGAGCGTCGCCGACGCCGAGGACGCGCTGCAGGACACCATGATCAATGCCTATCGCTACCTTAGATCCTACGATCCGCGCTGGCGGTTCAGCACGTGGCTGTACCGCATCGCAATCCGCAATGCGGCTAAGCAGCGCCGCGACAGTTACGCCGGCATAGACGACATCGCCGACGAAGAATCGGACCCGCTTGAAATGTGCATAGACGCATCGGAGCGGGAGAACCTCTGGGTCACTGCCAAGCGGCTGTTCAACGACGACGTGTATACGGCTCTTTGGCTGCGCTACGTCGAAGACATGTCGATCAACGACGTGGCCGCGGCGCTCGAGCGTTCCGGATCGTGGACCAAAGTCAATTTGATGAGAGCTAGAAAGGCACTAGACACGGAACTCAACGCGTCCGGTGCCCAAAGTGAAGCCTATGGATAACCTTACTCGCAAACTGCGCGAGGATGCCTCGCAGATCCGGGCGGAAGTCAGCCCGGAACTCGATGCTCGCATCCGCGCGTCCCTCGAAGCGGCGGAGCCGGTCAGACAGGAAGCGCCAAAGCCCTCGCCACGTACCGCCTCCATGTGGTGGTGGTCGAGTCTTGTCGGCGCGGCCGGCGCGCTTGCCGTCATTGCGCTGCTGAACCTCGGCAATCAGGCGCAGATTCCGACGGCTACCGTGAACACTGAGCCGCTGCCTGTCGGGCCATCGCTGAACGTCCAGCGGGCCATGCTGACGGCACCGCTGGAGGAGGAGCTCGCGAATCTCGAATCCGATCTTCGGAAGGCCGAGGAGGCGCTTCGCGCGGACATCGGCATCCTTGCCCGCGAGGACGACACACCGGACGGGCCCTGAGCGGCCTTTCCTGTAAACTCCGCTCTTTCGTTCGCGCTCGCCGCGGAGGGCGGTCATCGCATCGTCCAGCGGCGCATTGCCTATGGCTCTGATCGGTATTCTGACTGTACTTGCGCTCGCCTGGGCTCTCTCGACGGCGCGCGGCCAGATCAACTACCGGACCATTGGCGTGGCGTTCGCCGTCCAGGCAACGATTGCCGGACTCATCATCTATCTACCGGCCGGTCAGGTGGCGCTGGAAACTGTGGTACGCGGCGTCCAGCACGTCATCAACTACGCGAATGACGGCATCGCCTTCGTTTTCGGCGACCAGACCGAGCCAACGCTCGGCTTCACGATTGCGTTTCAGGTGCTGCCGGTCATCGTGTTCTTCGCCGCGTTGATGTCCGCGCTCTACTACCTCGGCATCATGCAGCTGGTCGTTGGATTTATCGGCGGCGGGCTGCAACGTCTGCTCGGTACGTCGCGCGCAGAGTCGGTTTCCGCGGCATCGAACATTTTCGTCGGCCACACCGACGCGCCGCTCGTCGTGCGGCCGTACCTGAATCGGATGACGCAATCCGAACTATTCGCGGTCATGACCGGCGGCTGCGCGACGATCGCCGGTGCGGTGATGATGGCGTACGCCAGCATGGGCGTGGATCTCGGCTATCTGCTGACGGCCAGCTTCATGGCGGCGCCGGGCGGTCTTCTGGTGGCAAAGATCATGATGCCGGAGACGGATACGCCGCAGGAGACGTCTATCGAGGAGGCGCCGGAAGACAAGCCTGTGAACATCTTCGAGGCAATCGGCAACGGGGCGATGACCGGCATGCGAATCGCCGTCAGCGTGGGTGCGATGCTGATCGCCTTCGTCGCGCTCATCTACATGCTGAACGGTCTGCTTGGCGGGATCGGCAGTCTGTTCGGTTTCGAGGGCCTGACGCTGCAGTGGCTGCTCGGGCAGCTGTTCGCGCCGATCGCTTTCCTGCTCGGCGTGCCGTGGTCCGAAGCGGCCGAGGCGGGCAGCCTGATCGGGCAGAAGCTGGTACTGAACGAGTTCTATGCGTACGCGGCCTTCGTCGAGGTCAAGGACAGCCTGTCGCCCTACACCCAGGTCGTCATCACGTTCGCACTCTGCGGCTTCTCCAACTTCGCTTCGATCGCGATCCTGCTGGGCGGACTCGGTGCCGTAGTACCCGACCGGCGCCACGATATCGCCCGGCTCGGACTCCGCGCCGTCATTGGCGGGACGCTGGTCAACTTGATGAACGCCGCGCTCGCCGGCTTGTTTTTCTCGCTGCAAAGCCTATAAAGAAACGTATGGGCCGCGCAGTCATACTCGTCATGGACTCTTTCGGCATCGGTGCGACCGATGACGCCGAGCGCTTTGGCGACGCGGGCGCTGACACGCTGGGCAGCATCGCCCGGGAGCGGGCGGCGTCCGACAAGGGCCCGCTGAAGCTCCCGAACCTCGCGAAACTGGGCCTGTTCCACGCCAGCCGCGACTCCACCGGGTCGTTCCCGGCCGGCGCGAGCGGTGATGTCGACGTCGTTGGGACCTACGGCTTCGCGGAAGAACTCTCGAGCGGCAAGGACACGCCGAGCGGCCACTGGGAGATCGCCGGTGTGCCGGTACTGTTCGACTGGGGCTACTTCACCGAGAAGACCGACACCTTCCCGCAGGAACTGCTGGACAGGCTGATCGAGCGCGCGGATCTTCCCGGCGTGCTCGGCAACTGCCACTCGTCCGGTACGACGATCATCGCCGAACTCGGTGAGGAGCACGTCAGGACCGGCAAACCGATCTTCTACACCTCGGCGGACAGCGTGTTCCAGATTGCCGCGCACGAGGAAGCTTTCGGACTCGATCGGCTCTACGAGCTTTGCGACATCGCCCGGGAACTCGTCGACGACTACAACATCGGTCGAGTCATCGCGAGGCCGTTCGTTGGCACGAACGCCGGCGACTTCGTCCGGACCGGCAATCGCCGGGATCTGACCACCCCGCCGCACGCGCCGACCGTGCTCGACCGGCTCGTCGAGGCCGGCGGAGACGTCATCTCGATTGGCAAGATCGCGGACATTTACGCGCACAAGGGCATTACGAAAAAGGTCAAGGCGAGCGGCAACGCCGCCTTGTTCGACGCGACGCTCGAGGCCATGGACGATGCCGATGATCGATCGATCGTCTTCACGAATTTCGTGGATTTCGACATGCTCTACGGCCACCGTCGCGACGTCGACGGCTATGCCAATGCACTGGAATATTTCGACGACCGGCTGCCCGAGCTGCTCGACAAGATGAACGATGACGACATGCTCGTCATCACTGCCGATCACGGCTGCGATCCGACCTGGCCCGGCAGCGATCACACCCGCGAGCACATCCCCGTGATTGCGTACGGGGCGAAACTGAGTGCCGGTCCCATCGGCAAGCGCAAGAGCTTTGCGGACATCGGCCAAACGCTCGCCGAGTACTTCGATCTGCCGAAGCTCGACTACGGCGAGAGTTTTCTGAGCGCCTAGATCGCGGCGCGGCGACGGCCAACCGGCTCGCCGCTGTCTCAACCATCGTCAAAAAATCGCACAGGCGTTAGACCCGCGCCGTCCTTCGCTGCGTCTATACATAAGGTGAGGCATCGGAGGGAGAGCATGAAAAGCACGAGAATCCTGGCGGTACTGGTGGTGCTGGCGATATCGCCTGCCGCCGCGATCGCCGACGAACACGAACACGCGGGCGTCGAACTCGACCGGGTGCTGGACGGTGTGGCTCGCAGCGAGGGGCTGGCGTTCGCGGTCAGTGCGCAGGCGCCCGTCTACATCGTCGTCGGGCAGCTCGATCCCGACGAGATCAACTACGATCAGTTGCACACGGTGTTGACGAACAACGGCCTGGCTGCGGTCGCCGTCGAAGACATCGTCAATATCGTCCCCGTCGGTACGATCCGGCAGTACCCCCTCCCGACGCTTACCGAGCCTGACGACGCCATCGCCGACGATCAGTGGGTGACGTGGGTCTACCGCGCGGAACGCGCCATTCCCAGGATGGTGGTACCGATCGTCCGTCCATTGCTGCCGCAGCAGGGCCATCTGGCCGCGCACCCGCAGTCGAACACGCTGCTCATCGTCGACCGGTATGCCAATGCGTTGCGCGTTGTCGCGTTGATCGAGGACATGGACGAGAACTCGACCGAGGTCTCGGAGGATTAGGGTCCGGAAACGGATACACGCGTGATTGCTGGTTAGGAATTACGCGTGTGCCGGTCCCGCTCGGGCGCCTGCCGTTGAGCCATTCCTGACATAACGCCGAGACGATTTCGCGTGATTTTCACGTCCGGCCTGACATTTCCGGGGTCCCTCCCGTCTGTACTGGCGAAACCAAACACAGCGGGAGAGACCAATGACCAAATCACGATTCACTTTTGCAGCCATCGCGCTGCTGGCACTGACGGCTCAGGCGAACGCGGGCATCAATCCGGAGACCCTGAACCAGATCACCTTCGAGAACCGTACCGGCCAGACGATCGAGTACGTGTTCGTATCCCCCAGCGACAGCCGGCACTGGAGCACCGACATCCTCGGATCGAGCCGTGTCATGCACAACGGCGACTCGCTCGGCTTCTTCATCCACTATCCGAACCGCTGCGACGACTTCGACATCATGGCGATCGGCGAGTACGGCGACGCGTTCACGCTGTGGGACTACCAGATCTGCGACAACGCAGAAGCCGTCGTCCCGCTGTACAACAGTGCGCTGAACGAAGACGCGCCGGACTTCGACATGGTCGAGATCGTGTTCGAGAACGATACGGCCTACGACATCCAGTATCTGTTCTTCTCGCCGGGCGACTCGGTCATGTGGGGCATCGATCAGCTCGATGAGAGCACGATCCTGTACCCGGGCCAGTCGGTCAGCCTCCTGCTTCCGGTAGGCAGTAACGAAGTTCGCTACGACGTGCAGGCGGTCGATGAGGATTGGGACAGCTACTCGTTCTACGTCAATGTCGATAACTCCCGCGAACGTTTCACCTTTGCCGTAGAACCCGGGGATCTGGATTGGTAATACCGGAGAGGGGCACCGACAACCGCCCCGATTCGGAGACCGGCAAGACTGTCTGCTCGACGCCGATCCCCACGCAGCCGCTCATTCGAGCGGCTGTTTTTTTGTGGAGACTCGCCCGGTCCGTCCCCCCGTCGTCTAGCCTGACAAACCGCCGTCTCCCTTCGTCTGTACCTGCAAATTCACAGACGGGGATCGATCGATGACCAAATCCGCATACATTGCTGCAGCGGCGATGCTGCTGGCAGTAGCGAGCCAGGTGAGTGCCGGCGACAACCCGGAAGACCTGAACAAGATCGCCTTCCGCAACGCCAGCGGCGAGCCGATTCGGCACATCTTCGTGTCGCCCAGCGACAGCCAGAATCCGACGGCCGACATTCTCGGTATCGACCGAGACCTGGCCGACCGCGAGTCGGTCACCTTCTACATCGACTATCCGGACGACTGCGGCGAGTTCGACATTACGGCGATCGGCTGGTCCGGCCTTGCTTACTCGATACGCGAGTTCGAGATATGTGACGACTCCACCGCCGCGGTCCGTTTTGGCAGCCGGAACCTGGGTGGCATGGCATCGGATCTCGAAATGGTCGAGCTGCTGTTCGAAAACCGTACCAACATCCGCATCGAGTTCATCTACTTCCCGCCAAGTGACTCCGAAGTGTGGGGCATCGATCAGCTCGACTGGGTCACGACGCTCGATCCGGGCGAGTCAGCCAGCCTTCTCATGCCGGCCACGGAAGAGGTCGTTCACTACGATCTGCTGGCTGTCGACGTCCGTGACAACGGCTATTCCTACAATGTCCGCGTCGATAACTCGCACGATCAGTATGTGCTCGCCGTCGAACCGCGGCATCTGACTGAAATCGCCGAGGCGGAGGATTGATTGCCGCCCGCTAGTGCGGCCCTGGATTCCGCCCGTCCGGCCTCGCTGTTTTTGCGGCTCTCCGCGTCGGCTTAGTCGTAGTCCGAGAGCCAGGTGTACAAAAGGACGGCCTCCGGGTCGTCCGGATCGGGCAGCGGTGCCTCGTAGTCCGGGCATGGCGACACGGTGGAGGCGGTCGGTCCGATCCACAGGCAGGTGCCTTCCGCCGCGACGAATCGGCCGTTGCCTTCTTCGATCCGCTCGTAGACGGCGTCGACGGACGCAACCGTGCTGGTCGCGCCGCCCGGATTGGAATCTAGCCTGAGATTGAGCTTCGTACCTTCCGGATAGGATTCGATCGGCCCGAACATCGGTGACGTGAAGTAGGTGCCTTCCGGCGTATCGATTGCAAGACTCACCTGCACGGATGCGTAGCCGAGCCCGGCGCGGCGCACCCTGGCTTCATCGGCGTGCGCGCCGTCGCCATGCGTCTCGAGATACTGCCCGTAGGCATCTTCGGTATTGCTGGCCAGAGCCTCGTCCCACGCCGCGCCTTCGAGCAGCGCGTCCAGGAGCGCCCGGGCTTCGGCGGCATTTTCCCCGCTCGGATGGGCTTCCAGGTAAGCCGAATATCCCTCCGCAGTGCCATTGGCCTCTGCGGTCTGCCAGTCCTCAGGCTCGGTATCGCAAGCGGTGAGAGCGAAAGTCGTGGTCACCAGCATGGCTACAAGGGACTTGGGCAAATTCATTGTCGTACTCCTCAGAAACGCGTTGTCCGGCGTTCCTGAAGCGACCGGGCGCCTGAGACCGAACGTCTACACAGTGTAGTCGAGGAATCAGCGGCGCGATGTCATTGGCCGATCCGAGAATCCGTCTGCAGCCTGGGGCGCGGTGCGCTAAGCTCCGGTTCACACCATGAAACCCAGCACACTTCGAATCGGCTACCGCTATCGTCCCGGCCGTCTGGCGGACAAGTACGATACCGTCGTCATCGGCTCCGGCATGGGCGGCCTTACCACGGCCGCGCTGCTTTCCAGTCTCGGGCAGCGCGTTTGCGTGCTGGAGCAGCATTACACTGCGGGCGGCTACACGCATTCCTACGAGCGCAACGGCTACGAGTGGGATGTCGGCGTTCACTACATCGGCGACGTGGGTGCGCCCACGCGAACTCGAAAGATGTTCGATTTCCTGTCGTCCGGTCAGCTCGAATGGGCGCCGATGGATCAGGAATTCGACAGATTCTTCGTTGGCGACCGTGTCTTTACCGCGCATGCCGGCAAGGAGGCCTTTCGCAACAACCTGATTCGTCAGTTTCCGGACGAGGTCGACGCGATCGATCGCTACATGGAATTGCTACGGCAGGCGAGCGACGGCCTGTCGGCGTTCAGCATGGGCCGCTTGCTGAAGCCCTGGCAGCGGGCATTGACGAAACCGTTCGTTCGAACGCCGGAACTGCTGTATCGCCGCACCTGGGACGTGCTGTCCGAGATCACCGAGAATCAGGACTTGATCGCCACGCTCTGCGGGCAGTGGGGCGACATGGGGCTGCCGCCGAAGCGCTCGGCCTTCATGGTGCACGCGATGATCGCGCGGCACTATCTCTACGGCGGCTTCTATCCGGTTGGCGGTTCCTGGCGTATTGCCGACACGATCATCCCGCGGATCCAGGAGACCGGCGGCGAGGTATTCACGTACGCGCGTGTCGAGCGCATTCTGAGCGAGGACGGCCGCGTGACGGGCGTCGAAATGCAGGACGGTCACGTCATTCACTGCGATACCGTCGTCTCCGGAGCCGGTGTCGCCAACACCTTCGGCAATCTGCTCGACGAGCAGACCGCGGCCGATATGGGCTACGTGGAACAGCGGGATACGCTGACGCCGAGCTTCGCGCATCTCGGCGTGTACATCGGCCTCAAGGACACGGCCGAGAACCTCGGCCTGCCGAAGACCAATTTCTGGATCTACCCGAGCAACGACTACGATGCCGACGTCGAGGCCTTCGAGCGCGATCCCGACACGGAATTCCCGGTCGTCTATATCTCTTTCCCGTCCGCGAAGGACCCCGACTACGAGAATCGCCATCCGGGAACCGCGACGATCGAGATCGTCGCGCCCGCGCCGTACGCGTGGTTTCAACGATGGGAAGACAGCATCTGGGGCAAGCGCGGCGACGACTACGATGCTTTCAAGGATCGCCTCGGCGAGCGGCTCATGGAGCACCTCTACGAGAAGCTGCCGCAGCTCCGCGGCCGTGTGGACTACTACGAAGTCTCGACGCCGCTGTCGACCAACTGGTTCGGCGGCTACAGCCAGGGCGAGCTGTACGGACTCGATCACACCTCCGAGCGATTGCGCTCGGACTGGCTATCGCCGAGAACCAAACTCAAGGGCCTGTGGCTGACCGGCCAGGATATCCTGACCTGCGGCGTGACCGGCGCGATGATGGCGGGACTGATGACAACTACGGCCATGGTCGGCGTTCGCCGCATCGGACCGTTGATGAAGAAGATATTCAACTAGCGCGGGCAGGGCGCGGCGATGCAGATAGTCAAATACATCCTCGGCACGTTCGTGATCATTCTCGGCCTGGTGACGTTCTTCAACTCGCTCGCCAGCCTGCCCGAAGGGATCGTTGCAATTCGTCAGGGCAATATGGCGCGGTCCGGGGCGGCCACGGGCGGGCTCCTGTTCGGGCCGCTCATAATCTGGGGCGGTATCGCGCTTTGGCGCTCCGGCCTGCGGCAGGCGAGGCTGTCCCGGGAGGCCGACATCGCTCCCGCCGACCGGGTCGGCAGTCCGGACGACGGGGCAGAGTAGCTTCTCGAAAAGTGAGTGCTGGCCAGGGAAGCATCGACATCCCTTCGGCCGGCGAAGAGCAGCCGTTCGCGGCGATCAGCCGGCGGCCTTCGCCTTCTCTCTGGAGTCCCGCCGCCGCTCGCCTTCCTTCAACAGTCGCTTGCGCAGGCGGATGCTCTCGGGCGTGATCTCGACGAGTTCGTCGTCGTCGATGAATTCCAGCGCGTACTCGAGCGTGAGCTTGACGGGCGTGGTCAACTGGATGTTCTCGTCGGAGCCCGCGGCGCGGATGTTGGTCAACTGCTTGGCCTTCGTCGGATTCACTGGCAGATCGTTGCCGCGCTTGTGGATGCCGACGATCATGCCCTCGTAGACCTCGGTGCCGTGACCGATAAACAACTTGCCACGTTCCTGCAGGTTGTAGAGCGCGTAGGCCAGCGCCTTGCCCTGCACATTGGAAACCAGCACGCCATTGATCCGCTGACCGATGTCCGAACGGACCTTCGGTGCGTACTTCTCGAAGACGCTGTAGAGCAGGCCGGTTCCGGAGGTCGCGGTCAGGTATTCGGTGCGGAAGCCGATGAGGCCGCGTGACGGGATGCGGTATTCCAGCCGGACTCGGCCGCGGCCGTCGGGCGCCATGTTCAGAAGCTCGCCTTTGCGGTCGGCGAGACGCGTCATGACGCCGCCCTGGAACTCTTCTTCGAAGTCGACGGTGACGAGTTCCCATGGCTCGCAGCCTGTGCCGTCGATGTCCCTCTCGATGACGGTCGGCCGTGAAACGGCAAGCTCGTAGCCTTCGCGGCGCATAGTTTCGATCAGGATCGCGAGGTGCAGTTCGCCGCGCCCCGACACGCGGAAGCGGTCCGGGTCGTCGGTTTCCTCGACCCGCAGCGCGACATTGTGCTTGAGCTCCTGCTCGAGGCGGCCGTGGATCTGGCGGCTGGTCAGGAACTTGCCTTCGCGGCCGGCGAACGGAGACTTGTTGACCTGGAAGGTCATGCTGATGGTCGGCTCGTCGACTTCGAGCGCCGGCAGCGCCTCCGCCTCATCGCGCTTGCACAGCGTATCCGAAATCTTCAGATCGTCGATGCCGCTAAAGACGACGATGTCGCCCGCGCTCGCTTCCTCCACCGGTACTCGTTCCAGACCGATGAAGCCGTACAGTTCGGCGAGCCTCGCGTTCCGCGACGTGCCGTCGGGCCGCACGATGGTGATCGGCATGTTCTGTCGTGCCTTGCCGCGCGCGATGCGGCCGATGCCGAGCACGCCGACGTATTCGTTGTAGTCGAGGCTCGACACCTGAAGCTGCAGCGGTCCCTCGTCATCCACCGGCGGCGGCGGAACGTTCTCGACAATTGCCTCCAGCAACGGGACGACGTCACCACTGGAAACGTCGGAATCGAGGCTGGCGAATCCCTTCAGCGCCGACGCATAGACGACCGGGAAATCGAGTTGCTCATCGGTTGCGCCGAGCCGGTCGAACAGCTCGAAGGTCTGATCGAGCACCCAGTCGGGACGCGCGCCATCGCGGTCGATCTTGTTGATGACCACCAGCGGCGTAAAGCCGTGCGCGAACGCCTTCTGTGTCACGAAACGGGTCTGCGGCATGGGGCCGTCGACGGCATCGACGAGCAGCAGCACGCCGTCGACCATGGACAGCACGCGCTCCACCTCGCCGCCGAAGTCGGCGTGCCCCGGCGTGTCCACGATGTTGATCCGCCAGTCGTTCCAGCGGATCGCCGTGTTCTTCGACAGAATGGTGATGCCGCGCTCGCGCTCGAGATCGTTCGAGTCCATGACCCGCTCAGGCAGGTCCTTGCGCGCGTCCAGCGTGCCGGACTGCCGCAGCAGCTGATCGACCAGGGTCGTCTTGCCATGGTCGACGTGCGCGATGATCGCGATATTTCGGATTGAGTCAGTCACAGCCCCAGCCACAGCCCCGTCGGCCGCCAAAAGCGCGGCATTATAGCGGCAGAAGCTTCATCGGGTGCGACTAACGGCCGTCGTGAACGATCCGGCCGTCGACGATAGTGGCCAGCACGCGCGTCTCCGGAATGGATTCCGGCTGGATCGCCGTTATGTCGCGATTGAGCAGCACCATGTCTGCGAGCATCCCCTCGCGAATCTGCCCCTTCTGGTCCTCTTCGAAGGATGCGTAAGCGCCTTCCACGGTGTACGCGCGCAGCGCTTCCTCGACCGAAATTCTCTGCTCCGGCACCCAGCCGTCCGGATTGGCGCCATCGATGGTCCGTCGGGTGACCGCGGCGTAGATGCCCTCGAGCGGGGTGGCCGGCGCCACGGACCAGTCGCTCCCGAACGCGACGTGGGCGCCGGCATCGAGCAGAGAGCGGAATGCATAAGTCGTCTGGATGCGCATCGGGCCGATCACTCTTTCGGCCCAGCGGCCGTCGTCGATCGCATGGTAGGGCTGCATGCTCGCGACCACATCCTGGACGGCGAATCGCTCGATATCGCTCGGCCGGATGTGTTGCGAATGTTCGATCCGGAAGCGGCGGTCGCGCTCGCCATTCGCCTCGACCGCGTCGAGGTAGATGTCGAGCAGGTCCGCGATCGCCCGGTCGCCGATCGCATGGACCATGACATGCAGGCCGGCGGCATCGGCGTCGATGACCCAGCGGCGCATGTCCTCGAGTTCGTTGATCATGAAGCCGCTATCGTCCGGCGCGTCCGTGAAAGCATCGAAGAAGTAGGCTGTGTGCGAGCCAAGCGAGCCGTCCATGAAGCCTTTGAGGCCGCCGGTGCGCAGCCACGCGTCGCCGGTGCCGTTGGCGGCCACGTCGTCACGCAACTGCTCCCACTCGGCGAGCGGGACGACGGAATAGATGCGGACGATCAGCTCATCGTTAGCGTGCAACCGCCGATAAGTTGCGAGGCTGGTCCAGTCCTGCATGTCGTGCACTGTGGTGACGCCATTGGACGCCACGTGTTGCATTGCCGCCTGCACCTGACGCTCGAGGAGCGTGTCACCGGCGGGCGGCACCGCTTCCTCCATGGCATACATTGCGTTGTCTTTCAGCACGCCCGTCGGCCGGCCGTCCGCATCGCGAACGATCTCGCCACCGGCAATGTCCGGCGTGTCGGCGTCGACTCCCGCCGCTTCGAGCGCCAGCGAGTTGGCGAGGCCCATATGGCCGTCGAGCCGGTTTACCCAGACGGGGTTGTTCGGCGTGACGGCATCGATCCAGTCGCGCGTCGGCAATTCGCCACCCCACATTTCGTGATCCCAGGTGCCGTTCAGCACCCATTCGCCCGGCTCGAGCCCGGCAGCGAAGTCGCCAATTCGGCTCGTGAAGTCTTCCGGCGAGGCTGCGTCTCGCAGCTGAACCGACGCCAGGCCCGCGCCGCCGTATATGAAGTGCACGTGGGTATCGATGAAGCCGGGCACGAGCATGCCGCCGTCGGCAGTCAGTATCTCGGTCTCGGGCCCGATCAATTCGGCGATGTCGCCATTCGAGCCGACGCCGACGATCCTGTTTCCGGATACCGCGACCGCGTCCGCCCACGGCTGCGCCTCGTCGCCGGTCCATACGCGCACATCGGTGACGACCAGCGTCGCGGGCTCGGGGCCGCTGTCGGCGCAGCCGGCCATTGCAACGGCAATCGTTATCGCGGCGAGGAATGTCACACTTCGCATTTGTCGGTCCTCAGTTCTCGGAGTTGTCCCAGCTACCCATCAGCTTCATCGTTTCGTCGGGCGGCGAGCCGTCGAGCAACTCGTCGACCATCGCCACGAACTCCGGGTCGAAGGCATTGCGGCCAACGGTGTCCCACCACCGGCGGCCGCGCTCCGTCGCGTGATTGAAGCGGATGATCTCCCGATACGCTCGCCACGGAGCATCGTCCAGTTCTCCGCTTCGATGCTGGAAGAACTCGAATTCCCGGTTTCGCATATCAATGAGGTAGGTGGCGCTCAGCCGGATCTGGTCTTCCTCGGAGAGCGGTCCGGGTGCATGCATCAACGCCCAGACGTCGGGATGGTCGAGGCCGATCATCAGCGAGGTCTGGTCGTTCGCCAGCAGGGCCTTTCGCGACTCGGACTTCAACAGCTGATTGTGCTGCCGAAGTTGAATAGCGAGGAATATCAGAGTGGCGACGACCACGACAGAGCCGACGATATCCGCCAGCGCTGCGTATTCTTCTATCCCCCACATGTCGGCCTCCGCGGTGACGTCGTGCTCTATTGCTTCTCCGCGCGCCATTCTGGCGGCACGCGCACGGCGATGACCTCACCGGTCGCCGTCGACTCGCCGCCGGAGCGTAAGTCGCACTCCAATACGGTCTTCTTGTCGGTGGCTTCGACGATCCGCGCGCGCAGTTCGATCGGTTGATCGATGGGCGTCGGCGCCAGATAGTTGACAGTCAGCCGGCCCGTCACGCACCAGACGGATTCGCCTTCACCGATCCCGCGACCTTCGCGTTTGTAGTGGTTGGCCATCGCGGTGTTCACGCAGTGGCAATCGATAAGGCTGGCAATCGTGCCGCCGTAGACGTACTGCAGCGGGCCCGCGCACTGCTCGGGTCTGGGCATGTAAGTGCAGACGGATTCGTCGCCGTCCCAGTAGCTCTTGATCTGCATGCCCTTTGGATTCTCGGGGCCGCAGCCATAGCAGTGGTTGTCGGGAACGCTGTCCTGGAAGGCTGTCATTGTTCGCCGGCGGGCTTGAGATCCGGCGCGACGAGCGTGGCGAGCCACGCAGCGACCGGAATGCCGATGAGAGCGGCGGCGGAGAACCAGACCGGATGCGGAATCATGATCAGCGTCGAGATGGTGCCGACGAGTATCAGGCCGCCGATCACGACGGCGTAGATGTATCGCTTGGCGGAACCGATCCAGCAACCGACGAATACGCCGTCAAGGGTACCCACGATGTATCCGGCAAGAACGAGCGCCAGGGCACCCATGGGTGCGGCCTTCAGGTGCTCCGCCAGCGCGGCGCTGTCTTCCAGATCGAGCCCCTCGGGCGGCGGCCAGACGGTATGGCTGATCCACTGGAACAGCATTACGGTCGCAATCGCGATCGCGAGTCCGACGATCAGTCCAACGATGCTACGCATGGCCGATGGTCCCGCTCATGGCGCATTCCTCGCTTCCAGCGCGCGTTGGATCTCTGCGGCGAGCGTGTTGGCTTCTGCCGCTACGCGCGCCGTATCGATCGTCAGCATTTCGCGCTCGAGCATCAGCACCTGACCCGAAACGACGACCGACGTGACGTCCTGTTCGTCGGTTACGTAGACCAGATGCGAGACGACGTCGTAGGTCGGTACGTGATGCACGTCGTCGAAAGCGACCTGAATGATGTCCGCCTGCTTGCCGGGTTCGAGCGAACCGATCTCGTCGCCGAGACCGATCGCGTCCGCGCCGCCCGCGGTCGCCATGTTCAGGACGGTCGCCGCCGGCAGCACTTCCGGGTTCATCGTTTCGACCTTCTGCAGAAACGAAGCGAGCCGCATCTCTTCCCACATATCGAGGTCGTTGTTGCTGGCAGCACCGTCGGTGCCGAGACCCATCTTCACACCCCGGAGCAGCATGTCGGTGACCGGCGAGACACCCGACGCGATCTTCATATTCGACGTCGGGTTATGGATGACGCCGACGTTGCGATCCGCAAGAATCGTCATTTCGTCCGGTGTCGGCCAGACAACGTGTGCGGCGATCGTCGGGCCATCGAAGAAGCCGATGGACTCCATCATCTCGATGCTCGTCGTGCCGTAGGTGTCCTGCGAGTACTGTACCTCGAACGGGGATTCCGACAGGTGAATGCTGATCGGGACACCGAGCTGCAATGCCGCGGAACGGGTTGCCGCAAGCTGCTCGGCATTGAGCGTGTAGTTGGCATGCGGGCCGAATATCGGTGTGATCCGAGGATGCCGTCCCTGCCAGCGATCGATGAAACCGACACCTTTGTCGATTCCATCGCTGGCGCTCTCGGCGTCCGGGCTACGCTGATCGATGACCGTTGCCGAGATCAGCGCGCGCATGCCGCACTGTTCGACCACCTCCGCAATCGTATCGGGGTAGTAGTACATATCGACGAAGGTTGTCGTTCCGCCGCGGATCATCTCCCAGCAGGCGACTTCGGTGCCGATGCGGACGAATTCCGAATCCACGAACTGGACTTCCGCGGGGAAGATGTAGTTCTGCAGCCAGTCCATCAGCGCGAGATCGTCGGCGACGCCGCGCAGAAGCGTCATTGCCGCGTGCGAGTGGCCGTTGACGAGGCCGGGCATGACGATGCGGCCTTCGCCGTCGAGCGTCTGCTGTGCCGACCAGGCCGACGTGATCTCCTCTGCCGTGCCGACCGCGAGAATCACGCCCTCGTCGACCGCGACCGCGCCGTTTTCGATGACGGTGCCGTCCTCGTCCATCGTGACCACGTGATCGCCGAGGATGATGAGATCGATCGTGTCGTCACCGACAGGAGCCTCGGCTGCCGGTTCTTCCTCACTGGACGCCCCGCAGGCCGCGAGGGCGAAGAGCAATAAAATTCCGCTAAACCAACGTCTTATAATTATCATTCGTGCTCCTTGTGGCGCCGATTGTAGCATTCGATCCGAGCGCAAAAAAAAGAGCCGGTCGATGACCGGCTCTTCGTGGTGCTTCTGTGACCTGCGGGCTTAGTTGAAGTCTTTCGTGAACCTCAGACCGAACTCGCTGGCGTCGTTACTCAGGATGACAAGCAGGTAATCGCCGGTGTTCAGACGCGCATTGTCGTATCGCTCGTCCGTGACGTTGCGGCCGTACAGGCCCGCCGTCCACGTTCCGTCCGCCGACGTGTACGAGATGTCGGCGTTCAGAATGTCGCGGCTGGCGATCATCGTCTGACGCGCCGGGTCGGAACTCGGCTCGCCGAACATGTCGTCACGGTACGACCAGTCTGCGCGGAACACCCACTCACCGCCACCCGCAATCGGGAACGACACTTCGGGGCTGAGAGACGCGGTCAGTTCCGGCGTCAACGGAGCGACCGGCTTGACGCCACCCTGCTCGTCGACGTCGACGTCGATGTAGCCCAGCGACGTCTGCAGCGAGAAGTTGTCGGTGAAGAACACCGTGCTTTCCCACTCGAAGCCGAGCGAATCCTGATCGACGATCAGGTTGACGGTATTGAAGCCCAGGCCCTGAGTCGTGCTGACCTGGTAGGGCAGGTCCGAGTACTGCGTGAAGAACACGGTGGCGGCCATCTGGACGTTGTCGAAGATCTCGCCCTTGATGCCGGCCTCGTAGTTGATCGCCGTGATGTTCTCGCTGGGCTTGAAGCAGTCGTTGTCGTTACCGGGACCGTCGGCATCGCCGAACAGGCAGAACGGACGCGCCGGATACTGGCCGGACTGGTAGCCGCTCTGGATGCTGCCATAGACGTTCATGCCGTTATCGAGCGTCCAGTTGGCCGACAGATCCCAGCTGACTTCGTCGTAGTCGATGTTGTCGTCGTACAGGCCGTTGCCGACATTCGTGAACGCCGTCTTCTCGTCTTCGGTGTAGCGAACCCCCGCGCTGACGCGGAAGGCGTCCGACACGTCGAAGCCGAAATTGGCGAACAGCGCCTGACTCGTGACGTCCTGCTGCAGGAAGAAGGTACCCGGGAATGTCAGGAAGACCGTCGGGGCCTGGTCGTTGCCGCCGTCCTCTTCGAAGTAGTACAGGCCGGACACGAAGTCCCAATTACCGAAGTCACCGCTCCACTGGACCTCGATCGAGGTCTGGTCGGCGAAGCCGGTCTCCGGGAACGACAGGAAGTCGTCAACGAAACCGTCATCGTCGAGGCCTGCTTTGTATTCGGACTGCCGCTGACTGGCGATGATACGCAGCGAGTACTCGTCGGTTGCGTCCCAATCGAGCGTCAGCGATACGCCTTCCGCATTGTTCGATACAAGGGCCTGGCTCGCCTGACCGGTGTTGTTGTCGTACGGGTCGCTCGACATGTCGGAATTGCGATAACCGGCATCGTACACGGCGCCGTTCGGTCCGCCGTTGGCGGCCTCGCAGACCGTCGGATCGGCTTCGGTCGCACGGCACTCTGCACCGAGCTCGTCGATCAGCGTCATGTACGGACGCAGTCCGCCTTCGCCGTCGTTCATATCCGCGGCGACGGTCAGCGTCGCGTCGTCGCTGAGATTCAGACGAAAGGCAACGCGGCCGTAAACTTCCTGCTGTTCGCCGACGCGCAGTCCCGAGTTCGGCAGATTCAGGAAGTCGCCGAGCCCGTCGCGGTTCTTGAAGCCGCCCGTGATCGACACCGCGCCCCAATCGCCGAGAGCAGCATCGCCGTAGAAGCTGCCATTCAGACGTTCGCGGCTGCCGAATTCGATGCCGACGCTCGCGCCCGGATCGGCGCCCGGCGTCTTCGTAATGATGTTGATCGCGCCGCCGATCGAGTTACGGCCGTAGAGCGTGCCCTGCGGTCCGCGCAGTACCTCGATGCGTTCGATGTTCGTCAGGTTCCAGTTCTGACCGACCTGGCGGCCCAGATAGACCCCGTCGACGTAAACCGAGACGCCCGGATCCGTCGTGATCAGGTGGTCCTGCAGACCGATACCGCGGATGAACGGGTTCGACGAGGACGTGTGGCCCGCCGAGAACTCGGTGATGTTCAGGTTGGGCACGAACTTGCCGACGTCCTGAATGTTGACGATACCCTGCTGAGCAAGCTTGTCGCCGTCAAAGGCGCTAAGCGCGACCGGCACCTCGTAGATGCTCTGTTCGCGCCGCTGCGCGGTTACCTGAATTTCCTCGAATAGCGACGCCTCTTCGCCCTGCGCGATGGCCGAAGCCGGTGCGAAGAGGGCTGCCGAAACAGCCGCGGCCGCGAGCGAGGATGCAAATTTCTTCTGCATTCTTATTCCCCCGGGAATTGGATTGAATCTCGGCGTTCGCGCTGTAAACCCTTGGCGATCGCCATACAATAACGGTAATCGAAATCGGCCACCGTGTCATCGCTTAGCCGCGATCGAGAACGAGTCTCAGGAGCTACATCTTGCAACGCATTGATACTCTTCCAACTTTCGACGCACCTCCGGGCGGACGCCTCAGCGAGGCAATGGTCGAGGCTTTCCGAAATACAGGCGTAACCATCCTCGAAAACTTCTGTTCGGTAGAGGAGTGCGCCACGCTCAGGGCGCGGACCCAGGAACTCGTGGATACTTTCGACCCGAGCGAGGTCAGAAGCGTGTTCTCGACCACCAAGCAGACGCAGCTCGACGATAGCTATTTCATCGATTCCGGCGACAAGATTCGCTTCTTCCTCGAGGACGACGCGTTCGACGAGTCCGGCCAGCTCAGGCAACCGAAGGCCGACTGCCTGAACAAGATGGGTCACGCGATGCACGATCTCGATCCGGTCTTCGATGCGTTTTCCAGGCGGCCGGAGCTCGCTGAAATCGCCAGCCGTCTCGGGATCGCCGAGCCGGGAATCGTCCAGTCGATGTACATCTTCAAGCCGCCCCGAATCGGCGGCGAAGTCATCTGTCATCAGGACTCGACCTACATCTATACCGAGCCCGAATCCTGCATCGGTTTCTGGTTCGCCCTGGAAGACGCAACCCTCGAGAACGGCTGCATGCAGTTCATTCCTGGCGGGCATCGCGAGGCGCTGAAGGCGCGGAACTACCGGCAGCCCGACGGCACGCTGATCACCGAGACGCTCGATGACACCCCGTGGGACGAGGACAGGCGCGTCGCGGCCGAGGCTAAAGCCGGCACGCTGGTGATCTTTCACGGTCGCGCACCGCACTTGAGCGGGCCCAACCTGTCGGAGAAGTCCCGCCACGCGTACACGCTGCACGTCATCGACCAGACCAGTCGCTGGCCAGAGGAGAACTGGCTGCAGCGCGATGCGTCGATGCCGCTACGCGGATTCGAGGCGAGCTGATGCTGTTCACGGACGTGATCCGCGCGAAGCGCGACGGTGGGCGCCTGTCGGGCGAGCAGATCGATTTCCTCGTGCGCGGGCTGGCTGACGGAAGCTTGCCCGCCGAACAGGTGTCGTCATTGGCGATGGCCGTGTTTCTCAACGGCATGGCGTTCGACGAGGCCGCCGAGCTGACGCTGGCGATGGCCAACTCCGGCACGGTGCTGGACTGGTCCGAAGCCGGGCTGGACGGCCCGGTCGTGGACAAGCACTCCACCGGCGGCGTCGGTGACAAGGTCAGCTTCATGCTTGCACCCATCGCGGCCGCCTGCGGCTGCTACGTGCCGATGATCTCCGGCCGGGGCCTCGGACATACCGGCGGCACGACGGACAAAGTGGAGAGCATCCCAGGCTACCAGTCCATGCCGGACTTCGAGACGTTCCGCAATGTCGTTAGCACGGTGGGTTGTTCGGTCATCGGTCAGACCAGCGATCTCGCGCCTGCGGATCGACGCTTCTATTCGATCCGCGACGTGACCGGAACGGTGGAGTCCGTGCCGCTGATCACGGCTTCGATTCTGTCCAAGAAGATCGCCGCCGGCCTGCAGGGGCTCGTCATGGACGTCAAGACCGGCACCGGCGCCTTCATGGAAACCCGCGAGCGAGCGCGGGAACTCGCGGACAGCATCATCCGTACCGCGGGGCAGGCGGGTCTGAAAACCCACGCGCTGATTACCGACATGAATCAGGTGCTCGGCAGAACCGCGGGCAACGCCGTCGAAATTCGCGAGTCCGTCGACTACCTGCGCAACGACGTGCGGGAAGAGCGACTGGATGACGTCGTACTCGGTCTGTGTGCCGAAATGCTGTTGGTCGGCGGTGTGGAGAGCGATCGCGATGTAGCTCGGGCGCGCTGCGACGACGCCGTTACCAGCGGCAGGGCCGCCGATGTCTTCGGCCGGATGGTTGCCGCCATGGGCGGTCCCGCCGACTTCATCGAGAAAAGCGACAGCTACCTGCCGCAGGCGCCGGTCGTTCGGCCGATTCTTGCGGAGGGCACGCTGTCGGGGGTCGATACGCGCGCGGTCGGAAATGCCATCATCGAGCTCGGCGGCGGCCGCCAACAGGTCGGCGAAGCGCTCGATCTGTCCGTCGGTTTCAGCGATCTGGTGCCCTTGGGGACGGTGCTGGACGCGCAAACGCCGCTGGCCGTGGTGCATGCCGCGTCCGCGGACGCGGCTGATATCGCGGAGAAAAACCTGCTGGCGGCCTGTGAGATCGGCGACACGGCGCCCGATATGCCGGACGCGGTCCTGGAGATAATGACGGGCTGATACCGCCTTTGCGGTATTCTATCGGCAATAACAAGAAAGCTTCGGGGGAGCCATGCCGGCCAATCTCATCGGAATCTTCGGTGTGATCGCGATTCTTGGAATCGCGTTCGCGTTCTCGAGCAACCGCAAAGCCATTCACCTGCGCGTTGTTGCGGCAGCGTTCGCGCTGCAGGCGGCGATCGCGGCGATCGTCCTTTACTGGAGCGGCGGCCAGAAGGCTATCGAAGCGCTGAGCGGCTGGGTCCTCGCCGTCATCGGCTACGCGAATGCCGGCATCAACATGGTGTTCGGGCCGCTGGCCGATACTGACAACGTCGGCTTCAGTTTCGCGATCAATGTGCTGCCGATCATCATCTTCTTCGCGGCGCTCATGTCCGTGCTCTATCACCTGCGGATCATGGAGTGGCTGGTGCGGCTTGTCGGCGGCGCGCTGCACAAGATCATCGGCACCGGCTCCATCGAGTCGATGAATGCCGCGGCGAATATCTTCGTCGGACAGACCGAGGCGCCACTGGTCGTGAAGCCCTACCTCAAGGGGCTGACGGAGCCGCAATTCTTCACCGTATGTGTGTCCGGCCTCGCAAGCATCGCCGGCACGGTCCTTGCCGGCTACGCGCTGCTCGGCGCCGAGATGAAGTATCTGCTCGCCGCCGCGTTCATGGCAGCGCCGGGTGGCCTGCTGATGGCGAAGATCATCATGCCGGACGACGAGTACATACCGCCGAGCGAGCACGAAAAGCTGCGGATGGAACCGAGCCAGCATCGCAACGTCATCATGGCGGCCGCCGCCGGTACCTCGGACGGCCTGCGACTTGCGGTGAACATCGGTGCCATGCTCGTCGCGTTCGTCGCGCTGATCGCACTGTTCAACGGTCTTGTCGGCGGGTTGCTGGGTCTCGTCGGCATCTACGGACCGCCTGAAATGGTCGAGGCGCAGCAAGCGCTCGGCCGCGTCCTCACCGAAGCCGTTTTGATTCCGGGCACGGACCGGGTGGTCTTCGAGGCGGGGATGTCGCTGGATGAGGCGGCCATTGCGCGACTCGGCGAGCTTTCGGTCGGCAGCGTAGCGGTTCAAACGCCGGTGACCATGCAGCTGATACTCGGCTACATCTTCCAACCCGTCATGTGGCTCCTCAGCGTGCCGTGGAGTGAGGCCCAGGCGGCCGGCTCGCTCTTCGGCGAGAAGATCATTCTGAACGAATTCGTCGCGTTCTCTAACCTGTCCGAGCGGCTTGCCGACGCGAGCCCGCGGACGATCGCGGTAACGACATTCTCGCTCTGCGGATTCGCCAACCTTTCGTCGATCGCGATCCTGCTGGGCGGTCTCGGTGTGCTGGTCCCCGAGAAGCGCGAACTGATCGGCAAGTTCGGGCTAAAGGCCGTGCTCGCCGCGTCGCTGTCGAACCTGATGAGTGCCGCACTCGCCGGAATCATGCTGACGTTCCCCTAAGTGCCGCGCCCGATCATCATCGACTGCGATCCGGGGCAGGACGACGCCGTCGCGCTGTTCCTCGCGCTGTCATCGCCGGACGAACTCGACGTGCTGGGCATCACGACCGTTGCCGGGAACGTGCCGCTCGAGCTCACGCAGCGCAATACACGCATGATGTGCGATATCGCGGACAGGAAAACGACGCGGGTGTTCGCGGGCTGCGAGCGGCCCATGCGGCGCGAACCGATAACGGCGGAGTACATCCACGGCAACACCGGCATCGACGGGGTCGATGTGTTCGAGCCGGACACGCCGCTCGAAGAGCAACACGCGGTGGATTTCCTCGTCGAGACGCTCGTTGCGGCCGAGCATGAATCAATCACTCTCGTACCGACGGGACCGCTGACGAATATCGGGAAGGCGATCGAAAAGGATCGGAATATTCTGCGCTCGGTTCGGGAGATCGTCCTGATGGGCGGTGCGATGCGCGAAGGCGGCAATCGCTCGCCGTCCGCGGAGTTCAATATTCTCGTCGATCCGCACGCGGCAGACATCGTATTCAACTGCGGCCGTCCGGTCACGGCGATGGGGCTCGACGTCACCCATCAGGTGCTGTCCACTCGCGAGCGCGTTGCGCGCATTCGCGAGGTCGGAAATCCTGTCGCCGAGGCGACGGCCGGGATGCTGAGCTTCTTTCACCGCTACGACACGAAGAAGTACGGGACAGAAGGTGCGCCGTTGCACGATCCCTGCACCGTGGCGTTCCTGCTGAAGCCGGAGCTGTTCGAGACGAAGCTCTGCAACATCGCGGTCGAGACCGAAGCCGAGCTCACCGCCGGCCACACGGCGGTCGACTTCTGGCACGTCACCGACCGGCCGCACAACGCGCACTGGGCGTATGAAGTGGACGCGGACGGTTTCTACGCGTTGCTGACCGAGCGGCTGGCTCGCTTCGACCGGGCTGCGGCGTGAGCCACATCCTCGTCGTCGGTTCGGTCAATCTGGACTACTCAGCGAGCGTGCCCCGGTTGCCGGCGGCCGGTGAGACCGTGACGGGCGCCACCCTGGACCGCTTCCCCGGCGGCAAGGGCGCCAATCAGGCGCTCGCGGCCCGGCGTCTTGGCGCCGAGGTGACCCTGATTGCGAGCGTTGGCGAGGATTCCGCGGCGGATGAGGCGCTGGCGCTGCTCCGCAAAGGGGAGGTCAACCTCACTCACTGCCAGACGCACGCCACTCACGCTACGGGTGTCGCTCTCATTTGCGTCGCGCCGTCCGGCGAGAATCACATCGTCGTCGCGCCAGGCGCGAACGCGACGCTGACCGTGGACGAGCTGCCGGATGCCGATGCCCTGATCTGTCAGCTCGAGGTGCCCGGCGACACCGTTGCGAATATCGCTCAGCGTTTCGACGGCTTCTTTTGCGCCAATCTCGCGCCGGCGAAGGAAATCGACGTTGCCGTACTCTCGCGAGCCGACCTCGTCGTCGTCAACGAGACGGAAGCGGCCTGGTATGGCGATAGCCTGCGCGCCTGCGGGGGACTCGTTGCGACCACCCACGGCGCGGGCGTCGCGGAACTGCGCAAAGATGGCGAAGTACTCGCGACCGCGCGTCCGCCGGTCGTCGATGCCGTCGATACGACCGGTGCGGGCGATACGTTCACGGCCGCGCTGACGGTCGCGCTGGTCGAAGGCATGAGTCCTCGCGGCGCGCTCGAGTTCGCCTGTGCGGCGGGCGCGTGCGCGGCGACCAAACGCGGTGCGCAGCCGTCCCTGCCCACACGTATGCAAGTGAACGCACTGCTCTGATCGGAGAGAAGCGAAGATGAAAATCACGTACCGACTGCTGGCCGGCGTCGCCGCAGGCCTGGTCGCCGGGCCGGCCGCGATGGCGCAGGATTTCGAGTGGGCGTACTCCGATGTCGAGGCACTCACCGAAGCGGTCGAAGCGGGCACCTATGGCGCCGTGTCGAGTCTTCTCATCGAACACGACGGCGACGTCGTCTACGAACACTACTTCCGCGGCACCGATCCGGATACGACGCACAATATGCGAAGTGCGGGCAAGACCGTGACCGGCATGCTGCTCGGCATTGCGATTGACGATGGCTTGATCGACGGCGTGGAGGTCAGAGCCGCGTCCTACTTCGACGACCTGCGTCCGTTCGACAACAACGACGAACGCAAGGAAGGGATCACGCTTCACGATCTTCTGACGATGAGCGGGCCGTTGGAGTGCAATGACTGGAACAGTTTCTCTCGCGGTAACGAAGAGCGCATGTACCTGGTCGAAGACTGGTCGGCGTTTTTCCTGAATCTGCCGATCAAGAACCGGCCATCGTGGGAAATTCCCGACGACGACGGCGGTTTCGGCAGGTTGTTTTCCTACTGCACGGCAGGCGTGCAGCTGCTGGGCGAGATCGTTGAACGTGCGAGCGAAGAGACCGCGGCCGAATTCGCGGCTCGCGAGTTGTTCGGTCCGATAGGCATCAGCGATCCGAAATGGAACTACGCGTCCTCGGGCCAGGCGCACCTCGGCGGCGGCCTGGAGCTGACCACGCGGGACTGGGCGCGCCTCGGCCGGCTGTACGTGAATCGCGGCCGTGCCGGACATTCGCAGGTCGTATCCGAAGACTGGGTCGCGGCGTCGCTAAGCGACTACGTGCGCATCGACGAGTCGATCAACTACGGCTACCTCTGGTGGCGGCCGCGCTATCAGGTGGGTCCGACGACGTACACCGCGAACATGATGTCCGGTTCGGGCGGCAACAAAGTGTATGTGCTACCCGAGTTCGGCATCGTCGTCGTCATCACGAAGAACGACTTCCGCGACAGAGACGCCCACGCGACCGCGGAACAGCTGTTCCGCGATGAGGTGGTGGCAAGACTGGACGACGGATTGGCCAAAGTTCTTTGTAGGCAATCCACCCGACTCGGTCGGCAACTCGCCCCCGTAGGAGCGGCTTCCAGCCGCGATCCGAAACCACACGACTCGGTTGGTAACTCGCCCCCGTAGGAGCGGCTTCCAGCCGCGATTTGTTGCCCGCCGTAGTGGAGTGTTCCTTATCGCGGCTGGAAGCCGCTCCTACGGGGGCGTTGACGGGGCGCTGACACACGCTTGCTCCGATGTCGCTCTGCACGCAGTCAGCGTTCACAGATTATGTCGAATCGGTTGTCGAACGATGTCCTTCGCGGCTCGCGAGCACACCGTCGCCTGCTATGCTTGGGGTAAGCAGCAGGTGCTGCCCCAGGAACACCGCCGGCACATAGAGGTCGAAGAAGAAGCAGTGAACTGGAAAATTGTCATCGGAGCGATCGTTGCGCTGGGCTTTGCAGGCGTTGCGGATGCCTACGGTTCTCTGCGCTGCAAAGGCCGTCTGATCGACGTCGGCGACACGATGGAAAAGGTTGCCTCACTGTGCGGCGAACCCGTCGGCCGCAGCATCGAAGAAATCCCGACCCGGACGAGGGTGGGGTCCGGCTTTTCACGACTCGCCGGAATAACAACAAACGAACGATGGATCTATGACCGCGGCTGGGGCCGATTCCCCGCCGTACTGACATTCGATCAAGGCAGGGTTCAGCAAATCGACTACCTGCCGGTGCGATCAGGAGATTGATCGAAACTCGATCACAAGACTGATCAGGAGACTAGAGAGCGATGGTGTCCTTATCTCGAAAAACACTTCTCGTTGCGGCGGTTATCGGCGCGTTCGCCGCAACGGCATTCCAGACCGCTGACGCGCGGCAGTTCGATTCCACCGAGGATCTGTTCGAGTACGTCGACGAGTCGGTGTGCACGATCATTGCCGTGGGCAGCGACGGCCAGACGGCCAATCGCGGCAGCGGCTTCATATTGAAAGACAGCGGCATGCTCGTGACCAACGCGCATGTGCTCGCGGGGCTCGACCGCGCGCAGGTGTCCTGTGGCAATCAGTTCACCGACATCCGGCGCATCACCCGCTACGACCCCGAAGTGGACCTCGTCGTGGCCGAGATCGGCGAGATCGACGTACCCGGCCTCAGCCTGTCGGGCCGCAGCGAGATTCGTCCGGGCATGCAGATATACGTATTCGGCAGCCCGTACGGCTTCGACGGCACAATCTCGCCGGGGCTGACGAGCGGCGAGCGCTCGCTCGAAGGCAAGACCTATCTGCAGATATCCGCGCCGATCAGCGCGGGCTCGAGCGGCGGGCCGGTCACGGACAGCAGCGGCGACGTCATCGGCGTGACGGTTGCATCGCTCGACGTTGCACAGAACATCAACTTCGCGCTGCCTTCCGGCGCGATCCTGGCACTGCCGGCGGTCGATATCCCGCTGGTCGGCGTGCTGCAGCGAGCGCCCGTCGGTGCCGTGCAGATCGAAACGGACGACGAGCGGAGCCAGGAAGGCTTCGTCGCTTCGAGTTCGGCGGTATTTCGCGGCCACGCATTCGGTTCCGCCTGCGGCGACGTGGCGAGAGCCGAGTATCAGCGTCGTCGTGCGGTGCCGGGCTCCGGCAGCCGGCCGAAGTTCCAGGACTGGTATCACGGCACGATTGAACTCGACGTCACGCTGTTCGACTCGCACGCCACCGCGTACTACCGCTGCGACCAGATGTTCGGCATGGTCGGCGGCTACTACCGTATCCACGGCGACGACGATCTCGTGAATCGCCTGGAAGCCGTCCTCAGCAACGAGCACGGCGGTGGTCTGTCGAATCCGATCACCGAGGACGAGGCGCACGACATGGGTTGCCGCTGGAACCGGTCGTTGCCGGGCAGCCGCTACTACCGGCCGAGCACACGGCGCACATGGGACGTCGATTCGCGTTTCCGGATCGAGATGATCGTCTGCGGTGGCAAGTCGCTATCGACCTTCGTCTTCTACAGCGACCCGATCCTCGAGCAGTCCGTGCGCGACGCGGGCGATCGGTGGAGCAGGGCGGACCTCTAGCCGGCTGAGTTCACCCGCCGACCTCGAAGTTCGAGGCGATCCATTCTCTCGCTTCTGTGAGATCCGCGACGACGGCATCGGCGCGGCTGAAATCATGCGTCCGCGACATTACCGACGGCACTGCGATACAGACGACACCGGCTGTCGCGGCCGCGGCAACGCCCGCTTCAGTGTCCTCGACCGCGACGCACTCCGAGGGTTCGACGCCCAGCCTTTGGGCCGCGAGCAGGTAACCGTCCGGCGCCGGTTTGCCATTCTCCACCTGGTCGCCGGAGACAATCGTCGACATCAGCTCTTCCAGCCCGTGCCAGCGGACGCTCACGTGAACACCTGCGCCATCGGCGCCGGTAACCACGGCAGCTTTTGCCCCGCGGTTGACGAAATCGTCGATGATCGCCCGGCCGCCCGGCATTAGCGGGAACGCCTCGTTGACGAGGAATTCCTCGACCGCTCGATCCTTGGCTTCGGTCAGTTCCTCGATAGACATCGCGAGCGACGGATTGTCCTGTCGCAACCGGACCGCGTTGGACGTCGTTGATCGACCGGCGTGAAACTTCACGTAGTCGTCGAGCGGAAGATCGAGTTCGAACGGTGCAAGAATGTCGACCCACATCCGATAGTGCGCGTGCTCGGAGTCGACCAGCGTTCCGTCGTGATCCATCAAGAGAGCTTTCAGACGCCTCACCCGAAGGTTTCCCTGCCCGCGATCAGCATACTGCGATAGCTGCAGTCATTGCGTGCCGATTGCGCCGCAGCCGGCGTCCAACAGCGTGTTCGAGAGCTCGAGATGTGAATCAGAAGTCGGCGTCGAGATGGAACGACGCGGGCAGGAGTTCGTTCATCGTGTACGTGCGCCAGTCGTCGTCATCGTCAATCACGATAATCCGCGTATCGTCCTCGGCGAACTCGCGAATACGCTGGCGGCAACCGCCGCAGGGCGTGCAGGACGTGAGCTTTTCGCTGCCTCCGGCGACGGCGATTGCAACGATCTTCCGGCTACCCGCCGCGACCATCGCCGCGATCGCACCGGTTTCGGCGCAGCTTCCCTGCGGGTAGGACGCGTTCTCGACGTTGCATCCGACATGGACACGTCCCTCGTCGTCAAGCAACGCGGCACCGACCCGGAAGCCCGAGTACACGCAGTACGCGCTATCGCGCACCGCGATCGCGTGATCGATGAGTTCCTGATCGTCCATTAGTCCTTGAGCCTCATGGGATTATTGACGTGGCGTGTCCAGTTGAGTTTCTCGTCCGTGATCGCGTCACCGGTCCGTGGATCGACGCCGTCGGTCATCTGCTGCATCGTGATGCAGCTGTCGACCGGACAGACGCTGACGCACAGGTTACAACCGACGCATTCCTCGTCTATGACCTCGAAACGCCGCTGACCGTTCACCGTGTGCGTGATCGCCTGATGCGAGGTGTCCTCGCAGACGACATGACAACGACCGCATTGGATGCAGAGGTCCTGATCGATGACCGCCTTCTCGACGTAGTTCAGGTTGAGATACTGCCAGTCGGTGACGCTCGGTACGGCGCGGCCGACCAGTTCGGAGACGGAGCTCATGCCCTTGTCGTCGAGGAATGTGCTCAGGCCGTCCGTCAGGTCGTCGATGATCTTGAAGCCGTACACCATTGCGGCGGTGCAGACCTGCACGTTGCTCGCGCCCAGTGCGAGGAAGTCCACGGCGTCGCGCCAGTCGGTAATGCCGCCGATGCCGGAAATCGGGATGCCGGCCGTGTCCTTCGTCCTGGCGATTTCGGCGACCATGTTCAGCGCGATCGGCTTCACCGCTTCGCCGCAGTAGCCGCCGTGCGTCCCCATGCCATCGGTCGTCGGGTACATCGTCAGCGTGTCGTAGTTGACGCGCATGATCGAGTTGATCGTATTGATCAGCGAGACGGCATCGGCACCGCCGTCCTTCGCCGCCTTTGCCGGCGGCAGGATATTGGTAACGTTGGGTGTCAGTTTGACGATGACCGGGATCGACGCCGCGCTCTTGGCCCATTCGGCGGCCATCTGGATGTACTCCGGCACCTGGCCAACGGCCGAGCCCATGCCGCGCTCGGACATGCCGTGCGGGCAGCCGAAGTTGAGTTCGAAGGCATCCGCGCCGGTGTCCTCGATCATCGGCAGGTATTTGGCCCATGTCTCTTCGTTCATCGGCAGCATGACCGAGACAACGACAGCCCGGTCGGGCCAGTCGCGTTTGATCTGCCGGATCTCGTCGAGATTGGTCTTCAACGGCCGGTCGGTGATCAATTCGATGTTGTTGAAGCCGATGACGCGGCGGTCGTTGGAATGGATTGCGCTGTAGCGCGGGCCGCTGACGTTGACGATCGGCGGATCCTCGCCGAGCGTCTTCCAGACCGCGCCGCCCCAGCCTGCCTCGAACGCGCGGTTGACGTTGTAGGCCTTGTCCGTCGGCGGCGCGGACGCGAGCCAGAACGGGTTCGGAGACTTGATCCCAAGAAACTCGGAAGAAAGGTCTGCCATTCTCAGCCCTCCCTCAAATGTCTGTCGATCGAGATCGCGGCGACCTTGCCATGCTGAACGGCCGAGACCGTGAGATCGTCACCGCCGGCCGCGCAGTCGCCGCCCGCCCAGATTCCGACAGTGGAGGTTCGCTGTTCGGCGTCTACAGCGAGCTTGCTCCCGTCCGTCTCAAAATCGTCGAGCCAGCGCATCCAGTCGAGCCGCTGACCGATCGCCGTGTAGACCACGTCCGCGTCGAGTTTCAGGGTTTCTCCGGTCGCGACGAGAACACCGTCCTCATTCATCGTCGTGTGCTCGAACTCGATACTGTGTGGCAGAATTCGATGCGGTCGCGCCCAGAATCGGATGCTCACTCCGCTCGTCTGCGCCAGCTCCTGCTCGAACCGGCTGGCGCCCATGCGATCGGGGCCGCGACGGTAAACGATCGTTACGTTTTCCGCACCGAGCCGCTTGCTCTGCACGGCGGCATCGATCGCGGTCATGCCGCCGCCGATGACTACGATGTTTCGACCAACGATTGTCTGGCTCTTGTCCGGCGTCTGGCGAAGGCGAGCGATAAAGTCGACAGCATCTTCGACGGGAACATCGTACGTGCCATCGAGCCCAGGATCGTTGGTATCGCCGAGGCCGATTCCCAGAAACACGGCGTCGTATTTGTCGCGCAAATCGTCCAGCGAAAGGTTGTCGCCCAGCGTCATTCCCTGCCGCAGTTGAATGCCGCCAACGCCGAGAATGTAGTCCACCTCGTTCTGCGCGAAGTCGTCGACGGTCTTGTAAGCGGCGATGCCGTATTCATTGAGGCCGCCCGGTTTCTCCGCGCGGTCGAAAACGACGACGTCGTGACCCAGCACGGCAAGCCGATGGGCACAGGAGAGCCCCGCAGGTCCGGCACCGACGACAGCTATGCGCTTACCGGTCGACGGCGCACGCTCGAACAGCTGGGTGCCGGCTTCGAGAATCGGGTCCGTCGCATACCGCTGCAGCAAGCCGATTTCGACCGGCTTGTCTTCGTGCGTATTGCGCACGCAGGCTTCTTCGCAAAGGACTTCCGTAGGACACACGCGGGCGCACATACCGCCCATAATGTTCTCCGCGAGGATGGTGTGCGCGGAGCCGCGGATGTTGTCGCTGCGGATCTTCTGGATGAATGCGGGAATATCAATCCCGGTGGGACAGGCAGTCGTGCAGGGCGCATCGAAGCAGAAGTAGCAGCGATCGGCTTCGATCAGGGCCTCGGATCGCTTGAGCGGCGGATGCAGGTCCGAGAAGTTCTTCTCGATTTCCTCGCGGCTGAGACGTTTATGGGCCGGAAGAGCGTCCGGCATCTCGATACCCATACGCTTAGCTTTCGCCCACCGCCCTCGCGGGCTGCGAGCGATCGACGGCGACCGGTTCGGCGCGTTCGGCTTGAATCTTCAGCGCATCGTAGTAGCCGGCGAAGGGCGGCCGGTCGACGTAGCGTCCCGCGCCGCGTTCGACGTCGAGTTGTCCGTCGGCCCAGACGACCTTGCCCTGGCTGATCGTGTGTGAGGCGCCGCCGCGCACCTGCATACCCTCGAAGATGTTGTAGTCGACATTCTGGTGATCGGTCTTCGTCGAGATCGTCTTGGTGGCTTCGGGGTCCCAGACGACGATGTCTGCGTCGGCACCGACCGATACATGACCCTTGCGCGGGTAGATGTTGAAAATCTGCGCGGCATTGGTCGACGTGACGGCGACGAACTCGTTCATCGTCAAGCGCCCGGTGTTTACGCCGTGTTCCCAAAGAACTTCCATGCGGTTTTCGACGCCGCCGGTGCCGTTCGGGATCGAGCGGAAATCGTCTTTGCCCATGGCCTTTTGCTCGGCCATGAAGCAGCAATGGTCGGTTGCCGTCGTCTGCAGCGTGCCTGCCTGCAGCGCCCGCCAGAGTGCGTCCTGGTGCTTCTTCTCACGGAACGGCGGGCTCATGACGTGAGCGGCCGCCACGTCGAAGTCCGGGTGCCGGTAGATCGAGTCGTCGATGAGCAGATGCCCCGCGAGGACCTCGCCGAACACGCGCTGTCCCTCGTTGCGCGCCCGGGTGATCGCCTCGATCGACTGGATGCAGGAGTTGTGCACGATGTACAGCGGGGTCTTGAGAACCTCGGCAATTCGGATCGCGCGGTTCGCCGCCTCGCCTTCGACCTCGGGCGGCCGCGACAGCGGGTGGCCTTCCGGACCGGTTACGCCTTTCTCGTAGATCGACTGCTGCAGGCGGAAGACGAGTTCGCCGTTCTCGGCGTGCACTGTCGGGATGGCGCCGAGTTCGAGCGCGCGCGAGAAGCTGTTCACCAGCACCTCGTCGTCGCACATGATGGCGCCCTTGTAGGCCATGAAGTGCTTGAAGCTGTTCACGCCGTGATCGCGAACCAGCGTACCCATGTCTTCGTACACGCTGTCGTCCCACCAGGTGACGGCCACGTGGAAGGTGTAATCGGCGACCGATTTCTCGGCCCATTCGCGCCACTGCTGGTAGGCGCTCAGCAAACTCGTTTGCGGCGATGGGATGACGAAGTCGATGATCATCGTCGTGCCGCCCGCGAGCGCGGCCGACGTTCCGGTAAAGAAGTCTTCGCTGGCCACGGTGCCCATGAACGGTAACTGCATGTGCGTGTGCGGGTCGATGCCGCCAGGCATGACGTACTGTCCGCCGGCATCAACGACGCGCGCATCGGCCGGTGCGTCCAGGTTCTCCCCGATCGCCGAGATCAGGCCGTCTTCACACAGGACGTCCGCTCGGAATGTGCGCTCGGCATTGACGACCGTGCCGCCACGAATCAATACGCTCATGTCGAACTCCTTGCGCCTGGGCGCGCAGCAAAGTAGTAGATCAGGCCACCCAGAATCGATCCGGTGAACCAACCATAAGTATAGAACCACGACAGCTTGCCGGTGGTGATCGCAACCATCGTCAGCCCAACCGGAATCAGAAACGCGATCATGCCCGCAATGTTCCAGGCGGGATAGCCGGAATTGTCCTTATAGAGCGCCAATAGCTCGTAGCGCTGCTTTTTGACGAGAAAGTAGTCGACCACCATGATGCCGGCCACCGGCCCAAGCAGACTGGAATAGGTGAGCAGCCAACCCGAGTACAGACTCTCGATACTGACGTCCGTGTCGAGCCAGCCCAGCCGCTTCAGCAACTCCCAACTCATGATCAGAATGCCGATGATGCCGGTCAGCAGCACTCCCCGATTCTCATTGACGAGTTTCGGTGCGACATTCTGGAAAACGTTCGTGGGCGACACGACATTCGCGGCCGTGTTGGTGGATATCGTCGCGATGACAATCACGAACATCGCCAGCGCCACCCATACCGGGCTGTCGATGCGCCCGATCAGATCGATCGGATTGGATATCGTCTCGCCGACCAGGTCCATCGATGCGGCGGTCAGGATCACTCCGAGACCGGAGAACAACAGCATCGTCAGCGGCAGGCCGATGATCTGGCCGGTGACCTGCGCACGCTGCGATCTCGCGAAGCGGCTGAAGTCCGGAATGTTCAGCGACAACGTCGCCCAGAAACCGACCATCGCCGTAACGGCCGCCATGAACTGACCGGCAAAGGTCGAGCCCTCGGGCAGATTGCGGGGCGTTGCCAGCACTTCCGAAATGTCGACTTTCGGTGCGGCCCAGACGATCAGGCCAGCAGCGACGAGCAGCAGGAGCGGCGCGGCGAATCCTTCCAGATGCTTGATCGATTCCGACCCGCGGAAGACGACCGTGATATTCAATATCCAGAAGATGAAGAATCCGATGACTTCGCCCGTGCCTCCGAGCTCGCCCCAAGCCGGAATCAACGCCTTCAGCAGAAGATGGATTGCGATGCCGCCAAGCAGGGTCTGGATGCCGAACCAGCCGCAGGCAACGAGGGCGCGGATCAGCGATGGAACGTTCGATCCGATGATGCCGAAGGAAGCCCGAAGCACGACAGGGCAGGGGATGCCGTATTTCGTGCCGGGATACGCGTTCAGCGTCAACGGAACCAGCACGATGATGTTGGCGATCAGGATCGTCCACAGCGCTTCGGAAACAGAGAGTCCGAAGCCGGCGGTTACGATCCCGCCGAGCATGTACGTCGGGACGCAAACGGCCATGCCGACCCATAGAGATGCGACGTTCCAGCGATTCCAGGTTCGTTGTTCGGCACGCGTCGGCGCGATGTCGTCGTTGTAGCGAGGGCTCGAAAGCAGATCCTCGCCAATGTCGAGTTCGATGTGATCGCCGACCGTGCGAATGGTGCTGACGGGTTCGGTCATTTCGGACTCAGCCTTCAGCCAACGGTCCGTAGATGTCCGGCCTGCGGTCGCGGAAGAATTGCCACGTGTCGCGGACTTCGCGAACCATGTCCAGGTCGATCTCGTGCACGAGCAGTTCGTCGTCGCCGTAGCTGGCCTGCGCTTCGATCGCACCGCGCGGATTGCAGATGTAGCTGGAACCGTAGAACTCGCCCATTTGATGGCTGCTCGCCCACGGCTCTTCGGTGCCGATGCGGTTGATGGCGCCGATGAACACGCCGTTGGCAGCGGCCGACGCCGGTTGCTCGAGCTCCCAGAGATACTTGCTCAGGCCAGCGACCGTCGCGGACGGGTTCACGATGTACTCCGCGCCATTCAGTGCAAGTGCGCGCCAGCCTTCCGGGAAGTGCCGGTCATAGCAGATGTAGACGCCGAGCTTCAGGTAGGCGGTCTCGAAGACCGGATAGCCGAGATTCCCGGGCTTGAAGAAGAACTTCTCGTAAAAGCCTGGATCGACCTGTGGAATGTGCGTCTTCCGGTACTTGCCGAGATAGGACCCGTCGGCGTCGATGACCGCCGCAGTGTTGTAGTAAACGCCGGGCATCGCCTCTTCGTAGATCGGTACGACGATCACCATGCTGTGCTTCTTCGCGTACTCCTGCATCAGCCTGGTCGTGTGGCCGTCCGGGATCGGCTCGGCCGCGGCGTACCACTTGCGGTCCTGACCGGGGCAGAAGTACGGCTGCGTAAAGACTTCCTGGAAGCAGAGCACCTGCACGCCCTGCTTGCCGGCGTCCTCGATATAGGGAATGTGCGCTTCGATCATCGCGTCGCGGATAGCGTCCGGCTCCATCGAGCCGTCGCCTTTCAGCGCCATCTGAATGAGTCCGCACTTCACTTTGGCCATGCCGTCCCCCTTTGAACCCGTCCTGCGATCAAATCCGTAACCGATCTTGCGCGCCAATGGGTGCAATATCCGGGTCAGGGCGCGAATGCGCTGGACGGAGTTCGTTTTCTTTTATATCAAGGTGTTATCGGTACTTCTTATAGACGCTAGCATACGCTAGTTGTAAATCGGGGTCGAACCGCGATTTCCGCCAAATGCAGCGATTTGACGACTTAGTACCGTCGCTCGTGGACATGCCGGTCGAGCGCTGGCCGGCTAGTCGGACCAGTCGCTGAATGACGTCCACGATCCGTGCATCGGATTCGGCAGGATGTACCAACCGTTGCCCCAGTAGTCGTCGAATTCGTCGAGCGCCGCCAGCCGGTCCTCCGCGGTAGCGACCTCGGTGCAGGGCGAGCGCAGGGAGCTCCGCATGCAGGGCACGAAGTCACCGTAGTCGTCTCCGACGAGCATCAGAACGCGGTAGCGTTCGGCGATGAACAAGCGGCGGGTGATCTTCTCCCGGGTCCAGCCGCGCTCCTCGGACAGGAACACGTGCTCGGCATCCGTCTCGATGCCCACCTCTGCGATATCGTCGATCGTCGTCTGTTTTTGCGGACAGGGATCCGGATTGCCTTCCTTCAGTTCGCAGGGACGGTTGGTAACGAAGAAGACCGTAACGCCGAGTTCTCGAGCCGCCTCGACAAACTCGCGCACGCCTTCGATTGGCGTCGCCGGAGTACTTGCCGTCCATTCCTCGAGTTTCCAGTTTGCGAACGGCGGCTCGAACGAAAGCTGGAAGTCGATATTGCTGACGACTGTCTCATCGACATCGAGGATGACGGCGGGCGGAAGGTCATGAGCATCGTGCTGCTGCGGCAGGGCGCTCCAGTTCGTGTCTTCGATGAAGCCCGGCAGATCTGCCGTCGCGCGACTGTAAACCTGGCGTGTGATCGCGCGGTACTCCGCAGCAAACTTGACCCATTGCAGGCCCATGTCGACACCAGGCTCACTCGGCGCATCACTGACAGACGTCGTGGTCGCACAACCGGCGACGAGTACTAAAGAAAGAATTACGGCGGCTCTCACTGATCTGGTCTCCCGAATGACAGCGTTGAGGTTAGCATGGGCTGACTGCCCAGTAATCAGCAGCCTGACCGCGTCACCCAAGCGGAGCAGTGCATGTCAGCGCGTTGTTGTCGCGATTCGACATCGGCGCTTCGCTTGATGCGAGCTCGACCTATGTGGTTCATTAAGCCGAGTCTGTTTGCATAGCGCGATGGCGGAATCGTCAATTTCTATTCCGAGGGCGGGAGAAGATATGAGTCAGGACGCATCTTCGAATAACGCGTCGGAGAAGTCTCCAACCGTGCTCTTGCGGCGATGCTGCGCCGCGTTTCGGGTGACCAGCGCGCTTGCCGTGTCGCTGCTGCTCGTCGCCTGCGACGTTGCGCATATTCAATACCACTACGTGTACGTCGAGGGCGAGGGGCTCCGCGTTAGCGATACCGGACGAATCGATCCCGGCGCGATTGGCGCATCGAAATTCGAGGATCACGAATCCATGCCGCTTCGATACGAGCTGTCCCGCGATAGTTATGAGATCGTAGTGTGGGTCCCGACGGATACCTATCACACCAGAATCATGATCACCGCGGAGAGCAGGGACGGCGATCCACTACTGGTCAGCGGAGAGCTCGACGACCGGTGTACGTTTTTGACCGCTGAACATATCGTCGATGTCCTGAGTGCCGGACAGTTAAGTCCGACAATGTCGGTCTATTGGAATAGCGGAGTTGCCCCCCGCTGCGAGCGTCACGGCGTGCACGTAAATGCTCCCTTCCCGCTTGTTCTTCAAGTCTGGGACCCGGATGGACAGCTTCTTGGGACGGAGGCGTTGACCTACACCGTGCGGCCGAACGGTGTGTACACGGCACCCACCGCCTACTAGTCGCGAATCAGCCTGGACGGCTGATCAGCGCGGCGATTGATTTGCGCGATCGCAGTCAAGCAGCCCGAGGGCTGCGACGCGAAAAAAAAGGGCGGCCCGAGGGCCGCCCTTGTTCCTTCTTGTTGTCGAGCTTCAGTTTAGAACGAGTACTGCACGCCAAACTGAATTTCGTAACGCGAAGCATCGCCGATGCGAGGCTCAACCGAGCCCGGCGTAACGATACGCGGGAAGTTGTGCTGGCGGAGGATGCCCCAGTCGTCGTTGAGCAGGTTGGTCAGGTTGTCGATGACCAGGAATGCCTGCGCCTCGTGACCCTCGGCAAAGCCCGGGAAGTCGAGCGCTACGCGCATATCGACCTTACGCCACCACGAACCCGTTTCGCTGTTACGAGCGACACCCGGCTCGAGGACATTGTTGCCTTCGAGGAACGGCGTGAAGCCGTAGAACGAGTTGCCGTCGTTCGCGGAGACCAGGCTCCAGGGACGGCCGGAGTTGGCCGAACCGAACAGGGCAATCGACAGACCGGCGTTGTCGTTGAAGATGCGCCGGTAGTAGCGTGCCGTCGCCGTAATGCGATGCTCGATCTGGTAGTTGGACGTCGAAAGAACGTCTTCCTGCGGATCGAAGAATGCACGGTTCTGGTAGTTCGAGAACGCAACCGAGCTCGTCATCGGGCTCACGTCTTCCGCGTCGGTGTACGAGTAACCGAGCGAGAAGTCGAAGCCGTTGTCGAAGCTCTTGTCGAGACCGAGCGAGAAGCCCCACGAGCTGTTGCCTTCGCTGGAGTTCGTCAGCACGAAGGTGGGTTCGCGCACGCTGTCGTAATCCGGATAGCCTTCCGGAGTTACGCCAACCTGCTCGAGATCGCCACGCTTTATGATGGCCGAATCCTGGCCTTCCGTGATGATGACGTCAGCCGTGAACACGTACTCCTGCGGGAAGACGTGGGTGATACCCAGTGCGAATTTCCACTCGGACGGGATCTTGAAGTTCGGATCGAGGTAGTTGATCTCGAAGTTGTCACCCGTGCCTTGCGCAACCGCATCGAACAGTTCGCCCGGAATGCAGTAGCCCGGACCGACCGGTGCGCCGGGTTCGCAGCCTTCCCAAACAATCGTCGGGTCGAGCAGCGAGCGCTGAACTTCCATTCCCGGCGGTCCACACAGGCCAGGCGCCTCGCGCCCGAATCCGTCCGTGTAGCAGAACAGACGGCCACGCGTGCCGAACTGCAGGACGTTGTTGGCCGAGAAGTTGTTCGACAGCCAGACGTTCGGGTTGCCGCCGGAGTACAGGCCCGCGCCACCGCGGATGACGGTGTCACCCGACAGATCGAACGTAAAGCCGATACGCGGCTGGAACAGTCCCTCGCCGTCGAGGTTCGTGGAGTTCGAGAAACCGTAGTCTGCGACAAAGTCGGCATTCTCGAGCGGTGCGTCACCCGTCGTGTACCAGTCGTAACGAACGCCAGCGATCATCGTCAGTCGATCCCAGGTGTACTCGTCCTGCACGTAAAGCGTGTTGGTCTCGTAACCCCAGACTGCCGCGGCGTCGTTAGGATCGTTCGACGGCGCATTGTTGTAGTAGATGTCGTCGGCCAGCCCCTGGCGGAACAGGTCGATGCTGTTGAAGCGAATTTCCGTTTCCGTGTGCTGCACGAACAGGTTGAAGACTTCCAGTTCCTCGCGCTCGAAACCGAACGACAGGTTGTGGCCGTTGAGGTAGTAGTTACCTTTCAGAGCAACCGTCGTGACGTCATAGTTCAGCTTGTTCGACTGGCGGCTGTCGTCGCCACCGATGTAAACGTCGACGTCGTCGAGTTCGATACGCATCTCGCCGAAGTCGGTGCCGCCGACCGAAATCTGGCGGTTATCGAGTTCGAGGTAGGACACGCGAACTTCCGTCGAGAAGTTGTCGGTCCAGTCCGAATACAGCGATGCCTGATAGGAGTTCAGCTCAGCGCCGCGCTCGTACAGGTGATTCGAGAACTCGAATTCGTTCTGGTCGCCATCCGACTGCGTGATGTTGAAGCCGTCGTTGTAGTTGTACGTGAACGCCAGACGATTCTGATCGTTGATGTTCCAGTCCAGCTTGACCAGCAGCTTCTCATCTTCGTTGTCGAAGACGCTCGGAATGAACCCGGGATCGTACTGGTAGATGTTGCGAGCAATGTCGAGAATCTCGTCGAGCTCGGCCTGGGTTACCAATACCTCATTTACGGCACCGGAGCCCTGTGGCCCCCGGTCGAACAGGTTGACACCGTTGTTCTGCTCGTACGCGGTGAAGAAGAACACCTTGTCGCGAATGATCGGACCGCCAAGCGTGAAACCGAAGCGGTTCTCGTCGTAGCTGTTCGAGTTGATGTCGTCGCCTTCGAGGCTGTCGCCGCGCAGGCTGTCGCTGGTGAAGTCGTAGAACGCGGATCCGGAGAACTCGTTCGTACCGGATTTCGTCACTGCGTTGATGTTGCACGCGGAGAAACCGCCGTACTCAACGTCGAACGGTGCGAGCTCGACCGTCACCTGGTTGATCGCATCGTAGGAGAACGGCATGCGCTCCGTCGGATACCCGTTTGCGTTCAGGCCGAAGGAGTCCTGCATCCGAACGCCATCGACCGTCAGCGCGTTGAAGCGCGAGTTCTTGCCGGCACACTGCACGGCATTGATGTCACCGCGAGACTCATCGACATAGATGCGCGAATCGGCGCGCAGGATGTCGGTGATGTTGCGGTTGATCGCGGGCGCGTTCTGCAGATCCCCCAGATCGAAGGACGCGTTCGGACCGAGTGCGACCTGGGTCGTAACGGGCTGCGAACCCACGACCACGATCTCTTCGAGCTGTTGACTGGTTGACAGGTCGAAGTCGACGGTCGCGGTCCGGCCGAGGTTGACGCTCAGGTCGGAGACGCGCTCAGAGCCAAAACCATCCATCTCCACGGCAACTGAATAGTTGCTGCCGATCGGCAGATTGCGTACGCGGTATTCACCGTCTTCGTCCGTCGTGGTCGTCCGGGTCAGCCCCTGAGCCTCGTTACGGACGGTGACCAGAACACCAGGCAACGCATCGCCGGAGTCGTCAGTGACGACGCCGCGAATCGCGGAGCTGGTCTCCTGTGCGTTTCCCGCAACAGGAACAGCGAGAAGCAGTGCGGCCGCGACAACGGCGACGCCCCCTGCAGCCTTGCTGCTAAGTCGGGAAACGAGGGAGAGAAATGTGGTTTTCATTGTAGTCCTCGCGGTTAATTGGGAGCGAAAGCATAGGTCAGCAATGTGACAGCCAGATTTCGTTCCAGGTTTTTTGGATTCTTTTTCGGCACCTGGTCGGCGCTCTTCTCAAGCGTGCTTTGTTGCACTTTCGATGCAGCGTAGCCTGGCGAAATTGCAGGTGCAATAAGGGTTTGAGACGTGCCTGAGACACGTCCGCGCCGTTTGGACTCGGACTAAAAGACGCTTGCGAAGAAGTAAGATTACGAGTTGGTTACAAGTTATTGTTTTATTGTCGATTCGAGCCGCATCACGAGTGGCCAATGATCCGAGACGCCGGATCTGTCGGCGCTTCCGAATCGAGCCGGCGTTCCTGCCGGCGTAACCTGCGCGTCCGTCTCGTTGGCAACGAGCACCGAGCCCGCGCGAATCTGCCATGTTGCATTTTCGCCACGGCCGGGGGAGAACAGGATCATATCGAGGAACGACCAGCTGTCGTCACGGGCGTAGTAGGCGGTGCCCCGGCAGCCCTCGCAGCCGGTCTCATGGGCGACGATCCAGTCCGGCCGCACCAGCCGCTCAAGTATGCCCGTCTCCGCCACCTCGCTACTGGTCGTGTTGAAGTCGCCGGCCGCAAACACGGGCCGGTCGGCCGGCAGGCCGGCGCGCAGTGCGTTCAGCTGCGCATAGGCCGTCTCGCGCATGGCCGTCGGATGGAAAGGGGCAGGAAAGTGCACGGCATAGCCGGTCAGCAATTCGCCGTTCGGCAGCTCGAAGGTCACCTCGAGAAAACCGCGCGTATCGCCTTCCCGCTCCGGAAAGTCGGGGAAAGAAACGGGGTGAAGCACCGCTTCGCCGACGACGGGAAGCCGGGTCAGGAAGCCAACGTCGATCCCGCGATTGTCCTGCCCCTCGATCAGAATCGCCTCGCTGTACCCCAGGTCGGCAAGGAAGTCGTCGTTCAGGCGCTCGAGCATGCCGAGGTTCTCGATCTCCTGGAACGCGATAATGTCCGGGCCGCCCTCGATCTGCCGAATCGTGTCCGCGAGCACGCCGAGCTTGAAGTCGATGGTCTCGTCGCTCCAATCGAGGTTCAGACATTCGTCGCGCCAACGATCGACTTCGATTTGGTTGCACTCTGCGATGTGCGACTCGTTCTGCTTGGCACCGATCGGCAGGTAGGCTTTATCGTCCTTGCCCGGGTCGTCGACGTTGTCGAATAGATTCTCGACGTTGAAGGTCATGATCGACACCGACGCATCGGCCGTGGGTGTCGACGGGCCACTGCAGCTAGACAAAGCAAGCATGGCGAGAATGGCTATGGGGACAGAGTTTGCTTTCATGGGTCCTCGAGAATGTCGATTCGATAAAGCGGCGCGTTGCGGTCTTCCACGGTGACGAAGATCGACCGGCCGTCCGCGCCGAACGAAACCGCCTCGGCGTTACGGACGTTGCCGAGCCGATACGCGAGCGGCGAACGTTCGAGCGTCTCGTACCAGCTTTCACCGGGGGTATGCCGATAGTAGTACACGGCGGCGTAGGTCAGGATGACGATCGCCGATTCGTCCGGCGCAATATCCATCGCCGTCGGTTGCCAATGCCAGATTCTGGTGGTCGGAGCGAACTCCCGGTCGCGCCGGCTCGGCGACGGCAGTGACCGCACCGGACCCAGCCGCTCGGCCTCGATGATGCCGTTCTCATCCGGTTGCAGGTCGACGGCGTACAGGACCGGCGGCAATTCGCGCTTGGTGAGAATCAACGCGCGATCGCCGTCGATGGCGAGCGCCTCGGCGTCGCGCGGACCGTCCGGATAGCGAAAGTCGATACGGCGCAGCGGTTCGAGTTCGGGTCTGTCGTCGATCGACAGGTCGGGCTCGCGGATCACGTACAGGGATAGTCGATCTCGGCGTGCCTCGTTGTCGCCGATGTCGGCCGCGACGAGAATCGCCGTCTCGCCGGATCCCGCGCTCGCGACGTCTTCCCAGTCCAGGTTGTCCGAATCCTCGAGGCGGATGCGGCCGACCTGCCGGCCGGTCTCGTCGATGGCGTAGAGCCGCGCTTTCGAGCCGCTGTCATTGTGCGTCCAAAGCAAGTTGGGCGCGCGGCGCGAGTAGGCGATCCCACTCGCCTCGTCGATGTCCGCGTTGTCGAGTTCGCCGGCCACGCGCATCTGCGCGGCAATGCCGGCTCGCGCTTCGGGCTCGTCGGACACTTCCGCCGGCGGCGTGCTTTCCGTGCAGGCGGTCAGGAATGCGAGCAAAAGAAAGCCCGGCATATAGCCGGGCTTTCCGAGTGTCGCGATTGGGTTTCGATCAGTCACCGAAGTCGTATCGGGCCTCGATGCCCCATACGGCCGGCTCGTTGACGAAGCCTGTGTTGTTGCTGAAGTCGATGAAGCCCAGCACGTTCTCTTCGTCAGTGATGTTGCGGCCGAAGACAGCGAGTTCCCAGCCGGCGTCGTGATCGACGTAGGCAACGCGGAGACCGCCTTCGTACTGCTGATCCGTCGAGAACTCCAGCGACTCGTACAGCGGCATGTTGATGTTGCCGTACCACGCCCAGTCGGTCAGGAAATACAGTTCGGAGTCGTCGCCCATCGGGAAGCTGTAACGCCACGTAAAGTTGAACGTCGTCTCAGGCGCGCGCGGGAACGGGTTGCCGTCCAGCAGCACGCGTGCCGGGTCGGTCGGATCGACGGGATCGGTCGGCGTGCAGAGTCCGGAGCCGCAGGGCACGGTCGCCAGCGCGGGGTCTTTGATCTGCGTGTCGTTGTAGCTGAAGCCCGCCGTGACGAGCGTGTTCTCGCCGATCAGGAATTCCGTGTCGAGCTCGAAGCCCCACGCCTGACCTTCGGCGGCGTTGATGACCTGATTGGTGTTGGTTGCGCCGCCGATGATCGACAGCTGCAGATCTTCGACTTCGTAGCTGAAGACACCGAAATTCAGGCGCAGCCGGTTGTCGAACAGGTCGGCTTTGTAGCCGCCCTCGAAGGACTGAATCGTCTCGGGCTCTGCGACCGTCGGCGTTTCCAGAAAAGCGACGTCCCGGCCCTGAATCGTCTGCGCGCGGAAGCCATCCGCGTAGCGGACGTAGATCGTCGAGTCGTCAGTCACAGCGACGTTCGCGCTGATTTCCCAGCTCAGCCTGTCGTCTTCCACATTGATCGGGGCGGCGAGGAAGGTCGGAATGCCGAGATCGAGCCAGAGCTGACCGAACTGAACGACGCGGAAGTCTTTCTCGTCATTCGTATAACGTGCGCCGGCGGTCAGCGTGACCTGATCGGTAACGTCGAGCGAGGTCTGGCCGAAGACGGCCCACGTCGTGTTGCGCTGTTCGATCTGCGTGTCCTGACGATCGACGAAGCCGAACGACGCGAACGATTCGGTGGTCACGACGAGATCGGAATCGAAGTAGAACGCACCGATCTGATAGCTGATCGGACCGTCGGTGTTGCTCGCCAGCCGGAATTCCTGCGTAAACTGATTCGTATCGGCACCGTCCTGCGTGACCGAGGGGACGAAGATCGTGCCCGGGAAGGTCAGCGCGTCGCTGCCGAAGATGTTCACGGTGTCTGAGGTGATGCCCGGCGGGACCGGGAAGGACTGTGAGAAGTCCGCCACGCCGCCGTCGATGTCACCGCGGCTGAAGCCGGTCGCTTCCTGCCAGGACGAAATCGAGGTGGCCGTGACGTCCTCGAAGTCCCACGTCAGATTCAGCGTGTAACCGGTCGAGTTGTAGCCCTGCGGGTTGTCGTCGCCGCCGTCGAAGAAGACGGTTTCGCGATCGTAATTCTGGTTGAGGGCGTTGTCGCCGGTGTCGAACACATTGGCGCGGAAGATCGACGACGTGCCGTCCAGGTCGCGACGCTGGTAGGACAACAGCGCGCTGAACGTGTCGCCGGGTGTCCACAGAAGCTGAATGCGTCCGGCCGCTTCGTCGTAGTCGCCGAGCGACTGTTCGCCGGTGAAGCCGTTCGTGATCCAGTTGTCACGACTGCGGTTCAGGAACGACACGCGCGCGGCCAGCGTGTCTTCGATCAGGCTGCCGCCCCAGGCGCCTTCGATGTTGATCGTGTCGAAGGTCGCGTACGAGGCTTTCGCGTAACCCGACGACTCGTGCGACGGCCGCATCGTATTGAACTTGATGATGCCTGCGGTCGTGTTGCGGCCGAACAGCGTGCCCTGCGGGCCGCGGATGACTTCGACCTGATCCATGTCGAACAGCGGAAAGCTCTTCAGGACCACGTTCTCCATGACGACCTCGTCCATGACGATGGACACCGGCTGCGACGCCGCGAGATCGAAATCGATGTTGCCGAGGCCGCGGAGGTAGAAACGCGGTGCGGCGCGGCCGTTGGACGACTCGGCGTACAGACCAGGGACGCGGCCGGACAGCGCGAGGATATCCTCGCTGCCCGAGAACAGCACGTCGTAGCGCTCACCCGAGAGCGTGGCGATCGAAATCGGCACGTCCTGCAGCGCTTCCTCACGCTTCTGCGCGGTGACGACGATCTCTTCGAGTGCAAGTCCGTCGGACTGCGCGTGTGCGGAATTGAGGCCCAGGAACAGCGGCGAGGCGACGATCGCGCTGGCAGCGAGACCTTGCATCAGCCGAGTTCTTGTTGTTGCGTTTTGGCCACTCATTAAATTGGCTCCCCTGGCTAAGTCGAATTTGGAAACTTCGAGCGGTTTTTTCGAGTGGCGGAAGTATACAGCGCCGCAATGGCGCCTGCTATTCGTGGGCTACTCGAGCGGCGTATAGCAGTCCGGCGCGAACCTCGGTACGCAGATGCATTTAAACAACAGGTCTTCGGTGCCGGTATTGCAGATCTGCTGCGCTGCGCCGGCCGGAATATGTACAACGTCGCCGGGACCGACCGCGAAGGGTTCGCGCCCGCCCACGTGCATGCGGCCCTCGCCGCTGTCGATCGTGTACCACTCCAGCACGGAGAGGGCGTGCAACTCCGTCGTGACCCCGGGTTCCACGCGGCAAAGCGCGAGCGAGACGTCGGGCACCCTCGGGTCGTTGACGAGTTCGGTGATATAGCAGCGTTCCCGGGTAGCGAACTCCAGTCGCGCTTTGGGTTTGCGGTCCATACGTGGACAATACCGAAATGGCCGAGTCACCCCCAGTCAACGCGCTCCTCGATCTTGGCGGTCGTAACGTTCTGGTAACCGGCGCCAGCGGCAATATAGGGCAGGGCATAGCATTGCGGCTCCGCGAAGCCGGTGCATCCCTCGTCGTCCATTACCACCAGGACGTCGCCTCGGCGCGTTATCTCGCGCACCAGCTCGGCGATGCGCCGATTGCCGGCGCGGACCTGAGCGACGAGGCGGCCGTGGCTGACCTGTTCGAGAAGCACCGGATCGACGATGTGGTGAATAACGCGGCCACTCAACCCGTCGCTACCCTGACCGACATGTCGCTCGATGAATGGCGTGCGATCCACGCAAGCAATCTGGACAGCGCGTTTCTGGTTACCCGGGAGGCGGCGGCGAGCTGGCAAGCGGCCGGCCATCGGGGCGCCATCGTCAATATCGCCTCGATCGAGGCGCTCGATCCGGCGATCGGCCACGCGCACTACGCGACCACCAAGGCAGGTTTGGTGATGTTCACGCGCGCCGCGGCGCTGGAATACGGTGCCCAGGGTATCCGCATCAATGCCGTGTCGCCGGGCCTGATCGACCGGGAAGGTCTCGAGGACGACTGGCCGGACGGTGTGGAGCGCTGGCGCGGGAAGGCGCCGCTCCGCCGGCTCGGGACTCCCAATGACGTCGCTGACGCGGTATTGTTTCTGCTTAGCCCCGCGGCCCGCTGGCTGACCGGCGTCAATCTGGTCGTCGACGGCGGAATGTCGACACAGAATAAGTACTGATCGGGGTCCTGAGAGAACAACAAACGGCCCAGACTATGGCTACCAAACACATGAATGCGGTGCCCGGCGCCTTCGCCGAGACCGTTCTGATGCCCGGCGACCCGTTACGCGCCCAGTACATCGCCGAGAATTGGTTCGAGAACCCCGAACGCGTGACCGACGTGCGCAACATGTGGGGCTTCACCGGAACCTACAAAGGCGAGCGGATATCGGTCATGGCGCACGGCATGGGAATTCCCTCCGCGTCGATTTACACGAGCGAGCTGATCGAATCCTACGGCGTGAAGCGGGTGTTCCGGGTCGGTAGCTGCGGCACATCGCATCCGGACGTGAAACTCAGGGACCTCGTGATCGCGATGGGTGCCTCGACCGACTCCAACGTCAACCGGATGCGCTTCGGCGGCTACGATCTCGCCGCGCTGGCGTCCTTCGACCTGGTGCAAAAGGCGGTGTCCGCCGCTGAGGCGCAGAATGTCCGCTACCACGTAGGCAACATCTTCTCCGCCGATCTCTTTTATACGCCCGATCCCGGCATGTTCGAGACGATGGCGAAGTACAATATCTACGGCATCGAGATGGAGGCCGCCGGCATATTCCCGATCGCGGCCGAGCACGGCGTCGAGGCGCTTGCAATCTGCACCGTGAGTGACGATATCCCGAGCGGCGCGGCGCTGAGCTCCGACGAGCGTGCGACGACCTTCGACGAGATGATCACCGTCGCGCTCGAGACCGCAATAGCCTGACGAAGACCATGAGTGTCACAGCCATAAAGACAGCCAGCCGGCTCCCGGACCTGAGCCGCGTCCCCGCCGTCGACGAAGTCGGCGTCAACGAGCGCGTGGCCCGTTTCCAGAGCCGATCGATCAAGACAACCGCCAAGGCCGAAGCGCTCAGGATGATCCTGTCGATGATCGACCTGACCACGCTCGAAGGGCAGGATACGCCGGGCAAGGTCCGGCAGCTCTGCCAGAAGGCGATTCATCTGCACGATGGCGTGCCCGGCCTGCCGCACGTCGCGGCGGTATGCGTCTATCCGAACATGGTGGCCGTGGCGAAAGAGGCGCTCGAGGGACACGACATCAATATCGCGTCGGTGGCGACGGCCTTCCCGAGCGGGATGTCCTCGCTTGACGTCAAGCTGGACGATACGCGAATGGCCGTGGATGCCGGCGCCAACGAGATCGACATGGTCATCTCGCGCGGCGCCTTTCTGGCCGGCGAGTATGCGTTCGTTTTCGATGAGATCGCGGCGGTCAAGGAAGCCTGCGGCGATGCACATCTGAAGGTCATTCTGGAGACCGGCGAACTCGGCACGCTCGACCGGATTCGGCGCGCCAGTGTGCTCGCGATGCACGCCGGCGCCGACTTCATCAAGACGTCGACGGGCAAGATTCAGCCGGCCGCGACGATGCAGGTGACGCTGGTCATGCTGCAGGCCATCAAGGACTACTTCTACGAGACCGGCCGCATGGTCGGCATGAAGCCCGCCGGCGGCATCGCGAAGTCGAAGCTGGCGATTCACTATCTCGTGATGCTCCGCGAAACGCTCGGCAACGCGTGGATGACGCCGGAGTGGTTCCGTTTCGGCGCGAGTTCGCTGGCGAACGACGTGCTAATGCAAATCGTCAAGCAGTCGACTGGCGTTTACCAGTCGGCGGATTATTTCTCGAAGGACTAGCGCGCCGCTCGTAGGAGCGGGCGCCAACAGGTGGTTCCAATGGCTACGCCAGAGAACAAATTAGCGTTCGACGGAGGCTGGGATTACGCCCCGGCACCGGAGAGCACCGATCACGTGAAGATCGCGAAGCGCTACGGGCTCTTTATCGACGGCGATTTTGTGTCGCCCGAGAAGAGCCGATACTTCGACACGATCAATCCGGCGAACGAGGAAAAACTCGCGCGGGTCGCAGCGGCCAGCGAGTCGGACGTCGACAAGGCCGTGAAAGCGGCGCGCAAGGCCTATGCCGGGCCGTGGGGCCGGATGAAGCCGAGGGAGCGCGGCAAGTACATCTTCAGGATCGCGCGGATGATCGCCGAGCGCGCGCGAGAGTTCGCGGCAATCGAGTCGCTGGACGGCGGCAAGCCGATCCGGGAATCGCGCGATATCGACGTGCCTCTCGCATCGGCGCACTTCTTCTATTACGCCGGCTGGGCCGACAAGCTGGAGTACGCCTTTCCCGGCAGGCAGGCGAAGCCGCTGGGCGTCGCGGGTCAGGTCATTCCGTGGAATTTCCCGTTGCTGATGGCGGCGTGGAAGCTCGCACCCGCACTGGCTTGCGGCAATACGGTGGTGCTGAAGCCGGCCGAGACCACGCCGCTGACAGCGCTCAAGCTGGCCGAACTGATCGCCGATGCCGACCTGCCGCCCGGCGTGGTCAACATCGTGACCGGTGCCGGCGACACGGGCGCGGCTGTCGTCACGCATCCGGGCGTCGACAAGGTTGCCTTTACCGGCTCGACCGCGGTCGGCCGGATCATCCAGCGCGCGCTGGCGGGCACGAGAAAGAAGTACACGCTGGAACTCGGCGGCAAGGCCGCGAACATCATCTTCCAGGACGCCGCCATCGACCAGGCGGTCGAAGGCATCGTCAACGGCATCTTCTTCAATCAGGGCCACGTCTGCTGCGCCGGTTCGCGCCTGTTCGTACAGGAGTCGGTGGCCGATGAGGTGATCCAGAAACTCAAGGACCGGATGGAGACGCTGATCGTCGGCGACCCGCTCGACAAGAACACCGACATCGGCGCGATTAATTCGAAGATGCAGCTCGAGAAGATCGAGTCCTACCTGAAGATCGGTCAGGAGGAAGGGGCCGAGATGCATCAGAGCTCCGTCTCGGTGCCGGGTTCGGGCTACTGGTGCCGGCCGACGATTTTCACCGGCGTGTCGCAGTCGAACCGAGTGGTTCAGGAAGAGATTTTCGGTCCGGTGCTCGCGGTGCAGACCTTCCGGACGTTCGACGAGGCGGTGTCGAAAGCGAACAACACGCCGTACGGTCTGTCGGGCGGCGTTTGGACCGACAAGGGCGCGAAGATTTTCAAGATGACTCAGAGCGTCCGCGCCGGCGTCGTCTGGGCGAATACCTTCAACAAGTTCGATCCGACGTCGCCTTTCGGCGGCTACAAGGAATCGGGTGTCGGCCGCGAAGGCGGCCTGCACGGCCTCGACGCCTACGTGAAACTGGGGGCTTAAGATGGTCGCAGCAACGGAACGCGTGCCGGTCGCCAAGACCTACAAGATCTACATCGGCGGCAAATTTCCGCGCACCGAGTCGGGACGCTACTTCGCGCTGGAAGACAAGAAGGGCAAGATTATTGCCAACGTCTGCCGCGGGTCCCGCAAGGACTTTCGCAATTCCGTCGTCGCCGCGCGCAGCGCGCAGGCCGGCTGGGCGAAAGCGAGCGCCTATCTGCGCGGTCAGATTCTCTACCGGATCGCCGAGATGCTCGAAGGCCGCCGCGATCAGTTCATTGCCGAGCTTGCGCTGCAGGGCAGCACGGAACGGCAGGCAGCGAGAGAAGTCGATGCCTCTATCGACCGGCTGATCTACTACGCCGGCTGGGCGGACAAGTACCAACAGGTATTCAGCGCCGTGAATCCGGTGAGTTCGTCGCACTTCAACTTCTCGGTGCTGGAACCGACCGGCGTCGTGACGATTCTCGCGCCCGACGACAGCGGCCTCATCGGCCTGGTTTCCAACGTCGCCGCGGCCATTGTCGGCGGCAATACGACGGTCGTACTGGCTTCGGAGGAGCGTCCGCTGTCGGCGGTGAGTTTCGCCGAGGTGCTGCACGCCTCGGACGTGCCGGGTGGCGTCGTCAACATCCTGACCGGCTTCCGCAGCGAGCTAACGGAACAATTCGCGTCGCACATGGACGTCAACGCCGTCGTCTTCTGCGACGGCGCACGCAGGGTCGCGAAGACGGTGCAGGAAGTCGCCGCCGACAACATCAAGCGTGTCATCGACCGGCGCGGGATCGACTGGCTGAGCGACGCCGGCGAGAGCCCGTACCTGATCCGCGATACCCAGGAAGTCAAAACCACCTGGCATCCGATCGGGACCTGACCGGCATCCCGGCGCGCTGAGTCTCTCCGGTTCGATCGAGCCCGCCAGCTGCCTCCAGCGGCCGTATAGCGACCGTTCAGCCGCCGCGTGCATCATATGATGAGTGCACTATGAACTGGCCACGCCCGCGGGCCGGTGGGATGACGGCCGCGAAGAACGGCTGCTGCTGAGCTTTTTGCTTGCCGCGGCGATTGTCGCGCTCGTTCTGGTTCTCGTCCGCGTGCCGGCGCTGCCACCGTTCGTGCCGGTCGTGGACCTGATGGTGCGCATCGTGCAGCCGGAAGCCGAGCGCGCAGAAGAGCCCGCTGCGTCCGAGTCGGCTTCTTCCGCCGAACCTGCGGCCGCCGAGCCGGCGCGTAGCCGAACCGACCCTGGTCCGGTTATCCAAACACCGGAAGCCGTGGTTCCAGCGGCCCCGAATCAGGCGCTCGATGTCGACGCGCTGCGGGAAGAAGCCGTTCAACAGTACCTCGAGCGTACCGAGGAACAGGCGTGGGCATTCGATCCGCGGGTCGACGAATTGCGCCGCGAAGGGCGGCTTCGCTATCAGCCGCCGACGATCGAAAGGCCGGGGCCGATCTGGGAAAACGTCGAGCAGGATCAGCTCGGGCGCACGGTGCTGCGCGATGGGGATTGCTGGAAGGTCATCGACGACCCGAACGTTGGCAGTCAGTACCAGTTCCAGGAGTTCGGTCAGTACTTGACGATGTGCACGTTCCAGCCGCGCGCACCGCGGGAACTACCGTGGGTCGAGACGATCCGCGAGCGCTACGACTACCTGAAGTATCCCGACGGAGAGATCCCGGACGAAGAAATGCCCGACCAGTCGCGAGACTGATCGGGCATTCCTGTTCGGATCGATCAGCGGCGGACCGTGATCAGGTATTCGCCGGAGGCCGCCTCGCCGTAGCTGTTGGCAACGATCCGGTAGGTGCCGTCCTCCGGAATGGTGACGTACAGCTGGGCGTCGAGGCCACCGCCGGAGTCGTCGTCCTCGGCGATCTTCTCGTCGCCGTCGAAGACCATGAGGTAGGCGTCGAAGCTGCCGGACGTCAGCGTGATGTCGAGCCGCTCGCCGGCCACGGCTTCGATCGAATGCTCCTCGTACGGCGAGCCGTCCGCCATCGTCTGCGACGTCGTCGACAGCGAGCCGTTGAACAGCACGACGTTGCCCGCCTCGATGTCGGCGGCAATCGAGCGCGTGCGGACCATCAGCGTGTAGTCGCCCGCGGCATCGGCACTGAAGCTGTTGGCGATAATCTGATACGAGCCGTCGCTCGGGATGGTCATCATCGCTCTCGCGTTCAGGCCGCCACCGGAATCATCGTCCTGCACGAGTGAATTGCCGTCGGCGTCCCAGATCTGCAGGTACGCGTCGAAATCCGCCGCCATCATCGTGACGTCGACCTCGTCGCCGGCCCGCATTTCCATGATGTGCGCCTGGTAAGGCGTGCCGTCTTCCGCAAGCACGGGGCTGCCGGACGACAGCGTGCCAGTGAGCTGTTCGACGTTCATCGCGCCGGCCGATGCGTCGCCCGAACCGCGCATGATCGTCAACGTGTAGGCGCCGCCCGCATAGTCGTCGTAACTCTTGACGACAATCGTGTAGGTGCCGTCCTCTGCGACCGGAAGCGTGACCTTTGAGTTGGTCGAGCCACCCGAGTCATCGTCTTCGGCGATGGCAAGCCCGGCCTCGTTCTCGACCACGAGATAGGTGTCGAACTCCGCCGACATCAGGATGATCTCGTAGACCTCACCGCCGCTGGCATCCAACGTCTCCGTCGGGTAGTTGAACTCCGAAAAGGTCTTCGGATCGTTCAGGTCCAGCTCGCCCCGGTAGGTGCCGATGACTTCGCCCGTTTCCTCGCGGCGAATGTGCATCGTGTACTCACCGTACTCGTCCGGGCCGAAGCTGTTGGCGAGGATCGTGTAGCGTCCCGACGTCGGCGCCATCATCATCAGATGGGCATTCGTGCCGCCGCCGGAGTCGTCGTCTTCGCCCAGGACCTCGTTGTTCGGGTCGCGGACCTGGATGTAGGCATCGAAATCGTCGGACTCGAGGCTGATCTCGACCTGCTGTCCGGCCTCGAGGGTGATTCCGTGCTCGACGTAGGCCGAGCCGTCTTCCATCCTCGGCGACATCTGCGTCAGCGAGCCTTCGTAAGCGCCGTCTTCGCCAATCGACTCGCCGCTGCCTGCGCCGCACGCAGCGAGCGTCGCGCCGACAACGAGCGCGGTGAAGATACGTATCTTGTGGTACATGGTTATCCTCCCTGAACCGGTATCCGGTGGTCAGACGTGTTTTGGGGGAATTTTGTCAGGAGGCCGGGTTCGATCCGGGCCCCTACCTGTTGAATGACGTGGGTTGCGACGTAGGTTCCCAAACGAGCGCACTCGGTGAGCGGCCAGGCATTCGCCCATCCGTAGAGGAAGCCCGCGCAATAGGCGTCGCCGGCGCCGGTCGTGTCCACGACCTGCTCGACCGGTGTCGCAGCCTGCTCGAAATGCGTCGCGCGGTGCACGATCACCGATCCCTTCTCGGACCGGGTCGTGACGAAGAGATTGTCTCGTTCGCGGAGTATCGGCAGCGTCTCGCCGAACGAGGCCGTCTGGAACAATGCGTTCACTTCGTCCTCGTCCGCGACAACGATGTCGACGCCGTTCTCGACCGCGTCCATGAATGCCTGCCGGTGCCGCTCGACGCAGAATGAGTCCGACAGCGATAACGCGACGGCGGTGCCGTTCGCTTTCGCAATCGTCATCGCCTTGCTGGCCAGCGCCGGCCCTTCGGCCAGATCCCAGACATAGCCCTCGAGCAACACGACTTTCGGGCTGCCCATCGTCTCTTCCGTCACGTGGGCCACACCCAGTTCCGTGCAGGAACCCAGATAGGTGTTCATCGTGCGCTGGCCGTCCGGAGTGATGAGAATATAGCTCCGCGCCGTTTCCACACCCTCGGCCGCGGGCGCGAGGCGGATGTCGACGCCCAGCGAACGCATGTCGTGGTTGAAGATCTCGCCAAGCTGGTCGTCGCGGACATGGCCGATGTAGGCCGCGCTGCCGCCGAGCGTGGCGAAACCGGCGATCGTATTCGCCACCGATCCGCCGGACATCTCCGTTGCCGGACCCATGAGGTCGTAAATCTCTCGGGCGCGAGCCTCGTCGATCAGGTTCATTGCACCGGGGACCGCACCGATTGTCTCGATGAAGTCCGGTTCCACATGCGCGAGGATGTCGACGATCGCGTTACTGATGCCGAGAATCTGACTGTCGTTAGCCATCGATTGAATTAGGGGCCCGGTCGAATTCGGCGCTAAGCCTAACACTTGTAGGCACGGCGATGTGGGATGCGGTACTCTGTTTTCCGCGTCCCGCTGAGAAGAACGTCACAAACGGGGGAACGGGCGATGCGAAAATCCGGCGGACTAGCCATTCCGCTGACGATCATTCTCGCGTACTACGCATTCTGGACCGCGCTGACGGTCTACCTGATGATCCGCTTTCCGGGGCTACAGAACTTTCTTCCTATCGGCGGCGTCGAGGATCTCGCGGCGTCGAACCTCGATGGCTTCGAGCCCGTCTACACGCACGTCGAACGTTCGATCCTGTCACCGAACGGGCCGCTTCAACTCCTGGTTGCCAGCGTCGGCGCCCTGATCTTCACGGTGCCGGTGTCCTGGGTGTACTTCATAACCAGCCGGCAGAGCCGGATCGGCCAGTCGTTCCTGCAGACGATCATGATCCTGCCGGTCGTTGTAACCGGAATCTCGATGATCGTGCTCAACAGCCTCGCCCTCGCTTTCGCGCTTGCCGGCATCGTGGCGGCCGTGCGCTTCCGGTTCACGCTCAATCAGCCGTCCGACGCGATGTACATTTTCGTGACGATCGCCATCGGCCTCGGCAGCGGGATCGGCGCTGTCGGTGTCGCGGGTGTGATCTCTTTCGTGTTCGTGGTGACGACCTTGCTCATCTGGCGGCTCGAGTACGGCAAGACACTGTCCGGTCCGTTCCTAACCATGCTGACGCGCCGCGATCCGGAAGAGGACGACTACTGAGGCCCCGGCAGCGGCCTTTGCCCGGGAGGACGGAAGCTGGAACCAGAGCCGACAACTGCGCGTCGAAGCCTGCTCATCGTGCACGGCCGCGACTTCAAACCGGTCGAGGAGACGCATCGGTCGATCTGTGCCGAGGCGCTGCGCTCAGGCATACAGCGCGATTTCCCGGATCTCACAAACCGGTTCGATGCCTGCCGGCTCGAGCTCGCCTACTACGGCGACCTGTCCAACCAATTGCTGCTGGACGCGGGCGGTCAATACGACGCCGACCTGGATATCGGCGATCGGCGCAATGCATTGTCGGAACTCGCACGGATTCCGGCCCGCAAGGGTTTCGGCATTCGCCAGTACGATCGCGTGCCGGGAAAGACCGCGCGCAAGGAAGCGATGGCGGACATCTTCGCGCCGCTCCTGGGCAGCGTCGGACTCTGGATGCGGCTCTGCCGACGGCTGTCGCCGGATTTTGCGGCCTACCTCGATGCCGGGTCCGGCTACGGGGAAGCTGTCAGGGAACGGCTGCGCGCGCGCTTGATTCGGCTGATGGAGGAGGGCGAACAGATTGCGCTCGTGTCGCACGGTACCGGCGTCGCCGTAGCGTGGGACGTGCTCTGGCAGCTCTCGCACGACCCGGCCTACGCTGAGCGTTTCGTGGACCGCAAACTCGGACTCTGGATCACGCTCGGTGCGCCGCTCGGCGATCGCAATGTGCGCCGGCGGCTGGCTGGCGCCGACCGTACGGGGACCGACCGGTATCCAACCAACATCATCGCGTGGCACAACGTGTCAGCCGAGGACGACTACACCTGTCATGACAAGACGCTGGCCGACGATCTTGGCCGGATGATGCACGAGCGAATCGTCAGCAAGGTGACCGACTACAAGATCTACAACCCCGCCGTTCGCTACGGCCGTTCGAATCCGCACAGCTCTGTCGGCTATTTCATTCATCCGCGAGTCGCGAAGATACTTGCCGACTGGCTGTCTCAGTAGGCCGGCAGCAGGTGCCGCCTGCCGGGCTAGCTCGGGCCGATGCAGGCGTCCGACAGCCGCCGTTCCACGGCGCGCTCGTCGTCGGCCACTCGGAAGAAGGAATCCAGGTAGCTCGTCATGCTGCGGCGATTCGTCTGCGTGAGGCTCGCTTCGTCGGCCACGAGCGCATACAGCGATTCTCTCGCGGCCTGGAACTGCTCGAGCGTCGCCGGCAGATGCTCGTTGAACCGGCAGCGGCCCCGATACAGCCTCTGGCGCACATCTCGCAGCCCGAACCTCGGATTCGGTGCCGCGTACGGCGCATTGATCATCCCGGACATGTCGAAGTCGTAGGGAACGGCGTGCACGTCGCCACCCTCGACCGCGAAGGGGTGGGTGTTGTGACAGCAGCCCTGGCCTTCGGGCGCCGACAGCGGCGAGAAATCCGTGTTGCCGATCATGTACTGGAAGACGGACGTCAGATTCGTGAACGCCGGATTCAGGTCGTCGAGCGAAGCGCCGTCGACCTCCAGCGCATCGAAGCCGGTGCGGTTGTCGAAGCGGTCTTTGTGTTCAATCACGAAGGCCCATGATTCCCGGTCGCGGCGCTGCTCGTCGGTGTCCCGATACGTGATCCTGAGCAGCCGGACGCGGTAGCTGATGTCGGTGAGCGCGTTCAGCATTCGGTAGGTCAGGTACTCGCGTATGACCAGCTGCTCGTACCGGGTCGAACGCTCGCGGCAGTGAGAGACCAGCTTCAGCTTGTCCTGCTCATCGAACACGGTGTCTTCCACCTCCGAGCCGCGGAAATTCAGTCTCAGCGGCGCAAAGGTGCAGGTTTCCGAACTGCGGCGATAGTTGCCGCGCGTGCGCAACTGCACCGAGACCTCGACCGCCGTACCGTCGGCTTCGATCCAACTCGCCGTTCCGTCGAGTTCTTCCTCGTCGGGGCGCTCCCGCATGAGAGTCGTGAACGGCCCGGCAATCGTAATTTCGAGCGGCTCGAGACTCGCGAACAGCGGGTCGGGTTCTGCCGATATTGCGTTGCCGCCGACACCTGCAAGCAACAGGCAGAATACGATGCGCGGCATAAAGGTCGATCGCATGGAACTTCCGGTCTCTTCGTCTCTGGGCGGTCACGGATAGGTTAGCTCAAATTGCCGCATGCGGGGCTTGTCTCTACACTGAGTCGCCATGTTGGCACTACGCAAATCGGCGCTGGCGATTCTCGCTCCGGCGTTACTGCTCTTCGCTGCGCCGAGCCCGGCGTCGGAGTGGCGATTCGACGATGTCGATCGTGTCGTGGCGATGTCAGATATTCACGGGGCATACGACGCGATGACGGCGACACTCGTCAATGCGGGCGTCATCGATTCCGAGGGCCGCTGGTCGGGGGGGCGCACGCATTTCGTGATCACGGGCGATCTGCTCGACCGGGGACCGGACTCGCGCCGGATCATGGACTTCGTCATGCGTCTGGAAGCCGAGGCGGAAGCGGCGGACGGCCGGGTACATCTGCTGCTGGGCAATCACGAGGTCATGAATCTCGTCGGCGACTTGCGCTACGTCTCCCTCGAGGAGTACGCGGCCTTTGCCGACGAAGAGGATGCGGAGGTCCGCGCTGCCTGGTTCCGGCGCTACGCCGAACGCGTCGGCGGACAGGTCGACGACGACGAGCTCAAAGCCCGCTTCGACGAAAGCCATCCACCGGGATTCTTTGCACATCGCCATGCATTCTCCGCGGACGGGCAGTATGGCGCATGGCTGCTGACGAAGCCGCTGGTCGTGGTCATCAACGACACGGCGTTTGCCCACGGCGGTCTCTCGCCGCTCATCGCCGAACTGGGGCTGGACGGCGTCAATCGGACGCTCGGCAGCGATCTCAATCACTATGTCCGGCTTGTGGCGAAGCTCCTGGAGGACGGCGTCCTGTTGCCCGGGGATAATTTCTACGATCACGCCGCCATCGCGGGCCGGTTCACGCCTGGGTTGGATACGCTTCCGGAGACAGTCTCGGCCATCAACGGGGTACGGGAACTCAGAGATTCCGGCCTGCACGCACTCGATGGCCCGCTTTGGTATCGCGGCAACGTCTATTGCGGTCCCTTGATCGAAAGTGCCCGGCTCGAGAGCGCGCTCGACGCAATCGGCGCCGAGCGGGTCGTCATCGGTCACACGCCGACACCGAATCGGCGAGTTCTGGTCCGCCTGGACGGCCGCGTGCTCGAGGTCGATACCGGGATGTTGAGCGGGTACTACAGCGGCCTCGGCCACGCACTGGTGCTGGAGGGCGACAGCGTCGCTGTCGTCTCGGAAGTAAGTGCGGAGCCTACGGCACCGATCCCGCATCCGCGCCGCGTCGGTGGCAGGCCGTCGCCGGACATTTCGGTCGAGGGCCTCGAGCGGCTACTGACCTCGGGGGAGGTCGGCGAGCCTACCGTCGATGCCTACGGCCGCAGTGTCGTCCCGGTCAGCGACGGTTCGGTCAGCGTCGACGCGGTTTTTGCAGAACGCGCGGGCAGGGGATTCTATCCGGACGTAGCGGCCTATCGGCTTGACCGCATGCTGGGTCTCGCCGCCGTGCCGGTTGCGGTCGTGCGCGAAGTGGACGGCGTCGATGGCTCATTGCAGTTCCTGCCGGCGCGCTGGGTCGACGAACAACAGCGCGCCGAAGCCGGGCAGGGCGGCAGCGCGCCGTGCCCGCTCGACGTGCAATGGGTGGGGATGTACACCTTCGATGCGTTGATCTACAACGAAGGCCGGACGCGAGAGCGAACGCTGTACAGCACGGATGCATGGCAGCTCATCCTCATCGGCCACGAGAACGCCTTCTCGACGCGCCGCGGCCGTCCCCGCCATCTGACGGCGCTGTCGATCGATCTCGACGCGACCTGGCGCGAGTCGCTCTCCGCGCTGACGGAGGAACGGCTCGAGGCCGAATTGGGCGACGTGCTGGATACTCGTCGGCGCCGCGCATTGCTTGCGCGCAGGGACGAGATGCTCGAGGCGCCCTAGTCGCTCGCGTCCTCCAGTACGGCGATGCATTCGATCTCGACGCGCGCACCCAGTGCCAACCCGTCGACACCCATGGCGCTGCGGGCGGGTTTGTCGTCGAAGTAGGTGACGTAGACTTCGTTCATTGCCGCCCATTCGCCGATATCGGCAAGGAACACGGTGCACTTCACAACGTCGTCCATCGAGCCGCCAAAGGTCTCCAGCGTGTTCTTGATGTTGTCGAGCGTCTGGCGCGTTTCTCCCTGAATTCCTCCTTCCGCGAGGTCCAGCGTCCCCGGAATATTGCCGAGCGCACCCGACAGATAGAGCGTGTTGTCGACGCGTACGGCGGCGGAGAACGGGAGATCGAGATTCTCCGTGCCCGGCGCGGACAGGTACTCGACTTCGGGCTCCGGGCTCACGGTGATTTCACAGCCTGCGAACAGGACCACGACGGCGAGCAGCGTCAGTCGTTTCATAGAGTCATCTCCGGTTCGGATTTACCGGCCATCGCCGGACGCGATAATGCGCCCCAGTGGCGCCGAGAAATCTGCACCGCGACAATGGCTTGGGGTTTGTGATCGATGCGGCGCCTGTTGTTCTGCCGATGACACTAGCACGTATAATGAAAGGTCGCAGTAGCGAGGCAAGAGTGTATGGGTCGACTAACGACACACGTCCTGGACACGGCAAACGGTGTCCCGGCCGCCGGCATCGACGTGCGGGCATACCGCCTTGGCGCGGAGCGGCAATTGGTCGCGAGCGCGGTAACCAATACGGACGGCCGCACTGAGAAGCCGCTGCTTGCCGACGAGGCATTCACCGACGGCGAGTACGAATTGGAATTCGATGTGGGGGCGTACTTCGACGCGCGCGGTGCCGCCGCGGGAACCACGGCCTTCCTCGGCACCGTCATCATTCGCGTGTGCGTCGACGCATCCGAGCACTACCATGTACCGCTTCTGACATCGCCGTGGAGCTACTCGACGTACCGGGGCAGCTGATGGCGACCGACCCCACTTCGCGGCAGAGAGACACGATCCGTTTCGTGCTCGATGGTGAAGTTCATGAGTTGCGCGACGTCGATCCGACTCGCACCGTACTGCAATACCTCCGCGAGGATCTGCGCCGCACCGGCACGAAGGAAGGCTGCGCGGAAGGGGACTGCGGCGCGTGCACGGTCGTGCTCGCCGAGTTGAACGACGCTGGCGAAGACCTCGACGTTCGGGCGGTCAACGCCTGCATTCAGTTCCTGCCGACGCTCGATGGCAAGGAATTGATCACCGTCGAATCGCTGGCGGACGGAGAGCTTCACCCGGTGCAGCGGGCCATGGTCGACGAACATGCGTCGCAATGCGGGTTCTGTACGCCCGGCTTCGTCATGTCACTGTTCGCACTCTACAAGACGAATCCGGACCCGACCCGCGTCGAGATCGACGACGCGCTGGCAGGCAATCTGTGCCGCTGCACAGGCTACCGGCCGATCGTGTCGGCGGCACGCTCGATGTATTCGCAAAGTGGGGGAGACTGGTTGCGGCAGAGCGTTTCCGATCAGCAGCCGCCGCGCGACCGGATCGAACGGCTCAAGACCATCGTTGGCGACGGCATGTTGAGTTTCGACGCGGACGGCCGAACGTTTGTTGCGCCAACGACGATCGACGAGCTGTGCGAGGTGCTTGCCGAGAATCCGAACGCAACGCTGCTCGCCGGCGGTACGGACATCGGCTTGTGGGTAACCAAGCATCATGCGGATCTCGAGTGCGTCATCTATGTCGGCGACGTTGCCGGGCTGTCCGGCGTTTCGGTCGATGACGGTCACGTGGTGATCGGTGCGGCCGTCACCCTGAGCGACGCCATGCCCGTGCTGCTGGAGCATTTTCCGGCACTGGAAGAGATGTTCCTGCGCTACGCTTCGCCACCGATCCGCAACGCAGCAACGATCGGCGGCAACGTTGCGAATGGATCGCCGATCGGTGACTCGATGCCGGCACTGATGGTGCTCGGCGCGACGCTGACGCTACGTTCGCATCGCGGCCGGCGCGACGTGCCGATTGCCGAGTTCTACCACGACTACATGGTCAACGACCTGCAGGAAGGCGAGTTCCTCGAGTCGATCCGGGTCCCGCTCGCCTCGGCAGACGATCGGCTTCGCGTGTACAAGATCTCGAAGCGATTCGATCAGGACATCTCGGCGCTTTGCGGCGCGTTCCGGGTGCGAATTGCCGATGGGCTCGTCTCCGAAGCGGCGATCGCGTTTGGCGGCATGGCGGCAACCGTGAAGCCGGCTGCCAACGCCGAGCAAGCGCTGACCGGCAAGTCGTGGACACTCGAAACGGTCGAGACGGCCATGCGAGAACTGGACAAGGATTTCGAGCCGATCAGCGATATGCGCGCGACGGCTGACTACCGCAAGCGGGTCGCGAAGAACCTCCTGCGGCGCTTCTACCTCGAAACGAATGGCGACGCCGTGCAATCGGTCTACGAGTATGGACGTCAGGTCTAAAGATCCCGTGATTTCGCACGCCGTCGGCAAAGCCTTGCCGCACGATAGCGCGCACCTGCATGTGACCGGTGCCGCAGCGTACACGGACGACATTCCCGAGCCCCGCGACCTGCTGCATCTGGCGGTCGGAATGAGCGCGCGGGCGCACGCTCGCATTGCCAGGCTCCGGCTCGACGCCGTCGACACCGCGCCCGGCGTCGCCGCGACACTGACCGCGGACGACATCCCGGGCCTGAACAATTTCGGACCGATGCTCGCGGACGACCCGATTCTTGTCGAAGGGACAGCCGAATACGCCGGTCATCCGCTGTTCGCCGTGGCCGCCGGTAGCGTGGAGCAGGCGAGACGAGCGGCTCTCCTGGCAGAGATCGACTACGACGAGCTGGATCCGATACTCGAGATTGCCGATGCGGTGCAGCGCGAGTCGTTCGTGCTGCCGACGGAAGAGCTGACGCGGGGCGAGCCCGCAAAGGCCATCGAGGCGGCGAAGCACAGAGTGCGGCGCCGCGTATTCTGTGGCGGCCAGGATCAGTTCTATTTGGAAGGCCACATCGCGATGGCGGCGCCGCAGGAAGACGGCGGCATGCTGGTCTACAGCTCGACCCAGCATCCGGACGAGGTCCAGACGCTCGTGGCGAGCTGCACGGGCGGGGACGCAAAAGACGTCGTCGTCATTTGCCGTCGTATGGGCGGCGCGTTCGGCGGCAAAGAGTCTCAAGCCGCGCTGATCGCCTGCATCGCCGCGCTGATGGCGCTGAAGACCGGCAAGCCGTGCAAGCTCCGGCTCGATCGCGACGACGACATGATCATGACGGGCAAGCGACACGACTTCGCGATCGACTACGACGTCGGCTTCGACGACGACGGCTTGATCCAGGGGATCGATTTCGAGCTTGCGTCGCGCTGCGGTGTCTCGGCGGACCTCTCCGGTCCGGTCAACGATCGCGCGATGTTCCATTGCGACAACGCATACTTTCTCGAGCACGTGCACATCACTTCGCATCGCTGCAAGACCAACACGGTGAGCAATACGGCATTCCGCGGCTTCGGCGGGCCACAGGGGATGTTTGCAATCGAGTACGTCATCGAAGACATTGCGCGCACGCTGGGCAAGGACCCGCTGGAGATCCGGCGGCGGAATTTCTACGGCAAGAACGAGCGCAACGTCACTCACTATCAGCAGACGATCGAAGACAACATCATCGACGAGATCGTCGAACAGCTCGCGCGCGATTCGGACTATGCCTCGCGGCGCGATGAAATTCGTGCCTTCAATGCCGAGAGCGCGGTCCTGAAGCGCGGCATATCGCTTACGCCGGTCAAGTTCGGCATCTCCTTCACGTCGACGCTGTTGAACCAGGCCGGCGCGCTCGTGCACGTGTACAAAGACGGTACGGTGCAGCTCAATCACGGCGGTACCGAGATGGGGCAGGGCCTGTACGTCAAAGTTGCGCAGGTCGTCGCGGACGAGTTCGGCATTTCGCCCGACCGAATCCGCATCACGGCCGCCGATACCAGCAAGGTGCCCAATGCGTCCGCGACGGCGGCGTCCAGCGGTTCGGACATGAACGGCAAGGCCGCGCAGGCCGCGGCCGCGAAGATACGCAATCGCATGACGGAGTTCGCGTGCCGGCATTTCGGCGTTACCGAGGTCGAGGTGCGATTCGAGTCGGATCATGTCCATGTCGGCGACGAGCGGCTCGAGTTCGCGGAACTCGTCAAACTCGCGTGGGCGGACCGGGTGTCGCTGTCCGCGACCGGCTACTACCGCACGCCGAAGATTCACTACGACCGCGAGACATTCAGCGGCCGTCCGTTCTTCTACTACGCCTACGGCGCGGCCGTCTCCGAGGTGATCGTCGATACGCTGACCGGCGAGAATCGCATCCTCAGGGTCGATATCCTGCACGACTGCGGCGACTCGCTGAATCCCGCGATCGACCTCGGACAGATCGAAGGCGGCTTCGTGCAGGGTGCAGGCTGGCTGACGTCGGAGGAGCTCTGGTGGAACGACGCCGGCGAACTCGGCACGCACGCGCCGTCGACGTACAAAATCCCAACCTGTTCCGATCTGGCGCCGGACTTCCGCGTCACCTTGCTGGAGAGTTCGGCGAACCGTGAGGACACGATCTACCGATCGAAAGCGGTCGGCGAACCGCCGTTGATGCTCGGCCTGTCGGTCTTTCACGCGATCCGCGACGCTATTGCGACCGACGCCAATTCGACGCCCGCCCTGGACGCGCCGGCAACGCCGGAGGCCGTGCTCGCGGCCTGGGAAGGCGCATGAACGAGTGGATCGACGAACTCTCCGATCTGACCGCCGCGGGTGAAGCAGCGGTTATCGTCACGATTGCCGCGGTGCGCGGCTCGGCGCCGCGCGAGCCGGGGGCCAAGATGATCGTCACGCAGAGCGAGACCATCGGCACCATCGGCGGTGGGCAGCTCGAACACCAGTGCACGCACATGGCGGTCAACATGCTGACCGCGCACGAGCTGCCGTCGCTGCGAAAATTCCCGCTTGGCGCGGCGATGGGGCAGTGCTGCGGCGGTGTGGTCGACGTTCTGTTCGAGCCGATCGACGCTGGCATCCCGGCCTGGCTCAAGGATCTGCGAGCGCTGCACGGGCAGCGCCTGCCGGCGACCCTGGTGACGGGTATCGGCGAGAGCGCGGGCAAGTACATCGTCGCCCCGGACTCGAGCTTCGGTCCCGACGACCTGCCCGCGCCGATCGAGGCGCGCGCGAGAGAACTCGCCGAAACCCGCGCCGGCGCGGAGCGCATCGACGACTATCTTCTCGAACCGGTCGCAGCCAGCGATTTCAACATCGCCGTGTTCGGTGCAGGCCACGTCGGCGCCGCCGTCGTTGCCGCGCTGTCGCAGCTCGATTGCAACATTCGCTGGATCGACAGCCGCCGCAGCATCTTCCGGCACGTCCCGCGTAACGTTCGGACGATCGAAACGGAGTCTCCGGCGCTGGAGGTCGCGGCGATGCCGCCGGAGAGCTTCTTCCTCGTGATGACCCACAGCCACGGGCTGGACTTCGAGGTTTGCTCGCGGATTCTTTCCCGCGACGACGTCGCCTACGCGGGACTGATCGGATCGCGGACAAAACGGCGGCGCTTCGAGAAGCGCTTCGCGAAGGTCGGGTTGCCGGCAACGCAGATCGAACGGCTCGTTTGTCCGATCGGCGTCGACGGCATTAGCGGCAAGAAACCGGCCGAGATCGCGGTCGCTGTCGCCGCCGAACTGCTGCAGGTGCGCGAGGGCGAGTCCAGCGCGCAGTTGCCCGACAACGTGTTGCCGATCGGAGGCTGACATGGAAGCCTGGCTCGTCGATTGGCTCAATCTGCTGGGACGCTGGCTGCACTTCATCGCCGGCATTGCGTGGATCGGATCGTCCTTCTATTTCATTTGGCTCGACAACCATCTCAGGCCGCCGATCGATCGGTCTGACGAGGATCGCGGCGTCGGCGGCGAGGTCTGGTCGGTGCACGGCGGCGGCTTTTATCGCGCCGAAAAATTCAAGGTTGCGCCACCGGCGCTTCCCGAGACGCTGCACTGGTTCAAGTGGGAGGCGTACACGACCTGGCTGTCGGGCATGTTCCTGCTGGTGCTCGTCTACTGGTACGGCGCCGAGGTGTACCTGATCGATCCAGGTGTCGCCGCGCTGTCGCCGGCCACGGCGATCGCGCTCTCCGCCGGCTTCATCGCCGGCGGCTGGCTGGTCTACGACACGCTGTGCCGCTCGCCGCTGGGCAGCAGCGAGAAGGTCCTTGCGCCAATTCTGCTGGCACTCGTCGCCTTGCTCGCCTGGGGACTGAGTCAGCTGTTCGGTGGGCGCGCCGCCTACATTCATTTCGGAGTCGTGCTCGGCACGATCATGGTGGCGAACGTGTTTTTCGTCATCATCCCGGGCCAGAAACAGATGGTGGCTGCCGCGGAGCGCGGCGAGGCGCCGGACCCGGCGCCGGGCATCAAGGCGAAGCAGCGTTCGGTGCACAACACCTATTTCACGCTGCCGGTCCTGTTCGCGATGATCAGCAATCACTTCGCCATGACCTACGGGCACAAGCATGCCTGGGTAATTCTGGTCGCGATCACGATCGCAGGCGCGCTGATACGCGTTTATTTCGTTTCCCGGCACAAAGGGCAGGCTTCTCCGCTGCCGGCGGTCGCCGCCGTGCTGATCCTGGCCGCAGTCGCCGCCTTCACGATTCCTTCCGGCCGCGCGGCCGGCGCGGTGAGTGACGCGAGCTTCGACGACGTCCGCGGCATCGTGATCGCGCGCTGCACGAACTGTCATGCAGCCGAGCCGTCGCATCCCGGCTTCCCGGCCGCGCCCGGCGGCGTAATGCTCGACACCGACGAACGGATTCTCGCCGAAGCCGAGCGGATTCATCAGCAAACCGTGGTGACGCGGGTCATGCCGATCGGCAATCTCACCGGCATCACCGAAGAGGAGCGCGCCGTCCTCGACGCCTGGTATCTGGGCCTCAATTCCAATGACTGACGAAAGCTACCCTCGCGATCTGCGTGGCTATGCCGGCAACCCGCCTGACGCGGACTGGCCGGACGGCGCACGAATTGCCGTGCAGTTCGTCGTCAACTTCGAGGAAGGGGGCGAGAACTGCGTGCTGCACGGCGACACCGCGTCAGAGGCATTCCTGTCCGAAATCGTCGGCGCGCAGCCGATTCCCGACGCTCGCCACATGAACATGGAGTCGATCTACGAGTACGGCGCGCGCGCCGGTTTCTGGCGGCTGCACGAGATGTTCACCGGCCGCGAGCTGCCGGTGACGGTGTTCGGTGTCGCGATGGCACTCGATCGTTGTCCCGACGCGGTCGCGGCGATGAAGGCCGCTGACTGGGAGATTGCCAGTCACGGTTATCGCTGGATCGACTATCAGCACGTCGACGAGGACACCGAGCGCGCGCATCTCGAGTTGGCGATCGAGACGCATACCCGGGTCACCGGGGAGCGTCCGCTGGGCTGGTACCTCGGCCGCTGCAGCCCGAACACGCACCGGCTCGTCGCTGACGCCGGAGGCTTCCTGTACAACGCCGATAGCTACGCCGACGATCTGCCTTACTGGGATCTGATGTTCGACGAGCCGCAGCTCATCGTGCCCTACACCCTGGATGCCAACGATATGCGCTTCGCTACCGCCCAGGGTTTCAACTCCGGGCAGCAATTCTTCGAATATCTGCGCGACACCTTCGACGTTCTGCATGCCGAAGGCGGCCGGATGATGTCGATCGGGCTGCACTGCCGGCTCGCCGGCCGTCCGGGCCGCGCCGCGGGACTGGCAAGATTCCTCGATCACCTCGCGACGCATTCCGACGTCTGGGTCGCTCGGCGTGTGGACATTGCTCGCCACTGGCGCGCAAGGCATCCGGCATCATGAGCGCGGCAGACTTCATCGATCGGTTCGCCGGCATCTATGAGCATTCTCCGTGGGTCGCAGAGCTCGCGGTTTCCGTTCTGAGCGAGAATCCCGGCATGGACGAGATCGCTCGCGTCATGGCCGACTGCGTCGACAACGCGTCCCGCGAACGCCAGTTGGAACTGATCCGCGCGCATCCGGATCTCGCCGGCCGCGCCCAGGTCGCGGGCGAGCTGACGGCCGAGTCGACGGACGAGCAGTCGAGCGCCGGTCTCGATCAGTGCACGCCGGACGAGTTCGAACGCTTCCAGCGTTTCAACGACGCCTATCACCAGAAGTTCGGCTTTCCGTTCGTCATGGCCGTCCGCGGCTCTTCGCGCGCGGAGATCCTGGCGGCGTTCGAGAAGCGCCTCGAGAACGATTACGATGTCGAGTTCGAGACGGCGCTGGTCGAGATCCATCGAATTGCGCGCCTGCGTCTCGAGGCAATGAACCTCAAGGAATGAACGACCGGCGATGAGTGAGAATCCGTTTCAGCATTGGATCCGCGTGGAGCAGCCACGCTTCGGTACGCGAGTAACGTACGCGAGCGACGAGTTCTTCGCGGCCAAGGAGCGATTGATCGATCCCGCGGAGCCGGTGTTCATCGACGGCAAGTACGACGATCACGGCAAGTGGATGGACGGCTGGGAAAGTCGCCGGCGCCGAACGCCGGGGCACGATCACTGCGTGATTCGGCTCGGCCTGCCGAGCGTCATTCGCGGGCTCGACGTCGACACCTCGCATTTCACCGGCAACTACCCGCCGGAAGTGTCCATCGATGTCTGCAACAGCGATGAGGACGTGCCGGAGAGCGGCTGGACGCCGCTGGTCGAGAAAACCGCGATCGGCGGCGATGCGCATCACTACCTGTCCGTCGAAGACGACAACAGCTACACGCACCTCCGGCTGAACATCTATCCGGACGGCGGCGTCGCCAGGCTGCGCATCTTCGGCGAGATCAGGCCGGCGGAAGACGACGAGGAAGGCGTGATCGATCTCTTCGCGCTGCGCCACGGCGGCCGGGCGCTCGCGGCAAGCGACGAGCACTACGGCAGCATGCATAACCTGAATATCCCTGGGCGCGGCGTCAACATGGGCGATGGTTGGGAGACTGCACGGCGCCGCGGACCGGGCAACGACTGGGTCATCGTCCGGCTGGGCCGGCCCGGCACCATCGAGCGGGTGGAAGTCGACACGGCGCACTTCAAGGGCAATTACCCGGACCGCGTGTCGATCGAGGTCGCGAACTTCGAGTCCGATGCCGAGGCGACTCGGGACAGCGGCAACTGGCGCCTGCTCCTGCCGGAGACGAAACTCGCGATGGATCAACAGCACTACTTCGAGTCCGAACTCGAGTCGGCCGGCGATGCGACGCACGCGCGCGTGTCGATATACCCGGACGGCGGGATCAGCCGCCTGCGGCTGTTCGGCCGCACGACGTGAGCAACCGGGTCCTGACGCCCGTTCCGCTGACGCGTGAGCGCTTCGCGCCTTTCGGCGACGTCATCGAGACGGCCGACATTCGCGGCGCCGCTATGAATGACGTTCGCTTCGAGCGTTTCGATGACCTGTGTGCAGTCGACGTCGGCGATGCCCGCGTCTCCGTGAGTATCGCCACCGCTCGCAGCGCCACGTCGCTGCCGTTCCGGATCGACATGGTCGAGAGGCATCCGCTGGGTACCCAGGCGTTTGTCCCGCTATCGCCCTGCCGGATGCTGGTCGTCGTTGCGCCGCCGTCGGAGAGCGTCGATTCCGACGACCTCGTTGCCTTCGAAACGAACGGCCAGCAGGGCATCAACTACCGCAAAGGCACGTGGCACATGCCGCTCATCGCGTTCGATGCCGGCCAGCGATTTTTGATCATCGACCGCGCCGGCGATTCACCGAACTGCGATGAGCACGCTCTGGACGAACCCGTGATGCTCGAGGGTTCGTCGCCATGAGACACGGCTATCGCGCATCGATCTTCCACTGCGTCGACGATCCCGGCGAGCACGGCGACGCTGCTGCCTACGAAACCTTCGACGACGGGCTGCTGATTGTCGACGGCGAGCGCGTTGCGGCGGTCGGCGATTACGCCGAGCTGTCGGGCAGCATCGACGATGCCGAGGTCACGGATTTGCGCGGTCAGCTGATCGTTCCCGGCTTCATCGACTGTCACGTGCACTTCCCGCAGCTCGATATCATCGCGTCCTACGGCGAACGCCTGCTCGACTGGCTGGAACGCTATGCCTATCCGGCGGAGATGCGTTACGCCGATGGCGACTACGCGCGCGCGGCGGCCGAATTCTTCCTGGACGAGATGCTCGCCAACGGCACGACCTCGGCGGTCGTGTTCGCGACCGTGCACAAGGTATCGGCCGACGCGCTGTTCGAGGCCGCGGACCGCCGCGGCATGCGGCTCATCGCCGGCAAGGTTCTGATGGATACGGACGTTCCCGACGAGTTATCCGACGATCCCGAATCCGCCTACGCGGACAGCCGCGATCTGATCGAGCGCTGGCACGGCAAGGGCCGGCTGGGTTATGCGATCACGCCAAGGTTCGCGCTGTCGTCCAGCGAGGCGCAGCTCGAAGCCGCTGGCCGCCTGGCCGCTGAATTTCCGGACACGTGGGTGCATACGCACCTCGCCGAGAATCACGATGAAATTGACGCCGTGCACGGGCGATTCCCCTGGTGCGACAGCTACCTCGGGGTGTACGACCGTTTCGGCCTGCTGCGCCAGCGATCGCTGTTTGCGCACTGTCTGCATCTCGAGGAGGACGACCGGGCGAGGATGGCGGAGAAGGGCGGCGCCGCCGCGTTCTGCCCGACGTCGAACCTGTTCCTGGGCAGCGGCCTGTTCGATCTGCGGGCAATGCAGGATGCGGCGGTGCCTGTCGGCATCGCGACCGACGTCGGCGGCGGCACCAGCCTGTCGATGCTGCGGACGATGAGCGCGGCCTACAAGGTGCTCGCGCTGAATCACCAGACTCTACCGGCGAGTCGTGCCCTCTATCTGGCCACGCTGGGTGCCGCTCGGGCGCTCGGCCTCGATGACTGCATCGGCAATCTCGCGCCCGGCAAGGAGGCGGACTTCGTCGTGCTGGACCCGGCCGCGACGCCGATTACCGCGCACAGGACCGGACAGAGCCTCGAAGAGACGATGTTTACGCTGATGATGATCGGCGACGACCGCCACGTCGCCGCGACGGCCATCGCAGGCCGGCTCGCCGAGCAGCGCGCCGAATCAGTTCGGTAGGCGCGAGCCGTCCCAGGGGCAGAAATTCCACGAGATATGCGCGGGCTTGCCGTTCGGGCATATCCGCGGACGGAACAGTGCGTCCAGCGGCGCTTCGAACTCGAACTCGGTGGGTGCCGCGCCTTCGCGGGCACTCAGGCTGATTCTGATTCGGCCGGGCTCGTAAGGCGACGCGACCCGATTGCCGTCTTCGTCCGTGGCGGAGAACGCGTAGAAGTTGAAGTTCTCGCCCAGGTTGCCCATCGCATTCGCGAGAATCGGGCCGAGCTGCAGCAGCAAGAGTTCGAAATCGGGGTTCGTCGTTTCCAGCACTTCCAGCGACGACCGGTTGCCGCGCTCGTCGATGTAGGTCACGCCGAGACCGCGCTCGATGCGCGGCTCGGGAATGAAGGTGAAAGACCCGAACGGCGAGATGTCGGCCTGTACGACCACGATAACGAAGTACGGCTGCATCACCTCGAGCATGGCATCCGCCTGATCGCGCGGTACCGAGGGATCCTGGCGCAGCACCGCTTCCCAGAACTCGGGTGGGATCCACCAGGCCATGTCCAGCACAGAGGCTTCGCTGCTCATCTGCTGGGTTTCGGTCGTGAAGTCGACCGGATTGATCTCGGTCGGGTCTTTGCGCTCGGCGGCCAGTGCCAGCCCGGTCATGGCAATGAACAGGCAGGTTGCTCGGATCAGATTCAACATTTGGAGGGCTCCCGTAGTGTCAGGCGGCAGGCTTGTTCTTGTTTGCACGTACGAAGGGTTCCAGCCGGTCGATGATCGGCGAGAGCTCCGGTTTGGTGCTGCGAAGCTCGTCAATGGAGAACCCGGTGAGTTCATACGGAAGCACGAGCCAGTCTCGAGTCTCGTGCACGAAATAGTCCGGTGTGCGGAGTGTCTTCTCCGTCGGCCGGTACCAGACGGTGGCGATTCGAATGTCCTGCGGCAGGTTTCGGCGGGTCTTGCGCGTGAGCTGGTCGATCACGGCTCGCACGCTGGAGCCGGTGCTGTAGACGTCGTCGACGATCAGCATCGAGTGATGCGAGCACAGATTCTCCAGCAAGTACTGCAGGCCGTGCACGCGGATCCCGTCAGCCCGATTGACCATCTCGGTGTAGCGCGCCGCGCCGGAGTAGGAGGTCCGAATGGCGATGTGATCGGTCTCGACGCCGAGGTGCTCGAGGCCCTCCTGCACGGCAATGCCGACGGCACTGCCGCCGCGCCACAGGCCCACCAGGAAGTCGGGCCGGAATCCGGCCTGGACGATATCGGCGGCGAGTTGAAACGAATCTCGGAGCAGGTCGTCGGCGGCGACGATACGGTTTTTCATTTATCGATTCTGCCTGCGGTAGAATTCGGCGGAATTATAACAAGCCCAAACCCATGCCGCGCCGGCACTGCGAAGAATAAAATGGACAAAACCGTAATTTCCGCCCAGGAGCTGCTCGAAGACTCCTACCGACTGGGGCTCGACATACTGGAGAGCGGCTTCGAGCCGACACTCATCATCGCGATCTGGCGGGGCGGCACGCCCGTCGGCATGGCGGTGCAGGAGATTCTCGCCTACGCCGGTCTCGAATCGGATCACATCGCCATTCGGACCTCGTCGTACACCGGCGTGGACGAGCGTGGATCCGTCGCGGTGCACGGCCTCAACTACATCATCAAGAAGATTTGCCACGACGACCGCGTGCTGATCGTGGACGACGTGTTCGATACCGGCAATACGATCGAGGCCGTTATCAACGAGCTTCGCCGGCGCGCTCGCGACAATACGCCTGACGACATCCGAGTTGCGGTTCCCTGGTACAAGCCCAGCCGCAACGAGACGGAGCTAGAACCGGATTACTTCATCCGCGAAACCGCCGAGTGGCTGGTTTTCCCGCACGAGCTCGACGCGCTGACGCCCGAGGAACTGCGTGAGGCGCGGCCGGAGATCGCCGAAATCATCGAACGCGCCCGGACCAGCGCCGCCTGATGCAGCGTATCTGCGTGTATTGCGGCTCGAACCGGGGCCGGGGCGAGGCTTACGTGGCCGCCGCGCATGAGCTCGCTCAGGTGCTCGTGAATCACGAGCTCGAACTCGTCTATGGCGGCGCGAGCGTGGGCATCATGGGGGCGATCGCCGACCGGGTGCTGGAACTCGGCGGCGCCGTGCACGGCGTCATCCCGAAGATGCTCAGCCAGAAAGAACTCGCACACCAGAACCTGACTGAACTGCACGTCGTCTCCTCGATGCACGAGCGCAAATCGATGATGGCGGCGCTATCCGACGGCTTCATCGCGATGCCGGGCGGCTTCGGCACGCTCGAGGAGATCATCGAAATCGTGACGTGGGGCCAGCTGCGCTTCCATGACAAGCCCTGCGGCGTGCTGAACATCGACGGCTTTTTCGATTCGCTGCTCGCGTTCCTCGATCACTCGAAGCAGGAGGGCTTTCTCCGGCCCGAAAACCGCGACATGTTGCTATCGGACACGACGCCGGCTGGCCTCGTCCAGCAGTTCGAGCGCTACACGGCACCGCGCGTTCAGAAGTGGACGGATAGCTGACCCCCCGGGCAGACGGAGCTAGATTGGCGCTTCGGCGCGGTCCTTGAACAGCAGCCTGAGTTTGCCTTTGGCCGGTGCGCGCAGATTCTGCGCATGCATCGCGTACTGGATGCCTAAGCGCTTGCCCGTGAGTTCCCTGCCAACGCAGATCCTGAGCGGCGTACTGAATACGTCGACACAGCTGCCGACGCCGATGTCACCGAGCGTGACGGCCACCTTGATCGAGTGCGCACCTTCCCGAACGGACGGGTAGTCGCCACCGCGCTGCTCGGACAAGCGGCCGTCGAGCATTCGTGGCGGCAGTCGATTCGCGATATGGAAAGCGGGGTGCTGCGGCATGACGAGCGTGAGCGAGGCATCGCGGACGGCTTCCTCGCCCTGGTTGTACACGACGAGCTGGAGGTCGTGGCCATGCTCGCCGAAGCGGAAATACTCGTCTTCGATGCCGTAGTCCTTCTCGATCTCGCGGATGTCCTCGAGGAGACTGTCGCTCGTGCGATCGCGGTACGGATCGTCGCTGCCGAACAGGCGAGCGTGCGTCAGCCGAGCCATGCGGCTGGTGGCGCCTTTCGACCGCAGGTCATTCTTGATCTCGAGCATCTGCCGCAGCTTGGCGGCCGCGACAGCAGACGGCAACCGCCCCATGTTCGTAACCCGCACGGCGAGGTCCTTGTGAATGATCTCGCCGGGGAAGCCGATCTCCATGCTGGCCGCGGAAACCGAATCACGAAATTTGGCTTCGAAGAGCGTCTGCAGCTGGCGGCGGCCCATCTTCATCGCTGCATTGTTGAGGCGCATGTAGGCGTCGCCGCGCCGCAGCGTTTCCGAGAAATCCACACGCATCATGTACGGGCGGTCCAGGCAGCCACGGATTTCATAGACGCCGACAGTCTTGCCATCGACATTGACGGACTGGTAGCGGAGGTTGATCGGCGGCTCGACGTACTCGTCGGCCAGCGAGGCATACGCCGGCTTGCCGCTGAAGTCGTCCTTGCCGACGCCGGGGAATTTTCTCTGACCGCGCGCGTCGATTTCAGCACCGACGACGATATAGCGGGGGCCGTCGACCGACGCGTTGGCGATCGCGATCACGTCGCGCAGGAAGTCGCGAACGCCTTTGCCGCCGTAGGCAGCGCCGCGGAACTGGACACCGTTCGACGGTGCCGCCGAACGCACGATTTTTTCGAGCAGGTTCATGACCGGGAACATTCTGGCCGATCGGCCCGCTGCCGGTCAGTTTGCGGCGCGATTTCTGAGAACCAGGTCGCGTCCGACCCGCGTCCGATGTGACGTCAGCCGCTGTCGTACGGGTTGAAGCTCCTGTCGGCTTCCTCGGGCTCGTCGTCGTCTTCGATCTCGAGCATGACCTTGAGCATCTGCGTGCTGACCAACGACAACTCTTCATCGCCGGTGTCCGCGCGATCGAGCAGCGATTCGTCGCGGAATTCGGCGGCATCCACGGTGTCCGGCACGCTGTCGGCGTTGTCGAGTGCGGCCATCAAATCGTCGTCGTCGATGATTTCAAAGGAGCCGCTGGTGGGGCTGTGCGCAAGCACGCCTTCCTTGCCGCGCGCGGCGTCTTCGAGGCGCTGGCGTTTCTCGGCGTCGCCGGAGTCGATGAGTGTTTTCAGCATCTCGGTCGAGACGAGTTCGAGTTCGACTTCCTCGACGGGAACGTTCCAGACGGTCCGGCCACGGTCGTCCGTTGTGACCTTGTCTTTGCGGACGATTCGTACCGTTTCCTTGAATTGGTCGCCCATATCGATAGCCCGATTCGTGAGCAGTTTCACATAATACGCCCATCGCAATACAAGACAACGATTTAGGGCGCAGACGGGTGCCTCACTAGGCGCCGTCTCGCGGACCGTCCGGGCAGCCACACGAAAGCTGAGAAGCAGGTCCCGGAACCGATTCGGCCGCGTCATTAGACTATCGGCAGTCGAAGTCCTGCCGTCAACATGAACCTCGAATCCGTCACCGCTGTACTGCTGTCGCTGAGCGCCATCGGCTATCTGGCCCTTGGCGTGCGGCTGATGCGGGCCGGCCGTGGGACGGGTCATTCGGCGATGGGCGTGCTGTTTCTGGTGATCGCGATCTGGGTCGCCGGCAGCGCGGTCGAGATGTTCTCCACGACCTTCATGCAGTTCTCCGCGGGGCGCACGATGCACTTTTTCGGCACGGCCTTCCTGCCGATCGCGGCGTACACCTGCTTCCGCGAGTACATCGGCGATCAGACGCCGAATCGAATCGTTGTGCTGCTGGTCGTGATCCCGGTGGTCTCGGTCACGCTTGCCGCGACCAATCAGTTCCACGAGTTCATGTGGTTCCTGCCGGCGACGAATGCGGCGGGTCAGTTCCTCACCAGGCCAGTCGAGTGGGGCCCCTGGTTCCTGTACGCGCACGCGCCGTTCAGCTACGCGATGATCAGCATGGCGATCCTGACGCTGATTGCGCGCGGCACCGCGGTCGCGACCGTGCATCGGCGAGTTTTGTTCAAGCTGGCGCTGGCCTGCGTGCCGCCGCTGATTGCCACGGCCGCATACGACTTCGGTGTCGGACCGCATACGATTTCTTACGTGCCGATCGTTTTCACGGCCATGTTGCCGGTGTACGCATGGCTGGTATACAGCGAGCGCATCATCGAGTCCGCACCGCTGGCCTACGAGACCGTCTTCCACAACATGCAGGACCCGGTGGTCGTACTCGACGAAGCCGAGCGCGTGATCGGATTGAATCGCGGTGCGCTCGACATGCTGGATGTGAGCGAAGGCGAAGCGCTGAGCACGCGGCTCGAGGAAGTCTTCGGCGATGGCTCGACCTGCGTGTTCGAGGTGCTGAAAACCGGCGAGCCGCAGAAGATGCTGACCAACTCGGGGCGCTTCCTGCACGTGCAGGCGTCGGTGATCGACTCCGGCAGCAACTCCATCAGCGCCGGCAAGGTGCTGATGTTCCGCGACGTCAGTGCGCTCGAGCGGGCGCAAAGCAAGGTCCGGGATTCGGAGCAGCTCCTCAGAACCCTCATCGAGCATTCGGTCAACGGCATCATCCGGCTGCGCTGGTTCGACCGCGACGACGGCGAGCGGGACCTGCGCTGCATCTTCGCCAATGCCACCGCGGTCCGCTTCCTCGATGAGGATCTGAGCGGCCTGATCGATTCGAGCGCGGATCGAATTCTCAAGGTGGCGACGTCCGGCATGGAGATCGGCGATGCAGATGCCGTGCTTGCGCAGTTCACGCGGGCGGCAGAGGGCCGGCGCGGACTCGATGTCGAGGTCCGGCAGCGGTACGGCTCCAGCGGCCGCTGGCTGCGGATGATCTGCGAGCCGGTCGGAGACGATTTCGCCGCAACCTTTGTCGACGTCACCGACGGGAAGGCACGCGAACGGCACATCGAGTCGATCGCGTGGCAGGACCCGCTGACGGGCGTTCTCAACCGGCGTGGATTCGAGCGCGATGCCTCGAAGCGCCTGAGCGACAGCGCGGACGATGCGACCGGCGCATTGCTGTACATCGACCTTAACGATTTCAAGCAGGTCAATGACGAGCGCGGCCACGAAGTCGGCGATCAGCTGCTGACGATTGCCGCGGCGAGACTTCGCAAGAGCCTGCGTTCCTGCGACATCATCGGCCGGCCAGGCGGGGACGAGTTTGTCGCTCTGGTGCCGGACGTGTCGACCGAAACGGCGGAGAAACTCGCCAAGCGCCTCACGGAATCGCTCGAGAAGCCCTATGTAATTGGCGCGGAGCAGCTGCTGTGTGCGGCCAGTATCGGCTTGGCGCTTTACCCGCAAAACGCGAACACGCTGACGGGGTTGCTGCGAGAGGCGGATCAGGCGATGTACAGGGCGAAGGCCCGTAGCCGCGACCGCGCGGCGAACGATAGTCGCACGCTGCTGGAAAGGGCGATCTGACCGCCAATCGCCGCCGTAATATTTCCCGGGGGCCTCCGGTCCGATAGATGAAGCCAACGGGAGTCGATTGCATGACCAGCCAGATTTTGTCCGTGACCGCACTGCGCACCGTGTTCGCGATGCTGTTGATTGCGAGCCTCATGTGCTCGATGTCCGTTCGCTATGGGCACGCCGACAGCCCGATCGCGATGAACGCAGACTCCATCGAACCGCTCGGCGAGGGCGATGCCGCGCCGCGTTTCCTGGTCCGGACCGTGGACGGTACCCACTTCGACTTCGATCCGAGAAATCTCGAGCGCCCCACAATCCTGATCGCATTCCGCGGCGGGTGGTGCCCCTACTGCAACATCCATCTGTCCGAACTCCGCCACGTCGTGCCGGAAATCAGCGAGTTGGATGTGGACGTCATCTTTCTGAGCGGCGATCGGCCCGATGCGCTCTATGAGGGGCTGGCGGGCGACACGCAGATGGACATCGACGGCCTGGACTACCAGATCCTGTCCGACTCGGATGCCAATGCCGCGATCGCGCTCGGCATCGCGTTTCAGGCAGACCCCAGCTACGTGGAGCGGCTGCGAAACCGCGAAAAGGACATTGGCGATTCGTCGATCGAGCGCGCCGGTGTGCTGCCGGTGCCGGCCGTGTTCGCGATCGACACCGACGGGCAGATCGCCTACGCGTACGTCAACGCGGACTTCAAAGTCCGGCTTCCGGCCGACGAACTGCTGAACGTCGCCACCGAGCTCAGCGGGCCGTAGTATCCGCCGTCGCGGCGGGCCTCGGCTGATCGCGGCCAGCGCCGGGCGATGGTAGTCTCTCGCTCCTCGATTTCGCGGGGAGCCGCATGTCTGAAGCACTCATTTGCGACGCCGTCCGTACGCCGATCGGGCGTTACGGCGGCGCGCTCTCGTCAGTCAGGACTGACGATCTCGGCGCCGTCCCGATGCGCGCGCTGCTCGCACGGAATCCGCAACTCGACGCCGAAGGAATCGGCGACGTCGCCTACGGCTGCGCCAACCAGGCCGGCGAGGACAACCGCAACGTAGGGCGTATGTCGGCCTTGCTTGCCGGACTGCCGGTTGCGGTACCGGCGGTTACGGTCAACCGTCTGTGCGGTTCGGGCATGAACGCCATCGGGAACATCGCCGATCAGATCCGAACCGGCGGCATCGAATCCGGCATCGCCGGCGGCGTCGAGTCGATGTCGCGCGCACCCTTCGTTCTGGCCAAGCAATCGGCTGCCTTCGGCCGCAATGCCGAGATGCACGACACGACACTCGGCTGGCGCTTCGTCAACAAAGCGCTCGAAGCGCAGTACGGTATCGATTCGATGGCCGAGACGGCCGAGAACGTGGCGGACGATTTCGGCGTGTCGCGCGAGGACCAGGATGCGTTCGCGCTGGCAAGTCAGCAGCGCGCGGAAGCGGCAATGAAGGCCGGCCATTTCGACGAGGAAATCGTTGCCGTCAACGTTCCGCAACGGCGGGGCGAAGACCTCGTCGTGGACAGTGACGAACATCCGCGCCACGGCTCGACGATTGACGGGCTCACGAAGCTTCGTCCCATCGTTCGCAAGGACGGCACCATCACGGCGGGCAATGCCTCGGGTATCAATGACGGCGCCTGTGCGTTGCTGCTCGCATCCGAAACCGCGGCATCGTCTCAGAGCCTGACCCCGCTCGCACGCGTCGTCGGCTGGGCCGTTGCTGGCGTCGAACCACGCATCATGGGCATCGGTCCCGCGCCCGCGTCCGAGAAAGTACTGGCGGCGACCGGCCTCGGCATCGGACAGATGGACGTCATCGAGTTGAATGAGGCGTTTGCCGCACAGGGTCTCGCCACGCTGCGCCGGCTCGGCGTCGCCGACGATGCCGATCACGTCAATCCGAACGGCGGCGCGATTGCGCTCGGCCATCCGCTCGGCATGTCAGGCGCACGGCTGGTAGCGACGGCCGCGTACCAGCTTCGGCGTACGGGTGGCCGCTACGCGCTGTGTACGATGTGCATCGGCGTGGGGCAGGGAATCGCGATGATCATCGAGCGCGTCTGACGCGACTTGAAAGCGAACTCGTTCGGGACAATGTCCCGAAGTTGGCGCAGTGAAACGACCAGAGCGTTGATTCGATGAAGAAAGCACCTTCCTACGAAACCGCGGAGCTGCGAGAAGTCGAAAGGCTGATTCGCGGCCGGCGGACAATCGACCAGTATCTCGAACTGCCCGTGCCGCAGGCGCTGGTCCAGGAGGCTATCGACGTCGCGCGATGGGCTCCGAACCATCACGTCACCGAGCCCTGGCACTTCTATTTGCTCGGACCCGAGACCATCGAGCGCTGTCTCGAACTTTGCGAGACCATCGTTACGGCGAAGAAGGGCCCCGAAGCAGGCGCGTTCAAGCGCAATGCCTGGTCGAAGAAGCCCGGCTGGGTCGTTCTGACCTGCCGGCGTTCACCGACCGACGAACTGCTGGATCGAGAAGACTATGCCGCTTGCTGTGCCGCGATGCAGAATTTCATGCTGTACTTGTGGAAGGCCGGCGTCGGCACGAAGTGGACCACCGGGCCAATTACCCGCGATCCACGTCTTGCAGAGATCGTGGGTTTCGATCCGGAACGGGAATCCGTAGTCGGTCTGACGTGGTACGGTTATCCGAAGCTCACGCCCGAACAGAAGCGCCGCGACGCCGACGACATCATGACGCATCTGCCCTGACGCGTGGGGGTAGCCACAAGACCCGAGAAGAAGAACTCGAACAAGCAGGGGTGACGAATATCTATCAGAACGTGCTGCCGGTATTCGAATCCGTCGTAGCGACGTGGCGCGGGATACATCGCGAGGGCGCTGCGATGCTGGTCGCGCTGGCGATTCCCGCGGGCTGCATCTCGATCGTCGACTTCGTGGCTGACGGTTACCCGAGTCGGTTCCCTTACTCCCTCCTGTTCTGGCTCATCTCGGCGCCTTTCTTCGTGTTGTTCGCGGTGGTCTGCCATCGCAGCATCATCCTCGGTGGTGCTTCGCTGCCAAACCGGCTCGGATTGTTCTGGAGCCCGCGCGAGACGGGCTTCCTCGGCTGGACCATCGTTATCATCATACTGATCTGGCTGCTCAAGCTCGGCACCGGCCTGACGGTGGTGCTGATCTCCCCGTTCGGGTTCACAATCACCGTGCTGGCGATGGCTGTGTTCCTGATCTACATGTACGTACGTATCGCCATGGTGCTTCCGGCAACGGCTGTCGGGGACCGTGCCAGCTTCGACCGGGCGTGGTTTCTGACCAGCGGCAACGGCTTCAGGGTCATGTTCGTCATTGCGATTGCTACAGCGCCTGTCTTGTTCGCAACCATCGTACTGCTGTACCTATTCGGTGCCAGTTTCGTCGGCGTCATTGTGGCCGTGCTGGCTCGTCACGCCATCCCGATGGTCGCCATTTGCGCGCTCTCGGTGAGCTACCGCGAGCTGATCGAGTTCGAGAGTTCGGCGCTACCGGAGTAGCAACGAGAACGGCAGCAATGAAGCCACTTCCCATCGTCAACACCGTGCTGCTGGCCTTGGCGGCGGTGCAAGGAAACTGGCGGACACTGCTGGTTTCGCTCCTGTTGCCCTCGGCATGCATCCTGATCATCGAAGTAAGCACCGTTGGCTTGGTGTCGAAGGGTCTCGGCTACGCACTGTTTGTCTGGGCGATCGGCGCGCCGTTCTACGCGTTGTTCGCGATTGTCGTTCATCGCACGGTAATTCTCGGCAGCAGGTCTCTGCCAAACAAAATCGGGTTCTTCTGGAGCAAGCGCGAGACCCGGTTCATGGCCTGGATGGTTGTCCTGTTTCTGCTAACGCTGTTTCTGCTGTTTCTGGTCGGGGCCGTTACCGCGCTGTTAGGTCAGCTGGTACGACCCACACTGACATGGATGATCATCTCATCACTGCTGGCTTTGTTCGTGTGGCTCACTCTCGTCTACGTCTACACTCGCCTGTCGATGTTGTTTCCGGCGGTAGCGGTCGGTGACCACACAGACCTCGAGCGGGTTTGGCAGCTAACGGATGGCAATGGTCTTCGCATGATTGCGATAGTGGTTCTCACGGTTGGTCCCTTCTGGGCCGTGGCTTTCGGCATCGGGTATCACATGCCGGATGGTGTAGTGAAGACTATCCTGGCCGTGCTGCTTAGCTTCGTCGTCATGCTGGTGAGCGTCTGCACGGTCTCGGTCACGTATCGGCAGCTAATCAGAATCGAGCGAGAGGTACGCGGCAGCTCGGTCGGCGATTTAGAGAGCAGTCCGTCCGAAGACAGACCCGACGACCCGCCGGGCGACCCCTCCAACGGCTAGTCGCGCGCCAGCTCGTCCGGATGCCGGACCACCGGGCCAGGTGCGATCAGCGGCTTCAGCAGAAACACCGCGACGACCATGGCGGCGACGCCGCCCATGATCAGCACCGAGTTGCGCACCGTGCCGTCATAGATGAGCGCGGCGAGCAGCGCGCCGGCCGCACCCACGACGTTTTGCGCCGTGCCGAGTATCGACGATGCGACTCCGGCAATGCGCGGCAGCGGATCGAGCGCGAGGACGGTCGTGTTCGGCATCAGGATTGCGATCGTGAACATGAACAGGCAAACCGATGACCAGACCCACCAAAACGGTGCCGCGTCGAGCCACGCGATCAGCAGGAGCTGCGCGCCCGAGAGGCCAATCAGGAGGACCCCCACGGCGATCAGCGTCGTGACCTCGAAGCGCGTGACCAGCCAGCGATTCAGCGTCGACCCGAGCAGAATGGAGATACCCGCGAAGGCGAAGATTACACCGTACGCTTCGACCGAGAAGCCGTAGATCTCGACGGTCAACGCCGCCGAGACGGCGATGATGGACATGTAGCCGGCGGGTGGCATCACCAGTAGCAACAGCCCGAAGATGCTCTGCCGGTGCGAGAAAAACTCCCGCGTGCTGTCCTTGAGCTGGCGCAGCGGGTGGCCGCCGGCGTTCGGCGAGTGCGTCTCCACGAGATTGCGGCGCAGTGCAACGAGCATCATCAGCGCGCAGACCGCCACGACGATGAATGGCGCCCGCCACCCGAGCTGCGTCGTCAACAACGCACCGATGGTCGGTGCGATCACGGGCGCTGCCGTAAAGATCATCGTCATGAGTGACATCAGGCTGGCGGCATCCTTGCCGGACGCGATGTCGCGGACGATGGCGCGTGACAGCACGATTGCGGACGCCGCACCGAAGCCTTGCACGAATCGAGCGGCCAGCATCGTGCTGATGTCGTTCGACGCGGCGGCAACGATCGCCGCGAGCGTGAACACGATCATGCCTCCTGTCAGCACCGGCATGCGCCCCATGCGATCCGACAGGAGTCCCGCCGGGATCTGACCGAACGCCATGCCGCCCATGAAGATGCCGACAATCTGCTGCCCGCGCGTGAGATCCGTCGCAAGCGCTTCGACCATGGCCGGGATCGCCGGCAGGCTGATGTCGACCGTCAGCGCGGCCATGCCGGTCAGGAGGCCGAGCGTCACGATGAAGCGGCGGCTATGGACGAGTTGCTGATTCACGGAACGAAGCGGAGGCGGGTGGAGCAGGAAGGCGGAGTATGACGCGCTTGCGCGCGTCAGGCGACGGCAATGCCGGCGACCAGCAGCTGGTGCAGCGGGCGCGCGCCCATCCAATAGGTGAGGTCGCGTGGATGATTGACATTCCAGACCGCGATATCGGCGCGCTTGCCTTTCTCCAGCGTCCCGCGGTCATCGAGCCCCAGCGCGCGCGCCGCATGCCGGGTCGCGCCGGCGAGACATTCCTCCGGCGTCAGGCCGAAAACCCGGCTGGCGAGCGCCATCGCTTCGGTCATCGAACAGAGTGGTGACGTACCCGGATTGCAGTCTGTCGCGACGGCAATCGGCACCCCGGCTTCGCGCAGCGCGTCCACCGGCGGCTGCTGCGTCTCGCCGAGCGTCAGGAAGGCCCCCGGCAACAGGACGGCCGAGGTGCCTGCCGCCGCCATCGCCCGCACGCCAGCCTCGTTGGTGTACTCCAGATGATCGGCGGACAGCGCGCCGAAGTGGGCGGCCAGCTCCGCGCCGCCACCGTCGGAAAGCTGATCCGCGTGCAATTTGACGGGCAGCCCCAGCTCCTTTGATCGCCGGAACAGTTTCGCGATTTGCGGCGCATCGAACGCGACCCGCTCGCAGTAGGCATCGACGGCGTCGGCCAACTCGTGTTCGACGACTTCCGGCAGGATCTCGTCGCAGATCATGCCGATGTAGGCGTTCGCATTGTCGCGGTATTCCGGCGGCACCGTGTGCGCGGCAAGCAGGGTCGCCTGGATCGAAAGATCGGACGTATCGCCCAGGTTTCTTGCGACGCCGAGCATCTTGAGTTCGGTGGCAAGGTCCAGTCCGTAACCCGACTTTATTTCGACCGTCGCGACGCCGCTGCCAGCAAGTTGCCGCAGACGCGTATGGGCGCCCTCGAAGAGCGTATCGATGTCCGCATCCCGCGTTGCCCGAACCGTCGAGAGGATTCCCCCACCGCGCGCGGCGATGTCCGCGTACGCGACGCCGGACAGCCTTTCCTCGAACTCGCCCGCGCGGTCGCCGGCAAAGATCAGATGCGTGTGGCAGTCGATGAGCGCCGGTGTCACCCAGCGGCCCCCAAGCGATCGTTGCTCGGACGAGGTCTTGCGCGGCAGTTCGCTCGCCGGACCGAGCCACGCGATCTCGCCGTCGTCGACGGCGAGCGCGGCATCGCGAACCACGCCGTAGTCAGCCGCGCCCTCGGCGAGCGTCGCGACGTGCAGATCGGTCAGAAGTAGGTCCCAGTCAGCCATAGGCGCATTGTTGCGGATGCGGGGTGATAATTCTCCTATACTAAGCTGTATATACAACCTTTGTCAGGTGAGGCAATGCAGGCGATTTTCGCGCACAAGGCGCTGCTGCCGGGCGGCTGGGCTGACGCGGTCCGGCTGGAGATCGCGGGCGGCCGGTTCGCGAGCATCGTACCGGGCGGCGAATGCCGCGCCGGGGACGAGCAGGTCGACTGCGTCATTCCGGGCCTCGGCAATTCGCACAGTCACGCGTTCCAGCGCGCGCTGGCGGGTCACGCGGAGGAGCGCTCGCCCGCCGGCCGCGACAACTTCTGGACCTGGCGCGAGCGCATGTACGAGCTTGCGAGTCTGATGAGTGCCAGCCGGCTGCGCGCCGTCGCGCGTCAGGCCTACGTGGAGATGCTGTCCGCGGGCTACACCTCCGTCGCCGAATTCCACTACCTGCACAACGATCCCGGCGGTGGCGATCAGGCTGCAATGTTCGAGGCGCTGAAGGGCGCCGCGAACGACAGCGGCATCCGGCTCACCTACGTGCCGGTGCTCTACGAGCGAGCCGGCTTCGACAAGGCCGGACCGGAAGGCTGGCAGTCGCTGTTTGCAACCGGCGTTGACGAGTTCCTCGATCGGCACGACAGCGCGGCAGACGCGGCGGACGGACGTGTGTCGGTCGGTATCGGTGCGCACAGTATCAGGGCCGTTGGTGAGGCGTCGCTCGCGCGCATAGCCGAGCGAGAAGGGCCGCGGCACATCCATATTGCGGAACAGCTCCGCGAGGTCGACCAGAGCCTGGCCCACTACGAGCGGCGGCCGGTGCGCTGGCTGTTGGAGAACTTCGCGATCGACGAGAGCTGGTGTCTCGTGCACGCGACCCACATGGATGCGGAAGAGATCGAAGCGCTGGCCGCGTCCGGGGCGGTGGTCAGCCTCTGTCCGAGCACCGAAGCGAATCTTGGCGACGGCCTGTTCCCGCTCGCGGAATATCTGAGTGCCGGCGGTCGCATCGCGATCGGTTCGGACAGCCACATCACGATCAATCCATTCGAGGAACTGCGCTGGCTCGAGTACGGACAGCGGCTTGCCTCACTGTCGCGCAACGTCGCCACGCTGCGCGACGCGCACGCCGGGCGCGAGCTGTTCGAGCGCGCGGTGGCCGGCGGCGCACAGGCCTGCGGACACGCTAGTGGCGGCCTCGCCGAGGGCGGGCACGCCGATCTGGTGTGTCTGTACGGGGACGATCCGATGCTGATCGGTCACGGCGACGCGTCGCGGCTGGACGCGCTGGTTTTTGCCGGCTACCGGCTGCCGATCGACCGCGTCATGGTCGGCGGCGAGTGGTGCGTCGTCGACGGCGAACACGTCGAGTCCGCCGCGAGCCGGGCGGAGTTCGCGGAGGCCGTCAGTAGAATTGTGCGGGAGTGGTCGATCGATGACTGAAGCCGCCAAACCGCGCTATCAGCAGGTCAAGGACCTGATCATCGAGCGCATCTCGAACGGCGAGCTGAAGCCGAACGATCGCGTTCCCTCGGAGAACGAGCTCGTCAGCGCAATGAGCGTTTCGCGTATGACGGCCAACCGGGCGCTGCGCGAATTGACCAACGAAGGCTGGGTGGAGCGCGTTGCGGGAAGCGGCACCTTCGTGTCCGAAATACGCGCTCAGTCGCACGTCCTCGAGGTGCGCAACATCGCGGAGGAAATCGCCGCGCGGGGGCATCAACACACATCGCGACTGCTCCGCGGCTCGCGTCAGCATGCTCGCGGCGAGATCGCCCGCGCGCTGCACGTCGAGCAGGGCAGCGACGTATTCCATCTGCTGCTGGTGCACTACGAGAACGGGCTGCCCATCCAGGTAGAGGACCGTCACGTTGTCGCGTCGTTCGCGCCGGACTGCCTCGAGCAGAACTTTTCGGCGACAACGCCCAGCGCGTACCTGACGGCGATTGCGCCGCTGGCCGAGGCCGAGCAGGTCGTCCGGGCGCAGCTGCCGAACGCGGCCGTTCGCCGCTACCTCGACATGCCCGGCGGCGAGCCCGCGCTGGTCGTGCTGCGCCGAACCTGGTCCGGCGGCAGGCCGGTCACCTTCACACGGCTACACCATCCCGGCAGCCGCTACGAACTAACCGGCCAGTACCGGGCCCGCGAGACGTCCGGGGACGTCATCGAACTGGAGAATCTCTTGCAATGAACGACTCACGTATCGTCCGCGCGCCAACCGGCACGGAACTCAACGCGAAAAGCTGGCTAACCGAGGCGCCGCTTCGCATGCTGATGAACAATCTGGATCCGGACGTTGCGGAGCGCCCCGAGGATCTCGTGGTCTACGGCGGGATCGGCAAGGCGGCGCGCAACTGGCCGGCATTCGAGGCCATCGTCGCCGCGCTGAAGGAACTCGGTGACGAGGAATCCCTGCTGATCCAGTCGGGCAAGCCGGTGGGCGTCTTCCGTACCCATGCCGACGCGCCGCGCGTCTTGATTGCGAACTCCAACTTGGTGCCGGCCTGGGCCAATTGGGAACACTTCCGCGAACTCGACCGCAAAGGCCTGATGATGTTCGGTCAGATGACGGCCGGCAGCTGGATCTACATCGGCAGCCAGGGAATCGTTCAAGGCACCTACGAGACTTTCGTCGAGATGGGCCGGCGGCACTACGACGGAAATCTGAGCGGCAAGTGGATTTTGACCGCGGGCCTCGGCGGCATGGGCGGGGCGCAGCCGCTGGCGGCAACGATGGCAGGGGCCTCCATGCTGGCAATCGAATGCCAGTCGGACCGAATCGAGAAGCGTCTGGAAACCGGCTATCTGGACTGCCGCGCGGATTCGCTCGACGAGGCGTTGGGCATCATCGAACGATCGGTCGAGGACGGCGAGCCGGTGTCGGTCGGCCTGCTCGGCAACGCGGCCGAGGTGCTGCCGGAGATCGTCCGCCGCGGCATCCGCCCCGATGCGGTAACCGACCAGACGTCCGCACACGACCCGGCGAATGGCTATCTGCCGATTGGCTGGACGGTCGAGGACTGGATCGACAAGCGGAAGAGCGATCCGGACGCCGTTGCGGCCGCCGCCGCGAAGTCGATGGCGGTGCACGTCCGCGCCATGCTCGATCTGATGCACGCCGGTGTGCCGACCTTCGACTACGGCAACAATATTCGCCAGGTCGCACTGGACGAGGGCGTCGAGGATGCGTTTGACTTTCCCGGCTTCGTGCCGGCCTACGTCCGGCCGCTGTTCTGCCGCGGCATCGGCCCGTTTCGCTGGGTCGCGCTCTCCGGCGATCCGGAAGACATCTACAGGACCGATGCGAAGGTTAAGGAGCTGATTCCGGACAATCCGCATCTGCATCACTGGCTCGATGGCGCGCGTGACAAGATCCACTTTCAGGGATTGCCGGCGCGCATCTGCTGGGTCGGTCTCGGCGAGCGGCATCGCCTCGGTCTCGCATTCAATGAGATGGTGGCAAGCGGCGAGCTCAAAGCGCCGGTCGTCATCGGCCGCGACCACCTCGACAGCGGCTCGGTGGCCAGCCCCAACCGGGAAACCGAGGCGATGATCGATGGCTCGGACGCGGTCTCGGACTGGCCGATCCTCAATGCCCTGCTGAATACGGCCAGCGGGGCGACGTGGGTGTCGTTCCATCACGGCGGCGGCGTCGGCATGGGGTACGCGCAGCACGCTGGTGTCGTCATCGTCTGCGACGGCACGGACAGCGCGTCGAAGCGCATCGAGCGCGTGCTCTGGAACGATCCGGGCACGGGCGTCATGCGCCACGCCGATGCGGGATACCGGGACGCGATCGCCTGCGCCGAAGAGAATCGTCTCAACCTGCCGATGGTGGGTGAAAGTTGAACGCGCCCGCGCTCGCCAGAATCGCATCGCGCGGTCGCGGAGCGGTGGACACGAATCCGGAAACCGGAAACTCATTCGATATTGCCAGACCCGGGGGGGACTGATGAAACTCACGATCGACAATCAGCTGATTACGCTCGCCGAGCTGCGGTCCGCATGGCTCGAACCGGTCGAGGTCACGATCAGCGACGACGCTCGCCGCCGGATCGCGGAGTCCAACGAACTCATCGAAGATGTCGTAGCCGGCGGTAGCAAGGTCTACGGCGTCAACACCGGCTTCGGTCAGCTCGCCGAAGTCAGTGTCAGTCACGACGAACTCGCGCACCTGCAGGAGAATCTCGTGCGCTCGCACTCGGTCGGGGTAGGCGCCAGTCTCGACGACGCGACCGTGCGGCTGATCATGTTGATGAAGGTCATCGCGCTGGCGGAGGGGTTTTCCGGCGTGCGGCTGGAGCTGGTCGATGCGCTGTGCGCGCTGATCAACGCCGGCATCTACCCGCGCATTCCGTCGAAGGGGTCGGTTGGTGCGTCCGGAGATCTGGCGCCACTGGCACACATGGCGGGCGTCCTGATCGGTGCCGGCGAAGCGCGGGTCGACGGCGAGATCGTTCCGGCCGCTACCGCGCTGGAGAGCGCCGGACTGAAGCCCATTCGGCTTGCGCCCAAGGAGGGGCTGGCGCTACTGAACGGCACTCAGGTCTCGACCGGCATCGCTCTTGGTGCGGTATTTCGGACGGAACACCTGCTGTCGGCGGCGCTGGTCGCCGGCGCCATGTCAGCGGATGCGATCCAGGGCAGCGATACGCCGTTTGACCGGCGGATTCAGAACGTGCGCGGCCACGGCGGGCAGATTGCAGTGGCGACGATCCTCCGCGAACTCATGCGCGGCAGCGAAATCCGGGCGTCGCACGTCGAATGCAATCGCGTGCAGGACCCGTACTCCATTCGCTGTCAGCCACAGGTGATCGGCGCGTGTCTGGACGTGCTGCGGCACGTGTGCGCGGTGCTGGAGACGGAGGCGAACGCCGTCACCGACAACCCGCTGGTATTCGCGGACACACAGGCGGTGCTGTCGGGCGGCAACTTCCACGCCGAGCCGGTTGCGCTCGCGGCCGACTATCTTGCGCTGGCGATCGCCGAGATCGGTGCGCTGTCGGAGCGCCGCATTGCTCTGCTGATCGATTCTCATCTGAGCGGCCTGCCGCCGTTCCTGGTCGAGGAAGGGGGGCTCAATAGCGGCTTCATGATGGCGCAGGTGACCGCGGCCGCGCTGGCGTCCGAGAACAAGTCGCTGGCACATCCGGCGAGCGTCGACAGCCTGCCGACGTCGGCGAACCAGGAGGATCACGTCAGCATGGCGACATTCGCCGCACGCCGGCTGCACGACATGATTGACAACGTCGAGGATATCGTTGCCATCGAGCTGCTTGCGGCGGCGCAGGGTGTGGAGTTCCACAGGCCGAAGCAGAGTTCCGCGCCGCTCGAAAGCGTGCTGGCGACATTGCGCGCCGTCTCTCCGCGCTTCGATACCGACCGTTCGTTGTCGGCAGACATCGTGCGCGTCGCCAAGATGATCGACGGTGGGGCGTTTTGCGAGCACGCGTCTTCGGTCATGCCCGCGCAGACTGCATGATCCCGGTTTACGAATTCGTCAGGGGCGACTCCCCGCTGCTGGTCAGCGTGCCGCACGACGGTGCACACCTCTGCGAGGACAACGTACACGCGTGGTCCGAAGCTGCCTCGGATCAGCCGGACAGGGACTGGCACGTCGCGAAGCTCTACGACTTCGTTCCGGATCTGGGCGCGTCCATGATCGTTGCGAACTACTCGCGCTACGTTGTCGATCTTAACCGGCCGCCGGACAACGCGGCGCTCTATCCGGGCAAGCTGGCGAGCGGACTCGTTCCGACGCAAACGTTCGAGGGCGAGCCGCTATACATTGATGCGAGCGAGCCCGACGCCGCGGAGGTTCGCGCCCGCCTGGATCGCTACTGGCGGCCCTACCACGAAGCAATCGAGTCCGAGCTCGCTGCAATACGCGACAGACACGGGTACGCGCTGCTGTGGGACGCGCACTCGATCCGCAGCCAGGTGCTCAGTCTGTTCGAGGGCGAATTGCCGGTGCTGAACATCGGGACCTTCGACGGTGCGAGTTGCGGCAGTGAGATGCAGGAGTGCGTCACCGAGGCGGCCGAAGGCAGCGGCTATTCGACGGTGGTCAATGCCCGATTCAAGGGTGGCTACATCACGCGCCAATACGGTGACCGCATGACCGATACGCAAGCACTCCAGCTCGAGCTTGCGCAGCGAGCCTACATGGACGAGCAGACGCGCGAATTCGATGATGCGAAGGCAGACGCACTCCGCGGGACGCTGAAAGAGATGATGCAGAGCTACCTCGCCGCCGCAGAGGCCGTCTGCCGCTGATTCCCGCTGTCGTCATTCAGCGACGATTCATCCGCAGCGTTTACCGTATCGGATGGGCTATCATTGCGCCCTGCAACGCTTGAGTCTCAAGGACCGGTTTATGAATATCAATTCACTGCGCGCGCTCGGTTTGGCCGCTGCGCTCATGTGGTCGGCCGCAGCGCTTGGCGCTTCTGCCGAGGCGATCGACAGGGACGTCGACGATGCACTCGAGGTATTCATGGAAGAAATCAACGGCGCCGAGATCTTTCTCGATCAGGCGGCCGGCTATCTCGTCTTCCCGCGCGTCATCAAAGTCGGCGTCGGTATTGGCGCGGAGACGGGTGAGGGCGCGCTGCGCGTCGGCGATACCACCGTCGAGTACTACCGCACGACAGGCGGCTCGTTCGGGCTGCAGCTCGGAGCGCAGGCGAAGTCCGTGGTCATCGCATTCCTGACCGAGGAGGCGCTCGACGACTTCCGCAATTCCAACGGCTGGCGCGTCGGCATCGACGGCTCCGTTGCGATCATCGACATGGGTGCGGGCAAGACGATCGATTCGAGCAACGTGCGCGATCCCGTCGTCGGCTTCATCTTTGGTTCGCGAGGCCTGATGTACAATTTGACGCTTGAAGGATCGCGAATCACAAGAATCAACCGAGACTAAGCCGCGACTCGGCCGCCGAGTCGGCGAACGGCTGCGCAATATCAGCGAAGCCGGGCGAGAGTCCGTCCGCAACCCGAAGTCGATACCTGGAAGAACGGGTAGCTGGTTCAAGCGCTGGCTCGGTGAGCTATGGAAAGTTCGAGGTGGCGGTCTCTACGCCGTCGGCTATATCGTCTGCTTCATTTATTTCGAGGCGCGGACGGCCGTCAACGAAGTTTCGCAGGCCACCGGTGTCGCCGACTTCTTCTCGAATCTGATCTCGGACTTCCTGTTCCGGTTCCTGACCGAGACGCTCGTCAACATGGTCAAGTCGTTCATCTGGCCGGTGTACATGGTCGCCTTGAACCCACCATACGGCGCGATTGCTCTTGGCCTCGCGTTCTGGCTGTTTCCGCTCTACCTCAAGAAGCCCATCGAGCGCTGGCTGTTCGGTGGGGACCTGTCCAGGCCTGCCCGTGAGGATGTCGATTGACGGCCGGGGCTGAATGTCACGCAGCTTCAGCTAGACTCCGGGAAGAGACGAGAATAGGGGGTGCAGAGAATGCAGAGAGCGGCGATCGGTTGCGTCAACCTGTTGATCCTGGCCATCGCAGGCGTAACCGTTTCCGGCCCCTCGGTCGCACAGTCATCACTCAGCCGAATCGCCGACGGCGATTGGGTTTGGAGTTCCGATTTCACACAGCGTGAGGCCGGGCTGTTCGGATATGCCCGCGGCCTGTATGAGGCGCTCCAGTCGAACTGTCCAACCGTGTTCTCGGCCGGCGAGCATCGACAAATCGAGGGAATGCTGGGTGCGATCTCATTTCAAGCCCAGTCGACGCTTTTCTTTTCCGGTCGGGCGGGCGCCATGGGAGGACTTGCTGCGTCGTCCGCGTCGACTTCGGCTCAGCGCCGGCAGGCTGACGAGGAGTTGCGGCACATTCTGGCCGGCAGCGATTGCGAGTCCGACGCGATTGGGCGCCTGTCCGACAACGTGTTCCGCTTGTTGACGGGCCGCACCCCGGAGAGTGGCCCGGGAGCTGCCGCCTCGACCCTGGTCCGGGAGACCAACCGACCGCCGGCGAGTCGCGACTACTACGATGTCGTCGAAGGGCAGAACTCGATTTTTCTTGGGCGCGCGGCGCAGACGCTCGAGTCTCATTTCGAGCAGGCGGCGGCTGTCGGCCTGAATATTCTCGTCTGCCGCTACGAATCCGACGACCAGGACGACGAATACGAGCTTCAGTACTACTGGGCCATGGACACCCGCGCAGCGTTGCCGCTGATACAGACTGCCGTCGGGCTGAGCTTCCTCGAGTCCGCGCAGCGACAGCTTGGGGAGGCTTCAGGGTCGCAGCCGACCATTCACCCGTTCCTGACCTACGGCCCACTCAGCTACGAGTGTCCGGCCCGCCTGGACCCGGCGCTTCCCGCCAACAGTATCGATGCTCCACGCCGAGCAATAGCGTTGCCGGAAACCGCTGGAGAGGCAGCGGTGAGTGTCGTAGCGGGTGGCGGCCAGGCGAACTACGACTACGGTCCCGTACCTGACGATTTCGTACCCCCTCGACCAGACCCGATGCCCGCGCACGATACCCTGGTCGCAATGCAGAAGAATCAGGCCGACGTACTCACGGAGATCGCCTATCGAACACTGAACTTCGCGGCGATTCCGCTGATCGCGCAGCCGAGAATAGGCTCGGACGAGTTCCGGATGGTCCAGGAGGACATGGGCCTCATCTACTCCGGTACCGACGTAACCTACTACCCGGAAACACCGCGGGTGCTTGCCTGCGGCTACAATCACGCGGCGCCCGAGGGCGGGATCGTCGGAGTACGAGACGTCTATTTCTGGGACTCATGCCGATCCGAATTTGCCGATCCAAACAGACTCCGCGCGCGTATGGCCAGTCACCCGCTGCTGAATGTCGGGCCGCCGAGAACAGAATGCCCGTTGGAGTATGGATCCGCGACCGACGCACGCAATCAGCCGGAGCCGCCAAACGTTGAGATCTGTGAGCTGCAGAGATACACCCAGGAAGAGCTTTCCGAGATGGCGCGAGAGGACGCCACAATGGCGGAGGAAACCCGAGCGCGGCAATGCCAGGAGGGGTTCCTCATCGTCAGGAACCTGATGTTCGGACTCAGCGAAATGGGCATCGAAACTCAAGTCGCTACGGTTGGGTCGACAATCGACCGGATGCCGGATCACTGCCACGCGTGGTTCGAGTCAAACAGTAGTGACTACTCGGACGAGGTGCGCGCGGTTTACAACGAGGTCAGGCGTCGTCAGGGCGCAAACTGATCGCGAGCCTTCTGCGCAGCCCCTGCATCGAGCAAATCATCGAATTTGGGGCGCTTCAGGCCGAGAGTTCTGGTCATCGGAACTCGAGGACTGCAGCGCCGCCAGTTGTTCGCTCGTGCAGTTCGGCAGCCAGTCACTGCATTCCTTGCCGGCCAGCGCCTCGATGCCGGCGGCGAAAGCGAACAGCAATGCCATGTAGGTTAGGCCGAGCGCGACTATTCTTATCATTGGGTCGCTCCCCCTGTTTGATCACAGTGTGGGGGGACGGTCAGGCAAGCGCAAGTTGCGCCTCAGCTGGTCTCGACGATGTGTCCCTGACGTCTGGCGCGCGCCTCGAAACCGTCCTGCCACTTCGATCGGCGGGACGCAGGCGCTACCTGCACTGCGGTGACCTTGTACTCGGGACAGTTGGTCGCCCAGTCCGAGTATTCGGTCGTGACGACGTTCGCTCCGGTTTCCGGGTTATGGAAAGTCGTGTAGACCACGCCGGGCTGCACACGGTCCGTGACTTCGGCCCGTAGCGTGATGTCGCCTTTGCGACTCGTCAGCGAAACGAGTTGGCCGTCGCGGACACCTCGCGTCTCGGCGTCGCTGGGGTGAATCTCGAGCACATCCTCGTCGTGCCAGACATTGTTTTGCGTTCGTCGAGTCTGCGCACCGACGTTGTACTGCGTGAGAATTCTGCCGGTCGTCAACAGCAGCGGGAATTTCCGGTTGGTGCGTTCGTCCGTCGGCACGTAATCGGTCTCGACGAACAGACCCTTGCCACGAACGAACTGGTCGATGTGCATGATCGGCGTGCCCATCGGCGCACTGTCGTTGCACGGCCACTGCACGCTGCCGACTTCGTCCAGGAAGCGGAAGCTCACGTTGTTGAATGTCGGCGTCAGTTCCGCGATTTCATCCATGATCTCCGCCGCGCTCGAATAGTCCATCGGGTAACCGAGCGCCTGCGCGAGGTCCTGCGTGATCAGCCATTCGTCCTTGCCCTGCTGGGGCTTCATCACCGGCCGCACTCGATTGATGCGGCGCTCCGCGTTGATGAACGTGCCGTCCTTCTCGAGGAACGATGTGCCGGGCAGGAAGACGTGCGCGAATTTTGCGGTCTCGTTCAGGAACAGGTCCTGCACGACGAGGCATTCGAGACTGCTGAGCGCTTCCTCGACGTGAGTGGTATTCGGGTCCGACTGGGCGACGTCCTCGCCCTGGACGTACATGCCCTTGAATTCGCCGGCGCAGGCGGCGTCGAACATGTTCGGGATACGGAATCCCGGCTCGGCATCGATCGCGACACCCCAGTGCTGTTCAAAGGCGCCGCGAACCTCGTCGTCCTGCACCGGACGATAGCCCGCCAGTTCGTGCGGAAACGACCCCATGTCGCAGGAGCCCTGGACGTTGTTCTGGCCGCGCAGCGGATTGACGCCGACGCCGGTGCGGCCGACGTTACCCGTCGCCATGGCGAGATTCGCCATGCCCATGACCATCGTCGATCCCTGGCTGTGTTCGGTCACGCCGAGGCCGTAGTAGATCGCGCCATTGTCAGCTCCGCCATACAGGCGGGCTGCCGCGCGGATCGTCTCGGCAGGGACACCGGAAACCTCGGCCACGGCTTCCGGCGAATTCTCGGGCTTCAGGATCATCGCCTTCCAGGCCTCGAACGACTCCGTGTCGCAGCGTTCGCGGACGTAGTCGTCGGCCACGAGCCCTTCGCTGACCACAACGTGTGCCAGCGCGTTGATGATCGGTACGTTCGTGCCGGGGAGGAGCGCCAGATGATGGCTCGCTTCGATATGCGGCTGTCGAACCAGCCCGATCCGCCGCGGGTCGACGACGATGAGTTTCGCGCCTTCACGCAGGCGGCGCTTCATCTGCGAAGCGAATACCGGATGGCCTTCCGTCGGATTCGCACCGATGACTACGATGACATCGGCATCCATGACGCTGTCGAACGGCTGCGTCCCGGCGGACGTGCCCAGTGTCTGCTTTAGTCCGTAGCCGGTCGGCGAATGACAGACGCGGGCACAGGTATCGACGTTGTTGTTGCCGAAAGCGGCGCGCACGAGCTTCTGCACGACGAAGACTTCCTCGTTCGTGCAGCGCGACGACGTAATGCCGCCGATCGACTTCCTGCCGTGCTGCTTCTGGATGTCCTTGAAGCGTGTCGCCGTGAACTCGATTGCCTCTTCCCAGCTCACCTCACGCCACGGGTCGTCCGTGTTGTCGCGGATCATCGGCGACAGCACGCGGTCGCGGTGGCTGGCGTAGCCCCATGCGAAACGTCCCTTGACGCAGGAATGGCCGTGATTCGCCTGCCCGTCCTTGTACGGCGTCATCCGTACGACCTGATCGCCCTTGATCTCCGCCTGGAATGAACAACCGACACCGCAGTACGCGCAGGTCGTCAGTACTTTCCGCTCCGGCTGTCCATGTTCGACGATGCTCTTCTCCATCAGCGTCGCCGTGGGACAAGCCTGTACGCAGGCGCCGCAGGAAACGCATTCGGAATCGAGGAAGTCCTCACCGATGCTGGCGGATACTTTGGACTGGAAACCGCGGCCTTCGATCGTCAGCGCGAACGTGCCCTGCACCTCGTCGCAGGCACGCACGCAGCGCGAGCACACGATGCACTTCGAGCCGTCGAACTGGAAGTAGGGGTTGCTGGCATCGACACCCTCATCGAGATGATTCTCGCCGTCGAAACCGTAGCGCACGTCGCGGAGTCCGACTGCGCCCGCCATGTCCTGCAGTTCGCAGTCGCCGTTGGCGGAGCAGGTCAGGCAGTCGAGCGGATGATCGGAGATGTAGAGTTCCATGACGTTGCGCCGGAGCTCGGCGAGCTTGCCGCTCTGGGTTCGGATACGCATGCCGTCTTCGACAGTCGTCGTGCAGGATGCGGGGTATCCCTTGCGGCCTTCGACTTCGACGAGGCACAGGCGGCAGGAACCGAATGCTTTCAGGCTGTCGGTGGCGCAGAGCTTCGGCACGTCGATGCCCGCTGAGCGCGCGGCGCGGAGCACACTCGTCCCTGACTTCACGGTGACGGCATGGCCGTCGATCTCGACTGCGACGTAGGAGTCGGATGCGACCGCGGGCGTGCCTAGGTCAGGTTGTCGGGTCCGATTCATCAGGGCCTGACAACACTGTGGAAACGGTCTCTGCCGGACCTGGTTTGCCGCCCGGCAAGGCGAAAGGAGCGCGTTGTAGTCGTTCTACACAAGCGAGGGTCTGCCCTTTGGGTACTGACAACGCCGCTGGGCGGCAAACCAGACCCGGCCCTTCGGGTTGAGCCCCAAACAGCGCCACTCGGCGTTGCTCGTCGTTCATTTGGAGTCACCAAACTACACTCCTCGCGCCTTGATTGGCGCTGTCTGGGGCTCAACAGAGACTGTTTCCACAGTGTTGTCAGGCCCCGGGACCCCGCTGCGCAAAATCCTCTGCGAAGTATTTTAGAACACTTCTAACCGGATAGGGCGTCATCCCGCCCATTGCACATAAGGATGCGTCTTCCATCGTGTCGCAAAGCTCCACGAGCAGGTCGTAGTTCGCCTCACGGTTCTTGCCAGCGATGATTCGATCGATGACTTCGACGCCACGCGTCGAGCCGATTCGACAAGGAGTGCACTTGCCGCAGGACTCGATCGCGCAGAACTCCATCGCGAATCGCGCCTGCTGCGCCATATTGGTCAGGTCGTCGAACACGACGATGCCGCCGTGACCGATCATCGCGCCAATCTCCGCAAACGCTTCGTAGTCGAGCGGCGTGTCGAGCTGCTCTGCCGGGATATAGGCGCCGAGCGGGCCGCCCACCTGAACGGCCTTCACCGGCCGGCCGGTGGCGGTGCCGCCACCGAAGTCTTCGATGAGTTGTCGCAGCGTAATGCCGAACGCTTTTTCGACCAGGCCGCCGCGTTTCACGTTGCCGGCAAGCTGGAACGCGAGTGTGCCCTTGGAGCGGTTCACCCCGTAGCCATCGTAGCGCTCGCCGCCGAGGCTCACGATGTTCGGTACAGAGGCAAGCGTAACGACGTTGTTCACGACCGTCGGCTTGCCGAACAAGCCGCTCAGAGCCGGCAACGGCGGCTTGCTGCGGACGATGCCGCGCTTACCCTCGAGGCTCTCCAGCATTGCGGTTTCCTCACCGCAGACGTAGGAGCCGCCGCCGAGATGCACCTCGATATCGAAGCCGAACCCAGAGCTCTGGATGTCGCCGCCCAGCCAGCCCGCATCCCGGGCCGCCGCAATCGCTTTGGTCAGGATCCTGTGGGCCAGCGGGTACTCCGACCGCAGGTATATGTAGCCTTTGTTGGCGCCGACCGCGAAGCCGGCGATCGCCATGCTCTCGATGAGCGAGAAGGGGTCGCCTTCCATCAGCATGCGGTCCGAGAACGTGCCGCTGTCGCCCTCGTCGGCATTGCACGCAATGTACTTCTGCTCGCCGGGCGCGTCGGCGACAGTCCGCCACTTGATCCCCGTCGGGAAGCCTGCGCCGCCGCGGCCGCGCAGTCCGGCCGCCGTCACCGCGTCGATCACGGCATCGGCACCCATCTCGAACGCGGCCTTCAGCGCTTTGAAGCCGTTGTGGGCGACAAAGTCATCGAGCGACAGCGGTGCGATCAATCCGCAGCGCCAGAACGTCCAGCGATCCTGATCAATTAGGTAAGGGATTTCCTGGGTTGGCCCAAGGCGGCGTGCGTGCTCGCCGCCCTCGAGCAGGCCTGCCTCGAATAGACTGTCGACGTCACCCGGAGCTACGTTGGCGTAGGCAATGCGCTGCTCGCCGACCTGCACTTCGACCAGCGGCTCGAGCCAGCACGCGCCCCAGGAACCGTTGCGGATCAGTTCAATGTCGGCGCCGAGCTGCTTGGACTTGCGCGCGATCGCGATCGCAACATCGTCCGCCCCGACCGAAATGGCCGAGGTCTCTCTCGGCACGAAGACTTTAACGCGCGCCATCAGGCCTCACCCTCCGCCAGCGCGCCGAGCAACTCGTCGAAGCGCTCGGCATCCACGCGCCCATACGTGCGGCCATCGATCATTACCGCCGGCGCGCAAGCGCAGTTGCCGAGGCAGTAGACCGGCTCGAGCGTGACGTCATCCGCCGTGCCGTTGAGCTCGACGCCGAGTGCGCCCTGCACGTGGTCGGTCAGCGCGCGGCTGCCCATTGCCTGACAGGCTTCGGCCTGGCAGACCTTCACGATATGCCGTCCCGGGGGCGCGGTGCGGAAATCGTGGTAGTAACTGACGACGCCGTGCACGTCGGCACGCGACAGATTCAAGAGGTCGGCGAGCTGCCGGATGCCGTCTTCGGAGACATAGCCGAAGCGCTCGACGATGCGGGTGAGAATCTGCACCAGCATCTCCGGCCGGTTGTCGAACTCGGCGACGATCTCACCGGCAGCCTCGGCGTCGTAGCCGTTGCTTACGGACATAGTCTCTGCTCTCCCGCGTAAACGTTGAATGACTTGCCCCTGAGAAAACCGATCAGCGTCATGTCGAATTCCCGCGCGAGGTCGACGGCCAGGCTGGACGGCGCGCTAACCGCGGCGATCAGCGGCATACCGGCGACCACCGCCTTCTGCACGAGCTCGAAGCTGGCCCGTCCGGACACGAGCAGTCCGTAGTCGGATGCCGGCAAGCGGTCATCGAGCAGCAGCTGGCCGACCACCTTGTCCACGGCATTGTGTCTCCCGACGTCTTCCATCACGGCGACGAATTCGCCGTCCGCGTCGAACGCTCCTGCTGCATGTAGACCACCCGTCTCGTCGAAGGTCGCCTGGGCCGCACGCAGTTTGTCCGGCATGCCGACCAGGACCCGCTCCGAAAAGTCCGGCGAACCGTCGGCGAGCGGTGCGACGCCGACGATCTTGAGCGCGTCCATGGAGGTCTTGCCGCAGACGCCGCAACTAGACGTCGTATAGAAATGCCGCTCCAGACGAGCGAGATCGACGGTGACGTTGGCGTCGAGTTCGACGCGGATGACGTTGTGATTGCCGCTGTCCGGTGCCGGTGGTCCGCAGGTATCGATCGACGCGATGTCGCTACCGCGGCGGACGATGGATTCGCCGTACAGAAAACCCGCGGCAAGTTCGCGGTCGTTTCCCGGTGTCCGCATGGTGATCGAGATGCTGCGGACCGCGCGCCCCTCCGGTGTCGAGAATCCCAGCCGGATCTCCAACGGCTCCTCGACGGCGACACTGTCAGCCAGCGCGTGACGCTGACCGTCGCGCCGCTTCTCGATATCGATCGCAGAGCTGCCTTTCACCACCGGTACGAATCCGATTTTTCGCGGACGCTCGATTATAGCGGTTCGGGCATTCGCCCGGCCTACCGGCGCGTCATCTCGGAACGGATTTCCGCGAGTTCGGCGCTGTCGTTCAGCGACACTCGCTCGTTCTCGACGTCGACCCCGAGCCGGGCCAGGGTCGGCATCGCATCCGGAAAGTCGGTTGAATTGGCGTACTGCCGGTACAGCGGCATGAACACGGCGCGCCCGGCGATCCGGTCGAGCTGCTGGTAGAACTCGGGTCCCGACCACATCCTGTCGGACGGCAGGCAGCACTCCATCAGCTCCTGCATGACGGTGTCGAGCGACTGTCTTCCGTTGGAGCGCTCTCGCAATTCGACGTCGCCCATCAGCGCCACGACCGCGCCGGTCCAGTAGATCCTCATCGTTCCGCCGCGCCAGCTACCGTCCGCGACTTCGTTCGGCGACCGGCCGATTGCCGAACCGCGGCCGCGCTCGAAGCCGTCGTACAGCTCCTGCCACGCCCTCTGCTCGCTGTAGTGGCCGGCGCGAGCGAGCAGCAGATTCTGGTAGTACTGGGCGAATCCTTCCGATACCCACCGATGCCGCGATGTGATGTAGGGCGTCATCAGATGGCTGAATTCGTGAGTAGCCGTCCAGTGGCCGTAGTAGTCGTCGATCGGGCGATTCTCGTTGATGAACAGCTCGATCGTTTCTCCGCCGTCGCGGATGACGCGGCCGAACGGGACCGGAGCGTCGCTCCAGGAGCGGCTGCCGACGGGGATCACAACGACCGACGGTGACGGGTTCGGGAACGTGCCGTACACGAGAGTGATCTGACCGGCGGCTTCGGCGACCCAATCGACGAGCGCCTCCGAGTCGAGCGGGCGCTCCCCGTTTAGCACGGTGATTCGGAGCGTCGCCCCCGGTATCTCGGCTTCGTGGTATTCGAAGTCGCCGAAAACAGCGGGCGCAGTCGAACTCTGTGGCGAGATCGTAAGTTCGTAGACGTCGGACTCGCCTTCGATCGGCCGCCACGGCATCGACACATCGACGGAATTCGCCATGTCGAAACGCACGCGAATCGATGTTTCGTCATTCAGGCGTGGCCGCCAGAACCACGCGGCGGTCGAAACGATGACGTTGGAGGAGGAGAGGGTAGAGTTTCGGCGCTCGTCGCGAGCGGCGCGTTCGAGGTTGACGGAGTAGCGAAGACACTCGATGCCGCCGGAGGGGAGGCGGAGCTGGCGACCGCGAACGCGCAGACGCTCGCCGCTCTCGCAATCGCGCGCGTTGATCAGGTAGCGGGCTGCGTCATCGGAGCGCGCGGCGATGCGCGTCACGGGCCGGTCGAAGCGCGCCTCGACGTCCATTCGCTGCATGGACTCGTCGACCTGCACGACATAGTCGTGTGCATTCGCCACGTTAAGAGCGCTGGCGAAAATGAGAATCGTTCGCGAAAAAACTGTTACAGCAGATCTACGCATTTGCCGTTATGCTCTCGTTCAGGTTCGCAGCCTACAATAACTACGTAAAGCATTTTTAGACTGCGCGCGCCGGATTCGTTTCCCAAAACCGGCGCGCAATCACGAGGAGACTCAAGTGAGCAAGATCGCACGCCGTACTTTCATGCAGTTGTCTGCCGCCGCTACCGCCGGCGCGTTCCTGCACACCAGCCGCGATGCCAGCGCACAGGACATGCCACAGGCCGATCCCGAGAGCGACGCGTCGAAGGCACTGAAGTACACGCACGACGCATCGACCGTCGATCCGGCCGATCGCCTCCAGCCCGCCGAAGATCAGACCTGCGCCAATTGCATGCTGATTCAGGGCAATGAGGGCGACGAGTGGCGTCCCTGTCCGCTGTTCCCGAATCAGGTCGTTGCGGCGGCCGGTTGGTGCAGCGCTTGGGCGCCGAAGCCTTAAGGCGCTATCAGACCCCCAACGCTCGAATCTCTCCACAAGCTTCGAGCGTGAGCTGATCCCCCCAATCAGCTCTCAAACGCCGGCCTCTTGGCCGGCGTTTTCTTTTGGGTGGGGTGGTGGCCAAGCGAACCGCGGCCCCCTTTGTTTGCTTCGGAGGCTGCTCATCGCTCGCCCGGGATTGCACTTTCCTTAGATGAAACGGCTGTGCCCGAAGAGCACCCCCCAATCAGCTCTCAAACGCCGGCCTCTTGGCCGGCGTTTTCTTTTTCCGCGCCCGGTGTCGACTACGGACTCCCACGCGCAGCGATTTTGACTAGAATGCCCCGAGTGACAAACCACATTGCTCGGAGACCCTCTTGTTCGAACAACTCGAAGCGCGGCCCACGGATGCGATCCTCGGTCTGATCGCCGAATTCAATAGCGATAAGCGGCCGCAAAAGGTCGATCTCGGCGTTGGTGTGTTCCGCACGCCCGAAGGGGAGACGCCGGTGCTCGAAGCGGTCAAGTCCGCCGAGCGCAGGCTCGTCGAGACTCAGGACTCCAAGGCCTACCTCGGTACGGCCGGCGATCCCGGCTTCAATCTCGGGATGCAGAATCTGGCCTTCGGCGATTCCGCGGATGCCGATCGGCTGACGACGGTACAAACACCCGGCGGCTCCGGTTCGCTTCGGGTTGCGGCAGGTCTGCTGTTGACGGCCGCTTCCGACGTAAAGGTTCACGTATCGGACCCGACATGGAACAACCATGTCCCGCTGCTGGGCGGTGCGGGCCTTGTTCTGTCGCCGTACCCCTACTACGACACCGACAAGCACGTCATCCGCATCGACGAGATGCTCGAGGCGATCCGCGCGTTGCCCAAAGGCGAGGTCGTCCTGTTTCACGCGTGCTGTCACAACCCGTCCGGCCTCGATCCGTCGGACGACGAGTGGCGGCAGATCGCCGACGTTGTCGTCGAGCGCGAGCTTCTGCCATTCATCGATATGGCGTACCAGGGATTCTCGCGCGGCCTCGACGAGGACGCACTCTCCATACGGGAGATGGCGGCGCGGGTGCCGGAAATGATTGTATCGACGTCGTGTTCGAAGAACTTCGGGCTCTACCGCGACCGGGTGGGCACCTTGTCCGTGCTGTCGCCCAACGCGGCAACGGCGACGATAGTGAAAAGCCAGCTGAGTTATATCGCGCGGACCATCTACTCGATGCCGCCCGACCATGGCGCGGCCATCGTGCGCACGATTCTCGAAGACCCACAGCTCACGATGCGCTGGCACCAGGAACTCGACGACATGCGCAGCCGGCTTCTGGAAATGCGTTCGCTACTCAACGATGCGCTGAAGGCCCGAGCGCCGGAGCACGATTTCTCGCACCTCGTGCGCGCGACCGGCATGTTCTGCTTCCTCGGGCTGAGCGTCGAACAGGTCAACGCGTTGAAAGCCGATCACGGCGTGTACATGGTCGGCTCGAGCCGCATCAACGTCGCGGGCATTACGCCGGACAACGTCGACCACGTCGCGGAGTCGATAGCTGCGGTGCTGTAGCCCGTGTCGCCCCACCGTTGACGCCGAAAGGATAAGTCGCCAGACTCCCACCGCTCTCCGTATTACCGCGGCTGCTGAACCCGGTAATTCAGGAGACGGCAATGCAAGACCTTAGAGGCAGAGCATGGCGCCGGCACCAACGTGCCCGACACGTGGCCAATCGAGCCGACTTTGCACCCTTCCGCAAAAAGTCGCCCGGACACTTCTCGAAAGTGCGCCCGGTCCCGCCCTATGGAAAGACCATACCGATTGTGAAGCGCTGGAAGGATCTATACACGCGCGGATGCAAGCTCGAGAGAGCGAGGCAGCTTGGCGTTCCGTATCCGCGGCGAGTGGAGACTTTCGGTGAATATTCTGTTCGTCTGTAGCCGCAATCGGTGGCGCAGTCCAACAGCCGAGAAGGTCATCGGGCGCTGGCCCGGCGTTTGCGCCCGGTCGGCGGGGACGAGCCCGCGCGCGCGGCGCACGCTGTCGATCGACGACGTTCGCTGGGCAGACGTGATTTGCGCGATGGAGCACAAGCACAGAAACCGGATCGTGGCGTCGTTTCCGAGGGCGGTGCAGGGAAAGAACGTCGTCACTCTCGGTATTCCGGACGACTACCGTTTCATGGACGGAAAGCTCGTGAAGCTGATCGAATCGTCGGTGCGGCCGATTATCGACTCAGGCGATCCCTAACCCGAGTCACTCGCCGGCATCGGTGGGAGCGGGCGCCGGTTCCCACACCAGCCGCGAGCCCGGCTCGATCGACAATGCGTCGGTGACCCCCGCATTCAACTCGAGCACGTAGCTTGCAGGCCCGGTCGACGAGATGCTTTCTTCGGACAGGGGTATCGTGTCTCGCGCGATATTGACGATCGTGCCGTCATCGCGCGCGAATGCGATGTCGAGCGGAATGTAGGTGTTCCGCATCCACATCGAGCGCCGTCCCTCACTGGCGTAGATGAACAGCATGCCCGTCGTCTCGGGCAGATCGCGGACGTACATGAGTCCGCGCATTTGCTGCTCGCGCGTGACGGCGACGTAGATGTCGAAAAGCAGGCACGCGCTCGCCGCGTGAATGATCAGCACGTCACGATCGAATCGTTCGTCGAGCTCCTGTGCATTCGCGGCGTTGGCAAACAGGAGCCCCGCTGCGAGCAGCGCTCGAAAGCTACGGCTCGTCCACGACCGGCGCATCAGCTCGCCGTCCAATCGACCAGCCCTGAGAACCGGAACTCGTCGATAGTGATGCTGCCGCTGCCGTTGACCTCCGGCAGTGGCGCAATGCAGTAGACCTGGCCCTCGATGCTGAACCGGCCCTCGGTGCCGAGTGGAGTCTGAGACGAGACATCCGTCCAGCAGTCCTCGAGGTCGGGCGTGCTGAAAAAACGCCCCTGACCTTCGGCGATGAGCGTCACGTTACTGGGCAACTCCCTGCCGATGACGCCCCGCTCGAGGGACGGAACCGCGATGATGAAGGCAATCGGCTGTTCCTCGGTGCCGAACGCACCCGCGAAACGCAGCCTTGCCCCGGCGCCGTCCGGACGCGGCATTCCTTCGCAACGAAGCGCATCGGTCGACCATCGCACCGGGCCCGCCAATGCGCCGAACAGGTCGGCACTGAGTTCCCCGGCTTCCCCGCAATCCTCCGCGCCCGCGGCGGCAGCCGGCAGGAATCCGGCCTCTGGCGGCGGCTCCGAGACGGCGTCGGGGCTGTCCGGCGCGGTCTCCGCGGGCGGTTCGCCGCCGCAGCCCGTCAACGTCCAGCAGGCCAGGAGCAAGGCCAGCGGCCAGCGGTGATGAGGAAAATGCAATCTATTGGGTCCGGCGCGGTCTGAAGGAGGAGCATATTTACCCTAAGTGCCCGGTCTTCCGCAAAAAAGCCGGCGACCAGTTGGCCTTGCCATGCATCCTCTCTAAAATGTCTCGCCCTTTAACAAGCCCACGCAATAACCCGGAGTCGCGCATGAGCGTCGCAGAACAATTCCAACAACTCGAGGCGCATGCTTCCCGCCTGATCATCGGACAGGCACATCTAATCAACCGAATGCTGATCGCGCTGCTTTGCGATGGGCACCTGCTCGTCGAGGGCGCGCCGGGGCTTGCGAAGACCCGCGCGATCAAAGTGCTCGCGGAGAGTGTGGAGGGCGATTTCCACCGGCTGCAGTTCACGCCCGATCTGTTGCCGGCCGATTTGACCGGCACGGACATCTACCGCCCGCAGGAAGGAACCTTCGAGTTCCGTAAGGGCCCGCTGTTCCACAACCTCATCCTCGCGGATGAGATCAACCGCGCGCCGGCCAAGGTCCAATCGGCGCTGCTCGAGGCGATGGAGGAGCGGCAGATCTCGGTGGGCGAGAACACCTATCCGCTCGAAGGGCTGTTCATGGTGATGGCGACGCAGAACCCGATCGAGCAGGAGGGGACCTATCCGCTGCCCGAGGCGCAGCTCGACCGCTTCCTGCTGCACGTCGAAGTCGGCTACCCGACACCCGAGGACGAGCGACGCATCCTCGTGCTCAATCGCGACGAAGCCAAATCGGCAGAGCGCGACGCGTTCCAGCCGCCGGATCTGCTGTCGGCCGAATCCATTTTCAACGCTCGTCAGGAAATCCTGCGGCTGCATCTTGCGGACGAGCTGGAGCAGTACATCGTCAACGTTGTCACCGGCACCCGAAATGCCGGCGCCGTCGACGCCTCGCTCGAAGGCCAGATCCAGTACGGTGCCAGCCCGCGAGCCAGCATGGGCATCGATCGCGCGGCACGCGCGCATGCCTGGTTGTCCGGCCGCGACTACGTCGGGCCCGAGGACATTCAGGCCGTCGCCTCGGATGTTCTGCGGCACAGGCTGGTCTTGAGTTTCGAGGCGGAGGCCGACGGGGTCGACGCCAACTCGGTCATCGAACGGCTGCTCGACGGAGTCGGCGTGCCGTGACCGTGCACCTCGATCACGTGCCCGAGGACGCCTCACCGGTCAGCGTTACCCAGCCGGGGCTGATCCGCCTGAACGGTCCGGCGCGCGCGATTGCGCTCGACGTGCTCCGCGTCCGGTCGTTGCAGACCGGCGCGTACGTGTCTCACTTCCGCGGCCGCGGCATGGAATTCGACGAGTCCCGGCCCTATCAGCCCGGCGACGATCCGCGCTCGATCGACTGGCGCGTCACCGCGCGATCGACGACCGCGTACACCAAGCTCTTCCGGGAGGAGCGCGAGCGGCCCGTACTGGTCGTCGTCGATCTTCGCGCGAACATGCACTTTGCGACCCAGGGCTGCTTCAAATCCGTCAACGCCGCGCGGGCCGCGGCGCTTTTGTCCTGGGCGGCGCATCACCGTGGCGATCGGCTCGGCGGACTGATCTTCGGCGACAATGTGCACCGGGAACTGAAACCCAGGCTCGGCCGTCAGGCAGCGCTCAGGTTCGTGCACGCGCTGGCCGAGCACCCGGACTGGCAGACCCGCAGCTCGACCGAGGATGGCGAGGCACCGCTCACGATGGCGATGTCGGCGCTGCGCCGGGTCGCGCGTCCGGGCAGCCTCGTGGTCGTGCTGAGCGATTTCCAGGGCATGACGCGCGCCGCGCAGTCGTATCTTTCCAGCGTCGCCCGGCACAACGAAGTGCTGGCGATCCGCCTGCATGACCGATTCGAGCGCGAGTTGCCGCCGCCGGGGCGCTACCGCCTGGTCGCCGAAGCCGACGAGCTGGCGATCGACACACAGGCTGCGGCCGCGCGCCGCGAGTATCGCGAAGCCTTCGAGAAGAGCGCGCTCGAATTCGACGCCTTCTGCCAGCGCTACGGTATTCACAGGATGCCGATGTCGACGGCGGACGATCCGGTGACGGCGCTGCAGACAGCGCTCGGCCGGCGGACGCACTGAGGCTCGTCGAGGAACATCGAGTAGGCTATCGGTTGTCATGAGCGCGTCCCAGATTCCACTTCGCGACCTTCACCTACCGGACCCGGTGAGCTGGTGGCCGCCCGCGCCCGGCTGGTGGCTGTTGGCGGGCCTGCTGTTGCTCGGACTGGTGTGGCTGCTCGTGTGGTACGTCCGGCACCGGGCATTCACGGCCGCGCGGCGGCACGCCTTGAAGACGCTCGACTCGTACTCCTCGGAGTACGTGAAGCACGGCAATGCCGTCCTGCTCGGCAAACAGATTTCCGAACTGGTCCGCCGCACCATGCTCGCCTACGCTCCACGCGGCGACGTGGCCGGGCTGACCGGCGAAGCATGGCTCGAGTGGCTGGATCGCGATCTCGACCGCTCCCACTTTGTCGACGGCGATGGCCGGCCGCTGATCGACTGGCCGTACCGGGGCGCCGAACTCGCCGTCGACCGATCCGACGTCGGTGCCTTCGTCGATGCCATCCGGCTACGCCTCAGAACTCCGGTGAAGCGCTGATGCTCTCGTTCGCATGGCCATGGGTGTTCCTCGCGCTGCCGTTGCCGCTGATCGTGCGCTGGCTGCTGCCGGAGGCGACCACGCTGCAGGAGGCGGGGCTCAAGGTTCCCGCACTCAACCGGTACGCGACCCTGACCGGCCGCGGCGAGTCGGAGCAGCTAATGAACTGGCGCTTCTGGCTGGCCGCGCTTGCGTGGATTCTGCTGGTCACTGCAGCCGCCCGTCCTCAGCACATCGGCGAGGAACTCGACGTACCGGTCTCGGGCAGGAACCTGATGCTCGCCGTCGATCTGTCGGGCAGCATGGATCAGAAGGATTTCGAACTGGCCGGCACGCGCGTGGACCGGCTTACGGCGACCAAGGCGGTTGCCAGCGATTTCATCAGCCGCCGGGAAGGCGACCGCATCGGACTCATTCTGTTCGGTGAGCGAGCGTACTTGCAGGTACCCCTGACGCTCGACCGGGAGACCGTCACGACCTTGCTGATGGAGGCGTTCATCGGTCTTGCCGGCGAGAAAACCGCGATCGGCGATGCGATCACGCTGGCCGTGAAGCGCATCCACGAGCAGGAGCAGGACGGTGGCGAGCAGGTGCTGGTACTGCTGACCGACGGCGCCAACACGGCCGGCGAGGTTGATCCGAGAAAGGCAGCGGAACTGGCGGCGCAGGTCGGGCTCCGCGTGTACACCATCGGCATCGGCGCGGAGCAGCTCGAGGTGTCGTCGCTCGTTGGCGGTCGCCGCCGCATCAATCCTTCCGCCGATCTCGACGAAGCGACGCTGACGGAGATTGCCGAACTCACTGGCGGCCGCTACTTCCGAGCCCGCGATACCGCCGGGCTGCAGGACATCTACCGGCTGGTCGACGAACTCGAACCGGTCGAGGAACCGGAAGCCGGATTCCGGCCGATTCGGTCACTGTTCCAGATTCCGATGGCCGGCGCGACCGTCCTCGTATTCCTGATATGTCTTGCGAGTCTGGCGCGCAGACTTCTCCGCCGGCGAGCCGCCGGCCTGACGGTGCAGACCGATGCCGGCTGAATTTCACTTCCTGAGGCCCGAGTGGTTGTTCGCGCTGCCGGTTGTGCTCGCGTTGGCCGTCGCGTTCGCATGGCGCCGCTTCGGTCACGGCCGGTGGGAAGCGGTCGTCGACGAGGCGCTGGCGCCGCACGTGTTGTCCGTCACTCAGTCCAGGCGGCGGGACGGCCGCTGGCTGGTGTTCGCGCTGACCGGCATCCTGGGCGTGCTGGCGCTGGCCGGCCCGGCATGGGAGCGCATTGAGCAGCCGGTGTTCCGCTCCGATCAGTCGCTCGTCGTCGCGCTGGATCTGTCGCGTTCCATGGATGCGCAGGACGTCAGTCCCAGCAGGCTCAGCCGCGCGCGGCTCAAGATTCTCGATCTGCTGGAGCGGCGCGACGGCGGCCAGACGGCGCTGGTCGTGTATTCGGCCAACGCGTTCACGGTGACGCCTTTGACCACCGATTCGGAGACCGTCGCCGCGCTGGTCAACAGCCTAAGCACCGACATCATGCCGAGCCGCGGCAGCTACCCGGTTGCGGCGATCAACAAGAGCCGTCAGCTCCTCGAGCAGGCGTCAGTCAGCGTCGGCGAGATTCTGCTGATTACCGATGGCGGGTCTTCCCCGGCCGCGGAACGCGTTGCGCGGGAACTGCGCGGCACGGGGTACACACTGTCGATACTCGGTGTCGGTACCGAGGAGGGCGCGCCGATCCCGAGATCGACGGGTGGATTCGTCACCGACCAGGCGGGCCGCATCGCGGTACCGCGGCTCGAGGAACGCAGCCTCCGTGCGCTCGCATCCGCGGGCGGTGGCCGCTACACGGCGCTGACCGCGGACAGCACCGATCTCGACTTCCTGCTATCGGGCGAAGCAACCGCCGCGCGCGCCGGTGACGATTCGCAGGCCACCGACCAGTGGCGCGAGGAAGGGCCCTGGATATTGCTGCTGATGCTGCCGCTGGCGGCACTCGCGTTCCGGCGCGGCTGGGCGCTGGTCCTTGTCGTCGCGTTCCTGCCCGTTGCCGAGCAGGCCAACGCATCGGTCTGGGACGATATCTGGAGCAACCGCGATCAACAGGCCGAACGGCTGCTCGAGGAGGGCGACCCGGCAGCGGCCGCCGACCTGTTCGAGAACAACGAGTGGCAGGCCGTATCGCACTACCGGGCCGGCGACTACCACAGAAGCGCCGAAGAATTCGCGCAGGGCGAGGATTCCGACAGCTTCTACAACCTGGGCAACGCACTTGCGATGCAGGGCGATCTCGAAGGCGCGATCGAGGCCTACGGAGAATCGCTGGAGCTCGACCCCGACAACGAAGATGCCGCCTACAACCGTGAGCTGGTCACGCGCGTCAAGGAGCAGCGAGAACAGCAGCAACAGCAGGAAGGCGAGCAGCAGGAGAACGCCGAGAGCTCCGGCGGCGACAGTCAGGAGTCCGAGGGCGACGGCGAACAGCAACCGTCGGACAACGCGGAAGGACAGTCGCAGGGCGACTCGGAGGAAAGCGAATCGTCAGAGCGGCCCGAAGACGAGAATGCCGACGAAGCGATGGAAGCACTGCAGCAGGAACTCGAGCGCGCTGCACAGCAGGCCGAGTCCGAGCAGATGTCGCCCGAGGAACTCGCCGAGCTCAGGTTTCAGCAGGCCGAGGAACAGGCGATGGAGCAGTGGCTGCGTCGCATACCGAACGACCCGGGCGGCTTGCTTCGGCGCAAGTTCCGATACCAGTACCAGCGCCTGGGCAGAGATCAGGACGGCAACAGTCTATGGCCCGACAACGAGGCACAGCCGTGGTAGGACGAATCATCTGTTTGGCGCTGCTGGGCAGCATACTGTTCGCATCGATCGCCCAGGCTGAAGTCACAGCCAGCGTCGATCGCGGCCGCGTCGAGCAGAACGAGTCCTTCGTGCTCGAGCTGGTGACCGACACGAGTATCGAGGCGACCCCCGACCTATCCGTACTCGAGGCGGACTTCATGATCGGGCAGGCGAGCCGCCTGAGTAACACGCGTATCGAGTACGGCGAGATCCGTCGCAGCATGACCTGGTCGATCCCGCTGATGGCGCGGCGCGCAGGCGAGCTGACGATCCCGCCGATCCGGGTTGGCAACGAGACCAGCAACGCCGTCACGATCACCGTACTTGAGCCACGCAACGAACCGCCGGGCGAGGCGGACGTGTTCGTCACGGCCGAGCTCAACATCGACCGTACCTGGGTTCAGGCGCAGGTGTTGTACACGATCCGCATCTATCGCGCCGTCGCGACCCGCCAGGGAACGCTTCGCGAACCGCAGTTCGGCGGCGCCGAGGTGCTTGTCGAGCTGGCTGGCGACGAGCGTAGCTACGAGTCCATCCTCAATGAGCGCGCCTACAACGTGATCGAGCGCACCTTCGCGATCTTCCCGCAGGAGAGCGGCGAGGTCACGATCTCACCCGCTCGCTTCGAGGCAAGAGTATTGCGGGACGGCCGCATCTCCGGCCGGCGCGTGTTCGAATCGGAGGCCTTGACCATCAACGTGGAGGCGATTCCAACGCCACCGGACGAATACTTCGACGCGGTCTGGCTGCCGGCTCGTGAGGTCGAAATATCGGAGGAGTGGTCCCGGGAATTCGACGAGCTGACGGCGGGTGAGCCGATCTCCCGCAACATCACCGTCAGCGCGCTCGGCCAGCTGGAAACGCAGATTCCGGTAACCGAGCCGCCTGAAACGACCGGCATCAACGTGTATCCCGATCGTCCGGCGCTAAATCGACGCGTCGTCGCGGACGGCATCGTCGGCATCCGCACCGATCAGTACGCGATGATCGGTTCCCGGTCCGGCGAGATCGTGCTTCCCGCGATCGAGTTGCCGTGGTTCGACATCGACGACGAGGAGTGGCGGGTCGCGACCCTGCCGGCGCAGACGGTGACGATTCTGCCCGGCGAGGATGCACTGCCGCCGATCGAGGACGTCGAGGTCGCCACGGAGGTTGCCGACACGGAGACCGCCACCGAGCCGTCGGCACCGATCGCCGAGCAGTCCGACTTCTGGCGCCAGATCGCGACGATTCTCGCTGCCGTATGGTTGCTGACGCTGATCGCCTGGTGGTGGTCGTCACGGCCGCGGCGCGACGAAAGAGAACCGGCTCCTGTGCCCATCCACAAGCTTCAGGCGCGACAGCTTCGAGCCGCGCGCAAGTCGGCAATCGAGAACGATGCGGGTGGCGTTCGCGCCGCGATGCTCGAATGGGCGAAGCTTGAGTGGCCGGAGTCGCCGCCTCGCAGCATCGGTGCGCTGGCTGCACGCGTCGCCGAACCCGCGGCAGGCGAACTGATGAAACTCTCGCAGGCGAGCTACGGTCCGCAGGAAGCGGCGATTAACGGCGAAGCACTTGCCAGCGCGGTACGCTCGATCCGCGCGAAGCCGGCGTCGGGTACCGCCGACAGCGCCGATCCCCTTCCGCCATTGATGCCTTCAGCCTGACGCGTTACCAGTGCCCGGTGTTCGGCATCGAGGCCCAGGGTTCTGCCGGTGGCAAGGCGTCGCCTTTCTGCAGGAGTTCGATCGAGATGTTGTCCGGCGAGCGCACGAAGGCCATGCGGCCGTCACGCGGCGGCCGATTGATCGTCACCCCGCCGTCCTTGAGCTTTTGGCAGGCCGCGTAGATGTCCTCGACCTGGTAGGCCAGATGCCCGAAGTTTCGGCCTTCGCCGTATTCCTCCGGATCCCAGTTGTGCGTGAGTTCAACCTGCGCATCCTCGTCGCCGGGCGCGGCGAGGAAGATCAGCGTGAATCGGCCCTGTTCCGATTCATGCCGGCGCAGTTCGACCAGACCGAGCTTGTCGCAGTAGAAATCGAGAGACGCCTCGACGTCTGCGACGCGAACCATCGTATGCAGGTATTTCATTGCGGTTGAACTCGCTGGATTAACGGGACAACAATGGTCGGCGATCCTCGACAGTCAGGCAAGAGCGCAGCAAGAGTGCGGAACGTAAGCGCAATCACGATCGATCTCGACGACACGCTGTGGGCGATCGAGCCGGTCATCCGGCGTGCGGAGAAGCGTCTACGGGAGTGGTATGTCGATCACTACCCGCGGATACCCGAACAGTTCACGCGCGAGTCTGCCTACGAATTGAGCGTGCGCGTGTTCGAAGACCACGCCGATCGTGCCTACGATCTGACTTTCATTCGCCGTGAGGTTATTCGCCGGATGGGCGTAGGCGCGGGCTATGCCGATATCGACGTCGATGCTGCATTCGCCGTCTTTGACGAGGCGCGCAACGATCTCGAACTGTTTCCGGACGTGCGGCCCGCGCTGCAATCGCTGGGTCAGCGATTCAGACTCATTGCGGTGACCAACGGCAACGCGAGTCTCGAGAAGATCGGTATCGACGATCTGTTCGACGGCTTCGTGTCCGCGCGCCTGGCCGGGGCAGCAAAGCCGGAGCCGCGAATTTTTGATGCAGCCGTCGAGGCCGGTGGTGCAGCCAGGGATCGCACCCTGCACATCGGCGACCACCCCGAGATGGACGTCGACGGTGCCCGCCGGTCGGGACTGCGTGCGGTCTGGGTGAATCGTGACGGCAATGCCTGGCCCGCCGAATTACGTGAACCCGACGGTGAGGTGAACGACCTGCACCAACTCGACGCTTTGCTCGGCATCGGGAGCTGAGCGTGGAGGCTGTCCACACACCATTGATCCTGTACATCCCCGGCCTGTTGCCCAAGCCCAGGCCCGAGGCGCATCACGACGCGTTGTTCCGCTGCCTCCAGGCCGGCGTTCGGCAGGTCGATGAGGCCCTGGCCGATGACATCGTGGCCACGCCACACAGCTTCGATCTGGTCTCGTGGACTTACGACTTCTATCGCGAGCACCGCGACATCGCGATCGACAGGCAGGCGATCGAGGATGTCATCGAGCAGCCGGTCGCGAGCTCCGCCGACCGGAGCGAGGCGGCGTCCTGGAAGCGGCGAGCGACGCTGGCACTGCATCGACTTGGCGATCTGATGCCCTTTCTGATCCCGTACATGGCGAGCGAGAAGACGGAGGTGCATATCCGCGATCTGTCGCGCTACCTGCGCAATCGTAACGGTATCGCCGATCACATCCGCGAGATGCTGAAGCTGCCATTGCGGGCCGCGACCGAAGCGGAGCGCCCGATACTGCTGTTGGCGCACAGCATGGGCTCGATCATCTCCTGGGACAGCCTGTGGGAGATGAGCCACGAACACGGCGATCGCGTCGCTGTCGATACCCTCGTCTCGATGGGCAGTCCGCTGGGGCAGAACTACCTGAGAAAGCGCATCAAGGGCAACGACCGTGAAGGTGCCGAACGGTATCCACAGAACGTCCGGCGTTGGTTGAATATCTCGGCGGTGGGCGACATGACGGCCGTTGACCCGACACTCGCCAACAACTATGCCGAGATGCAGCGGCTCGGACTGGTGGAGTCCATCGAGGACCGGTCAATGTTCAACGCGTTTCACCTCGACGGTGTGCTGAACACGCACGCCGAGTACGGCTACCTCGCGAACGAGGTGACCGGGCGCATTGTCGCGGAGTGGTGGCAACGCGTCCGGCACCCGGGGTGAGCGGGCGCCGGATGGGGCTTAAGTGGTCGGCTCCAGCGCCGGCCGGATGACGATGTCGATCCGGCGGTTGCGCTCGCGGCCCGAGGCGGTCTCGTTGCTGGCGACCGGGCGCGTTTCGCCATAGCCCGTCGCGATCAGCCGGTACGTCGGAATCCGCATCGCGTTGATCATGTACTGCTGAACGCTCTCGGCGCGCTGCTGCGAAAGCTGCTGGTTGAAGTCGTCACCGCCGTGCGAGTCGGTGTGACCCTCGATGGTCAGCTCGCTGCGTGGGAAGACGTCGATCGCGTTCTCGACTTTTTCGAGCAGATCGAAATTCTCCTGCCGGATCTGCGCATCGCCGCTGGCAAAGGTCAGACCGACAAGGCGCAGGATGATCGTGTCACCCTGACGAAACACGCGCGCTTCGTCCGGCGTGAACATTTGCTCGATCTGCGCGAACTGTTCGCGAACCCGGTTCTGAGCTTCGATGCGCGCGATGAGCGCGGCACGCTCCTCGGTCGCACCGCCCAGGCGCTCGTCGAGTGCCGCCAATTCCTCTTCGAGGTCGGCGAGCCGCGTCTGATCTTCCGCCGCTTCCTGCTCGAGCCGCTGCACGGTATTTCGCAGGCCGTCGACATAGGCGACCAGTTCCGCGGCCAGTTCGTCAGGGCCGGATTCCATCGCCGGTGGAATGTCGGCGGAGTCGGCGATCGCGGCGAGCGGCTGTTCCCACGCGAGGACGAGTTCCTCGGCCGTCATGTCGCGTTCGCGAATCGCCAGCACGATTTCCGCAAGATAGATCGCGTGCTTGGCTTCGTAGTTGGCCTGAATCGCAAGGCTCCGCGGCAGGTCGGTGTCGTAACGGTTCTCGTTCAGTTCCCGCTCCGCGTCCGCGAGCAGCTGCTTGGCGCGGCCGAGCGTAATCGGTGCATAACGTCCGACTCTCGCCCGGTCCGCCTCGGCGAGCAGCCGGCGGGTTTCGCTCAGGTATTGATCCTTGATCGCATCGAGCTCGGCGTTCCGGTAGAGCTCGGTTGCCTCGATCTCACGTCGCTGCGCACCGCGGAGGTCGCCGCGCTCCAGCAGTCTGATCGCGTCACCGAAGCGGCGCTGAGCTTCGGCCCACTGTTCGGGTTGCAGTTCGGGTGCGCGGGCATTGGCGGCATCCTGGCGGCTCTTCAATACCTGTGCGAGTGCGGTGGATGCGAGCTGGGCGGCCTCGGCCGCGGTCCGGAAATGATTGGCCGCTTCGGCCGCGTTGCTGCGGACGGTCTCGATGTTGCGACCCCGCTCGAGCGCCTCTTCGGCATCCTCGTACTCGGCGACACCGCGGGCGTAGCTTCGCGGCGCGAGCAGCTCGGCGTTGACGGCATCGGCCGCGGCGCGCGCTTCGTCCGCATCGCGGAAAAACGTGGCGCGCAGTTCGTCCTGCGCAAAGGCGCCGCCTGCGGTGAGCAGCACCACGATGATCATGAGCCCGTTGAGCCCCCGAAGAAATCTCGGTGTCGCGATCATGGTTCGGTCCTTGTTCAGTGTGGCCGGATGCCCAAATACGGGCAACGGCTGCGGATATTACATAGTCCGGGCGCACAAAACTGTGCGCCGAGCCCGAAATTGCGCCCAAGCAATCGGGATCAAGGGCGGATTCTACGCCTCAGCGGCCCGGCAAAGAAGGCGCGGATTGTGCGGCGCAACAAGGTAACAAACCGGTCTGACACGCGGTCTTCTATACCGTCTGGAATAGAGAATCCGGAAATTGTGGCCTGGCTCACAGTCATCCGAAGCCCTGAAAGGTACTGTTTACACCATGTCCGCTAAGTACTACACGCAGTTTGTCCTCACCGATGCGAATTATCGTGGCGGTAACGAGTTCAGCGGCGTGATCGAATTGAGTCAGCCGATGGACGGAGATACCGATCGGCGAGACATCGAGGCAGTACTGGCCCGGAATTTCGATCTGAACCGCGACGAAGTTCGCCTCGTGAGCTGGTCCAGATTGCACTGATCACTTCTGGCGTATGAATTCCCCCTGACTCTCCCGGCTTCGGCCGGGATTTTTTTGCCCGCCGCCGGCGCCGCATTTGCTTTCGGACGATGTGCCCCCACGTCCCGGGCTGTGAGAGAATGCGCGTCCACTCCATGACGGCCAGTCCATGAAGAACACCGGCAAAGAGCTGAAAGGCATCCCTGTCGTCGAGCAGCGGGTCGAGAGCGGCACGAAGTACCGCACCGACGCCGGTTTCGCGGCGATCAAGAACGGCGTCAAGCAGCGCCGTGACGCCGAGGCCGTGCCGCGCGGGCAGAAGCCCAGGTGGCTGCGGGCGAAGATGCCGAGCGGTCAGGACTACTCGAATACCCGCAACATCGTGCACGAGCATCGCTTGAGCACAGTGTGCGAGGAATCGATGTGTCCCAATATCGGCGAATGCTGGAATGCCGGCACGGCGACGATCATGGTTCTCGGCTCGGTCTGCACCCGCGCCTGCCGCTTCTGCGCTGTCGATACCGGCAATCCGCGCGGCTGGCTGGACGCCGAAGAGCCGCTGAACACCGGCAAGGCCGTGCAGCTGATGGGCCTCAAGTACGTCGTCATAACTTCTGTCGATCGCGACGATCTCGACGACGGCGGCGCCTCCCATTACGCGCAGTGCGTCCGTGAAATCAAACGCCTGAATCCGGAGACCGCGGTCGAGGCGTTGACGCCCGATTTCAACGGCGTCCACGAGCATGTCGAACTCGTCGTGGATTCCGGGCTCGAGGTCTTCGCCCAGAACGTCGAGACGGTGCGCCGGCTGACGCACCCCGTCCGCGATCCGCGCGCGTCCTACGAGCAGACGATCGACGTCCTGAAGCATGCGAAGGCGCATCGCCCGGCGGTCCTGACAAAGACCAGTCTGATGCTGGGTCTTGGTGAGACGGACGCCGAGATACTCGAGACGATGGACGATCTTCGCGACGCGAATGTCGACATCCTGACACTTGGGCAGTATCTGCGGCCGACGCCAAACCACCTCCCGGTCGAGCGCTACGTGACGCCGGAGCAGTTCGACACCTATCGCAAGGAAGGCCTCGAGCGCGGCTTCGTGGAAGTCGTCGCGGGTCCCATGGTTCGCTCGAGCTATCGCGCCGAGCAGGTCCTCGAGAAGAACAACGTCGGCATCGCTGTCTGACGGCGGAAGATTCCCATGAGCGAGTTTTTTCTGGAATACGGACTGTTCCTGCTGAAGACGGTCACCATCGTCATCGCAGTGGTCGTTATCATCGGCTTCGCCGCGGCGGCCGGCCGCAAGGGCGCTCATGAGGGGCTCGAGGTCGAGAATCTCAACAAGAAGTTTCGCGACGTTGCCGGTGCGCTGAAGAAAGCGATTCTGAAGAAGCCGGAACGCAAGATCGCCGACAAGGAAGAAAAGGAACGCTCCAAGGCCGAGGAGAAATCCGAGAAGGCCAAACCGAAGACCTTTGTCATCGACTTCAAGGGCGACCTGCGCGCGAGCGCCGTGCCGTCGCTGCGTGAGGAAGTGAGCGCCGTCCTGAGCGTTGCGACGACGGACGACGAAGTCATCGTCAGGCTCGAGAACTACGGCGGCATGGTGCACGAACACGGGCTCGCCGCCTCGCAACTCGTGCGGCTGCGCGAGGCCGGCATACCGCTGACCGTCTGTGTCGACAAGGTCGCCGCCAGTGGCGGCTACCTGATGGCCTGTGTCGCGAATCGCATCTACGCCGCCCCGTTCGCCATTCTGGGTTCGATCGGCGTCCTCGCTCAGATTCCGAACTTCCATCGCGCGCTCGAATCGCACGGTGTCGACTTCGAGCAGATCACCGCCGGTAAATTCAAGCGCACGGTGACGATGTTCGGCGAGAATACCGACGAAGACCGCGAGAAGCTCAAGGAAGAACTCGAGGACGTGCACGCGTTGTTCAAGGACGCCGTCGCCGAGTACCGGCCGGACCTCGATCTCGACAAGGTGGCGACCGGCGAGCACTGGCTGGGCACCCGCGCACTCGAGCTCGGGCTGGCGGACGACCTGGGAACCTCGGACGAACTCCTGCGCGAACGCGCCAAGGAACGCGATCTGTATTCCCTGACCTACAAGATCCGCAAACCGATCCGGAATCGCCTGATGTCGGGCGTCGACAGCGCCCTCGAGAAGCTGTCGTCGGCCCGCTACCGGGAACGCGTCGAGTCCCGTTTGCCGCGCTAAAGCGCGGAACCGGCCGCCCGCCCGCCGGTCGAACAAAGAACGGGCTCGCACCGAGCGATATAATGCCGCCAATAGCGGGAGATGCCATGCACAAGCGACACATCACCATTGTAGTGACCTTCCTGGCCACCGCGTTGCTCGTTGCAGCGTGTTCGTCCTCCCCGACGGGCCGCAGTCAGGTGATCTACCGGTCCGACGATCAGCTCGCTGCCGAGGCGGCCAGGGCGTTCGCGGAGATGCGCGCATCGATCCCGCTCGAGACCGATCGCGCAACGATCGACTACGTGCATTGTGTCGCCACCGCCATCGTCGAGGAGCTGGAACCGCAGTACCGGGACCTCGACTGGGACATGGCCATCTTCGATCACGAAGCCGTCAACGCCTTTGCGATGCCTGGCGGCAAGATTGGCGTCATGACCGGCATTCTGGAAGCCGCCGACACGCAGGACCGGCTCGCCGCCGTCATCGGACACGAGATCGCACACGTGACAGCGCGGCATGCCAATGAGCGCGCGTCGCGCTCACCGGCGTCCAACATCGGCGTGCAGGTGCTGGCGGTGATCCTCGGCGGCGGCCACAGCGGTGCGACCTACACCGCCTACGAGGCGCTCAACGCCGGTGCGGCGGTCGGCATCATGCTGCCGTTCAACCGCGGCCAGGAAACGGAAGCCGACATCATCGGTCTCGAATACATGGCCCGCGCCGGCTTCGATCCGCGCGAGTCGGTGGCACTCTGGCAGAACATGTCCGAACAGACCGGCGGCAACGATCCGGCCGAGTTCCTGTCGACTCACCCGTCGGACGAGCGCCGAATCGACAATCTGGTCTCGGAGTTCGGCGAGACGCTGGCGATCATGAACGAGGCGCGGGCCAACGGGAAGAACCCGAACTGTTCGATGTAGTGTCGACCGGCACGTCCTTCAAAGACCACTTCTCTGAACGCTCGGACCTGTACGCGGAGCACCGTCCGCGATACCCGGCCGAGCTGTTCGACTGGCTTGCCGAGATCAGTGAGCCGCGCCACCGGGCGTGGGACTGTGCCACAGGCAACGGCCAGGTGGCCGTTTCGCTTGCCGAGCGTTTCGATGAGGTCGTCGCCACCGACGCGAGCGAGCAGCAGATTGCGGCGGCTATCGCCCATCCGGGCGTAAGCTATACCGTGGCGCCGGCTGAAGCGTCGGGACTGGACGCGGAGTCCTGCAATCTGATCACGGTCGGTCAAGCGCTGCACTGGTTCGATCAGCCCGCATTCGCCCGCGAGGCGGCCCGCGTCGCCGCGCCGAATGCCGCTATCGCGGCCTGGTGCTACGAACTCTGCTCGATCTCTGCCGAGTGCGACGCGATTGTCGAAGGCCTGTACGAGGGCATCCTGTCGGGGTTCTGGCCTGCCGAGCGTCGCTACATCGACGATGGCTATCGCAGCGTCGAGCTGCCGGGCAATGCGATAGTCGCGCCGGCATTCGAGATGAGCGCGGAGTGGCGGGTGGATGATATGCTCGGCTACCTGAGGACGTGGTCGGCCTGCAAACGCTATCAGGCTGAACACGGCGAAGACCCGGTTGCGAAGATCGCGATGCTTCTCACGGAAGCCTGGGGCAGGGATGCACGCCGTGTGAGCTGGCCGCTCACGATCCGCGCATGCCGCCTATGAATCGCTTCGAAACCATTACCCGTCCACTCGCCGTACTCGCCGTTGCCGCTCTTGCGGGCTGCAGCACGCTCGAGGACCTGTTGCGCGACGTGCGCTCTTCCGGCGAGGCCGTGGTGCCCGTCGAGGAGCGGCCGGTAAGCTCGGCGATCGATGCGAATCGGTTCATTCTTCACTCGGAACGGCAGTCGGTCGTCGGCGAACCGCAGGTCGTGCTGACACAGGCATCCAATGCGCTGCCGGACTTCGGCCGCGAATACGGCCTCGGATACGACGAAGTGCTGGCCGCGAATCCCGGAGTGGACGTCTGGCTGCCCGGCGAAGACACGCCCGTGCTCTTGCCGACGCAGTTCGTGCTGCCCGACGTGCCGCGCGAAGGCATCGTCCTGAATATCGCGTCCAAGCGGCTGTTCTACTTCCCGGCCGACGGCATCGTTCGCGACGAAGAAACCGGTGAGCTGGTTTCACAGGTTGTTTTGACGTATCCCATCGGCATCGGCCGGGTCGGCTGGGAGACCCCTCTCGGCTCGACCGAGGTGACCGCCAAGGCGGTCGATCCTCACTGGTGGGTTCCGGCCTCGGTGCGCCAGGAGCACGCGGAGATGGGCGATCCGCTGCCGAGTGTCGTGCCCCCGGGACCCGACAATCCGCTGGGTTCGAGAGTGCTGAAGCTCGGCATGCCCGGCTATCTGATCCATGGCACGAATCAACCGAGTGGCGTCGGCATGCGCGTCAGTCACGGTTGTGTTCGTCTGTACCCGGAGGACATCGAGTTTCTCTACGAACTCGTCGGCATCGGCGTACCGGTGACGATCATCAACGAGCCGTATCTGCTCGGCCGGCTCGGCGACGAGTGGTATTTCGAAAGTCATGCGCCGCTCGAAGACGACGCTGTCGATCCGGCGGACCGACTCGACGCGCTCATTGCAGCCGTCGCCGACGAGATGCCCGCTCCTATGCAGGATCACGTGCGCGCCCTCGCGAGCGAGCCGTCGGGCGTGCCGGTCAGGATCGCCGAGTACGATTCGCAGGAGGTCGTAGCGCGGCTTCGTCGCGTCGAGAACACGATCGTTCGCGATCCGGATTTGCCCTCGCGCGAGGAGATTCGCCAAATGCTCGACGAGGTGGTCGCCGAGGCGGACGAAGAGGACAGCACCGACCTCGAGGACGAGATCGGCGCGGACGTCGCCCCGCCCTAGGCGCCGCTAGAAGTAGCGCCTGAACTCCTCCGGCATGACCGAGAAGTCGGGTTCGAGATCGTCGTCGACCGCGATCGGCCGCGAATTGTAGGTGTTCCAGAACAGGACCGGCCGGTCGTAGCCGGCATCTAGATCGCCGAGCAGCGCCCGCATCGCCTTGCCGGTGTAAGTGGATTCGAGACCCAGCGAAAGTCCGTCGCGCGCGACCTCGATGGCGCGTTCCGTTTCCGGATTGCTCACACCGTACCCGCCGCCGAAGAATTCGTGGCGGCACACGAGGCGTGCGCGGGCGGCGAGGTCCGACGGAATGCCTGGCTCGATTCTGCGCATCAGCGTCGCAGTTTTCGCGAGCAGGCGCCGCGCTGCCGATTCGCTGGCGTAGGCCGACTCTGTCACCCGTATCGCGTGGACCTCAGTGTCGAGACCTGCCAGCGCCAGGCCGAGCGCGATGCCCACCGCGGTACCCATCGTTCCGAACGCGACATACACGCGTGCCGGACACGGAATCTCTTCTGCGTCGATCTGCGCAGCCAGCTCAAGGCCCGCGTTGACGAAGCCCATCGTGCCGAGCCAGGAAGATCCGCCCATCGGAATCGCAAAAACCCCACGGCCCTGTAGAGCACGGCGCATGGTCGCAACGCGCTTGCGGCGGTCGCCGGACAATGCGACGACTTCGGTGCCTACCGTCTGATGGATTCGCAATGCGCGGCCCAGGCCCGGCTTCAGCGACTGATGCGCGAGGAGGCAGGTGCAGTCGAAGCCGGCATCGATTGCGCAAAGTGCGGTCGCCACCGCGTGATTCGAGCCTACCGCACCAAACGTCGCAACGCGGCGGGCGCCGCGCGTCCGGGCTCGATGCAGCAAATACTCGAGCTTTCGGATCTTGTTGCCGCCATAGCGCCGGCCGGTCCGGTCGTCGTGCTTGATCGCGATCTCACGAGATGACGGCAACGTATCGAGACGTGCAACCGACACCGGTGTCGGCAACTCCGCCAATTCGAATCGACCCAGGGCCGCATCGAGCCGCGGGAATACTGAACCCGTCGCATCGCTCATCGTTGCGACAGAGTAGCGCCTTTGGCCCACGACGGCGAAGGATGGATGGCTTCTCGCCCCAGGTCTGATTAGAATGCGGCAACGCCGATCTGACGCTCACGGAGATGGACTTGTCAGATGCAGTTGATCGTGGGATCACGGTCACCGAAATCGCGGCGATGGATCAGCCCATCGACGTGTCCCCGGAAACCACGGCCGCCTTCGTCGGCCGTGCGCTTCGCGGCCCCCTGAATACACCGGTTCTGTTGCACAACTTCGGCGAGTTCCGTCGCAGGTTCGGCGACAGCTGGTCGCGGTCCGCACTCGGTCCGGCGGTCAAACAGTTCTTCGAACACGGTGGCAGGAACGTCTGGATAGTCCGCGTCGCGAACAACGCGCGCGGGGCGCTTCTGTGTCTTCCGGCCAGCGGTTCGGCGCTGGTCTTGCGCGCGCAGGAGCCCGGATCGACCGAGCACGTCCGCGCGGCCGTCGACTATGACGGTATCGCGGAAGAGAACGATGAGATGTTCAATCTCACGCTGCAACGAGTCGATCCCGTCGACGGCCGGGTCCTCGACCAGGAACTGTTTCGGCGGTTGAGCTTCCGGGAGGAGGCCGACAACTTCGTGGCGGACGTGCTGTCGACCTCGTCCATGGTACGCGTCGAGGCCCCATTCCCGACGCACCGTCCCGACGCAACAACGAGTCCGGACAGCCGCTACGAGCTGACGTGGATCGATCACGTGCAGGAGGGTACGGACGGCACCGAGCTGTCCGACTACGATCTGATTGGCTCGCAGCGCGATCGCACAGGTCTGTTTGCGCTCGAGCAGGTCGATGCATTCGACCTGCTGTACCTGCCTCCCACGGGCAAACATCGCGATGCCGGGCCGGCTGCGCTGCTGGTCGCCGAACAATACTGTCGAGAGCGGGAGGCGATGTTGATCGTTGATCCGCGGCTCGACTGGGACTCCGCGGACGCGGCAATCGCCGGCATCCGATCGCTCGGGCTGGCGAGTCCGAACATGCTGAGCTACTACCCGCGCGTCGTGCATCGGGATGAGCCGGAGACGGAACGGGCAATTGGCGGTGCCATCGCCGGCTTGCTTTGCAAGTGCGACCGAACGCTCGGGCCGTGGTTCGACATCGAATATGCCGCGCTTGTCAGGGGATTCCGGCCAGCCGTCGAACTCGAAGACTACGAACTCAGCGCGCTGTCACGCGCAGGACTGAATGCCATCGTCGATGGCGCGGCCGGCCGTTCCGGGTTAAGGGCCTCCATGACAATGGCGCGCGGCAGCGAAACGCATCGCCTGTTCACGTCGCTCGCCGTTCGCCGGTTGGTACTCAGGGTCGTCGACACGATCGATCGTGCGACACGCTGGGCGGTGTTTCAGCAACCTGACGCGAAGCTGGCCGAGCGGGTGAGAAGCCGCATCCATGCGTACCTCTGCGCCATGGCCGATCTCGGCGCGTTCGAAGACAACCACTTCCTCGTGCAGTGCGACGTTTGTCCGGCCGCACCGGATCGCGGCGTAACCGTCTTGTTGAGCTTCGTACCGCGCGGCGTTGAGGAGACCGTCGCACTGACGCTGCACCAGAGCGCCAGCGGCTGTCGCGTCGCGAGTACCGCATTTGGCTTCGTAGCCGAGGACTGCGCCTGAGCTAGCCTGTTCCTTTTTGTCGGAGTCCGCGGACGACGAAGAACAGCGCCATCAGCACGAGGATCACGAGCAGGATCATCGACGTTGGACCGAGAGAGAAGGTTCCGTCGTCGTGGGCCTCAGCCTGCCGATTTTGGTCGGGCGCCTCCGCCGAGCCGAGTGCCGATTCATTCGCGGCAAGAATCTGATCGACCCAATCCGCCGAGAACTCGCGGGTCCATTCGAGATCGTCCTCGCTGCCGTACACGTAGACGAAGATCATCTTGTCCCGCACCTTGACGATCGTCGCGGTAACCATACCGACCTCCGCGCCAAGGTCTTCGCCATCGACGGCCACACCCATGCTGATGAGCTGAGAGAACGCGAATGCATGCTGCGTGTTGAGGTGCGGCTCGAACGGTATGACCTCGCCGATCGACAGTTCGAGATCCGCATCGAAGACATCGCTGATCGAATTGCTGGCGTCGTCGAAGAGGCCGGGCAGTGACTGACGGATCGATTCGTAGGTCTCTTTTAGCTGTTCGCCCATCGAATTGCGCAGCTCGTCGAACTCGGCCTGCGTGATGTCGAAGCGGATCGTTCGAATCTCGGCCTCGACCAGCATGTAGCGGTAGTACTCGGCGTCCTTGCCGCGCCGATGCGCCTCAGTCGCCTGCTCCGGGAGCAGGGCAAGGTAGCGCTCGTTGGTCGGGACGACGTAGGCGTACATCGCCTCATAGTACGGCGACATGTCCTGAGTGAGCTCCGCGTAGCCAGTGGGAATCGGAATCTCGATCGCCCGGCCACCGGCCTCGATTTCGACGGCGGCGGCTGCGAAAGACAGCATCACGGTGAAGGGGAGGGCAGCTCGAAGCAGTGCTTTCATATGTCCGCCGGAAGGATGTAGCGACCGGCGTACCATAACCTGATTCCTTGCGGTGGAGCCCACCGGATCGACAAAAACAGTACAAACGGCGGGCAAAACTGCGCGAGACTGGCCGTGGAGCCTGTCATATACGCATCCTCGACGTGCTACCAAGTATCCGGGAGGGGCCATGAGAGACGGCGATGCCCTGGAAAACAATCCCCGGGTCACGCGTTCGGCACTGGAAGACATTCACAGCCAGGTCTTCGGCTGGGCCCTGTCCCGTTGCGACTACGATACGGCAGCGGCGGAGGATCTCGTGCAACAGGCATATCTCGAGTTGCTGACGGGTAGGGCACTATTCGACGAGCGCTCGACGCTGAAGACGTTCGTGTTTGCGGTCGTGCAGAACCTCGCTCGGAGCCGCTACCGGCGCAAGGCACGGCACTTGAGGCTAATCGCGGAGCACGCCGCCGACCCTGATTCGGCATCCGATCCGGAAGAGCCTGCGGAGACGAGTTCGCTCTGGCAGTCGGTTGCGGCGCTGCCCGCGAGACAGCGGGACATCGTGGAATTGGTATTCCTACGGGAGATGACAATCGAGCAGGCGTCGACGGTGATGGGTGTCACAGTCGGAACTGGCCGGGTTCACTACGACAGAGCGAAGAAAGCGCTGCGCGAACGATTGGCCGCGCAGCATGAGCCCGCTAACGAGGGGGCGGTGGAGCGCGTATGAACGATGACGACAACAGACTTGCCGAGGCATTGAAACGGAGCGCGCCGGAAGCGGCGGAAGCACCGCCCTTCGACAATGTCTTCGAGCGCGCCGAAGCGGAGTATCACTGGAAGGCCTGGCGGCGGTACCTGAGCGTTGCCGGCGCCGTTGCCTCGATCGCCGCCGTCGCTGTTGCGCTGCTGATCTTCGCGCCTGAGGAGGCGCCGTTGCCAGAGACGCTGCAGATCACCGGGCTGCTGGATTCGACAAGCTGGGTCGCGCCCAGCGACGTTCTGATGCCAGAGCATGAATTTGACATATTCGAGGAATTGCCGGAGCCGATGGAGTCAACGGAGTCGGCCGAAGGAGCGTTGTTATGAACATTGACGGATCGATCACGGCACGACTGCTCGCCGCCTGCGTACTATTCGTACTGTGCATAGGCACGGCCGAGGCGAACGGGGCCGGCGACGTCTTCAGGGGCAAACTGTTTCCGCCGAATCTGATCCTCGAGAACCAGGACGAACTCGAGCTCAGCCGGGACCAGTTCACCAGCATCCGCGAGGCGGTCGTTCAGGTTCAGGCCAATGTGGCGGAGCACGAGTGGGATATGCGCGAGGCGTACCTGCGTATTATGGACGAGCTGGATGCGGAACAGATCGATGAGGATCGCGTTATTGAGATCGCCAACGAAGCACTGCTGGCCGAAAACGAGATCAAGAAGCAGCAGATGGCGATGCTGATCCGGGTGCGCAACATTCTGACTGACGATCAGGTGGCGTATCTCCGGTCGCTCCAGGGCGAGTAACACCAGGCGAGGTGTAACGATGAAGTTATTCAAGGCACTGACACTCACGGCGTCGCTGGCGCTGACACTGGCCGGTTGCGGAGGTGGAGGAGGAGGCAGCGCGCCACCCCCACCGCCGCCCCCACCACCGCCGCCGCCCACGATCACCACGGCCGAGGCTTACCAGTTCCTCAATCAGGCCACGTTCGGCGCAACCCAGGCCGAGGCGGATCGCGTTATCGCAATGGGCTACGAAGCGTGGATCGACGATCAGCTGAACAAGCCGGCGTCGCTGCAGGAGCCGTACCTGCGGAGCCTGCCGAGAGCGCAGTTCCTTTTCCAGATGCAGCCGGACCGGGTCGACGTTTGGTACCGCAACGTGCTGTTCGGAGAGGATCAGCTTCGCCAGCGTGTCGCCTTCGCGCTGTCCGAAGTTCTCGTCGTCTCGCACCTTGGCGCTCTGGACGGCGCGCCGTACGGGCTGGCGAACTACTACGACATGCTGGCGATCAACGCCTTTGGCAACTATCGCGACCTCATGCAGGGCGTGACCCTGCATCCGATGATGGGTGTCTACCTGTCCATGTTGGGCAACGAGGCGCCGAACCCGGCGCTCAACATCCGGCCCGACGAGAACTATGCGCGCGAGCTGATGCAGCTGTTCTCGATCGGTCTCGTCGAACTCAATAATGACGGCACCCAGGTGCTCGACATCAACGGTCTGCCGGTCCCGACCTACGACCAGGCGGTCATCGAGGGCTTTGCGCACGTATTCACGGGCTGGACCTGGTTCGGTGCGGCGACGTGGCAGAGTGCGCGTCAGAACGATCAGAATCAGAGTCAGTTCATGTCGCACTTCCCGGCCTTCCACGACACCGGCGAGAAGCTGCTGCTGAACGGCGTTACGCTGCCGGCCAATCAGACCGGGCCCGACGATCTCAATCAGGCGCTCGACAACGTCTTCAATCATCCGAACGTCGGCCCGTTTCTCGCCATCCGGCTGATCCAGCGGCTGACTACGAGCAACCCGTCGCCGGGCTACGTCGATCGCGTCGCCAGCGTCTTCAATAACAACGGCCAGGGCGTTCGCGGCGATTTGGAAGCGGTCGTGAAGGCGATCCTGCTCGATCCGGAAGCGCGTCCCGATCTGCCGATGGAGATCGACGGCAAGCTCAAAGAGCCGATACTCAGGGTCACGCAGCTCTATCGCGCGTACAACGCTACGTCGCAGAGCGGGCGATTCCCGCTGCTGGCGTCATACATCTTCTTCGGGCAGGGACCGCTGCAGTCGCCATCGGTGTTCAATTTCTTCAGCCCGTTCTATGCACCGCCCGGCGAGATTCGCAACTCGAGCCTCGTTGCGCCGGAGTTGCAAATTGCGACCGAATACCAGAACACGCTGTTCACGAACTACATGTTCTACCAGACCTTCAGTCTCAATCAGACCAACAACGCTTTGCAGCCGGACGACGTCTACATCGATTTCTCGGAAGAGATGGCGATCGCTGACGATCCGGACGCGTTGATCGATATGGTCGCCGACAAACTGCTGGCCGGCGAAATCTCCGACACACTTCGGACGGAGATCACCGGCATGCTCGCGCAGATCGACCCGGTGGGTAACGAGGCGATTCGAGCCGCGGAGACGATCTACTTCGTCGTCACGTCGCCCGAATTCGCGTATCAGCGCTGAGAGGAGAAAGATCATGGCAAAAATGAACCGACGCGAATTTCTTGCTCGTTCCAGTGCGGCGGCAGCCGTCTTTGCGGCGACGCCGGGCGTTGCTTACTCGCAGATGGTGGGCGGCGGCGGAAACTTCACCGATTACAAGGCGCTGGTCTGCCTGTTCATGTTCGGCGGCAACGACTCGTACAACATGCTCGTGCCGACCAGCAACGCCGAGTACAACGCCTATGCGCAGTCGCGGCAGAATCTCGCCATCGCACAGAACGACCTGCTGCCCATCAACCCCTCGGTTCCCGGCAGCGTGGATTTCGGGGTGCACCCGTCCATGGGCGGACTGCAGTCGTTGTTCAATACCGGCAAGGCGGCGTTCGTCACGAACGTCGGACCGCTGATCGAGCCGACGACGAAGGATCAGTTCTTCAATAGTTCGGTCGCACTGCCTCCGCAGCTGTTCTCGCACAACGACCAACAGGACCAGTGGCTGTCGCTCAAGGGCAATGCGCCGAGTGCCACGGGCTGGGGCGGGCGAATGGCGGACCTGATTCGGACCGGCGTCACCGACCAGCAGATGGCCACGAACGCGTCACTGTTCGGCACCAACCTGTTCCAGTCCGCTGACGAGACCGTGGCCTACGTCATGGGCCCGACCGGACCGCTGCAATTCGATGGCTTCTCGAACGATCCGAACAGCATCCTGTTCGAGCAGAAGCAGGCGTTCGGCCGCGTCGTCGACGCGCAGTACGACAGCGTTTACGAGCGCGGCTTCGCGGAGATCCAGCGACGGGCGATCGACGCGGCCGACACGGTATCTGCGGCGATCACTTCGGCGCCGACGCTGAACACGGTCTTCCCGCAGAGCCAGCTCGGCACGCAGCTGCAGACCGTGGCGCGGCTCATTGCGGTACGCGATCAACTCGAGATGAAACGGCAGATCTTCTTCGTGGCGACGGGCGGATTCGACTCGCACGACGATCAGAATCAGAACCAGCCGGGCCTGCTTGGCGGCATCAGCGACGGCCTGCAGGCGTTCTACGACGCGACCGTCGAACTGGGTGTCTCGGACATCGTCACGACGTTCACGCAATCGGACTTCGGCCGCACGCTGACCTCGAACGGTGACGGCTCCGATCACGCCTGGGGCGGCAATCAGGTTGTCGTCGGCGACGCGGTTCTCGGGCAGTCGCTCTACGGCAGCTACCCGCTGTTGCAGATCAACGGTCCGGAAGACGTCGGCGGCGGACGCTTTATTCCGTCCACGTCCGCTGACCAGTTCGCTGCGACGCTGGCAGCCTGGTTCGGTATCGAGGACGTGGATCTCGACGTCGTGGCGCCGAACCTCGGCAACTTCGCGGTCCGCGATCTCGGCTTTATGGTCTAGGTAGCGGCAGTCGCGGAAAGGACTGCCGCAGTCGGTCATCGGTCCGGCCTGGACCGAACGACCAGCGTCACCAGATAGTGCTGATAGACGACGACAGCCACCAAGGTAGCCGCCACCACGGCAAGGTACGGCCCGACCCCATGCTCTGTGAGGCCGAATTGGTATAGGAGCGATAGCGTTGCAATTAGCAAGAGTACCGGGATGAAGCGTATCCAGCTGACGGAGACTCTTGCACCGCAATCATCGCAGGGGATCGATCGGGCCGGACCGAGAAACTGTTTTTGCCAGAAGCTGAAAGTCAGATTGCCGCAGTTCGGGCACTTGATGTTTTTCGGCATTCGTTAGCTCCCGACCTGTGCAGCCGACCAGGTCTGCACGACATTCGCCACTGGTTTTCCGCTACGCAGAGTCTGTGCCGCCGATTCCCTGACAAGCGGTCCCTCGAGCCGGATTACAAGCGGGCTATCGCCGACTCGATGTTCATTCTTGCCTGAGCCTCGAATCTACTACGAAAAGAGTCGCACGCGTAAATCGACTGCCGGTCCAAAAACGACTCGAGCACCTTGCGCCGCTCCTTCCTGTACAGGAAGGACGGAACCCACTGATACTCTTTGCGAACGTTTTTCTCGAAGCGCCAGAAGGTCTCCTCGTCCGATCCGAGAATGGCCAGATCGATGTCGACCAGTACCTCGGCGTCCGTTCCGGTAACCGGCGCATCGTGCGTGGTGGCGAGAATCAACCCGTACACACTTTCCGCAATCGCTGAGTCGACGCCATTCTCCAGAAGAAAGGACCTGGCGAGGTCGGCACTCTTTTCCTCGTTCTTCTTCGAGCTCGTCTTGTAGATTGCATCGTGAAACCAGATGGCCAGTTCCACCCGATCGGGATGGGGCGCAAGGGCCCTGTCTTCGTGCAGCAGGTCCAGACAAAAGTCGATGTGTTCCGATGTGTGGTAGTGCCGATGCGATTCGGCATAGGCGGCCTCGAGCCGCTCGAACATCTCGGCGTTCGGCCCCAAGCCGAGACGGCCCATCAACTCGTCCCAGAGCGCGCGATTCATCTCAGTCCTGTTCGGGATTGCCGAAGAACTTCCTTGGGCTGAGTGTGCCCCGGCAGTGGCCAGAGCGAGTTCTTGCCGCCAACGCGGATGCAGACGGAGACCGGGTAGGCGAACAAGAACATCAGCAGTCCTGTCCCAGCATCAGCCTTACCCACAGCAGAATCTCCTCCGTATTCCAGCCGCCTTCTATCAGCCGCCGGACTTCTCGTCCATTCTGTCGCTCAGTCGCCCAATGCGCTGCCTGAGTCTCGCCATCTGGTAGGGGAAGACCGGGGACAGGATGTGAGATCCCGCTCGAATCAGTGCCACGGCGACGTGTATCCCGATCAGGGCCAACGGTATGAACACGAAGTACGCCATGACCGTCGCCCCCTGCTCGGTCAGAACGAGGGGAAAATCGCCGAAGGTCATCAGCGTGCTGCCGCTGAGCCGCTCTGCGAAGTCGCCGACAAACGGATTGCTGTCGACGTCCAGATAGGCGGAGAGCAATTGCTGCAAGACGAAGACCGCAATGAAGACACCGCCGAGGATCAGCGCCCAGGCGAGCAACGCCATGTGGGCAGGCACCGTAACCTTCGATGCCTCCGCGTCGTTGGCTTGCATGCCGGCACCCTGCGGCCTCGAGGTCACGACAAGCGCTCCAGCGCCTTCTCTGCTTTTCGGAGCGCTCTCTCACGGCGCGGAATGAACGTGCTCCGCACCCAGTCCCTGTGCGGTGGGGCTTGCCGGCCGTCCTTGTTCTTCGGCGCGAACAGAGGCCGAAATCCGTTCCAGTCCGCATGCGCCCCCGACTCCAGATACTCGCGGGCCTTTCGCAACGCGTCCTCGAGCGAATCGATGCGTTCCTGAACGGCTTTCTTCTTCGAGTTCACGGCCGAAGAAAAAAGCCAGCGAAGTCGTTTGCGCGGCTCATTCCCGCCATTCAGGAATGCGGCCCGGCGTGTGCGGCGCGCCAAGGCGTTCGAGCTCTGTCTCCAAAGATCCCAGGCCGGCGTCGACAGACCTCAGGCCCTCGAGCACGGCGCGAAACTCCTCGGCGGCAATCGCGTACGACTCCTCGTACTGAGCAGGTACATCCGAGCGAACGCTCAATAACAGCCCGTAAACAGCCCCGGCGCGGCGCGTTACGGACCACGGTATGGGCTCGTTCCGGGACGCAACGCTGGAATCGCCGTTCAGCGTTACAAGCAGATCGTCGAGTCGAGACTCGATCGCGCGCAGACGCTGCTCCATCGATTCGTCGGCCGACGGCGTTCGCGGAATGGCGATACGTAGATGTTCGATCCGCTGATTGAGCTCGCCGGCCAACGCGCCGGCGCCCCTGACCGCGCGGTACAGTTCGCCGGCCTTCTGCTGGAATTCCAGCACGCCTGCCAGATCGCCGCTCGTCTCGTCGCCCTGTGGCAGCGACCTGACGTTGAACGGTTCCGGACCGGCGACTTCACGCAGCTCTCCATTCTGCCGAATGGCGAGACTGACGGTGTACTGGCCCGGTGCCGCCAGTGGCCCTCGAGGATCGGATGCCCATGGCACGCGATTGCCCCCTGACGCGAGACTGACCGGGTCGGTCGGCGGCCAGCGGAGGTCCCAGGCGGTTCTGTGCAGGCCCGCGGAGGTCTGTCCCGCCACCCGGCGGACGACCGTCCCTGCGCTGTCGCGTACAATCAACATCACCGACGGATCTTCCTCACGGTCTTCCGCGCGGACGGTGTCCCAATCCGGATATGGGGTGTCACCGCCCTCGGCCTCGATCTCGATTTCGGCGCTGCGCCTGGCTGCTCGCGCGGTCTCGATGCTTTCTTCGATACGGTACGTGAAGACGGCGCCAAACGGCGGATTCGGCGCGGTGTAAAAGTTCGCGCCGAGGAAACCTTTCTCGCCGGGGCCGAGCCGGTCGCCCACGACGTAGGACCACGCGTCACGTACGTCGAACAGATGTTCGGAGTCGATGTCGCCGACCTGCGTTCGCAATGGCGAGTAGTCGTCGAGAATGTAGATGCCGCGGCCAAAGGTGCCGACGACCAAGTCGTTCTCTCGGCGCTGAATCTCGATATCGCGAACGGAGATCGTCGGGATACCGGCACGCAGCTGGTGCCAGTTCTCGCCCCCGTCCTGGGTGAAGAACACGCCGAACTCCGTGCCGACAAACAGCAGGTTGGGGTCGACGTGATCCTCGACGATCGTATGCGCCGAGCCGCGCTCCGGCAGATTGCCGGAGATCAGCGACCAGCTTCGTCCGCGGTTCTCGGTCCGCAGAACATACGGCCGGTGATCGCCACGCTTGTGATTGTCAATTGTCGCGTAGGCGACGTTCGAATCGTGCAGCGAGGCAACGGTATCCTCGATCAGCGACATGTCCGGCACGCCGCGAAACGACTCGGTGCGACGCCAGGTTTCGCCGCCGTCCTCGGTGACGTTCATGACACCGTCATCGGTGCCCACGTAAATCAGACCTTCGACGAGCTCGCTCTCCGAGAGCGCAATGGCAGCGCCATAGATCGACGTCGAATCGTTCTTCGCGATCGTGTCGATGCTCCAGACGCGGCCCATGACGTCGAGCGCGTTGCGGTCGAGTTGCCGCGTAAGATCCGGGCTGACGCGTTCCCAGCTGTTGCCGCGATCGTCCGAACGGAAGAGGTATTCCGCCGCATAGTAGATTCGCCTGCTGCTGTGCGGGCTGACGATCAACGGCGTATTCCAGTTCCACTTGTAGTTGTCTTCGCCGCTTTCGGGGTGCGGGACAATGAAGACCCGCTCACCGGTGGTCTTGTCGTAACGCGCAAGGCCGCCGTATTGGTACTGCGCGTAGATGATGTTCGGGTCGTCCGGATCGAACTGCGGCTCGTAGCCGTCACCGAACAGCACCAGATTTACGTCAAAGTTGGTGATTCCGTGCCGTAGTGTCGTGCGCGACGGGGTGCACATGGAATTGTTGTCCTGGGTTCCGCCGCAGACGTTGTAGAACGGCTCGGCGTAGTCCGGCTGTATGCGGTAGAACTGGATGATCGGCAGATTGCTCATGTGCCGCCAGTTGGCTCCATGATCGAAGGTCTCGTAGATGCCGCCATCGCCGCCGATGATGAGATGCTCGGTGTTGTCCGGGTCGATCCACAGCGCGTGATCGTCAACATGGCGGTGCTCGATGCCGAGCCAGTTCCAGCTCCGGCCGCCGTCCTCGGAGATGTGGGTAAAGGTGTCGAGCGAATAGACCCGGTCGGGATTGGCGGGATCGACCACCAGTTCGCAGTAGTACTGTGGGCTGCTCGCCATGTAGCCGGAGCGCTTCTCCCAGCTCAGGCCGAAGTCGCTCGAGTGGTAGATGCCGCGCTCGTCATCGTTCGCTTCGATGATCGCGTAGATGCGGTCGGGGTCGGTCGGCGCGCCGGCGAGCCCAATACGGCCCATGTTGTCCCCGGGCAGGCCGGCCGAGATCTCCGTCCAGGTCGCGCCCCCATCCTCGGTTCGATGAATGCCGCTGCCCGGACCGCCATTGATCAATACCCAAACGTGCCGGCGTCGCTGGTAGCTGGAGGCGACGATGCGATTGCTGTCACGCGGATCGACAACGAACTCGTTGATGCCGGTGTCTTCGTCGACGGACAGGATCAGCTCCCAGTTGTCGCCGCCGTCGGTCGTTTTGTATAGCCCGCGATCGCCACCGGAGTTCCACAACGGCCCCTGTGCAGCGACCAGCACCGTGTCCGAGTCTTCCGGGTCGATCCAGATCTGACTGATGTGACCTGAATCGCCCAGCCCCATGTTCGACCAGGTGGCGCCGCCGTCGATGGACTTGTACACGCCGTCGCCGAAGCCGACGCTGCGCTGCGAGTTGTTCTCGCCGGTGCCGACCCAGACGACGTTCGGGTCGGCCGGGTCCAGTTCGACGACGCCCAGTGCGTAGGAGCCTTCGCCGTCGAAGATCGGCGTCCACGTCGTGCCATTGTTCACCGTTTTGAACAGTCCGCCGGACGACACGGCCACGTAGTACACGTGATCGTGATCGGGATGGAATGCGAAGTCCGAGATTCGGCCCGAGGTAAGTGCCGGGCCAATGCCCCTTAGCGGCAAGCTCGCGAGCGGATGGGGCTCGTCCTGCGCTTCGACCTGTGTCGGCGACAGGAACGAGGCGAGAACGCAAACGGCAAGAGTGAGGCGGAGAGGCTGGGTCATGGCGCTTCCTTGTTGTTCTTCGTTGTACCGGAGCGAGGCATAAGTCGTGCTGGTCAGAGCATATCAGAATGCTCCGCGCCGTCTGTCCGTTACTGCGGGCTAGCCGACCGCCAACAGGAGTAGTGCCGCGAGTGTTAGAACGATATGCGCGATGACGGACCAACGAACAATCGCCGCTCCGCGAGCGGGAACGACGTATTCCTCATCCAGTCTCACCGTGCGGGCGCCGGCCCACCGCTGAACGGAATAGATCACCAGTGCAATGGGATAGACAAAGACGCCGATCCAGAAAAACAGCCACCCGCCCAGAATGACGTAGCCCGCGGCGCCTAGGTCAGGCGGGCCCGCGCCCTGTGCGTAGAGCGGTGAGACCAATACGGACAGCAGTACGGCGACGAGCGCGCGCGCCGTGCGGCAACGTCCCCAGGCTCCGTTGCCTGTGCTCATGTGGACCGGCCGGTCAACCCGTTCCCGCGTATATGACAGCACATTGTGACTGGAGCCCGACATTCATCGGCCACCGTTAAGGATGCGCCATGCCCGGAACAGCGGATTGTTCGCAAGCGCCGCCCAGAAACCGCTTCGCCAAAGTGCTGCACAGGTGCCGACGATCAGCGATCCCACCAGGGCGACGGAGATCACGATAGCCGGGGCGAAAATGAACCAGGTGGCGAAGCCGAAGATTGCCGCGCCAAGGACCGCGCCGAGTACGAAGTGCAGAACGCCGGCAACGGCGCCCTGGTCAGATCGGTAGGAGGTCATGGAAGATGTGCATGCGCGTGGGCCCAGTGGGTGACAAAGCGACCGGCTCTGGCTGGATAGCTCTGCTGGTGTCCTGCGCCAGCATAGCGGGAGTTCGATCCGCGAATCGCGCCTGAGCGGGAACGCGAGAGTGGCTGGCGCGTCAGTAGCCGCCGACCATTGGTCGACGATCCCAAAACCCGCTATTCTCCTGCGTCCTTTCGACATCGTCGGGGACGACAATGAATGCACGCCTCGCGGCCGTTTTCGCCGCCTTTTTTCTGATCGCCGGCTGCGGTGAGTCCTCCGAACCACCGGTCGCCGAGCAGGCCGCCGCAGACGCCGATCCGGCCGCCGAGTTGGATGCGCTATTCGAGGAGCATTTCGAGCGTGGGCTCGAGCTGAACCCGATCCGCGCCACCGGCATCGGCGACGATCGTTTCAACGACAGGTTGGCGATCACGCAGAGTTCCGAGTATCGCGATGCGGACAGGGAACTCGACGAGGAATTCCTCGCCCGGCTCCTCCGGATCGATCGCGATGCGCTCAGCTACGACGACCAGCTGAGCTATGACATGTTCAAGATCCTTCGCGAACAGTCGCTGGAAGGGAATCTGTATCCGTTTCATCTGCAGCCGATCAATCAGTTTTATCTGCTGACTAACTCCTTCGTGAGACTCGGTAGTGGCGCCGGCGTGCATCCGTTCGAGACCGTCAAGGACTATGACGATTTCCTGAGCAGAGCCGACGACTTCGTCGTCAATGTCGATCACGTGATCGAGAACATGCAGGAGGGCATGCGGCAGGGCATCGTGCAGCCGCGGGTGCTGATGGTGAAGGTCGTGCCGCAGATTCAGTCACAGCTCGTCGACGACGCACGTGACACCGATTTCTGGATGCCGATCGAGAACATGCCCGAGGACTTCAGCGAAGCCGACCGTGAGCGGCTCACGGCCGACTACGAGGATGCCATCGAGAACAAGATCCTTCCGGCCTTCCAGCGCCTGGACAACTTCATCGGCGACGAGTACATGGCGAGTGCCCGCGAGACGTTCGGGCTGGGCGATCTTCCCGGCGGCGACGATTGGTATGCCTACATGGTACGAGTGCGGACGACCACCGACCTGACCCCGGAGGAGATCCATCAGATCGGTCTCGACGAAGTCGCACGCATCCACGACGAGATGCGCGGCGTCATGGCCGAAGTCGGATTCGAAGGCGACCTGCAGGACTTCTTCGAGTTCGTGAATACGGACGACCAGTTCTTCTATGAAGATCCCGACGACATGATTCAGGCGTACCGCGACATGTCGGACAACATCGCCGAACGGGCCACGGCCCTGTTCGACGTGTGGCCGGAGACGGACTTCGAGATTCGCGCGGTCGAGCCGTTCCGTGAGCGGTCCGCGTCCGGCGGTTCGTATCAGGCCGGCGCGCCGGACGGTTCGCGTCCGGGAATCTTCTACGCCAATACCTACGATCTGCGCGCGCGGCCGATCTGGGCGATGGAGTCGCTGTATCTGCACGAGGCGATCCCGGGCCACTACTTCCAGATCGAGCTGCAGCAAGAGAACGAGGATCTGCCGCGCTTCCGCCGCTTCGGCCGCTTTACGGCCTACACCGAGGGCTGGGGCCTCTACGCCGAAACGCTGGGCAAGGAGCTCGGCGTCTACACCGACCCGTATCAGTACTTCGGCAACCTGAACTGGGAGCTGTGGCGCTCGATCCGCCTCGTCGTCGATACCGGCATTCACGCCAAGGGTTGGACGCGACAGGAAGTGCTCGACTACATGTACGCAAACGCACCGGTCGCACCGGCGCGCGCGATCTCGGAGGCCGAACGGTTCATGGCCATTCCAGGTCAGGCGCTTGCCTACAAGATCGGCCAGCTGCGCATCCAGGCAATTCGCGATTCCGCGGAAGAACGGCTTGGCGATGCGTTCGACATCGTCGCCTTTCACCGCGAGGTACTGATGGACGGGCCGATGCCGTTGTCCATGCTGGAAGCGAAGCTCGATCGCTGGGTCGAGTCGCAGTTAAACGGGGAATCGGCCGGACCGTAGCGCTGAGCGGCAGTCGCTTTGCGATTGCCGCTCAATTGTGGAACGCTGACCCACCATGAAGCTGGATCGCGTCATCCGCGTCGCGCTTGCAGCCCTGATCCTGGTGATCTTCCTGGTTGCGACCGGCGCGCTGCTGTTCGTCACGGAATCGGCGCTCAACGTCTGGGACCGTCTGGCCGAGGGACCGCGTTTCCTTCTCTACCTCTATGCCGGCCTGCTACTCGCGATCGTTGTCGCCGCAATCTGGCTCATCTGGCGCTTCGTCATCCGGCGGCCGATTGCGGCACCGCCGACCGCGCCTCAGCCGCTCACCCGCGACGACATCGAATCGCGGCTTCGCGGCGCCGAGGAGGCCGGTGTCGACGTCGAGGAGGCACAGGCAGAATTGCAGGAACTCGCACGGCGCAGCGAGGGCGGTGGCATCCATCTGTGCTTTTTCGGCGAGGTCAGCACCGGCAAGAGCTCGCTGATTCGCGCGCTGGTACCCGAGGCAGGCGTTGAGGTCGATGTGGTCGGTGGTTCGACGTCCGACGTCCGCCATTACCGTTGGCGCGATGACCAGGGGTCGGCGGTTCTGCTGACGGATGTGCCCGGCACGGGAGGCCACGACGACGGACTCGACGAGGTTGCGCTGGAAGAGGCGCAGCGCGCGCACGTCGTGCTGTACGTCTGCGAAGGCGATCTGACCCGTGCCGAGGCCGACGCGGTTCGACATCTGCTGGCGGTCGAGAAGCCGCTGGTGCTCGTCATGAACAAGGCCGATCGCTTCGATGCCGAGGAGCAGGCGGCGCTGATGCACCGATTGCTCGAGCATCTCGAGGAGATCGGCGCGGACGTATCGCGAGACCGGGTGGTGGCGGTATCTGCCGGCGGCGAAGTCGACGTCGTCGAGAAATCGCCCGACGGCACCGAACAGATCTCGACGCGAAAGCGGCCAGCGGATATCGGTGTCTTGGTCGTGGCTATCGAACGGCTGCTCGACGCCGACCCGGAGTCACTGGACCGGCAGCGGGAACGCGCGGTCTTCCGGCTGGCAGCGGACAAGCTCGCCGAAGCGGAAGCCGAGTACCGCGTGCAGCGCTCCGAACAGATCATCCGGAGCTCGACACGCAAAGCGATCGTCGGCTCGCTGGCGGCCGTCAGCCCGGGGACCGACATTCTCATCCAGGGCTACATTGGCACCGCGATGACGCGCGAGCTCTGCAGTCTTTACGGAGCAGCACCGCGAGATCTCGATATCGAGGAGTTCCTGAATCTGTCGCAGAGCCGCGTAGGGCGTGCGCTGCCGTTGACGCTGGCGGTTGCCGGCAACGGGCTGAAGGCGTTTCCGGGCATCGGCACGGTGGCGGGCGGGCTGGTTCATGCCGTAGCGTACGGTCTGATCTTCGACGCGCTGGGGCGGAGCCTGGTGCTCACGCTGAGTAAGCACGGAGCGTTCGATCCCGAACAGGCGGCGAAGGAATTCGAGGAAGGCATCAGTGGGCATATTGAAGCGGGTGTTCGCCGCGTTGCCACAATGGCGCTGGAAGAAAAAGCGCAAGGCAAGTGAAGGCGATGAGGACGATCACTTAACGCTCGCTCGCGAGAGCCTGCGGGAGCTGATCGACGACACGCGTCTACCCGCCGGCGTGCGTGACTCGCTCGCGCACGACTACGATGCCGTCGAATCGATGCTCGAGAAAATCGAGCACGGCCACATCCATCTCGCCGTGTTCGGTCGAGTGAGCACCGGCAAATCCTCCCTTCTAAACGCGCTGATCGGCGAACAGACGTTCTCGGTCAGTCCCCTGCACGGCGAGACGAAGTTTTCGTCGATCGAGCCGTGGAGCGAAGTCGAGTCGGGCGGCGTGTTTCTGATCGACACCCCGGGGCTGGACGAAGCCGGCGGTGAATCGCGCGAAGCATTGGCGAAAGAAGTCACGGAGCGTTCCGATCTGGTGATGTTCGTCGTCGACGGCGACATCACGGAGTCGGAGCTCGAGTCCCTGCGGTCGCTCCTCGCGCAGGGGCGGCCGGTGATCGTCGTCCTGAACAAGAGCGATCTGTTTACCCGTGACGAGAAAGACAGACTGCTGGAGACGCTCAAGGAAAGGACCGAAGGCCTCGTGGATCCCGATCGGGTGGTCGCCGTATCCGCGCAGCCGCGCCCGCAGACCGTCGTCGAGATCGACAGCGACGGACGCGAGCAGACGAGCGAGCGTCCGAGAGAGCCCGACATCGAGTCGTTGCGGCTGATGCTCTGGGACATTCTCGAGGCCGAAGGCAAGACGTTGGCGGCGCTCAATGCCAGCCTGTTTGCGGCGGATCTCAGCGATCAGGTCGGCCGCCGGATTCTGGCCGCGCGCGCGGAGCTTGGCGACCGTCTGGTCCGCACATACTGTGTCGGCAAGGGCGTGGCCGTCGCACTCAACCCGATACCCGTTGCCGATCTCTTCGCCGCGGCCTTTATCGACGTCGGCATGGTCGTGCATCTGTCACGGGTGTACGGACTGCCGCTGAACCGCCGGGAAGCCGGTTCGCTGGTCGGTGTGATTGCTGCCGAGTCGGCCGCGATCATGGCGACCGTTTGGGCGATCCACCTCGGCTCGAGCGCCTTGAAGCTCGGCACCGCGGGCCTCTCGACGGTCGCCACAGCGGCCGCGCAGGGTGCGGTGGCCTACTACAGCACGCTGATCGTCGGTCGCGTGGCCGCCGAGTATCTGTCCGCGGGCAAGTCGTGGGGCGAGGGCGGCCCGAAGAAAGTGGTGCAGGGCATTCTGGACAGCCTCGACCGCGATACCGTGCTCAAGGACGCGAAGCGCGAGATCAAGGCGAGGCTCAAGGGGGCATGATTGTCGGCTGAGCGAGAACGGCGGATGCAGCGGATCCGCGAGACGATCGCCGACATTCCGCGCGGCAACGTGGCGAGCTACGGCCAGATCGCCGAGATCGCCGGTATTCCGCGCGGCGCAAGGCAGGTCGGCTACGCGCTGCGGACGTTGCCCGACGGGCACAGCGTGCCGTGGTACCGGGTACTGCAGGCATCGGGGCGCATCGCCTTCGATCCAGACAGCAGACAATTCGCGGAGCAGCGGAAACGGCTCGAGGGGGAGGGCGTGCCGGTCGTCGGCGGCCGCGTCGACATGAGTCGCTATCGCTGGCAGCCGGACCTCGACGAACTGCTCTGGAAACCGAGCGCGGCCTGGGACGAAGAATGAGTCTTGTCCATCGCCTGCGCTCCCGCACCTTCGACTTGTTTGCCAGCCCGGGTTGGCAGAAGACGCAGCGCTTCCTCGCTGAGATCGGGAGACGGCTAACGTTCCGGCCGCACATCGTTCGCGTCTTCCTCGAGCTCGACGATCCGTATTCCTACCTGCTCGCCGCCTACCTCGACGAGCTGTCCGACAGCTTCCACATCGATCTCAGGATTCATCTCACCGAGGCGCTGATCGATGCCTATCGGCCGGAGCCGGAACTCTGGACGGCCTATGCGCGGCAAGACAGCCGCTCGCTCGCGCGCGAACTGGGCATTCCGTTTCTCGACAAGAGCGCCTCGCCGCCAACCGAGCATCGCGCAGGGCTGCGTGCCGCGCTGGCAGCCGTCGACGGCGCCGACGCGTATCGGGCAATCATCGATGGCATCGCCGAGTACTGGCGCGGCGACGAAGCAGCGGTTGCCCGTCGCGCAGCCGCTGCCGAGGACGCCAGCAAAGTGACTACGGACAATCAGCGATTGCTCAAAAAGCTCGGCCACTACAACACGGCAATGATCCATTACGGCGGCGAGTGGTATTGGGGGGTCGATCGCCTGCACTATCTCGTCGACCGGTTGGACGGTCTCCGCCTGCGGAAGTCGCCATCGCCGCGAATCGCTGCAATCCGAAAAGCAATGTCTGTCGATTTGCCGTGCCGACCGCCCTCGGCGGCAAGCGAACTGCCGCCGCTGGAAATCTTTTTCTCGTTCCGAAGTCCTTACAGCTATCTGGCGGTCGAACGCGTGCGCGCCATCGCCAGTTCCTTCGGCATCGAGTTCCGGATACGGCTTGTACTGCCTATGGTGATGCGCGGCATGCAGGTGCCGCTCGCGAAAGGGAAGTACATTGCATTCGATGCCGGCCGCGAAGCGCGGCGACTCGGCGTTCCGTTCGGCCGGTTCGTCGATCCGGTGGGGGAGGGCATCGAACGCTGCATGGCAGCGGCGCAGGCTGCGCAGGCAGAGAATCGACATGCGGAATTCGTCATTGAAGCCGGGCGCGCCGTTTTCGCGCGCGGCATCAATGTGGCATCCGAAAAGGGTCTGCGCAAAGTGACGGCGAAGGCAGCTTTGTTCTGGCCGTCAGTCGCCGACAAGCTCGGGCGGGACGACTGGCGGCCGGCCGTGGAGGCTGCGCGCCAGGAGATGGTGGACGCCGGATCCTGGGGTGTGCCGACGCTCAGGATCGGCGACTGGGTCACCTGGGGTCAGGACAGAGACTGGCTTCTGATTCGCCATCTGGAACGCCTGTGCAAGCGTGAAGACGGCGTAGTCGTATGACACACTGCGCTGCTGGATCGGCCAGCTGACAGCCGGGGAACGTGGCATGACGAGCGTAGTTTTCTCACACGGGCAGGAGAGTGGCCCCTGGGGTACCAAGATCCGCCTGATGGCGGAGACCGTGCGATCGATGGGGTTCGAGGCGGACAGCATCGACTACCAGGGCATTGCCGACCCCGCGGAGCGGGCTGACAAGCTGATCGCCGAGGCGAAGGACATCGAGGGCCCGCTGGTGCTGGTCGGCTCCAGCATGGGCGGGCACGTTGCGACCGCGGCGGCCGGGAAGCTCGGCGCGGCCGGGCTCTTCCTGCTCGCGCCGGCCTTCTATATCCCCGGCTACGCCGATCTGACGGCGCCGGACATGCCGATCTGGATCGTGCACGGCTGGCGCGACGACGTGGTGCCGCCGGAGAACAGTATCCGCTTCGCGAGTCAGTGCCGAGCCACGCTGCATCTGCTCGACGGCGACCACCGCCTGACCGACAACATTGACCAGATCAACGACTATCTAAGACAATTCCTCACGACAACAGTGGCTTGAGCCACGAAAAACACGCACTTGGAAGAAAGGGGAACATCATGAGAATTCTGTTATTGCTGCTCGCACTGGGTCTTGTCGGTTGTGGCGGGGGTTCGTCCGACGATGCCGCGGACGACGCCGTTGAAGCTGCCGGCGATGCCATGGACGCTGCCGGCGACGCGATGAGTGACGCGGCCGACGCGATGGAAGAGGCTGCCGACGAAGCGGGCAATGCTCTCGAAGAGGCCGGCGATGCCATGCAGGATGCGATGGAAGACGCCGAGAACGTCGAAGACGCTTTGCAGGACGCCGCCGATCAGGTCGACGACGCGATCGAAGACGCCACCAACTAGCTCCGGTCTCCGGGCCAACGGTTCAGGGCCCGCTTAACGGGTTACCGGGTTGACTCCATACGCCATAAATCTCGCGGGCCTTATCGCCCGGCCGCTGTACTGGATGGCGGGCAAGGTCTTCTCGATTTGGGCTCGGCCGGCAATTCAGCCTGAAACGCCGGCCGAGTACATTACCGATTCGGGCGCGGCCGTTTGCTACGTACTCGAAACCGGGGGTCTGGCCGATCTCCTCGCCCTCGAACGGGCGTGCAAGCTTCATGGCATGCCTTCGCCGACGGGCACGCTCGAGTTCGCCGGCATGCGCGAAGCCAGGCGGGTGGTCAGCCTGCGGCGGCTCGAGGGTTTCTGGGCGCGGCGTCCCGCGCGCACCGTATCGCCGAGACTTCGGCGCCTCGTCGAAGCGGCAGCGCAAAACCCGGATCAGGAACTGCTGCTGATTCCGGTCGCCATCTACTGGGGGCGCTCGCCGGACAAGGACCGTTCGGTCTTCAAGCTGATCTTTTCCGAGAACTGGGACATGGTCGGCCGGACCCGGAAGTTCTTCGCGACGATCATGCACGGGCGCAGCACGCTCCTGCGCTATAGCCACGCGCTGCCGATCAGTTCGATCGTGTCGGCCGATCTCGAGGCGCCAACCGCGATCCGGAAGGTGTCTCGAATTCTGCGCGTGCATTTCCGGCAGCGGCGCTCCGCGACGCTGGGGCCGGATCTCTCGCATCGCCGCACGCTGATCAATCAGGTGCTGATGGCGCCCAGAGTACAGCGGGTGATCGCGGCGGAGGCCGGCGACGATCCCAGGGCGCTCGAGAGGACGGAGAAGAAAGCGCGCAAATACGCGATGGAGATTTCGGCCGACATCTCGTATCCGACCGTCCGCGTCGTCGAGCGCTTCCTGAAGTGGCTGTGGCACCGCATCTACGACGGCATCGAGCTCAAGCACATCGAGCGCATCCACGAGGTGGCCAAATCCAAGGAGGTCGTCTACGTACCCTGCCATCGCAGCCATTTCGACTATCTCCTGCTGAGTTACATCGTTTACGAGGAAGGTCTCCAGCTTCCGCACGTCGCTGCCGGCATCAATCTCAATATTCCGATCGTCGGCTCGATCCTGCGGCGCGGCGGCGCCTTCTTCCTGCGGCGCACGTTCAAGGGCAACAAGCTCTACGCCGTGGTTTTCGACGCCTATCTGCAGATGATCCTGTCGCGCGGTCACTCGATCGAGTATTTCGTGGAGGGCGGCCGCAGCCGGACCGGGCGACTGCTGCAGCCCAAGGGCGGCATGCTCGTCATGACCGTCAACTCCTACATCCGCAATCCGATGCGTCCGGTCGTCTTCGTACCGATCTACTTCGGCTACGAGAAACTAATCGAGGGCGATTCCTTCATCGGCGAACTGGGCGGGGCCAAGAAGGAGAAGGAATCGCTGTTCGGGCTCATCTCGTCGATCAAATCGCTGCGCGAGAATTTCGGCAAGGTCTACGTCAACGTTGCCGAGCCCATCGAACTCGACGCGATGCTCGATCGAGTTCACCCGGACTGGCGCGAGACAGCGCGAGACGAAGACGACAGGCCCGACTGGCTCGGCGAGCTGGTCGACGAGTTGGGGGTCGAGATCATGAACGGCATCAACGACGCCGCGGCGGTCACGCCGATCAGCCTGCTCGCGTACGCCCTGTTGTCGACGCCGAAACAGAAGATCGGGCTCGATGAACTTCGCCGCCAGCTCGATCTCAGCCTGAACCTCCTGCGGCGGTTCCGGTACTCGGAGTCGGTGACGGTGCCCGAGATGACGCCCGACGAGATCATCGCGCACGGCGAGCGCCTGGACGTCATCTCTCGGACCTCGCACCCGATGGGCGACGTCATCCACATGGCCGAGGAAACGGCCGTGCTGATGACTTATTTCCGCAACAACATCCTGCATCTGTTCTCGGTGCCGGCGTCAGTCGCGTGTTGCTTCATCCAGGGCAGGGAACTCGAGCACGCGGAACTGCAGCGGCTTATACGGCTGATCTACCCGTTCATGCGCAAGGAGCTGACGCTCAGGTGGCCGAGCTGGGACATCGACGACGTTGCGTCGCAGGCGATCGAGACGCTGCTCGAATTGGGTATCCTGACACGCGGCCGCAATAAGAAGATGCTGGTGCGGCCGCCCGCCGGTTCCGAGAAGGCGTATCAGCTTCTGATGCTCGGCCAGTCAATGGTGCCGATGTTGCAGCGCTTCTATCTCGCGATCGCCGTGCTGGTACAGCACGGTTCGGGCAAGCTCAGCCGCAGCCGGTTGGAGACGCTCTGCGAGCAGAGCGCCGAACGGCTGTCGATGATCTACGGGCTTCACTCCCCGGACTTCTTCAACAAGCGGCTGTTCCACGATTTCATCAGGAAGCTTCAGGATCTCGACGTCGTCCGCCGCAATGAAGACGGCAAGCTCGAATTCGATGACGACATCATGGGCATCGGCACGGACGCAAGGCTCGTCCTCGGTGAAGAGATCAGACATTCGATCCTGTCATTGACGGCGGTCGAGAATGGAACGGACGAGGCATGAAAGTCGCTGCGTTCTACCGGTTTCTCGATCTCGCTGAACAGGCGAGCTTCCGCGAAGAGCTGCAGGGGATCTGCGACGGCGACGGGCTGCTCGGGACGGTTCTCGTCGCGCACGAGGGCTTCAACGGGACGCTCGCGGGCGATGAGGCGTCCATCAGGCGCGTCTTCGCGTGGATCGAGGAACGTCTCGCTCTTGCGCAGCCGATCGAGGCACGCTGGTCGGATGCGGGCGAGGCGCCGTTCCGCCGAATGCGCGTCCGGCTGAAGAAGGAAATTGTCACACTCGGTCGGCCCGACATTCAGCCGCACAGAAAGACCGGTACCTATGTCGACCCGGAACAGTGGAATGCGCTGATCGATAAACCCGATGTGCTGGTCATCGATACGCGCAATCAATACGAGGTCGAAGTGGGCACGTTTCCACGCGCGCTGGATCCCGGCACCGACAGCTTCCGGCAGTTCACCGAGTATGCCGAGAGGCTCGCCGAAGAGTCGACCGGCCGGCCGCTCGCCATGTTTTGTACCGGCGGTATCCGCTGCGAGAAGGCCACCGCGTTGATGCTGGAGCTCGGCTTCGACGAGGTCTACCACCTCAAGGGCGGAATCCTGAACTACCTCGAGTCAGTGCCTGAGAGCGACAATCGCTGGCAGGGCGAGTGCTTCGTGTTCGATACGCGCGTCGCCGTCGATCGCGATCTCGCCGAGGGCGGCTACGTCCAGTGCCACGCCTGCCGCCGGCCCCTGTCGAGCCAGGACCTGGCCTCACCGCACTATCGCGAAGGGGTGTCGTGTCCGAAATGCGTCGACGAACTCGAAGATGAGCGCGCCGAGCGGCTCGAGGAGCGCAGGAAGCAGGTCGCGCTGGCGGAAGAACGCGGAATGAAGCACATCGGCCCCAAGTCTTCGTAGAGCGCGGAGTGTACTCCCTGCAGTCGTCTAGGCATCCAGGTCGGGTATGAGCTCGCTTTCCAGCGTTGCGATCATGTCCTTCAGGAGCAGCTTGCGTTTTTTGAGGCGGCGAATTCGCAGCTGATCCACCATCGGATCGTGCTGGAGGCGGTCGATCAGGTAGTCGAGATCGCGATGGCTGACCCGCAGCTCACGCAGGCGCTCCAACTGTTTGAAGGTACCTGTTTCGACTTTCTCCGACATATCCCGTTTATGCTACTCGCCGTCGGGCAGCAGCGCCAGCCAGTCCCGGTCGGCCGCGCCGATGACGACGAACCATGGGTTGAGGATGTCCGCTTTCGAGTTGTAGGCCAGGCGTTTGCCGTCGGTCGTGACCACCCGCCCGCCGGCCTGTTCGACGACCGCCTGCGCGGCCGCCGTGTCCCACTCGGAGGTCGGGCCGAGGCGCGGATAGACGTCGGCCTCGCCTTCGGCCACAACACAGAATTTCAGCGAACTGCCCATCGGCTTCATTTCGAAGTCGCCGAGTTCGCTCAGGAAGTGGTCGAGGCTTGAGCCCCGATGCGAGCGGCTGCCAACGACGCGCGGCGTCCCGGCCGCGGCCTCGGCAACCCGGATCGAGGTCCCCGGCCCATCCCGTTCGCGGCGCTCGGCGCCGACGCCCTCGCAGCCGATGTAGGTCGTGCCGATCACCGGCACGTGCACGACCCCGAATACTGGCGCATGGTCGACAATCAGCGCGACGTTGACCGTGAACTCGCCGTTCCGGTTGACGAACTCCTTCGTCCCGTCCAGTGGGTCGATGAGCCAATACCGCTGCCAGCGCGAGCGTACGTCGAAGTCCGGCATCCCGTCTTCCTCGGAGAGAATCGGGATGTCCGGCGTCAGTGCGCTTAGGCCCGCCGCCAGCGTCTCATGCGAGGCAAGATCGGCCTGCGTCAGTGGCGACGCATCGTCCTTGCTTTGCACCTCGAAATCGGTGGCGTACACTTTGAGGATGCGGCCGCCGGCCTCGGTCGCAAGCCCCACGACGGGCTCGATCAGGTCCTTATAGTTCATCGGCATTTTCCGTTGAGTGTCGGTCCATCTGCCAGACTCGACGACTTGGCTACAACTCGCGGCAGGGCGCGCAGTATAAAGCAGTGAATTTCGATCCGAAAACCGCGTTCGAGCGTTGCGAGACCTTGATGCTCGACATGGACGGGACGATTCTCGATCTCGCGTTCGACAACTTCCTGTGGCTCCACCACGTTCCTCAAAAGTACGCCGAAGAGCACGGCGTGGATCCGGAGGAAGCGCGCAAGCGGTTGTATGCCAAGTTCGAGGAGATGATGGGGCAGCTGCAATGGTATTGCCTCGACCACTGGAGCGATTTCCTGAAGCTCGACGTCGCGAAGATTCACCGCGATCTCAATGAGCGGATCGGCTACCTGCCCGGCGCGGAAGACTTCCTGAAGACGCTGGCGGAGCACGACCTGCGCGTCATCATGGTCACCAATTCGCACCTCGAGGTGCTCGACATCAAGGACGAGGTGACCGGCGTCAAGGCCCACTTCGACCACATCTACAGTTCGCACACGTTTGGCGAGCCGAAGGAGCGCCAGGAGTTCTGGCAGGCACTGCGCGAAGTCGAGGACTTCGATCCCGCGACGACGCTGTTCGTCGACGATACGCACCGGGTATTGGATAGCGCGAAGGAATACGGCGTCGAAATGCTGCTCGAGGTCTCGCACCCGGACACCAGTGCAAAACCGCGCGAGAGTGGCAACTACGTGACGATACGGCGCTTGAGCGAAATGCTGCAGCAGTCGTCAGGCGCGTAGAAGTCCACCGCGCGGGCGAAACCGAGACAGCTAGTAATCGGCCAGGAATCCCTGATCGATGGGTTCTGCAACAGCATAGATATCGACTTCGACCGCTTGTTGAGTGCGGGTGTCGAAGCCGACGCAGTAGCCCTGCATGTCGTCGCCGATCAGGAGAATTGTGTCGAGACCTTCTCTTCCCTCGTAGATATCGGTCGCCGGTACCGGGCCGGAGTAGAGTATTCGGCCATTCGGGGTATCGCCCCAGCCGATGGTCTCGAGATGGTCGAAGTACGTCTTGGGCAGTTCGGGGTATTCCGCTTCGAGACGCTGACGTTCCGCCGATGAGATGCGTTCTGTCGCCATGCCGCGCCGTACCTGGGAGAAGCTACCCGCTTCTTCGCCGCCGCCGCTGACCGCCGCCGCCGCCGCGCCGTTGCGGCGGCCGGTTGCGGGGCTTGCCCTTCGGCTTGACGATCTCCGGCAACTGATCCGGACCGTAGTTCGCGACCGGAATTTGGTGGCCGATGTATTCCTCGATGTCGGGCAGCGAGATCGCATAGGTCTCGCAGCCGAAGCTGATCGCGTCGCCCGAGGCGCCGGCGCGCGCCGTGCGGCCGATTCGATGAACGTAGTCTTCGGCGTCCTGCGGCAGGTCGTAGTTGATCACGTACTGGACGTCAGGGATATGCAGGCCGCGGCTGGCGACGTCCGTGCCGATCAACACGGGCAATTCGCCCGCCTGGAACTGCATCAGCATCCGCAGGCGCTTCTTCTGCGGGACGTCGCCGGAAATCGCGGCGGCGTTGATGCCGTTGGCTTCCAGGTATGCCTGTACCCGCTCGGCCTCGCGCTTCATGTTGACGAATACCATGATCCGGCCTTCGCCCATTTCACGAATGAGGCCGATCAAGAGGGGCAGCTTGTCTTCGTTTGCCGGGTAAAAAATCGCCTGCCGTACTCGGTCCGCCGTGACCTTGTCCGGCTCGATTCGGATCAGTTCCGGCTCGTTCATATGCTCGTAGGCGAGTTCCATGACCCGGTGCGACAGCGTCGCGGAGAACAGCATGTTGAGCCGCTGATCGGGCGGCGGCAATCGGCGAAGAAGATAACGAATGTCCTTGATAAATCCGAGATCGAACATACGATCTGCTTCATCGAGCACGGCGACCTGCACCTGATCGAGTTTGAAGACGCCCTGCTTGAAGTAGTCGATGATGCGGCCCGGCGTGCCAATCAGAATGTCGATGCCGGCGTCGATGTGGCGGCGCTGCTTCTCGTAGTCCGTGCCGCCGAAAGCCAGCCCCACGACCAGGCCCGTGTGCTTACCCAGCACCTCGGCATCCTTCGCGATCTGCACGGCGAGTTCTCGCGTCGGCGCCAGCATGAATGCACGCGGTTGCTTCTTCTCGCCCTCAGGCGGTTCCGACTGCAAGAGGCGCTGGTACGCGGCGATCAGGAACGCGGCCGTCTTGCCGGTCCCGGTCTGAGCCTGACCGGCGACATCGTTGTTTTCGAGAGCGATAGGGAGCGTGTTCGCCTGGATCGGCGTACAGAACTCGAAGCCGGCATCGCGGATGCCGGCCTGAACCCGTTCCTCGATCTTGAGACTGTCGAATCTGAGGTCGCTCAGATGATTTTGAGACATACAAATAGAACCAAAAAATGTGGCTTGAAGACTTGCAAATTGGCGCGCGAAGCGGTCAAATTGACCCTAATTCGACGCGACACTCGTCGCAATCGTCAGTTTCGCTTTCACCGATTCCAGTTATATAAGCCGGACTGCGTTCGCAACAGAACTGCGACAGTTTGCCTGATAGTTAGGGCAGCGTCATCCACTTTGCCAGGCTCGTACAAATGCAGGGGGCATTGGGCGAGTACCAACGACGGCACAGCCGTGCTCGGTCAGCCAAGGGGGCTTTCGAGCATCGCGACAACATTATCGGCTCGATCTTTCAGGGCGAAGACGAGCAACACCAACATAGCAAAAGACCAAATCTCGTAAGGAGGTAGTAGCCGGTGAGTGAGAACATCGTGCACACCAGCGACAGTACGTTCGAATCCGACGTGCTTCAGTCGGAAAAACCAGTCCTTTTGGACTTCTGGGCCGAGTGGTGCGGACCCTGCAAAATGATCGCTCCGATTCTGGACGAGGCGGCGACCGAATACGCCGACCGTCTGGCGGTGGTCAAGATCAACATTGACGAGAATCCGAACACGCCACAGAAGTTCGGCATTCGCAGCATTCCTACGCTGATGATTTTCAAGGACGGCGCCCCGCAAGCCCAGAAGCTGGGTGCGATGTCCAAATCTCAACTAACTGAATTCCTGGACAGCAATCTGTGAGAGGATACTTGGGTAATCAAACTAAGAGCCGGCCGCCAAAGTCCGGCAACAAAAAGGGCGGCAACCGCCGCCGCCGGCGGAGACCTCAACAGGACGAGTATCCTGATGACGATGCAAGTCTCGAGGTAATTCCGCCCGAGCAGCTCGAAGCGAGCAAGAACGTCATGAACCTGGCTGAGCTCAAGACTCGGCCGGCAGCCGCGCTCGTCGAACTCGGCGAGAAACTCGGTCTCGAAGGTCTCGCGCGTTCGCGTAAGCAGGACATCATCTTCTCGATCCTCAAGGAGCACGCAAAGCTCGGCGAGGACATCTACGGAGAGGGTGTGCTGGAGATCCTGCAGGACGGTTTCGGCTTCCTGCGTTCCGCGGACGGTTCGTATCTTGCCGGTCCTGACGATATTTACGTCAGTCCCAGCCAGATCCGTCGTTTCGCGCTGCGCACCGGCGATACCGTCTCGGGCCTGATTCGTCCGCCGAAAGACGGCGAGCGCTACTTTGCGCTGCTGAAAGTCGGACAGATCAATCACGACGCGCCCGAGAACGCTCGCACGAAAGTGCTGTTCGAGAACCTGACGCCGCTCTTCCCGAAAGATCGGCTGATGCTCGAGCAGGGCAACGGCAGCACCGAGGACCTGACCGCGCGCATCATCGACATGGTGGCGCCGATCGGTAAGGGTCAGCGCGGCCTGATCGTCTCCCCGCCGAAGGCCGGTAAGACGATGCTGCTGCAGAACATTGCGTCGGCCATCGCCGCCAACAATCCCGAAGTCGACCTCATGGTCCTGCTCATCGACGAGCGTCCCGAGGAAGTGACGGAGATGGAGCGGACGGTGCGCGGTGAGGTGGTCTCGTCGACGTTCGATGAGCCTGCCAGCCGTCACGTGCAGGTTGCGGACATGGTCATCGAGAAAGCCAAGCGGCTTGTCGAGCATAAGCGCGACGTCGTTATCCTGCTCGACTCGATTACGCGACTGGCACGTGCCTACAACACGGTCGTGCCGTCGTCGGGCAAGGTCCTGACCGGTGGTGTCGATGCCAATGCACTGCACCGGCCGAAGCGTTTCTTCGGTGCGGCCCGCAACATCGAGGAGGGCGGCAGCCTGACGATTCTGGCTACCGCGCTGATCGACACCGGCTCCAAGATGGACGAAGTGATCTACGAGGAGTTCAAGGGCACGGGCAACATGGAGATCCATCTGGATCGCCGTATTGCCGAGAAGCGTGTCTTCCCGTCGATCAACATCAACCGTTCCGGCACGCGCAAGGAAGAGCTGCTCACCCAGCCGGACGAGCTGCAGAAGATGTGGGTACTTCGCAAGGTTCTGCACCCGATGGACGAGCTGGCGGCGATCGAGTTCCTGCTGAACAAGCTGCAGGACACGAAGACCAACGCTCAGTTCTTCGAGGCGATGAAGCGATAGCATTGTCTGCCGCGCGGTAGACGTTCACAGAGTGTCGACACGGACCGGTCTCGCGTAGCCGAGACTGGTCCGCTGCGGTACTGTGGCGGCATGATCGAGGCGTTGGCATCGTTCTTCGAAACTCTGTTCGAGCGGCCCGACGGCAGCGTTCGGACCTATGGCGCCTGGCTCATTGTCTTGATCGTCAGCGTCCTCGGCTATTTCGCAAGGCGAGACCGCGCGGCGAGATGGCGGCGCCTTACGGACCGTCATCGCCGAGAGTTGCAGAGTCGCTCGATATCCGCGTCGGCGATTACCAGCGAAGCCGGCGGCGACATCCCCTATGAGGCGACGATCGCTCCGTGCGGGGACGGCTATCGGCTGCTGGTCGTTAGAGAGTCAGGCGCGGATGCCGCAGTCGTATGCGACCGCATCGCGCAGTCTCTGGACGAGATGGAGCGGGTACTGCGAAAACATACCCAGTTCGTTCTTTCCGACTTCCAGTGAGCGCATCGAGTCAATCGGTTCCGTGTGAGCCGTCGCGTTGCGCCTGGGCGGACTTTGGACCCTCTCAACGCTCGACTGCGAGCGTCTCCACCGATGCACGCTGGCCTACTTATGCCATTGCGCGTACTGCGGCAGATCGTCGCCGATGACCACCCAGTCCGGTTTGTCCTCGACCCAGAGGTGCGCCACCGGTCTGACGATCGACTGATCGTCAAAACAGGACGCGGTCAGATCGATGTCGTCCGGGTAGCGCTCCCGGTGGTGGTAGATGATCGGAGTACCGCAGGTCGGGCAGTGTCCGCGCATGACGCCCGGCGACGAATCGCGCTCCAGGATTTCACCATGCGTCATTCGAAATCGTGAGGAAGGATAGGCCACCCACGTGACGAACGGCGCCCCGCTGATTCGTCTGCAGGTTTCGCAATGGCAGTGGCTGGCATCGGTCGGTAAACCGACCGTCTCGAAACGGACCGAACCGCAGGCGCAACGGCCGGAATAGGTTGCTATATTCACTGCCCGCCGGAATCGCGCATCAACAATCGGCCGAGTGCGGAGAGCGGCAGTTTCGAAAGCACGCTGACGGCCGGCCGCTTCAGGATGATCGTCTTGCCGGTCAGGTTGTCGTCGATCCAGATGACTTCCCAGCGATCGTTGCCGAGTTCGTTGAGCGTCGCTTGCAAATCCTCTGCCGATAGCCGACCGATCTCGACGACCCGGTATTCCCAGTCGCCTATGTTCTCGAGATCCTCCTGCGCCCACTCGACCGGCGCGTCGAGCTGGTCGCCGGTGAGTTCCTCGAATTGCTGCTGCAGGATCTCGTAGCGGCGCTGCAATTCGTCGAGCGCTCTATCCGCGGTCGAAGGTGCTTCCGCCGCCTCTTCGTCGCCTGCAGTCTCATCGTCCTGCGCGCTTGCGAGGCCGCTCCACGAGCCGAAGGCGAACACGGCGAGTGCGATTGTCAGCGCGCGAGTCATCGGTGCGCCGCCTGTCTGGTCTTTTCGATCATGAACCACTCCACGATGATGAGATTCGGTACCCAGCACATCCATGCAATGGCCGGGTAGGCTTCGTCGAAGGGGATCCCGGCGATCTGGCTCAGCGGCAGATAAATGCGCAGCGTGACGGCGGCGAGCGTTACCGCGTAGCTGCGCAACATCCACGCGCGATGTGCCTCGATGTCGCGATCAAGCACCTTCTGCCAGGCGATGAGTGCCGTTGTCACCCAGACGATGGCCATCACGCCAAAGCCGAAGTGGGACACCAGCCCTCCGGTAGAATCGACCGCCAGCAGGAAGCCGGCACTACCGCTGGTGACCACGCTCAGAATGTAGACCTGGCCAAGTCGTCGATGCACCGGCAGGTACCGGCTGCGCAGCTTTGTGCTGAATTGCAGCGCGCCGAGAACGATAGCGATGGCGCCGCCACCCAGATGCAGGCCGATCGCAATCGGCGTATCGATGAAGAGCTGATCCACGAATCCTGTGCGAGAACCCGGCACCAGTAGCGAGACGGCGGCGTAACCGGCAACGCCGATGGCGAGCAGGGTCATCACGAACCACGGGATTGATCGGGTCATGTCAGGCTCTGTCTTCAGACTGCCAGTAAGGCCTCATAGATAGCCAGATCGGCGGCAGAGAAACAACAGAAAATGACCTCGCGAACCGACGTCGTCGACTCGCCCAGGAATGCGCCGCAGGCCGACACAGCGATCCTGGCTGCCGGCTCCGCGGGATATCCGTAGATGCCGGTGCTGATGGCGGGGAACGCTATCGAGGAGACGTCGTGTTCTGCAGCCAGTCGCAGCGAGTTGCGATAGCAACCGGCGAGTAGGTCGGGCTCACCGTTGGTACCACCGTTCCAAACCGGACCGACCGTGTGGATGACGAATCGCGCGGGGAGATTGTAGCCAGCCGTCAGCCTGGCATGGCCGGTCTCGCAGCCTCCCAGATCGCGGCACTCGGCGACGAGTTCCGGCCCGGCGGCACGGTGGATCGCGCCGTCGACGCCACCACCGCCCAGCAGCGAGGACTTCGCCGCGTTCACGATTGCGTCCACTTCGAGGGTCGTGATGTCCGCCTGAATAGCGCTAGTCGTCACAGGTCTGCTCACCGTAGTAGGTCACACTGACGATAACGTCCTCATGGACCTCGTAGACGGCGGTCGCGCACTGAGATGTTGGCACGCCTTCGGCGTCCCATACGGCTTCCTCGAAGACGATGACGGAACCGCCGTTGGAGCTGATGCTTCGGACAATCGAGCGGGCGCTCGGGAACGCATCGAAATACCCCTCCAGCGCTGCAGCAAGTTCCTGTCTGTTCCCGGTATTGACGACGTAGTCGTAGAGTACCTCGCACCTCCCGTCAATCATTCGAAGGTATTCCAGGGCGACAGCATCCCGCCACTTCACGTCATCGGCGACCATCGTCATCATGCGCTCGATGTCGTGCGCATTGTAGGCATCGAAGTACGCCGTGACGGTGTCCTGACTTGTGTCGTCCGCCCACGCCGCGGTGCAGGCGAGACACAACAGAGCCGCAGTCGGAAGTTGGCGCATCATCCGTTTACCACGCCGTCCTCGACTCGCTCCATGCAATCGAAGCAAATGCCGTGGGCCAGCGTCGGCATTGCCGTCTCGCTCAAGAGATCGAGTTCGCGCACCGCGTCTTCCACTTCGACCCATCGGTCGCCGCCGAGATCGACCCGCTTGCACCAGCTGCAGATCTCGAGGAATCGTTCCGGGTCCCGCTCGACGTCGGCCAGCAATTCGACCTCCGCGCGCGTCTCCTCGTGGACGATCTCGCCGGTAATCGAGAGGGATCCCTCGTCGAGCGGCTCGATCTTCAATTCCATGAATCGGCGAGCCGTCGGCGTGTCGCAACGGAACGGAACGCTGACCTCGCGGCGATGGTCTCGAGCGGTATCGAACATCATCTTGAAGAGGTGCCGGACCTCGTAGCCCTCGATGAAGTCCCAGATGCTGACCGGCGGTCGTCGTGCGGCGGGTTCGCCGTCGAAGTCGAGCCAATCGGTCTCCACCGAGGCGACGCAGTCCCGAGCGTCTATCCGGTAAGCAAAGTTCTCGTTGTCGTCAGGCTCGTTCATGCGCTTGCCATCTGCCGTGGCTTTGACCTCTGCCGGCATGCCGAATCGTCGACGCCGATTCCCGCATCGGCCCGAGAGGCCACACCCGGAATGCGCCGGGTTTCTCTATATCCTGGCACATCCACGCGGAATCGGGTGGTTGGTGCTGCCATTCGAGCAGCGAATAGGCGCTCCTGCCGGCAGTCGATAGGGCTGGAACGCAGGCTGCCGCCTGTTCCGGTCAGATCCAGACGTCGTTCTCGGCGGTCATGTCCCCGCCGGCGTCGCCCGTATTGACTGTGCCGCGCGGCTCGATGAGCATGAGGTGGACGACTCCGTCCGTCACCGGTCGATGTTCCACTCCCTTCGGCACCACGTACATCTCACCTGCTGACAGATCGACGTGACCGTCACGGAATTCGATGCGGAGCCGGCCGTCGATGACGATGAATGTCTCGTCGGTATCCTGATGGTCGTGCCAGACAAAATCGCCCTCGATCTTTGCGATTTTGAACTGGTAGTCGTTCATCTCCGCGATGACGCGCGGTTTCCAGCGGTCGTCGAACAGTCTGAACTTGTCGGCGAAGTTAATGACGTCTCTGCTCATGTTCTCGCTCCCGTATCAGCCGTCGCTGAGCCTGGATTGAAATGACATCTGGAGACCGGTCGGCGCGGCAATGAAGTAGATCCGTTCGCCGTGCGCGTCCATCGGCCCCTGCGGTTCGAGCCCGTTCTCCCTGGCGTTCTCGGCGAATGCATCAGCATCATCGACGACAACCTGCAGCATCGTTCCGGCCGGCATGTCCGGTCCGTCGGGCCAGAGTTCGATCCAGCTATCGCCAGCCGGAAAAACGGCGCCGGAGAAGGAAGAGGCCTCATCGTCGCAATCGCCCATGTCCCGGCGCATGAGACCGAGCTTGTCGAAGAACGCCGCAAGCGACTCTGCTTCGGGATTGACGGTGCAGTAGCGAATGCCGAGTACTTTCATTTTCTTCTCCTCTGCTCGCACGGCCAGCGCGACGCGGTCTATTGGGTTCCTTCACCGCTGGCCACTACGGCCAGGACCGCGATCGCAAGAAATACGACCCACGAATAGTGCCGCCCTCTGGAGGCGACGAGCGCGACGATGAAGTGTGAACCGAACGTGGCGCCGACGATGAGACCGACCGTCCGCGTCGAAAGCGCGCCGTCCGCCATTGCTATCAGAATCGCCGCGAAACCGACCCAGGCGAGCGTCGTGATGTGCCACGCAAAGCGCAGCGTGTTCCTGGTGAAGTCCGTGCCACCAAAGAGTCTGGGCAGATTGCCCTGCCGAAATAGCCGGATCAGGATGTAGCGTTCGCCGAGCCAGGAGTGAGCAACGCCGATGCCCACTGCCAGAAAGGCAGCGATGTACAACGCCGTGCTCATCACTCCGATAGTTCGAGCCGAATCCCGCCAACCAGCCGGGTTGCGGCATTGAAGGCGAGGGCGGCGACATACGCGGCGATGTAGACGCCGATCATGTAGATAAACGGCATCACGATCATCAAGATGCTGATATTGGAGAAGCTGAGCGGAAGTGCGGAGTTGCTTGCCGCGCCCTGCGCCACGCTCATCACGAGAGCCACGGCAATAAAGAGGACAAACAGGAAGGCGGCAGCGACGGAGATGACTTTGGCGACGCTGCTCGGGCTGACTCGTTCGACCGTGTACTTCATCTTGAGCTTCCAATTCCGGGGCGCTTGTCCTGGACAGTATAGACGCTCGAGCGGCTGCGGCTATTCCTGCGCAAGCGGCTGCACGTAGTAGGTTTGGCCGTTGAACTCGAAAGCCCGCCAGTCATGCGGCACCTCCGATGCGCAGAATCGTTCGTCGGCATAGCGAGTCATGTAGCCCTCGCAGACCAGCGTGCCGTCTCGCTCCACCCAGTTGTCCTCGGGTTGCTCGAGGTAGGTGAAGGCAGCGGCAGGCTGGTCCTCCACGAGGCGCAGCGGTTCCGCTCGAGACTGTTCGAGCACCATCCCTTGATCCGGCTCTGGCTCGACCTCTTCCGGAGCACAGCCGCACAGCATGAACGCGGTGCAAAGCCCAACCGTACCGCGCGGGTTCATCCCGGCCTCCTAATCAGAAATGCGAGAATCTCGTCTCGCGCCGGGTGTTCGGCGTACCACTCCCGGAACGAACTGACCCGGTCGTAATCGTCGCCGAATTTCTCGCGCAATCGGGCCTCCTCGAGGTGTTCTTCCGTTTCGATACGGATACGCCTTTGCCACGGCTGCGTGATGATATTGGCAAGGTGGTCCGATCCAGCCAGCGCCTCGACCAGATTCCACTCTCCCTGGTCGAGCCATACGTCCTCGCAGCTCGCGCACAGATCGATGCGGTTCGGTGCCTCGGCCGAAATGCGGTATTTCGTCATCAGGCCCTTGCACTTGCTGCAGTTGATGATCTCGTCCGTGTCCTCGGCCGGGTGCACCTCGTGCGATGGCTCGGACTGCGGTCCCAGCGTTTCGCGCCAGCGCCGGTACGCGACCAGGCTCACGAGGATTCCGCCGCAGGATGCGCAGGTGTGGCCGGGCAGGGTATCGGATACCAACGTGTGCCGAAGGCCGGACTCCGGACATCGTGGACAAGCGGTCATGTCAGTTCCTCGCTCATGGTAACCGGGATGAACCGGGTTACGTCAGCTCAGTCAGAGTACGCCATCGCGGGTGTGTGTGACCAGCAAACGTCGTTACGGCAGTTGCGGCGAGTCCTTGCGTTGCAGTGGCGAGAACCGTGCCTTCAGGTAGCCGATGGCGCCGATCGGGAACGAGAACCAGAGAATCGCCGCGAAGACGCCGAAGCGCGCGAGTACCAGCAGCGTGGAGATTCCGGCCACGATGAAAATGACGATGTAGAAGAAGCCGCCGAACAGCCAGTGGACGCCGACGGTCGAGCCGCAATTCGTGCAGGTCGAGTTCGACACGAGCAAGTCCGACACATCTATCGAGGTTTCCGAGCAGACCGGGCAGATTCGATTCGGCATCGCTCGATCTTCGACGACCCGACCACGCATTTCAAGCGCCGGTTTCGTGCATGCGTGCGATGACCTGCCAGTTTTGCCGGCGCCTTGCCGAATCCGGGTCGTAGGTCACGGTCTTGGCGGCCACCGCCGCCGTGTAGTCGCGCGGAAATCCGTGCAGGAGGCAGCCGAGTAGCACGTATTCGCGGTACCAGTCGTACGCAGGCAGTCCCGGACGCACATGGGACGGTGTCGCCCGGTACGTGAAACAGCGGCCGAAATCGGGTACATCGATGTCGAGCGGCTCGTAGCCGTGTCCGACACCCTCGATGCGATCAAGCAATGCTCGCTCCGACTCGCCGACCTCGAATACGGCCATATAGACACCGTCGCCGCCCGAGTCGATACCGCATTTCGCCGAGCCGTCGCGGCTCTGTTTGTCGAAGCGCAATGCGATATCGGGTACGAAGGAAGGACCGAGCAATCGGGCGCTGGGCAACCTCGCGATCAGTCGAACGGGGTGCAGATTGGAGCCGTATGCCGCGTAGCGGAGTCGCCGCTCACTCATCGGTCGGTGCCGTGCATTGCGGCGGGAAGCGTCGATGGCCTGGCGAGCCCAACCAGTAGCCCCGGTCCATCTGCCCTACGCTACTTCGCGTACTTGCCGGCGCCGAGGAAGTGCAGCGATACGTAGGGCTCGTCGCCGACAACCCAGCTATCGTGGGGCTCCGCCGGAACGTAGAACAGGTCGCCCGCCTTCATCTCGGTGACCGAGCCGTCGGCGAAAGCCGCGGTTGCACAGCCGCTGACGACCATACCGACATGCTCGACCGAGCAGTGCGTTTGGCCAAGTTCGCGCCCCACATGCACCGACCATTTCCAGCCAGGCTCGTACGTCGCGCGGCCGATGGTCATGCCACCGAGGGTCACGGTTTCGAACGTCCCTTTCTCGAAGTGAGTGACTTCGTCCGGGTCATCGAAACGCTTCAGGATGGCTTCGATCATTTCGGACTCCGGCTAGCGAGTGCACGAACGCCTTGCGGCGACGAAAGAGTTGAACGAGCCGAGGCGGCTGGGTCTATTCGCGGCTGCCGATGAAGAACAAGAAGCCGCCAAGTACGATCATTGCGACGCGAATGCCAGTCCCGGTGGCCGTTCCCCACGAGTCGATCCACGCCAGCAATGTAAATTCGAGCCCCATCATGTTCAGGATGAACGAACCCGCGCCAAGGATTACCAGGATAACGCCGATTTGTCTCATATCGAAGGTTCCTTTTGATTGTGATTCATAACCTTACGCCGCTCCCAAGATACGGGCATCGGCACTGCGCTGGCAAGGGCAACTGCGGGGTTGTGCGCGGTCGGAGCCAGGAGCCCGCCGCCCTAGTCGGGCCGCAATTCGTCTGCGATCTGCCGGCTGCGCATCGAGGCTGCGCGGATCAACACCAGTCCCCCGGCGATGGAGATGAGTGCCAGCCCGAAGTAAATGACGGACTGAGAGAATGCCGAGCCCGCCGGGTGGGTGGCGTCGAAGTCGCAGCGACTGTTCTCATAGTCGAAGCTCCCGCCCCGCTCCATGCAGTCGTCGATCTGAAGCGCGTATGAGATCGGCTGCAGCGCAAGAAAAACGCCGAATAGGATCAGGGTTGCCGCTGCGATTCTGAGATTGTGGCCTGACACGTCGATTTCCGGTCCGACGAAGTGGAATCAGTATCGACCGGCCATGCGCGTCGCGCAAGCTGGTCCATCTAGTCCCGCGACAGGACGTGGAACAGTGGCACCATCGCGACGATCCACGCGAGAAAAAGCAGCCAGACTCGCCCTGCAAGCAGGTTGTAGTCAGCGACCAGGCGATCCCAGCTATGTCCTGCGACGAAACGGCCAAATCCGAATTCGAAGGCGACGGTCAATACCAGCCAGATCGCGCCGATCGACCAGGCCTGTTGCAAAGATGCCGTCGGCTGGTAGCGATGGAAAAGCCCTACGGCGACACCGGTAAGGAGGACGCCCGTCAGCGTCGATATCTGATGCGCCGTCCGCTCCGAAACGAGCACTCCGTATGTGCTGCCGCGCAGAACGCCGTTTGCAATGGCCAGCACCGCGAGCACGAACCAGAATGCGATGTATTTGAGCAGCAAGTCGTCGTGTCTCAGGTCGTCGGCCACATGCCTGCGGCGCTTGACGAGGTCAAGGATCGTGCACCTTGTTCACGCGCTTCGTGGAGGCGGGATACTTGCCGAGCAGCTCTGGCGGGCGAATGGGTCTGTGGACGAAATTGCCGCCGCAGTTCGGGCAGACCCCGCGGAATCTCTCGCTGACACAGGTCGAACAGAATGTGCATTCGAATGTGCAGATCATCGCCTCCGCCGACTCCGGTGGCAGGTCCTTGTCGCATGCTTCGCAGTTTGGCCGTAGCTCAAGCACTGGAATGCTCACAAATCCGCTGGGCAATAGGTATCGGCATAGTCGATTCCAACCAGCGCCGACGGGTCGCCGGTGTCCGCAAAGAAGTCAGCCGCGGCGTCGACCCGTGAGGCACCTTCGTCCAATCCCGTGCTGAGAAACAGTGAACCAAGGATCAGGCCGATAATCGCGACCGCGAGCACCCCGTTCTGCGCCAGTCTGGAGTGAAGCAGGGACGCAAGGCCCGCTGTCACCAGCGTAATCGCGAACGCGACTGCGGCGATGTCGAGATAGCCCGCTCCGTCGTCGGCGACAAGTCCATTGAACACCGCACACTCCGCTGCATCATCGGCCTGCTCAGCGATCTGATTGATTTGCCTCGACTCGAGCGATTCGATTGCCCAGCGCAGACTCTGATCGTCTTGTTCAGTGTATTCCCAACCGTCGTCCAGGAAGACCAGCGAGAACGGGTCGATAGGTTCGTAGATCTCGCTCTCGCTGAAGCGCTCGATGACCGTTCGCACCGTCGGTGGCATAAGAGCCCAGAGGCCCGCCGCCGCGCCGGTGCCGTTCGCATCCTCGATAGCCCATCGTATGAACCAGTCTCGCTCCAGCGCTGCTTGCGCGTTGGCGCTGTTGTAGCTTTCGTTGGCTATGCTGGTCCACCACAGGCTCGTCGAGAAGTACTCCCGGGTCTTTCCGTCCAGCGCATTGCTTTGATAGCTGGCTATGGCAGTAAGCACTGCCGCAATGGCGATCAGTACCGCTGCGCTGAGCTCAACGCGATCGCGGCGCGTTCGCCGGGATTCCGATTCGTTTGCCATCTATTGCCCCTCTTGTTCGAATTCTCGGGCGATGAGCCCGGAGTGCCGGGCTGGGATGCATCTTATCCAGTATAGACCTGGAAAACCGCCGCGCTCGACAGCGCCCGATAGCAGAGGTCGGATGTCAGCGTGCATTTCCTGACAGCGCCACCCGTCGACCTTGCAGCAGCACCGCGCCAAGTACGGGCCCTATCGGCAGTAGCGGAATCCACAGCCAGCCCAGAAGTCGACAGATGCCGAGAAACCAACTTGCGCGGGGCCGCATGCGGGTCATCGCCCACGCTGCGGTCACCGCCCCGAGCGCGGCAACGGTGAACAACGGCCAGTACGACAGTACAGTGTCGACGATGTGCGGAAGCAGGTCGGCCGCCGCCCAGTCGCCGTGCGGAAACAATATTTCCGGCAGGCCGATCAGATCATGAACCATGAAGCCAACACCCACGAGTCCGACGACCTGCGCGAGCAATGAGGCGATGGCGAGCGCTACAACCATCGTCGAACGCCGGACTTGTAGTCCACGTAGGCCGCACCGAACTTAGTCTCGAGTGCGTGCTCTTCGGGCTTGATCTGGAATTGGTTCATGTACACGACGAAGAACGCGAGCAGAGCAATGTTCGCGAAATCGCCCAGCAACAAGGCCCAGCCTGCGAGCAGCAGCAACAATCCGAGATACATGGGATTTCTGCTGACGCGATAGATGCCATCCGCAACGATGCTGCTGGCTTTCTCCGGGTGCCCGGGATGTACTGTCGTCCGGATTCGGCGAAAGATCATGACTCCCGATGCGCCGAGCGCGATGCCCGTGAGCCCGACAATCGCCGCGATGACTGTCTTCCCTGGGAAGTCGAAAGGCGCAAATGCCACGTGCTTTGCGATGGCCCACATCGATGCGCCGACGATCAGCACGACGACGACCGGCGGTACTCTGAGCTCGAGCGCTGTCAGGGACATCGAATATCCGTCATCCGAGACCCGGGTAACGCCCCAGATAGATGAGGACGAAAGCGACCGTATTCGAAACGCCGTGAGCCACGATTGGCACCAGCAGATTGCGCCCTGTGGCCAGGAACAGAATGCCCAGCCACAGCCCGGCAAGGCCTTCCTGTATCCAGCCGGACACGCCTTGCTCCGTGTGGCCCCAGCCGAACAGCGCGCTGGCCAGAACGAGGCTGACTATCCACGCGAACGATGACTCTCCGAATACTTGCGCGAGGCGCTTCATCAGGAAGCCGCGAAAGCAGATTTCCTCGCCGAACGCGGCGAGTACCCATGAGAGCACGAGGAACACGATGAGCAGCGTGAGGTTGCCCTGGACCTCGGCAAAGCTCGAGTAGTCGGGCTCGACGCCGAACAGGCGGCTTATCGCAGGGGTGGTGACGAAAACGGCGAATACTTCGAGCAGCACGCCGATGGCGGCACCGATCGCAATCCATCGCCCTGCACCGTTCGGCAGTGTGAAGCCGATCGTCGACCAGCGTTCCTTGCCGAGCCAGAGCGCCAACCAGATGAAGGGCAGAAGGAAGATCGTTTGCGTTATCGGGACGTAGCCCAACGCATCGGCGACGACGATGCCAGCGAATATCGCGATCTGCAGCCAGTAGTACGGTTTCATCTACTTCTCACACCGGTGTCGCCCAGTATCTCACGGTATTCGCACGTACCTCGGTACGCGCGCCTTAAGCAGTGCAATCAACACTGGATCCATGAAGTCGAAGACGTCCGGTATGTCGAGCACGGCAAGCTTCTTGTCGCGCAGCAGCTCGCGGAAGCGCTTCGAGATCTTATTGCGGTGACTCTTTTCCATGACCAGAACCACATCGGCCCAATCGATGAGATCGCCGCTTACCGGACACTCGCAGTCCTTGTTCGTGCCGGCGCTGATTGCGTCGACGCCGTCGAACTCCGAGAACACGGCCGCCGCCGTCGGACTGCGTAGACGGTTCTCGCTGCACACAAAGAGGAGGTTCATGGAAAGGCGGGCCGTGAAGATGTTTCAGTGACAAACGTGCAGGTAGTGTCGCGCATCGAAGGTGTCGAACAGGGCCTCTATTCTCCACGATCGACCGGGTCCCGGTCGTCCTTCTCGATGCTCTCATTGTTACCGCGCTTTCGGAAGATGCCCCGGGCAGCTGTCGAGTCCGTTGCATCCGCCTTGAGAGGCACGCGGAGACCAGCGGCAACGAGGATCAGGCCCACAATGCCACCGACGACGAAGTTGCTCACAAGATAGCCAAATACAAATCCGACGATCACGCAAGCGGCAAAGCCGCCGTACGCATTGGAGCCAAAGGTAACCGCGCTCCCACAGGCCGAGCAGCGGCTGTCGGAGTCGAACAGGGCTGCGATGACGGCGAGCGGCGTGACGGCCTGCTCTCCGCACACGGGACATTTCTTCGACAAGCTCAAATGCCGGCACCGAGGGTGACGATAGCGTGGCCGACCACCGTACCAGTCGCTTCGTAGGCGAGCGACTTTGCTCCCGGACAAGCCATCAGTCAGCTATCGCGGTCCACGAGCTTCGCGGGTGCCTTGAGGGCCCATGCAGAGTGCAGAAGATCCTCGACATCGCCTGCGTCCGCAACGGACAATCGGACGCGCACGCCCACCGTCTTCTTTCCCCACGTCAACGGCTCGCAGGCATCGGGATACATCGCGAGGGCCAGTTCACGCCGGTCTTCGTCGACAAACACGTGCAGGTATTCTTCCTCCGGCGGCGCGGTGGCGAAGATCTTGCCGTTCACGCGAAATGACGTGAGATGATGGTGTGGTTCTTCGCTGCTTGACGGCAGCGCCAGAGCCAGTTTCCGAGCATCGTCGAGTGTCACGTTGAGCTCCCATTGCAGCGAGGGCGGATGTCCGCATTCCTGCTCGGCCACCGTCCCGATTATTCACCCCAAGTATGGCCGAAAGTCACCGAACGGCTACCGGGCAGAGTGGCTGATCGCCGGAGGAGCGCCTCGCGCCAGCCATACGAAGCGCGGAAATCCGAGCGCGATCGAGAGCGCAACAATCAAGCCGCTCGTGATGGCAAGCCAGCCAGGCCACACGAACCACGGTGCGACCGCGGCGACGGCGTAAAGAAGCAACTCGATGAAGATGCGGATCGGTCCGGGTGTCGGGACGAGGATGGTGTTCTTGTCGCCAGGAGTGGAAAACGTGGCGGGTAAGGCGACCAGTATCGCCAGCACGGGGAACAGCGCCCACACCGACCACGTGAAGGCCATCCAGGGGCCTGCGACCCAGGCGATGACTTCCACACTAAAGCGAAGGCCCGCGGAGAGCGTCGTATCGAAGGGATGTGCCGTGTCACCCATAACGTCCGCCAGTCCGAGCGACGGGCCATCAGGCCTCGAGGTCTTTGATCAATTTGAAGCGTTCGCAGACGACGATCATCTCCTCGTCGAATCCGCCCGTGCGCTCGAAGTACGCTTGGTGGTCGCGGCGCCAGCCTGCCAGCGTCTCGTTCTCGCCTTCAGCCAGCGCAAAGTCCTCTTCGACATCGCAGAAGCGCATCGGCGTAACTTCGACGGTCTCAAGAAGAAGGGCAGGCGAGCCGTCCCAATTGAGAGCTACGTCGCGCCGGCCGACGACCGGCATGTCCTCCTGCCCGGCCTCGAAGGCCCGCAGCGCTTCGCAGGTGGCGGTCTTCTTGCCGGACCGCACGAGTCGCAGCAGTTCATCGCTCAACGCCTCGCTGTCGCCGAAATTGAAGGTGATTGCGCCGTCCACGATGTCTTGTATGTCCGCCTCTTTCACCAAAAAGCTCCTGTCGCTGACGCGGAATGAGTAAGTTCCGGCCGCGCGTTGCACCAATTGCTTGCGCCGCCATCGCGATTGTCCAATACAGGCATCCCTGTCATGCGCTGCCTTTAGTCTGGCTCGCGCTCAGACGTTTCGGCCTCGACTTTGCCTTCCTTCTCCGCGAGCCTTTGTTGTATGCGCCTAAGCTGACGCTCGCGACTTCGCTTGCCATCGCCGTGTTGGGCCAGCATGTAGATCAGCGGGATGCCGAACACGACGAGGGCGATCCAGGCCACGGCCTCAAATACTCGGCTGTGTGGCGCCGTCGCTGCCGGTCCGACCAGCGGCCGCGACGATCATGTCCCGGACTTGACGTTTCAGGCGCAGGTCGGCCGTCTCCGGGTCCATGCCTTCGTGCCGAAAGACAGCGTCTACGAAATCAGCAAGGTCCGCGGGCGGATCGTCCAGCAGGGCGTCATAGCCTTCCTGGGGCAGGCAAACACCCAGGATCACACAAAGATCCCCCAGCAGCCTTGCGCGTTCCCGTTTGCTCAGTCGAATCTCTACGGCAGGTTCCTCATTGACGGCGCATTCGCGACTCAATCCTCGACCTTCAGGATCGGCCGAAGATCCTCGAGTTTGTCGAACAGGTGCCAGACGTAGTCGGTGGTGCCGTTGACCCGATGCGGGTGCAGGTCGGCGAGGGCGGGATCGCTGTTGTAGTTCTCGAAAGCGTCCCTCGATTCCCACTCGACGAGGATCAAGACCTTGCGCGGTTCGATGTCGCCGACCGCAGCCTCGCGGAACTTCCCGAGTGCGACAACGCGCCCGCCGTGGGTTCGAACCTCTTCAGCAGAGCGCCTCGCATAGGCCAGATACTCGTCCTTGTCGGAAACGTTGAACAGGTTCAGCGCGAAGACGGGTTTCGGCACGGATACTTCTCCTTGCGGTTGTTTCGGTCGCTCGAGATCGACCTCGGAGCATACGGCCGGTCGCTTCGCGAGCGCAAGGCGGTCAAATGACTTGCCGTGGCCGGCCGCCGTCAATTCTCCCGCAGTGCATAGACCGAGGCCCGGACGCGCTCGCCTCCGCGGAGCATCACCACGGCGCTAACTCGCTCGTACTCCTCGCCTTCGAAGTCATCGAGCCGGGCCCAGAGGTCAGAGAGCTGGGTCGACGAGAGCAGGTAGCCGTGAATCTCGCCGCCGTCATCGTCTATCACGAGAGCGGGGTAGCCAATGCTGGCACCCCAACCAGCCTCTACGAGGCGGCCGTTCAGGACTGCGGGCTGCCAGTCGCCTTCGACGTCCGCGAGGATATGCTCGTTAGGCCCGCCCGGCTGCAGCGAGCCGTAGATAAACAATCGTTCCATGTCGGCACCTCTGTCAATCGTGGTCCGTGTGGTCGGCGAGGATATGCTTGCTGTTCGGGTTCGGCCGGTCGGGTTGCGCTCGTGTCGTCATGTTCCTATGGACGACAGTGTGGAAAACGAGAATGACGACCGAGCCGACGACCGGCAGCAGCCAGATGACCCCCGCTTGGAACAACTTCTGCGTGCGGTCGAAGTGGGCGGATCGGGCCGTCACGAATGTCGCAATCGCGGAAGTCGCGATGTAGGCGATGGCAATTGTCTTCAGCATGGTGGCTTCCGCGGCCCTGCAATTAGGCCAGCAACAGCGCGAGCGCTTCGTTCACGACAAGGACGAGGACGGTGTAGCCGACTGCGCGCCCCGCATGGATCTCGAGATGCTTCCACAATAATCCGAACGTCAGGGCGATAAGTGCGACCGGCGGCAGGATGGCAAGCAGCAGCGGTTCCGGGTACAGAATCCCGACAAGCACACGAATCAGTATCGCGACAAGGATCGGAATGACGACCACCGTCGCCACGACGAAGTTGTCGAGATCGTCCCGGCCCCGTTCGACGAGCTTGATGGCGCTGAAGAGCACGATGAAACTGAAGAATGCACCGATCATGATGGCCCTCCAACGCGGCACCACGCGAACCACGCGCGTGCTTGTCTAGTCCTCCCGGTAGCCGTCGTCACGAGCCAAAAATCCTCGCCAGTCAAAGTACGGTGCCACGGCTTGCTGAAACTCCTCGCGCTCACCGATCTCGGCAAGCATCCATATTTCCTTGCCATCATTTCCAACTATGACCATGTTCGCCAGGCCGCCGGAATTGTCATACCGAAAATCCGCGATGTCTTTCCATGAAATCCGTCTGCGAACGCCCCAAAAGCTTCGGCCGGCGAGGCCACCAGTGAAGACGCTCACCCGCATCAGGTGGACGACCCAGCGAATGACGAGAATCGCCACTAGCCAGATCAGAACAAGACCCGGCAAGCGTCCGATCAGGACGCTCCATTCTTCATCACCAAAGCCGAGCAGCAAAAATATCGCGGCGAACACGAAAGCGAGTGACCAGGCGGTGGCCCGTACCGATCGGAACGATCCGGAAACCGTCCGCAGGTGCTGCCCGAGGTCGGCGTCATTCTGCAAGGACGATCACCACCGATCCACAACTGGCCGACTGGCTCTGTACCGCTTTCGGTGTCGGCCGGGATTCGACCGACCCCGGGACCGGATCGGCTGCGCGGCGGGTCAGACCTGGGTCAAACCGTACCAAAGCACGAAGGTGATCAGTGCCCCCATCACGGCGTTTATGCCGACGCCGAACCCGGCCAGGACTCGGCGCCTGTCGTCCTGGAACAGCCCGACGATGCCGAGGATCAGGCCAACGAGAAGCAAGACGCAACAAATAATCGCGACGAGTCCGACGAATATCGCTTCGCCCTCGCTCATGCCGTAGCGCTGCGTGGATTCCTTGTAGCCGGCATAGAAAAAGATGAAGACGAAAGAGACCGTTGCCAGAAGCGCCAACACGAACGACGCAATACCGACGCCAGAATGTTTCAGGGTCGGTGCCGGTTCGGCCATCGCGGTGCCACTCGATACGGGTGGTTCCAGGTTCTCCATGACTGCTCCCTCGTTCGATTTCTATCGACATTTGCGGAACAGAGCATAAAGCGCGCCGCTCACTTCGCGCAAGCACGCCCGTCACAGCCCGCGACTACCGTGCTCTGGCGGGCCTGCGGGTACCCGTGAAATCGCCAGAGGTCAGTGCGGCTGAACGAGGCAGCGAGACATATGGTCGCCTCATGCCCTTGCTCACCCGTGTGCGAAGATCTACTGGAGTGAAAAGTGTATCGGCCGCAATCGCCGAATCTCTAGGATACGTCAGAGACGATACGGCGAATCACCTGCAACCAAAGGTCTTCCTCGGTGCGAATATTCTCGAAGGCCTTCAGGTGGGGAGTGCCGAGGATCAACAGGTACTGCTCACCGACTTCGAAGATTCCATGCACACCGCACATCGTGTTGGACTGCGAGTTCCCCAACGAATAGGCCCAGAATTCCGGTGCACGATGGGCATCGTAGTCCTCCGCGTCTCCGAGCCTTTGACGACGAACGTAGCCGCGAAGATCGATGGTGTCGTCGGACCGTCCGTACAGAACTTCCGCGACGTCAAACGTGAACGTTGCATAGTCGCCTTCTTTATCGGCGTATGACACGGCCTCCGCCAGCACGACCGCATTGGCGCCGTAAACCAGGTCGGCCGGATGGGCCGTCGCTTCCCGAGGGAGAAACGTGCAGCCGAATGCATCGAACGCCATCAGGCAGAGTACGATGAGAACAGATAGTTGTTTCATTCAGATGGTATAGGGTCGATCTGACCGGATTGCCAGTATCGATGGACAGATCCGCACTGATTCGGGTGACCGCGCGACCGGCCAAACAAGACTCAGTGCGTCAGCTCGTCGATCGTCTGCTTGAAGTAGGGGTAGTAGATACTTCCCCACATCGGCCGCTTCTCGAACACGTGCACCTGACCGGACCCGGCGTCGACGGCGACCGGAACCGAGAAGCCTGCCCACTTCTTGCCCGATTTCAGTTCGCGACAGTATGCGGCTGCTTCGTCATCGATGCTCGATGAGATAGCGATGACAATCGACCCGAGCGCCGATTGGAATCCTCGCGGCCAGCCGCGGTAGTTCTGCTTCGCGTACGCGAAGGATTCGGTAAGGACGTTCTCGATGGAATCCACCGTTACCGTCTCGTCGCCGAAATCGACTGCGACGACGAAAGTGTTTAGCTGCGTAGCGAACCAACTCCATCGGAACTGCTTGTCGTAGCCGATGACGGTCGGTTTCCCGCCGATCGAGTCCTCGGAAAGAAACACCGACTTCGACTGGAGGCGATTCTTGATCTGATGAATGTCCATCTGGCTGCTCCGTGGATTCAATCGGGCCGGGCACTGGTCTGGAACGAAACGACTTCGACCTGAGCCGGAAGCGGGCCGAATCGAATAGCCGCGTAGATTCTGTCGAAGTTCTGAAGATCGGTTCCGGTTAGCTGAAACTGCCGGGCGAAGACGCCCCGGATCGTCGCATCCGTCAGGACTGTGTCGTCCATCTTCAGAATGATGCGCCTGCCGAGGTTGTCACTTGTCGTCTGCAACATTCGCTCGCCTGCGTCAGGCGTAAGCACGAAGGAGAACAGCTTGTTTCCCGAGTCGTCGTAGCGGGAATCGATGGATTCGATATCGGCACTGGAGATGATCGGGTCCGAAGCACCCTCCAGCGTCAGAGTAATCAGCCCCGTCCACTCGGCGAGGTTCGCGATCGTCGTTCCATCCGGAGTCTCGCCGGGAAAAGTGTAGGTAAGTCTGGAGCCGTCGATTTCCGACGCGACCGGGCGGAACATGGCGGAATTGAACATGCCGAATCTCGACAGCAGAACTTCATCGGTCCGGGCGATGACAGCCGGATCGCTGCTCAGGACCCGCAGTTCCACGGTCCTGTCGGCTTCGGAGGTGCAGGCCGCGGTCAACAGCAGGGCGGCGAGTGCGATTGTTGCACCAGGACGTTTCATTGATTGGGCCTGGCAACGTTCATGGCAACTAGCGTAGGTGCCGGAAATAGGGCACGCAAGTTCGGCGGTACACGTAGTCGTGCCGGTGCGTCGATGTTGCCGCACCCACTGCATCAGTCAGCCGGTGGCGGCACCTTCTTCAGGCCAAGCGCATAATTCCAAATGATGACATTGCGCTCGATCAGGGATCGCATCTTTTGTGGCGTCCAGCGATAGCAGTAGTTCGCAAACACACCAGCCAACACAGCAATCGAAACGAATGCAGCCCAATTGAAAACATTCGAGCAGGCGACCGCGAATATCGCGCAAGCGACCACGGAAAACGCCAGTAAGACAATGTGCATCAGGTAGATCGGCTGATAGAACATCAGTGCGTCGGGTATCGCGGAACCGTCACGCTCCAGATCAGCATCAACGATTGCCTTCGCTCTGGGCTCGGTCGAGAGCCAGATCCGGTATTCGCGAAGACTCGTTTCCCATCCTCGCCAAGGGGCGTCGCCTTCCAATACGGCGTAGATGTACGCAACGATTCTCGCCGAGCTCATCAGTCTGTTTACCGTGAACCAGTAATTGAACAGAAGTATGCTGCCGACGAATGCGGCCAGTACGGCACGGTATCCGTCAGCGTCCGTCGTCATCAATGCGACACCGACACCGAAGATCGCCAAAGGGCGCTCAAACACATACCGCTTCGACTGATTCAGTTCTTCTCGAAGCGTTTCGTACTCCTGCGACTGAGTAATCCGGCCTTGCGTATCCATGGCACTCCCCAAATTGGCCGCCTGGTGTCCGGTCAATTTCAGTATAGAAGTTGTGGAGCACCTTGCACTGGCAGTGCTCGTGCGGTGTCTGGAGTTTGAAAGGTGTACTGGAGGCAGCGCGCGCAGTCACCCTCAGTAAGCAACTACATCCGCCAGCGATGCAGGGTTGCGATCGTGCCGGCCGGGAATTCGGATTCCTCCAGCGGCAATTCAATGTAGCCGTCGGTCTTTGACAGCGCCGCGAAGTCGCCGGACGTGTTCGTGCGGATGGGCATGGCGAGCAGTTGGCCGCCCGTATTCGAGCTCAGCTTCACTGGCAGGAAGCACGTAAGTTGCGGTGGGAACTCGACGGGCTCGACAAGCGACACGAAGATCGGCGGCGACGTAGGTTCGCCCTGCATCAGCCGGATTGCCGGCACAACGTATTGCCGGCAACAGACCAGCGTCGATACCGGATTGCCGGGCAGGGCGAACACGGCCTGTCCGTCCGGCCCTGTGCCGAACCACATCGGCCGGCCCGGGCGCTGGCTGATGCCGTGGAAGTGCACGGTCACACCAAGAGCGGTGAGAACCTCCGGCACATAGTCCGCCTTGCCCATCGACACGCCGCCGCTCAGGACGAGGACGTCCGACGCGGTCAGATGCTCGCCGATGCGTTGTTCGAGCGTCGCCGGATCGTCCGCGATGTGCTCGTGGGCTGAGTCCGTGAATCCGTTGTCGGCCAGCAGCGCGACAACAGCCGGGCCGTTGGACATTCGAATCTGGTGTTCGGCGATCGGCTCGCCAGGAGCAACCAATTCATTGCCGGTCGAGATCACCCGGATCACGGGGTCGGCAGATACAGCGACCTCGGCCAGCCCCGCGGAGGCGATCACCGCGATATCAGCGGCAGCAATGCGCTTGCCGCGAGCCAGCAACTCGGCGCCCTTCGCATGATCGGAGCCGCGAGCGTGGATGAACTGCCTTTCGCCGGCTTCGTAGTTGGCGCTGACGTGCGCGCCCAGTTCGTTCACGATAATGCGCTCGACGGGAATGATGCAGTCGGCGCCCTCGGGCAGCGATGCACCCGTCATGATTTCGATTGCGTGGCCCGCTTCGAGGGACTGGCGTTCGTCGCCCGCATGCTGTGTCGATTGCACGCCAAAGGTCCGCGTACCCAGAGCGAACTCCGAATGCCGGATCGCGATGCCATCCATCATCACCCGATCGAATGGGGGCTGATCGCGTTCGGCAACGACGTCCTGATGCAGGACGCGGCCCACGGCCTGCTGGAATCCGACAGACTCCGTCGACAGCGCCTTCACGGTATCGCGAATCGCTTTGCTGGCTTCCGCCGTGGTAAACATCGGTCTTAGTCGGCCACGTTCTCGCGCGCGATGGCGCGATGGCCGATGTCGCGGCGGAAATACACGCCGTCCCAGCAGATCTTTGCGACTGAGTCATAAGCCTTGCCGGCCGCTTCCGCGACGCTGCCGCCCAGACCGACGACGCACAGCACGCGGCCGCCGCTGGTGACGACGCCATCACCGTTGTCGGCGGTGCCGGCATGGAAAACTTTCTGCGACTCGCCGTCGGCATCGTCCAGACCCGCGATTCTGCTGCCCTTGGCATAGCTTTCCGGATAGCCGCCCGCGGCCATCACGACGCCCAGCGCCGCACGCTCATCCCATTCCGCAACTTCACCGTCCAGCGAACCGTTGAGCGTGGCATTGCAGATTGCGACCAGATCGGACCGGAGTCTCGCCATGACCGGCTGCGTCTCGGGATCGCCCATGCGGCAGTTGAACTCAATAACCTTCGGCGTGCCGTCTGCCATGATCATCAAGCCCGCGTACAAGAAGCCGAGGTAGGGCGCACCGTCCTTACGCATACCGTGGAGTGTCGGCCGGATGACGTCGTCCATGATCCGGGCTTCGATCTCGGGGGTCACGACCGGCGCCGGCGAATAGGCGCCCATGCCGCCCGTGTTCGGACCGACGTCGCCCTCGTCGCGCGCCTTGTGGTCCTGCGAGGTCGCGAGTGGGAGGATCGCGGTGCCGTCGGTGATGACGATGAAGCTGGCTTCCTCTCCGTCGAGAAACTCCTCGACGACGATGCGTGCGCCAGCATCGCCGAATTTGTTGCCGGCGAGCATGTCGCTCGCCGCCTGTTCCGCTTCTTCCAGCGTGTGCGCCACGATCACGCCTTTGCCGGCCGCCAGCCCGTCCGCCTTGATCACGATGGGCGCGCCCTGTGCGCGGATGTACGTCAGCGCCTCGTCGAGATCGGCAAAGTTCTGGTAGGCAGCGGTCGGGATGTCATGTCGCGCGAGGAAATCCTTGGTGAAAGCCTTGGACCCCTCCAGTTGCGCGGCCGCAGCGTTCGGTCCGAAGCACGGCAGGCCGGCCTCCGTGAAGCGGTCGACGATGCCGACAACCAGTGGCGCCTCGGGACCGACAATCGTCAGATCGACACTCTCGGCCTGGGCAAGCGCCATCAGCGCGTGGATGTCATCGGCATCCACGGGGACGTTGCGGACTTTGGGCTCGCGAGCCGTGCCAGCATTGCCCGGCGCGACGAGGACCTCATCGGCGGTCTGCGCGCACTTCCAGGCGAGCGCATGTTCGCGGCCGCCGCTTCCGATAATGAGTACTTTCATAGGCGAGATACTAGCTTGATGCGTGATGTCGTGCTGCGTAGTCGAGGAGCCATTGGCGCTGCTCTTCGGTGTCGGGAACCTCAAGACCGCGTGCCCTGGAGATAGCGCTCAATGCCTCAGGGACACTGCGGCCAGTGTGTAGCAGTACGGTTGTAGCAATCAGGCTCGAGCGGCCAATGCCTGCGCGACAATGGATCGCCGTGCTCTCGCCCGTCGCGCAGCGCTGATGAATATCGCGGGCGAATTCGAAAACCGCGCCGCTGTCCGTCGGGACGCTACGGTCCGGCAAAGGGAGAGCGGAGAAGGCGATGCCCGCTTCGTCGCAGAACCGGGCTTCTTCCGACAGCCCGAGTTCCCGGCTCTCGTGATCCTCGAGCAGCGAGACGATCCGGCGAATGCCCGCATCCGCGAACGCGCGGAATTCCTCAGCCGCCCACTCGCCGGCGCGCGGTCTCGCCGTCGTCGCCAAAAATCCTTCGCCGAGTGTCGCTACCTTGTAGAAGTCGGGTTGCATGAAGCATCAGTCCAGAGCGGACGCCACCGCGGCACGGACGACTAGTGCCGGAAGTGCCGCATTCCCGTGAATACCATGGCCAATCCGTGCTCGTTGGCGGCCTGGATCACTTCGTCATCCCTCATCGAACCGCCGGGCTGGATGATCGCGCCGATGCCGGTTTCTGCGGCGGCGTCGATGCCATCGCGGAAGGGGAAGAAGGCATCGGACGCCATTACAGAGCCGGTTACGTCCAGATTTTCGTCAGCCGCCTTGATCGCGGCGATCTTCGTCGAGTAGACGCGGCTCATCTGGCCCGCCCCGATGCCGACGGTCATTAGATCCTTGCAGAAGATGATGGCATTGGACTTCACGTACTTGACGACCGTCCAGGCAAACAGCATGTCGCGAATCTGTTCGGGGGTCGGCGCCTTGTCGGTGACGACCTTGAGGTCTGCCTCCGTCACCCGGCCCATATCGGACGTCTGCACCAGCAGGCCGCCGCCCACCTTCTTGAAGTCGAAGCCGGCCGCAGGTTCGCCCCAGTCCCCCGTCTCGAGTACGCGGACATTCTTCTTCGCCGAGGTCACTTCAGCCGCTGCGGGCTCGACAGCGGGTGCGACGATGACCTCGACGAACTGGCGCTCGATGATCGCGTTCGCCGTCTCGGCGTCGAGCGGCCGGTTGAACGCGATGATGCCGCCGAAGGCCGACGTCGGGTCGGTCTTGAATGCCATGTCATAGGCCTCGACGATGCGGCCGGCGACTGCCACACCACAGGGATTGGCGTGCTTGACGATGACGCAGGCTGGCTCCTCGAACTGCTTGACGCATTCAAGAGCCGCATCGGCGTCGGCAATGTTGTTGTAGGACAGCGCTTTGCCCTGCAGCTGTTTCGCGGTCGCGAGCGAGCCCTTCGGTGGCTGGCCGTCCACGTAGAAGGCGGCACTTTGGTGTGGGTTTTCGCCGTAGCGCATCCGCTCGACGAGGCGTCCGGCGTGCAGGAAGCGCTCGCCCAGCGGCTCGTCGCCGAGTGAGCCGGACAGGTAACTCGTAATCGCCGTGTCGTAGGCCGCGGTGTGCGCATAGGCTTTGGCGGCCAGCCTCCGGCGTTCCTCGAGCGTAAGCGTGTCTTTGTCGAGATGCTCGAGGACCGTGTCGTAGTCGCTCGGATCCACGACCACGGCAACGCCATCGTGGTTCTTCGAGGCCGCCCGGATCATCGCCGGCCCGCCGATATCGATGTTCTCGATCGCGTCGTCGATCGTGGCATCGTCGCGGGCGATCGTCTGCTCGAACGGGTATAGATTGACAACGAGCAGATCGATCGGCTCGATGCCGTGCTCGTCCATGACACTTTCGTCGGTACCGCGGCGACCCAGCAGGCCGCCGTGGATCGTCGGGTGAAGCGTCTTGACCCGGCCATCCATGATCTCGGGAAAGCCGGTTTTCTCGGCGACGTCGACGACGTCGATGCCGGCCTCGCGGAGGGTACGCGCGGTGCCGCCGGTGGAGAGAATTTCAATGCCGGATTTGGCGAGGGACTGAACGAACGGGGTCAGATCGCTCTTGTCAGACACGCTGACGATCGCGCGGCGCACTTCAAACATGGAGGTCCTTTACTGGGTCGGATGACTCTCGAGTGCGCTAAGGCCCAAGCGCCCGCGCACTCAATGGATAATGGCGTAGTTCTTGAGCTTCTTCCTGAGCGTGCCCCGGTTGATGCCGAGGATGCCCGCAGCCTGCGACTGATTGCCGTCGGTATAGTCCATGACGGCCTGGAAAAGCGGGCGTTCCACCTCGCCCATGACAAGATCGTAAAGATCGCCCGGCCGTTCGCCGTTCAAGCTGGCGAAATAGCTGTGCAGTGCGTCTTCGGTATGCTGGCAGAGTGGTTTTTTGCTCTTGGCTGGTTTTAGGGCCGCCCCGTTCTTCGCTTTCTTATTGGCCACGCTATATTGTCCTGAAACTTTTGGCCCGCGGACTCCGTCCGGGCCCCTCTCCCCGCTTCGGAACGATTACGCCGCCTTGAGAACACCCCCGTCCGGCCGAGAGAAGTAGTCCTCTAACAGTCTTTTTTGTTCTGAAGCACTATCAACACGCACAACCTGGTAACGAAATTCGTCTGCGCTTGCGAGGTGTTCGCAATACCAGGTCAGGTGTTTGCGCGCCACTCGAACGCCCGTTTCTTCCCCATAAAATCGGTGCAGTTCGCTCAAGTGGCCGAGAATAATATCACGCAGATTTTCTTTTGCTAGCGGCGCGCGTTTTGCATTGCCGCAAAGTGCATCGTTAAGTTGTTGAAAGATCCAGGGGCGTCCCTGCGCCGCTCTTCCGATCATCAAGCCGTCGACATTAGTTAGGCGAATAACTTCAAGCGACTTCGCAAACGACGAAATATCCCCGTTGGCAATCACAGGAATCGACACAGTTTCCTTAATCTGCGCAATCGTCTCGTACTCGGCGGATCCCCGGTATTTACATGCGCGCGTTCGACCATGTACGACAAGCGAGACGACGCCAGCGTCTTCTGCGATGCGGGCGATCGCCGCACCATTGCGGTGCTCCGGGTCCCAGCCGGTACGGGTCTTGAGGGTCACCGGCACGTCGACGGCAGCGACCACCGCATTGAGAATCTCGGCGACGAGCTTCTCGTCCTTCATCAGCGCCGAGCCCGCGAGCTTCTTGCAGACCTTCTTCGCCGGACAGCCCATGTTGATGTCGATGATTTGTGCACCGCGATCGACGCAGGCCCGGGCTGCGAGTGCGAGCTGGTCCGGCTCGGAGCCCGCGATCTGGACCGCGACCGGTTCGGCACCCAGGTCCAGATCGAGCCGCCGCCGCGATTTGGCCGTCTGCCACAGGCTGGTGTCCGCCGTGGTCATTTCCGACGTCGTCATGCCCGCTCCGAATCGCCGGCACAGGGCACGGAACGGTTTGTCGGTCACGCCGGCCATCGGCGCAAGCACGAACGGGCTCGGCAATTCGTAAGGCCCGATCTTCAGCGGTTGGAGTAGCGGCTGCTGCATCGCGGCATTCTAACGTATCGGCCCTGGGCCATTCGCAACCCCCGTAGGAGCGGCTTCCAGCCGCGATTTTTTGTGGCATCGCCGAACAGCAGAAATAAATCGCGGCTGGAAGCCGCTCCTACTTGAAGTCTTCGATAGCGCAGCGCAGCAAGCCGCCGTCCTGGCGGTAGCAGACGTTGAGCTTGAAGCCGGTGGCTTCCATCGACGGGGACTCTATCGAGATCACGGCGTCGAAGGTTTCGCCCGCGGGGACGAGGCGTCGTGGATCGAAGTTGCCGGTCAGGTACTCGGCGGGCTCCAGGACGACGTTGCCGATCGTTTCCTCGAAGCGGTCGGTCAGCGATACGCTGACCAGTGGGTAGGGCAGGGACTGGGAGGACTCGTTGCCGATCCGGGAGTAGATCGTGAGCGTCTCCGGCCCGGATGCCTCGGCGACCTCGTCCTCGGCGGCAGCCTCTTCGCCTTCGGTGGAATCGTCTGCAACGTCGGCTTGAGTCGGTTCCTCCGTGCCTTCGATGACCTCGTCGACCTGCGCGGCGAAGTCGCCGGTGCTGCCGCGGGTTACTTCGAAGCGCCAGGCGGACACGTCCCACTCTGGCGTGATCGGCATGCCCAGCGCGCGGTAGATCGGGCCGATGACATTGTTGACCGCCGGGATCGTCGCAAGCTCGGCACGCGACTGGTGAACGAACTGCCCGCCCAGGCCGAGCAGGAGAGCGACGGTGCCGCCGATCATGGCGACCCGGCGCCCAAGGGAGCCGCCGGAGCCGCGCTCCCCATCGTCGTCGGACGCGGCGAGGAAGGCTGGCTTGCCGGTTTCCTCGTCGGTCGATTCCTCGATGCGCTGCTGCTCTTCCGCGGTTCGCGCGAATGAGCCTTCCATGATGATTGCTTCGACGGGCTCGTCTTCGGCATCGGCCGGCGTCTCTGTGGCCGCCTCGATATCCGATTCAGTCTCGAGGTCGGCTTCCTCGTCAGCCTTCGCTGACTTGGGTTTTTTACTGCTTTCCTTCTTCGCCGCGGGTTCGGTCTCTACCTTTTTGCCGCTCTTCGCTTGCTTCTCGAACACGATCGTCGATGCGAATCCGTCCTCATCTTCGATCGCCAGACGCATCAGGTCTTCATCGATCATGGCGTTGATCGTCTGTTCTTCTTCGGATTGCTCCGGAACGTCGTGATCGGCGGCTTCCGCGGCCTCGGCGAGGTCTTCCGTCAAAGCCGCATCATCGTCGAGAGAGAGCTCCGGTTCGACCGCTTCGTCATCGTCGAGCAGCGCGAGTTCCGCGGCAATGTCGTCTTCCTCGGGCTCCGGCGTCTCATCGCCAGTATCGAGCGCGGCGGCTTCAATATCGTCTTCGCTCGCTTCGTCGACGGATGCTTCTTCCGCCGCGGCCTCACTGGCGACTTCCGCAACTTCGGCTTTCTCGGCGGCGGCGGCGGCCTCGGCCAGCTCGAACTCGAGCGCGCCCGTGGAGTCCGGAAATTCCTCTTCGGTCTCAGGCGTCTCGGAAGCGTGGACCGCGTCGCGGCCGATCAGCTCGTCCGCGATCGACGGTTCGTCGTCCGCAAATGGATCGTAATCCTCGGCCGCCGCGGAACCGTCCAGCGCGGCCAGTTCTTCTTCGATCGACGGCTCGTCGTCGAGCGCCGAGAGATCGTCAATGATCGACTCTTCGTCGTCCTCGTCGTCGAGCGATAGTTGCAGGCCCGATGCTTCCAGTGCGGCCGCTGCCGCCTGCTCCGCTTCGAAAGCGGCGGCGATCAGGTCGTCTTCGATGGAGGTCTCGGTCGGGTCCGGTTCCGTCGGCGTTGCCTCGGAATCTTCAGCGGCCGAGTCGGCCGTTTCATGCGCCGCTTGATCCGGAGTTTCGGGCGGATCGAAGTCGAGGCCAAGCGCTTCGGCCTGCAGATCGAACTGCGTATCGATATCGAGCGGTGCGTCCGATTTCGCTGGCGCCTCGGCCGGTGCCGGCTCAGCGTCTGTCGAAATCTCGGCCTCCAGCGCCTCGAGTTCCTCGATGATCGACGGACCGTCGTCGGACCCGGTTTCAGGCTCGATGACTGCCTCGCTTAGCAACTCACCCCACTCGTCGGGATCGCCAAGCGCAAGGTCCACCTGTGGGTGCGGTTCGGGCTCTACTGGCTCGGGCGGCGCCTGCGGTGCGGGAGCTTCGGGTTCCGAGACCGAGTCGAAGTCGAAGTCGTCCGGCAGGCCCGTGTTGTCGTCGAAGCGCAGGACTTCGTCCTGTGGCGCTTCTGCCTCACCGATGATCTCGATGTCGTCCGCAACGGCGTCCGGCGCGTCGAAGACCTCGCCGGCTTCGACCTCGTTCGGTGTCTGGGTGAGAAACTGGTCGACGGGTGTCGGCGATGCGTCGAGCATCTCATCGACGTTCTGGTCGCCGGCAGACGCCGTCGCAGTTGCCGCGCTTCCGGCGTCTTCCTCTTCCGCCATCAGCCGCCACTCGATGCCCGTGTCTTCCAGCCGGATGTCGTCGCCGGCCAGTTCGTCCAGTGTCTTCAGCAGCGCTGCACTTTGTTCGGGCGATATGGCGGCGGGCGGCGCGTCCTCCGACCCGCCCTCGTAGGGATCGGGCTTGAGTTCCGGCAGCGCCTCGCCGGGTTCGGGAGCGGATTTCGATTCGGGCTTGGACTCGGAGAGGTAGGCGAGCGCGTTGAACGCGTTACCACAGCCGCCGCAGCGGACCTTGCCAGCGGCCTGCTTGAGCACTTCGGCCGTAACGCGAAACGAGGTCGCACAATCGGGGCACTGGGTGTACATCGTCTAACCGTCTCTCCGTTTACCGTTGAGCCGTTTCACGACCGCGGAGCGTTCAATCCGCTCTCCGTGTGCCGCGGAGCAGGACCCAGTTCTGGGTGCCCTGCGATCGCATGACCGGCTCCTCGAACGCGATCCAGGGGGCATACGCGGCCCGGACCTCGTCGATTTGTCCCGAGAGTATGCCTGACAGCGCAATTTCGCCACCGGAACTGAGTCGCGTCACGAGAGATTCGCTCAAGCTGGCAAGCGGACCGGCCAGAATGTTGGCGACGAGAAGCTCGAAGCGCCCCTCAATACCGAAATCCTGAGCGACGACCTGCAGTTCCGCGCCGATCCCGTTGTTGGCGGCGTTCTCCCGAGTCGCCGTCACCGCCTGCGGATCGATGTCCATTCCGACCGCCTCCCGGCAGCCGAGCTTCAAGCCGGCGATCGCGAGCACGCCGGAGCCGCAGCCGTAGTCGAGCAGGCGTTTGCCCTCGGTCTCGACACCGTCGAGCCATTCGAGGCATAGCGCCGTCGTCGGGTGAGTTCCGGTTCCGAACGCGAGGCCGGGGTCCAACCGGACCGCAACGGCGCCGTCGGGCGCCGCGGAGTCGCCGGGGCAGATCCACAGGTGCTCACCGAACTGCATCGGGCCGAAGTCCTTTAGCCACTCCCGTTCCCAGGCGCGATCTTCCAACGGCTCGACGCGGTGCGCGGGCAGGGCACCGAGTTCCGTGCTCAGATCGTCACGGAGCGCGTCAAAGTTTGTGCCATCGTCGAATAAGCCGGTGATGGCCGTGTCGCCCCAGAGCGGGGTTTCGCCCGGGGCCGGTTCGAGCACGGGCTTGTCGCCAGCGTCGGTCAGAGTGACCGAATGGGCGCCGTGGCGCAGCAGTATCTCTTCGACCTGGCTGGCATCGTGCATCCTGAGTTCCATGACGAATTGCTGCCAGTTCATCTCAAGCCTGTTGGCATGCGCGATCGCCCCGGACCATGAATTTCACCGTAGGAGCCCGCCTTGCGGGCGATCCCCGATCCAATCCGTCGCAATGGCAGGAATCACTTCGATCCCGATGGGGAGAAGCCAATCGATGTCGGACGACGATCCGAACTCGCCCGCAAGGCGGGCTCCTACGGGGTGTTCCTGAGTCGCGGTCGCCGCCAATCGGTTACGCCAGCCCCAGCCGCTTCTCGAGGTAGTGGATGTCCGTGCCGCCGGCCTGGAATGCCGCGTGCTGGAAGATCTCCTGATGCAGCGGCACGTTGGTCCGGATGCCCTCGATGACCACCTCGCTCAGAGCATTGCGCATCCGACCGATCGCGGCGTCGCGATCCTGAGCATGCGCGATGAGCTTGCCGATCATCGAGTCATAGAAAGGCGGTACGTTGTACCCGGAGTAGATGTGTGAATCGACGCGGATACCGGGGCCACCCGGCATGTGTGCCAGCGAGATCATTCCCGGCGACGGCATGAAGGTCTTCGGGTCCTCGGCGTTGATGCGGCACTCGATGGCGTGCCCCTGAATCTGCACATCGTCCTGACCGAAGCTGAGCTTCTCGCCGGCCGCGATCATGAGCTGTTCGCGAACGATGTCGATGCCGGTGATCATCTCGGTCACCGGATGCTCGACCTGAACGCGCGTGTTCATCTCGATGAAGAAGAATTCGCCGTTCTCGTACAGAAACTCGAAGGTGCCGGCACTGCGATAGCCGAGTTCGAGGCACGCGTTGACACAGCGCTCGCCAATGGCTTTCCGCTGCTCATCCGTGATGCCCGGGGCAGGTGCTTCCTCGATGACTTTTTGGTGGCGGCGCTGCATCGAACAGTCGCGCTCTCCAAGGTGGACGGCATTGCCCTGGCCGTCCGCAATGACCTGGATCTCGATATGCCGCGGCTGCTCGAGGAATTTCTCCATGTAGACGGTGTCGTCACCGAAGCCCGCCCGTGCCTCGGCCTTGGTGACGGTGATCGCCGCGACGAGTGAAGCTTCCGCGTGTACGACGCGCATGCCGCGTCCGCCGCCACCGGCTGCCGCCTTGATGATCACCGGGTAACCGATGTCACGCGCGAGGCGGATGTTCTCGTCATTGTCTTCGCCGAGCGGCCCGTCGGAGCCCGGTACGCACGGCACGCCGGCCTCCTTCATGGCGCGGATCGCCGAGACCTTGTCGCCCATTAGGCGAATCGCGTCGGCCCTCGGTCCGACAAATACGAAGCCGGACGACTCGACGCGCTCTGCAAAGTCAGCGTTCTCTGACAGGAAGCCGTAGCCCGGATGAATGGCGACGGCATCGGTAACCTCGGCCGCGCTAATGATCGCGGGCATGTCGAGGTAGCTGTCGGCCGATGCCGGCGGACCGATACAGACGGACTCATCCGCCAACAGGACGTGCTTCAGGTTGGTGTCGGCGGTCGAATGCACGGCGACGGTCTTGATGCCCATCTCACGACAGGCACGCAGAATCCGCAGTGCGATCTCGCCGCGATTGGCGATGACGACTTTCTCGAGCATCTGCTAGCTCCCGCTTCAGCCGCGCTGGTCGATGACGAACAGCGTCTGCCCGTACTCGACCGGCTCACCGTTCTGTACGCGAATGGATTTGACCACGCCGGCAACATCGGCCTCGATCTGATTCATCATCTTCATGGCTTCGATGATGCAGAGCGTGTCGCCCTCGTTCACGCGGTCGCCGACCTGAACGTAGGGAGCTGCGCCAGGCGACGCGGCGGAGTAGTAGGTGCCAACCATCGGCGCGGCAACTTCGAAACCTTCCTCATCGCCCCCATCGGCGGCCGGCGCCGGCGCGGGAGAAGCCTCGGCCGGCGCAGCAGCCGGCGCCGGAGCGGGCGCGGCCGGTGCGGCAATGGTGACCGGTGCCGGAGCGGGCGCCGCTACCACCGGCGCGCCGGACGCGTAGCGGCTGATGCGAACGGACTCTTCGCCTTCGGTAATTTCGATTTCGGCGATGCCCGATTCGTCGAGCAATTCGATGAGTTTCTTGACCTTGCGAATGTCCATTAGTCTCCCTCTCGTGCCGCGACGTAATTGCTGGCGGCCAGCAGCGCCAGTTCGTAGCCGTAAGCCCCGAAACCGAACAGGCAGCTCGCCGCAATGTCGCTAAAAAAGCTGTTCTGACGAAACTCCTCGCGCGCAAACGTATTGCTCAGGTGGAGTTCGATGAATGGAATCCCGACCGCGAGCATGGCATCCCGAAGCGCCACGCTGGTGTGCGTGAAGGCGCCGGGGTTCAGGACGATGAAATCGACGCTGTCCCGGCCCGCTTGCTGCACCCGATCGATGAGTTCGTGTTCGGCATTCGACTGATAGCACTCGAGCGAGTGGCCGAGTTCTGCTGCGATCTGCCGCGAACGTGCCTCGATATCCTCGAGAGTCGTCGACCCGTAGACATCGGGTTCGCGCGAACCCAATAAATTGAGGTTCGGACCATTTATGAGCAGGAATTCGGACATCGAAACGTGATATCAGACAAGATTGCCGAAATTGCGCGCAATTCTAACCCTTTTCGCCCCCTTTAGCGCAAGTTTCCCACGCAACTTTCGTGGCTCGGTGCCTGAGGCGATCGGACGCTGCGTCCCGCTGTGAATTTCGAGTTTGACCGCTTCCGCCGCATGTCGAAGAATCGACAGAGGCCTCGCAGGAGAATGAGAACGATGCCGATGAGAAAGGGGATACTGCTGTGCTGCTGGCTGGGGCTGGCGGCCTGTTCGTCCGAAGCGCCGGAGGGCGACGACGACTACGCGTACGACGACGAGGAGACTTCGGCGTCGGCCCCGGAGGCGCCCGCCGAGCCGCTCACGGCCCGGGTAACTCTGGACGGAGAGACGATCGACGTTACCGGCGAGGGCTACTGCCGCAGAATTGGTGCGACGCAGACCTTTGGTCCCGGTGGCAGGTTCGAGATCGGTGTCAGCACGGAAGACTACGCGATGAACGTCAGCGTGATGAGAAGCCAGGTCGAAGGCCTGCGCGTGTCGTTCCGCCGTGACAGGGATGCCTGGGAGGGCCACTTCACGACGGAGGAAGACCCGGCACAGTTTGACGGCAGCCGGTTCACATTCGAGGGCACGGTGATCAAGAACCTGTACCGGGATCAGACGACGACGATGCGCGTCGAGGTCGACTGTCCGCTCGTCGAGGACCTGACGCTTTAGGGTCGGTTGCCTGGCTACGGCAATTCGGACGCGGCTCTTCAAGAGCATAAGTTGTCGCAACGACTTGCGTGACGGACAAATCAAGACATAAAGCCATCACCACCGAACGACTGGACACACATTGGGGGAAACACATGACTGACGCTGAGAAAGCAGAACAGTATCGACTCGCCGAAACGCTGATCGGTGAGCAAAACTTCGTGAACGGACTGGCGGCCGCCGTTGTCGCGACGATCGCAGGGGCGCTCGCGTGGGGCGCGATTTCCATCGCCACCGGCTACATGATTGGCTGGGTCGCCATCGGCCTCGGCGTGCTTGTCGGCTACGGGATGCAGATGTTCGGCAGGGGCCTATCCGCGAAATACTCGGTAGTCGCCGCCGCGCTCGCTGTCGTCGGCTGCCTCGCCGGCAATCTCGCGGCCGCGGTCATGTTCGAAATGAGAAACTACGGCGTGTCACTTGGCGACGTCTTTTCTGGCCTGACGATCAACGACATCATCGCGTTCTACACCGAAACCCTCGAGATCATGGACCTGGTCTTCTGGGCGCTGGCGCTCGGCGCCGCCTGGTCATTCGCGCCACGCAAGCTGACGCCCGATGAGGAGATCGCATTGCGGGCGTGGGCCGAGCGGCCGGATTCGTCGCAGGGGTTCATTCAGTAGCCAGCCGCGCCGGAGGCAGTTCCTTTGCGGCGACTGATGATGGGCGACAACTTGGGCGACCCACCTTGAAACCCGTGGTGGAGATCGACGGCGCGGAGTTTCGGACGCTCGAAGAGTTCTACGACCACTTTGGTGCCCGGGCGCTGACGGCTCCGTACGGGAGAAATCTCAACGCGTTCAACGATGTGTTGCGCGGCGGATTCGGGACTCCGGAGGGCGGATTCACGCTTCGCTGGCTTGCACACGAGAAATCGCGGGAACGGCTCGGATACGAAGAGACGGTGCGGCAGCTTCGGCTGGGGCTCGAGCGGTGTCACCCGGACAACGTCGCAGGCGTCGAAAAAGAGCTTCAAGAAGCGATGCATCGGCGCGGGCCAACCGTATTCGATTGGCTCGTGGCGATCATCAGAGAACACGGGCCTGGCGGTCGTGAGGCCTCCGACGGTGTCGAATTGGACCTCGCGTAGGTCGCAGGGAAATCGGGACGAGGAGTGGCTAATGGCTTCCATCAGACGGGCAACAGCGGACGATGCCGCACTAATTCTCGAAATGATTTCAGCGCTGGCCGAGCATCATCGCCAGGCAGATGCCGTTCGAACGAACGAGGACATTCTGTCGGCTGATGGGGCAGGCGATACACCCCGATTCGGCGCTCTGATAGCGGAGGTGGACGGGGCAGCGGCCGGTTTTCTTTCGTACACCATTTGCTACTCCATCTGGCGTGGCGCGTCGTTCATGCAGATCGACGACGTCTTCGTCCACGACGAGTATCGGGGGATGGGGCTCGGCGAGGCGCTGATGAAGGAGTCCCATCGAGTTTGCAGGGAACTGGGCCTTAACCACTTGAAGTGGGAAGTACAGCCGGACAACGCCGGTGCGATCCGCTTCTACGATCGAATCGGTGCGAAAGGCTACGACAAGCGCTTGTATCGGTGGGTGGTGGAGTAGTCTGCTGGTTTCCAGTCGCCAGCGTCGACGAAACATCGTGCCGAAACACTGAACTCATGCCCTTCGGCAGAGGCAATATCGCGAATGGACCACTTCGAGATTCATCCTGGCGTCGGCGTCGGACCATTGGTTCTTGGCATGAGCCGGGATAGCGTTTCCGAACTGTTCGGTGAACCCGACGAGGTCGATGCCGACAGGGCGAGCGACGCAGAGGTGTGGATGTACTATCTCGCCGGGCTCGAACTGGTATTCGAGCATGGCTTCTCATACAAGCTGAGCAGCATCGTGGTCGTCTCGGATTCAGCGCGTCTCGATGGTAAGCGAGTCGTAGGGATACACGAGTCCGCGTTCCAGGCCATTTGCCGAGCTAGAGGGATCGTTCCCACCAAGGAGATTCTCTCGGACCTTGTCGAGTACGAGTGGCAGGATCAGGGATTGTCGTTCTATTTCGAAGCGGATTGCGTGAGAGACGTCATTGTTCAATTGCGCTGGCTGGACGACGAAACGCCAGCGTGGCCGCGACCAGCCAATGATTGAAGGCAGATTACCTGCCAGTCGTAGCTCAGAGCCGGTATCTTGATCGCGCGCATTGCAGGCGGCCTGGTTCGACAGGGGGTCGCCCGTAAGACGGGCTCCTACAGGGCGGAAGTGGGTTCTCTTGGCTGCGCTGCAAGTCAGCCGGGTTTGCCAGCTCGAGCCGCGCCTCAAGGTCTCGCGGAAGCCTCAGAGCAGCTCGAAAGCTCCCTTGGCCTCATCAACACTGATCTCGCCGGCGTCTAGCCGGGTGAAGATATCGTCGATACCGTCGAGCTGCTCGCGATGGAGTTCGCCAAGGTAGGCGCCGAGGTATCGGCCTTCGCGAGACACGAACATCGTGAACGGCATGGCAATGAACTGAATGCCGGAGCTTTCCGCCACCTCCATGGCCGTCTGCTCGCCAACGAGGATCGGATAGTTGAACTCCGCCGCAACGGCGTATTGCCGCACCGCATCCATGAAGTCCACTGCAATGCCCATCACGAGGATGCCATTCTCACCTTGTTCCTCCTGGAAGGTTTTTAGCAGCGGAATCTCGCGCCGGCACGGTGCGCACCATGTTGCCCAAAAATTGAGCATCCGGTGACGGCCCGCGTACTCGGAGAAGGCGCGACCATTGCCGTCGAGGTCGAGCAGCGTGAACTCGGGATACTCGACAACCTGGGGCGCCTGTCCCGTCATCGACGGCGGCAGCGCATCCATTTCGGTATCGCCGCTGGAGGCCAGCGCTGTGTCGCTTTCGACACCCGGGTTCGGCTCGGCATGCCCGATGTCCATCCGAGCGATGTAGAAGAAGGCGCCGGCCAGCATGGCCAGGAACGCGAAAGCGAAGATCAGAAAGGATCGGTTCATGATTTTGATTCGTCTTTTTTGGTCGGTACCGGCACCGCAGCCGGGGAAGAGACTGTACCGCATCCGCGGCGCCCGCGGACGGAGACTGCACGGCGGGAAAGTGGAGACCGGGGCAGGGGCGTCTGCCCCCAGGTCAGGGATTCCCGTGACACCGGGGTCGGATCAGCGGGCCGTTACGAGCTCGTCCGATGAGGCGGGGGCGTCCAGTCCGAAGGCCTCGCGCACGTGCGTCGAGAATTCCTCAGAGTTCATGAAGCCAACCACCGTGTAGCCCTGACGCCACTGGCCGTTAGTGCCGTAGAAAAGAATCGTTGGCGGTCCGAAGACCCGTTCTCCGTTCTTTTCCAGAAAGTAGTCGATCAGCCGCTTGTCCTCAGCGTCATTGCGCGTCACGTCCGCCTGCAGCGGTACCGTGTTCGATAGCGCGGACTGCACCTCTTCGGTGATGAAAGTGTAGTTCTCCATCTCGATGCAGGACACGCACCAGTCGGCGTAGAAATCGAGCATCACGGTCTTGCCAACAGCATTGGCCGCGGCCAACTCGCGCTCGAAGTCCTCGACCGTCTTGATGTAGACGAACTCCAGATGCTCGTCTTCGTGCTCGGCCGAGATACCGGCCGCGCCGCCCCCGAAGTTGACTGTCGCGAGCGGCTTCAACGGGTTGGTGCCGCCGGTGAGCGCACCGAGGAACAGGATCAGACCGTAGAGAATCGCCAGAACGCCAAAGCCCTTGCCGAGCTTCTGCGGGACCGTCGACTCGGAGGTCAGTGATGTCAGGCCGCCCATGAACACGCCGCCGATGAAGACCAGCGTTGCCCAGAGCGCCATGATGATCGTGCCGTCAAGGAAGCGGCTCAGCATCCAAACCGCAAGCCCCAGGAACAAGAAGCCGAAGCTGCCTTTGACCGCAACCATCCACGGGCCGGCCTTCGGCAGGAGGCGTCCTCCTGCGACGCCGACCAGCAGAAGCGGGGCGCCCATGCCCCAGCTCATCGAGAACAGGGCAACGCCGCCTCTGAACGCGGCTTCCGCCTGATCGGCTCCCGATCCCGCGTCGGCTATCACTGCGACCGCCGCGACGATCGCTGGCGCAACGCAAGCGGTGACGACGACAGCGGACAGCGCACCCATTACGAAGGCGCCAATCGTGGTGCCGCTCTCCTGGTTGCCGCTGATGGTCGCGATCTTCGACTGAATGCTCGAGGGCATCTGCAGGTCGTAGACGCCGAACATGGCCAGGGCCAGCAAAACGAACAGGATCGCGAACAGACTGAGAATCCACGGCTGTTGAAGCACGGCACCCATGCCCTCGCCGGCAAAGCCCGCGATGACGCCTATGAGCGTGTAGACGAGCGACATACCCAGCACATAGATGAACGCCAGCATGAAGCCGCGAGTCGACGTGACGTTGTCGCCCGCGCCGGCAATGATGCCCGACAGGATCGGCACCATCGGTAGGACGCAGGGCGTGAATGCGAGGCCGAGCCCGGCGATGAAGAACAGCCCGATGGCGACCCAAAGCGGCGAGTCGGTAATGATCGCCGCAAGGCGGCTCTGCTCGGAGACTCTCGGCTGCGCCGTGACGGTGGCGTCAGGCGCACTCGAAACCGTTTCCGCACCCGCCGGGTTGTAGATCGGCTGCGGATCTTCGGGGATCGTGACGTCGGCGATCGCGCGCGTCTCGGGCAGGCTGACCGTGATGACCTCGGTCAGTGGCAGGTAACAGAGACCGGCATCGGCGCAGCCCTGATAGCCGATTTCGATGTCGACGTCTGTAGCGGCACCGTCGGTGCGCAAAAGGGCGACGCGACCGACGAGCTCGTCGTAATAGACTTCCTGCTCGCCGAAGAACTCATCGGTCTTGAGCTTGCCGTCCGGCAGCATCAGGCGCTCGACGAGCACAGTGTCGGACAGTGCGCGCACCGACGTACGATGGCGATAGAGATAGAACTCCGGCTCGACGCGGAAGATGATTTCGACGGTATTGCCGTCGATCGGCAACACGTCGGGGAAGAACACTTCCTCGGGCGGCGGGAATTCCGGATCGGCGGCCGTGGCGCCGGGGCCGCCGCTTGTCAGTGCATTGAAATCCAGCGGCCGGCTCTCGGTGGCCGATGCTCGCAGCTCGACCGTTTCCATCCAGACCGCGTCAGAAAATTCCGTGCCGTCCGGCGTGGCGCCGCTCGCCCGGATGGTGACGACGATCGAGCCCGGCCGGTCGCCGTCGATCGAGTACGGGATGGTCGAGAAGTCCTCGGCCCAGACCAGGCGCGTGCCGGCATCCTCGGGCACTACGCCGCTCAACAAAGCGACGCTCGGATCGGACACCGAGACTTCGACAGTCTCGCCCCAGAAGTGCGCTCCTTCGTCAAAGAACCATTCGATCTCGAGCGCCTCGCCGGCGTCGTAGATGGCGAAGTTGACGTGGTCTTCCGGCGACGTCTGAGCCAGCGCCAGCAAGGGCGCGACAGTGAGCGTCAGGAGGGCAGCGAGGGATCTGAGTGGGCACATGGTTTCTGAGCGATTTGACATATCTGGAGTTGCTTTACGCCGAGTAGACCGCAAACGGGCACGGATTGTTACTGCTTACGAGCCCCATGTCATCGACGTGGTTCGGATTTTTGCGGACCGCTCGAGGCGCTGGGTGTTGAAATTTGATCGCCCATCGCCATAATTAGCACTCCTCGCGGCCGAGTGCTAACAGCACAGCCGCAAAAGTCGCACTAAGTCGATTAGAAATCAACAGCTTACAGGAGATTAACACCATGAAGATTCGTCCGCTTCATGATCGGGTGATTGTCAGGCGCATGGAAGAAGAGCGCACGTCCCCCGGCGGCATCGTCATTCCGGATGCTGCGACGGAGAAGCCGATCAAAGGCGAAGTCGTTGCGGTTGGCAACGGCAAGGTTCAGGACAACGGTGAGATCCGCGCGCTCGACGTCAAGGTCGGCGACAGGGTTCTGTTCGGCAAGTACGCCGGCACCGAGGTCAAGGTCGAGGGCGACGAGCTCCTCGTTATGAAGGAAGACGACATCATGGCGGTGATCGAGGCCTGATCCAGGCTCAACCACCGATCCGATATCAGTTCTTTCGACGGCGCTGGCCGCCGTCGGCAATCAGAGGAATTAAAGAATGGCTGCTAAAGAAGTTAAGTTTAGCGACGACGCCCGCCAGAAGATGTTCAGCGGCGTAAACGTCCTTGCTAACGCAGTAAAAGTTACGCTCGGCCCGAAGGGCCGCAACGTCGTGCTCGACAAGAGCTTCGGCGCGCCGACCGTCACCAAGGACGGCGTCTCGGTCGCGAAAGAGATCGAGCTCGAAGACAAGTTCGAGAACATGGGCGCCCAGATGGTCAAGGAAGTCGCATCGCAGACGTCGGACGTCGCCGGTGACGGCACCACGACCGCAACGGTGCTGGCGCAGGCAATCCTGCGCGAGGGTCTGAAGTCGGTTGCTGCCGGCATGAACCCGATGGACCTCAAGCGCGGCATCGACAAGGCCTCCGCGGCCATCGTCGAAGAGCTGAAGAACCTGTCCGTACCCTGCGAAGACGAGACGGCGATCGCTCAGGTCGGCTCCATCTCGGCGAACTCGGACACCGAGATCGGCGAGATCATCTCGGAAGCGATGCAGAAGGTCGGCAAGGAAGGCGTCATCACGGTTGAGGAAGGCTCCGGTCTGGCGAACGAACTCGACGTTGTCGAGGGCATGCAGTTCGACCGCGGTTACCTGTCGCCGTACTTCATCACGGACGCGGCCAGCCAGCAGGTTGAGCATGACGCTCCGCTGATTCTCCTGTACGACAAGAAGATCTCGAACATCCGCGATCTGCTGCCGGTACTCGAGGGCGTTGCCAAAGCCGGCCGTCCGCTGCTGATCATTGCCGAAGACGTCGAGGGCGAGGCGCTCGCGACGCTCGTCGTCAACAACATCCGCGGTATCGTCAAGGTCGCAGCCGTCAAGGCGCCTGGCTTCGGTGATCGCCGCAAGGCCATGCTGCAGGACATCGCGATCCTGACCGGCGGCCAGGTGATCTCGGAAGAGGTCGGCCTGTCGCTCGAGAAGGCGACGATCGAAGACTTGGGCGAAGCCAAGAAGATCCAGATCTCGAAAGAGAACACGACGATCATCGACGGTGCCGGCCAGTCGGCAGACATCCAGGGCCGCGTCGAGCAGATCAATGCCGAGATCGCGGATTCCAGCTCTGACTACGACAAAGAGAAGCTGCAGGAGCGCGTTGCCAAGCTCTCCGGCGGCGTGGCTGTCATCAAGGTCGGTGCTGCAACCGAAGTCGAGATGAAAGAGAAGAAGGCTCGCGTCGAAGACGCGCTGCACGCTACCCGCGCAGCGGTCGAAGAGGGCGTGGTTGCCGGTGGTGGTGTCGCACTGATTCGCGCTGTGGCCGCGATTGGCGACGTTGCCGCGGACAACGACGATCAGCATGTTGGTGTCAACATCCTGAAGCGCGCTGTCGAAGAGCCGCTCCGTCAGATCGTCCGCAATGCGGGCGGTGACGCGAGCGTCGTTCTGAACGCCGTTGCCGAGGGCAAGGGCACGTACGGCTACAACGCAGCCTCGGGCGAATACGGTGACATGATCGAAGCCGGTATTCTCGATCCGACGAAAGTCACGCGCTACGCGCTGCAGAACGCAGCGTCGGTATCGGGTCTGCTCCTGACGACGGAGGCGATGATCGCCGACGCGCCGAAGGACGAAGCGGCTCCGCCGATGCCGGACATGGGCGCAATGGGCGGCATGGGCGGCATGATGTAAGCCACCTGTCAGCCGACAGACCAAAAAAGCCCGGCTTCGGCCGGGCTTTTTTTTGCCCGCGATTTACCAGAATCCGGGATACCGGTACTCAAGATGCCTGCCGCGCGGCCGATAAGCCCTGAAAGGGTCTGTCTCAATTTGCCGTCTCCGCTGCCCACAGGACGGGCGGCGCCGGGGAACAATGGAATGAAGCCGTTTGTGGCGTTAATCAGCTTGCTCGTATTTGCCCACCCGGCGACAGCCGAAGAGGAGATGCCGGTGCCGCTCGACCCGGCGCAGCCGCGGGGCGTTCAGTTCCTCGCGATGTCAAACGAGGTCGCAAGTCAGCACAGGGCGCTCGAGGCGAACTATGTTGTCGTCCGGGCTCGCATACGCGCTGAGATCGAGCGTCGGCGCGAGGATTTGCACCTGGCTACGGACGATGAGATCGAGCGCGACGAATGGGGCAAGCTGCTCGACGAGTTGCAGACGACGTCGATCGCCGAGCTTCGCGCGGAGTACGAGTCGTACTTCGGACAGCTCAATGCCTTACGCCGGCAGGCCACCGGTGAGCTGAGCGCAAATGGCGCGTTGGGACAAAGCACCTGGGCGACGATTAACCGGTTTGCTTCCCGCCATCCCTTCGATCTGCCGGACGTCCTGATGACTGCTCCGGAGTTCGACCTCGCTCCGATGTTCGACGGCTTCCCGGGCGCGATCTACAACTGCAGCGCCTTTGAGGAGACCTTCGCTCACCCGATCACGAGCGAACCGATGAAGCGCTACGTCTATGGCGTCGTGGGCGGCCGCTGTCACTATGAAGAAGAGATGCCGGCCAGCGGCCGCTTGATCTGCCACTACTCCCTGGAGCGGCTGACGTCGTTGGCCACGTACCATTCCAATTACGAGCTCTACGATCGACTCGAGCCCGTCTCCAGGAACGAGTTCGTCGCGGGTCAGGCGATCACGACGACGTCATGGACGCTGGACGGCCGGCCGTACGAGCATCCGGTCGATGCGGCCATGTCCGCCGGCGAGTGCGTCGTGATGGGCTACAGCATCGAAGATCCTGAGGGTCCGGCCGTGGCCGGGCTGGAAGAGTAGGTCAGCTTCGATTTCGATTTGCTATCGCTGCTGTGTCGCGCAGTGTCCCGTGATCGGATTGATCGTTGCGTCAGCGTCGTCGCAGTCATAGTTGTTGTCGACGAATCCGGCCGGCTTGTCCTGGTAGCATGCGAGTGTTGCGCTCATGCCGGCATCGCCGAACAGGTCTCTGTCCCCGTCGGGATACCAGCCGACCTCGCAGCCGCTCGGGCGCGGTGACGGCGCCGTCACTACAGCCGGCTCTTCGCCGGCCAGACCATCATCCATAGCGGGCGCGGCCTCCTGCACGACCGCCGGCTCGGCCGAGGGCGCCGGAGTCGTAGACAACGCCACGAGCGGGTACTCGTCGAGCGGCGTCGACGATATCCGGCTCCACGTCTCGGGCGTGATCATTCCCTGTCTGTTCAATTCGTTGTTTGCCTGGCTCTGCGCCGCGTACGCGCTGTCCTTGCGGGCATTGATTTCGCGCTGCAGGGCGGCGAGCGAGTCCTGGTAGACCCGGCTGATTGGCGCCATTGCGTTCGACAGAACAAACTCGCTCTCGGTGGTCTCTTCGAGCTCTTGTCGTCGAGCGTTGAACTGATCTCGCAGCTGTTGTGCGCGCGATGTGTATTCCTCGTCGAGCGCCGCCATTCGCGCTTCGACCGCAACGCGCAGTTGCGCAGCCTGCTGCTCGCGCGTTGCCGAAGCGTCGCTTTGCGCTCCCACTGTCGGCGACCACCCGAGGACAAGCACTGCGCTTAAGGCATATGCGCTGAACAAGGGCCTGCTGATCCGTCCTGCCATCGCCAACTCCGATCTCAAACACTCCGAATGCTGACGGTTTTAGCAGCGAAAGCACGCTTTGTCATGTACGTGCATGGCGCCATCGGGCGTACTAACATCAACGGAAAGCGAAAAGAGCACCGCCTATGAAACAGCTGATGCGACTCTCGGAGCGCGCTCAACTCAATGTAACGGTACCGCTGCTGGCCGTGGCGTCCCTTCTACTGGTGGCAGGCGTGGCGGTAGCGAATGCCGCGCAGAGTGATGCCGTAGCCGAGGAACTGAACCGTCAACGGGAGGCAATGCAAGCGGACTTCGAGATGCGTCGGGCGATCGTTTTCGATGAGACCGAACGACGCCTTGAGAGGCTCTCTGAATCCACTAGCGACGATTCTGCCCGCGCGTCCGGAGGGCAGGAGTTAATGGCAGCTCGGCAGCAGGCAATTGACGCCCTGACCGCAGAGCTTGAGGAGAACCTCGAAATTCTGAACGAGGCCCGAGGATTTGCTCTGGCGGAAATCGATGAACACGGAGAGCTTAGCGATAGTACGTGGGCGATGATCGCGGGGTACGCTGATGCGCAGAGGCTGACGATGCCGGAGGGATTTCCGGTCCCGGAAGTCTCGGAAGATGAGTACGATGGTTTTCCGGCGGCACTCTTAAAGTGCACCGCGTTTGAGGAGTCGTACATCCATCCCTGGACCGGACGTCCATTGTCTCGGATCGTACACGGGGTCACCGAAGAACGGTGCGTGGTTGAAGAGGAGATGCCCGGGGACGGACTCATGGCCTGCCAGTATCCGCTCGCGCTCATGCCCGCCGTTGCCGACTACTACGCCAACACAGAGAAGTACGAAAGGTTGAGCATCAGCTCACACACTGAATTCGTCGACGAAGTCGCGGTGACGACCAATACCTACATGCTGGACGGCGAGCTCTACGACCACCCAATCGATACCGCGTTGGTGGCGGGCGACTGCGTCGTCACTGGCCACTGACGAAAAAAAGCCCGGCACAAGGCCGGGCTTCAAACACCCTAAGGAGAGAGTTAGCCGATCTTCTGCAGCGCCGCGATGCGCTCCGGGATCGGCGGGTGACTCATGAACAGCCGCGCGAGGCCGCCGGCTTTCTCGCCGGAGATTCCGAAGGCCTTCATTTCCTTCGGCAGCTGCGACGGGATGTTCTGCTCGAGTCTCTGCAATGCGCTGATCATCGGCTGACGGCCGACGAGCTGAGCGGATCCAGCGTCGGCCCGAAACTCGCGCTGCCTCGATACCCACATGACGATCGGCGTGGCCAGAATGCCGAACACGAATTGCGCGAAGATGGTGGCGATGAAATAGCCCGGTCCGTAGCCGTCGCTGCGGAAGATCGCCTTGTCGACCAAATGCCCGACGATACGTGCCGCGAATATGACAAAGGTATTCACCACGCCCTGCACGAGCGCCAGCGTGATCATGTCGCCGTTCGCGACGTGCGAGATCTCGTGGGCGAGCACGGCCTCGACCTCTTCCTTCGACATGTTCTGCAGAAGGCCGGTGCTGACGGCGACCAGCGAGGCATTGCGGCGCATGCCGGTCGCGAACGCGTTCATGTCAGGCGAGTCGTAGATTGCGATTTCCGGCATGTCGATGCCTGCCTGTCGCGCCTGATTCTGAACGGTCGTGAAGAGCCATGACTCCGCGGCATTCCGCGGTTCCGTGATGATCTGCGCGCCGGTGGCACGTTTCGCGAGCCATTTCGACATGGCGAGCGAGATGAACGAGCCGCCGAAGCCGACGACGAGCGAGAGAACGAGCAGGGCCTCGAAATTGATGCTGCCGCTCTGATCGAGAATCCGGTCAACGCCGAGCAGCCTGAGAACGATGCTCAGAACGACGATGATCGCGAGGTTTGTTGCAATGAAAAGCGCTACACGCTTAAACATCGATGGAAACTCCAGCTAGATGAGAATGAACACCGGATTTGGCGTCAAAGGGTGAGATTTCAAGCCCCGGAAGGGGTCGTAAGTCATTGAGTTGTATAGAGGAACGACACTTCTCGGCCAATTTCGCTGACCGCGAAGACGCCGTAGCCGGCCTCGCGCAGCCGCTCGATAATCTGCCGGGTCGCGTCGAGGCCGATACTGGAGAAGCGGTGATGGAATTCCACCAGTAGCTGTTTCGGCCGGATGTCCGTCGCGAGCATGCCGTCTAGAACGTCGTACTCGGCGCCCTCGATGTCCATTTTCAGTAGATCGATACGCGCGTGGCCCAGTCTGTCGACGATCGATGCGAGCGTGTAGGCCGGTGCGACGATCGGGTCGTCCGTGACGCCGTCCTCGGCAACCAGCGTGTACATCGTCTCGGACTTGCCGCCGGAGGCCTTCTGCCGCGGGTACAGCTTGAGTTCGCCGTCCTGGCCCGCCACTGCCCAGGGATGGAACCGAAATTCGCGCGGCAGATCGGCGCTGTCCAGCGTATCGAACGAGGAGGGCGTCGGATCGAAGGCATGCACCGTCGCGCCCGAGCGCCGGATCAGCGCAAGATCGAAGTCGATGGTGTCGCCGACACCAAGTGAGTAAACGATACTGAATTCGTCGAGCTGTCCGGCGGCGTAGTGCCAGTCACCGTCGACCACGGTGTCGAGTTCGATATCCGGCCGGATCGTCAGTTCCTTGCCGATCAGCCGCTTGAGCTTCGCCTTGGTGTGCTGAAACCACTGGCTCTTCTCGAAGCGTTTCCATGCGGCAATGGCCATGCGGGAATTATACCGATGTCCGCGCTGGAACTGACCCTCTCGCCCGCGAATCGGTGACGGGCGCGGGCTTATGCGTTGGCTCTCGCTGCGGGGCGCCGCCGGGCGTGAATGCGCGCACCGAGCAGGACGCACAGGATGACCGCGTAGATCAGCGGCTCAGTCGTATCGAGTTTGACCTGCCACCAGTAATGCCAGACGCCGAGAATGCCGACGGCATAGGCGGAGTAGTGCAACTTATTCCAGCTTCGGCCCATGCGGCGGCGAATACCGTTGGTCGACGTCACGGCCATCGCAATGAGGAGGACGAGCGCCACCATGCCGATGGTGATGAAGGGCCGTTTGACGATGTCCTCGACGATGTCGGCCATGTAAAGATCCCGGTCGAGAATCAGCCACGTCAGGAAGTGCATCAGCACGTAGAAGAACGCGAACAGGCCGAACATGCGGCGGAATTGGGTCAGCCAGTTGATCCCGGTCCAGCGCCTGAACGGCGTGACGGCCAGCGCAATCATCATGAAGCGCAGTCCCCAGTTGCCGAACCGGTCGAGAATCTCTTCCACGGGATTCGCGCCGAGGCGCCCGGTCAGATTGAACGTGTCGCCCACGATCAGCAGCGCCGGCACAAGACACGCGACAAAGACCAGCGGCTTGAGGACGAAGCGGACCTGGGTAAGCGTGAGGGACATGGCTCAATAGAAGCGGCGCAGATCCAGGTTCTCGTACAGATGAGCGACGTGTTCGCCGTAACCGTTGAACATCTGCGTCGGGATGCGATCGGCAAACAGCCCGCTGCCGATGCGCCGCTCGCGCGCCTGACTCCAGCGCGGGTGCGAGACTTCCGGATTCACGTTCGCGTAAAAGCCGTACTCGTTCGGCTGCGACATGTTCCAGCTGGTGGGCGGCATCTGCTCGACGAAGCTCATGCGCACGATCGATTTGATGCCCTTGAAGCCGTACTTCCAGGGTACGACGAGGCGGATAGGCGCGCCGTTCTGATTCGGCATCGTCTCGCCGTACAGGCCGACGGCAAGGATGGTAAGCGGGTTGGTGGCCTCCGCGATCGTCAGGCCCTCGCGGTAGGGCCAGCGCAGCGAGCGACGCCGCTGACCGGGCATCTGCTCGCGGTCGAGAAGCGTTTCGAAAGCGACGTACTTCGCGCGCGAGGTCGGCTGGAAGCGGCGCACGATGTCGGCGAGGGAGATTCCGACCCAGGGAATGACCATCGACCATGCCTCGACGCAGCGCATCCGGTAAATGCGTTCCTCCACGTCGTGCGGGCGGATGAAGTCGTCAAAGTCGAACGTGCCGGTGACTTCGGCCTCGCCGTCGACGGTGATCGTCCACGGCCGTGGCTGGAAGTCCTGGGCATTTCGATAGGGGTCGCTCTTGCCGGTGCCGAACTCGTAGAAGTTGTTGTACGTCGTGATGTCTTCGTAGGTGTTCGGTGTTTCGTCCGTCGAAAACTCGCTCGATCCCACGTCCGGAATCCGGCCGCGCCGCTCTTCGGGCACGACGGCTGCCACGGCGGATCCGCCAATCGCCAGACCGCCGGCGATCGCGCCCGCCTGAATGAACTGGCGGCGATTCAGATAGTTATCGTGGCTCGTAATCTCCGATGAACGAATATCGGACGGTTTCCTGATCAGCAACGCGGCTCTCCCAAGCGAATTCTCTCTAATTGACCGGGTTTCGACCTGAAATATTGCACATTTGCGCGCGCCAGTAGATGCTGTGCAACACATTGTTACGAGTGGAAAAGTCGTGAATTCCCGGCAGCTGATGCAGGCCTATTATCTGGCGACGGCGGCGTTCGTTCTTCTGGACATAATCGCCGACGTGAACATCCGGATCGCGTTCTTCGAGAATTCGCCAGGATTGAAATGGACGTACTACGCAGTCTGTATGGGCCTGGCGGGACTCATGCAGTGGCGGCCTGCGCTCACCGCGCTCATTTCCGTCATCGAGTCGCTGGTCGTGGTTACCTCGCTCACCCTTAGCATGGGGATGCGGACGATGCGCATCAGCGAAGCCGTACTCGACGGCGGCGGCGGTTTCGTCACGATCGAGGAAATCCTGAATTTCGTCATCTCCGGCAGCATCGCCTACTTCGCCTGGGTGCGAGGGATGCAGGAACTGCGTGGCAAGCGCTAGTGGCGCGGCGTCCATTGCCTGCTACGGGCGCAGCCAGCCGTAGCAGAACAGGACCGCGAGCAGAATCAAAGACGCGAAAGCCGCCCACTTCGCGGTTCGAACCGGGTCCACTTCCTGCGGCCCTTCCTGACTCCGGTCCGGCGTCGCGTGGTACTCGCGATTGCCGGGAATGAACAGCAGCGAGCGATAGAACAAACCCGCACCGACAAGCGTCAGTCCGATGGCATGGATGTAGTAGTCGAGCGCATCGTCCTCGCGAGTGACGAACTCCAGGTCCCCGGTCAGCACGCTACCCGTAAAGAGGGCGTACAGGGCGTACAGGAACACCGCCAGCCCCGAAACGAGATAGGCTGGTTCGGTCTTGTACATTGGCTTCGTTTCCTGGCTCGTATGCTGCTTCCGGCTCGCGCCTCGCGGCCTGTCGCGACTCAGCGCAACTCGTTGCCCAGCCGGCGAATAATGCCATACGCGCGTCGCAGCTGACTGCTGGCATCGATGTCACCGGCTGCACGGGCTTGCCCGGAGCAGCGCGTGATCGGATCGCTGGCGTACATGAAGTCGTTGTAGGTCCACTCCGATATCGGGTAACCGAATCGCGGTTCGATTTCGTTGGCTGACAGGAGCTGCGCTTCTCGCTGCTCGCGCATAGCGGCCGTATCCAGTCCCTCCATGACCGCGTTCCGGCGTTCCGCATCCGTCATGAGCACCGCGGCCCACGTCTCCAGACTGTCGCAATCGGGGCGCCGAACCTTGGCCGTCGCGGTATTCGCCGGCGTCGGGTTGGACCTGCTCATGCGCTGCATCCGGCGCAGGCGGTCTCGAATCCGGCTATCCGCTATCGCAAGCTTGATGCTCCCGTCTTCGTCGCCCCGGCTCCGGACTTCGGTCAGACAGCGCGCTGTGATCACTGCCGCCTGTTCGAACTGCGGCAATTGCCAGCGTGAATAGGCCACGCCGAAGACCGGTTCGGTCGCCGCATCGGAAAACACCTGCTCCAACAGCTCGCTTTGCCGGTTCGTCGCGTCAGCCCCGGCGATGCGGCCGCGCGCCGTGCTGAGCGGCGACGCCCACGCCTCGATGGCCGCGCAGCCGGGATCGGCGATGTCCTGGGCGGCCGCCGTCGAAGCGACGGCAGCCAGTGCGAGTGCCAGCAGCGGCGTCAATACTGAGCGCATAGCGTTATCCCGTGAGTTGCCCGGCGAGGCGCCGACGGCGCCCAGCGATACCCGCAGAGTAGTCGAAAATCCCGAAAGTTCCACGAAATTCGCCGAAATAACCCCAAACTTCCTCCAATTTCGTTTGCCTAAGTGAGTAAGCCCCGGTTCAGGGACGAACCGGTAAGCTTGAGATTCGAGGCTCGGAGCCTCATCTCCGGTCGAACAAGAGGACCAGGCAATGAGTGGAATTCTAGGCAACGTACTACCGATCGAAGACCGCATCACCGCGACAGAGGCGCTGCGCGTCGAGGTTATCGCCGATCTCGCGTGCCCGTTCTGCTTTCTCGGCAAGCGCCGCCTGGATGTGGCGCTGGAGGCCGTGCAGGGGCCAAGTGACGTGAACTGGTACCCGTGGCAGCTCAACCCTGAGCTTCCGAAAGACGGCGAGGCGTACACGGACTTCCTGACACAACGGTTCGGCAGCGTCGAGAACATCCAGCCGATCCTGGACGGGCTGGTGGCCGAGGGTGCCAAAGAAGGCATCGATTTCCGCTTCGACAAACTCGAGCGCGTTCCGAACACGCTGATGGCGCACCAGCTGATGTACCAGGCCGAGGTCGAAGGCAAGGACCAATCGGCGCTGGCCGACCGGCTGATGTCGGCATTCTTCGAACACGGTAAGGACATCGGCGACTTCGACGTGCTGGTCGGAATTGCTCGGGAGTTTGGCATTGCCGAAGTCGATGCGACGCTTGCGCTGTTCGACGACGCCTCGAAGCAGGTCGTCCAGCACCGCGAGTCGCAGGTGCGAGCCAGCGGTATCGCCGGTGTGCCGGGCTTCTTGCTCAACCGCAGGTTGCTGGTCGTCGGTGCGCAGGAAGCTGACGCCCTGGTCAACGCTTTCGACCGCGCCATGTTCGGCGAAGGAACCGAGCAGCTGCTGTCGCCGGCGCTGCACTAGGGGGGTCCGGCATGACCTTTGTTCGAACCCTGTTTCTGATCGCGTTTGCACTCATCGCGCTCGAGGCAAACGCTGTTTTCTCAGGCTTCGCGTACGTGACGCCGGAAACGGAAGCGGATTATCCGATTGAGGTGTGTGTCGATCAGTCCGGCACCGGACCAATCGAAGTAAGTGTTCAGTTCGAGCATGGATCCAAGAGGGGCTGGTTGATCACGACACATCACTACCTGGACCGTCACAGCCAGGAGTTTCGTCAAATCCTCTGGGACGATTCGGCGACCGACTCTCCGATCGAGTCGATATCGCGACTTCAATACGACGGCGAAACCGAGATTACCCGGGTGAGCGTGCCGCGCGAGCTGTTCGCGAGGTCGTATCTCTACTTCGATTTCCCTCGGCCGGTCTACGACGGCGGCTGGTACTACTCGGTTGATCTCTCCACGTTCTCGGGAGTCGACGAGGACTGCTAGAGATCCCATCTTTCCAGCCAGTCGTACGGGCGATCCAGACCTGGGTGTTTCAGCGGACTTGCGATGTCTGGCCACGCCAGTTGGGAAGATGCTGCACGAAAACCCGCCGATGATCGCCCGCATGGCGGGCTCCTACAGGCGCGTTGTCGTCCTTAGGGAAACCGGCGCGCCAGCCAGTCGAGCATCAGCCCGTTCACCTCGTCCGGTTTCTCCTGCTGTGACCAGTGTCCGCAGTCCCCGAGCATGTGCAGTTCGAGGTCGCTGACCAGCGGCTTCATGGATTCGATCTGCTCGGGCCGGATGACCACGTCGTTGACCGCGCCGATGAACACGGTCGGCATACGAATTACCTGATCGACCCCTTCCAGCTTGCGCCAGTTGTCCGTCCAGTTACGGTACCAGTTGATGGCACCCGTGAACCCGGTGCGGTCGTACGCGCTGGCGAGATACTCCAGTTCGGCATCCGACAGGAGCGGTTCCCCGCTGGAACGTTCGCGCGCGACGGCCTTGATCAGGCTCAGCGACTTCATGCTCTCCGGCAGCCGCTCGAACTGTTCGCGGGTGATCTGATTCCGCCGCATCATCACCGAAAACGTGTGGCGGGTGTCAGCCGCCAACGCCCTGTCCGCCTCGTCGGAATCCTGGAAATTGACGATATAGAAGTCGTCGCCCAATCGTTTCCTGAAAACCTCGATGGGATCGATGGGCGGCCGCGGATAGTGCGGGATGTTGAGCTGAATCAGGCCGTCGATACGTGCCGGTGCAACCTGTGCCATGTGCCACAGCAACAATGAACCCCAATCGTGTCCGGCGAAGACCGCGGTCTCGAGTTCCAACGCATCCAACAGTCCGTGAATGTCCGCGATCAGCGTATCGATGCCGTAGCTCTCGATCCCCTTCGGGACGTCGGTCTGTCCGTAGCCACGCTGGTCCGGCGCAATCGCCCGGAATCCGGCGTTCGCGAGCGCGGGCAGCTGATGCCGCCATGAGTAGGCAAGCTCCGGGAATCCGTGCAGCAGGATCACGGGCCGGCCTTCGCCCTCCTCGTAGTACGCCATCCGGATGCCATTGGTATCGACGAACTCAGGGGTCGGAAACACGGTGAGCCTCCTCGTGACAGGCCGCCTAACTTGAAGGAAACGCGCCGAAACCGCAAAGTGACGGAACAACAATAACGAGGGCGAGCTATGAATCGCTTCCTCATGTGGCTCGTACGCGTCATCACGAGCACGTTTTTTCGCCGCATCGACGTTGTTGCGGCCGAGAAAGTGCCGGGCGAAGGCCCGGTGATCTTTGCGGGGAACCATCCGAACGCGCTGATGGATGGCTGGTTGCTGACGGCCAAGTGCGGTCGCACGCCTCTGCATTTCATGGTGAACGCCAAGCTCTGGGAGTTCCCGATTCTGGGCCGTCTACTGACGGCGTCCGGCGCCGTACCGGTTTACCGGCGCGAAGAGCACGGCGATAGCGCTGACAACAGCGGTGCCTTCGAGAAGACCTACGAAGTGCTCGAGAACGGCCACTGCATGGGAATCTTCCCCGAGGGCGTCAGTCACGCGGAGTCCCAGCTCACGAAACTCAAGACCGGCACCGCACGCATTGCGCTGGAAGTCGCGGCCCGCGGCAAAGCGGTCGTTACCATCGTCCCCTGCGGGCTCAACTACATGCACCGGCACCGCTTCAGGAGCCAGGTGTTGATCGAATTCGGCGAGCCGATCGTGATCGACGAGGCATGGATCGAGCAATACCGCGCCGACGAACAGGCGGCCGTGCAGCAACTAACCGAGCACCTTGCTATGGCGATTGCCGGCGTCACGCTGAACGCGCCCGATTGGAATACGCTCCGATTCGCGCAAACCGCGCGCCGGCTGTACAAGCCTTCGAATACCACGCTGACGCCGGCGCAGTACGTCGAGCTCAATCGGCGCTTCATCCAGGCGTATCTGGAGCGTCCGGACGACGACGAGAACGAAGCATTCCGCCGCGGCGCAGAGGAGTACCAGGCGAGGCTCGATATGCTCGGCCTGAAGGACCACCAGCTTCGGCAGCCGGTGTCGCTGGCGCGGGTATTTCGCAAGATCACGCTGCGCAGCCTATGGATGCTGATCCTGCTGCCGCTGTCGGTACCCGGCACGCTGCTGCATTTGCCGATTGGCTGGACAGCAGCAATCGTTGGCGAACGATTCAGCTATGAGATGGACGACGTCGCGACACTCAAGGTGTTCGCAACAATCATGTTGCTGCCGCTCCTGTATCTGATTATTGGCATCGCCATCGGTGTGTACTTCGGACCGTGGTGGGCGGTTGGCGTGGTCGCCGGTTTGCTGCTGAGTTTCTACTCGTCCGTGCTGCTCATTGAAGCGCAGACGAGCCTGTTCGTGTCGATTTTGTCGCTGCTTCGGCTGGCTCGACTGCGGTCGGAAGTCGATGCCCTCCGTGTGCAACGCGCGGAACTCGTCGAGACGATCCGTGAGCTGACTGATCGACGGGCGCCGGACGACCTCGAACGCATGTTCACCCGTGAGGATTTCGGGACGACCGGGGAATGACCGAGAGTGCATTGGGAAGCCGCTTCGGCCGAAGTGTCGCGGTCGTCGTCGGCATCGATAAGTATGAGTCGGGGATTCCGCCGCTCAGAACTGCCGCGAACGATGCACGCAGGTTGGCCACGATGCTGGCGGATCAGCATGGCTTCGAGGTGCGTCTGTTCATCGATGAGGACGCCTCCCACGAACGTCTTCTTGCCCTGCTGACGGATCAGCTGCCAGAGGAACTCGGCCCCGACGACCGGCTGATCCTCTACTTTGCCGGGCACGGGGTCGCGCTGGACGGAGACGATGGGCCTAACGGCTACTTGCTGCCACAGGATGCGCGACGGGGCGAGGAAAGCTCGTATCTATTCATGCCGCTGGTCCACGATGCGCTCCTCGCGCTGCCGGTCCGGCACGCGCTCATCATCATGGACAGCTGCTTCTCCGGCGCCTTCCGCTGGGCCGCGACTCGAAACATCGTGTGGATGCCGGAGGTCGTACACGAGGAGCGCTTCGATCGCTTCGTAAACGATCCGGCGTGGCAGGTCATCACTTCGACCGCGCACGATCAGGAGGCCATGGACCAGCTTTCGAGTGGCAGCCTCGGCACGCGTCCGGAAGAAGACGGCCATTCGCCATTTGCGCTGGCGCTGTTCGAGGCCCTTGAGGGCAAGGGCGATATCGTTCCTGCGGACGGCGGTGACGGCCTGATCACCGCCACAGAGCTGTTCTTGTACCTCGAAAATCGCCTACAGCCCGAGACGATGGAACAGGGCTCGCGGCAGACGCCCGGTCTCTGGCCGCTATCGCGGCATGACAAGGGCGAATTCGTGTTCGCCGTTCCGGGCCAGGAACTCAATCTGCCGCCGGCACCGGCACTGAATCTCGACAACAATCCGTACCGTGGCCTCGAGTCGTATGACCGCGAGCACGCCGAACTCTTCTTTGGCCGCAAGGACGTCATCGACGATCTCGAAAAGCGCGTCGAGACCGAGACACTCACGGTCGTTCTTGGCGCATCCGGCACCGGAAAGTCGAGCGTCGTCAAAGCGGGGCTGCTGCCGCGTCTCGATCGTCGCGACGGCTGGCACGTTCTGCCTACGGTCCGGCCCGGCAGGCATCCGCTCGTGCCGCTCGGCCTTGCGATCGGCACGAGTGCCACGACGACCGCCATCAAGGCCGGCATCGAGGCACTGTGCGAGGAGCACCCGAGGACCATTCTGTTCATCGATCAGTTCGAGGAACTGGTGACGATGACGCATTCGCAGGATGAGCGAGAGACCGTTCTGAAGCTCTTGCGTGACCTGATCGAAGATCACTCGGACAAGCTCGAAATCATCGTCACACTACGCACCGATTTCGAACCACAGTTCAGCCGCGGCGAGTTGGAGGCGTTCTGGGCCGACGGTCGCTACGTGATCCCGCCGATGACACAGGACGACCTGCGCGCGTGCATTCTGAATCCGGCGACGGCGCGCGTGATGTACTTCAAGCCGAATGAAGTGGTCGACGAGCTGATCAACGAGGTCGTCGCAACGCCGGGTGGCCTCCCGTTGCTCTCCTTCGCGCTTAGCGAGATGTTTATCCACTACCTCGGCCGCGGCAGCGATGACCGCGCGATCGAACGCGAGGACTATGAGGCAGTGGGCGGTGTCGTCGGCGCGCTTAGAGCCCGGGCGAACGCGGAGTACGAGGCGCTCGATCCCGATCATCGGGAAACGATGCGGTTGATGATGCTGCGGATGGTCGCCTCCGGTAGCGGTAGCGTGGCGCGCCGGCGAGTGCTGCGATCCGAACTCGAATTCGATTCGGAGTTGCGAAACTCGCAGGTGAAGACGATTGTCGATCGGCTCGTCGCCGCGCGACTCATCGTGATGGGCAATCAGTCGACGGACGATGGCCCCGGAGAGGACTACGTCGAGCCCGCGCACGATGCACTTGTGCGCGCATGGGGCCGCTTGCTGCACTGGGTACATCGTGAGAACGAACAGGACCCGGACGATCTCCGCTTCCAGCGCCGCCTGAGCATGGACGCCGAAGCCTGGGACGGGGCCGACGCGAAGAAGCTCAGGAAGGCTTTCCTGTGGGACGATCCTGCGAGAAGCGCGTCGCTGCGGAAACTGTCGCAGCGCGGTGCCGAATGGCTCAACCGGCGGGAGCAGCAATTCGCGCGCAAGAGCGTGATTGGGAGACGGCGAATTCGCCAGGGCGTCGGGGCCGTCTTCCTGTTCGTGCTGGCACTCGGCGCGGTGGCCCTCTGGCAGGCACTGGTCGCCGTCACGGAGCGCGACCGTGCAGTTGCGCGCGGTCTGGAGACAAGTGTCGAAACGCAGCTCGGCGACGGAAACCTGTTCCGTGCCGTGCAGATTGCACGGGGTATGCAGGCGAGCTATCCCAATGCGCCATCCGCGGAAAGCGCGCTGCTGTCTATCGCAGCCTACCCGTCGGCCGAGCTCCGGCGCTACCAGATGCCGGCGTCCGTGACCGCGGAGTTCGCCGCCGACGACCGTTGGCTGATCATCATGATCGGCGGATTGAGTGGCCACGACGTGCAGGCGGTGAACCGCAATGGGGTTACTCGCTCGGTGATAGATCCGATCCTGGGTGCGGAGTTTTCGTCGGACGGGCGGTGGTTCACCGCCGAGATTTTCGCACCGGCGAGAGTCACCGTGGCCCTCGAAGGTGAAGTCGCATGTCAGCCGCACCACGAGTTCTCGATCTTCGATCTGGCCAGCCTCGACGACGCCGAGGTCGCGGGTCGCGAGTTCAGCATCACCCGCCCCGTCGTCGGCGGCAAAGACGGGGTGTTCGCGTATGCCTGCGAATCGACGATTTTCGCCGGCCGCGTCCGCGACCTGAGCGACACCGCGCACGATGCGTCCGCCGGATTCGATACGGGTGCCAACGTGGAGCGCGTCTATGTCGATGCGGACGGTCGGGTCGTTGCCGAGTACCTCGAAACCACGCGCGTCTATTCCGTCGATGGCGAATTGCTGCTCGCAGTCGAAGGCACGGCGCCGTCATTCGACGACGGCTTCGTCGCTACGCTCGTTGGCTCCAATCCCCAGAGAATTCGCATCTATGGCCACAAAGGCGAGTTTCTGAGAGAGCTGGAAGGCACGAGCCCCGTCATTTCGGCCGAAGCCGGTCGGGTTGCCTTCGAGCGTTCGGGTCCGGACGGCTTGCGCCGCACTGCCGTCACTCACCTGAAGCCGGTCGCCAATGGGGCGACAGAAGAGCACCTGCTTGCAAACGGCAACCCGATTACTTTCGCGACAGACGTCCTGAACTTCGATATTGAAGGTACGGATCCCCGCTTCTCACCCGACGGGTCGCTCATCCTGACGACGATCGCCGATCAGGCACAAACAGCGGTATGGGATGCGCAGAGCGGCCGGCGACTGTTCACCGTCGCCGGAATCGAGGGCAGATTCGCGCACTCGTCGCCGATCTTGTTGACGATAGTGGATGACACGCGGATTCGGCTCTGGGACATGCGCCGCGTGCCGACCGGCTTCGCGTTGAGATGGGGCGGCGCTCGTCCAAAGATGGACATCGAGACGCAACTCTCGCTGGAACGTGCCAGCGATACGCGGTGTCAGAACACCCAGGAGTGTGAGTCTCCGGATGGGCGTGTTCGCGTGCTGACGGCCGTGTCGTCGATGGGATTTGGCGCCTACACTCACGTCGACATCCAGAGAAACGCGGCCGCGGATTCCTCGGACACGACAGGAACGACTGTCGATGCCGATTGCGGTGAGATTCGCAGCCTGAGTTTCTCGGCCACAAACCCGTGGGTGTTGCTGGCATGTGACAACGGCATCGAGATTCGAGACCTGGACGGCAATCTCGTCCGAGCCTGGAGTGCGGAGGGCGACGGTCGAGGCGCGATGTTCAGCGGAGACGAGGGCCGGATTCTCAGCTTCCGGGGGGACAACAGCCTATGGATACACGATCCAGCAGACGACGGGTCCGTGCGAGTCGGCTCGCACGACTCCCTGGTTGTTGCCGCCAATACTCACGCCTCGGGCGCCATCGCCGCCGCATCCAACAGCGGCCAGATCACGCTGTACGACAGCAATTTCCGGCAGACGCATTCGATGACCGTGCCCGACGGCATCGTCGACAAGCTCGTGTTCTCACCTGACGGTGACGAACTTTTCGCACGCACCGATCAGGACCTGATCTACCGCTTTACCCTGATGCCCAACGAGGTCCTCGAGGAATACGCGTGGGTCGAACACCTGAGCGAGGCTCAGTGGACGAGCCTCATCGAATAGTCTCGCCCGTTGCCTACCTTGCCGGCCGCGCATGCGCGCTGCCGCGGAAGATCGCGTTCATTACGATGACGTTCAGACCGTCGAGGTACGCGCGCACCGTCGGATCCTGGGTAAACGCGACCACGAAGCCGCGTCCTGACGGCTGTACGACGGCGAACGGCTTGTAAGCCAACTGCCGGCGGTTCTCTTCCCACAGGTATCCGCTCGCCAGCAAATCGTCGGCGCCGCTGAAGCGTGCGACGTTGGTGCCCGAGTCGAGTCGGATCGGTGTGTAAATGTCCGAGCCGCGCACGAGCACGTGCAAGGTCGATGCGACACCGGCGCCGAGCCAGTGATCCGGATCGACATCGGCATTGACGAGAACGCCGCCGACGGAATCGGGATTGCTCTGTTCCGGCGCGATCGCGGCTTCGTATTCGTCCGCGCTCGTCAGGTACGAGCCTTCGACGGTCGCTTCCTTGTCCTCGCCGTCGCCGCCTCCATTGCCGCCGCCGTTACCTTCTTCGTCCTCGACTACGGCATCTTCCCGGCGGATCGAGATTACATCGACGTTCGCGTCCGCGAGCCAGCGATTGGCGTTACCAAAGCTGATCAGGACGCCGCCCTTCGAGACCCAATCCTTCAGGTTCTCGGCACCCGCTTCGCCCAGCACCGGCCCGTAGCCGGCACCGAAGGTCGTCGGCAGGATCAGCACGTCGTAGTTGCTGAGGTCCGCTGTGGCAATGCGGCGAGTACGAATCGGCATCACCGGGAAGTCGAACTGACGCTCGATGACGAAACGGGTATTGCCCGCGCTATACGGGTTCGTGGGCAAGTCCCACGCAATCGCAACGCGCGGCAGCGGATGGCTGACGACATTGGCGGAACCGAAGTTCGGGCCGTCCGTAACCCAGCTGTCATCGACGCTCACGACGTCGGCTCCGCTGTCCTCGGCGAGATCGCGGACGCTGGCATGAAGGCTCGCGTCGTTATCCGCTACGTCGAGAATCAGCGTACCGGCCGGATACCGTGTGCCCTCGTGAGTGAAGGCCTTGTCGGTGCTCTTGACCGCGAGTCCGGCACGCAGCGCATTCGAGAGGAAGTTGGCGGCCGTCGCTTCGCCCCATGGCACGAGATACGCCACCTCGGCGTTGCCGCCGGTCACCGAGCCGGGCTGAACGAGCTCAGCCGATGCCGGCTGCGTTGCCACGCCGACTTCGCGTGCGCAGGCGACGGCATCGACGTTCATCATCAACGGCAGGGACCACGCAGTGACGTCGTAGATTTCATCGGGCAAGCCTTTCGCTCGCCGCCGTTCCTGCTCGGTGAGAAAGTCCTCGTCGATCGGCACGTCCGTGTCGAGCAGGGTCCGCAGCAAACGCTTCGCGGGCTGCGCGAGATTGATCACGTAGCTACCAGACTCGAAGCTTTCCCCGCAGGCGCGGAAGTCCTGGGTAGCGACGCCCACCTCGGCGCCCTGCTGGACGAGCAGAGCGGCCAGCTTATCGGCGCCCGCCTGATCGGGCTGCGTCGGCAGCACGTAGGCGCGAATGTCTTCGCTCGCGCCTTCTTGAATCGCGGAGCGTTGATAGTCGTAGAAGTCCTCCAGTAACTGCTGGCGATTCGTCGCCGTTGTTTCGGCGGTTCCCAGCGAGGTCACGAACTGATTGCGCACGGTGTCGGCGTAGGTCATCTCCGAGCCGTCGTAGCGGCGGACCACCAGGCCGCGCGCCGATGCCTGCTCATAGGTCATCGCGACGCTGCCGAAATAGGACGGCCAGCTCGCGCCATAGCCCGGATAGAAGGCGTCGAAGATCTCGCGGGTGAAATAGTCGATGCCGAACTCGTCGAACCAGCGCGCGTTCGTGCGCCCGAACAATTCGAGGCTCGCGCGCTGGTCGTCCGCAAGGTGCGGATTGAACGGCACGGCCTCGGGCGCGAAATAGTACGTCTGATCGGAACCCATCTCGTGAGCGTCGACGAAGGCGACCGGGTACCAGTCCTGAATCGCGGCGTGCCGGCCGCGAGTCTCCGGCTGAGTCGCGATGAACCAGTCCCGGTTCATGTCGAAGAGATAGTGATTGACGCGACCACTGGGCCAGGGCTCGTCATGCTCGGCTGCCATCCGGTCTGCGAAGGGCACCAGGCCCTCGGCCATCTCGAACTGGTGGATGAAGCGGTCCCGGCCGTCCGGATTCTGGATCGGATCGATGACGACGACCGTCTCGCTCATGATCTCGTCGATTCGGGCGTCTCCGCGGGAAGCCAGCAGATGATAGGCCGTCAGCATGGCGGCATCGGATGAGGAGATTTCGTTGCCGTGCACGGCATAGGACAGCCAGGTGACAGCCGGTTGCGACTCGATAATCGCCGCCGCCTCAGCCGGACTGGTGTCGCCGGCGTTCCTGAGCCGCTGCATGCCTTGCTGCACGTCCTCGATGCGCGCCATGTTCTCGGCCGAGGTAATGACCACGTAGATCAGGTCCCGCCCTTCCCAGGTGGTGGCATAGCGGTGCAGCGAGACGCGGTCCGGCGCCGCCACCGCGAGGGCCTCGAAATATCGAACTACGTCCGCGTGCCAGGTGATCCGGGTGCCAGGGGCGTGACCGACCACCGACTCGATGGTCGGCACGGTCGGGTCGTAGTTGGCACCAGGCCAGAAGTCGAAGTGGGCGTCGGCGTGCGCTTGAGCGCCGGCCAGCGCGAAGGCCAGCAGGAAGGCGAGTCTCATCGGGAATCCTCAGGGTGCTTCTTGTTTTAGTGGACGTACCTTAGCGGCTTAGGCGGTGGGTTTCGACTCCCGGATGCCCGGATCGGGAGCCCAATACTTGTAATTGCCCCTTGCTGCCGCTACTTTCCGCTTGAGACGTCGATGGGGACGAGTAGGCGGGCCGCTCAGGCTCAAGCGACCGGAGGAGGGTGCGAGCTCCGGGTCTGAATCCGCCGAACATCACCCCGGAGTCGCTGCCCGAAAGAGTGAATCGAGTAGACGCAGCCGAGTGGCCCCCGATACCGGGCCTGAGAGTTGATTGACTCTCCGAGGCTCGCCGCGTAAGCGACGAGCGAAACCGGGTGGTACCGCGAATTCTCTCGCCCCGGATGCCTCAGGCATCCGGGGTTTTTGCGTTTTGGCAGGGTGCTATCGATGGCGGTTCGTTGTTCGAGTCGCCGATAGTTTGGAGAAGTAAGTTGCCGTTCAAAGAAGTTGCAGGCCGCTACGACGGGCCGGCCCTCGAATCCGAGGTGCTGGAGTTCTGGCGCGAGCATGAAACATTCGACAAGTCGCTGGAGCAGACCAAAGGCGGTCCGCAGTTCAGCTTCAGCGAGGGACCGCCAACGGCGAACGGCAAGCCCGGTATTCACCACGTGCTCGCGCGCGCGTTCAAGGATGTCTTCCCGCGCTACAAGACGATGCGCGGCTACCACGTGCCACGCAAGGCAGGCTGGGACACGCACGGCCTGCCGGTCGAGCACGAGGTCGAGAAGCGGCTGATGAAGGAAGGCCGGATCGAGACCTTCGACAAGAACGAGATCGAGGCGAAGGTCGGCATCGCCGAGTTCACTCGCTTGTGCCGCGAATCGGTCATGACCTACATCTCCGACTGGGAGGAGATGACCGAGCGCATGGGCTTCTGGGTACACCTCGAGGAGGCGTACTACACCCTCAACAACAGTTTCATCGAGTCCGTCTGGTATCTCTTGAAAGAGATCTGGGACAAGGACCTGATCTACCGCGGCTACAAGGTCGTACCCTACGATCCGCGCATCGGCGCCACGCTGTCCTCGCACGAACTCGCGCAGGGCTACAAGGAAACCGACGATCCGTCGATCACGGTTCGCTTCAAGCTCGCCGATGCGGACGAGACCTACTTCCTCGTCTGGACGACCACGCCGTGGACGCTGCCGTCGAATCTCGCGCTCGCGGTCGGTGAGGACATCGACTACAGCTACTGTGAGTCCGAGGGGCAGACGCTGATCGTCGCCGAGGCTCTGCGCGAGAAGGTATTCCGCGACATCGAGCACAGCGTTGTGAAAACCGTCAAGGGCGCCGAAATCGTCGGTCAGCGCTACGAGCAGCTGTTCGACTATCTCGAGGTGGACGCGCCCAACGCGTTTCAGGTTTTCGCCGCCGATTTCGTCAGCACGGAAGACGGCACGGGCATCGTGCACACGGCGCCGGCGTACGGCGTCGACGACCTCGCGCTCGGTCAGGAAAACGGACTGCCGGTGCTTCACGGCGTGGGCCTCGACGGCAACTTCATCGATGCCGTGGAACCCGTTGCCGGCATGTTCTTCAAGGACGCCGACAAGCCACTGATCCGCATCTTGAAGGAGCGCGGCATCATGTTCCGCTCCGAGCGCTATCTGCATAACTATCCGTTCGGCTGGCGGACCGGCGATCCGATCATCTACTACGCCAAGAACGCGTGGTACATCCGCACTTCGAAGTTCCGCGAGCGGATGGCCGAGCTCAATCAGACCATCAACTGGGTGCCCGAACACATCAAGGACGGCCGCTTCGGCAAATGGCTCGAGAACAACATCGACTGGGCGTTGTCCCGGGAGCGCTTCTGGGGTACGCCGCTGCCGGTGTGGACGGACGGCGAAGGCGACTACGTCTGCATCGGCTCGGTCGCGGAGCTGGAGGAGTTGACCGGGCAGGCGCTGTCCGAGCTGGATCTGCACCGGCCGGCCGTCGACGACGTCACATTCGAGAAGGACGGCAAGACGTGGACGCGCGTGCCCGAGGTGATCGACTGCTGGTTCGATTCTGGCGCGATGTCCTACGCCCAGTGGCACTACCCGTTCGAGAACCAGGACAAGTTCGTGGCACATTTCCCGGCGGACTACATCTGCGAGGCGATCGATCAGACCCGTGGCTGGTTCTACACGCTGCATGCGATCGCAACGCTGGTGTCCGATAGCGTCGCCTACAAAAACTGCATCTGCCTGAGCCATATCGTCGACAAAGACGGCAAGAAGATGTCGAAGTCGCTCGGCAATATCATCAATCCGTACGACGTCTTCGACACCGTGGGTGCCGACGCGCTGCGCTGGTATTTTCTCGCCCGCCTGTCGCCCGACGTGCAGAAGCGCATCTCGGTCGATATCGTCCGTGACGTCGCAAGTTCGTTCATCAACACGTTCTGGAACACCTACGGCTTCTTCGTGCTGTACGCGCGTCTCGACGACGTCGACTTGAGTACCGACCTCCCGGTCGAGGACCGGCCGGAGATCGACCGATGGGCCATGGCGCTCGCGCACGATACCATCGCGCGGACCACGGAGGCTCTCGACAACTACGATGCCAAGAAGGCCGGCGAGGCGGTCGAATCGTTCGTCGATCAGCTCTCCAACTGGTACGTGCGCCGCAACCGGCGCCGCTTCTGGAAGTCGACGGACCCGGCGGACAAGCGCGCCGCGTACCTGACGCTCTATCAATGCCTCGACGTCGCGCACAAGCTGATGGCGCCGTTCGTCCCGTTCCTCTCCGAGCACGTCTATCAGAATCTGGTCAAAGGCGTGCATGCGGACGCGCCGGATAGCGTGCATCTGGCCGGCTGGCCGGAGGCGCAGCCGGATTGGCGCAACGACGAGTTGCTGCACGACATCGGTGTGGTACAGAAGGTGGTCGGGCTCGGCCGCCAGGCGCGCGGTCAGTCCGGGGTCCGCACCCGGCAGCCGATGGCACTCGTGCGCGTGCGCGCGCCGAACGAGCAGGCCGCCGCCGCACTCGACGTCCACAAGGATCAGATTCTCGAGGAGCTCAACGTCAAGGCGATCGAATTCATCGCCCGCGACGCGGCTCACGTCAGCTATCGCATCAAGCCCAATCTGCCGGTACTCGGGAAGCTGTACGGCAAGCAAATTCCGGCGATCAAGAAGGCCCTGTCGGAGGCCGACGGCGCCGAGGTGGCGGGTTGCGTCGCGCGCGGTGAGCCCGTCGTCATCCAGCTGCCGGACCTCGAGATCAGCATCGATCCGGACAACCTGCTGGTGGAAACGAGCGCGGAGGAAGGCTATGCCTGCGCCGAGGACGCCGGCTTCCTTGTGGAGTTCGATACCACGCTCACCGAGGCGCTCGTCGACGAAGGCTTCGCCCGCGAGATCGTCCGCTCGATTCAGGATGCTCGCAAGCAGGCCGATCTCGACGTGTCGGACAGGATCGTCCTGGGCGTGTCGGGAACCGAGGCGGTGGATCGGGCGCTGGAGGCGCACCGCGACTACATCATGGCCGAGACATTGGCGGTCGATTGGGAGCTCGACCAGAGCGATGCGCTGTTCACCATCGACCGCGAACTGGGCGATGAGCGCTGGCATCTCGAATTCCGCAAATCCTGACGTAATCCAACGGAAATCCGCAAAACCGGATGCTTTGTCGGGAAACTTGCGCAGGGTTTAAAATCTTTGTTATAAGAAAGCCGCGCAGGTTCCTGATTGAAATCGACTTCATCAGGGGCGAACGGCCCGGAGAGGCCGACTCAACAATACAGGAAGTACGGAAGACCTGGCGTGAAGCGCCACCGGCCTGCTGGTGGCTAATAACAACACAAACGCTGGAGTGGGAATGACGAACCACGTCGCACGCTTTCAGGCCGCCGTGTCGGTGCTGGCCGGAGATGGTCATATAAAACAGAGGCTTATCTCTGCGTTTCAGGAAAACCTCGCTGAGATCGAGGACGACATGCTGCCCAACGGTGTGCGCAAGGGCTTTCGGGATCTGCGTCGACGAATGCACGGCGTCGCGCCGCTGAACGGCGAGGGGCCGATTCGAGCCTCGGTTCGCAAGATGTCCGCCATGGAAGCGAGCGAGTGCGCGCATTCACTGGTTTCGCTGTATGGCGACTTGCTGCTGCACGCGGATGCGAGCGACGTATCGTCGGGGATCAGCGCCGAAGATGCGCACCAAGTGCCGCCCTTTCTCGTGAAATCGGTGTCCTGATCGCGGAGCGCCTGGAACCGCAAGTGCCCGTGCCCAACGGGGCAGGCAAGCCTCAAAGCCGGTTGCTGACCGGCGCAATCGTCCTGCTTCTCGCAATCTGGATAGCCGTTCCCAACGCGTCCTGGGCCTGTTCGTGCCGGCTGGAGCCGCTGGATGAGGTCTTTCACGACTCGACCGACGTCTTCATCGCCGAAGTCATCGCCGTTCGCCGCGAAACCGATCGACCGGTGTTGAACGAATTCGCCGACTATGTCGCGACCTTCCGGGTCACACATGTCTACAAAGGCGATCCGGAGGCCGAGTTCGAGCTTCCCTTCCGGGGCCGTTACTCGGAAATCGATCCGCGCGGATCCGATGTGGACGAGATCGTCGTAGGCGGTTGCGAGGCGGGATTCGCGCTGGACGAAATGCGAATTTTTCTGCTCAAAGGCGACGAGCCCCTGGAGGCGCACTGGTGCTCCAGCCGGATACATGCTCCGTATCGGGTGAATATGGAGTATCTCGACGAACTCGCAGCCGGCTATCGATAGGGGCGGAGCCGCCTGCGGCACGCCGTAGAGACCGCTCCTACCGCACCTCGATCGGGTAGTAGATCCACGTTAGCAATTCGGCTTCCGGCGTCTCGGCCGGGTCGCTGACGAACGATTCCCACGGATCGCCATTCTGATCGATGTCCAGTACGGTCAGGTAGGCGAGGACCTTTCGGTGCGATTCGCCCAGCGTGCGGTACGAGCCCGTGTGCCGTACTCGGATGACCGTACCTTCGTAGGTGCTTCCGATGCGCACGTTGCCGTCGCTCTGTGCCGTTTCGTCGCTCAAACCCCGGATCGGGATGGCCGCGTCAAAGCGAAGATTGGAGCCTTGCGGACGGCGCATTACCGCGAGAGGCGCGCCGGCTGCGGTGAGGCCGTTCAGGTCGATGAAGGTCAGAATCTCGAAATACGCCTCGCCCATTGCTTCCGACATGGCCGCCGGATCCGGTGCCGAGGAAGTGGGCCGCAGCGCGATCGGCTGCGATTCAACGACGATCTGCTCGATCTCGAGGTCGCCGAAGTTGGTGGCCGGGAGGGACTCGGCGAAGTCCTTGAGACTCGCAATGCTCTGCTCGTACTCTCGGCGGATGACCCCGGTGATCATCGCGCCGACATACCGGCCGACGAGATTCAGACCATAGTCGTGCTCATAGCCCCACGCGACCAGCGTTCGGGTCCCGCCGTCCGTCAGTTCGAACCAGGTCTTCGTCTCGCCGGGTTCGCCGAGATTGATCCGGCTCTCGACGTAGGCGTGAGGTCGACTTTCAACGATGGCCTGAGTCCCGCTGCCGGCGACCACCCCGTCCCACGTGCGCGTCGAGCCAGCGCCCCGCGCCGGGCCCGAGAAGATCACCTGCGCATTCGGGTCGAGGTCGCTGATTGGCTGCCAGACGTCGACTCGGCGCATGTCGTTGACCAGCGCGAACACGGTCGCGGCCGGCGCGTCGATTTCCGTCGAAACGACGAAGCGGCCCTGCGCCGGGAGCGCAAAGCCGATGATTATCAGAAGGGCGAGCAGGCCGCCCACGCCATAGAGCAGTTTTTGCACGTTAATGCGCTTCCCGTACGTGGGAGCGCGATTATTCCACAGATCACAAGGCTACAATGCGCGCATGATTGAGAGCTCCACGAAATCCCTGCCGATCGGCGTGTTCGATTCCGGCGTCGGCGGTCTGACGGTCCTCAAGGCCGTCCACGAGGCACTGCCGAACGAAGATCTGATCTATTTGGGCGATACGGCCAGGCTGCCCTACGGTACGAAGAGTCCCGTCTCTATCTCGCGCTACGCATGTCAGGCGACCCGGCATCTGCAGCAAGCCGGCATCAAGCTCCTCATCGTGGCCTGCAACACGGCCTCGGCGGTCGCGCTGGATGCGCTCCGCGAACAGATGTCGCCACTGCCGGTCATCGGCGTGGTCGAGCCGGGTGCCACCGCCGCGGTCGCGGGCCGCCCGGGGGGCTCGCACCTGGTCCTGGCCACCGAGACCACTGTGCGCCTCGGTGCCTATCGGCAGGCCATCGAAGCGCGCGATCCGGACGCAAGCGTGCGCGAACATGCCTGCGAGATGCTGGTGGCGCTGGCCGAGGAAGGTTGGACCAACGGCGACATCGCGACCTCGATCGTGCGCCGCTATCTCGACGACGCTGGCGGCAATCCGGACTGCGTGATCCTGGGCTGCACCCACTTCCCGCTGCTGCGGGAACCTATCGCCGCCGTCGTCAATCACGGCACCGCCATCGTCGATTCGGCCAGCACGACAGCCGCGGTAACCGCCAGCACGCTCGAGGAGCTGGATCTCGCCAATCCGGAGGAACAGTCAGGCAAGCTGACCCTGTGGGCGACTGACGGGGCAACCCGCTTTGCGCGCGTTGGCGGCCAGTTCCTCGGCCACGACCTTGACCCCTCGGACGTGACCATCGTCGATCTGTAAACGGCCGCCGGCAGGTCCATCCGGCAGGCTCAACATGCAATAATCCCGGCTCACCGATTGAGGGGAACGAGAGTGAGCCACAAGATTTCACGCTCCATCGTGCGCTGGACGCTGACCGCGGTCACGGCGCTGGTATTGGTGGCCTGCGCCGAGGAGCCGGAGCGCGACTACGCGCAGGGCTGGACGACGGTGGACCCGCGTCCGGAGATCTACGCCAACTTCGTGCTGACCGCCGACCTGAGCGGCCTGAGCGACGATCAGCGAGAGATGATCGCGATCCTGATCGAGGCGTCCGAGATCATGGATGACCTGTTCTGGCGGCAGGCCTGGGCCGACGATTGGCAGACTCGACTCGATGCGATCGAGGACGACGAGGCCTACGTGTTCGCCCAGATCAATTACGGTCCCTGGGATCGCTTGAACGCCAATCAGCCGTTCGTCAGTGGCGTGGGGCCGAAGCCGCCCGGCGCGAACTTCTACCCCGAGGACATGACCGTCGAGGAGTACGAAGCTGCCTACTTGCCGGGCAACCCTCTGTACTCCCTGATCCGCCGCGACGACGACGGCGCTCTGACGTTGGTGCCATATTCCGTTGCCTATGCCGACGAGCTGGCCCGCGCTGCCGACCTGCTGCGTGAGGCGGCCGATCTGGCCGAGGACCCGTCCTTCGCGACCTACCTCAAGCTGCGGGCCGCGGCGCTGATCTCCGACGAATACCAGATCAGCGATCTGCACTGGATGGATGTGCGCGACAACGAGATCGAGCTGGTCATCGGCGCGATCGAAACCTACGAGGATCAGTTGATCGGCGCGCGCGCGGCATTCGAATCCTACGTCCTGATCAAGGATATGGAGTGGAGCGAGCGTCTCAGCCGCTTCGCCGATTTCCTTCCCGAACTGCAGGAAGGGCTGCCGGTGCCCGACGCCTACAAGGCGGAGATGCCGGGGACGGACTCCGATTTGAATGCGTACGACGTCGTCTACTACGCGGGCGACTGCAATGCCGGGTCGAAGACGATCGCGATCAACCTGCCCAATGACGAGCAGGTTCAGGACGCGAAGGGATCACGCCGCCTGCAGCTCAGAAACGCGATGCAGGCGAAGTTCGAGCAGATTCTGGTGCCGATTGCCGGCGAACTGGTCGACGAGTCCCAGCGCCAGCACATCACCTTCGATGCGTTCTTCTCGAACACGATGTTCCACGAGGTCGCGCACGGACTGGGCATCCGCAACACGCTCGACGGCCGCAGTACCGTCTCCGACGCGCTGCGCGAGACGTCGTCGGCGATTGAGGAGGGTAAGGCGGACATCCTCGGTCTCTACATGATCACGCAGTTGCACGAAGCCGGCGAGCTGGGCGATGTCGACCTTCGCGACTACTACGTCACGTTCATGGCCGGCATCTTCCGCTCCACCCGCTTTGGTGCCGCGAGTGCGCACGGCCGAGCGAACATGGTTCGCTTCAACTTTTTCGAGGAGTACGGCGCGTTCGTCCGCGATCCGGAAACAGGCCACTACAGCGTCGATTTCGAGGCGATGGAAACGGCGATGAACGAGCTGTCTCGCGTCCTGCTGACGCTGCAAGGCGACGGCAACTACGAAGGGGCGGTGGAACTGCTGGACACCCGCGGGGTGATCGGTCCGCAGCTTCAGGCAGACCTCGACCGGCTGACGGAAGCCAATATCCCGGTCGACATCATCTTCACGCAGGGCGTCGACGTACTCGGTCTGGAGTAGAGCAAATGGCGGCGAGGCTTCGCCGCCTTGACGGCTACACGGTGTCGAGCGGCAGTTGCCGCTCGATGTCTTCGTAGATCAGACGTTTGATGCGCTCGAGCTCGGCACTGTCGTGCAGCCCTTCCCAGAAGACCGAGTATTCAAGCCAGAGAATCTCGCGCCAGCCGCGCTCATAAGCCTCGGTCAGATACTCGATAGCCTGCGGTGCATCGTCCTGCATGGCGTGTATTTCAGCGACGCGGTAGTAGTACTGCGGCGTTGCCCAGCCGCGCCGGTGCGCATCCTCGGCCAGCGCCAGGCACTGGTCGGCGAGCGCGGCCGATTCGTCGTCTCTGCCCTGCCGGCGGTATACGAGCGCTAGCAACTTGATATTGTTCATCTCGTCGTAGGTCGTTTCGGCGATGCCTTCTTCCCCGCCCGCTACCCACACGAGGTTCTCGGCCGCTGTCTCGTAGTCGCCCTGCGTGAGGGCGGCCCAGGCATACCAGTAGATTCGGTTCGCGTCGTTGAAACTGACCGTCTCACCCGGCACGGCGTCGATCATCTCGTATTCTTCGCGGGCCCGCTGGGCAATCTCGTCGTAATCGCCGTCCAGCATCGCAAGCGTTCTCTCGATGTCGCGAACGCGGAAGTTGTGCGAATCGATTTCCTGTACTGCCGACAAAATCTGACGCGCCTCGTCGATCCTGCCGCTGTCGATGTACAGACTGGCGAGAAGGTAGGCGATGTACAGCCGGTCCGGCTGTTCGGCATACAGGCGTTCGGTGATTTCCAGCGCTTCCCCGAGCCGCCCGTAAGCTCGATGCCAGTGGGCGAGGACACGATAAATGTCGGTTCGTTCCGGGTTCAGTTCGAGCGCCCGCCGCATCAGGGTCGTTCCGCTCTCGAACTCGCCCTGCAGCATCATCACGGCGCCGAGATTGAAGTGCAGGTTCGCATTCATCGGGTCCACGGTCTGGGCGCGCAGATACATTGCAGAAGCCTGTGTGACCTGTCCCTGGCGCACGAGCGCGAGGCCGTAGTTGACCAGCGAACCATAGTGATTCGGATTGATTTCCAGCGCGCGATCGAATGCCCCGTTCGCGGCGTCGTGCTCGTTCCGCAGGCTGAACAGCAGGCCGTAGGTGTTGTAGGCCTCTTCCATGTCGGGACTTATCTCGAGGGCGCGCCCGAGCAGTTCTTCGACTTCCAGAGTCGCCTCATCGAGCGTAATCGACCCATACCACGCCTGCAGTACTTTGCCGTAAGCGAGGTCGGCAATGGCCACGGCGAAGTCCGGCTGCAGTTCGATCGCCTTTAGCAATATCTCGTTCGAGCGCTGAATGGCGTCGTCGGCGTATTCTCGACGAGCATTCCACGCCTGCAGATACAGATCGAAGGCCTCCGCGTTCGGGGTCACCGGGGAGCGCAGGCGAGCTCTGTCACGCGCAGCAAGGCGGACCGCCAGCGTATCGGCTATTGCCGTGGCGATTTCGTCCTGAACCTCGAAGACGTCCTCGAGTTCCCGGTCGTAGGTTTGCGACCACAGGTGATAGCCATTCTCGGCGTCGATCAGCTGCGCAGTGATCCGGATCCGCGTTCCCGATCGGCGGACGCTGCCTTCCAATAGCGTCCGGACGCCAAGCTGGCGCCCGATGGACCGCATGTCCTCATTTCTGTCCTTGAAATAAAACGATGACGTCCTGGCCGCTACGTGAAGCTCGGGCATTCGCGCGAGTTCGTTCAGCAGCTGTTCGGTGATGCCGTCGCTGAAATAGTCGTTCTCCTCGTCACTCATGTTGACGAAGGGCAGCACCGCGACCGAGTTTTGCGGAACCTCGACCGCGGCGTACGTTGCATCGGAGGCTTCGCGCGTGTCGAGCACCTTCAGCGTGATCGCGGTGCAGATGGTGACCGTGAGCACGGCCATGAAACTCAACAGACCGGTATCGAAGCTCTCGAGCGGCGGGCGCGATTCATCGGCTCGCGACGGCGTTCTGCGGAGGCCCTTCGCGGACACGTCGTAGCGCCAGCTGAAAAAGATCGCGATAGGGAAGAGCAGCAGGGTCCCGATCCAGACGTAACGGATTGCCGATTCCGGAATCTGCCAGCCGGGAAAGAGGAGGTCGGCGACCTGCAATACGCCCCAGGCGCCGATGAAATACAGCGCGAGCGTGCCGAACAGGCGCCGGCGCCGTATGTCATCGAGCAGTCTGCGCATTCGAGCAACTCGGGCCGCCTGAAGTCTAAGTCTAGCCCAAGAAGCGCGAATTTCGTCGCGTTTCCCTCAGCGCGGCGCCAGCGCTTGCTTGTCGAGCACAGGCAGCGCGTGTCCGACCAGCGTACTCAGGTAAAGGCTGCCGCGCGTTTCGAGGACCCCGGTCAGCATCGGGTAGCGCGCCGCGGGGTCTTGCAGGTCCATCAGAACCTCGCCGTTGCCGTCGATGGCGATGACGTGCGACGAAGGGACCGGTTTGGGCCGCAGGAAGGCCGGCATGCGCTGCATGATCCGGCGGACGAACGGGCTGCCGGAGTAGCGGTCGAGCAGGGCGTTCCTTGGCGCTACCAGTCCGATCCAGAAGCGGCCGTTGAGGCCGTTGTTGATGTTGTCCGGGAAGCCCGGGAGGTTGTCGATCAGCACCTCTGTCTCGCCGGCATTCGGGCCGTCCAGCCAGTGTTTGAGAATTCGGTAGGACCCGGTCTCCGCAATCAGCAGAAACTGCTGGTCGTCGCTGACCGCGACGCCGTTGGCGAAGTTGAGGCCGTCCAGCACGGTCCGCGCCGAGCCGTCCGAAGGATCGAAGGCCACGATCAAACCGTGGCCGCCATGCTCGAGAATGTCGAGCAGGCTGGCCTCGAGTGTGCCGTCTGCGGCCTCGGCACCGAATTTCGAGGAGGCCTCGGAGAAGTACACCGTACCGTCCTCGGCGACCGCAACGTCGTCCGCATACACCAGCGGCTGCCCGTCGATCTCCGACAGCAATACGCTCACGTCGCCCTGCGGCGAGACGCGCTGCAGACCGAGGTACGCGTTTGCGACCAGCAGCGAACCGTCGCTATCAAACTCGATTCCTAAGGGCCGGCCGCCGACGCGGGCGAAGTTCGAGACGCTGCCGTCAGTGGGCGATATTTGCAGGATGATGCCGCCGTGCGAACTGGCGTATAGAGAGCCATCCGGCCCGCGCGCGACGTCCTCGGGACCTTCGTGAAGTCCGAGATCGATGCCAGCGGCGCTGCTCAGCCAGTCGTTCGGCGCGAAGACGCTGGTCAGGCCGCGGTCCTCGGGCGCATCCCACGCGACAGGATTGACCGGCACCGGCCACGCGAGCAGATAGAGGAGGATGGCTGCGAACAGGGCGACGGTGACCGTCGCGATTCTCTTCACGTCGGATCAGCGATGGTTGTCGATCATCCGCAGAAATTCGGCGCGCGTGCGGGCGTCCTTACGAAACGTGCCGAGCATCTGACTGGTGACCATCGAGACATTGGATTTGTGGATGCCGCGGGTCGTCATGCACTGGTGCGACGCCTCGATCACGACACCGACCCCCTTCGGCGCCAGGACGTCCTGAATGCAATTGGCGATCTGCGCGGTCATCTTTTCCTGCACCTGGAAGCGGCGTGCGAACGCCTCGACGACGCGGGCGAGCTTACTGATTCCCACGACCTTGCTGCGCGGCAGATAGCCGACATGCGCGTGGCCGATGATCGGTGCCATATGGTGTTCGCAGTGCGACTCGAATTCGATATCGCGCAACACGATCATCTCGTCGTAGCCTTCGACCTCTTCGAAGGTGCGCTTCAGGAACGCCACCGGGTCGTCCTTGTACCCACTGAACCAGTCCTGGTAGGCATCGGCAACGCGCTTCGGCGTGTCGAGCAGGCCCTCCCGCCGGGTGTCCTCGCCGGCCCACAAGAGCAGCGTGCGCACAGCCTCTTCCGCCTGCTTACGGCTGGGCTTGCGGGGTTTGGGCTGTTTTTTCGCCACGTGATCTTCCCGTGTTGTGAGGACGGCAGAGTCTACAACTCATCGAGCGTCTTCGGCCAATCTTCCTTCAGGAGCCTCGACAGCGAGCGGTCCTTCAGAATCCTCGAGTTTGTCTGGCAGCCTGCGCAGTAGTTCGTCTCGTTGCTCTTGTAGCGGATTCGCTGCACCGGGGCGCCGCAGGCCGGGCACGGTTTTCCGAAACGGCCATGGACTCGCATCTCCGGCCGGAACGCCGTTACCTTGTCCGGCATCTCGCCGTCCGCTTCGGCCAGCAGACGCTCGCGCCAGCTCGAGAGCGTCTCGCGCGTGGCTTCGAAGAGGATGCCGATGGACTCGTCGTCGAGCTTCTGCGACAGCGCAACCGGCGACAGCTTCGCGATGTGCAAAATCTCGTCAGAGTACGCATTGCCGATTCCGCTGAAGATGCGCTGATCCGTCAACGTACGTTTCAGCGTGTGATTTTCTCGCCGAACCGCTGCCGAGAATTGCTCGAGCGTGCAGTCCAGCGGCTCGACGCCGCCGCGGTCGTGATCGGCCAGGCCGGCCTCTCCCGAGGCGAGATACAGCGACGCGCGTTTCTTTGTGCCTGCCTCCGTCAGGAGCAGCGATCCTGCGCCGAAATCGAACGCGGCAACGCGATTGCGTGCCGCGATCGACGGCGCGGTGTCCTGCCAGTGGAGCCGACCCGCGATCATCAGGTGAATGACCAACCAGACGTCGTTCTCCAGCCCGATCGCGATTCGCTTGCCGATCCGGCGGACGTCGCTGACGCGCTCGCCGACCGCGGCGTCGACCGCGGGTTCGACACTGCGGAGAACGAAGGGATTACCGAGACGGATCGCCTCCAGCGTTTGCCCGGCGAGCTTCCGGCAGAGGACGTCTACGTAGACGTCAACGTCGGGGAGTTCGGGCATCGGTGACCGATCCGGGCTTAGGCGCTCTGGCGTTCCAGGTCGAGTCCGATGGGGCAGGACACCCCGGTTCCGCCGATGCCGCAGTAGCCGCCGGGGTTCTTCGCCAGGTACTGCTGGTGGTAGTCCTCGGCGTAGAAGAACGTGTCCAGCGGCTGAATCTCGGTCGTGATCGTCTCGTAGCCGGCTGCCGAAAGCGCCGACGCGTAGCCGTCGCGAGAGCGATGGGCGGTGGCCTGCTGCGTGTCATCGAGCGTGTAGACCGCGGAGCGGTACTGGGTGCCGACGTCGTTCCCCTGCCGCATGCCCTGGGTCGGGTCGTGCGCCTCCCAGAAGACCTGCAGCAACGCTTCGTAGCTGACGATCGTCGGGTCGAAGACCACGAGCACGACTTCGGTGTGTCCCGTCATCCCGGAACAGACTTCCTCGTAGGTCGGGTTCGGCGTAATCCCGCCAGCGTAGCCCGCGGCCGTCGTGACGACGCCGTCGGTTTCCCAGAAGCGACGTTCGGCGCCCCAGAAACAGCCCAGCCCGAAGACGGCGGTTTCGAGGTGCTCGGGAAAGGGGCCCTCGAGCGGATTGCCGTTGACGAAGTGGGTGGCGGGGATCGGCATTTTGGTATCCCGGCCCGGCAGCGCCGAGTCAGCCGAGGGGAGGGTCGTCTTTTTCATTGCGGTGTCTCGCTCTTCTGCCGGACCTACCGGTGTAGCGCCAGGTGCCGGCTGCCGCGTCGCGGCGTGGAAACGATTCCATCCATGCTGATGAAGCGGATCGGAATCGACTGCATGTCGCCCCAGGAACTGGCGCGGTAAACAGCAAAATGCAAGTGCGGTTTCGACGATCGTCCGGTATTTCCTGACAGGCCGATGCGCTGGCCCCGGCGGACGCTGTCGCCTACGTCGACGAACGCGCCGTCTTCCTTCAGATGGTAGTACTGACCGGTGGTGCCGTCGCTGTGCAGGATGACGATGTAGTTGGCCAGGCGGGCACAGCCCGGATCGGAGCAGCCGCTCGTATTCGATTCCTCCACCTGGGCGACGACGCCGCCGCGCGCCGCATAGACCGGCGTTCCTTCCGGCATCGCGAAATCGACGGCGTATTCCTCCGACCCCCGGTGCGTGAAGCTCGAACCATAGCCCTGCAATACGGCATGGCTGGTCCCGTTCGCGTACGGGAGCGCGTATAGCTGATCGTCGTCGTGATCCGCGTGCCGGTCGCCCACCGACCAGTCCAGCCGGTAGGAGTAGTCCGCGTCCGAACCGCGTGCCAACGGTGTCAGCAGCATCGCCTGCTCCGACGTCAGCGGGCCGAGCGTTCTCGTGACCGTGGCGTCGCCCTCGACACGGAACGACTGCGTGTCGATCGCCAGCGTGTAGGTCACCGGAAAGTCGCGCAGATTGCGGGCGTGAATTTCGACCCGCTCGTCGCCGAGCCTGAATTCATCGACGCAGATCCAGTCGTCGCGGCACTCCGACATTCCGCTGGACGCGGCCGCGCCGATGGTCGCCATTGGCAGCAGGAAGATCGTCGCTCTAAGTATCCGATCGATCCTCCGCATACCTAGCCGCCGTCAGCCTCGGCCCGCAACTCGTCCAGCGCTTCCTGTCTGTAGAAGTAGGCGTGATCGAGCGACTGATTCGGCGTCTCGACCGGCTCTGCGTCCTCGAAGCGCGGCCGGAATATGCGGTCTCTGACCTCGCGCGACACGAGCCGCTGCATGTCGACGAACTCGGCTGGCGTTGCCTCGATAATCTGCAGGCCGGTCACCCGGCCGCGGGCGCTGACGTTGTAGGTGACCAGGACGCGACCCTCACGCAGGCCCTCGCCGATGGCGGAGTCATTGACCGTTGCGCCACCGATGTAGCGCGGCAATGGGTCCTCGAGGAGCAGATTGACGTTCTCGAGTTCCTCGCGTCGGGTATCGAGGCGTTCCTCGTCCGCGGACAGCAGGTCCCAGACGTCGCGGTATGCCTTGCGGGCCCGCCCGAGATCCGAGCGGTAGGTGTAGTAGTCGCCGAGCGACAGCTTCGTCGTTGCCATCAGCTCCCACGTCGCATCCGGATTCTCTTCCGCGATCCGAACCGCGCGCTTGAAGTAGATCTCGCCGCTCGCGGTCGTGGTCGTCGCGTAGGCGGACTGCTGCGTGCCAGCGTAAAAATAGGACTGTCCGAGCAGGATGAGTGGCTCGATCAGCGCGAGATCGTTGCCGTCGTGCACGTGTTCTATGATGCGGATGACGCGCCGGTAAGTTGCGCGTTCGTCGAGAACATAGCCGGTGCGGTGCTGCCACCTCGCCAGACGCATCAGCGGCGGAACCATCTCGATCTGGTTGTCTTCGAAATAGCGCAGATGCAGGCCGTAGATCTGATCCTGCAGATTCCGCGCCTCCTCGATGTCGCCGAGCCGCAGATTCGTCTCGGCCAGCGCCTCGAGGATGTCGACCTGCGACAGATTGTGCGGGCCGTCGTTGACGTGGCTGACGTGCATGGCCCGTGTGTAGGTGCCGTACGCCAGATCGGGACGGTTGCTCGCAAGCTGTGCCGCGCCGAGACCCTTGAGTGGATTGATCAGCATGTCGCTGAGTTGGTCTTCGACATCCCGGATAATGTTGATGGCCTGCTCGAAGTTCTGCGCCGCGGCCTCGTAGTTGCCGCTCTGATGCTGCACGACAGCGAGATTGTTGAGGGCCTTGGCCGTATCGACGGAGCTCGGCCCGTTTACCCGGATCGACAACTCCACGACTTCCTTCGCGACGTTCTCCGCCTCGTCGAGGATGCCCTGGCTGCGCAGTTCGCCGAAACGCTCGAAAGCCGTTGCAAGCGCCCGCATCGCGGCGTCCTCTTCCTCCTCGGCGCTCATTGCCGGTGGGCCAGCCTCAACGGGGTCGTCGGCGACGGGCACGGTTTGATCGAGCATCGTGATCGGCTCGTCCAGCGGTGCCTCGGCTTCGCCCTCGTCCTGCGCGAGCGCCGTGGCCGCCAGGAAGGCGGTGCTGCTGACGCAGAGTTTCAGGAAAACCTTAGCATTCATATGCTTAACCGAAAACGATGGAGTGGACGCCGTATTCATGAGACCCGTGGCGACGTCACGAGTTCTTTTCTGCGTAGGCCGCGAGGCCACTCCGGACACCAATAACTATACCGGCTGTCGCTCTCTCCGGGTAGAACAAGACCTGGCGCGGCGAGCTGTTGTTACACGCTGGTACACCGGCCGCCGCTGCCGGGGAACGGCCTGGCCGGCGAAGCGGGAGCCAGGATTATGTTCAGAAGTCGAGTCCTAGCTGACGCTGGCCCGGCGGCTCGAAGAGATCGCAGCGAAGCGGCTTCGAGGCACCGCGGCTACGCAGCCCGAACTTGCGGCATGCGTTCCGGAATCGCTTGCCCAGCAGCTCCGCATAGGGCCCGCGACCGCTCTGCCGAATACCGAAGCGGGAATCGTAGTCCTTGCCGCCGCTCGCCTGCCGGACGAGGCTCATCACGTGAGCGGCGCGGTCCGGAAAGTGCGCTTCCAACCACTCCATGAACAGCGGTGCGACCTCGTGCGGGAGCCTCAGAAAGATGTAGTGCGCCTGGCCGGCACCGGCCGCGGCAACGGCCTCGAGGATGGCCTCGATTTCAGCGTCGTTGATTGCCGGGATGAGCGGCGCAACGAGGGTGCTGGTTGGTATGCCGCGGCTCGCGAGCGCCTCGATCGTCCTGAGCCTCGCCTCTGCGGCCGGCACGCGCGGCTCCATGATGCGTTTCAAATCGTTCGACAGGGTCGGGACGCTGATGGCGACGGAGCACAGATTGCTGGCCGCCAGCGTTTCTAGGAGGTCCAGATCGCGAAGAATCAGATTGCTCTTGGTGATGATGTTGAGCGGGTGCTTGTGCTGCACGAACAGCTCGACGAGGTCGCGAGTGACGTGCATCTGCCGCTCGGCAGGCTGGTACGGGTCGGTGTTTGCGCCAATTGTAATTGGCTCACAGACGTAGCCCGGCTTTTCCCACTCGTTGATCAACCTCTCGGCGGCATTCGGCTTGTAGAAGATTTTGGTTTCGAAGTCGATGCCGGGCGACAGATCGAGATAGCTGTGGCTGGGACGGGCGTAGCAGTAGATGCAGCCGTGCTCGCAACCCTGATAGGGATTGATGGAGCGATTGAAGGGAATATCGGGCGACGTGTTGGTCGCGATGATTCTGCCGGCACGCATTGCCGTCAAAACCGTTTCAGGCGTCCTCTCGGACTGCGCGTGCGCCTCCTCCGGATCGAGGTCGACGGGGCGGGTGACGAACCGACCGTCGAGGTCGGAAACGGCCCCCCGGCCCTTGTGATGCTTAAGGGGGTGGCGCGTCGGCATGCTGTCCTCTCCACTGTATGGATATACAGTACAGACAACAGTACGCCGGCCCGCTGCCGGCGTCAATGGGCAGGGCTGCGCTAGTTCAGGACGCGATAGCCGCGGCCGATAAGGCAGCGCTTGAAGACCATCTGCTGCTCGCGATCGGCATCAAGGCCGGACTGCGTGCCGCCGTAGAGCGCACCGTAGCCGGCGCCTTCGTCGGCCTCGCCGTCGATGGCGCCCGCGATCGTGCCGATCACCGCGCCGGCGGCTCCGCCGCGGGCAACGCCGCGACCGATACTGATTTCTTTGGAATAGGACTCGCACTCCGCCCAGTCCTGGGCAAAGGCATCCTCGTCCACGCCGCGCATATCCACGATCGGGTCGCGATGGGCCGCACAGCCTGCAACGGCGGCGACAACGAATACGGTCAATAGGGACTTCAGCATGCTTTTCATCTTCATCGGGCCCTCAGGTCTCCGAGACTGCACCTAAGTATAACGGCGGAGGCGCGCGCCGGTTGACGCCGCTGCATTTACGGCGCTCGTTGAGTATTTGACCTCTCCGGCGCGCGGAGTTTCATCGCGCCGCGGCCGCAGGACCGGATTCGGGCACGCCGGAGCCGCGCGGAACGGTGGCTGAAAGCCTGCCGGGCGCGAGAAGATGGGGGCTTGAAGACGGGCCCCGGCACCGAACGCTTCGTCGATGCCGGGGCCCTCTGCGACGTTCGTCAGGCAGACTGGTTGTAGAGGTGTACGTCCTGCTGCGGGAACGGGAAGGAGATGCCTTCCTGATCGAATCGCTTCTTGATCGCCTCGGTGAGGTCGAACATTACGCCCCAGTAGTCGGACGAGTTGACCCACGGGCGGACGACGAAGTTGACGCTTGAGTCGGCCAGCTCGGACACCGCGATCTTGCACTCCGGATCTTTCAGGATGCGATCGTCTGCATCGATGAGTTCCTTCAGCGTCTTGTGAACCTTGTCCAGATCGTCGTCGTAGCTGACGCCGATCACCATGTCGACACGCCGCGTTTCCATGGCGGAGTAGTTGGTGATGATGCTGTCCATGATCTGGCTGTTCGGCACGATGACCTGCTTGTTGTCGCCGGTCTTCAGGACGGTCGTCAGAATCTGGACCGCATCGACGCTGCCCGATACGCCTGCGGCCTCGACCCAGTCGCCGACCTTATAGGGACGGAACAGGACGATCAGTACGCCCGCGGCAAAGTTGGACAGCGAGCCTTGCAATGCGAGACCGACGGCGAGGCCGGCGGCACCGAATATCGCGATGAACGAGGCGGTCTGTATCCCCAGCGCCGAAATCGCCGCGATGATGACGACGACCATCAAGGCCATATTGACGAGATTGCAGACAAAGCGCTCGAGGGTGACGTCGACCTCGGCGCTCTGCAGCGCTTTCCGGACGCCCTTGACGATCATCCGGACGATCCAGCGACCGATGAAGAAGATGGCAAGAGCGGTGACGATCTTGATCCCGAGGTCCATACCGACGGTACGGAGCCAGTCCATGCCGTCGTTCTGCAGCCACTGCATGGTGGCGTTGACGTCGAGATCTTCGATGGATGGGACAGAGCTTGGTGGTGTTTCGGCCGTCATTTCGCGGCTCCTTTATTATTGCTGCTAAGAAAATTCGTCACTGACCCGGAATTCCCTCCGTGCCGGGTCGGAAACGGTAAATGCGGTAAGGCCCGCTGGAATCGATGTGATCGCGGGATTGTAGGACAAGTTCGGACAGCGCGCTGTCCGCGACGTATAACCATCCATCTGGTCCAAAAGACAGGGCATCGGCCCAGCGGATTTCGGGCGAGCGGATCAGCGTCCGGGTCTCGCGGTCCGGTCCAATGACGTGCACCGACGAATGCTCGACGTCGGTGACGTAGACGTTACCGTCAGCGTCGATGCTGAAGCCGTCGCTCAACGGCTTGGTAGCGTAGCGCTCGACGCGTGCGGCCAGCTGCGCGTCCGGCAGGTTCGCATTGCGCAAGTCCGCAAGCCGCACGCGATACAGACCGGAACCCGAGATCGCACCGAAATAGAGCCATTCCGGTCCGAGCGCGATACCGTCGACACCACCTCGTAAACTGAACACACCGCCGAAGAACGACATCTCGCGATTGCCCGCTCGGATCTTGTAGTTCTCGGCCGACACCGATTCGTGGCCTTCGAGTACGCGCCGCGTGCTGCCGGTTTCCGTGTCGTAGACGATGAGCGCCGGCGATATTCGCCAGAAACTGGCGTCGGCGATGATGACGGTCTTGCCGTCCGCGCTGACCTGCAGGTCCTGCAGAAACGACCCGGCCGGAGCGATATGCGGCGGCAGCCGTTGGTTTAGGATCAGCTCGCCGTCGCGCATGAGGTCGAAACAAAGCAGCGCCGCGTCCCGCATGCCATGGTTGCCGTGATCGATCACCCATAGCCGCTGGAACTGATCGATGGCAATACCGAGCGGCGTATCGAAGAGTTCGAACTGCTGCGCACCGTTCGGGTACGGGATGGACGCGCCGTTGACGTACTCGAGGAGCCGGTTGCCCTGCGGCCTCGATTCCGCGTGGACGGTGAAGAAGACGCGTCCGTCAGCGCTCACCGCGACGTTGCCGATTGGTTCCGGATATTCGAGCACCTCTTCGAGCTCCGAGGCGCTCAGAATGGGTGTCGTCGAGAGGTCGGGATAGGGGCGGCCTCCGCCGTAGCGGATCCAGGCGAACGTCGTCAAGAAGACTGTCAGGACTAAAAGAAACAGCAGGATTTTCTTCATTTATTGCTGCTGTGCTTCCCCCGCTTACACCGCGCGGATTTTACATGGATTGCCGGTCAAAGGGAGCCAATCGCCGAGCCCCAGGCGAGAACGAGCAGGCCAATGGCGACCGCACCTCCAGCGATTTGCAGCTCCCGCGACTGAAGCCTCTCTCGCCAGCGGGTGAGCAGCACACCGGCGCCGAATCCAGCGAGGAAGCCCATCAAGTGAGCGCCCACGTCGGTGTTCTCGTCGCCGGTGCCGGTGAACATGAGCAGTGCGAGCCCACCAACGACCGGACCCCAACGGTACGGCCAGCGCTCCTGCGACATCAGGCGCGCTCGCCAGACGTAGCCGGCCAGCATTCCGAGCGCGGCGAACACCGCGGTGGACGCGCCGATGGATTTGAAGTCCGAGTCGAGCAGCATGATGTTGACGAAATTGCCCAGCATGGCGGCGATGACGATAGATCCCCAGGCGACGCCCGAGCCGAGCAGTCTCCCGGCGAAGAACCCGAAGAAGCAGCCGAACACCAGATTGCCGGCGATGTGCGGCGGCCCGGAATGCAGAGTGAGCGCCGTCGCGAGCCGCCACCATTCGCCGCCACGGATCAACTCGCCGTCGACCCGGCCGGCAGCCCGCCAGTCCATGCCGAAGAAGCTGACCGCATCCGCCCAGGCAATCAGCGCAACGACGATCGTGAAAGCGAATATGCCTGGCATCGCGTCCTGGTAGACGATGCGCGGCGGCGGCGCGACGGTGACCGGCGGATTCTCGTCTTCATAGAGATGGAGTTCCTCGACGGCTTCGCTGGACCACGATGCAGGCACGATGAGAACGCACCCGTCCGAGTCCCTGACGACCTGATGCGGGATGTTGACCGCGGCGAGAACCAGCGCCCGGTCCTTGCACGGGGCGAGGTGCCGGCTCTCGAAGACGACGCGCCAGTCGTCGTCCATCAGCTCGGCCGGGCGTCCGAGAGTTCGCGGGCGGCCATGGTCAGCACGTCTCCACAGTCGCCCTCGAGCTTGAGGTCGGCCAGGTCGTCCGCGCGGGTGCGCCCGTCATTGACGATGACGATGGGCTTGCCGGCTTCGCTTGCCTGTTTCGCGAAACGGTAGCCCGAGAAGACCATCAGCGATGAGCCGGCGACCATCAGCGCGCCCGCGCGGCTGACGGCATCCGATACCCGCTCGACGCGATCCCGCGGCACGGATTCGCCGAAGAAAACGACGTCCGGTTTGACGATTCCGCCGCAGGCATCGCAGTCGGGGACGTCGAAGCCGTCATAGGCATCGTCGTCGAGTTCGACGTCGCCGTCCGGATTGATGGCGCGTACAGACGCCTCCCAGCCGCGGTTGCTCGCTTCCAGTCGTTGCTGCCAGTCCTGACGCTCGGCGCGCCAGTCGCAGCTAAGGCAACGAACGGCGTCCAGCCGGCCGTGCAGATCGACGACGTCGCGATTGCCGGCGGCGCTGTGCAGGCCGTCCACGTTTTGGGTCACGAGTGTGTCGATATAGCCCTTGGACTCCAGCTCGACGAGCGCGGTGTGCGCGCCATTCGGCGAGGCCTGCGACATCCGCTGCCAGCCGGCGAAACTTCGCGCCCAGTAGCGCCGGCGAGTGAGTTGATTACCCTTGAAGTCGGCGAACTGGACCGGTTGTGCGTGCTTCCAGCGTCCCTCCCGGTCTCGGTACTCGGGTATTCCGGACGCGGTGCTGACGCCGGCACCGGTAAGCGCGACGACGCGCCCGGCGCTTTCCAGAAAGCGCGCGAGGGACTCACCGAACGAGGACATCGGCGGAGTATAGCCCGTGGTCGAAGCCTTCAGTGGCCGTTCAGGCATGGACCCGCATCCTGTCTTCAGCGTCGAAAATCCTGGAGTTAATCATGGCACTCTGGAAGAAAGTGTATTTTGGGGTGGCCGTGCTGAGCGCGGTTTTCCTCATATTCATGCTGTTCTGACCCGCCCGCCAACGGGCCTCACACGGGCTGTCTGGCGCCGATGCGCCGACCCCGGTTAAGCTTCGGAGACCGCAGTGAATGGAGTCTCCGATGCCTCGAATACTTGCGCAGATAGCGCCGACAGCAGCGCTGACAATCGCGCTGTTCCTGCCGCCGCCAGCGGTAGCCGAAGTAGTGGATGCGGGCCCCAGCGGTTTCAAGGTCGTGCACGAGGTCGAGATCGCTGCCGAGCGCGCTGCGGTCTGGCGTGCCGCGCTCGATGTCGGCAGCTGGTGGAGCGACGATCACACGATCTCCGGTGAGGCGAGACGGCTGAGCATCGATCCGCGCCCGCAAGGCTGCTTCTGCGAAATGCTGTCGTCCACGGACGGCGTCGTGCACCTGACCGTCACGACGGTGAGCACGAATTCCATGCTTCGTCTGACGGGCGGGCTCGGGCCGCTGGGCGTGATGGGCGCTTCCGGTAACCTGATCTGGGAATTCACCGATGCCGAGGACATGACGCGCGTGACGTTCACTTACGCCGTCGGTGGCTACTACGAAGGCGGTATCGAGAGCATGGCCGAGCCCGTCGACTTCGTCATTGGCGAAGCGCTTGGCCGGCTCAAGCAGCACGTCGAGAGCAGCGGCGACCGCGTTGACTGAACCGGCATTTCCGCGTCCGTCCTCGACCGTCGTGCTGGCGCGCGCCGGCAGCGGCGGGCCGGAGCTGTTCATGGTTCGACGGCCGGCGAAAGCGTCCTTCGGCGACGTGTTCGTTTTTCCGGGCGGCGTGCTCGATCCCGAAGACGGCGCTGTTCACGATGCCTGCGCCGGCGTCTCGGAGTCCACGGCGAACAGCTTGCTGCATCTCGACACGGGCGGGCTCGACTACTATTCCGCGGCGATACGCGAGCTCTTCGAGGAAGCGGGTGTCCTGCTGGCGGATGCCGACCTATCGCCGGGCGATCTGGCCGAGGCGCGTGATGCGCTGAACGACGGCACACTGGCATGGGACCGCTTCGTCCACGAGAGTGGCGTGACGCTGCGCTGCGACTCGCTGCACTACTTCAGCCACTGGATCACGCCGGAGGTTCTTCCCAAGCGCTACTCGACGCGCTTCTTCGTTGCCGAACTGCCCGCCGGGCAGGACGCCGATTTCGACCGCCGCGAGTTGACGGCATCGGTCTGGACGACCGCGGCCGATGCGATCGCCCGCAGCGACGTGCCGCTGCATTTCCCGACGCGCAGCAACATGGAGCCGATGGTGCCGCACAGGAACGTCGAGGATCTGATCGCCTGGGCCGATGGCTGTGCCGAATGCGGCGTCGAGGCGGTGTCGCCGATCCCGCCGCCAAACGCGAAACTCGTCTCGTGAGCGGCTTCGAGCACAGGATGCCGTCATACAAAGAGCTCGCGTCGGGCGTGCATCGGATCGTTGCACCGAATCCGTCGATGATGACCGGGCCCGGCACGAACACCTATCTCTTCGGTCACAAGGAGATCGCGGTCGTCGATCCGGGTCCTCGGCTTAGAGCCCATATCGACGATATCTGCGAGAAGCTCGATGCGCCGATCCGCTGGGTGCTGGTGACACACACGCATCCCGACCATTCGCCGGGGGCGGGACTCCTGGCCGAGAAGACCGGCGCGGAGCTGCTCGGCATGGAAGCGCCAGAGGGCGAGCATCAGGATACGAGCTTTCACCCGGATCGCGTTCTCGCCGACGGCGACAGTCTGCAAACGCCGGAATTTACGCTCGAGGCGATCCACACGCCGGGGCACGCGTCGAATCATCTGTGCTTCCGGCACGTCGCGACGAACTGGATCCTGACCGGCGATCACGTCATCGACGGCTCGACCGTGGTGATCAATCCTCCCGACGGCAACATGCGGCAGTACATCGCGTCGCTCGAAAAGATCAAAGCGCTCGAGCCTGAAGCGCTTCTGCCGGGGCATGGCGGCAAGATCCTCGAGCCGAAACAGGTCATCGACTGGATCATCGATCACCGCCTCGAGCGCGAGGCCAAAGTTGTCGCGGCGCTGGAAGTGAATCCGGATCTCACTGCGCGCGATCTCGTTCCGCATGTCTACACGGACGTCTCGAAGAGACTTTACGCGTGGGCCGAAAGGTCTCTGCTCGCGCACCTCATCAAGCTCGAGGAGGAAGGCCGGGCAGCACGGGCAAAGGAGCGCTGGAGCATGGCGTCATGAAAGGCCCGATGCTGCGGTTCGTCATCGTCGCGGCACTGCTGCTCGTTCTCGTCATCTTCTATGCGACGCGGCTGGGCGAACAGCCGCCGCGAGGTTCCGAGCAGGACCCGGCCCCATCCGGCGAAACGGGTTACGCCGGCGATGGGCCGGTGACGCCAGTCGCGGAATCCGATCGCCCCGATGAGGACTGGTTTCCCGATCTGAGCGGTCACAACGACCTGCCGGGCATCTATCTCGACCCGACGCTGGGACGATCGACGTTCGGTTGCGACATGGATGCGCTCGTACAGAATCTCGGCCGCAACCTGGTCGGCGAGGGCAGCGACGCGCGGCTCGCTCAGTACGTTGGGATGCTTTCCGTCTCGAGCGATGCCGAGCACCAGCTTGCGGCACTTCAGTTAATTGACGCAGAGGCGCTGACAGCGCCCGGGGCCGACGATGGCACGTCCTTGCTGGAGGTCGATCATCTTGCCCGGGCTCTGCAGGCCGACCCAATGAACCCGCTTGTCCTCTGGCACGCGGCAGGACTTTGTGCGGATTCCGAAGCTCACTCGGCGTGCAGCGATCCGCTTGTTCAGTCGAATATGCAGTCCGTGCTCGGGGGCAACGGCGAATACTGGGCCCAGGTCTCGGCGCAGCGTTACGCGGCGAACGATCTGGACGGATCCCTCGATGCGCTCCATCGAGCCGCGTCCGCACCCACCTTCGACAACTTCTTCATGGAGCACGTTCGCATGCATCAGCGCTCGTTGTCGCTGATTCCGGATATCGGGCCAGTCGAACGCGCGCTGGGCGGCTACGCGTTGGGCATGACGACGATGGCCAGAGGCGCGAGGGGACTGATTCCCTGCATGTCCGAGACAAGTGAACCCTCCTGGTACGACGCCTGCACCGCCGTGGCGAACCGGTTCGCGAGTGAGAGTCCGACGATCGTCCAGCGGGCTCTCGGCATGGAGATGCTCGCGCAAATCTACGAATCGGGCGGACAGCCTGAGGCGGCCCGGCTGGAGCGCGAGAGAGCCGCTGAACTAACGCGAACGTTCTGGATCGAGGACGAGGACATGATGTCCGTGCTGGTCACGGACGAGCGTGTCTTGTCGCTGTATCTCGAGGAACTCGAAGCGGGTGACGAGACCAATGCGCTGCAGTTTCTCGGCGAAGAAGTGGAACGCTTGCGCCAGGACCCGACCTACGATCCTTGTCCGCCCGACGAGGTCGGCGATTGAGTCGGCGCAAACTCACGAGCGCCATCTTCGCGGCGACTGTCGTCGTGGCCGCGCTTGTACTCTGGACCACCCGTCACCCGCAGCAGCAAACCGCCCCGTCGACGGAGGCAAACCTTGACGCTCAATCGGTGCCTGGCTCACACGCTGTCCAGACGTCACGAGCTGAGCATTCAGAGGAATCCCGGGATTGGTTTCCGGATCTCAGCGATACCGGCGATAGCTCGACCCCGGGTTCCGACGGCGTGCGGGATTCATTCCACTGCGACATGGACCGGATACGCGCCCGATTCTCGCTGCTTAACTCCCGGGGCGACACCGCCGAGGGAATACAGACGTTGAAGGAGGTTCTGTCGGTGCTGAACGCGTCGGGCGACGCCGAGCTGCTACTTGCAGCATCCCACCTCGACTACCTGGTTGAGCATCTTGGCGATGACGCAGCAGAGGGCGCAATCCGTGAACCCAACCTGGCACGGGCGCTGGCGGCGGATCCGCTGCACCCTGCCGCGCTGTGGAACGCGGCAAATCTGTGCGGATCAGAGCCCGAACTCGGAATCTGCCAGTCGTCGTGGCTGCAGACGAATATCGAGACGGTGCTCGGCGGAAACGGCGAGTACTGGGCTCGAGAGGCCGTGTATCGCTATCGTGTGGGCGATAGCCAGGGCGCGTTCGCGGCGATACAGCGGGCATCGGCGGCGCCCGAGTTCGAAAACTTCGTCGCCGGGCATGCGCGATTGATCGAACGCGCCCTGTCGACCGCACAGGACATCGATTATCAAGAGCGAGCGGTCACGGCTATCGCGATGTCTCTGGGCTTGATGGACGCTGGCAATCTGGGCTTGCTTACCGTGTGCGGCACGGAATCCGAAAATGACCCGGAGTGGCGAGCGGCTTGTCTGAATCTCGCCAGCCGCTTTCTCGCGGATGGGCGCACGTTCCATAGCCGCGAGGTCGGCGCCAGGCTGCAGGTTCGCCTGTACACGATGAGCGGCGAGGACGAACTCGCGAACGCTGCGCAAGAGACGCGCGCGTGGTTGGATAATGCCGATCTCGACGATGCCGATGACGACGTTCTCAGCGTGTTGCTGACGGATGAACGTGTGATTCGCGGTTTCCTCGACGAGTTCGAGGCGGGCGACGAAATCAGCGCCACTGCATGGACAAAGGATGAGGTGGCGCGGTTGAAGCAGGACCCGGCCTACAGTCCGTGTCCGCCGGCGGACGCGGCGGGAAGCGGCGCATGAGCAAGTCGCTCCTCAGAATCGTAGCCGTCGCTGTCATCCTGATTGCCGTTGCTGTCCTGTTCTGGCCTTCGTCCGAGCCGAATCTCCAACCCGGCGAACGGACCGCGACTGAACCGGACCGCATCGATGATCCAGTCAGCTCCGCGCCGCAGGTGCACGACGCCGGCGACCGTCGCGACTGGTTCCCGGACCTTTCCAATCCGTCCCCCTCCCTGACGACCGCGGACACCGGCAGCGGACGCCGCTTCGACTGCAGTCTCGAGGACGCGATGGTCGAGCTGGATGACGAAGAGCAGGAAGCGAACAATCGGCTTCTGGCGGATACCTTGTCGCGGTCAGCGAATGCGGAGGATCAGCTTGCGGCAGCCATCATTGGCGCATTCATCGGTGTCGACCGGCGAATCGACAATCTCAGCATGGCGCTGGCGGCCGATCCGAGGCACCCGCTGGTGCTTTGGCAGGTTACTGACGACTGCCGACGTGGCCGGGGCGGGGAGTACTGCACCGATCCGGCCGTTCGAGCGAATGCGGAGGCTGTGCTCGGCGGCAACGGGTGGTACTGGACGCAGGTGGCCGCCTTTTACTTCGAGCAGGGCATGTTCGACGAGTCGCTCGATGCAGTGCAGCGCGCGGTGTCCGCGCCGGAGTTCGACGACTACTACATCGATCATGTGCTGCTCTTGGAGCGTGCGCTCGGTGCTGCGTCGGACTTCGACTACATTGATCGCGTCGTCGGCGCGATCGGCTACACGGCGGCGATGCCGTCGGATTTCCTCACCCGGCAGTGCACGCTGCGGTCCGAGATAGATGATGCGTGGCTCGACAGCTGCACGATGCTCGCGGAACGCTACGAGCAGGATGGCACCAATCTGCTAATGCAGCTGGTCGGACTGGGCATGCAGGAAGATTTCTACGCCCGCTCGGGACTCGTTGCCGAGATCGTGGACGCGCAGAACCGCAAAGCCGAACTGGAGCTACTGCTGGACAAAGTCGATGCGGACTATCAGCTCGTCTCGGCGGTCGATCCGCAATTGATGACGCGGTATCTCGACGTTTGGGCGACCAGCGGCGAAGTGGCTGCCTTCGAGTTCACGATAACCGCCGTCGATGAGCTGTTGCAGGACCCGGACTACGATCCCTGCGTCTACCTGCCTACTGAGTAAATGCTTCTGGCCGCGGCACCGAACGCTGGCGTTTGATCGCCGCCCCGAGAACTATCAGTCGACGGTCCACGGATTCGGACCGCGGATGAAATCTCCGATGCTCTTCGTGCGCTCCATCCGCGAAGGGTGGTGGGCATAGAACGCGTCCTCGAAGCACTGCGCGGGCTGCTTGTAGATCACGCCGAGCGCGACCGGCAGATGCAGATCGACGAGCAGGCGAGCGAGGACGGCGTTGCCCTCGTCGTGGACGAGCACCTCGTCGGGAGACGCCTTCGCATCGATGACTTCGAGCGCGAAGGTCTCGGGATTGAAGCGGATGCCCTCTGAACGGTCCTCGCCGAAGAGCATCGGTTCGCCGTGGCGAAGATGCAGCTGCGTGCTGGCGGCCGTCTTGCGGTCGGTAAACGACGCGAACACGTCTTCGTTGTAGACGATGCAGTTCTGGAAGATCTCGGTCAGCGACGTTCCGCCGAAGGCTCTGGCGTGTTCGAGCACGTCGGCCATTCCTTTCTTGTCGGTATCGATCGCGCGAGCGAAAAACTTTGCGCCGGTGCCAAGTGCAAACTGCCCCGGCGACACGGGCGAGTCGACGGATCCGGTCGGGCTCGATGGACTGCGGGTGCCGACCCTCGATGTCGGCGAGTACTGTCCCTTCGTGAGCCCGTAGATCTCGTTATTGAACAACAGGATCTTGAGCCCGACGTTGCGCCTGAGCGCATGCATGAGGTGATTGCCGCCGATCGACAGGCTGTCGCCGTCGCCGGTTGCGACCCACACATCGAGTTCGGGGTTGGCGAGCTTCAGACCCGTTGCGATCGCGGGTGCGCGGCCGTGGATCGTGTGAAAGCCGTAGGTGTCCACGTAGTACGGGAAGCGGGCGGCGCAGCCGATGCCCGACACGAAGACCGTGTTCTCCTTCGCCGCCTCCGTCTTTGCCAGCATCGTCTGCACTGCGCGGAGGATGGCGTAGTCACCGCAGCCGGGACACCAGCGCACTTCCTGCGACGTGGCGTAGTCTTTTGCCGTGAGCGTCATGCGGCAAGCTCCGCTTCGATGCGTTCGACGAGCTCCGTGATCATGAACGGCTGACCGCTGACCTTGGTGAAAGAGATCGGCTGAATGTCGAATTGATCTCTGAGCAGTGTAACCAGCTGGCCGTTGTTCATCTCCGGAACGAGCACCTTGTCGAAGCCCGCGAGCAGCTCGCCGAGGTTCTTCGGCATCGGATTCAGGTGCCGCAAATGCACCATGCTGACGCCGGTCCTGGTGGCTGCCTGATAGATCGGGCCGTAGGTCGAGCCCCAGCCGACCACGACGAGGGGCCCGGCGGAATCGCCGGATTCGACGGACTGATCGCCGATGAAGTCCGCGACCTTGTCGACCTTCGCCTGGCGGAGCTCGGTCATGGCCTGGTGATTGCCCGGGTCGTACGAAATGTGTCCGGTCTCGACGTCCTTCTCGAGGCCGCCGATCCTGTGCATGAGATCCGGCAGGCCGGGCGTGATCCACTGGCGGCCGAGCGTGGCGTCGTCGCGTTCGAACGCCTGACGTTGCGGCGTCTTGCTGGCGTCGGGCGCCGGCGCTGCGCGTACCTCGATCTTCGGAATTGCCGAGACATCGGGGATCAGCCACGGCTCCGCCGCGTTCGAAAGATAGCCGTCCGCGAGCAGAATCACGGGCGTCATGTGCCTGAGCGCGATGCGCGTGGCTTCGATAGCCGCATGGAAACAGTCGCCCGCCGTCGACGCCGACACCACCGGGATCGGCGTGTCGGCGTTGCGGCCGTAGACGGCCTGATAAAGATCGCTTTGTTCGGTCTTCGTCGGCAGACCGGTCGAAGGTCCACCACGCTGCCAGTTCACGATGACCAGCGGCAGCTCGGCGCTCACCGCCAGACCCATCGCTTCGGTTTTCAGTGCAATGCCCGGCCCTGAGCTCGACGTCACGCCGATCATGCCGCCGTAGGAGGCGCCAATCGCGGCACAGATTGCGGCGATCTCGTCCTCGGCCTGGAACGTGCCGACACCGACTTCGCTAAGCCGCGTCAGCCGGTGCAGCAGCGGTGACGCCGGTGTGATCGGGTAGGAACAGAACATGACCTGCCGGTCCGCCAGTTCGCCCGCGGCGGCGAGGCCGAGCGCCATCGCCTCGGCGCCGGTAATGCTGCGATATTCGCCGGCCGGCATTTCGGCCGCATCGATCGCGAGCTGCGGCAGTTCCGCCTTCAGTTCGGCGGTCTCGCCGAATGCGTGGCCTGCGTGCAATGCGGCGATGTTGGCTGCAGCCATGTTCGGGTGTTTCGCCAACCTGCGGTTGATCCACTCCTCGATCGGATCGAGGTTGCGGTCGAACATCCACAGCAACAGACCGAGCGCCCAGAAGTTCTTGCAGCGGCCCCCTTCGGACTTGCTGAGCCCGAATTGCTTCACCGCTTCGAGGTTCAGGCGGCCGATGTCCGCGGAGACGAGCTGGAAGCCGGGCAGGTCGCCGCTGTCGCGCGGGTCCTTATCGTAGCCGGCCTTCGTCAGATTGCGTTCGGTGAAACCGTCGTTGTTGACGATGACGAGCGCGCCGCGTTTCAGACGCGGCAGGCTGACTTTGAGCGCGGCCGGATTGAACGCGACGAGCACGTCCGGGGCGTCGCCAGCGGTCGTGATGGACCGGCTGCCGAGATTGATCTGGTAGGCAGAAACGCCGAAGGTCGTACCGGCCGGAGCCCGGATCTCCGCCGGGTAGTCCGGGAAGGTTGCGAAATCGGCACCCGACAATGCCGTTGACACCGCGAACTGCGATCCCATGAGCTGGATGCCGTCGCCGGAGTCGCCAGCAAGGCGAACGACGACCGACTCTAAATCTTTGTTATTACTCACGAAAAATGCCCGGTTTCGAGTTTCCGGCGAATCTCTGAGGAGGAAACTCGGGAAGTCTATCGTATTCGACTGAGCTTAGGAGGTGCGGACGTTCCGCAGCTTGAATCCCGCGGCGACTTCGCATAGCGTACGCGATCCTGATCTCAAGGAACCGCAATGACCTTCGTCGTCACCGAAGCCTGCATCAAATGCAAACTGACCGATTGTGTCGAGGTTTGCCCCGTGGATTGTTTCCACGAGGGGCCGAACTTCCTCGTCATCGATCCGGAAGAATGCATCGACTGCACGCTTTGCGAACCCGAATGCCCGGTCGAGGCGATCTATTCGGAAGACGAACTGCCGGCGGGTCAGGAAAAATTCCTCGAACTCAACGCCGAACTCAGCCAGAACTGGCCGGTCATCACCGAGATGAAAGACCCGCCGGAGGATGCCGACGACTGGCGCGAGGTCAAGGACAAGCTTCAGTACCTGGAGCGCTGAACGCTTTCTGGCAGCGGATCGTCCCACTGCCGTCCACACTCCTTTGATCACAGTCCCTACCGCGGCGTTTGTGTCTCCGCTGTCGGCGATTCCGGCGTCGTCTAAGTGTTGCCCTGAGCGACGAAATCGATCAGCACGCGAGCGAGTTCCGGTCCTGCTTCTTCCTGCAGAAAGTGGCCGGCCCCCTCGATGACGGTGTGCGCCTGAGCCTGTGCGCCCGGCACTCTTTTCTGCCACGGCTTGTCGAGTCCGCGTGTGATCGGGTCGCGATTGGAAAAGCAGGTCAGGAACGGCTTCTCCCAGCGTTCGAACACCTGCCACGCCGCGCGATTTGCGTCGCTCGCCGGATCGTCGGGCGTGGTGGGCACGAGCGCGGGAAATGCTCGGGCCCCGGCTTTGTATTTGGCACTCGGGTAGGGTGCGTCGTAGCCGGCAACGACATCGGCCGATAGTTCGCTGACGGTCGCCCGCTGAATGATCCTCCCGATCGGGAACCACGGACTGTAGAGCGCGAAGCGCCGCCAGTAGACGAAGGCCTTCGGCATGGCCTGATCGCCGGTCGGCAGTCCGCCATTGGCGAGCGCGATCCGCGCGAACCTCTCTTCGTGTTCCGCGGCGAGCCTCAGCCCGATCAGCGAGCCCCAGTCCTGACAGAAGAGCGTGATGCCTGTGAGATCGAGCTGCTCGACGAACGCGCGCATCCAGCCGACGTGACCGGCGTAGGAGTAGTCGCCCTTCCGCGAAGGCTTGTCCGATTTTCCGAAGCCGAAAAGGTCCGGAGCGATGACTCGATGCCCGGCGGCGGCCAGCGGCGGGATCATGTGGCGATACAGAAACGACCAGCTCGGTTCGCCGTGCAGCAACAGGATCGGCTCCGCGTCGGCCGGACCTTCCTCGACGAAGTGCATCCGCATTCCATCGATGTCGACGTAGTGTGGCTCGAAGGGATAGTCGGGGAGATTCTCGAATCGGGCGTCGGGCGTGCGCAGGGATGGCATGGCAGCGGTCCTCGTCAGGTGACTCGCGTATCATAGCGGCATGGCGGAGGAGAATAGCGACGACAGCAAGCTAAGTCTTCAGGCGAAGATCGTTCGCGGGATTACGTCTGCTTATTTCGACCTGTTCGTCGATCCCGAGACCGTCAATCTCAAGACGGCAAGAGAGCGTCTGGATCTGCTTGGCCGGTTCGTGCCCGTCGCGTCCGGCGTCAAGGTCGAGCGCACCGAGGTGACCGGGCTCGATGCCGAATGGCTGCGACCGCGCCAATCGACGCCGGGCAAGGCGCTGCTGTTTCTGCATGGCGGTGCCTATGTCCTGGGCAGCTGCCATTCGCATCGTCACATGGTCAGCTACCTGGCGAGGGAAGGGCACGTCGATGCGCTCCTGCCGGAATACCGGCTGTCGCCGGAAGACCGTTTCCCGGCCGCCGTCGACGATGCGGTCGCCTGTTTCCGTTGGCTGATCAGCCAGGGTTATGACGCCGATGACATCATTGTCGCCGGCGATTCCGCCGGTGGCGGTCTGTGCGTGGCGATGATGCTCGCGCTGCGGGACTCCGGTGGCCCGATGCCGAAAGCGGCCTTCCTCCTGTCGCCGTGGCTGGATCTCTCGGCGAGCGGTGAATCGATCGAGACGCGTCGCGATCGGGATCCATGGTTCAAGCCGGAGGACATGCCAGTCGCCGCGTCGTTCTACTGTGACGAAGATGAGGTTCGTGACCCTCTCGTCTCGCCGGTTTACGCCGAGATGCACGACATGCCGCAGACCTTCGTGCAGGTCGGCGACCACGAGATTCTATTGAGCGACGCAACTCGGCTGGTTGAAGGCATCCGCGCGGCTGGAGGCGAGGCCGAGATCGAGGTGTTCCGCGATATGTGGCACGTCTTTCAGGCGTTTCTGCTGGTCGTGCCTGAGGCTCGCGATGCGATCCGCACGCTGGGCAAACAGATGAGAGACGTCATTACCTGACAGGCTAAGTACGGAATCCTGACCGCGGGGAGCGGTCAGAGCATAGATAATTGAGCAATAGCGGCCGTGCCGAAGGGGCAAAGGGCCGCAAGGCGGTCCAATGCGTCGACCCATCTGGCATCGAGCGACCACTGCGCTTCTAACCGCATTCCTGGCGCTGGCCTCTGGTTGTGGGGGTGGAGGAGGCGGCAGCGCCCCGCCACCGGCACCGCCTTCGCCGCCCGTTGCGCCGCCCACCGGCAATACGCTGCCCGGTCCTCGGCCGAGCGCCGGCCCGCAGGCCTACGTGAACTATGAGACCGGACTTGTACGGCCGCTCGCGATCTCCGGCGATGGGCTGCGCCTGTATGCCCTAAATGCGCCCGCTGCGACGCTCGAGATATTCGACATCAGCGCTTCCCTTTCCCTCGTAGCGTCCGTACCGGTCGGCCTCGAGCCGATCGCAGTCGCTCTAGACCCGGCGGGGCGAATCTGGGTAGTCAACCATCTGTCGGATTCCGTCAGCGTCGTCGACCCGGGACTGACGCCTCCCAGGGTAGTTCAGACACTCTGGGTGGGCGATGAGCCGCGCGACATCGTTTTCGCCGGTGCCAATCGCGAACGGGCATTCGTCACTACCGCACACCGGGGCCAGAACAGTCCCGTTGACCCGGCACTAAACACGCCGGGTATCGGCAGGGCGGACGTCTGGGTGTTCGACAGCGGTCAGATCGACGACACGCCGGGCGGCCAGGCGCTCGATGTCATTACGCTGTTCGGCGACCGTCCGCGGCCGTTGGCCGTTTCCGCCGACGGCTCCAGCGTCTATGCCGGTGTATTTCTGTCCGGAAATCGCACCACGTCCATCGCTCCGTCGAACATCAACAAACCGGGCCCCGCGACCAGCGCCGACGGCGTGGCCGTACCGGACAGCGGTCTCATTCTGCGGAGCACGGCGCAAGGGTGGGTCGATGAAACCGGGCGGCAATTCAACGCGGCTGTTCCCTTCACTTTGCCCGACTACGACGTCTTCGAGGTCGATGCCGCAGCGCTGACGGTCACAGATCGGATTTCCGGCGTTGGCACCGTGCTGTTCAATATGATCGTCAATCCTGTCAGCGGCGAGCTCTACGTCTCGAATCTGAACGCCAGGAACCACGTGCGCTTTTCCGGTCCGGCGACGCGCGCAAATACCACCGTTCGTGGCCATCTGACCGACCAGCAGATCACTATTGTCGATTCCGGAGTTGCAACACCGCGACCGCTCAACAAGCACATCGATTTCTCGCGTCAGACCGGAACACAGGCCGAGCGCGACGCGAGTCTGTCCATGCCGCTCGACATGGCGATTACTGCGGACGGTCAGACGCTGTACGTCACGGCGTTCGGTTCCTCGAAGATCGCGGAATTTTCAACGGCGGCGTTGGCAGACGACAGTTTCCAACCCGATCCGGCACGTCAGATCGAACTGAGCGGCGGCGGTCCCGCTGGAATCGTGCTGGACGAAGCGAACAATCGCGCGTACGTACTGACTCGCTTCGACAACGGAATCTCGACCATCGACCTGACAAGCCGCGTCGAGATCGCACACCTACCCATGTTCAATCCCGAGCCTCCGGACGTTCGAGATGGGCGGCCGTTTTTGTATGACGCGAGAACGACGTCCGGCAACGGCAACGACTCCTGCGCGAGCTGCCATATTTTCGGAGACAACGACGGTCTGGCCTGGGATCTCGGTGAGCCCGACGGCACGGTGCGGCCCATTCCGAATATTTTCATACCGATCTCGCCGGCTGCCACGCCGACGCAGTTCCATCCTATGAAGGGGCCGATGACCACGCAGTCTATGCGCGGTCTTCGCGGTCATGGGCCCATGCACTGGCGCGGCGATCGCACAGGGAACAATCGGGTCGGGGGTGAGACTCTGGAAGAAGCCGCATTCAAGGAGTTCAACGACGCTTTCGACGCGCTCATGGGCTTGGATGGCGAACTCAGCGATGCGGACATGCAGGCATTCACCGACTTCGCAATGACGATCACATACCCGCCGAATCCGATTCGGCAACTCGACAATCAGCTGGTCGGAATCGAAGTGGACGGTGAGCGCCTCTACAACAACGGAGTCGTGCGAATCCAGACCGGTCTTCGCGAGGTGTGCGCGCAATGTCATCCGATCGACCCGGCAGCCGGCATCTTCGGGACGCGGGGCTTGAGCTCCGACAACTCGCAGGCGGGGGAACGCAATTTCAAGATTCCGCATTTCCGCGACCAGTATCAGAAAGTCGGCATGTTCGGCTGGGGTTTCAACACGGCGCCCGCGACAGGACCCCAGGTACGTGGCTTTTCCTTCAATCACAACGGCGCGACGAGTTCCAATTTCATCATTGCCGATCTCGGCATGCCGCAGAATGATCTGCTTGCGTTGCGAGCATTCCTGTACGCATTCCCGACGGAGTCGCCGCCGATCACCGGGCAGCAAGTCACGCTGACAATCTCGAACATGGCGGCCGTCGCTCCTCGTCTGGATCTCCTGATCGCGCGAGGATTGGTGGACAACCCGGTACCCGAATGCGATCTCATCGCATCCGGCGCGATTTCGAATCAGGACCGGGGCTGGCTTATGCGCTCTGACGGTCTGTTCGTACCCGACATAGCAAGCGAGGCGGCCGTGACTCGCGGCGAGCTGGAGGCGCTGCTTACGACGCCGGACGACAGGCTGACGTTCACCTGCGTGCCCTGGGGTTCCGGCACTCGACTCGGCATCGACCGGGACCTCGACGGCACATTGAACGGCGACGCTTCGTAGCCGATTTCGACGGTTTTCTCCATCCAGAGCCCGACCTGGCGCGGCGACCTGCCGCGCTGCATACCTATTTAGTTCAATAATTTCAGTCAGTTAACGTCCGTTGCCTGTCACTGGACGGGTCCTTTGTGTGCATTTGATAACAAATGGTAACGTATGCTATCATTCGTTAAATTTTGTGAACAATCACCTGGTGACACCCATGCCGCAAAAAACCAAACAAGTTGGCGTCCGCCTGACAGACCAGGAAGCCGAGTTCATCGCGCAGCTCAGAATCGAGAATGCCGCCACGCCCAGCGACAAACTGCGCGCGATCATCGACGACGCGATGCGCCGCAAGCTCGGCACCGAGGACTACGACGGCTCGCTGAAGCTGGTCATCGATTTGCTCGCGCCGACGACGCGCATCGTCCGCGGCAGCGAGAACAAACATCACATGCATTCGGAACTCGTCAGCCGGATGTCGGATTGGGTGCCGGAATGCATGGCTTACCTGATCGCGTCGAACGGCGCGGAGACCGAGCTGGATGAGCAGCAGCTGCGCGAGATCGAAGCCTCACTCGCCGACCGCGTATTTGTGTTGATCCAGTCGGTCTTGCAGCTCGCAATCACCCGGCGTGCGCCTCTGTATGACCCCAGCGTCGTGCAGGACAGCGTCGAACCCGTACTGGAGCTCGCGGACGTCATCACGCGTCTGCGCACGCCAGTTAATCAATAGCAACGAAGAGAGGAGAAAGACATGGCAGAAAACATTGCATCCCGCGTTGGTCGCCTCGTCAGCGGTGGCTTCAACGCGCTCGTCAATGCCGTGGAAGACGCTGCGCCGGTCACTCTGATGGAAGAGGCGATCCGGGAAGTGGATTCCGCGATCGATGAGGTTCGGGCCGAACTCGGACAAGTGATCGCGAACAAGCATCTCGCCAGCAAGCGGCTCGTCGAAGAGAACCGCAAGCACGGTGAGCTCGCCGAGGGAATCGAGCTCGCGGTCAGCGAAGGCCGGGATGACCTTGCAGAGACGGCAATCGCACAGCAGCTCGACATCGAAGCGAAGATCCCCGTGCTCGAGTCGGCGATAGAAGACGACGCCGCCAAGGAGAAGGAGCTCGAGAGCTACGTCTCCGCCCTGAAGGCGAAGCGCCGCGAGATGGAAGAGGAGCTCGCGAGCTTCAAGGCCGCTCAGAAAGCGCCGACCGGAGAGAATCGCGGTGCCGCTAAGGGCTCCGATGTGGACGGCAAGATGGAGAAGGCGACAGCCGCTTTCGATCGGGTCATCAATCGTTCGAGCGGCATGCCCGGCATGAGCGGTCCCGAAGACCGTGCCACGGCGACGCAGATGGCCGAGCTCGAGGAGCTATCCAGGAAGAACGCCATCAAGGACCGCCTCGCACGGATCAAGCAGGAGTCGGCGTAACCATGCTCGAGCTTCTGACAGCACCTCAGAACGTCGCCTTCACGGTGGCTCTCGCCATCATGCTGGTTATCGCCTTCATGGAGGGCGTGGCGATGTTTCTGGGTGCCGGCCTGTCCGAGTTCGTCGACGCCTTGCTTCCGGAAACGGAGTTCGACGTCGACCTCGATGTGGACGTCGATGCGTCGGCGTTCTCGAAGTTCCTGGGCTGGCTGCGAGTCGGACGTGTCCCTGTCCTGATGCTGATGATCGTATTTCTGACCGCGTTCGGCCTGATCGGCCTCACGCTGCAGTCATTCGTCAGCGGCATCGTCGGGTTCTATCTGCCCACCTGGATGGCAGTGGTTCCCGCACTGGCAGTGGCGCTGCCGGCGGTCAGAGTCGGCGGCGGCGCGCTCGCCGCCTTGATTCCGAACGATGAGACCGATGCGGTGTCCTCGGACACGTTCATCGGGCGCGTTGCCGTCATCACGCTCGGAACGGCTTCGCTGGGTTCGCCTGCCGAAGCCAAGCTCACGGATGAGCACGGCCATACGCATTACATCATGGTGGAACCGGACGAAGCCCGGCTCACATTCGAGCAGGGCAGTGCGGTGCTGCTGACGGAACACCACGGCGCGGTGTTCAAGGGAATCGTCAGCCGCAGCGAAGCCATGCATGCAGGCCACTGATTTGTTGGGTAAATGGGAGGAAAATATATGACAGACCAAATGATCAACATCCTGATGATCACCGGAATCATCGTCGTTGCGATGCTCACCATCGGTATCATTTTGTCCCGGCTTTACCAACGAGCATCGAAGGAAGTGTCCTTCGTCCGCACCGGGTTCCGCGGCCAGCGAGTCATCATCAACGGTGGCGCACTGGTTCTGCCCGTGATCCACGAGACGATCCCGGTCAACATGAATACGCTGCGCCTCGAGGTGCGGCGCGCGAACGATCAGGCGCTGATTACCAAGGACCGGATGCGCGTCGACGTTACCGCGGAATTCTACGTTCGCGCCAAGCCCACCGAAGAGGCCATCGCGAACGCCGCCCAGACACTGGGCCTCAAGACCATGCATCCGGAGGAGCTCAAGCAACTCGTCGAAGGTAAGTTCGTCGATGCGCTGCGTGCTGTCGCCGCCGAGATGGCGATGGAAGAGCTTCACGAGAAGCGTGTGGACTTCGTGCAGAAGGTGCAGCAGGTCGTCTCTGAGGATCTGCTGAAGAACGGTCTCGAGCTCGAAGCCGTCTCACTGACGGGACTCGACCAGACCACGTTCGAGCACTTCAACCCGCAGAATGCCTTCGACGCCGAAGGTCTGACCAAACTGACCGAGGCGATCGAGTCGCGGCGCAAGAAGCGCAACGACATCGAGCAGGACACCGCGGTCGCGATTCAGAACAAGAACCTGGAGGCCGAGAAGCTGAAGCTGGAGCTGACGCGCGACGAAGAGTACGCGAAGCTCGCCCAGCAGCGGGAGATCGAGATCCGGCGCGCCGCACAGGCAGCGCAAATCGTCACCGAGCAGGCCTCGAAGGAACGCGAGTCCGAGGAAGCGCGAATCGCCGCGAAGCGCGAGGTCGACATGGCCGAGATTCTCGCGGAGCGCGCCGTAGAAGAAGAGCGCATCGAGAAGCAACGCCTGCTCGAGGAGAAAGAGATCGAGCGCGTGAAGGTGATCGAACTCGCCGAACAGGACAAGTCGATCGCGGTTGCCGAGAAGTCCAAGGCCGAGTCCATCGCGCAGGCCGACGCCGATAAGGCGCGTGCGCTTGCGGTGAAAGAGGAGGAGGGCGTGCGCACGGTCCGCCAGGTCGAGACGGCTGAACGTGAGAAAGCGGTCGAACTCGTGCAGGCGCGCCAGGCCGCCGAGACCGATGCTATCTCGATCACTGTTGCGGCCGAGGCTGAGAAGCAGGCGGCAGATGACCGCGCTGCAGCGGTCACGACGCTGGCTGAAGCTAAGGCGGACAAGGACCGGATCGAAGCGCAGGGTCAGTCCGAAGCCGAGGTGCTTCGCGCCGAGGCTGCGGCCAAGCGCTACGCGGTCGACGCCGAGGGCGAGAGCGCCCTGAATGAGGCGTCCAACCTTCTGTCGAAGGACATTATCGACATGAAGATTCGCATGGCCCTGCTTGAATATCTGCCGCGCATCATCGAAGAGAGCGCGAAGCCGATGGAGAGCATCGACGGCATCAAGATCATCCAGGTGGATGGTCTCAACGGCGGCCACACCGCGCCGTCAGGAGAGGGTGCCGTTGCCAACGCGAGCATGGCGGATCAGCTCGTTTCGAGCGCACTGCGCTACCGCGCGCAGAGCCCGCTGGTCGATTCGCTACTCGAGGAAATCGGCATGCAGGGAGGCGATCTCAACGGCCTCACTCAGGTCCTCACCGAGAGCACCGGCAAAGACAAGAGCAGCGCGAATGGCAAGTAAGGTGAGCGTCAGGTAACTGGCGACGACTCTGAGAGCCCCGAATGGGGCTCTCTTTTTGCGCGTCGATCCCGGTGTGTCCGGGAGGCATCTGCCCCCCGTAGGAGCGGCTTCCAGCCGCGATTTTGCAGGGACTTATCGCGGCTGGAAGCCGCTCCTACGGGGGAGTTGTCAGATAGGCGTCGTGGTGATCTGCGCGACAAGTCGATCGACACTTCGAAAGCCGCGCGACATACCGAGTCTGCTAGCTCGACTTCTGCGCGTCGTCGTACATCTTCGTCAGAAACGTCCGGATCGCGGGAACGGCTTCTTCGCGGGACATAAGTTGCTGTTTCTCTAATACTTTCGCCATGTCCTGGATCGAGCGTTTGCCGTCGATCAGCGACATCATGAACGAGTAGATCTGTGTCGTCATGGCCTGTGTACGGAACGCGTGCGTCAACGGTACCGGATCCTTGCCGGTGACGATCCAGTCGGGCAGGGCGCGGTGCCGGGGCACCTTCTTTACGTCCTTCTCCTTGTAGGCCGCGAACGAGAACACGCGTTCCTGACGGCCGTGCCGGCTCGCCGGTGAACACATGTACGGAATGGTCGCTTCGGACACGTAGGGATCGGAGAAGCCGTTCTCGGCGACGATGCCCTTGGTCTCTTCCGGGCTGTAGCGCCGCGTGCGCTTCGGCGAGTCGAAGGCCAGCGAACCGAAGTTCACCCAGCGGCCGTCCTTTTTCAACAGCGAGTTGATGTGGCTCGCGAACACCGGCAGGTCTTCGCTGATGATGTCGATGAGCCATGGCGTTACGACCGTGTCGAACGAGCCCACGGCGAACGGCGGACGCAGCGCGTCACCCAGCACCAGTTCGAAGCCGTCTCGCACTACCTCGGGTGCCGCGAGCTGGCGCGCTACGGCGTCGTCTTCGAACGTCCGCGGCGCAATCGGAAACTCGTAGAGCTTCAGCGTTTCACCGCCTGACACCTGCTTGCAGATCAGGAGCAGCATCGGATTGAAGTCGAGCGCAACGGTCGTGCTCGCGTCCATCTGCATGTGGATATCGTAGGCAAGTCGTCCCGCACCCGCGCCCAGCACCAGCACGTTGCCGAGATCGGCGCCGTCCTGAGTCACCGCTCGGATCTGCTGCAGCGAGGCCTCGTTTTCCTCGTCGCCCCAGGCCCAGTCGCGGTGCACGTTGTTGTAGTAGGTATTGAGACCCTGGTCCGCCGGCAGGCGCGTTCTGAGTGCCAGCATCGACTCGTAATTTGCAGACAGCGATTGCACGTCCATCGGGCTCAGTAGCGTCGCAAGCGCGCGCTTGTGAGCTTCCACCGACTTGCGATAGCGCTCGGTCCGCCGGCGAGTGAGCTGGCGCAGATCCTTGTTCTTCAGCTCGATGTCGAGCTGGCCGATCTCGTGACTTAGCTTCGTCAGCGCGTTCTGCAGCCGATTGCGCCATTCGCCGATGCTCGCCTCGGGTTCCGCGAACAGCCACGGAATACCGTCGACGGACGGAAAATCGATCTTGCAGGCCTTGCAGGAGTAGCGTCCATCGCGTTCATCGAGTGGCGACTTGTCGCAACGCGGACAGGCGAGGAAGTCGGAGAGGGCAGTGGTCATCGAGCTCGCAGGGTTCGTTAGTTGCCGACATGATAGCGAGCGGCGCATTCGCCGTCCGCTGCCAGGTCACAGAATTCGCGATCGGGCGATCGGGCGGCCGGCGCCGTGACGCGGGAATGCGCGCGAGGAAGATGCCGACGCTCGCGTCTAGCGAGCGGCCATCTCGATGTTCGACCGCAACCGGCTCAGGTTCCGGGTTCTGATCGGGTCGAGTTCGTACAAGCGCTCGAACTGCAACTCCTCGGGCTCGATTTCGGCCATGATGTACTCGACGTAGCGGGTGTACTCGACCAGAAACTGACGGCCGTTTCGCTCATAGGGCACGACCATGCCGCCGACCGTGGACGCGAAGTCGTTCCAATCAGACAGCATGCGCGTTCTCTGACCCTCCGGCAGGCTGCTCTGTGAAATCTGCGACCGGATCGAGCGCGACATCGCCCGAGCGTCTTCCGCCAGCGATTGCGTTTGTTCCGACAACTCGCCGATTCGTTCGAGCAGTGCGGGGCCGTGCCCCTGGCGGATGGCCTGAAACAGCGCCAGGTCGTTATCCCAGGTGTAGTAGTCCCCGCCGAACGTGGACGATTCGGAGAATAGCCGAGCCAGCGCTTCCTCGTCCTGGATGTCGACACCGGCATTGAGATTCAGGTCGGCAATCACGCCCAGCGACGGCATGGTCGAAAAGCGCATCTGCCCGAGCGTGCTCTCAGGGTGCGAGTTCAGGAGCGCAAGAACCTGAAATGCGCGAAGCTCGAAGGCGCGCAGCCGCGTCAGGTAGCCGACGAGTTCGTCTCGCATGGCAATCGAGAGCAGGTGGGCATCTTCTGCGCCGGTGCCGAGCAAATCCGAGCTCGAGTCGATGATGGGCTGCCAGAGCTCCGGCGCCTGTTCGAGCCAGTCAGCCACGCTCGGCGCGCCCTCGAGCATTGGGGTGTACACCTCATCGTGAGTCCGTGCGATCAGATCGTTGACCTGGTCGGAGAGCCGCGAGCTCTCTACGAACCACACGCCTCCCCAGGCGAGGCCGCCAACAATGGCAATTCCCACTACGATACGGACGACCCAGTTGGGACCCGCCGGCCCCTGCGGTTCGGTGTCGTTCATGCGCCTCCTCCCCAATGCACGTTCGTTCGGTTGCCTCGACAAGGTCGCGCTTGTCGAGCGCTCAGATTACGGCCAAAAAAAACGGCCAGTCAAATGACTGGCCGCTTCTTCGTGGATAGCTCCGGGGTCAGAGCTATTCTTACGGGTTTGACGACGGCTAGATCGGGCTTGCGATCGTGCCGTTACAGATTGGCGTCATGGCCGTCAGACTGTCCTGCATGGCGGCATTGCCCAGACCGTGGTTCGGGAAACGCTGACCGAAGAGGCCGGCTTCGTTGTGAAGCGCCATGTAGTTCAGGAGGACGGTATTCACGAGCAGCGGCACGTTGTTCGCCGCAGGCGTTGCCGCGCGCTGCACCGAGCCGTCCGCGCTCATGTAGCCGATTTGCTGATGGATTGCCTGCTCTTCCGGTGTCGCACCGATGATTTCGGGTCGACGTGTCGGGTTGTAGACCAGGAAGAACGACGCTGCCGTCGATGAGTTGTCACTCGACCACTCGCCCTTGCCGCGGCCCTCGACCGAGTTATCGATCGTGCCGTTCGACGAGAGCGATCCGTCGGAGAAGACGTACATCATGACGGGAACGTTCAGGCGAGCGGCGTACTCGAGTACGGCGCCCATGCAGCGGCCGGCGCGGAAGTCCTTGACCTCGCCCTCGGCACGCGCGCCACCGTGATAGTCGTAGCCGCCCATCTCGACGCAGCCTGCACCGGCATAGCCGTTCAGAACCAGCTTCATGACGGATGCCGTCTTGCGGAACTCGGAACCGTCGCGGCCGCCGGCGTTGAACTCGGCTTCCGTGAAGATGCCCGTGCCCGGGTTGCCCGGCTGATCGACGATCATCGGGTCGAGGCCCGGATCGATCGGCACGCCACCGAAGCGGTCGGCGATGTCGGCTGCCTTCAGGTAGCCGCAGCGCACCAGTTCCTTGATGACCGCATCGCTCGTGATCTGCGTGTTCACGTTGTTCATCTTCTCGTCGGTAAGACGATAGATGGACTCCATGACCGCCGTCGCGTCGTCGCGGCTCAGGATGCCAACGAGCTCGCCGGTGTCGACGAGGTTCGTGACGTCCGAAGGCCGATCGACCTTGGTCGGGCGCAGCTCGGGATCGTAGAGCATCATCGGCAGATCCGAGTTACCGCCGGAGTCCGTGTTCTCGGAACCGGCCAGCGTGAGGATCGAACCGTCGGCGCCAGCGCGCGCGATGCCCATCATCGGGTTATGCGGGTTGTTGCCGGTGTCGTTGTCCGACCGGGCAGGGATGACCGCACCGTTGATCAGCGTCTCACGGCCCGGCGTCAGGCTTTGCATGATGCCGCGGCGGAAAGCCGAATCGAGGTGGAAACCCAGCCCGAGATCGAAGTTCGCGTAGGGCTGCTGCAGAACCGGGTCCGTCAGGCCGGGAATCATGTCGCCCGGGAGACCCATCTTCTCGTAGCCCTGGGTGGCGAGGAAGTCCTGCTGACCGCCCTGCTGACCGCAGAGAACGTTCGAGTTCAGGATGTTCGCGCCGCCCGCGAGGTCGAAGCAAATGAACGGGATCTTGCCCGCGCCATTCGTCGCGATCTCACAGGGGTTCGACAGCAGACCGGCGAGGTCCGGCGACAAAGCCGCGTGAGCGTCGCGAGGGTTCGAGAACAGGCTCAGAACACCTCCGCCGATTGTATACGCCGCGCCGGACATGAAGCCCTGAGCGACAAACTGGCGACGCGTGACAGGACGCGGATGATCTCCGTGTAGCTGCGGCGCATCCCAGTGCCGTGCATTTCGTCGTTTAGCCATTGCTATTTTCCTTTCGTCCTGTCTGTTTACTGAACCAGGGTCACACCGCTACCCAGGGTAGCTGCGCAGACGCCCTTGGCGATTGAGCGGGTGTCCGAACCGCCAGCGATCAGTCGATCGATGAGGTTGTCCGGACGGCCACCGGCGGCCTGGAACGAGGCCAGCTCGTCGTACACCGTCGCGAACGTCGGCTGGGTGGCGAGTACCGGTCCGGTACGCGCGTTACCTACGATGTTCGAGATCAGCGGATCGACCAGCAGGTCACGCGGTGCCGGCGACGGGCCACCGGCCAGAACCGTAGCGGGGTTGCCGTTCAGGTTCAGACCCGGGAAGTAGCTTGCCGCACCGGGGCTCTCGACGAGCGCGTTGCAGTACTCGATCGCGAGCTGTGCGATGGCGACCTGATGCGACGACAGGAATGTCGTGACGTCTTCGACCGCCGGCAGCGACTGCCGGAGCTCCTGGTACGTCATGTCGACAGCCGGCGTCGTCGGATCGACACCCGTGACAGCCGCGAACGTCGCGTTGATCTCATCGAACGTCCGCACACCGACCTGAGATACCGGCGTCAAATCACCTTCCGTGATGACCAGTGCCGGGTCTTCCGGACGGTTGTAGCTGGCCGCAGCGAGGCGATCGAAGGTCAGGAAGAACTCGTCGTCATCCGGCCCTTTCTCGAGCGGCAGTACCGCACCGAGTACCGACAGCGGCTGACCGAGTTCCTCGAACAGCGACGCCGACAGCGTCTGGTCCAGATTCGAATAAGACTGACCAACCGGCGCTTCCTGGCCGTTCATCGCGATGCGCATGCCCTGCATCGGGATGCCTTCCGGCGTCGAGCCGTCAAGCGTGATGAAGTGCGGCTTATCGAACAGGTAGGCATACGTGTCGTACTGCGCGACCTCGTAGAGGACGTAGGACGACTGCGGAGCTGCCTGCAGGATCTCCGAGATGTCGAACAGCAGGTAGAACTTCTCACCTACGCCCACATCGAAGTTCTGCACGACCTGTTCCTGCGTCAGTGCGCGACGGTGGATAGCGGCGAGGCGGATCGTGCCCTGCCAGAGACCGTCGCCGGACGCCTCGTTACCGAGTACGAGCGCGAACGTGTCCTGCCAATCGATCAGCGTACCGCCCGGAACCGGGTCGGTCTGCGTAACGAGCTGGCCGTTGACGTAGATCCTGCGGCCATCGATCGGATGGTAGGTCGCGACGACGTGCTGCAGGGTAGCCTGCAGGACTTCGTCGGCATCCGGCGTCGACAGGGCGGGATCGCCGTTCAGGCTGGTCTCGTTCGTGCGCAGCAGGAAGTCGTAGTTGTACAAGGTCTGCTGCAGCGTGAAGTTACGCGCCGTGTTGCCCGCGGAGTAGCTGACGATGCGCGCCATCTCCTGGGTGACGTTGCCCGGCACGACCCATGCTTCGATCGAGAACTCGCCCGATTCCTGCAGGATGTCGAACAGCTTGCGTGACGCCGTGGTCGAGCCCTGAGCCTTACCATCGTTGATGGTGATGCCCCAGCCGCCGTACCACTCGACGTCGCCCGAGAAGTTGAGGTCGATCGCCGGGTCGACGCCCGAGGTGTCATAAGCGATGAGGCCGGAACCGGTCTTGAACTCCCAGAGTGCAACCTGGGCGTCTTCGAAGCGGTTACCACCGGAGGCGATGATGCCGTCCGTCAGGCGTACCGCCTTACTGAAGACGAGGTTCGGATCGACCTGCGTCGGCGTGATCAGATTGGCGTATGCCGAAATTGCGTTCTCCATGACGACCGAGTCAGCGGCACAGCTTGCCGACCAGCAGTTATGGAATTCGGCGGCCAGACGAACCACAAAGCGCGAGTTCGCAGGGTCGTCGAGATTGATCTTCGATTTGGCCGCGTCATAAGCAACGTTGACGTCCGGATCCGCGAAATACGGCTGGATCGGCGTTGCTGCCTCGGAACTATGGCAGTCCTGGCAGTACGTCGTCAGGATCGGCTGATGCAACAGCGTCTCGAATGACGGCGGACCGAAGGGATCGGCCGGGAAATTGCGGCTCGAACCCGGATCGCTGGAGGTCGGCGGGATCAGCACGATCTGGCGGCCTCCGGCGATGCCGTCACCAGCCCAGTTCTCGATCCACGTCGTCATGATCGCGGCGCAGACGTTCGGGTCGGTGACCCAGCAGTTATGGCCGGTCTGTACCTTGGCAACGATCTCCGACAGAGAAGGCTGCTGCGTGTTGACCAGTCCAATTGCCACGTCGTAAGCCATGTTGACGTCGTCGTTGCGGACGAACATCGGGCTCTGGCCGACGGATTCGTTGTGGCAGCCGCCGCAACGGTCCGTTCCCCGGGCATTGCCCCAGAATTCCTGCTGGAATTTGAGAACATCGTCGTCACGTGCAACAGGGCCCGTGTAAGGGGTGCCGCCTGTGTTGCCGCCACCGTTCTGCGGCGGCGGGAGGTCGGTCGTCGATGCGCCGCCACCACAGGCCGCGAGCACGAAGCCCGCAAGCACAACCAGCAGTACGCTCTTTGCGTTAGTCATAGTCCTGTCTCCCTACTGGCCCATGCAGTGAACGGCCGTATCGGCGAACACCTGCCTCATGCGGTATCCACTCGAGCGGAACGTTGTCGTTATGTTGTCGACTGCCGCGCGGTCAGCTGCATCCTCAGGATCGCGCAGGCATACCGCGCGGAATACCTTGCGGACCTGGCAGGCTGCGAATGCCTGGCTGTTACCCAACTCATCGCCCATCGACTTGGCGCCATTGCCCTCGCCGGGCAGCGCGGCATCGAAGCCAAGGTAGGAGTTCTGACCGCTGCGCCAATAGTTCTGCCAGCTGTCATCCGCGGTACGGAAACCCTGCGGGAAGTTGAGGTCGTTGTTGAAGTACTTCGGCTGGACGATGCCCGCGGTGTACTCGAGGCGCGTCGTAGTCTCGTTCCAGTTGTAATAAGCAAACGCGCCAGCGAGCGGGTCCATGCCCGTGTGGCAGCCAACGCAGTTGTTTAGGAACAGACGGCTATCGCCACCCGGGCTGCGCGACACGTCCTGACGGATGCGGTCCGGCGACAGGCTCGGATCGTGCATCTGCTCCATGTCGTTACACATGTGATTCAGGAGCGTGAAGCGGAACATGGCGCGGTTCGTGCCGGCGACGAAGAAAGCCTCCGATGCCGCGCGCGACGTCATGACGCCTGCCGTGGCATTCGAGGGAATTCCCTGTACCGACGACTGAGCGGCGCTGACCAGATCGTCACGCAGATTCACGTTGCTCGCTTCCAGCTGCGCGTAGTGGTCGTTGTTGTTCGCGGCCGGTGCGGCGGCGACAACGCCGGGACGACCGATGTAAGTCAGGTCGGCCGACAGCAGCGTATTGAATGGAATGTCGTCGCGAACCATGCCGATGACCGTGGCGATGTAGTCGTTCAGCGGAACGAACACCGACTGGTCTCGGTTGGTCCACGGCGCCGCGAAGTTCTTCAACGTCACGTTGTAGAAGCTCACGTTGTCCATTGCGATATAGGCCGCGCACGTGGCACCGGTCACACCGTAGATCGAGCAACTGGGCTCGACGCCGTTGATCGCGTTCTCCATCCGCGTCAAGTCGGCTGCGGGCGCCGGAACGCCAGCAATTCGGTTATGAATCTGTGCTGCCTGCTCGCGCGGTCCTGCGCTGACCGGCAAGGCAACCGCTGCCGTAAGCACGACGGCGAGCAACGCTCGCGTCAGCCCGGCAAAACTGTTCTTCGTCCATGTCGATTTATTCATAACGATTCTGCTCACGAACTGGTCGTTCAAAAAATGGATCACTACTTAACTTGTAAGCAATGAACGTGTAGGTCGAGGGAACGTTGAGCGTGCCAGAGAGCTGTCCTTATTGCCGTGAATACATTCACAGTCCTGATACCCCTCTGAACTCAAAAGCCCAAGGCTCAAGCGGCCTGTCCTACATGAAGCAATTGCTGTGCCAGACTTTGGCGAGGTCGAGAATATTCCTGAAAATGCTTTTCTAATCAGCGTCTTGGATGAGCTGGTCGGTACATGTACGGATGCGCCATATGTCAAGTCACTGTCTGTGCATGCACACAAGCATTATGCCCAGCGGCGCTAAGCTACTGATTCGATAAGGCTTCGCAACTGTCGCTGAAGGGAGACAGTGACGACACGCGACGGCAGCACATAACGACAAGCACCTCGACGCGAATGTTCATGCGGTTTCTGAGAACCGTCCACGAATCGTAACGATCGATTGCGCGAATCGACGGAACCATCCGGAAGCTCGAATCGTGTCCTTTTGCAGATCGCCTTTTTTTGGACGGCGATCGTCGACAAAGGAGTGTCGCAAGCGTGCCGAAACCAGGATTTGACATTGCGTACTGTCGGGTTTTTTCGACATTACATCGGCCTTGCGCGCTCTTTTATACTCCGCCGGAAATCGTCATCCGGACCCGCGCATTGGGCAGCGGTGGGTCGCATGGCGTGATGGTGCGAGAGGGCCAACGGTTACGCGGACTGTGATCGTGTTAACGGTAGTTGGTGCTCTCGACGTTCACTATTCAATACTGTTTGGACAGTGGGATGGTGCGTTTCGCGCACCGCAGCGCGGACAGGGACTCCCGTCGCCGCGATAGCGATGTACTTCGCGAACCGACGTTCGCGGCCCCGCTGCCCGAATTCGAGGTAAATGCTATGAACAAGCATACGAGACAGAACAGAGAAGGAACCTCAGTTGCGGCCAGGTTGGCTGCAGTGTTTTCTGTGTCAGCGTTCATCGTCGCCTGTGATGGCGCCAATCAGGGCGTGCAGATCGGTAACGGTCAGCAGCCGGACCCTGTGGTCATCGATTTCCCGATCGCCTACATCAAGGCGCCGATTCCGGTCGACGACAACGGCGAGTTCGAGCAGACGGACGTGCGTCAGCAGATCACGTTCGAGCCGGGTGGCGACCTCTTCTTCAAGGACCGCGCTTCGCCGAGCGCGCTCGACGTGAACATTACGGAACGCGTCACGCAGGGCATGGGCGCCGTGCGCGACGTCGAGATGGCCTACGACGGTAGCGCCGTTCTTTTCTCCATGCGCTATCCCTTCGACCCGAACGTCGATGTCGAAGATCAGGTACCGACGTGGAACCTCTGGGAATACACTTTCGAGACCGACGAACTGCGGCGGATCATTGTCTCGGATCTCACCGCCGAGATCGGTCACGACATCATGCCCAAGTATCTGCCGGACGGACGGATCATCTTCGCGTCTACCCGCCAGACACGTTCGCAGGCGATCCTGCTCGACGAAGGCAAGGCCGGTTTCCCGGCCATGGACGAAGACGAGGAAGAGTTCGCGTTCAATCTGCACGTCATCAATGGCGACGGTACCGGCGTGGAGCAGGTGACGTTCAATCAGAGTCACGACCTCGATCCCGCGGTACTCGCCGACGGCACCGTCGTATTCAGCCGTTGGGACAACGCCGGTCCGGGCAACAACGAGATCAACCTCTACCGCATCAATCCGGACGGCTCTGCGCTGGAGCTCTACTACGGCAGCGAGTCGCACGACACCGGTTCCAACGGTGAGACGATCCAGTTCCTGCAGCCGCGTCAGGCCGAGGACGGCCGTACGTTTGCGCTCATCCGGCCGTTTACCGACACCGAGGGCGGCGGCGAGATCATCTCGATCGACACCGTGCAGTACCTCGAGAACACGCAGCCGCTGGCCGAGAACATCGGCATCCTGAACGGGCCTGCGCAAGCAGATGCGACGATCAATGAGGTGACCACGGAACCCGGGCAGCCGTCCGCCGGCGGCCGATATTTCTCGGTTTACCCGATCCAGGACGGCACGGGCCGACTGCTGGTCAGCTTCAGTCAGTGTCGGCTTGTCGAGATTCTTCCCGACGACGACATGGATCCGATGACGCCGCCGCCGACACAGATCGTGGCCTGCACCGACGATCTTCTGGCGCTGGTTGTTGCACCGGACGTGGCTGTCGAAGGCGACTACATCGTCGCGCCGCCGCTGTACGGCATCTGGATCTACGATCCGCGCGACCAGACGCAGCTTCCCGTCGTACCGGGCGAGGAAGGCTTCATGTTTACTGAAGTCGTTTCGGCCGATCCGCGGCCGACGCCGCCGGTGATCTTCGACGGCTCGCGCGACTTCCTGCTCGACCCGTCATTCCCGTTCGCGGACCGTGGCGAAGCGGTGCTGAACATCCGCAGCGTTTACGATTTCGACGGTGCCGAAGTGCTCGACATTAATGCCGTTGCCGACGGCACCGTGACCGCCGACCAGCGTCCGGCGCGTTTCCTGCGCATCGAGAAGGCTGTGTCTATTCCTGACGAGGATCTGTTCGAGTTCGACGATACCGCGTTTGGTGTGACCCAGGCTTTCGGCATGAAGGAAATCGTCGGCTACATTCCGATCGAGCCCGACGGCTCGGTCATGGCACGGATTCCTGCCAACACCGCACTCGCGCTCAGCGTCCTGGATGCCGACGGCAAACGCATAACGACGCGGCACACCAACTGGATTTCGGCAGTGCCGGGCGAAGAACTGCAGTGCAACGGTTGTCACGTCGCAAACAGCGGCGTCTCGCACGGCCGCTATGGCGCATTCGACACCGCCTACGCGGGCGCCCAAACCGCGGGCGTCGAGTTCCCGAACTCGAACACGCAGTGGTTCGCAGGCGACGTCGGTCAGACCATGGCCGAGGCTCGCGCTCAGATTACCTGCGCTACGGACAACTGCTCGTCGATCGACACGACGATGGACGTCGTGTTCCGGGACGTCTGGTCCGACCCGGCCGTACGTGTGGCGGACCCCGATATCGATTATCTGTACAGCCAGCTGACGACGCCTGCGCCGACGTCCGCCGGGTGTATTTCCAACTGGCAGGCAAACTGCCGGTCGGTCATCAATTACGAGGCCCACATCCATCCGCTCTGGAGCCAGCCGCGCATCGTCATGGTCGACGACGACAACGACCCGGCGACGCCCGACGTACCGCTGCTCGACGCGAATGGATTGCCGGTCAACAACAACTGTTTGAACTGTCACACGCCGATCGATCCGGTGCTCGCGGAAGTCCGCGTACCCGCCGGTCAGCTCGAGTTGCAGGACGGTCTGTCTCCCGATGAGCCGGACCATTTCCATGCCTATCGCGAGCTTTTGGCAGGTGATAATCTTCAGGAAGTGGTCAACGGAGCCCTTGTGGATGCACAGCAGCAGGTCGGCGTCGATATCGACGGCAATCCGATCTTCGACGTCATTCCCATAGCTCCTCCTGCCAGAGCGAACGGGGCCACCGCATCGGGCGATTTCTTCGGCCGATTCGAGGACCCCGCTGATCTGCACTACAACATCTTGTCGCCATCGGAGAGACGCTTAATTGCGGAATGGTTGGATGTCGGAGCTCAGTACTACAACAACCCGTTCGACGCTCCGGAACAATAGTTTCTCTTGGCTACTGGTCGCGATCTGCTTCCAGTTTCTACCGACAGGAACAGTCCAGGCGGCCGAAATCTTTCGCGAAGTAGCGGTCGCCGACCCGTATCTCGAGATGCATACGGGTCCCGGCCGCGGCTACCCGGTATTCCACGTCGTCGACCGCGGCGAGACCGTGTCCATCATCATGCAGCGTACCGACTGGTACCTCGTGCGCGATGCGGATGGCGACGAGGGCTGGGTCGATCGCGCGCAGATGGAGTTGACGCTCAATCCTGACGGCAGCGAAGTCGACTTCAGCCGCGCGACGCTAGAGGACTTCACCAACGCCAGGTGGGAAATGGGAGTGCTGGCCGGCGACTTCGGCGGCGCCAACAGCACTGCCGTGTACGGCAGCTACTCACTCAACCCCTATGTCTCCGTAGAGGCATGGGGTTCACAGATTCTGGGTAATTTTTCGAACGGCTGGACGGCCAGTGTTAACGTCGTTCATGAAGCCTTTCCCGAATGGCGAATCTCGCCGTTTTTCACGTTGGGGGCAGGGGTCATCCACACGGAGCCCAAGTCCACGATCGTTCAGGGCGAGGACCGGACCGATCAGATCGGACATGCAGGTGCAGGGTTCCGCATTTACGCCACACGGCGCTTTTTGCTGCGGGCCGAATACAAGAGCTACGTCGTATTTACGAGCCGCGACGACAATGAGGAAGTAGAGGAATGGAAAGTCGGATTCGCGTTCTTTTTCTGATCGCCGTCACGGCCATGATGACGGGCTGCGCGGCGACGAAGAACCTGTTCGGCTTCGGACGGGAGGAGGCACCGCCGCCGACCGCCGAGGCACCGGGACAGGTCGTCGACCCCGAGGTCGAACGACGCGAGATCCGCGAGGCCGCGATTGACAAGGAAGACTTCGAGATCGGTCCGTTCGCGGGCCTGATGAGCATCGAGGACTTTGGGTCGGACGTCGTCTACGGCGCGCGGCTCGCCTATCACCTGACGGAGGGCTTCTTCGTCGAAGGCACGGTCGGTCAGTCCGAGGCCGGCCTGACCAGCTTCGAGGTCCTGTCCGGCGGCGCGCGGCTGATTTCCGACTCGGAACGAACACTGACGTATTACAACCTCAACCTCGGCTACAACATCCTGCCGGGTGAGGTGTTCATCGGCGAGGGACGTGCCTACAACACGAATCTGTACCTGATCGCGGGTCTGGGTTCGACACGGTTCGCTGGCGACGATCGCTTCACGGTGAATTTCGGCTTCGGCTATCGATTCCTGCTCACGGATTCCGTGGCGCTGCACATCGATTTCCGGGACCACCTGTTCGACATCGACCTGCTGGGCGAGGAGAAGACCGCCCACAACCTCGAGGGCCATCTGGGCTTTACCGTGTTCTTCTGACCCAGTTCACGGTTAAGCAGGCGGCCTCGGGATACAGTAACGGGTGCGAATATGGCAAATCGCGGCCCGGATCAGATTCAGGGGAACGATTATGAAAATTCGGTCAATTGGTAAGATTTTTGGCGCGGGGCTGCTGCTGGCGCTGCTGTCCGGTTGCGGCAACATCGAGCCGTGGGTGAAGCCCTACGAGCGCGATCGACTCGCCGACCCGATCATGTTCCTTGACGGCGACCCCGTATCGACCGCCTACATCCAGCACGTCTACGAGTCGCGTGAAGGCGCTCGCGGCGGCGAAGGTGCTGCCGGCGGCGGCTGCGGCTGTAACTAGGGTTCGAGCCGATGCGTCGTCTTGGAGCGTTAACCTTTCTTTTCCTGCTCGCCGGGCAGGCTTCGGCGGGCGTGCTCCCCGAGGATCGCAGCGACGCGCTGTATCACGCGTACATCGGTGGCGGCGTCGAGATCGACGGACCGTCTGTCCTGATGCGAAAGCAGGTGGGTCAGAGCACGTCCTTTGTCGCCAACTACTACGTCGACTACGTTAGCTCGGCATCGATCGACGTCGTTACGACCGCGAGCCCGTACACCGAGCAACGCGACCAGTGGTCGCTCGGCATGGACTATCTCCGCGGCAACACGATGATGAGCGTGGCGTACGTGAGTTCCGTCGAGTCGGACTACGATTCGTCGACTTACGCATTCTCGGTAAGCCAGGACATGTTCGGCGATCTAACCACGTTGACGCTGTCCTACGGTTACGGCGAAGACATCGTCGGCATGTCCACCGACGATACCTTCATGCGTGATGTCCGCCGCCAGCAATACGGCATCGGTCTTACGCAGATCATCTCTCGCAATCTGATCATGGCGCTCAACGTGCAGGCGAACACGGACGAGGGCTTCCTGAACAATCCGTACCGTACGGTGCGCTACCTCGATCCGGGCAGCGCGCTCGGCTACAGCTACGAGCAGGAGCTGTACCCGAACACGAGGACCAGCAACGCGATCGGCCTTCGGGCTCGCTATTACCTCCCATACCGTGCGGCGCTCGAAGGCGAATATCGCTTTTACACGGACACGTGGGACATCATGGCGCACACGGCGTCGCTGACCTACGTTCACCCGTGGAATAACTGGACGTTCGAGATCAAAGGCCGTCTTCACGACCAGACCGGCGCTCACTTTTTCCGCGACGTGTTCCCGCGCGAGCAGGCAACCAACTTCCGCGGCCGGGACAAGGAGCTGAGTCCGCTGTCGAGTCAGACGCTGCGGCTGAAGGCGTCCTACCAGTTCATCGACGAAAACCGCGGCTGGGGCATGTTCAAGAAAGCCTCTGTCAGCGCGTCGATCGATATGTTGCACGTCGACTACGAAGAGTTCCGTGACCTGCGCTTCGTCGGCGGTGTCGTCGGTGAGGAGCCGCTCTACGAGCTCGACGCCAACGTCATTCAGGTCTTCGTGTCCTTCTGGTACTAGGCCGGAACGGCAACAGCGTGTTTTGGAACATCCCAATGACAGGGACAACCGCACACTAGAGCGTCCGGCCGGCCGGGTCGACGACAACGAGCCTTCACGAACGCAGATTGCGCTACTCGCGCTGTTCTTCGCCTTGCTCGCTTGGGTGGCAGGCGTCCTCGCCGGCAGCGTGCTTGCGCTGCTGGTGCTCGAACGGACACCGGCGGGACCCGACTCCGGCGGTCCGGCCGTCTACGCGCTCATTGGCGCGACGCTGCTGATCGGCGTCAGCGGCTCGATACGGGCCTACCGCCTCTACCAGCGAAAGATTGCCGGCCGCTGACTGACCGCCCGCACGGGGCACCTCTTCGTCTTCCAGAACCCGGATTGCTCGCGCCACAACGGCGGCGGTAGCATTGCGCAATTCTCCCAGGAACGTCAGCGAATGACTTTCGCCTTCTATCTCGTACTCGCAGCGGTGTTGCTGCTCGGCGTTGTCGCCATGCTCTACAACCGTCTGGTTCGCAGCCGCAATCGCGTCGATACCGCGTGGAGCGATATCGATGTGCAGCTACAGCGGCGGCACGATTTGATACCGCGGCTGGTCCAGGCCGTCGATCAGTACGGCAAGTACGAGCGCGCAACGCTCGAAGCCGTCACGGAACTCCGCGCCGAGGCGATGCGAATCGCGGACGTCGATGCACGTGGCGACGCGGAGGAAAAGCTGGGAGTCGAAGTAGGGCGGCTCCTCGCGCTGGCCGAGAGCTACCCGGACCTCAAGGCGAACGAGAACTTCCTCGAGTTGCAGGGGCAACTCGTCGAAACCGAGAACTACCTGCAGTTCGCGCGCCGCTACTACAACGGTTCGGTGCGCGACTACAACACGATGACGGCCACCGTGCCGAGCAACATCGTCGCCGGCCTGTTCGGCTTTGGGGAACGGCCGTTCTTCCAGAAGTCCTCCGACGACGCGGCCGCGGTGCCGCTGGTGGAGCTCGGGAGCGTCGAATGAGATCGGTCTACGCGGTTCTGCTGCTTACGCTGTCCGCGGCTGCCGGCGCGAGCGAGCGCATTCTGTCCTTCCACAGCGACATACGCGTCATGGACGACGGCTGGATCGAGGTCACAGAGACGATCCGCGTCAATGCCGAAGGCGATCGAATCCGGCGCGGCATCTACCGGGATCTGTACACTGAGTACGAAGACTTTCACGGCAAGCACTACGAGTGCGAGATACGGCCGCTGTCGGTGCTGCGCAACGATCAGCGCGAGAGTTTCCACACGATCGGCATCGACCGCGGCATCCGCACCTACTTCGGCAGCAGCGATCGCTACATCACGCCGGGCGAGCACACCTATACCTACCGGTACCGCGCAAATCGCATGCTCGGCTACTTCGATGAACACGATGAGCTGTACTGGACGGTGACGGGTTTCGACTGGGCATTCCCCATCGAACGTGCGACCGCTCGCGTGACGCTCGACGTCGAGAACCCGCCGGATGATCTGACACTGGAGGCCTACACGGGGCCCTACGGCGCCAGAGGCACGGCGTACACGAGCCGCCAGGAGGCGCCCGGCGTCGCCTTCTTCGAGGCCAATGAGGCGCTGTCCCCCGTCAATGGCCTAACGATCGTTGTCGGCTGGCCGAAAGGTCATGTCACCGAGCCGTCGCAAGCCCAGAGGATCGGCTGGGTATTGCGGGACAACGGCAACCTGATCGTGGCGTCATTCGGCTATCTCCTGCTGCTCGCGTACTGCGTGCCCGTCTGGAGCCGCCATGGCCGGGATCCTGAGGAGGGCGTCATCGTCACCCGTTACGTTCCGCCGCAAGGGTTCTCACCAGCGTCGCTCAGGTATATCCGGCAGATGTACTACGACAACAAGGTTATGACCGCCGCCGTCGTCAGTCTCGCTGTCAAAGGCTATTTGCGCATCGACCATTCCGGCAGCAGGCACACGCTCGTCAAGCTCGACGCCGCGCCCGACGCCCCTCTGCTCGCCGCAGGAGAACGCGAACTCTACGAAGCGTTGTTTCTGCAGGGTAACGAGGTCGCGCTCGAAAACGAGAATCACGAACGGCTTGGCAAAGCAAAGACCGCTCACCGGCAGTCGCTCATCGAGGACTACAAGCACCGCTACTTCCAGACCAATGCCTGGCTGAATCTTCCGGCGGTTCTCATCGTGGCCGTCACCGCGGTCGCTTCGCTGATCGTCGGTTCGGGGCCAACCCCGCTGGTCATTGCCGCGATCGTACTCGGTGTCGCGACGACGATCGGATTCGCCATCCTCCTAAAACGGCCCACACTGCGCGGCCGCACGCTGCTGGATGAGATGCTCGGCTTTCGGGACTACCTCGACGTCGCGGAGAAGGACGAATTGAATCTGCGCAATCCGCCCGACAAGACTCCGGAGCTCTTCGAACGCTATCTGCCGTTTGCGCTGGCGCTGGGTGTCGATCAGGAATGGGCCGAGAAGTTTGCGTCGGTGCTGGCCGCCGTACGCGGCCCGGACGACAGCGGCTACAGCCCGGTTTGGTATTCCGGGCACTGGTCCAGTTCGAGCCTGTCGTCGACGACCAAGGGCATCTCCAGCGGCCTGAACTCGGCCATCGCTACGTCCGTGACGCCGCCCGGATCGTCGTCCGGCGGCGGCGGAGGCGGCTTCTCCGGCGGTGGCGGTGGCGGCGGAGGAGGCGGCGGCTGGTAGTTCTGAGTTGCGCACGTGACGCGCGCTCACAGCGTCTCCGAGCACACCGGCGCTTTGCTTCGTGCAACCGGCCGGCATTCCCCTAGTCGATCGCGTCGGCTTCCTCGAGGGACGTAATCATCGAACTCGCCAGCAGAAACTGCCGGCACATCTCCGGGTCGCTGGCGATTGCGCGGTAGCGTGACAACCGGCGCGCATGTGTACCTTTGTCCAGCACGGCCATCCGCGATCGGTTGGCGACGGCCTGGGGCAGCACACGATTGGCGATCGCGTGCCGGCGTTGCCGGTCGTAGCGGAACAACAGATCGTCGCTGGCACCCTTCAGGACGCCGGCCAGTTTCGACGCGAGATTCACCGCGTCGTGAATGCCGGCATTCATCCCCATGCCGCCGCTCGGTGGATTGACGTGTGCCGCGTTGCCGGCCAGCAGCACCCGTCCCGCGCGAAAACGCCGCACGCAGCGCTCGCGAACGACGTACGGCGCGATACCGGTGATCTTCGCGCCGCCCGCATCCGGGTGAACATGGCCTAGCCAGCCCCGGATGTTTTCTTCCTCGGCCGCGGCATCGAGGTCGCTGGCGCCGGCTTGCAGGCTGACGCGCCAGTAGTTCTTCAAGCGCAGCAGCGTAAACGGTCCACGATTCGACCAGCAGTAGGCGACGTCGGTCAGATCGGGCAGATGCTCGTGGAACGGGAAATCCGTGGCGACCAGAATGGTGCCGTGCTCGCTGGTGTCGCCGTCAAAGCCAATCCGAGCGGATTCACGAACGGCGCTTCCGGTGCCGTCAGCGCCGACGACCCAGCGCGCCTCGATGGGCTGCCCGGCCGAGGTGCGTAGCGCCACGGTATCGCCGTCCTGCATCAGACTCTCGATACGCGTGCGGAACTCAACGTGTACGCCGTGCTCGGCAAGCGCGTCTATCAGCAGGCCGCCCAGGTACCGCTGTTCAACCTGCAGCCGGTAGGGGTGCTGGGTCACGTCCGCGATCGCATCGAGATCGAAGGTGACGTGCTGACTACTTTCGTGCTGGCGGATCTGCCAGCGCTGGACCTTGCGGCCCATCTGCACCAGCGATGCGGCGACCCCGAGTTCGTCCAGCATATCGAGCGTAGGAGGGTGCACCATCGAGGCGCGCATGCGCCGATCGATGGTTTCATCGGCTTCGACGATCCGTACGGCGATACCCGCTCGGCTGAGCGCCAGTGCGGTGGTCAGTCCAACCGGTCCGGCGCCGACGATGAGGACCTGCGCGGGCTCTGCCATGATCGTCCGTCTCGGCAACGGGCATTCAGTATAGAACGAATCCGGGACGCCCATCGCTCCGCAGCGGAGATTCGACGTGCGGACGGACGCGAGTCTCTGTAACAATACGGCCTCGACGCGGTCGAAGCTCTTTCAGGCATCACGAAGGACAGTCTTGCACGCTCAGAACTACAACCGACAGCGACCGAGTTCGATTCCCAATGTGATCTTTGCTCTGTTGATCATCAACGGATTGGTTTTCGCCGGGCAGCAAATGCTGAGGATCCCCGGAACCGAGTCGCTCGATCAGCTGACGCTGTATTTCGCACTCTGGCCACCGGGCGTGGACTACTCGGTATTCCGCTGGCCCGCGGGTATCGATTCGACGAGCGTCGGGTTCGGTGTCTGGCAGTTCGTCACCTACGGCTTTCTGCACGACACGCAGAGCTTGCTGCATATCGTGTTCAACATGTTCATGTTGTGGATGTTCGGGCGCGAAGTCGAACTCGTAATGGGCGCGCGCCGCTTTGTCACTTACTATCTCGTCTGCGTGGTCGGTGCCGGCTTCGTTCAGCTCCTGGTCGCACATTTCACGAACAGCGTGTATCCGACGCTCGGTGCGTCAGGCGGCGTATTCGGAATATTGCTGGCGTTCGGCATGCTGTTCCCGAACCGGATGATCATGCTGATCTTCCCGCCGATTCCGATGCCGGCGAAATACATGGTCGTGTTTTTCGGACTGCTCGAGCTCTACCTCGGCGTCAGTGGCCGCGCGCCCGGCATTGCGAACTTTGCACACCTCGGCGGCATGTTCTTCGGCTTTGTGCTGATCCGATACTGGACGAAGGTCAGGCGACAATGACGGCGTCGCTGGTCGCACTCGCACTTGCGACGGCCGTGCTGGTGTCGATTCCCGGGCCGAATGTCGCGCTGATCGTCGCCAATAGCCTTCGGCACGGCGCCTGGCAGGGGCTGCTCACGGTGCTCGGTACGACACTGGGCGTTGCCGTGCAGCTTGCGGTGGTCGTCGTCGGCATGGCGGCGGTTGTCGAAGCAGCCGCTTCAGCGCTGGCGTGGATCAAGTGGGCCGGCGTCATCTATCTGCTTTGGCTGGGCATCGTGACGTGGAGAGGAAAAGCCGGGAGTCCGGGTCAGGCCGACGCGGCGCCCGCGGTCTTCTGGCGCGGTGTGATGATTGCCGCTCTGAACCCGAAAACGCTGCTCTTCAACGCCGCGTTCCTGCCGCAGTTCGTGCCAGCGGAAGCAACGGGAATTGCCGTCCTGCTGATCGGCATTGTCTATCTGAGCGTAATCCTGCTGGGCGATGTCGTCTGGGCGCTGTCCGCGGCCTGGGCGCGAGGCTGGCTGGGCAAGGCCGTACGCTGGCAGAACCGCGTCGCCGGCGGATTTCTCATCGCGGCTGGCGTCGGGCTGGCGCTGTCGCGCCGCATGGACTAGCTCAGGCGGACAGGCCGCCGTCGATCGGCATCTCGGTGCCGGTGATGTGCGTCGCCTCATCGCCAGCAAGAAACAACACCAGGCTTGCGACCTCTTCCGGCGTCGCGATTCGTCCGTTCGGGCTGTGCGTCGCGACTTCTTCGAGAAAATCGTCGACGTCGGAATCGCCGGCTTCCCCGGCAAGCATCGGCGTGTCGACACCGCCCGGACAGACCGCATTCACTCGGATCCCGTCCGCGGCATGATCCTTCGCCATCGCTTTCGTCAACATGTTCAGCGCGGCCTTGCTGACGGCGTAGGTCACCGTGCGCTCACCCGGTCTCAAGCCCCAGTACGAAGAGATGTTGACGATACTGCCTTCCGTCTCCTGCAGGTGCGGGATTGCCGCGCGGCTCAAGTAGAAGGGCACGTCCAGGTTGACGCCCATCGTGTCGCGCCAGTCGTCGTCCGAGGTTTCCGTGGCGTCACCGCGCAGCAAAATGCCGGCGGAATTCACGAGACAATCCAGGCTGCCGAACTCCTCGATCGCATCCGCGATGAGTTCGTCGCAGTCCTCGCTGGTGGAGAGCTCGCCCGCCCAGGTAGCGATGCTTTCGGAGACGTCGGCAACCTCGGCCAGACGACCTTCGTCTCGACCGGCGGCCATGACATCCCAGCCGGCATCCGCGAACGCAATCGCGACCGCCGCGCCAATACCGGAGCTTGCACCTGTAACCAGTGCCACACCCATGTCGAATCTCCCCACACGCCCGAACGAGCAAAGGAGTGTATCGTATGAAGCAGCCCGGAATACCGCAGAATCGCGATTCCGGACGTGCAATTGAACGAGAGACGATGCCGTGAACATCGACATGAATGCGGATCTCGGTGAAGGTGACCCGTACGACGCCGAACTGCTGACGATCGTGTCCAGCTGCAACATCGCTTGTGGCGGTCATACCGGCGACCCGGCGTCGATGGCCGAGACTTTGCTCGCCGCTATCGACAACGGCGTTGCCGTCGGTGCCCACCCGGCTTACCCGGACCGCGAGGGATTCGGCCGCCGCTCGGGGTTCATGCGCGGCGACGGCCTTTACCGGTCCCTGAGCGAACAGGTCACGGCGCTGGTTGACCTCGCCGGAGAACTCGGCGCGAAGCTCGTGCACATCAAGCCGCACGGTGCGCTTTACAACGACGCCGTGCACGACGAGGAACTTGCCGACATCGTCGCGCGCGTCACGTCGGAGGCGCCGGGCGACGCTGCGCTGGTCGGCATGGCTGGCACCGAGATGGAGTCCGCCGCAAGCCGTCACGGCCTGCGCTTCCTCGCAGAGGCGTTTATCGATCGGGCTTACGAGCCGGATGGAACACTGGTGTCCCGCTCGGAGCCGGGCGCCGTGCACAGCGAGCTGCCGGTGGTGACGAATCAAGCGGTGTCACTCGCGCTGGACGGTCAGGTAACGGCGAGAAACGGCGACACGGTGGCCGTGAAAGCCGACACGCTTTGTGTCCACGGTGACACCCCCGCAGCGGCAACGATCGCGCGTGCGGTTCGCGACGTGCTCGAGAATCGTGGAGTGGAGGTCCGTGCCGCCGGGCGGTAAGCATCGCTTCGGCGAGATCGTCGCGTGCGGCGACGATCTGCTGTCCGTCGATGTCGCCGAAACGCCAGTCGCGCAGCGGCTGGCGGAACTGCTCAAGGTGAGCGGCGACTGGCTCGAGGCAGTCGCCGGCATCGAGTCGGTCGTCGTCCGGTTCGATGCGGGGCAGATGGACTGCCGGGCCGCAGAGGAACGTCTGGCGGAGGCGCTGGAGACCGACATAGAGCCGGTCGGTGCGGACGCCGAGCTGATCGAAATCCCGGTGGTCTACGGCGGCGAGTATGGCCCCGACCTCGAAGCAGTTTGTGAACGCCAGGGGCTGACGGTTGACGAGGCGATCGAGCTGCACACCGGGTCTGAGTACACCGTCGACCTCGTCGGCTTCACGCCGGGATTCGTATTCATCGGCGGACTCGACGAGCGCCTCGATGTCCCGCGCCGCGACGAACCGCGGCAGCGTCTCGAGGCCGGCTCGGTCGGCATTGCCGGCGGACGCACAGGGCTCTATGCGCTGGCGGTGCCTGGCGGCTGGCACATCATCGGGCGCACATTGATGCCGCTGTTCGATCCCTGGGACGAACCGCCCAACCGGCTCAGCGCCGGAATGCGGGTCCGATTCGTCGCCGTCGAGGACGGCGACGCATGACGATCCATGTGCGCAAAGCCGGTCTGCTAACGACCGTTCAGGCGTCCCCTCGGAGCGGGCTGCGCCATCTGGGCGTGCCGGCGAGCGGACCCGCGGACGCGTTGTCCATGGCGCTCGCGAATCGCCTGGTGGGTAACGACCTGCTGGCGCCCGCCCTCGAGGCCGCACTGATCGGCCCGACACTCGAATTCGAGTCCGACACGGCGTTTGCGCTGACGGGCGCACGCGCCGAGGCGATGCTGAACAGCGAATCCGTGCCGTTCCATGAAACGGTCCTCGCACGAGCGGGCGATTCGCTCACGATCGGATCCGCCGAGGAAGGCGCTCGCGTCTACCTCGCCTTCGCGGGCGGGCTGATCGCGGACGAGACGCTCGGTTCGCACTCGACCTATCTGCCCGCCGCGTTCGGCGGCTACCACGGCCGCGCACTGGTCGAGAGTGACGTGCTCCAGACGCGCAAAGGGAGTGCGGAGGAATTGCGAACGCCGGAGAATTTTCGCCCGCCGGTCACGACCCGATGGGTGCTGAGACTCTGCCGCTCGGCGGAGACGCACCGGCTGGTCGAGGGACAGCGCAGCGTCATCTTCGAAACCCATTGGACAGTCGGCGGACGCGCCGATCGCATGGGACTCGAGCTCGAGGGAGAAACACTGCAGGTGGACTCGTCTGGCCGGCTGCCCAGCGCGCCGGTCTTTCCGGGCACGATCCAGTGTCCCGAAGACGGCAAGCCGTTTCTGCTCGGCATCGATGCGCAGACAATTGGCGGGTATCCGCGCATCGGTCAGGTAGCGCGCGCCGACCGCCATCTGATCGGGCAGATGCGTACCGGCGATCAGATTCAGTTCCTGCCGCGGCAGCCGCAGGACGCGGTGAACGAGCTCAGGCTCAAGCAGGACTATTGGGGGCAGTGGCTGCCCGGCATCGAGGCAATCATCTAGAGCGAGAAAACAATGGCCGGGCAGTCGACGAGCAAAGTTGCGTGGAAGTACGGACTCAAGGGTGCCCGTTCCGTCCGACATAGAGCCCCGGTCCTGCTCGGCGACACCGTGCTTTGCGCGTTCAGTCATGGGCAGGGCAGCGTCTTTCGAGGCACGCTTGCCGCGCTCGACATCGAGTCGGGGGACGAGATCTGGCGGTTCGACGCGGACCACAGCCTTTGCGAACCGCTGATCACCGAGGATGGGCACATTCTCGTATCCTGCTTCGACGGCTCCGTCCACAAGCTGACGTCCGACGGCGACATCGTTTGGCGCGCGCGACCGGGCGAACGCAACATCTGGTCCGGGATTGTCTTGCAAGGCCACTACGTCTATGCGGAGATTGCGGGCGGCGCGAGGTTCACGCGCGGACTGTCACTGCAGGACGGATCGGTCTCCTGGGAGTTCGAGAATGGCGGGCACGCCTATTCGCTCGGCAGCGATGGCGACTATCGCGTCGTTCATAGCAGCGTTTCGGGCGGCCTCGGCAAGAGCGAGTGCCGACTGCTGTGCCTCGATTCAAGAGACGGTTCACTCATTTGGAAGTACGAGCACGACGAGTACCTGTTCCGGCCGCTGATCGTTGGCGACTCCGTGTTTGTCGGCAGTCAGCCCGATGCCTACGTCTTCGATCTCCGAACCGGCGAACTTCGCGCGAGGCAACACCTGGGCGAGTACGCCGGGATCACCGCACCGCCCATCGAGACCGGCGACGGTGTGATCCTGGTCGCAGAGGACGGGCAGATTTGGCGCATGCGTGCCGGCACTTCGAGATCGCGCTTGTTCGGCGGACGTCGCGTCCGTCTGGAACAAGAATGGCGCTGCGATCTGCAAGAGAAGCTAAAGGCAGGAGTACTGCTTCGAGGAAACGAGCTGCTCGCAATCTCCGAGGCCGGGGAACTCATTCGGATCGATACCCAAAGCGGCGTCATCGCCGGCCAGCAAAAACTGCCTTACTTCAAGGAAGGCTTCGGCATGGTGGCCGCCGGCAGCGACCTGATCGTCGCTGTATCGAAGGACGTGTACAAACTGCAGAACCTCGGGTAGGAGCGGCTATCGAACGTGCCGCAATACCAGCGTCTGCAGCGCCGAGCCGATAGCGCCGCGCTCATCGAACAGGATCGCGTTGGTGGAGCCGATACCGTTCGGTTCCCAGAAAGAGATTGCGCGTGAGGCAAGCCAGTCCGATTCCGGCAATCGATGAATCACAATCGTCAGGTCCGGATTGACGCAGGAGATGTTCACAAACTCGCTGTTGCGCGAGATTCCGTTCGCGCAGTCGGCCAGTGGGCACAGCGTCTGGAAGGGCGACGGCGTGTCGCCCTCGACGATGGCCGGCGCTCGCATCCAAAGCGTGGTCGGTCCGGGCTCGTTGTCCTGATCCGGCGGATAGGCGATCTCGATCTCCGAGCCGAAGAAGGGCTTGTCGTGCAGCGCGTTCCGGACCGGGAACTCCCCGAGCGTGGCCTCGGAAAACGACGGCGCCGACGCATCTTCGCTAGACACTTCGCCCACCGACTCTGGCATGAGGTGCAGGCCTTCGGCCTCGGCGCAGACCTTGCCGTCACCGTCGACGAGCGTCGCCGAGGTGTACGACGCCACGCGCCGTTCGAAAGCAAGGGATGCGGAGACCGAGAAGCCACTAAGCGGCACGGGCCGCACGTATCGGACGGTAATGCGGGCGAGCTGCTTTCGAGGTAGCAGCACCTCGAGGGCACCGGCGATCACACCGGTCACCGGCCCCGCGTGACAGGCGTCTTCCGACCACGGGCCGCGCGCGGGGTCGTTGCCGACGAACTGGTCGCCGTCACGCCGGAAGAAGGCGGCCGAAGTCACTTCTTCTTTCTCGCTGCCCGTAGACCCTGGCCGGCCGCATCGATGAGATCGATCGGAATCGTTCGGCGGATCTTTCTCGCCAGCCGCTTTCGAATTCGGCGCTTGGTGACGGTGTGCGCGTACGCGTCGAGCTTCAGCAGCTCGCGTGCATGGCTCTCCGCCGCGGCCATGAGTTCGTCCCGCTCGACGAGCCGGTCGAAGAAGCCTGCATCGAGCGCGGACTCGACGTCGAAGTACTCGGCCAGCGTCACGGCGCGCTGATACGCAGCCGGTTTGAGCCGGTTCTTCAGGACCATCGCGGCCGTCCGCGGCATCGTCATCCCGATAGCGACCTCATTCGCGGAGATCTTGAAGTCGCCGCGAGTGCCGAAGACGTAGTCGGTCGAGAGCATCAGGAACACGCCCATCGCAAGACAGTGGCCGTTGCAGGCGGCGATGACAGGGTAGGGGTAGCGCATCACTCTGGCCGTGAGTCCGTACCCGGCCCGCAGCATCCTGAGCGGTGCCAGTCCGCCGCGCCGCATGACATTCAGATCGAATCCGGCCGAGAAGACGTCCTCTCGTCCGGTGATGATCACAGCGGCTTTGTCAGCTTCGGCTCGATCCAACGCGGCGTAGATTTGCGCGAGCACCTCAGGCGACAGCGCGTTACGCTTGCCGTCATCGATTGTTAGGACGGCAAGATGGTCATGCTGCTGATATTGAACGAGTTCCTGAGTCACCATCAAACAGTTGAGTCTCCATCGCTGGGCGCGTCGCTTCGCCCGTTGGCTTGCCTATGGCCGCGAGCATAATGGAAGTCCTGGTGAAACGGCAAAATGCGCTCGGAGACCAAGCCTACGCTGAGTCTTCGCAACAAGCATTTGCTACGATGATCAGCAGCCTCACCTCTCCCCGATTGTGGGCTCGATCCCGGGGCCGAAGATCGGATACCCGAAGGCGATGCATGTTCGATTGTCGGAAACACATCGGTGCTTAAGTCCACGGACGATGCATATTCGCTACTAGCTACTCTTGGCGCTTCGGAGCAGCTCCTACACCACTTGGAACTGGTTGGAGAGGCCGGCGACGAACTGATCGCGGGCCTGCGGGCGCTGGACATAGCGGTGAACGAAGACGTCGTGCGGCTTGGGATCGCCGTCCACGATGCCGGCAAGATCGTTCACCCCGATGAGCTATCCGAGCCTGGGCACGAGCACGAAGCAGCAGGTCGCCGCCTACTGCTCGAGAACGGCGTTCAACCCGAGATTGCGCGTTGCTGCGTATCCCATGCGCAGTACGATCGGATGGACGTTTCGTTCGAGGAGCTGCTTGTCGCTCTGGCGGACAAACTCTGGAAGGGAAAGCGAGATCAGGGTCTGGAGGAGCGTGTTGACCGCCGTGCCGCCGGCGCATTAGGTGTCGATCGCTGGACGGTCTTCGAAAATCTGGACGCTTGCTTTGAGCAAATCGCGAGCCGAGGCGACGAGAGGTTGCTGCGCAGTCGGGCCGGCCGCGCTCGACCGCAATAGGCGGATTCCGAACTCCACCACGACACCGCGAACCGCCGCCCTGCCGGCCGTACACGGCCCCCAATTTGCTGAGGGGGCAGCCGAGACGGCAGGAATCAGCCGCAACAACGAAATGGTGGGCCCGCCAGGACTCGAACCTGGGACCAAGGGATTATGAGTCCCCTGCTCTAACCAACTGAGCTACAGGCCCGCAATGGGACGCGGATTCTAACAAAGATGTCAGGCGGCCTGCGACGGGCGAATGCTGTGCATTCGACCAATTTTTCGTTCAGAAATCGGCGCTTCGGCCGATAGTTACCATTCGGAAGAGAATTACGTGACAACTGTCAACGATTGATAAGAATCAATAACTTAGGATACTCAGGCATGCCCTGGCACGTGGGCGCGGGTGTGTCGCGGTATTTGACAGAATATGGACAAACGACGCTACAAGCGATCTCGCGGCTTCACATTGATGGATTTGATGTTGGCGCTGATTATCTCGACGATGCTGATAGCGATCGCGCTGCCGATGTACGACGGCTATACCGATCGAGCCCGGGTCGCGCGGGCCGTAGCCGATATCGGGTCGATCAGCCTTGCCATCGATCGCTTTCGTCTCCGCAACCGCGACCGGGTGCCCATGTCGCTGGACGAACTCAACATCGAGATTCCCGACGATCCCTGGGGCAATCCCTACGTCTACACGAACATCATCGACGCGGGCCCCGGATTCGGCGGGTTCCGTAAGGACGGCAACCTGAATCCGATCAATACCGATTTCGACCTATTCAGCGCGGGACCGGATGGCGATTTCGTGGGGCCGTTGAACGCCAAAAAGTCCCGGGACGATGTGGTACGCGCCAATAATGGATCGTTCATAGGTCGGGCCGAGGACTACTAGTGTCTTCTTCAGGGCTCACGCGGCTGTTCCGGCGCGGGCTCGGCCGGCGAATGCTCATACTGCTGTGTCTGGCCGGATTGTTGCCGGTCGTCGTGACCGCCAGCCTCGCCTACGTCGAGGTGAGGCGCGGAGCCGAGACCGAGGCTTACGACGACCTGCGAACGAGCGCGAAGAATCTGGGCGTCGACGTCCTGAACAACCTATTACTGGCAGCCAACAACGCCGTCGCTCTTGCGGACAAGCTGTCGGACCACGGCCAGTCAGCGATGGAAGATCACGACTACCTGCTGCACAGCTTCGAGGCTGTCTGGGTAGACACGGCGCACGAGACGATCCGGCTTTACGGCGAGGACGACGTTCGAATGCCCGCACTGGGCCGTCCCTCGCGGCCAGGATACACGGGCGCGCTGCTGAGGGTCGGAGCGCACGGCGACGATGTCGTCTTCGTCACGCAGTCGACATTCGCGGGTGATGCCGCACGAGTCGTCGTTCTCCTCGACCCCGTGAACATCTGGATGCCGAGCGAGGGCACGCCGTACGACAAGGACTTCTGCGTATTCACCAATACCTTCGTCGAACTCTACTGCACGCACGACGAGGGCGAGATCGTGCGCAGAGCGTTTCTGGATGCGAGCGCTACAGACGTCGTCTGGGATCTCGATGATTCGCCGCAAATGGCGTCGTCGTGGCAGCTCTTCCTCACCGGCGTCTTCAACTCCGCGCCGCTCGAACTGGTTGCGAGCCAGCCGCGGGCCGAGGCGATGAGTTCGTATGCGGATTTCCGGCGCGTATTTCTGCCCGCGATCGTATTGGTGCTGGCGCTCGCCGTATTGCTGAGTCTGCACGTCATTCGTGGCAGCCTGGACCCGCTGCAGCGGCTGACGCGAGGCGCGAGGGCCTTCGCCTCCGGCAATTTGTGGCATCGGGTCGAGATCGATACGAAGGACGAATTTCAATCCGTTGCGGCCGCGTTCAACGCGATGGCCGGCCGCCTCGGCCGGCAGATCGCGACGTTGGAGGCGATGTCCGACATCGATCGCCAGATTCTAACGGGCAATAGTTTCAATGAACTCTCAGCGGATGTATTGAAGCAGCTGCGTCGAATTACGGGCGTAGAAATCGCCGCAATCGTAGTAAGCGACGAGACGTCACCGGGTGGCGCGACCGTCGTCGCTTCGTATCTGGACAAAGTCCACTCTGAGCGGATCGCGCTGCCCGCGGAGATCGGGAGGGAAAACTCGGTGTCGCGCGTTGTCGAGGTCGGGAAGCTGCGCCAGGTACAGGAGCCGTACCGGGGGTTTCTCGAGAAGCAATCACAGACTCACGCCGCAATTGTGCCAATCGTGTCGGATAAGCGCACCAAGGCGCTGTTGATTATCGCGAATTCGTCCGAACTCGACCTGGACTCCGGCCTTACGCAGACCTGCAATGAAATCGCCGGCCGCTTCGCGGTTGCGCTTTCCAGCGTCGAGCGAGAGGAAGAACTGTACCGGCAGGCGAATTTCGATGAGCTGACCGGGCTCCCCAACCGGCAGCTACTGAAGCAGCGTCTTGCGAACATGATCCGGCAAGTCGGAGTCGGTGGCAACGCCGGCGCGCTCCTGTACCTCGATATCGATCGATTCAAGGAAGTCAACGATGTGCACGGTCACTCCGTGGGCGACGTCGTGCTCGCTCAGGCGGCTGAGCGCATCGTAAGCGAGGTGGATGAATCGGCAATGGTTTCGCGGCTTGGGGGCGACGAGTTCGTCGTCGTGCTGCCCTCCGTCATTGGGGACGAACTCGCCAAGTCAACGGCATCGAGGTTGATCGAACGCCTGACCGAAGTATTCACGGTCTTCGGCGTCAATCACTTCGTCGGCGCCAGCATCGGAATCGTCATGTTCCCGACTGACGGCGAAAGTGTCGAGACGCTGCTCAAGAACGCCGACGCGGCAATGTATCGCGCCAAGGAAGCGGGCCGGGCGCGGTACGAGTTCTTCAACGTCGAGCTCAATGCCGAGAGTCAGCGCAAAATCGAACTGGAACGGGCACTGCGCAGCGCGATAGACAACGACGAACTCAGGATCGCCTATCAGCCGCAGTTAAACCTGCGGCAGGGCAGGCTGGCAGGCGCCGAAGCGCTGCTTCGCTGGAAGCACCCGACTCACGGATTCGTCTCGCCGGCAGAGTTCATTCCGCTCGCGGAGGAGTCGGATCTGATTCTGGAGCTGGGTCAGTGGGTGCTGGAACAGACGTGCCGCGACCTTCGTCGGCTTCTCGACGAAGGGCTGCACCCCGGATCGATGTCCGTAAATGTATCCGCACGTCAGCTGAGAGATTCCAATATCGTGCACGACGTGCTGAGCGCCCTGCACGGACACCAGATCGATCCACGGACTCTCCACCTGGAAGTGACCGAAACCGCGGTCGCGCAGAATCGCGACACGGCCATCAGTGTGCTGAGCGCGCTGCGCGACGCGGGCGTTCGAATCGCGTTGGACGATTTCGGAACCGGGTACTCGTCGCTCAGCTATCTGAAGAACATGCCGTTCGACGTCATCAAGATCGACAAGAGTTTCGTCGACGGCATCGAGGAAGACGAGTCGTCGGACAAGATCTGCCGAACGATCATCAGCATGGCGAATCAACTCGACAAGATCTCCGTCGCCGAAGGCGTCGAAGTGCGGGAGCAGCTCGACCGTCTAAAGGAAGCCGGATGCGATATTGCGCAGGGCTATCTCTACGGACGCCCCATGGAATTCGACGAACTGCTGGCATTCATACGCAAGCAGGATGGGCACACGCAGCGACGGCGCGCCCTCGAGGTCGCCAAATAAAAAGCCGGGCTCGAAGCCCGGCTTTGTGATCTTCCGGCCAACCGCCGTCAGTCTTCGACTAGTCCTCTATGAGGAAGCTCCTGAGCTGATCCGAGCGCGTCGGGTGCCGCAGCTTGCGCAGGGCTTTGGCTTCGATCTGACGGATGCGCTCGCGGGTGACGTCGAACTGCTTGCCGACTTCCTCGAGCGTGTGGTCCGTGTTCATGTCGATGCCGAAGCGCATGCGCAGCACCTTGGCTTCGCGCGGCGTCAGGCCGGCGAGCACCGAGTGCGTCGTTTCCTTGAGGCCGGACGACGTCGCCGAATCGACCGGCGAATGCACGGTCGTGTCCTCGATGAAGTCGCCGAGGTGCGAGTCCTCGTCGTCGCCGATCGGCGTTTCCATCGAGATCGGCTCCTTGGCGATCTTGAGCACCTTGCGGACCTTGTCCTCGGGCATTTCCATGCGCTCGGCCAGTTCGTCAGGCAGCGGCTCGCGACCCATCTCCTGCAGCATCTGCCGCGAGATACGGTTCAGCTTGTTGATGGTCTCGATCATGTGTACCGGGATGCGGATCGTGCGTGCCTGGTCGGCAATCGAACGGGTGATCGCCTGGCGGATCCACCACGTGGCGTAGGTCGAGAACTTATAGCCGCGACGGTATTCGAACTTGTCCACCGCTTTCATCAGACCGATGTTGCCTTCCTGGATCAGATCCAGGAATTGCAGGCCGCGGTTCGTGTACTTCTTGGCGATCGAGATGACGAGACGCAGGTTTGCTTCGACCATCTCTTTCTTTGCGCGGCGCGCCTTCGCCTCGCCGATCGACATCTGCCGGTTGATCTCCTTGATCTCGGCAATCGACAGGCTGGTTTCATCCTCGACGGCCAGCAGCTTGCGCTGGGCGCGGATGATGTCGTCCTTCAGACGGGCAAGGATCGACGAGTGCTTGCGCTTCGCGCGGATGTGCTTGTCGACCCACGTCAGATCGGTTTCCGATTTCGGGAAGCTCGACAGGAAATCCTTGCGCGGCATGCCGGCGTCGCGAACGCAAAGGCGCATAACGTGACGCTCCTGATTGCGAATGACGCTGACGATGTCGCGCAGGTTCTTGACCAGCGCGTCGAACAGCTTCGGCGCGAGCTTGAGTTCCATCAGCTGATCGGCGAGATCGCCCTGGATCTTGACTGTGCGCTTGTCCTTAAAGCCGTGCGCGGCGATCGACTTGTTCGCGCGATTGTTCAGCCGCTTGATGACCTTGAAGCGCGCCTTGACCTCTTCGGGATCCGGCCCGGTGTCGACAACTTCGTCGTCGTCATCGTCGGTCTTCGGAGCGGGCGGCTTGATCTCTTCCGGCTCGTTCGGATCGATGAAACCCACGAGCAGATCCTGCATGCGGGTCTCGCCCGCAATCACGCCGTCGGCGACGACGAGCAGCGCGTCGATCGTCGGCGGAAAATGCGACATGTGGTATTTGACCTGGTTGAGGCCGTCCTCGATTCGCTTGGCGATCTCGATCTCGCCCTGGCGAGTCAGCAGCTCGACCGTACCCATCTCGCGCATGTACATGCGAACGGGGTCGGTTGTGCGGCCGAACTCCGCATCGACGGTGGCGAGGGCGGCTTCGGCTTCCTCGGCAGCCTCGTCATCGGTGGCGGCGGCATCGGACAGCACGAGCGACTCGGCATCCGGCGCCTTCTCGTGCACCGCGATACCCATGTCGTTAATCATGTTGACGATGTCTTCGATCTGCTCGGGATCGACGATGTCGTTCGGCAGGTGATCGTTGACTTCCGTGTACGTCAGGTAGCCCTGTTCCTTGCCGCGGGCAATCAGATCTTTAAGTTGCTGAACCTGTTTGTTCCCGCCAATCATGGCACGCTTCTCGCTCAAGACGAACCGACCTCCGGTGAAAAAATGCAAACGCGCAAGTATATCGGATCAGACTGATCTGATCCATGAAATATCCCTTGATCTGCGCCGTTTCGCGGCGCTCCTACAGCTTGTATCGACGTTCTCGCCATCCGCTTCAGCCGAGCTGCCGGAGCTCGGCCTTCTCCTCGTCGCTTAGCGCGTCAAGTCTTTGTTTCTCAATGAGAAAATCGACCCTCTCCCGGCGGCCGGCAGCGGCCAGCTGATCGAGACAGGCGTGCAGTTCGGCGGCGGCGTCGAAATCGTCGTCGAGCGGCACTTCCAATGCGGCCAGCTTGCCGAGATGACGGCCCTGTTCGTCGTGCCGCCAGCGCTCCAAAATGCCCGCTGTGGTCATATTGGGTTCCGACTGGACGGTTTCAATCAGTCGTAGCAGCAAATCAACGCCGGGCCGGTGAACGCCGGCCAGTTTTTCGATGTCGAGCTTCTCGCCCGACTCGGGATTGTGGAGCAGCAGCGTGATCGCGCGCCGCACGACCGACGGTTTTCCCTTGCCGCCGATCGACCGGACCTGCGCCCTCGGCTCGGCGGGCCGTTTGTCCTCAGCGCCGGCGCCGATGTTGCGCTCGAGACGCTCGCTGCTTAGGCCCACCCGGGCCGCCAGCGAATCGACCAGCAGATCGTGGTACACGCCCGCCGGTACTTTGGCCATCAGCGGCTTCGCGAGTTCCGCCAGACGCGCCTTGCCGTCCACGGTGTCGAGGTCGACCTGCGACGCCAGCTCGTCAATCAGGAAATCGGAGAGGGCGGTGCCGCCGTCCAGTGCGTCCACGAACGCCTGCTGGCCGAATTCGTTGACGAACGTGTCCGGGTCGTGGCCCTCGGGAAGGAACACGAATCGGACCTGACGTCCTTCGCGGATGTGCGGCAGCGCGGTTTCGAGTGCGCGCCATGCCGCCTGCTTGCCGGCGCGGTCGGCGTCGAAGCAGAACGCGACGTTGTCGGTCAGCCGGAACAGCCGGTTCAGATGGTCCGCGGTCGTAGCAGTGCCCAGCGTCGCCACGGCAAAGTCGATGCCGTTCCGCGCCAGCGCAACCACATCCATATAGCCCTCGACGACGACCAGCCTGTCGATCTGCCGCAGGGCCTGACGCGCCTCCCACAGGCCGTAGAGTTCGCGGCCCTTGTGGAACAGCACCGTCTCCGGCGAGTTCAGGTATTTCGGTTCGCCGTCACCCAGCGTGCGCCCGCCAAAGCCGATGCAGCGGCCGCGGGCATCGCGGATCGGAAACATCAGGCGTTCGCGGAAGCGGTCGTAGTGCCGGCCGTTGTCCTTGCGGATGACCAGTCCCGCCGCGAGCAGCCGGTCGATGGCCTCCGTCGATTTGCCGAATTTGTCCAGCAGATTGCTCCAGCCGTCCGGGGCGAAGCCGATTCCGAAGCGTTGCGCGGTCGTGCCGTCGATGCCGCGTTTCTTCAGGTAGTCGACAGCGTCGTCGCTGCCCTTGAGCGCTTCTCGCCACAGCGTCTCGGTGCGCTTCATCAATTCGAACAGCTCGTCGTAGCGCTGCGCCGGGCGGTCGCTCTCGTTACGCGGCACGTCGACGCCCATCGAGGCAGCAAGGCTCTCGATCGCCTCGACGAAACTCATATGGTCGAAGTCCATCAGGAAGCCGACGGCGGTGCCGTGGGCGCCGCAGCCAAAGCAGTGATAGAAGCCTTTGTTCGGACTGACGGTGAACGACGGCGTCTTCTCGTCGTGGAACGGGCAGCAGGCTTTGAATTCCCGGCCGGCCTTCTTGAGCTGAACGCGGCGGCCGATGACCTCGACGATGTCCGCGCGAGCGACAAGATCGTCAATGAAGTCCTGAGGAATCAGTCCGGCCATATCTTCCTGAACGCCTGCCGGAGCTTAGCGGGTCTAACGTCAGCCCGCGCCGCATGTTCTTGCCGGCAGAATCGAATTTCGTTTTGGGCGAGCCGCCGAGAGGGAAGCTCATGGTTCACAGAGAACTAGCTTCACTGAGAATAGCTGCTCCGGCGTCGAACGCCAGTCAAGCAAAATTCAGGCCAGACGGGCTTTCACGCGCGCCCCGACGGCGCCCATATCGGCGCGGCCGGCGGCTTTGGCCTTGATGGCACCCATGACCTTACCCATATCGCGGATGCTCTCGGCGCCGGTCTCGGTGATCACGGCGTCAATCAACTCGTCGAGCTCCGCCTCGCTGAGTTGCTCGGGCAGGTAGGCGGCGATGATGTCCAACTCCGCCTTCTCGATGTCCGCCAGGTCCTCCCGGCCACCGGAGGTGAACTGTTCGATCGAGTCGCGCCGCTGTTTCACGGCCTTCTCGATCACCGTCAGGATCGCGGCGTCGTCGAGTTCCTTGCGCGTGTCGACCTCGACTCGCTTGATGTCGGCAAGCAGCAGGCGCACGACTTTCAGCCGGTCTTTTTCACCGGCCTTCATCGCGGCCTTCATGTCATCGGTAATTGTCTGCTTGAGAGACATCGGATTGGGGGAGGCGGCTGCCTCCGTCGCGCGGGATTAGTAGAGGCGTTTGCGCTTCGCTTCTTCGCGCGAGATACGCTTCAGATGGCGCTTAACGGCAGCGGCTTTCTTGCGCTTGCGTTCCTGCGTGGGCTTCTCGTAGAACTCGCGGCGGCGAAGCTCGGTCAGAACACCGGCTTTCTCGCACGCGCGCTTGAAGCGGCGCAGAGCGGCATCGAAGTATTCGTTCTCTTTTACACGTACGCTGGGCATCTGTATCAGGCCTTCCTTTACGGCTTGAGCACTCAGGCTTGGGCACAACAAACCCGGCCTAAAGCCGGGGAAGAACTCGCCATTTTAGCGACCGTGGCTGGGCAATGCAACGCGACTGGAGACAGAATTTTCCGCCTCTGTGACGCGCCTCGCAGGGCCGGGTTCGAGGCTCCCGGGTCCCACTCCGCAGACGGGCTCGCCGCGGCGGCCCCGGAGCGCCATCGCGAGCCGCGCTCAGTTTCTTGTACTATCCGCAGCGCATGAACGTCCTCGGCATAGAAACCTCCTGCGACGAAACCGGCGTGGCCGTCTACCACTCCGAACGGGGCTTGCTGGCCCACCTGCTGCACAGCCAGGTGGCGCTGCATGCCGAATACGGCGGCGTGGTGCCGGAGATCGCATCGCGGGACCATTTGCGGCGCCTGCTGCCCCTGATTCGCACGGTGCTGGATGACGCCGGCATCGAGCGCCCAGACGCCATCGCGCATACGGCCGGACCGGGGCTCGTCGGCGCCCTGATGGTCGGCGGGGGAATGGCGGCGGGTCTGGCAATGGCGTGGGACTGTCCGATCGTCCCCGTACACCACATGGAGGGCCATCTGCTGGCGCCGCTGCTCGAGGACGAGCCGCCGGAATACCCATTTCTTGCTCTCTTGGTCTCCGGTGGCCACAGCATGGTGATCGACGTGCAGGGCCTCGGCGAGTACGAACTCCTCGGCACCACCCTGGACGATGCCGTCGGCGAGGCCTTCGACAAGACCGCCAAGCTGCTGGGGCTCGGATACCCGGGCGGGCCGGCGCTGGCCGCGCTGGCGGAAGAGGGCAACGAGGCCGCGATCGAGTTTCCGCGGCCGATGCTCGGCAAGCCGGGCTACGATTTCAGTTTCTCAGGCCTAAAGACCGCCGTCATGCTGGAGGTCCGGAAAGCCGAAGCGGACGGCACAATCGATGCCCGACGAGCCGATATCGCGGCGTCGTTCCAGCGCGCCGCCGTCGACTCGCTGATCGGGCGCGCGCTAAAGGCGGCGACAGACCGACGCCTCGACCGAATCGTGGTCGCCGGCGGCGTCGGCGCGAACAAGCTGCTGCGCGCCGATATCGCCCGCCGATTCGAGGGGCGCGTGTACTATCCGCGCCTCCAGTTCTGCACCGACAACGGTGCGATGATCGCGGTAGCCGGCGCACTGCGGCTTGCCGAGGCGGGGCCGGTCGAGTCGATTCGGGCGACGGCCCGATGGTCGCTGGAGAGTCTCGCGGCGCCCTCGGGCGTGTAGGCCTCGACGCACCCTAAATATCGAGTATCCATGGACACTATTTTTCTCCACGATCTGAAAGTCGATACCGTCATCGGGATCTGGGACTGGGAACGGAAGATCCGGCAGACGGTCGTTATTGACCTCGACATGGCGGCCGACATCAGGAAAGCAGCTGCGTCGGACCGCGTCGAGGACACCCTCAACTATAAGGGCGTCGCCAAGCGCATCCAGCAGTTCGTCGCGGACTCCGAATTCCAACTGGTGGAGACGCTGGCAGAGCGGATTGCGGGGATCGTCATGGACGAATTCGAGGTGCCCTGGGTTCGGGTCCGGGTTGCAAAACCCGGTGCGATCCGCGGCGCGAAGGACGTGGGTATCCTGATCGAGCGCGGCACGCGCACGGATGGCTGAGGCATGGCCACGGTCTATCTCGGCCTCGGCAGCAACATCGATCCGGAGGCCAATCTCGAACTGGCGATTCGGGAGCTTAGGGCGCGCTACGGCGAACTCAGCCTGTCGCCGGTCTACCGCAGTGCCGCGGTCGGCTTCGAGGGTCCGGACTTTTTGAATCTCGTCGCGGGTCTCGAGTCCAACGAGTCGCCGGTCGACATCCACACCGAGATCGAGCGCATCCACGGTCTTGCGGGTCGAACGCGCGGCTCGGAGCGCTATTCCTCGCGCCCGCTCGATATCGATCTCCTGCTCTACGACGACCTGGTCCTCGAGCACCCGCGCTTCCACCTGCCCCGGAGCGACGTTCTCGACTACGCCTTTGTGCTTCGTCCACTCTCCGAGATCGCGCCCGGCTTCGTCCATCCGCGAACCGGGCGGACGATCGCGGAGCACTGGGCGGAGTACGACGCCGCCAGCCAGCCATTGGAAGCCGTCGACCAGATTCTGTAAAAAAGCGCGATCGTTTGGGCCGTTTTGCGGTCCAATCCGGTACACGGGCCGCATTCCGCGGTCCCGCAATCTATTAGACTGGGGAATCGAGGGGTGAACGGACGCGATAGCGTACCGACGCCGTGGCCCTGTCGATTTGCCCCCGAGGAGAACCGATGCGCATCGTTTTGACGCTGTTTTCGATCTTTGTCCTGGCTGGCTGCAGCAGCGGCGGGAGTTCGGCTGGTCCGGCGCCGCCAAGCGGCTGTTCAGCGACCGAACAGAAACAGTTCGTCCTCGACGCGATGCTCGATTGGTATCTCTGGAACGGTAACCTGCCGACCAACGTAGACATCAATGCCTACGCGACGCCGTCCGACCTGCTCGCGTTCCTTTCGACCTTCAGCCCTGACGACGGCACTGGCAGTCCGATCGACCGCTTCAGCTTCATCGGCTCCGCCGAGGCGGATCAACAGTTCTTCGGTGAGGGCCGCTTCGAGGGCTTCGGTTTCAGCAGCCGCTTCCTCGCGGCTGACGATCTGCGCCTGACCCGGGTCTTCACCGACAGCCCGGCAAACACCGGCGGGCTGGCGCGCGGCCAGCGGATTCTGGAGCTCAATGGCCGGACCATTGCCGAGATCCAGGCGGCAGAAGGGGTCAATGCAGTCTTCGATACCAGTCCGGTGACGTTCAGGATGCGCGAAACCGACGGTTCCGAATTCGAATCCACAATTGCGCGTGACATCGTCACGATCGATCCAGTGCCGCAGTTCCGCGTCATCGACAACGGCGGCACGCCGGTGGGCTACATGGAGCTGGCGACCTTCATCAGCACGGCGAACGCCGAATTCGACACCGTCTTTTCGACGTTCCGCAATGCGGGTGTCAACGACGTGATCATCGACATGCGCTACAACGGCGGTGGCCTCGTGTCGACCGCGGACCTGCTGGGCGACTATCTCGGCGGATTCGTCGCGGAGGCGCTCGTCTTCTCCGACACGCGATACAACGCCGACCGCGCGCCGGCCAACAATTCGCTGCGTCGTTTCGTGCGACAGACGAATTCCGTAAGCCTGGTGCGCTTCATCGTCATTGCGTCGGGTAACACGGCCTCAGCGAGCGAGCTGGTCATCAACGGCCTCGAGCCGCACGCCGAGGTCATCATTGTCGGCGACGATACCTTCGGCAAGCCGGTCGGTCAGGTTGGCTTCACGTTCTGCGACAACATCCTACGGCCGACGGCGTTTCAGACGGTGAATGCGGCCGGCTTCGGCGACTATTTCGATGGACTGCCGGTCGACTGCCCGGCAGCGGACGATCTCGACGTGCCCGTCGGCGATCTTGCGGATCCGAACATCGTCGCGTCTCTGGGCTATCTCTCGACCGGCGCCTGTCCGGTGACGTCGCTTCCGGGCGGTCAGTTCAAACCGACCCTGGATGAGTCCGTCGAGCAGTTCGATCTCAGCGGCCCGCCATGGCGGGAATTCGCCGACGCGTTCTAGCGGCCCGGCCTACCAGCCCATCGACCGGCCGCCGTCGACCGCGATGATCTGGCCGGTGACGTAGTCGGCATCGCGCACGAGGAACAGGACGCAGCGCGCGATGTCGGCAGGCTCTCCGGGCCGGCCCAGAGGGACCTGATCCAGAATCGTCTGCTTCGTCGCCTCCGTCATGCCGTCTTCCGGCCACAGAATTGCGCCCGGCGAGACGCCGTTCACGCGAATCTCCGGTGCAAGGTCCTTGGCGAGCGAGCGTGTCAGCATGGCGAGCCCGGCTTTTGCCGGCCCGTACACCAGATGCTGCGAGAGCGGCCGCTGCGCGTGGATATCGACGATATTGACGATCGACCCATTCGCTTTGCGAAGCTCAGGCAGCGCGGCCTGCGACAGAAACAGGGGCACCTTCAGGTTCGTACCCATCAGATCCTGCCATTCCTTCTCGCCGATCTCGCCGGCCGGCGTCGGATAGAAGGTCGAGGCATTGTTGATGAGAATGTCGAGGCCGCCTTTCCAGCCTGCGACCTCTGCTACCAGCGACGGCAGCGCCTCCGTATCCAGCAGGTCGGCCTGGAACGCTCGCGCGGAGTCGCGCCGATTGCCGTTCAGGGCGTCGGCGAGTGCGTTGGCCTCGTCCGCCGAGCCGCGGTAGTGAATCGCGACATTCGCCCCGTCGGCGTGCAGCGTGCGGACGATCTCGGCGCCGATACGGCGTGCCGAGCCGGTTACCAGTGCCGTCTTGTTGTCGAGCTTGTTCAAAATCGAATTCCCGCTATGCTCGCGTGCCGCGTTATAAAGAGCGCATGGGCGCTCGCTAAAGAGCGATTCTGTTGACGCAGTGGCCTCTATGCAACCCGACCAAAACCCCGAACGGCTCCCCGAGCCCGATGCGGCCAGCGCCGAGCACAGCGCAAGGGTAGCGCAGCATCTGCGGGAGCGGATCGAGGAGGCGGGCGGCAGCCTGAGCTTCGCCGAGTTTATGCAGCAGGCGCTGTACGCTCCCGGCCTCGGCTACTACGCGGCCGGGGCGACGAAATTCGGGGCGGCGGGCGACTTCGTCACGGCGCCCGAAGTGTCGCCGCTGTTCGGCCGAGTGCTCGCGAGGCAGTGCGCCGAAGTGCTCGCTATCGGCGGCGGCGGTTCGATCCTCGAACTCGGTGCCGGCTCCGGCCGGTTGGCTGTCGACGTGCTCAGCCGGCTGGCGAGCCTCGACGCGTTGCCGGAGGAGTACCGGATTCTCGAAGTCTCACCCGAACTCACGGCCCGCCAGGCCGAAACCATCGCCGCCGCGATTCCCGAGCATCGGGAGCGCGTTCGCTGGCTCGACGGATTGCCGGATGCGCACCGCGGCGTCGTCATCGCCAACGAAGTCCTCGACGCGCTTCCGGTCGAACGCTTCGTACGACGCGAGAGTGTCCGTCAGCTACGTGTGGCCGATGCAGACGGAGAGTTGCGTTCCATTGAGGCGGACGCACCGCCGCTGCTGCAGGACGCCGTATTCGCGATTGAGGACGATCTCTGCCGCGCGCTCGAACGCGGCTACACGAGCGAAGTGTCCCTCGGCACGGCTCCCTGGGTGGCGGATGTCGTAGCGTCGCTGGAGCAGGGCGCGGTGCTGCTCTTCGATTACGGGTTGCCGCGCCGCGAACACTACGCACCGGATCGGCACGAGGGGTGGCTGCGCTGCCACTTCCGGCATCGAGCGCACAACGATCCGCTGATTCTCCCGGGCATCCAGGACATCACCGCGTGGGTCGATTTCACCGCGGTTGCCACGGCGGCTGTGGACAGCGGCGCCGAGATCGCGGGATTCGTCACTCAGGCCGCGTTCCTGATGAATGCCGGACTGGACGACGAGATGGCATTGCCCGCGGACACCCCGCTGGAGCGACAACTCGCATTGTCGGAGCAGGTCAAAATGCTTACCCTCCCCGGAGCGATGGGCGAGGCCTTCAAATGCCTGGGATTGTCGAAGGGGATCGACGTGCCGCTCACCGCATTCCGTCACGCCGACAGGACGCACTCACTATGACAAGAAGCGGTCTCAATCACCGGCGTGGCCGCACGGTGGAACGCATCGCATGACCTGGCTGCAGATCGTCGTCCTCGCGATCGTGCAGGGCCTCACCGAGTTTCTGCCGATCTCGAGCTCCGGTCATCTCGTTCTGGTGCCCAGCGCGTTCGGCTGGACGGATCAGGGGCTGGCCTTCGACGTCGCTGTCCATTTCGGCTCGCTGATCGCGGTCTGTGTCTTCTTCCGCCGCGACATTGCCGGCTTGATACGCGGCGGTGTGGAACTGCTGAAGTTCCGAAATGAGACCGTCGAATCCCGGCTCGCACTCGGCATCGGTCTCGGCACCATCCCGGCCGCGATAGCCGGCCTGAGCCTGGCCGGCTGGATCGAGACGAACCTGCGAGATCCTTCGGTGATCGTCGGCACGCTGGCGGGCTACGGCCTGTTGATGCTGCTGGCCGACCGCTACGCGGCCAGCGAGCGGAACATCACTCACGTCGGGCTGAAGGACGCGATCATCATTGGCGTCGCGCAGGCGCTGGCACTCGTGCCGGGCACTTCGCGATCCGGCGTAACGATTACGGCAGGGCGCATACTGGGCTTCGCCCGGCAGGACGCCGCGCGATTCTCGTTCCTTTTGTCCGTGCCCGTCATTCTGCTTGCGTCGGCCTACAAGACGCTCGAGCTCTTGCTCGGCGACACGCCTGTCCCGTGGCTGGAACTCGGCGTCGGCGTGGCGGTTTCCTGTATTGTGGCCTACGTCAGCATCGAGTTTTTCATGCGTTTCGTGAGCCGGATCGGCCTGCTGCCGTTCGCGGTGTATCGATTCGCGCTGGCGGCGGTGATTCTCTATGTGCTCTTCTAGATTCGTTGCAACGACGGCCTTAGCGCTTCAGCTTTGCTCAATTACGGCATTCGCCGACGCAGGCGCATTCGTCATTGGCGCAGGCATTGAAGCGGACTCGGACGATGGCATGGCCGTGACGCTGCTCGGCGACATCAGCATTGCCGAGAATACGTGGCTGTCGGCCGCCGCGGCGCGCTCGACGGTCGACATGCAGCGCGGCGAAGATTCCAGCGCGTGGTACGGCGACCTGAGTATCGATCACTTCTTCGACCCTGCGGGCGTCCGGCTTGGCGTGGCCTACTGGGGCGACTCCGAGGTGCTGGACTCGACGGACGCGCGGCTGTCGGTGTATTCGCGCGGCGAGAACAGCTACCTGTCGATCGAGGGCGAGCATCGCGAATTCGACCTCGTGGTTCCGCCGTTTCTGACGTTTCCCGGCTCGGAGCGGTCATTCAGCGCCAACGGCCTGGGATTGAGCGCGCGACTGAATCTGAGCGATGACGTTTCTGTGCGCGCGTCAGGCATGAGCTACGAGTACGACGTCAATCTCGATGTCGGGGAGACCGATCGCGTCGTCGATCTGCTGACGGTGAGCCGCCTGAGCCTCCTGAGCAGCCTTACCGACTGGCGCGCCTCTGTCGGTCTCGACATCGAGTTCGGTCTGAGCCGCTTGTCATTCGACGTTTCGCGCTGGCAGGGAGCGATCGACGAGGGTGACAATTACGGTGCGACGATCGGTTACCTGGCGCCGGTCAGCCCACGGACCGACGTCGAGTTCAGAATCGGCTACGACGATTCCGACCTGTTCGGCGACGTCACGATCCTCTCGGTATTCGTCTATTTCTACGGCGGCAGCTAGGCGTCCGCGCCGCCGAATTCCGCGCGCGCGGCGTGGATGGCAGCGATCCGCGCCCGCCGCAGTTCCAGCGCAACCTTGTCCGGCCCGGCCGCTTTCGCAATAGCCGCGGCGTCGACATCCCTGGCTGCCCGGAAGGCAGCGCGAAGCATGTCGGCCTGCCGGTAGTCGCGATCCTCGAGACCCTTCCGGCCGCGAGCGTCCGCCTCGCAGGCTGTCAGAAAGCCCTCGAAGCGATCGGGGCGGCGGAACGCGTCCGCGCGCTCCAGCACCTTGAGCACGGTCTTGTCGCGGAGCTCGAAGGCCTTGTGACAGTGAGTGTGGAATTCGGCGACGATAAGGCTCAGGTCCCGGCAGCGATTCGGCACGGGCAATCGCTCGCACATACCGCGGATGAGGTCCAGGCTGCGTGACTCGTGATCCGGGTGGCTCGGCAGGTCTGCCGCCTCGGTCGTCGCCTTGCCGAGGTCGTGAACCAGCACCGCGAAGCGGACGTCAAGCTCCTCGCTGAGGCGCTCAGCCTGCGCAAGCGCCATCATCACGTGCACGCCGGTATCGATCTCGGGATGCCAACGCTCGGGCTGCGGCACGCCGAACAGCGCGTCGATCTCCGGGAAGACCACGGCCAGCGCGCCGCAACTTCTCAGAGTCTCGAAAAACACCGGCAGCGAACGGCCGCAGAGCGCCGTTTGCGTTTCCTTCCACACGCGATCGGGGACGAGTGCGTCGGCTTCGCCGGCCGAGACGATGTCTCGCATCAGCGCCAGCGTTTCGTCGGCGAGCGTGAATCCGAGGTGATGGTAGCGGGCTGCGAATTTCGCCGCCCGCAGGATCCTCACCGGGTCTTCAACGAAGGCATCGGACACGTGCCGGAGCACCCGCTTCTCGATATCGTCGATACCGCCGTAAGGATCGATCAGGCGGCCGTCGGAATCCCGGGCAATCGCATTGACGGTCAGATCGCGGCGCCCGAGGTCGTCCTCGATGGTGACGTCCGCCGAGGCGTCGAAATCGAAGCCGCGATAGCCCGCCGCGGTCTTGCGCTCGGTCCGCGCCAGGGCGTACTCCTCGCCGGTCTCGGGATGCAGAAACACCGGGAAGTCCCGGCCGACAGGCTTGTAGCCGAGGTCGATCATCTCCTGCGGGGTCGCGCCCACGACACACCAGTCGCGCTCCGTAACCGGGAGCCCGAGCAGTTCATCGCGCAATGCGCCACCGACGAGATAGGTCTGCATGGGCGGATGGTACACGGACCAGCCGTCTGGAAAAGCCCGAAGGCCGTGGTACATTGGATCGCGGCGCTGAAGGACCGGCGCTCGATATCCGCACGCAGGCGAGAGGGACAGTATGGAACGCACCGTTGCACTGATTCTGATGACGCTCGTGATGTCCGGCTGCGCGTCGGTCACGCGTGGCACAAGCGAGGTCTTCGTCATCGAGTCCACGCCACCGAACGCCCGCGCGACGCTCTCGACTGGAATTTCCTGCACGACGCCCTGCAGTATCAAGGTCCCGCGCCGCGGCGATTTCGACGTGACGTTCGAACTCGACGGCTATCAGACAGTCCACGCGAGCGTCACGTCGAACATCGACGGTAACGGCACGGCCGGGCTGGCCGGCAACGTCCTCTTCGGCGGCATCATCGGCGCAGGCATCGATGCGGGCACGGGCGCAATGCAGTCGCACGAGCCGAATCCTCTGCAGGTGCTCCTGATCCCGGTCGACGCGTCACCGGAAGATTCGGCGGCCGAGCCCGAAGGGGCACAGCCGGAACAGGACGGTCGCGAGGCGGCTAACAGTCTTGCCGAAGGCGAGTCGACTGAGTAATGCCGTGTCGCTCTCTCGGTGGCTGATCGCTGCCGGATGTTTGCTGCTGCTCTCCGGGTGCTACTACACCCAGGCACTGCGCGGCCAGCTCGAGGTGCTTGGCAAGCGCGAGCCGATCGCCGAAATCCTCGCCGACCCGGATACGCCCGACGAGCTCGCCCGCCGGCTGGAGCTCGTTGCCGACGCTCGGGAATTCGCGATCGAGGAACTCGGTCTGCCCGACAATGGCAGCTACACGACCTACGCCGACCTCGAACGCGACTTCGTCGTCTGGAATGTATTTGCGACGCCCGAGTTCTCGTTGCGTCCGAAGCAGTGGTGCTATCCGATCGTCGGCTGCGTGGCCTACCGGGGCTACTTCCGCGAGGCCGCGGCTGAATCGACGGCTGCGCGGCTGGACGACTCCGGCTACGACGTGCACATGGGCGGCGTTTCCGCCTACTCGACGCTGGGGCGATTCGAAGATCCGGTGCTGAACACGATGATGCGCTGGGACGACGTTCAGCTGGTGTCGGTGCTGTTTCACGAGCTGGCGCACCAGGTTCTGTACATCAAGGGCGACACCGCGTTCAACGAGTCCTTTGCCACGGCCGTCGAGGAAATCGGCGTGGAACGCTATTTGCGCCAGCGCGGCATGGAAGACCTCTACGACAGCTACGAGGAACGCAAGGAGCTGCGCCGCAGGCTGACGGCGCTCGTCGAAGCGGCGCGAGCCGATCTCGAGACCTACTACACCGAAACGATCGACGACGACGAGAAGCGCCTGCTCAAGGAGCATCGCTTCGAGATGCTGGAAGCCGATCTCAGAGCCGAACTGGAGCAGTCGGGCCGCGATGCCGACGCGTTCCTGGCGCGCCCGTTCAACAACGCGCGAACCGTCTCTTTCGCCCTCTACGAGGGCCGGCTTCCGGAGTTTCGCCGTCTGCTCGACAATTGCGGCGGCGATCTGACCTGCTTCTACGCGGAGGTGCGGCGGATTTCGGCGCTGGAACCGGACGAGCGCAACGCCGCACTCGACGCGCTGTAGACGGCCCTAGCGCGCTGCGACGCGCTCTGTCTCCGGCTGCGCCTCGATCAGCGGCAGCTCACCGCTCAAGCGGCGGATATCGCCGCTCATGCGCCAGTGGAAAATGGTCTCGGCGGCCATGACCCGGCGCACGTAGCTGCGGGTTTCATTGAACGGGATGTTCTCGATCCAGATACGTGCGTCGAGCGCACCTTGTTCCGGTATCCAGCGATCCACCCGGTGCGGACCGGCGTTGTACGCGGCCGTGGCCAGCACGCGGTTGCCACCGTAGCGATCCGCCATGCGCGCGAGATAGGTGGTACCCAAACGGATGTTCGAGTCGGGATTCGTTAGCGTGTCGAGGCCGCGGTAGGGTACGCCGACGTCGCGGGCAACGCGGCGTCCGGTGGCCGGCATCAGCTGCATGAGTCCTATCGCGCCAGCGCTCGAACGAATGTCCCGCATGAAGAGGCTCTCGCTGCGGGCCACACCGTAGGCCCAGGTTGCCGGGATGGCGGCGGCCTCCGAATGCGCAGAGAATTCTTCGCGATAGGGCAGTGGATAGCGAAGCGTGAGGTCGTCGAATTCGCCGATGCTGCCCACCGTGGCGATCGCGCGCGAGTGCCAGCCCCAGCGGTCGGCAAGGATCGCGGCCTGCGCTTTTTGTTCCGGCGACAGCCACGCGACCGCGGCGTCCCATTCCGATCGGCCGCGGCCGTCCTGACCGACGAGAAACAGCTCGCGAGCCCGAATCAGGTCGCCGCGCTCCGCCAGTTCGTCGAGCGCTGCTGCATCGGCGTCCAGCGATGCATGGTCCAGCGCGTAGTCGAGTCCGAGTTCGTCGGCGGCGAGGAAACCGTAGTAACTTCTTTCAGCGGCAAGTTCGGCGAGGTCGGCACGCGCCGCCAGGACCTGGCCTGCGCGCATGAGCGCTATCGCGCGCCAGTAGCGCCATTCCTCCGATGCCTTTTCCTCGGCCGACATCGCCGCAATGTCGTCGAGCAGTGCCGTCCAGCGCTCGCTGCGCAGGCTCGTGCGCGCCCGCCAGCGCACCACCTCGTCGTCCTGAGCGGCGGCCGGCAGCGACACCAGTGCCCGGTAGGCGCCCGGCAAATTGTCGCGTGCGGTCCACAGGGCGATGTGGCGCAGGGTACGAGCCCTGAGTTCTTCGGCGATCGAATACCGGCGGTCGACCTCCGACCAGAGTTCGGCCGCAAGGATGGGGTCGGCGTAGGTCAGGCGCTCAGCCGCGTAGGCGAGCTGCCGATGAGCGGCTGGCGTGCTGGCACGCTCCGCGTGCGTTCGAAGGAAGCGCTCGGCGTTGTTGACCACGCTCTGCCAGTGCCGAGCCTCCTGCTCGTGCGCCGTGTCGATCGACCGGGCGAGCCAGCGAGCCAGCGAGAACTCCCTGGCCTCGATCGCCAGCTCGTAGCGGCGGCGATAGTCGACGGGCGTGAGCAGTTCGTTGTCGTAGAGCCACGCAAACACGGGATCGCACTCGTCCACCTGGCTCCGGCCGACGAGCCACAGGTCTTTTGCTCTGGCAACGACGCGCTCGCCGCGGTCGTCCTTGATCTCCGCGCGCAGTGCCAGGCAGTCTAGTTCTGCGACGCCCATGCCCTGATAGAACGCCTCGTAGACCTCGAAGTAGCGTGCGAGGTCGCCACGGCGGGCGAGCTCCAGCGAATAGCGGTAGCGGAGCTCGCGCGCTGGCTTCAGCAGTCCGTATTCGTCGAGAAAGGCCTCGATCGTGTCCGGATCGGCGGTCCGCAGATTGGCGCGCAGGAACATGCCCTCGAGATCGGGCCAGAGGACGTACTCCTCGAGCAGCCGGCGCTCGTCCCGATCGAGAGCGTCGATAGCGCTCCAGTCACCGCGCTCCACGTCTTCGAATACGCGGCCGAACAGTTCGCGCTGCGTTTCGAGGTCCGAGGCCCGGGCCGGAACGAAAACGGCCGCGCACAGCGCGGCCGTCAGGGTGATTCGTGTCAGTAGTCCGAAGGCTCTTGGCATCGGAATATCCTACTACGAAGTCTTCTATCGAATCTGCAGCATCAGTTGCCGGTCGCCGCGCTGCACGAGCAAGAACAGGATCTCGTACTCGCTGGCGATTTCGATCAGCTCGGCGATCGACCGGACAGCGCGCCGGTTGACGGCGATGATGATGTCGCCGCCGCGGAGACCGCGCTGGGCGGCGGCACTGCCGCCTTCGACACTGGTGACCTCGATACCGTTGCCGCTCGTCGTCGTGTTGGACGCAAAGTCGGCACCGGCGAGGCCGGGATGGATGTTCTCGCCGGAACTGGCCGCGGCGATGCGCTCACCGAGTTCGGCCCGCGTAACGAGCGTCTCGCTCTCGCGGATGTAGCGAATCGATACGGTCTCGCCGGGCGCGCGGAGCCCGATTACATTGATCAGTTCGCGGTTGTTGGCGATGCGCCGGCCGTTTACCTCGATGATGATGTCGTCCACCTGCAGGCCGGCCCTGTCCGCCGCGGAATCCGGCACGACTTCCGTGATCAGCGCACCACGATCGATCTCGGCGCCCAGCGCCTGGGCCGCCGCCTCGTCGAGCGAGCTGATCGTTACGCCGAGCAGGCCGCGACGCACCTCGCCGAAGTCGAGAATCTGATTCATGATCGAACTGGCGATCTCGGTCGGAACGGCAAAGCCGATGCCGACGTTGCCGCCGGTGCGGCTGATGATGGCCGAGTTAATGCCCACGAGTTCGCCGTGCAGGTTGACGAGCGCGCCGCCGGAATTGCCGGGGTTGATCGACGCGTCGGTCTGAATGAAGTCTTCGAGGCCGTCGCCGATGCCCGTGCGACCGAGTGCGCTGACGATGCCGGACGTGACCGTATGGCCGAGTCCGAACGGGTTGCCGATCGCAATCACGAAGTCGCCAACGCGGACGCGGTCGGAATCCCCGATCGGCATCTCGGTGAGTCCGTTGGCGTCGACCCGCAGCACGGCGATATCCGTGGCAGCGTCGGAGCCGATGATCTCGGCGTCCAGCGTGTCGCCGTTGAACAGCGTTATCCGAATTTCGTCGGCGCCTTCGACGACGTGATGATTGGTCAGGATGTAGCCGTTGGTCGCATCGACAATCACGCCCGACCCGGCACTCGACACCTGACGCGAGCCGCGCGGCGCATCGGGCAGGCCGAACCAGCGGCGAAACGCCTCGTCGGCAAACGGCGAATTCTGCGAGTCGATGGTTTGACTGACGCTGATGTTGACGACGGCCGGGGAGGCCGCCTCGACCAGCGGTGCCAGACTGGGCACGGCCTGGTCGCCAACCTGCAGCGGCAGAGCCGCTTGCGCGGGCACGGTCAGAAACAGCGCAAGGGCCGCTGCAAATACGCGGATGTTCAACTTCATACCTTCCTCATCGAATCGGGCGCGCGGCTTCGACCGAGCCTACCTTTTCACGCCTGAATCCGAAATGAACCCAGGCACGAATCTGCCATTATAAGCCCGGAACAAACGCCATTAGTGGGCTCGTTCCCGTATTGCTGCAGCAAACGCTGCCGGTCAATTGGACTTAAGCTAAGGATGCCCGGCTGCGGCGATCCGTCGCAGCCGGGCAGAAGGGCTCAAGCGGCCTCGACGGTGATGCGGCGGGCCTGGATCTCCGGACGCTTCGGGATCGAGACTTCCAGAATGCCGTTGCCGCTGGACGCCGTGATGCCATCGGCATCTGCCGTATCAGGCAGCGTGAAGCGGCGCAGGAAGCGGCCCGAGGCGCGTTCGACGCGGCGGTAGCCGTCGTGGTCGCTCACGGACTCCGACGTGCGCTCGCCGCTCACGGAGAGGACACCGGCGTCCATGCTGACCTCGATGGCCGTGGGGTCGACGCCCGGGACGTCGGCGCGGAGCAGGAAGCGGTCCTTCTCCTCGACGATATCGACGGCGGGGACCCATTCGGCGACCGAGTTTTCCTCGGCGCCATTGCCCAAACGGCGGGTGGTCAGACGGTCCAGATCGCGGTGCAGAAGGTCTACGATCGACCAGGGTTCAAAGCGAGTCAGGTTCATGCATTTACTCCTCAAAATATGCTCAGGGCCGTTGCGAAAAGGCCCCTGTAAATCACTCTTCTGCGGCGTTTTATGAGGGCGTTGGCGGCCGATTCAAGGCAGGTAAGGAGTTGACGTAATGCCACTATATGTAGTGTCTGAGCGATTTCATCAAACTGCCATATTTTTTGATTGATTCTTAAAGCATTTTTTCGAAAGACGATTGTAAGTCATTGTTTTTAGATGCTAAATGTCGCCCCAAAAAAAACCCGGAAAACCTTGACACTGCCCGCCAGGGGGCATAATCTAGCGGTCACTCGGACACAACATCTTGTGTCCACCAACTGGGGAAAAGAGGCCAACTCTGGCTCTCGCCGCAGAAAAATCGACTAGCGGCGAGCGGGCAACTATTCCCTCGAGAAAATGCGGGTTCGCTACACAAGATTCATGCCTCCGCAGGGAGCACAGGGGAGATTACCGACCAATGAAGAGTGCCGTTCAATTGGATGCGCAAACGGTTTCTGACATCGAATTTCAACCGGCGTCGCTCGATATCTGGGGCGCCAAGTACCGGCTGACCGCCAAGGACGGGTCCAGCATCGACGAGACCATCGACGGCACCTATGCGCGCGTCGCGCGGGCCCTGTCGGAGGTTGAGGTCGAGTCCAAGCGCGAACACTATTTCGAGCAGTTCCTGTGGGCGCTGCGCAGCGGCGCCATCCCGGCTGGCCGCATCATGTCGAACGCCGGCGCTCAGGAACACAAGCCGGCCACGTCGACGATCAACTGCACGGTCTCCGGCACGGTCGGCGACTCGATGGACAACATCCTCAACAAGGTGCACGAAGCGGGTCTGACGCTCAAAGCAGGCTGCGGCATCGGCTACGAATTCTCGACGCTGCGGCCGAAGGGCGCCTACGTCACCGGCGCCGGGGCCTACACCTCCGGGCCGCTGTCGTTCATGGATATCTACGACAAGATGTGTTTCACGGTGTCGTCCGCCGGCGGCCGCCGCGGCGCGCAGATGGGCACGTTCGACGTCGGCCACCCCGACGTGATGGAGTTCATCCGCGCGAAGCGCGAGGACGGCCGGCTGCGCCAGTTCAATCTGTCGCTGCTCATCACCGACGAGTTCATGCAGGCGGTCATGAACGACGAGGACTGGCAGCTCGCTTTCCCGATCACCCATAAGGAACTCGAGCAGGACGAACTGGACATCGGCGACGCGAGCCAGATCGTGTGGCGCGAATGGCCGGAGCCGGGCAGCTACGTCACTGACGGCCAGGGTCTCGTTGCCTGCAAGATCTACAAGACGCTGCCGGCGCGGCGCGTCTGGGACCTGATCATGGCGTCGACCTACGATTTCGCGGAGCCGGGCTTCGTGCTGATCGACAAGGTCAACGAGATGAACAACAACTGGTTCTGCGAGAACATTCGCGCAACCAATCCCTGCGGCGAGCAGCCGCTGCCGCCGTACGGCTCCTGCCTGCTCGGCTCGGTCAATCTGACGCGTTTCGTGCTCGATCCGTTCACCGAGGAATCGCGCTTCGACTGGGACACCTTCCGCAAGGTCGTCGGTCTGTTCACGCGCATGCTCGATAACGTCGTCGAGATCAACGGACTGCCGCTGCCGCAGCAGCGCAATGAGATCCAGCGCAAGCGCCGGCACGGCATGGGCTTCTTAGGCCTGGGCTCGACGCTCGCCATGCTGCAGATGCGCTATGGCGAAGCCGATGCCGTCAAGTTCACCGAAGAGGTAGCGCGCGAACTGGCGATTGCCGGTTGGAAGGAAGGCCTCGAACTCGCCCGCGAGAAAGGCCCGGCACCGATCATGAACGAGCTGTTCGAGGTGACCGAAGAGATGCTGCGCAAGCGTCCCGAGATGGTCGCTGACGGCTATCAGCCGGGCGACAAGGTCCCCGGCCGCATCCTGCATGCACGCTACAGCCGTTACATGCAGCGCGTGGCCGAGATCGAGCCGGAACTCGTCGCTGAAATGGCCGAGACCGGTGCTCGCTTCACGCACCACAGCTCGATCGCACCGACCGGCACGATCTCGCTGTCGCTTGCGAACAATGCGTCGAACGGCATCGAGCCGAGCTTCGCTCACCACTATTTCCGCAACGTGATCCGGCAGGGCAAGAAGAGCAAGGAAAAGGTCGACGTCTTCTCGTTCGAGCTGCTTGCGTACCGGGAACTCGTCGATGCCTCGGCGATGCCCGAATCGGGCAACCCCGACGAGCCGCACGGCACATTGCCGGAGTACTTCGTCGCGGCCGACGACATCTCGCCGAAAGAGCACGTCGATATCCAGGCGGCGGCGCAGAAGTGGGTCGATTCGTCGATCTCGAAGACCGCGAACGTCCCGACCGACTACGCCTACGAAGACTTCAAGGACATCTACCTGTACGCCTATGAGCAGGGCCTGAAGGGCTGCACGACCTTCCGTTTCAATCCGGAAGCGTTCCAGGGCGTACTGGTCAAGGAGAAGGACCTCAAGAACACGACCTATACCTTCACACTCGACGACGGTTCGACCGTCGACGTCCGGGGCGACGAGGAAATCGAATACGACGGCGAGGTCCACACGGCCGCCAATCTGTTCGATGCCCTCAAAGAAGGTTACTACGGCAAGTTTTGATTCGAGTCCGCCGGGCCCGAGCGCCCGGTGGCCAACAGGATTTCTCAATGACCATCAAAATCGAAAAGAAGATCGTCGGCTACGACGTGCAGCGGGGCGACGCTGAAAAAGCGGTCGAAAAGCCCGAGATCGTCCGCGAGGGGAGCATCGAAGGCCGTGCGGAAGTCATCCGCATGCACGAGAAGCTCGAGCGTCCGGAGATGCTCATCGGCTCGACCTATAAGGTGAAAACGCCGGTGTCCGATCACGCTATGTACGTGACAATCAACGACATCATCCTGAACGAAGGCACCGAGTTCGAGAAACGGCGCCCGTTCGAGATCTTCATCAACTCGAAGAACCTCGATCACTATCAGTGGATCGTCGCGCTGACGCGGATCATCTCAGCGGTATTCCGCAAAGGCGGCGACGTGGCCTTCCTCGTCGACGAGCTGAAAGCGGTGTTCGATCCGCGCGGCGGCTACTGGCAGCCGGGCGGCAAGTTCATGCCGTCGATCATTGCCGAACTCGGCTACATCGTCGAGAAGCACCTGATCGCCATCGGCCTGCTGAACCCGCCGGAGATGAACGAGCACCAGCAGGCGGTTCTGGCCGAGAAGCGAGCGGAGTTCGAGGAGTCACGCCGGCAGACTGACGCCTTCTCCAAGTCGGAGTACCCGGAAGGCGCGCAGCTCTGCGCGAAGTGCAACACGACCGCGGTGATCATGATGGACGGGTGTATGACCTGTCTGGCGTGTGGGGACAGTAAGTGCGGTTAGGCCGGCGCTAACGTCGCACTCGGAAGGGCGCAGCCTGCGGCCGAATTGCAGGCGGTAGAGACGCAACAGGCAAGTAGCCGCAGATCCCATTGGGGTCTGCGGCTTTTTTTCTGGTCCTGATGACGACCATCCGACCGTTCGAGTCCGGGCAGACCGCGTCGGTGGTATCCAACTGTCAGATGAACTTCACCGGGCTCTCGTACCAGCCCTTCTGTCTCGCAAAATCCAGAATGCGGTCCACCGATTTCTGCCATGTACGGAATTCGCCCGGCTTTGACCGCCAATGCAGATTCTCATTGTTCATCGCAAACGTCAGAACGTGCCTGCGACCGCCAGTGAAATACCGATATCCTACGTAGAACGGCGCGAGCACCGCGACGGCCTTAACGACCATTCCGGCCTGAACGTCGTTGCGATAGATCCAAAGCCCGGCGACGATAGCGACACCAACGACGAGTGACAGTGCCCCGAAAAGGACTCGGTGCGGTGCGAAGTCCGACTTGTAGGACACTCCTCGACAGTCAGAGAGCTCGTGAATCTCTACGGCATACGGCTCGAGCTTGAGTTCCTTGCGGCGTATGTAGCGAAGCTGTTTCGTCGATACGGTCACTACCTGTCCAACATTTCGGCGATAGAGTTCCTGCAGCGCAAGCGCGGCAACGAAGTCGCCGGCAAGTTCTCCGCCAGTATCGGGTTCTGCCACTCGCTCAAACCTGAAACAGCAGAAACTCGCGCCGGTTCTTCGGTCCGAAGGTCAGGTGATGCGGATCGCGACGGTCGCGGTAGTTCTGTCGCTCGCGCTCGACGAAATCGTTGCTCGCGCGGAGCGTCGCCTCTTCGATATCGATGCCGTAGGGTTTCATCGCGTTCAGTCCGAAGATCTTCGCGCGCAGCGAATCGCTGATCTCGGGATAGCCAAAGCGCTCGCGGGTCTCCTCCGAAATCTGGAAAGTGCGAAACGCCTGGATCTGATCCTGCGGCGAGCCATACCAGATGGAATCCGTGCCCCAGAGCACGTTTTCTTCGCCTAAGTGCTTGACGAGCTTGCCGATACCGTGTGCGGCGCTGTCGACGTCGCGCATCAGGCCGCGCCACGTGCTGCCGAGTTCCGCATACACGTTGGAGCCATGGCCGAGCCCGGCTTCTTCCACGGAGCGAATCAACTCGTCGATGCCCTCGCCGCGATCCGGATCGTACGGGCCTTCCGCCTGACCGGGAATCCAGCCGGAGTGATAGATGAGGAAATTCACGTCGGGGAATTGCCTCGCCACGGGACCGATGTCCGTACACAGCGAGTGCTCGTAAGAGCGGCGCCCGAAGGGGATGCCCTTGTGGATGCAGATATTGTTGACGCCGAGGGCACGTGCTCTCTCGATGAATGCGAGCCCGACGTCGTCGGTCAGCCAGAAGCCCGTACCGTCGGGACCCCACTGCGTGTAAGTCTTCCAGGCCGAGACGCCGTAGGATTCGGCCAGCTCGTCCATGCCTTCGAGGTCGCCCTCCTGATTGGGATTGACGCGACCGTGAATCAGCAGGCGCTGCGTACCCTCCAGTTCATCGACGATTTGCCGGGTAGCGTCCGCTTCTTCGATGGTCAGCGGCTCGGCGTCGCGGCGCGACGGGACGAACGAAAGCACCATCATGTCCGTATCGGCGTCCAGGAAGACGTCCTTGACGAAGTCGTCGGCGCCAAGGCAACGCATGTAATCGCGGCTGACGTAGTCGAACTGTGCACATTCTTCCTTACGGCTCGCCGCCACGCTCGGCGGCACGTAGTGCCCCTGCACGTCGAAGATGAACTCGCTTTTTTCGAGGCTGGCATCCGCCAGCTGGATGTCCTCGCCGGCGGCTTCCGGAATTTCAAAGCTCCCCGCGTCGCGGCCCGCCTCGGCGTTCGCACGGTTGATGGACAAGAGGGTGGTCGCGGCGCCGGCCGCAGAGACGAGAAAGTCGCGCCGCCCCATGCCGAGGCGCTTCGCGCTCTTGCTCACGGCCTCGTGGGCAAGAACGTTCGCGTGCTCGTTGCGCGGCTCGAGCGGAATGGGCTCGTATTCGGCGTTGGAAGTTGTGTCCAGTTTGATGGGAAGGCGCTCACCTTCCGGGTCGAAGCGGTATTTCATGGTGTACCCCCGTTTGTCAGCCGAAGCACCGTCCCCACGGTGCGTCGCGGCACGCTGGTTTCTTCAGTGTAGATGCTTAGATAGGAGATTCCGACGCAGGTTCACTGGGGCCGTAGCAAATGTCGAGCAAGAGGTCGCGAACCAATCCACGCTCATGGCCGTATAGGTCTAGTCAGTCGGACACTGTGTCGTTAAGCAGGAAGCTCCGTGTGTCCGTCGCCGACATCCGGTTCCGCCCCTCGGCGTCCGGGCACGGCTCGCCCACGCCTGCATCGCCTGTTCTGGCCAATGCACTGGCGGCGACGAATTCGGTTCCCGCTGCTATGAGGAATGTCAAACAAATAAATTGAGGGCGGAGTAGGTCAGGACTGCTCCCCAGAGCAAGAAGAACGCGATGCAAATGTATACCGTCCATGCCGGGGCGCTGGTCCAGAAGTCCTCTGCTCCAAGTCGCTGTAATTCCTTCAAAGTCGCCGCATCCATAGTTTCTTCGACGACCTTGCCTCTCTCGAACAGGCCGCCAAAGTACTTTATGAATCGAAGAACGGTAGAAACTGATGCGATCGAGATCAGAATTCCGAGCAGTGCAATCAGTCCCAGGCCCAGCAGCGCTTCTCGCTTGCTTTCGTCGGTCTGCAGGAACAGAAACCCGCCGACCGATGCGAGCAGCGTATTCATGACAAAGTAGATATTGAACGCCTGCCAAAGGACGGTAAGCGCGGTCCGAACGTGGCCGGACAGCTCCGCATACTCTGCGCAGATGAATGCGACCCGCTCGTCGAAATTAGCTTGCTCATTCACGCCGCTATTCGATGCCTCGACTATTGACAGAACCGGAGCGCGGAAGAATCGTCTTGAACCATCTAAATATTAGTTGTGCATAGGAAAAATGCGAACGGTCTGGCGCGCATCGCTCAAAAATCAATGGCTTGTCATGCGCTTCTGGCGGCGCATAACGCCGGGCGCGTCAGCGCGCCGGCCAGCAGAACGAGGGCAATCAGATGATTCGAATCGCGAGACCAGGCTTGCGAGCCGAGTCGAACGTCACGCTGCCACGACGGCGCGGACGGCGAACGAGCCGATGACGACCTGAACAACCGGTTCCGGTAACCTGCGAGCATGGGTTCGCGCACCGCACGATTCTGGGGCTTTCAGGCGATTTTCTGGTCGGTTGCCGGCGCGGCGCTGTTTCTGTCCGGCGTGACTCAGATGCCGGTCTTCGAGTCCTTCATCCGCAATCTGTTTCTGCTCATCGCCGGCTTTCTGAGTTCCTTTTTCCTGGCCATGGCCATCGACGAAGTCCGTTGGTTGCGGACTCTGCACCTGCGCATTGCGTCCTACGCGATCGCGTACGTCGTCGCGGTATTTTGTGTCGTGTTCATCAATGCCGTCAGCTATACGCTGAGCGGCGAATCGCTCGATGAGCTGACCTTCGGACACTGGTTTGCCGGGGCGATGAATCTGGGCCTGATCTACGCATTCTGGTCCGAGCTCTTCATTCAGCAGGCCTACCTGAGCGAGAAGCCGCCGGAATCGCGCCCGACGCCGGACAAGCTCATTGTCGATCATCGCGGCGCGCTGGTGCCGCTCCAGGTCGACGAGATCGGGGTTATCGTTGCGGCCGGTGACTACGTGGAAGTCCATGCCGGGGGTTCCACCTATCTGGATCGCAATACGCTGCAGTCGGTTGAGCAGACGCTGGGCGACGAGAGGTTCGTACGAGTGCACCGATCCCGTCTCGTCAATGCCGGGCACGTGGTTTCTGTGACGCCGCTCGGCAAGGGCCGCTTTCGGCTCGAGCTCCGCGACGGCATGAGCGTCGAGTCGAGCCGCGGCTACCGCGAGGAAGTCAAGCGGCGCCTGTTGAGCGGCGCGGACTGAGCGCTGCGCGCCGCGCCGGGTGTCCCGGCGAACGTACCAGGCGTCCCACTCGCCGCACGATCCCGCCCATTCGGCGATGGCTGCTGGTCGCCGGGTGCCGGGCTGCGCAGGATGCACGCTTTCCGCAGCAACCGGAGCGAACACATGCGTGCGTGGATTCTTGTACTCCTGATGGTCTCCCTGCCGGCGTCTGCCGGTGGAGAGTGTGTCCAGAGCGTCGATGAGCTACTGGATCACTACCTGAGCGCTCGCGGCGGTGCCGAGGCCCTCGAGCGGCAGACGGCGCTCAGGATTGTCTCGACGCACTACGAGGGCGAGTACCAGCCAAACTTCGATTACCGGGTCATGAAGCCGGGCTACATGTGGATCCGTGCCACCTACCGCGACGGCTTCGTCTACACGGAAGGGTTTGACGGGGAGCGCGGCTGGGAGCAACCGGGCGACGTGGAGGCCGAGTACGTTGGCGGCGACGCGGGCAGGGCGCTCAATCAGGGCGCGATGTCACCCGTTCATCTCTACGGCCTGAATCACATGGAGGGCCTCGGAGCGACGTTGACGCCGGAAGGCTGCGAAACCGTCGACGGCACCCGGTATCACGTTCTCAACGTGCTCTCGCAGTTCGGCACCGACATCGACTACTACATCAACGCCGAGACCTATCGCCTGGAGCGGGCACGCTCGGTCCGTCCCCTGCACCCCACTCAGGACCCGACGCCTATCACGATCGAGGAGCGCTGGTCGGATTTTCGCGTCGTGGAAGGCGTGCTGCACCCGTTTGGATACAGCCAGTGGAACGTCGACAGCGGCGAGCGGCTGGCCCGGTTGGAAATTCACGAGATCATGCAGCTTCCGAACGCCGACGCGGCGGACTTCGCCAAGCCCTGAACGCGCATGCCTGCCTCGCGGTAGTCCACCGAGGCTCGATGCCTAACCCGCGTCTTGGCTGAGACGGCACATTCCTTCAGTATGCCGGTTCCATTACGGACTCAGGAGTGTCCTCATGCGCAAGCTCGCCGTTTTCGTTTGCCTGCTGCTTCCCACCCAAGCGTCGCTGGCTCAGGACCAGGGTCGAGAAGTTGCCGGCCCTCGCGCCGTGCTGGAGTACAGAGACCGCCCGCCTGTCGAAAACCGGCACCTGGAAGAGCGTCTCGACACGCTGCTGCCGGCCCTGATGGAAGAGACCGGCCTCGACATGTGGCTCGTTCTCAATCGCGAGTACGCGGAGGACCCCATCTACTTCTCACTGGTGCCGCAACCGACGTTCGCGGCGCGCCGTACAACGATGCTCGTTTTCCATCGCACCGACGACGGCGTCGATCGCCTGACGGTCAATCGCTATCCGCTCGGCGGTCCTTACGAGTCAGCGTGGGAGGGCGGCGATCTGGATTCGCAATGGCAGGCGCTGGGCGAGCTCATCGTTTCTCGCGACCCGGCACGCATCGGCATCAACGTGTCGCGCCACTGGCCGGTCGCGGACGGCCTCACCCACGCGCTGCATCAACGCCTGGTCGAGGTCTTGCCGGATGACTACGCGGAGCGGCTGGTTCCGGCGGAAGATCTCGTCGTGCGCTGGGCGGAGACGCGCACACAAAACGAGATGGAGACGTACGCGCACACGGTGAGCCTCGCGCGCAGCGTCATTGCCGAGGCGTTTTCCAGCCGCGTCATCACGCCTGGCGTGACAACGACCGATGACGTCGCCTGGTACCTGCGGCAACGCTTCGTCGAACTCGATCTGCCCGCGTGGTTCATGCCCTACGTCAACGCGCAGCGCCCGGGACAGACCTGTGACAGTGACACCGCGTTCTGCGGCGAGAGCGGCATCATCCAGGCGGGCGATGTCCTGCACACGGACGTGGGCATCTGCTACCTGCGCCTGTGCACCGACACTCAGGAGATGGGCTACGTGCCGAAGCTCGGAGAGACCGACATACCGCAAGGGCTCATCGACGCGCTCGAAGTCGGCAATCGCTGGCAGGACCTGTTGACCGACGAGTTCGTCACTGGCCGCACGGGCAACGAGATCACGGCGGCGACGCGCGCGGAGTGCGCCGATGAAGACATCGAATGCAGCGTGTACACGCACCCGATCGGCTTCTTCGGGCATGCGCCCGGCCCGACGATCGGCATGTGGGACGATCAGGACGGTACGCCGGTGCGCGGCGACTGGCCGTTGCATGCGAATACCTGCTACGCGATAGAGGGCAACATCAAAGCACCGATGCCCGGATGGGACGGCCAGCTCGTGCAAATTAAGCTCGAGCAAAGCGCCTGTTTCGATGGAGAAACCGTGCACTATCTCGCGGGCCGGCAAACCACCTGGCATATCGTGCGTTAGCCAAACTCGTCCGGATGGGCCTGCCTGTCTCGCCTAATGGCGTACAATGATCCCGTCGTCCCATCGCGGACGGCGGAATCCAGGTGCGGGAAGCAAGCTCAACATAGAGGACTTGTCCTATGCGACGCTTCTTCGGACTGATCGCCGCCCTTACCCTGTTCGGGCTTCTGACTCAAACCGCATATTCGAACGATCTCGATCGAGGATCGTTACAGGATGTCCTCGAATATGCGTCGAACTTCGCTCGAGAAGGCGATTCGACTCGTGCGATCGTCGTCTACGACATGATGCTGCGCGCGTTTGCCCGTTCAGGGAACCCAGAGAATCTGTCCATCGCCTGCGATGCGCTCGTGGCCAACGTTCCGCCGGAGGACATCGAGAAATTCAACAGGTCTTTCTGGCATTGCCCCGAACCCTTGCTGAGAGCGTGGCTCGGGAGCATCGAGCTGTATCGCTTCGTCAACCCACAACTTGTCCAGGGTACGGGGCCTCAGTTCCCGGCCGGCTCCAATTTGGATGAGGGATTTGTGGATGTGGTGTTCGACGTAACGATCGAAGGGAAGGTTGAGAACATCCAGGTCGTCCAAAGTACGGATCCGGTATGGGAGCAGCCGGTTATCGATGCGCTCCAGCACTGGAGATTCTCGCCGGCGCTGGAAGAGGGACAACCCGTGCACAGATTCGACCATCGGCAAAGATTCACGTTCAAGATCGTCGAATGATGCCGCGCGTGGGCCCGGTCGGCGAGACTGAAGGCCGGAATGCCGGCTAGTTCGATGATTCATTGAGAGCCTCATTGGCGAGCCGCTGCAACGCGGCGCGGTCTGATAGCCGCTGTCGAGTCTCCGGTAAGTACTGGGCGGCAATGATTTTCAGGTTGTCCGTCTTCTGCCGATACTCAGTCGTCGCTTCATTGAATCGTTCAAGCCACGATGACATCGATTCGTTTTCCCTCTGGGTCGGGATGTTCCTCGTCCAGCTGGAGTAAGCGCGTCGTAGTTCGGGCCACGCGATCTGAAAATCCGCAGGCGTCGCGGCAACGTCGATCCCTGACCACTCCCGAAGAAGTTGTTCGTTGTCCAGGTGCTCTTCATCGAATCGATTGAAGACCCGCTCGAGCTGGTCCATCGCGTTCGAGACATCGTGTTCGTGCCGATGCGAGTCGCAGCCGGCATTGAGGCCTGCGGCGAGCAGAAGCAGCCAGAATGCGGGATGGACAAGCTGAACGAACCTAATCTGTGAGTCTCCGCTTGGGACTAAGCAGGAGCATAGACGAAGCCTCCCAAATATCGTCGGGGCTGCCTCGACTTGTCGGCAGGCTGATGGCGCCGAGCCTGTTAAGCTCGTTGCATGAACAAGAGAACAGCTTTCCCGATCGGCCGAGTACGCGCGGAGACGCCGGCGTGCGAATCGATACTTCACTTCAACAACGCTGGCGCGTCGCTGCAGCCGCTCACGGTCAGCGAAACGCTGCGCGACTACCTCGCTCTGGAGCAGCAAATCGGCGGCTACGAGGCGCACGCGCTGAGAGCCGACGAGATCGCCCACTTTCACACCGCGTTCGCGCGACTGCTGGGTACCAAAGCGCACGAGATCGCCTACGTCGAGAACGCGACCCGTGCATGGGACATGGCGTTTTATGCTCTGCCGCTCGACGAAGGCGACCGGGTGCTCACGCACGCATCCGAGTACGCGTCGAACTACCTGGCATTCATGCAGTTGCAGAAACGCCTCGGTATCGCTATCGACGTCGTGCCCTCGGATGCGACGGGACAGATCGACGTCGATGCGCTCGAAAGCGCGGTGACGCCACGAACGAAGGTCGTGGCGATTACCCACGTGCCGAGTCAGGGCGGGCTCATCAACCCGGCCGCCGACGTTGGCCGAGTCGCTCGGGAGCACGGGTTGATCTATTTGCTCGATGCCTGCCAGTCGGTCGGTCAGCTCGAGGTTGATGTGAACGATATCGGCTGCCACCTGCTCTCAGGCACCGGCCGCAAGTTTCTCCGCGGGCCCCGCGGGACCGGATTTCTGTACGTGTCGGACGAAATCCTCGATCGGCTGGATCCGCCGTTCATCGATCTGCACTCGGCCGAGTGGATCGCAGCCGATCGCTTCGAATACGCGCCGGGCGCGCGGCGATTCGAGAACTGGGAGTGCTTCGTCGCCGGCAAACTCGGGCTGGCCCGCGCGGTCGACTACGCAATGGAAATCGGCCTGGACGCAATCGAGCAGCGCGTCTCCGCACTTGCGGACTCGCTGCGCGAGCACTTGACCTCCATGGACGGGGTCGAGGTCCGAGATCAGGGCGAGCGGCGATCGGGTATCGTGACGTTCACGAAGGACAGCGAGTCAACCGGCGACCTGATGGCGCGCCTTCGGCGGCAGCGGATCAATATCTCGTCGACGCCGAAGACGTACGCACAACTGGATCTCGGCGAGCGTGGACTGGAGGCCGTCGCCCGTGCGTCGGTGCACTATTTCAATACCGAGGACGAGATCGAGCGATTCTGTGCGGCGGTCGCGGGATCGCAGGTGGAGTAGGCAATGAAGCAGCATCTGGGACTGACGGCGCTCGTCGTCCGCGACTACGACGAGGCGATCGACTTCTACGTCGGCACGCTCGGCTTCGAGCTGGTCGAGGACGAATATCAGCCAGCGCAGGACAAACGCTGGGTGGTCGTCGCGCCGCCGGGGTCGAGCGAATCGCAGCTCCTCTTGGCCCGGGCGGTCGGGGACGAGCAGTCCTCGCGGATCGGCAATCAGACCGGCGGACGTGTCTTCCTGTTCCTCTACACCGACGATTTCCAGCGCGACTACGAAGCCTACCGATCGCGCGGAGTCCGATTCGTGCGCGAACCGAAGACCGAGGGCTACGGCACGGTCGCCGTCTTCGAGGATCTCTACGGCAACCGCTGGGACCTCATCCAGCCATCGTCCTGACGCGGCGCGATCCTACTCGGAGAAAGGCGAATCGATCCGCGGGCCTAGCGCCAGCCGGCCATCGAAGTAGTCCGCGTGCCAGCCGGGATCGGTGTGCGTCAACAGATACGACTCGGCCGCACCGAGCGGGTAGAACGCGACGCGCCGATCTCGGCTTAGATCCGCGCTGCGCAATTGCTCGGCCAGCACTGTCGCAACGGACGCTTCGTCGGCGGGATGTTCGCTCCACGCGATGGCAGCCTCCAGTTCGACGAAACGCGCCACCCCTTCCTGCCAGAGCTGAAACTCGAAGTACCGCCGATCGGCTTCGGTCAGCCGCTCGGTGAAGGCTCGACGAGCGTCCAGCCAAGCCGACCGCGCCTGTGCGAACTCATCCGTGGAACGCGCTGCGAGCGCGGCCGCCGCCGCTTCAGCTAGTCTCGCAAATCGCTGCCCGTGCTCGTCGCCATCGTAGGGGAACGGGTAGTTGAGCATCCACATGCCGGTCCGGTCGCCATCGTGCAGGTCGAGCGCCAGCGTGAGCGCGGCGTATTCCGGCCACGATTGCTGATGCTGATGGAAGTGCTCGTGGACGAGGACGACGACCCAGTCCACGCGATTCCTGCCCGTGGCCGCAGGCGTGCCCACCACAATGGTCGGCACGCCGTCCGCCAGCGGGAAGGTCGCGAGAAAGCCCGGATTGAATGAAGCGGCGCGGGCCTGGACGCCGCAGCCAGTGGCGGCATCCATGCCGTCCGCCGAGAAGCCGGCAACGTCCTGTGCGGCACATTAGAGCCGCTCGCGATCGCCATCGATCAGGAGGACCCGAAAAGCTGCATTCGGAGCGTTCAGCCCTAAGGTTGGTTCCAGCCGATCGGCGAGGCGCATGGCGTCGGCAATCAGCTGTCCGTGCTCCGTCGCAGCGGCCGGCGCCGACAAGAGTAGCCAGCCGAGCGACAGTCCGCTGGCAATTCGGGTCAACGTCATGACTCCCCCATCCGTTGGTGCTGTATGCTGCCGAGGTTTTCGGCCGCGATGCCGGTTCGGCGTTCTTGTCCTCAGGATGCGAGGTGGTGCCGAATCGTCGCAATCAGGACACACCACGCAGGGCTGTCGAAAATGCTAAAGTCGCGCCGTGATTTTATCGATCCCCGACTACTCCAGTTCGCGTGTCGTCGTCGTCGGCGACGTCATGCTCGACCAGTACCTGTTCGGCGCCACCGACCGCATTTCACCGGAGGCGCCAGTGCCTGTCGTGCACGTACACGAGACTGACGATCGCCCTGGCGGGGCGGCCAACGTCGCCGTCAATCTGGCATCGCTGGGGACGGCGACCAATCTCATCGGCGTTGTCGGCCGCGATGCGCCGGCCGAGACCCTCACACGCATTCTCGAGGAGCGCGGCATTGCCTGCGACTTCGAGCATCTCGACGATCGGCCGACGATCACCAAGATGCGCGTCCAGAGCCGCGGACAGCAGTTGATTCGCCTCGATCAGGAAAAAGCCGCCGCGCTCCCAGGCGATCGACTCGCATGGCTGCTCAGCTCGGCGCTCGACGGCGCCGGTGCCGTCATCCTGTCCGACTACGGAAAGGGCGCTCTGACCGACGTCGCCTCGATGATCGAGGCCTGCCGGAAGGCCGGTGTCGCGTCGCTCGTCGACCCGAAGGGCAAGGACTTCTCGAAGTATCGGGGCGCAACGCTGATCACGCCGAACCAGTCCGAGTTCGAAGCCGTGGCGGGCGTCTGCGACTCCGACGAGGAACTCGTCGAGCGCGGCAGAGCGATGATCGCGGAGCTTTCGCTCGACGCGCTGCTGGTGACCCGCAGCGAGAAGGGCATGATGCTGCTGGAAGCAGACGCGGAGCCGCTGTTTCTCTCGACTCAGGCCCGTGAGGTCTACGACGTAACCGGCGCGGGCGACACGGTCATTGCGACGCTCGCAGCGGCGCTGGCCAGCGGCACCTCACTGCCCGATGCGGCCGCGCTGGCGAATCTCGCCGCGGGCCTGGTCGTACGCAAGATCGGCGTCGCCACCGTTACTCCGTCCGAGATGCGCGTTGCCTTGCATCAGCGCGGACAGGGCGGCCGAGGGCTCGTGGAGCGCGAGGAACTTGTCGCGCTGCTGGACGAGACGCGCGAGCGCGGTGAGCGAATCGTCATGACCAATGGATGCTTCGATATCCTGCACGCCGGTCATGTCTCGTACCTCGAGGAGGCGAAAAGCCTCGGCGACCGGCTGGTGGTCGCCGTAAACGACGACGCGTCCGTTACGCGCCTGAAGGGCGAATCGCGCCCGATCAACGCGCTGGAGGACCGCATGCTGGTGCTCGCGGGTCTGGCAGCAGTCGACTGGGTCGTACCGTTCTCCGAGGACACGCCCGCCGAGCTGATTGCCGCGGCCTTGCCCGACGTCCTGGTCAAGGGCGGAGACTACGAGCCTGACGAGATCGCGGGAGGGGCTGCGGTGCTCGAGAACGGTGGAGAGGTTCGTGTGCTGGCGTTCCGTGACGGGCATTCGACCACCCGGATCGTCGAGCGCCTGAAAGACTGACGTCGGCCGGTGCGCGTCCTCTACAACCTGCTCGTCTTCCTACTGCTCCCGGCCTACGCCGCCTACTGGCTCGGCAAGGCCCTCCTCAATCGCCGCTATCGGCCGCAGATCGGCCAGCGATTCGGGATCGGCTTTCCGAAGCTCGAGGAATCCATCTGGGTACATGCCGTCTCTGTCGGCGAGGTCGTCGCGGCCGCACCGCTGGTTCGCGCGCTTGCGCGGCGCTATCCCGACAATCCACTGATCGTGACGACAATTACGCCGACCGGTGCCTCCCGCGTCCGCGCGCTGTTCGGCGACACCGTGCATCACGCGTACATCCCGTTCGAGCTGCCGCTGGCGGTCGGCAATCTGTTCGAGTCGATCGACCCCAGGATGGCGATCATCATCGAGACCGAGATCTGGCCGAACCTGTATCACGGCTGCGGCAAGCGCGGAATTCCACTGGTTCTGGCCAGCGCGAGAATCTCGCCGAAGTCGGTGCGGAACTACAGCCGGCTCTTGCCGCTTTTCCGCGAGACGCTGTCGCACGGCATCGTGATCGCGGCGCAGAGCGAGGCGGATGCACGGCGCTTTCTTGCGCTCGGCGCGGCGCCCGAGCGCACAAGAGTGACCGGCAACATCAAGTTCGATATCGAGCTGCCGCCGGACCTCGCCGAGCGCGGACGCGCGCTGCGCGACGAGATGTTCGGCGACCGGCCCGTCTGGATCGCGGCGAGCACGCATGACGGTGAGGAGGCCATCGTTCTCGACGTGCACGAACGGGTGCAGGCGGCGCATCCGGACCTCCTTCTGGTACTGGTTCCGAGGCACCCGGAGCGATTTCCGGTGGTTCGCGAGAGCCTGGAGAAAGCCGGCGTGGCCTTTGTCGCCCGGACGGACGATCGTCCGTCGGTCGGAGAGGCAAGCGTGTTGCTCGTCGACACCATGGGCGAGGTGCCGCTTTTCTACGCGGCGTCGGACGTTGCCTTCGTGGGCGGCAGCCTTGTGCCGATCGGCGGCCACAACTTGCTCGAGCCGGCGGCGCTCGGGCTGCCCATCGTCACCGGCCCGCACATGTTCAACGCTCAGGAGATCGCGGATCAGTTCGTATCGCGCGACGCCTGCGTCATGGTCGACGATGCCGACGGACTCGAGGCCGCGCTCATGTCGTTGCTGGGCGATTCCGAAGCGGCCCGCTGGCTCGGCGAACGAGGCCGTGAGTTTCTCAAAACGAACAGAGGCGCCTTATGGCGCCTCCTGGAACTTGTCGACCCCTTAATGCGGTAAAGGGGGACGTACCTAGTTGTTCGCTGCCTCTTCCTCTTCCGCGGCGAATTCCTCTTCCGGCGTCATCCGGTCCACGAGGAACTGCTCCAACGCTTCGAGATCCTGAACCTGCAGCGTGCCCGCCGCTTGCTTCAGGCGCATGACGTTCAGGATGTAGTCGTAGCGGCTCTGCTGGTAGTTCGTCATCGATTGGAACAAGGCGAACTGCGAGTTCAGCACGTCGACGATCGTTCGCGTGCCGACGTCGAAGCCTGCTTCGGTGGCCTCCAGCGCGGTACGGCTGGACTCGACAGCCTGTGCGAGCGCCTGTACGCGGCTGATTTCGGACAGAACGCCGAGGTACGCGTCGCGCGTTTGCCGCTCGGTCTCGCGCGTCACGCGCTGCAGGTTCTCGCGGCTGGCGCGATGCAGATACACCGCCTCGCGGACTCGCGAGGACGTGCCGCCGCCCGAGAACAACGGGATCGTGAACTCGATACCAATGCTGTCGGTGCTGCCGTCGCTGTCCGCGGGCAGGGGCGGCAGACCGTTAATGCTGCGGTCCGCGGTCGTGTCCTGCTCGCCGGTCGAAGCGACGAGATCGATCGTCGGATAGTGACCGGTCCGGCGCGACGCGATCTCATCGCGGGCAAGCGCCTCGTCGAGACGCGCGGAGACCAACGATAGATTCTGATTCATGGCCAGATCGATCCACGCGCCTTCGCTTTCCGGGTCAGGCGTATTCAGCGGCAGATTCTCACCTGGCGCGTCGAGATCGGAGATGTACTCGCCGGTGATCTCGCGCAGGAATTCCCGCGCGGTTGCGAGCTGGCGCTTGGCACCAATCTCGTCGGCAACGGCCTGGTCGTAAGCGGCCTGCGATTCCTGCACGGCGGTGATCGCGATCAGCCCGACTTCGAAGCGCTGCTGCGCCTGCTCGAGCTGGCGGGCGATGGCGGTGCGGTTGGCGTGAATTGCACGAAGCCGGTCCTCCGCCGCGAGCACGTCGAAGTAGCGCTGCGTGACGCGAACGATCAGATCCTGTTGCGCGGCCTCCCGGTCCGCCTCGGCGCGAGCGACCGTCTTTTCTGCCCGGCGCAGCCCGACGACCTGGTCCCAGCGAAACAGCGTTTGGCGCAGACTGAAGCTCCAGCGCGTCGTCTCGGTCTCACTTTCGGACGAGAAGGTGCCGAAGCTGCCGCTGGCGTCCGCATCGACCTGCGTTCCCGACGATTCCGAACGCGTCCAGTCGCCACCGAAGGAAACCTGCGGCAGCAGCGCGCTCCGTGCCTGCGGGGCGGCTTCGAGCGATGCCAGCCGGCGTGCTTCCGCCTCGTGGATGAGCGGGTCGCTCTGCAATGCCTGTTGGTAAATCTCCAACAGGGTGGCCGCACTCGCCACGCCGGGCAGTACGCAAAGCAGAACTGCGACGATCAGAGATTTCGTAGTCGAAAGAGTCTTCATTATTGGGAATTCCGGCTGGCGTGAGGTGTTATAGTTAACTATATCACTAAATCAGTCAATAGCAGACGTGCATCATACCGTGTCGAAGGGTACAGACACCCTATAGATGCAGCAGGTTCCGATGTGGTTTCGTTAATTTCGCTCAGAATGCGAATTGTGGTGGTTCGGCGCCGTGCACGAGCGGTTTCAGCACCGTTTCGAACAGGTTTTCGCTGAACCAGTCGTTGTCGCTTTCGAAGCGAACCCGCCTGGCGTCCATTACCGGCGCGTCGCCGACGACCACGAACAGCCGGCCGCCAGGCCTCAAGGCTTCGACGAAGCGGGGATCGAAGCGCTGAATGGAGCCCGTGACGGCGATTGCGTCGAAACGGCCCTCCGGCAGTTCGCGCATCGCATCCAGTTCCATCAGTTCGACGTTGTCGATGCCGGCCTCGCCGAGTTTGTCGCTCGCGGCGGACAGCAGGTCGGCATGCAGCTCGACGCTGACCACGCTGCCGGCAAGTTTCGCCAGGCACGCTGTCAGGTAGCCCGAGCCCGTGCCGATCTCCAATACCCGATCGCCGGCTGCCAGCTCGAGGGCCTGCAGCACGCGACCCTCGACGGTCGGCGTCATCATCGATTCGCCGTGACCGATCGGGACTCCGATATCGGCGAAAGCGAGCGCGTCGAATGCGGCCGGTACGAAGTTCTCGCGAGGTGTCGCGGCGAGTGTGTCGAGTACGGTCTTGTCGAGGACGTCCCACGCGCGGACCTGTTGTTCGATCATCTTCGCGCGAGCAAATTCGGTATTCATTGTGCTAGCCTGTAATTCAATGAAAATAAAAGCAAAATCGAGCGTCGGCGTCGCCTCGACCCGGCCACCAGACACGCTAATTATGGTGAATAGCGCAGGCGGCCAATGTCGGCTGGGATATGCTTACGACGAGCTCAAAACGGGAATATTCTGAACGCTTTCTCCGACGCCGGAGACGGATTTCGGGCGGACAATAATACCAAATGATCTTTGTGCGGCATCACCTCAGGGCTCGTTGAGTGTCGTCGACGAACCTCCTGATCCTGATCCTTGCGATTCTGCTTGTCGGTGCCCTCATTGCAGGGGGATCGATCTGGCGGAGCAGGAGTCGTCTGGCCTCGCGACTGAAAACGTTCAATCGCGAACTGCATGACGTTTCCGGCGATGCGTCGGTAGGCCGGCGCATGACCATTCCCGACCGGCCCGAGATCGCGGATCTCGCTCACACGGTGAACCGTCTCTTCGACGCGGTCGGCGAGCGCGACCTGAAGATTCAGGGACGCGACCGTCTGTTCCGCGAGTTCGCGCGAACGTTGCCGGAGATCGTCATCATCCATGACGAGAAGATCCTGCTGACCAACGAGAAGGCCGCCGGGCTCGTCGGTCTCGAGCCCACCCAGCTGATCGGCCGGGAAGTCGCGGATCTCGTCAAGCCGGCGTATCGGGCGTTGTTCCGCAAGAACGTGCAAAAGCGGCTGGCGCGGGAGAGCGTTCCGCCGCGCCTCGAGATTCAGCTCATCAACGGTGCCGAAGCCGGGTTGTGGGTCGAGGTGCAGAGCTCGAATATCGAATTTCGCGGCGAGCCGGCCATTCTCACGGTCGCGCGCGACGTCAGTCATCGCAAGAGCCTCGAGGTGTCCCTGTCACGCAGTAAGCGGCAGGCGCAGTACACGCTCGAATCGATCTCCGAGGGCGTTATCACCACCGACAACGATGGCCGGATCGACTACATGAATCTCGCGGCGGAAAGCCTGACCGGCGCGAATCGAGACGATGCGGCGGGTCACCGCATCGGCGAGTTGTTCACGCTCGTCGACGATGCCGACCGGCGGCCGCTGGGCGATCCGGTCGAGCGCTGCCTCGCGATGCGGCGGCGCGTCAATATGGGCAGGCGTGCGGTCATGATCTCGAATGACGGCGAGCACGAGCATTCCGTGGAGATCACCGCGTCGCCGATCCGCGGGCCAGGCAACAGCGTTTCCGGCTCCGTCGTCGTCTTCCACGACGTCAGCGAGATCCGCGGACTGACCCGTAAGATGAGCTATCAGGCGACGCACGATGCACTCACCGGGCTCATCAATCGCCGCGAGTTCGAGCGTCGTCTGGAAGAAGCGATGGACACCGCGCACTCCGAGGAAGCGGCGCACATGCTGTTCTACATGGACCTGGACCGCTTCAAAGCCGTCAATGACAGCTGCGGGCATCTCGCCGGCGACAACATGCTTCGTGAGGTTGCAGGGCTCATCAAGGAAGAGGTGCGCGACTCCGACTTCGTCGGCCGCCTCGGTGGGGACGAGTTCGGCGCATTGCTGATCGGCTGCCCGATCGACAAGGCACGGCAGATTGCGAACGACATCTGCTCTGCCGTGGCGGAATATCGCTTCGTCTGGAAGGACAAGATCTTCAATATCGGCGTGTCGATCGGACTCGTGGAGATCAACCATGCCAGCGGCTCCATCCAGGACGTGCTGAGCGCCGCCGATTCGGCCTGCTACGTCGCCAAACAGCACGGCAAGGGTCAGATCCACGTCTACTCGGCCCGCGACGAGGCCGTTGCGCGCGAGCGCGGTGACATCCAGTGGCTCCGGCAGCTGCAAGCGGCGCTGCACGAGGATTCCTTCGAACTGGCGGTGCAGCCCATTCTGTCGATGACGAGCGGCCTCGAACGCGGTCCGGCGGTCGAGGTGCTGATCCGGCTGACCGACAGTCACGGCCGCCCGACGCAGACGGCCGATTTCCTGCGCGCGGCGCAGCGTTACCAGCTCATGCCGCAGATCGATCGCTGGGTCATCAATGCCACGCTCGGCGCCGTGTCCAGCGGCGAGATACGCCTGGCCGGCAATCGCAGCTGCGCCATCAATCTCTCAGGGCAGACGTTGGCGGACGAGTCCTTCCTCGCTTTCGTCGTCGACGCGCTGGATCGGTCCGGCGTGCCCCCGACCGCGGTCTGTTTCGAAGTGACCGAGACCGCAATCCTGTCGAACGTGCAGCATGCGCAGCGCTTCATCGAGGTATTGCATGGGATCGGCTGCGAGTTTTCACTGGACGACTTCGGCAGCGGGCTCGGCTCATTCTCGAGCCTCAAGCACCTGCCGATCGACTATCTAAAGATCGATGGCACCTACACGCGGAATCTCCAGTCCGATCTGGTGAATCAGGAGATGGTGTCGGCGATGATCAAACTCGCGCGCACGATGCAGTTCAGGATCGTGGCGGAGCAGGTCGAGCATCAGGAAGACTTCGACTGGCTGCGAGACATCGGCATCGACTTCATCCAGGGTCACTTTGTCGATCCTCCGCAGACGCTGGGAACGAGCGCGACCGGTAGCTATCGTATACTGCAGGCCTGATCGGATTCGCCTCGGGGGGCGACATGAGAACAGCGCTGCTTTTGATCTCCATGGCCGCCATTTCGGGCTGCTCGACTTCTGGTTCCTCGGAACGCGGGGCGTATTCCGTCGAGTCCGGACTCGGCCCTCCGCCGCCGAGCGAGGAGCGGACGTTCTACTGCCCGCGAAGCATGTCGGACTGCCGGGAGCAGGCCAACAGCTACTGCGGCGAGCACGGCTATCGGCGCGTCCGGACGCCGTCCAATCTGCAGGCCGACATGGGCGAAGTCGGCATGCCGCGGGTCGGTCACGGCCGCACAGGGGTCAGCGCGGGTGAGGTGCGAGAGCGAACGACGATCGGTGACGACGTGAATCGCAATCTGACGGTTCAGTGCAAGCAACCGGAGCGCGAGGAAACCGAGGAGTAACGCGAGGACAGTCTTGAGACAGATCGACTACCTGAAGCTCGTCCGCACGGCCCGCCGTTCCTCGTACATGGCTCGGCCGAGCGAGGAAGACGACGCCCTCAGGAATCTGATCCTCATCGCGGGCACGGCGTCCCTCGGTCTCACGTTCGCACTTGCCGTCGCCGTCTCTCTGGCCGGAACGGAGCTCCTTATCGACGATATTGCCCGCGCGCTCGGCTGGACGTTCTTGCCCGGCGTCTACCTGTCGGTCTTGTCGATGTTTCTTGGCGGTGCGCGGCGCGTTGTGCTCTATTCGATGGCCGTGCCGATGCTCGCTTCGTCGATCACGCTCGCGGCGCTGATGTTGCAGGGCATCGACGGCCACTGGCTCATCTATCTGCCGCCGCTCGGCTTTCTCACGACAATCTGCCTCGTCACGTTCAAGCAGGCGTCGCTGCTTCGCTGAGGTCACCGGCTGGACGCGATTGGCGACATCGTCGCAAGGTCGGCGATGGATCGCGGCTGGAAGCCGCTCCTACGGCAAGGCGTGACGCGTTCTTGAGCGTCTGCTTCTGGCGGCTTGCCGCGCTTCAGCGCAAAAAAAAGCCCGGCACACGGCCGGGCTTTTTGGTTCTCGAGGGCGCCGCCTCCTACATGAACTTCAGCAGGATGCCGCCGTACTGTACGAAGAACGGTACGAAGACGAGCGACAGGATCGCCGACAGCTTGATCAGGATATTCAGCGATGGGCCGGACGTGTCCTTCAGCGGATCGCCCACCGTATCGCCGACGACCGCCGCTTTGTGGTTCTCGGTGCCCTTGCCACCGAGATTGCCGGCCTCGATGTACTTCTTGGCGTTGTCCCACGCGCCGCCGGAATTTGACGACGAGATTGCGAGAACGCCGCCGGAGACCAGCGAGCCGGCCAGCAGTCCCGCCGTCGCCTCGATGCCGAACAGGAATCCGGTGACGAGCGGTGCACCCATGATCAGTACGCCGGGCGCGATCATTTCGCGAACGGCCGCCTGAGTCGAAATCGAGACGCATTGTGCGTAGTCGGGATCGCCTTTGCCTTCCATGATGCCCGGAATCTCGCGGAACTGACGGCGCACTTCCTCGATCATCTTGAACGCGGCCGAGCCGACAGACTTCATCGTCATTGCCGTGAACAGAGCCGGCAGAACGGCACCGATGAACAGGCCGCTGAAGACCATCGGGTCGAGCAGATTGATCGAGCCGAGAAGGTCCGAGGACGCGTCCTGTTCTCGCATCAGCACGTCGGCACGGGTCAGGAACGCCGCGAACAAAGCCAGCGACGTCAGAATGGCAGCGCCGATGGCGAAGCCCTTGCCGATGGCAGCGGTCGTGTTGCCGGCCGAGTCGAGGACGTCCGTGCGATCGCGCACGTGTTCCGGCATGCCGGCCATCTCGGCGATCCCGCCGGCGTTGTCCGCCACAGGGCCGTACGCATCGATCGTCAACGCGATGACCAGCGTGCCCAGCATGCCCAGCGAGGCGATGGCCACACCGTACATGCCCGCCAGCATCCACGGAATGTAGATGGCAAGGCCGATCGCGAGGTAGGGACCGACAGCGCTCTTGTAGCCGAGTGCCAGTCCGAAAATGATGTTGGTCGCCGTCCCGGTCTGAGTGGACTCGGCCACTTCGCGCACCGGTTTGTAGGCGTCTGACGTGTAGTACTCAGTGAGCAGACCCACGACGAGGCCGGCGATCAGTCCGGTCAGGAAGCACAGGTAGACCCCGAAGGAGGTATACCCGACATCGTTGATCTCAAACTCGGCCGGCACCAGCATGTCCGTAACGAAGTACATGACGACGGCCATGATCGCGCTCGAAATGATCAGCATGCGCTTCAGCGCCGGGCCCACCTGGGCTTCGGTGTTGACGCGGATCAGCATCAGCGTGAGCAGGCTGACCGGAATGCCGATCGCCGAGATGGCAATCGGATACAGAAGTGCATCGACATTGCCGCCGAATGCGACCGCGCTGATGACCATCGCGGCGCAGGTGCTTTCCGCACAGGAGCCGAAGAGGTCAGCGCCCATTCCGGCGACGTCGCCGACATTGTCGCCAACGTTGTCAGCGATAACGGCCGGGTTACGCGGATCGTCTTCCGGAATGCCCGCCTCGACCTTGCCGACGAGGTCGGCGCCAACGTCGGCTGCTTTGGTGAAGATGCCGCCGCCCACGCGCGCGAACAGCGCGATGGCGGAACCGCCGAGACCGAAGCCCGCGATGACTTCCATCAAAACGTGCGATGGCAGATCGGCAGGCAGTACGTATTTGAGGGCGAGGTAGATCACGAGCATGCCGAGCGAGGCCAGGCTGACCAGTGCGAAGCCCATGACGGCGCCGGAGTGCAGCGCGAGATTGAACGCGCCTGACAGCGACTGGTTGGCCGAGACCGTCGTGCGCGCGTTGCCCGCGGTCGCGATCTTCATGCCAATGAAGCCGCTGGCGATGGAGATGATCGCGCCGAAAACGAACGCGATGGCCGTGTAGATGCCCTCGTTGACGTTTGTCGTGTGGTGATCGTCGATCAGAAGGGCGATGACGATGCCGAACACGACCATGAAGATGGCCATGAACTTGTATTCCTGCTTGAGGAACGCCATTGCCCCTTCGGCAATCGCCGCGTGAATCTTGCGCAGCTTGCTGCGCGTGTCGGCATCTTCGACACCCATGTCGACCGCAACGCGGCTGACCGAGCGCGAGTAGTAGAAGGCCACAGCGAGTCCGAACAGGGACAGGGCCAGGATAATCGCAACTGACATACTGATGGTTACTCCGTCATTGTCGTCCGGAGGGAGTAGGCGCGGCACACAGGGCTGCAGGGTGCAAAGGCTTGCACCTTAAGCTTGTAGAACGCGTTCGGGATCCCGCCGCCGAATGAACTTTGTCTTCTTGATGCTTGCCGACCGCACGGATAAAAGGACTTTTCGTCCGCCGGCCGGTCACGAAAGCGCGCGAATCATACCACAAATTTCGTTTGTAACTTAGGCTTCACCGAGACGTTCTTCAGCGTCGCATACTTCGGTAAGCCATTGACATAAGGCGGATAATCCTCGCCTTTGATCAGCGGCTCGAGATAGCGGCGGCCTGCGGCGGTGATCCCGAAGCCGTCTTTCGTGATGTAGCGCTTCGGCAGCATCTTTTCCTTGTTCGCGATCCTGGACAGCGGCGCCGATTCGATCGTCCACCGGTACGGGGTGTCCGACACTCGCTTGATCACGGGCATGACCGCCGTCTTCCCCTGCAGTGCGAACTTCACTGCTGCCGCACCGACGGCATAGGCCTGCTTCACGTCGACGGCGGACGCGATGTGCCGCGCCGAGCGCTGCAGGTAGTCGGCGATCGCGTAGTGGTATTTGTAGCCCAGATTGTCCCGCACCATCTGCGCGACGACCGGCGCGACGCCGCCGAGCTGAGCGTGGCCGAACGCGTCGCGGGTGCCGGCCTCGGCGAGGAAGCGTCCGTCTCGGTAGGCGGCACCTTCGCTGACGACGATGACGCAGTAGTCGTACTTTTGCACGCATTCGCGAACGCGCTTCAGGAAGGCCCGCTGATTGAACGGCACCTCCGGGAACAGAATGATATGCGGCGCATCGCCGGGCTCGCTGCCGGCGAGTCCGCCAGCCGCGGCGATCCAGCCGGCATGCCGGCCCATGACTTCGAGGATGAACACCTTGGTCGAGGTCTTTGCCATCGACGCGACGTCCATGGCGGCCTCGCGAGTCGATACCGCGACGTACTTGGCGACAGAGCCGAAGCCAGGGCAACAGTCAGTAACCGGCAGGTCGTTGTCGACGGTCTTGGGTACGCCGAGGCAGGTCACGGGAAAGCCCATCTTCTTGGAGATCAGCGACACCTTGTGCGCCGTATCCATCGAGTCGTTGCCGCCGTTGTAGAAAAAATAGCCGATGTTGTGAGCACGGAAGACCTCGATGAGACGTTCGTACTCCGCCCGGTTCTCCTCGATACCCTTGAGCTTGTAGCGGGCCGAGCCGAACGCGCCGCCCGGCATGTTCTTGAGGGCCGCGATCGTCGAGGCGCTCTCCCGGTTGGTGTTGATCATGTCTTCGGTCAGCGCGCCGATGATGCCGTTGCGGCCGGCATAGACGTTGGCGATCTTCGCCTTGTGCTTGCGGGCGGTCTCGATCACGCCGCAGGCGGTTGCGTTGATCACGGCGGTGACGCCGCCGGACTGGGCGTAGAAGGCATTCATTGCAGGCATCGACGATTCCTCGGGTGACTTGTTTTTCGCGTGCACAGGGAAGGCAGGGAGCATAGCGGAATCGCCACGGACGTTCACCGCTTTCGGTTTTGCCGCATTGACCCGCACATGCTTAGCCGGTAGCGTAGCCGCCCGCGATCGGCATGCTGCCGGTCTTACTGATTATTGAGGAGTCGCATCGATGCGAATCGTTCTCTTGGGGGCGCCGGGCTCGGGTAAGGGCACGCAGGCGAAGAAGCTTAGCGCTGACAAGCACATTCCCCATATTTCGACCGGCGACATGCTGCGCGCCGCGGTCGCCGAGGGCACCCGCTTCGGCCAGAAAGCCAAGGCGATCATGGACGCAGGCAACCTCGTGTCGGACGACATCATGCTCGGGATCATCGCGGAGCGGCTGTCACAGGCCGACGCCCAGGAGGGATTCATTCTGGACGGCTTCCCGAGAACGCGGCAGCAGGCCACCGATCTCGACGATCTGCTGGATCAGCTCGGTGTTCCACTCGACTCAGCGATCCTGATGGACGTCGATTTTGACGTGCTGATGAAACGGCTTACCGGCCGCAGAACCTGCTCGAAGACCGGCAAGCTGCTCAACATCTATTTCTCGCCGCAGGAAGAGATCGACGCCGTCACGGCGGCCGGCGGCGAGCTCGTTCAGCGCGAGGACGACAACGAGGAGACGATCGGCAACCGCCTGGAGGTCTATCGGGAGAACACCGAGCCCGTCGTCGAATTCTACCGGGGCCGCGACCGGCTGAAGACCGTGGACGCCGACGGCGACATCGACGGCGTCTACTCGAGGCTTACGGCAGCACTGGGGTAGGGCTGGCTGCTGCCGATTCGGGCTCAGCCCGCATCGAGCAGTTCCATCAGCCGGCCGCCGATGAGGTCACGGCGCCAACCTTCGAATACGCGGGACTGACGTCGCCCGCCGATAATCACGCCCGAGAGTTCCTTGCGGGAGGCGATGATCTCGGCCGCCATGTCCAGATCGGCGGCGCATTCCTGCACGACCGCCTGCATCTTCTTCAATAGCGACTTCTGCGCTTCGTTCGGCGGTCGTGGCGGCGTGTAGTCGGAGCCGTTTTTCGATGCCTTCTCGACGACCCGGACGATTTCCTTGCCTGCTCGAGAAACGAGCTTGCCCGGCATTTCCTCGACGCGGGCCAGATCGGCGGTCGACGCCGGCATGGCGTAGGCGATATTGACGACCACGTTGTCGCGCAGGATCCACTGCCGCGGCCGATTCCGGCGGAGCGCTTCGCTCTCGCGCCAGGTGGCCAGCGCCGCGGCGACCGAGCGGCGGCGCCCGCGCAGATTGCGGGCGCCCTTGAGGCGGTCCACGGCCGCGGCCGGATCGACGTCGTACAAGCCCTTGTCCAGCAGCAGCCGGGAATCTTCCACCGCCCAGTTCAAGCGTCCCTTGGCGTCGAGCCGGCCAGCAAGCTCATCGTAGGCGGGGAGCAGGTACTCGACATCCTCGGCGGCATACTCGAGGAACTCCTCAGGCAGCGGCCGCCTGGACCAGTCGGCGCGCGTGTGGCTCTTGGGCAACTCGACGTCGAACAACTCCTGCACGAGCCCTGAGTACCCGATCTGAGGCTGGAAGCCGAGCAGCGCCGCCGCGATCTGCGTGTCGAACATCGATGCCGGCATCCGCTCCGTGGTCTGGTAGATGACCTCGATGTCCTGGCGTGCGGAATGCAAAACCCATTCGCGCTCGGCGAGCGTCGCCCAGATCGCCGCGAGGTCCTCCTCGACCAGCGGATCGATGCAATAGATGCGATCGGGGGTGGATACCTGCACCAGACACAGCTGCGAGAAATAGGTCTTCTCGCGCATGAACTCGGTGTCGACTCCAATGCGTTGCTGTGACTCGAGACTATCGGCGAGTTGGTCGACGCGGTCGACCAGCGTAAAGGCGGGCATGGAGACAGGTTACCATGCGATCATGAACGCATCGCCATCGCCGGACTGACGGTTGCTCGCGCTAACGAGAACGCTGCTGGACATCACGCTCCTCGCCAAGGGTCCCGAGGAGATTCCGCGGTCGTGGATATTGCTCTACATGTGCATCGCGCTCTGGCTATTCGCGCTGTTCGCGATGATGGAGCTGCTCGGGAATTTCACCGCAGAAAACGCGTGGCGGAGTATTGCGAACGCTTTGCTTGGAATCGCCTGCTACACCGCCGTGCTGGCAAGGACGGGCTTTCTGCACCGCGCCATGCAGACGATGTCGGCCCTGATCGGGATCGGCGGGCTGATCACGCTGCTCATCCTCGCCGAACTCATCGTATTCACGCCTGTCCTGGGGGCCGATGTCGTCGTACTGCTCGCCTGGGCAACCATGCTGTGGTCGATTCCTGTCAAAGGACATATCATTGCGCGCGCGATCAACCGGCCGTTTTACGCCGGATTCGTCATCGCCCTGTTCATCTACCTGATGCAGTACGCGTTCCTGGATTTGATGTCGCCGGATAGCTGACCCCAAAAATGCACGTACACATACTCGGAATCTGCGGCACGTTCATGGGCGGCGTCGCCGCGCTGGCAACCGCGGCAGGCCATCGCGTAACCGGCTGCGACAAAGCCGTCTATCCGCCGATGAGCACTCAGCTCCGCAACCTCGGGATCGAGATCCACGAGGGTTTTGACGCCGCGCAGCTCGACCAGAAGCCCGACTGCATCGTCGTAGGCAACGTCATGAGCCGGGGCACGGAGGTCGTCGAGGCCATGCTTGACGCCGGTCTGCCGTACACGTCCGGTCCGCAATGGCTGGCCGAGCACGTGCTCGCCGGCCGCCACGTGCTGGCGGTCGCCGGAACCCACGGCAAGACGACGACCGCCAGCATGCTCGCGTGGATTCTGCAGGACGCGGGACTCGCGCCGGGATTTCTGATCGGCGGCGTTCCCGCCAACTTCGGCAGCACCGCGCGCTTTGGCGGCGGCGAGTATTTCGTTGTCGAGGCGGACGAGTACGACACGGCGTTCTTCGACAAGCGGGCGAAGTTCGTTCACTACAAACCGCAGACGCTGATCCTCAACAACCTCGAATACGACCACGCTGACATCTACGCCGATCTCGACGCGATCAAGTGGCAGTTTCACCAGCTGCTGCGAACGGTGCCCGGCGGTGGCCGGATCGTCGCGAACGCGGCGGACGAGCATCTCCCGGCCGTGCTGGAAATGGGTTGCTGGACGCCGGTCGATTCGTTCGGCCTGGAAGAGGGCGCCGCGTGGCGTGGCGGCTTCGCCGATGCCGCGGAGCGCAGGATCGAAATCGCCAACGGTCGCGACGAGGCCGCGACGCGCTGGAGCATGAGCGGTCGTCACAATCTCGAGAACGCCGTGGCGGCCGTCGCTGCTGCGCGCTCGGCCGGTGTGTCGCTGGAGCGGGCCGTGGACGCGATGGCGCGCTTCGAGGGGGTGAAGCGGCGGATGGAACGGACCGCGACCGTCGCGGAGATCGCGATCTACGACGATTTTGCGCACCACCCGACGGCGATCCGGCGTTCGATCCGAGGTCTGAAGCGGCGCTACCCGGGCAACCGGATCGTTGTCGCGCTCGAGCCGCGTTCGAACACGATGAAGCTCGGCGTTCACAATGCGGAGCTTGCCGATGCCCTGGGCGAAGCGGACCTCGTTTGGATGTACCGGCCGGACGACATGGGCGAGGCGTTCGACTCGGCCATCGAGCCGCTCGGCAAGAAGCTAACTGTGCTTGACGACTACGACCGGCTTGCCAGCGACATGTCGAGGCGCGTGCTGTCGGGCGACCAGGTCGTGTTCATGAGCAATGGTGGCTTCGGCGGCGCGCGGCAGACACTGACGGCGGTTCTTCAGCGTACTCGCGGCACTTCCGGTCGCGTCTGACTGTCTATACTTAGTCTCAGGACTCCAACGACATCGACGAGCGCGACCTACGTGCAGATACCGCTGTTCCCACTCAACACCGTGCTGTTTCCGGGCGGTCCGCTGCCGCTCCGTATTTTCGAAGCGCGCTATATCGACATGATCAGCGAGCGAATGCGCAGCGAAGCGCCGTTCGGGGTCGTGCTGATCCACGAGGGGCAGGAAGCTGCCGCGGCGTCAACCTACACGGTTGGTACGCTCGCCCGCATCACGGACTGGTATCAGGGCAGCGACGGTCTGCTCGGCGTCACGGCGATTGGTGAGCAGCGGTTTCAGATCGCATCGACCAGGCGCATGCCTGACGGCCTGAACGTGGCCGAGGTCGAGATGCTGCCGGACGAGGAGGGGATGGCGCTGCCGGAGGCCTACAAAGGACTCGCCGAGATTCTGGAGGGCGTGCTGGACGATCTGGGACGTCTTTACGAGTCTCTCGAGCGCCACTATGACGACGCCGGCTGGGTCAGCTATCGCTTCGTCGAGATACTTCCGCTCGATCTCGAGCAAAAGCAGTTCTGTCTCGAGAAAGCCGACCCGGCGGAGCGCCTGCGCATCGTCAACGAATTGCTCGACACCGTCCGCGGGCCGCAGGCCGCCCCCGGCTAAGCGCCCTTCAGCGAGGCCATTACCGCGCCTGCCGCCTCCAGCGTCGCGTCGATCTCCGCATCGCCGTGAGCGGCGGACACGAAGCCCGCCTCGAACGCGGACGGCGCAAGGTACACACCCTTCTCGAGCATTCCGTGGAAGAAAGTCCGGAAACGGTCGGTGTCTGCCGCCGCGACCTGCTCATAGCTGCGCACTTCGGCTTCGTCCGTGAACACGAAGCCGAACATGCCGCCAGTCTGCTCGACCGCGAGTGGGACGCCGGCGTCAGCTGCGACCGCCTTCAACCCCTTTGTCAGCCTCGCGGTTGCTTCCCCGAGCCGCTCGTAGAATCCGGGCTCCACGAGCTTGTCGAGGGTTGCAAGCCCAGCCGCCATGGCGACCGGGTTGCCCGACAGCGTGCCGGCCTGATAGACCGGACCGTCCGGCGCGATGCTGGACATGATGTCCGCACGGCCGCCGAACGCCGCGGCGGGCATGCCGCCGCCGATGACTTTGCCGAGCGTGGTCAGGTCGGGTTCGATGTCGTAGACGGCCTGCGCGCCGCCGAGCGCGACGCGGAATCCGGTCATGACCTCGTCGAAGATCAGGATCGCCCCGGACGCCGTGCAAACATCGCGCAGGGTCTCCAGGAATCCGGGTACCGGCGGAACCATGTTCATGTTGCCCGCAATGGGCTCGACGATGATACAGGCGATCTGCTCGCCGACTTCCTCGAACGCCCGTCTGACGGCATCCGAGTCGTTGAACGGCAGCGTGACCGTGTGTTCGGCCAGGCCCGCCGGGACACCGGGCGAACTGGGCACGCCGAGGGTCAGTGCGCCGGAACCGGCCTTGATCAGCAGCGAGTCCGAGTGTCCGTGATAACAGCCTTCGAACTTGACGATCTTGTCGCGGCCGGTGTGCCCGCGCGCGAGCCTGATCGCGCTCATCGTGGCTTCGGTTCCGGAACTGACCATGCGTATGCGCTCGATCGACGGCATGATCTCGCAGACACGCTCCGCGATCCTGGTCTCGAGCACGCACGGCGCACCGAAGCTCAGACCGCGCTTCGCCGTCTCGACGACCGCCGCGATAACGTCGGGGTGTGCGTGCCCCAGAATCATCGGCCCCCACGAGCCGACGTAGTCGATCAGCTCCCGCCCATCCTCGGTACGGACCCGAGCGCCCTCGGCGCTCTGGAAGAACACCGGATCGCCGCCCACACCGGCAAACGCGCGAACCGGCGAATTGACGCCGCCGGCGATGACGTTACGAGCCTCGTCGTACAGGCTCATTCGGCAGCCCGATCCTGCATTTGTTCGATCTCGATCCCGCGCTCGGTCAACAAGGTCGGCACGCCGTCGTCGCCGACCATGTGCAAGGCACCGACGACAATGAGGTAGTCGTCCGCGTCGTCGAGCAATTCGACGATGTCGTCGACCCAGCGGCGGTTGCGGTCCACGACGATCGTTGCGTAGAGCTCCGGATACTCGGCCATCTCTGCCAGCATGTTGTCCTGCAGATAGTCGACGTCGCCCCTGCGCCAGGCATCGACCAGGCCGTCCATCATCTGTTCGGCCTCCTGGCTCTCGGTCAGCGTCCGCATCAAGAGGTCGGTCTGCGCTTCGATCGACATGTCGTCGAAGAAGCCGAGTTGCTCCTCGGCGGTCTCGAGTCCGGTGATCGGTTTGCCGTCGGCGACCGCCTTGGTCGTCATGTGCAGTTCCACGCCATAAAGCGGATTGAAGCCCAGCCGCAGAAGGATCAGCTGTTCGATCGTGATCGCCGCCAGCCACGGCTCCGATTCCGCCATCATGTCGAGCGGAATACGGATCGCCTCGGCGGCGGCCAACGCCTGCTCCCAGGTGTCCTGGCCAAGTACGTCCTGCAGTGTGACTCCCTCGTCGAGCATGCCCATCCGGTTGGTCGCTGCCTGCAGCGCAGCCGGATCGAGGTCGTCCATATCGAGTTCCATGATCAGGGCTTCGGCGTCCTGATAGGCGTCCTCCATGATCTGCGGCAGGGGGTGGTCCTGACGACGCAGCAGGTGGACCGAGCCCAGCAGGTAGACCCGATTCGCTTCGCCCTCGATCAACCACATCGAAACAGGCTGACCGTCGGCGAGGACAGGACCTGCCAGCAGCAGAGATACCGCAACAAACAATTTACGCATCATTAATCCAAACGATTTCGGTTGAGAGACTGCCGTCCGCATGCAACTCGATGCGGCGATAGGCAGGGGGCTGATTGTCGAGCGCGAACTCGTCGCTCATCGGCAGAAACTGGCGGCAGGTCGAAGGCGTACCGATGATCCGCAGATCGCCGTGCTGCTGGTCGTAGGCCTGGTGCACATGGCCGAACAGGGCTGCTCGAACGCGGCCTGACTGAGCAAGACGACGGAGCAGCAGCGCGCGATTGTCGAGGCCGACCGTGTCGAGCCACGCGCTGTTCATCTCCACCGGGGGATGGTGCAGGCAGACGAGGACATGGTCCGCGTCGCTGCCGCGAATCTCCGCATCCAGACGTTCCAGCTCGTCGTCGGAGACGCAGCCGCCGGGATGGCCGTCAACGCAGCTGTCGATTCCGATGATGAGCCACGGGCCGCGCCGCACCGTTGCGCAATAGTCGAACGGTGCCGTCGAGAGATGGTCCTGCATCAACGGCCGAACGTCATGATTGCCCGGAATGCAGTGGATCGGCAGATCGAGGCGCGACAGCGCTTCGATGAAGTGCCGGTAGGCGTCCGGTGAGTCGTCCTGGATCAGGTCGCCGGTCACGAGCGCGCGCTCGGCATGCCAGCCCGACGCCTCATAGTGATCGAGCACCCGCGACAGGGAGTCCCACGTTACCGTGCCCCGCAACTCCCCCGACTTGTCGGCGAACAGATGCGGGTCCGTCAGATGCAGGACCCGCGTCATCTCGTTCGCTGCTGATTCGTCGGTCACCGGAGCTCGTCCCGCGAAGCCAAACAGGCGCTAGTAGCGGTAGTGCTCCGGCTTGTACGGACCGTCCTTGTCGACGCCGATGTAGTCGGCCTGCTCGTCGGACAACTCGGTCAGCTTTGCGCCGATGCGATCGAGGTGCAGACGGGCGACTTTCTCGTCCAGCTTCTTGGGCAGGACGTAAACCTCCTTGCCGTACTGGTCCGCGTTCTTCCACAGCTCGATCTGTGCGAGCACCTGATTGGTGAACGAGTTCGACATGACGAAGCTCGGGTGGCCGGTGCCACAGCCGAGATTCACCAGCCGGCCTTCGGCCAGCAGGATGATGCGGCGGCCGTCCGGGAAGATGACGTGATCGACCTGCGGCTTGATGTTCTCCCACTCGTACTTCTTGAGGTACTCGACGTCGATCTCGTTGTCGAAATGGCCGATGTTGCAGACGATGGCCTCGTTGCGCATGCGCTCCATCAGCTCGCCCGGCACGATCTTGTAGTTGCCGGTCGCCGTTACGAGAATGTCGATCTGATCGATGACCTCTTCGAGGCGCACGACGCGGTAGCCCTCCATGGATGCCTGCAGCGCACAGATCGGGTCGATCTCCGTGACCCAGACCGTCGCGCCCAGTCCACGCAGAGACTGCGCGGAGCCCTTGCCGACGTCGCCATAGCCGCAGACCACGGCAACCTTGCCCGCAACCATGACGTCGGTGGCACGCTTGATGGAGTCGACCAGCGACTCACGGCAGCCGTACAGATTGTCGAACTTCGACTTGGTGACCGAGTCGTTGACGTTGAACGCGGGGCAGGCCAGCGAGCCGTCCTTCATCATGTCGTACAGGCGCTTGACGCCCGTGGTGGTCTCCTCGGACAGGCCGCGGACCTCCTTCATGATCTCCGGGTACTTGTCGTGCATGACCTGGGTCAGATCGCCGCCGTCGTCCAGCAGCATGTTCGGCGTCCAGCCGTCCGGTCCCGTGATAGTCTGCTCGACGCACCACCAGTACTCTTCTTCGGTCTCGCCCTTCCATGCAAAGACCGGAATCCCGGCGGCGGCGATGGCGGCCGCGGCGTGATCCTGCGTCGAGAAGATATTGCACGACGACCAGCGGATGTCGGCGCCGAGCTCGGCCAGGGTCTCGATCAGCACGGCCGTCTGGATCGTCATGTGCAGGCAGCCCGCAATGCGTGCGCCCTCGAGCGGTTTCTCGCTGCCGAACTCCTCGCGCAGTGCCATCAGGCCCGGCATCTCGGTCTCGGCGATCGCGATTTCCTTGCGGCCGAAGTCGGCCAGTTTGATATCCGCGACCTTGTAGTCGGGGGTGTCAAGGGCAACGGGTTCGCTGCTCATCTCGGTATTCTCCAGGTAAATGAATTCGTTGGACTAGGCGGCCGCGGAACCGGCGAGCGCCTCGGCTTTGTCGGTCTTTTCCCACGACACGTCGATGTCTTCGCGGCCGAAGTGGCCGTAGGCGGCAGTCGCCCGGTAGATCGGGCGCAGCAGATCGAGCATCTTCAGGATGCCGTACGGGCGCAGATCGAAGTTCTCGCGGATCAATGCGGTCAGCCGCGCGTCGGTCACTTTGCCGGTGCCGAAGGTGTCGACGCTGATCGAGGTCGGCTCCGCAACGCCGATGGCGTAGGACACCTGAATCTCGCAGCGATCCGCCAGCCCCGCGGCCACGACGTTTTTCGCAACGTAGCGACAGGCATAGGCGGCGGAGCGATCGACCTTGGACGGGTCCTTGCCGGAGAAAGCGCCGCCGCCGTGGCGGGCCGTACCGCCGTAGGTGTCGACGATGATCTTGCGGCCGGTCAGGCCGCAGTCGCCCATCGGGCCGCCGATCTCGAATCGCCCGGTGGGGTTGATGTGATACTGGGTCTTGTCGGACAACCAGTTCTCCGGCAGGACCGGCTTGATGATCTCTTCCATCACGCCTTCGCGGAGATCGCTCATCGACACGTCGGAGTGATGCTGCGTCGACAGGACGACCGCGTCGATCGCAACCGGCTTGCCGTCTTCGTAAGCGAAGGTCACCTGGCTCTTGGCGTCCGGACGCAGCCAGGGAAGCTTGCCGGCCTTGCGGACTTCCGCCTGGCGGCGCACCAGCCGGTGCGAGTAGGTGATCGGAGCCGGCATCAGCACGTCGGTCTCATTGGTCGCGTAGCCGAACATCAGGCCCTGATCGCCGGCGCCCTGATCCTCCGCGCTGGCGCGGTCGACACCCTGCGCGATGTCCGGCGACTGTTTGCCAATCGCGTTCAGGACCGCACAGGAATGGCCGTCGAAGCCCATGTCCGAGTCGCTGTAGCCGATGTCGACGATCGTCGATCGAACGATCTCTTCGAGATCGACCCAAGCCGACGTCGTGATCTCGCCGGCGACCAGCGCCATGCCGGTCTTGACCATCGTTTCGCAGGCCACGCGCGCTGACGTGTCCTCTTCGAGTATCGCGTCGAGGATCGCGTCCGAGATCTGGTCGGCAATTTTGTCGGGATGCCCCTCGGAGACCGACTCCGAGGTGAACAGAAAAGCGTTGCTCATCGAGTTCTTCTTGTCAGAATGGAAACAGCCGGCGATTGTACCGCAACGGCGTGGCCGCCGACCAACAGTGGTCACCCGGATGCAAATCGTTACCGATGCTCGCTGGTTTCAGCCGGAACTTATCCAGGCTTGCCCCGTTCTCTAAAACCTACGAGAATGCGCGACTTACCGCACGCGCGGTGACTTTCACGACCAACGCGGCCGCCACCCGGCCCGGACAAGAACATACAGATGTCACAGCAAGCCAAGAACGCCGGCCAGCCAGCCCGGCGGGATCTCGCAAACGCGATTCGAGCACTCAGCATGGATGCGGTTCAGGCCGCCAACTCCGGACACCCCGGCGCCCCAATGGGGATGGCCGATATTGCGGAGGTCCTGTGGAACGATTATTTGAAACATAATCCGGCAAACCCCGACTGGGCGGACCGCGACCGCTTCGTGTTGTCCAACGGTCACGGGTCGATGCTGATCTACAGTCTGCTCCACCTGACCGGCTACGACCTGACGATGGACGAGATCCGCAACTTCCGGCAGATGGGCTACCGGACGGCGGGTCACCCCGAGTACGAGCCGGGACTGGGCGTCGAGACGACGACGGGTCCGCTGGGGCAGGGCGTCACCAACGCGGTCGGCATGGCGCTGGCCGAGAAGATGCTCGCCGAGCAATTCAATCGCGACGGTTTCGATGTCGTCGATCACAAGACCTGGGTCTTCCTGGGCGACGGCTGTCTGATGGAGGGCATCTCGCACGAGGCCTGCTCGCTCGCCGGCACGCTGAAGCTGGGCAAGCTGATCGCGTTTTACGACGACAACAACATCTCGATCGACGGCGAAGTGGGCGGCTGGTTCACCGACGATACGCCCGCTCGATTCGAAGCCTATGGATGGCACGTCATTCCCGAGGTCGACGGACATGACAGCGCGGCCGTGGCTGCCGCCATCGACGCGGCCGTCGCGGAGACCGGCCGGCCGACGCTGATCTGCTGCAAGACCGTGATCGGTTTCGGTGCGCCGAACAAACAGGGTACGGCGTCGACGCACGGTGCCCCGCTCGGTCCCGACGAGATCGAGGCGGCCAGGAATGAACTCGGCTGGCCGCACGCGCCCTTCGAGATTCCCGCGGAGATCGCCGCGGCATGGGACGGCCGCGAGCGTGGTGCGGCAGAGGAGGCTGGCTGGAGCGAGCGCTTTGCGGCCTATGCCGAGGCGCATCCGGAACTCGCCGGCGAATTCGCCCGGCGGGCGGCTGGCAAGTTGCCCGAAGACTGGGCGGCGTTCGCGGATGCAGCGATTGCGGCCATCGACGCCGAGGCTGGCGAGATGGCCACCCGCAAGGCGTCTCTCGTGGCGCTGAACGCCTTCGCGCCGAAACTCCCGGAACTGGCCGGCGGTTCTGCCGACCTCACCGGCTCCAATCTGACCAAGCATGCCGGCTCGACGCCGATCACCGGCGACGATGCGTCCGGCAACTACATCTACTTCGGCGTTCGCGAGTTCGGCATGACCGCGCTCGGCAACGGCATGGCCCTGCACGGCGGCGTGATTCCGTATTCCGGTACGTTCCTCACCTTCTCTGACTACGCTCGCAATGCGCTGCGCATGGCGGCATTGATGAAGATCCGCAACATCCTCGTTTATACGCACGATTCCATCGGTCTCGGCGAGGACGGACCCACGCATCAGCCCGTCGAGCATGTCGCCTCGTTGCGGATCATGCCGAACATGCGGGTATGGCGCCCCTGCGACACGGTGGAGACCGCGGTCGCCTGGCGGGACGCCATCGAGCGTACCGACGGCCCGACGAGTCTCGTTCTGACCCGCCAGGGCGTGCCGCACCAGACCCGTACGGCGGAGCAGATTGCCGCGGTCTCTCGCGGCGGCTATGTGCTCCGCGACGCCGACGGAACAGCGGACGTCATTCTCATCGCCACGGGCTCGGAAGTGGGGCTCGCCGTATCGGCGGCCGAGGCGCTCGAAGCGGACGGGATCGCCGTGCGGGTCGTATCGATGCCCTGCACGAGCGTCTTCGACGCCCAGGACGAGGCCTACCGCGAATCGGTCCTGCCCACGCAGGTGACGGCGCGGGTCGCCGTCGAAGCCGGCGTCACCGAAGGCTGGTGGCGCTACGTCGGTCCGGCCGGACGAATCGTCGGTATCGATCGCTTTGGCGGGTCGGCCCCGGCACCGGAACTATTCGCGCATTTCGGCTTCACGACGGAGAACGTCGTGCAGGCCGCGAAGGACGCACTTCGGTAATCACACATTCAAAATGAGCCCGTAATCTCAGACGATTCGGGCCAGGCATCAGGAGACAACAATGGCTATCAAGGTTGGCATCAACGGCTACGGACGTATCGGTCGGAATATCGTGCGCGCCATTCACGAGCTCGGCCGGGCAGACGAATTCGACGTCGTTGCGCTGAACGATCTCGGCGACGCGAACACCAACGCGCACCTCACGGCGTACGACACGGCCCACGGCAAATTCCCGGGCACCGTCGAGGTGGACGGCGGTGACATTCTGATCAATGGCGACCGCATCAAGGTACTCGCCGAGCGCGATCCGTCGAAATTACCGTGGGGCGATCTCGGCGTCGACGTGGTCTTCGAGTGCACCGGGCTGTTCCGCACGAAGGAAGCGGCCGGACAGCACATCGCCGGTGGTGCAAAGAAAGTCGTCATCTCGGCACCCGGTGGCGCCGACGTCGACAACACCATCGTCTACGGCGTCAATCACGACACGCTCAAGGCGAGCGATCAGGTCATCTCCAATGCGTCGTGCACGACCAACTGTCTCGCGCCGCTGGTCAAGCCGCTGCACGAGAAGATCGGCGTCAAGCACGGCATCATGACGACGATCCACGCGTACACCAACGACCAGGTTTTGACGGACGTCTATCACAAGGATCTGCGCCGCGCGCGGTCCGCGACGATGTCGCAGATTCCGACGAGCACCGGCGCCGCCAAGGCTGTCGGCCTCGTTCTGCCCGAGTTGAACGGCAAGCTCGACGGCTTCTCGATGCGCGTACCGACGATCAACGTCTCCGCGGTCGACCTCACCTTCGTCGCCAATCGGGAAACGTCGGTCGACGAGATCAACGACATCCTCAAGTCGGCGAGCGAGGGCGAGCTGAAGGGCGTGCTGGCCTACAACGAGGCACCGCTGGTATCGGTCGACTTCAACCACGACCCGGCGTCGTCGACCTACGATTCGACGCTGACGAAGGTGATCGACGGCACCTGCGTCAAGGTCATCTCGTGGTACGACAACGAGTGGGGCTTCTCGTGTCGCATGCTCGACACGACGGTCGCGCTCGTCAACGCCTAAGCGATACGAGTATGTCGATCATTCGCATGTCCGACGTCGAGCTGTCGGGCAAGCGCGTCCTCATCCGCGAGGATCTGAACGTACCCGTGGCGGAGGGCGTCGTGACCAGCGACGCCCGCATCCGCGCGGCCCTGCCCGGCATCCAGGCAGCTCTCGAGGCCAATGCCGCCGTCATGCTGATGTCGCATCTTGGCAGGCCGACCGAGGGCGAGCCGGACGCTAAGTTCTCTCTCGAACCGGTTGCAAAAAGGCTTGGCGAGCTGCTCGGTCGCGACGTGCCGCTCGTTCGAGACTGGATCGGCGGGGTCGACGTCGCCACCGGGGACGTCGTCCTGCTCGAGAACGTCCGCTTCCTGAAGGGCGAGAAGGCATGCGATGACGATCTCTCCCGCCGCATGGCGGCGCTGTGCGACGTGTTCGTCATGGACGCGTTCGGGACCGCGCACCGTGCCCAGGCGAGCACCTACGGCGTCGCTGAGCATGCACCTGTCGCGTGCGCCGGACCGCTGCTCGCCGGCGAACTCGATGCGCTCGCTCGGGCGCTGGACAATCCGGAGCGGCCGTTCGTTGCCATCGTCGGTGGTTCCAAGGTCTCGACCAAGCTGACGGTGCTCGATGCGCTTGCCGGCATCGTCGACACGCTGATTGTCGGCGGCGGAATCGCGAACACGTTTATCGCGGCTGCCGGTCACTCCGTCGGCAAGTCTCTGCACGAGGCCGACATGCTGGATACCGCGCGCTCGCTGGCAGCGGGTGGCGAGGGTCGCGCCGACATCCCCGTACCGACCGATGTCGTCGTGGCGGATGAATTCGCAGCCGATGCCAACGCGTCGGAGAAAGCGGTCGACGCCGTCGGTGACGACGAGATGATCCTCGACATCGGGCCTGAAACGGCGGCGAGCTTCGCCGAGACGCTGAAGAGCGCGGGCACGATTATCTGGAACGGTCCGGTCGGCGTCTTCGAGTTCGACCGCTTCGGTGCCGGCACCCAGGCACTGACCGAGGCGATTGCGGCGAGTCCCGCGTTTTCGGTTGCTGGCGGTGGCGACACCCTCGCGGCGATCGACAAATACGACGTGCGCGACAAGATTTCCTACATCTCCACCGGCGGCGGCGCTTTCCTCGAGTTCGTCGAGGGCAAGAAGCTGCCGGCCGTCGCGATGCTGGAGCAGCGCGCGAAGAATTGAACGCCGCTCAGTCGGCTAGCCTGGCCCGCCAATAGGCGGCTTGTTCGGCGTCGGGGGCGATACCGAATGCGCCTTGCTCGTAGATCTGGAGCAGTACGCGCTGCGAATTTTCGACGCCCGCTTCGGCCGCCTGCGTGATCAGCCGCAACCCTTCTTCCGAGTCCTGTTCGGTGCCGTAGCCTTGCAGCAGGTAGCCACCGGCATTGTGCAGCGCCTGCAGATCGCCTTCGTCCGCCATCTCAAGCGTCAGCGAGAAAATGTTGGCCCGGGCCATTTCGAACCCCTGGGCGGCCGAGCGTTGCAGCCAGTAGGTGCACTTTTCGGTGTCGCGTTCGATCGGCCGTTCGCCCTCGCGCCCCTGGCAATACAGCATACCGAGCGAGTTCTGCGCCATGGCGACATCCTGTTCCGCCGCTGCCTCGAACCAGCGCATGGCCTCGTCGTTGTTCTGCTCGACGCCGTGGCCGAACAGGTAGCTGCTGCCCAGATTGTTCTGTCCCAGACCGTGGCCTGCATTCGCGGCCGCCGAATAAAGTTCGACCGCACGTACATAGTCCTGCTCCACGCCGCGCCCGTCCGAGTACATCAAACCCAGATTGGTCAAAGCGTCCGAAAATCCCTGCTCGGCTGCCAGCGTGTACCAGCGCACGGCTTCTTCTTCGTCGACCGCCGTGCCGAGACCCTGGGCGTACAGCACGCCGAGGTTGTATTGCGCGTAGGCGTCACCTTTCTCTGCTACCGGCAAGAGGAGCACCATCGCTTCCTCGTAGCGGCCCTCGTCCAGCGCATCGCTGGCGTCTTCGAGCGATCCTGCCGAGCAAGCGACGCTCAGCAGCGCCATCGACAGCGCGCTGATCCTCAGGAAGACGGCCACGGTCCCGTGATTGCCAGCGTGATGCCGGGAATCTGGATGTTGACGAACATCGTCTGTCCGTCCGGCGAGAAGCAGACCCCGGCAAGCTCGGAATCCGAGTAGACGTTGTCAGCGAGCTGGTAGAGCGTGCCGTCGGGCCGAACGCCGATGAGGCCGCAGTGCCCGGACGTGTCTTCGCAGACGATCAGATCGCCCCACGGCGCCATCGTCAGGTTGTCGGCATTTCGCAGCAGTGAGTCGTCGGTCGCCTCCGTGATCAGGCGCAGGCTTCCGGGCGCCTCAGCCTCGCGGCCGGTGCCTTCGTAGGGGCTCGGTCTGTAGGCGAATACCTGACCTCGTCTCGCGGCCCCGCCGATCGTACAGGTGAACGCCATCTCATTGCCCGCCACGCACAGACCTTCGCCGCGGGCGAAAGTCGCGGCGCCCATGGCCGCGCCCCAGCTGCGGAGGTCGTCTTCAACGGGGTCCGGATTGTTGAGGTCGATCCACGTCGTCGGCAGGGGTTCGTTGACGGCGATGTCCGGCGAATTCTCCCAGTTGTGAGTACGGAACGACGGTTGTCCGGCGATAGCGAGCGCCTGCAGGCGGCCACCTTCGGCGAGCTTGCCCGGAACGGCCGGCAGGAAGCGGTAGAACAGGCTGTGGTAGCGGTCTTCCGTCAGGTACACAGTGCCGGACGCCGCGTGTACCACCGCCGCCTCGTGCTCGAAGCGGCCCATTGCGCGCAGGGGCACGGGTTCGACCATTCCGTCCGCATTCGCCGGCACCTCGAAAACGTAGCCGTGCCGCTCCTCGCGGACAATACGCCGGCCGGTCGCGTAGCTGGTGCCGACGTCGGCGAAGCACTCTTCGCAGGTCAGCCAGCTGCCCCACGGCGTCACGCCGCCGGCGCAGTTGAGTTCGGTGCCGGCAAGACTGAGAAATTGCCGCTCGACAGTGCGGGTGGCCGGATCGTAGATCGTCGTCGTCGTTCCGCCGCCGCCGGGCGTTTCGCCGCCGCCCCAGTCGTAGACGCGCTCCTTGACCGATTCGGGCAGGTCGGCGAAGCCGGTGCCGAAAGCGTCATGGTCGAAGTAGCCGGGCATCATCTCGTGGTTGCAGACCAGAATTACGCGCCCGTTCTCGCCGGCGAATGCCCCCATTCCGTCGTGCGCGGCCGGGCACCGCAGGCCGTCCGACATGATCTCTCCAGAGCGCGAGACCACCGTCTTCTCGAAGCCGTCCGGCAGATCGAGCAGCCCGTCCGGGTCCGGCCTCAACGTACCGATGGCGGCCTGCGCCGTTGCGCACGAGGCTATCGGGGTGGTCGCGGTCACCGCGAGACTCTGCAGAAAACGGCGTCGATTCAGCATGGCTTGCTCCGTTAGCGGGTCCGAAAAGGATATCGCCCATTCGTTTCGGAATGAAGACGTATGCAAAACCCCATCGTCACGGCCCTGTGCAATAATCGCCGCCATGCAGAGACGGACAAAAATCGTGGCGACCCTGGGTCCCGCGTCGGAGAACCCGAAGACACTCCGCAAAATGATCGCCGCCGGCCTCGATGTCGCGCGCCTGAATTTCTCGCACGGTACGGCAGACGATCATCGGGCGCGCGCTGAGGCGCTCAGGAACGCCGCGACCAAGAGCGGCCGCGACGTGGGCCTGATGGGCGACCTGCAGGGTCCCAAGATTCGCATCAGACGCTTCAGGAACCACAGCGTCGAACTCGCGGACGGCGCGGAGTTCTTCCTGGACAGCAAGCTCGGCTACGAAGACGGCACCAGGGAGGGCGTGGGTGTCGCGCTCGATACGATCCATGAGGACCTCGAAGCGGGGGACACTCTGTTATTGAATGACGGGATGATCACGCTGGAGGTGACGGGGATCGAGGGAACGCGCATCCACACGACCGTCGTCAACGGCGGCATCCTGTCGGACCACAAGGGCATCAACAAGAAGGGTGGCGGCTTGTCGGCGCCGGCGCTGACCGATATCGATCGCGAGAACATAAGACTCGCGGCGAAGCTCGAAGTGGATTTCTTAGCCGTGTCTTTCGTGCGCTCGGCGGACGACATCATCGAAGCGCGCAAGCTGTTCCGCGAAGCGGGCGGCGCGGGTCATATCGTGGCCAAGATCGAGCGCACCGAAGCGGTGGACAACATCGATGAGATCATCGAGGCGGCCGACGTGATCATGGTCGCGCGTGGCGATCTCGGCGTCGAGATGGGTTACCCGAAACTCACCGGGATCCAGAAAGACCTGATCCGGCGCGCGCGGAAGGCGAGCAAGGTCGTCATTACCGCGACGCAAATGATGGAGTCGATGATCCAGCACCCGATTCCGACTCGGGCGGAAGTTTCCGACGTGTCGAACGCCGTCATGGACGGAAGCGACGCAGTGATGCTCTCCGGCGAGACGGCGATGGGGCAGCATCCGGTCAAGGCCGTCCGTGCGATGGCCGAAGTGTGCGAAGGCGCCGAGACCTTCAAGCTGCCACCCGGCACGACCCGCCACCGGCTCGGCGACTACTTCGAGCGAGTCGACGAGGCGATCGCCATGGCGGCGATGTACACGGCCAATCATCTGAAGGTCAGAGCCATTATCGCCCTGACGGAGTCCGGCTCCACCGCGCTGTGGATGTCCAGGATCCGCTCGGACATCCCGATCTATGCGTACACGCCGCACGTCCGAACTGCGCGCCGTGTCACGATGTACCGTGGCGTATTTCCCATCGCTTTCGATATCGAGACCACGGAGTCGAGGCGGCTGTACCAGGACGTTTTCAATTCGCTGCTGGGCCGCGCGCTGGTTGAAGTGGGCGATATCGTCATCTTCACGAAGGGCGACCTCGACGGCGTGTCGGGTAGCACCAACGCGATGAAGATCATCACCGTCACGCGCGAAAACTAGAATCTGTCACAGCATCGTTCACGATCGCGCCACCCGAACCCGGACAGTCGTTTCGGGGGCGCGGGAAGTTAACGCCAACCAGGATTGACTATGAAGAAGTGGCTCCGCCGCGGTCTGGGGCTGATCGCGGGACTTGCGCTGACCGGTGTGATTGCCGGCTGGGTGCTGGTGCGCGCCAGTCTGCCGACACTCGACGGCACGATCGATGCCGACGGTCTCTCGAGCGTTGCCACTATCGCCCGCGACGATAGCGGAATCCCGGTCATCACCGCGGAGTCCCGCGAGGACCTCGCGTACGCGACCGGCTTCGCGCACGGTCAGGATCGCTACTTTCAAATGGACCTGATCCGGCGGCGCGCCGCTGGCGAGCTGTCCAAGCTGTTCGGCGACGTTGCGGTTGATGCGGATCGGCGCTTGCGATGGCACCGTTTCCGGCCGCTCGCGCGCGAGGTACTGGCGACTCAGGACGCGGCAGATCGCCGCGTCATCGAACGCTATGCCGACGGCGTGAACGCCGGTCTGGCGAGCCTGGGTGCGCGGCCGTTCGAGTATTTCGTGCTGCGCAAATCGCCCGAACCGTGGCTGCCGGAGGACAGTGTCCTCGTCGTCCACGCGATGTTCATGACGCTGAACGACTCCCGCGCCCGCAAGGACGTACGCCGCGGGTACGCGCAGCGCGTTCTGTCCGATCGCGTCTACGCGTGGCTGTACCCGGAAGGTACGGAATGGGACGCGCCGCTGATGGGTGAGGCGCGCACGCCGCCCCGATTCCCTTCGGCCGAGGAGTATCGCGTTCGCGAATGGCAGGGCGAAGCCCCGGCCGCGAACGAAGAAGGGCGCCCACCGCTGGACGGCAGCAACAACTGGGCCGTCAGCGGTGCGCTCACGACCACCGGCCGCGCACTCGTGTCGAACGACATGCATCTCGGCCTGACCACGCCGAACATCTACTACCAGGCAAGGCTCGTGCAAACCGGAGACGCGGCGCGCGACGTAACCGGCGTCACACTGCCCGGCGCTCCGTTCGTGATTGCGGGCAGCAACGGGCATGTTGCCTGGGGGTACACGAACAGTTACGGCGATTGGTCGGATGCGGTCGTGCTGCGGCCGGGTGCAGAGGAGGGGACCTATCGAACGCCGCAAGGGGACCTGCCGTTCGTCGTTCACACTGAAACGATCGACATCGCAGGCGCCGAGCCGCAGGTCATGGAGATTCGCGAGACGATCTGGGGGCCGGTCGACGAGGGCGCCGACTATCCCGAGGGTGAGATTGCCGTTAGCTGGACGGCGCATCATGCACGATCGGTCAATTTGCGAATTCTCGAACTGGAAACGGCGACCACGGTTGGTGACGCGATGGCAATCGCCAATACCATGGGCATCCCACCGCAGAATTTCGTCACCGGGGACGCAGACGGCAATATCGGCTGGACGATTGCGGGTCAGATTCCGGCACGCGCCGATTACGATTCGATGGTGCCTGCCGACTGGAGCGCGGCACCCGGATGGACCGGCTGGCGGAGTCCCGACGAGTATCCGCGTGTCTACAACCCGGACAGCGGGCGCATCTGGACGGCCAATTCGCGGGTCGCGGACGCCGAGGCGCTGGAGATCATCGGCGACGGCGGCTACGATCTCGCCGCCCGCTCGCGGCAGATCCGCGAGAATCTGTTCGCCGCCGATAGCTTCTCGCCGGAGGATATGCTCGAGATCCAATACGACGATCGGGCGGTATTCCTGACTCGCTGGCGGGATCTCCTGCTGGCGACGCTGACCGACGAACTCGTCGCCGGCGACGGCGAGCTGGCGGAGTACCGGCGGCTGGTCGCTGAGTGGTTGCCGCGCGCCGCGCCGGAGTCGGTCGGCTACCGGCTCGTCAGGGGCTTCCGTCTCGAAGTGCGCAGCCGCGTGTTTCACGCTTTGACCGGGCCGGTGCGAGGCGAGTATTCGGATGATGTCAATCTCCTGATCAGCAACCAGTTCGAGGCACCGCTCTGGGAGCTGGTCAATGAGCGCCCGACGCATCTTCTGTCCGGTGAGTATTCGAGCTGGGACGAACTGCTGGTGGCCGCCGTGCGCGCGAACATCGACTACCTGACGGGCACGTTCGAAGGTCCGATCGGCGAGCGGACATGGGGCGAATACAACACCGCGACCATCCAGCACCCACTCAGCCGCGCGGTGCCGCTGCTGTCGGGCTGGCTCGACATGCCGCGCGACCCGCTCAACGGCGACTCCAACCTGCCGAAGGCACAGGGGCCGGGCTTCGGCGCGTCGGAGCGTTTCTCGGTATCGCCGGGCGACGAGGCCAACGGCATCATGCACATGCCGACCGGGCAAAGCGGTCACCCGCTGTCTCGCTGGTATCGGGACGGTCACGAGGATTGGGTGGCCGGGCGCCCGAGCCCGTTCCTGCCCGGCGAGGCGGTACACACGCTGACGCTCGTGCCGGCAGACGGTAAACTGGCCGAATGAGTCAACGATTCGACGGCACCAATTCCTACATCGCCACGGACGACCTGAAAATGGCCGTCAACGCGGCGGTTACGCTCGAGCGTCCGATTCTCGTCAAGGGTGAGCCGGGCACCGGCAAGACCCAGCTGGCGATCGAGGTCGCGACGGCACTCGGCAAGCCGCTCTACGAGTGGCACATCAAGTCGACGACGAAAGCGCAGCAGGGTCTCTACGAATACGACGCAGTAGCCCGGCTCAGAGACTCTCAGCTCGGCGACGATCGCGTCCACGACATCTCCAACTACATCGTGCGTGGCAAGATCTGGGACGCGTTTGCGTCCGAAGAACAGCCGGTATTGCTGATCGACGAGATCGACAAAGCCGATATCGAGTTCCCGAACGATCTGCTGCGTGAGCTCGATCGGATGGAGTTCTTCGTCTACGAAACTCAGGAACTCGTCAAAGCGGTGCATCGCCCCATCATCGTGATCACCAGCAACAACGAGAAAGAGCTTCCCGACGCCTTCCTCCGCCGCTGCTTCTTCCATTACATCCGCTTCCCTGACCAGGAAACGATGGCGAGCATCGTCGACGTGCACTATCCGAATCTGAAGCGCGAGCTGCTCTCCGAAGCGCTCAACGCGTTCTACAAGGTGCGAGAAGTACCGGGCCTGAAGAAGAAGCCCTCCACGTCGGAGCTGCTCGACTGGATCAAGCTGTTGCTGGCGGAGGACATACCGCCTGAGGTGCTGCGCGGCGACGACAAGCGCAAGGCCATCCCGCCGCTCTACGGCGCCCTGCTGAAGAACGAGCAGGACGTGCATTTGTTCGAACGCCTGGTCTTCCTCGACCGTCAGGCCGGCGGCCAGTAGCAGGGCACAGGCCCGCCATGCTCATCCCATTCTTCTTCATGCTCCGCGAAGGCGGCATGAAGACATCCATCACCGAGCTCCTGACGCTGCTCGAGGCGATGAAGCGGGGCGTGGCCGGTCACAACATCGACGATTTCTATTTCCTCGCGCGCGCCGCGCTGGTCAAGGACGAGACCGAGCTCGATCGCTTCGACCGCATATTCGGCGCCTACTTCGAGGGCGTGGAGGACTCGCTGGGTGACCTGTTTCAGGAGGTGCCGGAAGAGTGGCTGCGGCGCCAGGCAGAACTCACGCTATCCGAAGAGGAACGGGCGAAGATCGAAGCGCTGGGCGGCTTCGACGAGCTGATGCGTGCGCTTCAGGAGCGGCTCGACGAGCAGGACGATCGTCACGAAGGCGGTAAGAAGTGGATCGGAACGGCCGGGACGTCGCCGTTCGGCGCGTACGGTTACAACCCGGAGGGCGTGCGCATCGGCCAGGCCGGCTCGGGCCACCGCAGCGCCGTCAAGGTCTGGGACAAGCGGCAGTACCGCAATCTCGACGACTCGGTCGAGCTCGGAACGCGCAACATCAAGGTGGCGTTGCGGCGGCTCCGCAAATTCGCGAGGGAAGGGGCAGCCGATCAGCTCGATTTGCCGGACACGATCGACAAGACAGCGCGCAATGCGGGGTTTCTGGATCTTCGCATGGTGCCGGAGCGGCACAACGCGGTGAAGGTGCTGCTGTGTCTGGACGTCGGCGGCTCAATGGACGATCACGTGAGGATCTGCGAAGAGTTGTTCTCCGCCGCCCGCACCGAGTTCAAACACCTCGAGTATTTTTACTTCCACAACTTCGTCTACGAGTCGATGTGGAAGGACAATCGCCGCCGGCATTCGGAAAAAACGCCGACCGTGGACATCACGCACAAATACGGCGCCGACTACAAGCTGATCTTCGTGGGCGACGCGACGATGAGTCCTTACGAGATTGTCTATCCGGGCGGCAGTGTGGAGCACTGGAACGACGAGCCCGGTGCGGTCTGGATCAAGCGCCTGCTGAATACCTACCCGAAAGCAATCTGGCTCAATCCCGAACCGCAGTCACGCTGGGAGTACACGCCGTCGATCAAACTGACGCGCGAGATCATGGACGATCGGATGTATCCGCTGACGCTTGCGGGACTCGACGAGGGCATCAAGGCCCTGCATTGAGAACCAGGTACTCCGCGGCAAGACGTTCGAGGTCGGCGAGCACCTCCGCCGAGTGCGTATCCGGATCGACATCCTCGTAATGCAGCGCCAGATTTCCCTCGGGGTCGATGATGAAAGTCTGTCGCTTCGCGTGCGTCATCCCGAAACTGCGCGTCTTCACCCCGTAGGCATCGGCGGCATCGCCGCGGGCGTCGGCCAGCAGCGGAAACGGCAGGCTGTGGTTCTCGGCGAAGGCCTTGTGCGATTCGACGTCGTCCAGGCTGACTCCCAGAATCTGAGCGTTCAGCTCGCGGTAGGCGAAGATATTGTCGCGGAACTCGCAGGCCTGAGTCGTGCAGCCCGGCGTTTCGTCCTTGGGGTAGAAGTAGAGCACGACCCAGCGGTCGCGGTAGTCCTCGAGGGAGTGCAGCTGCCCGTCCTGATCCGGCAGTTCGAACTCCGGTGCGGGCTGTCCGACGACCAGCTCACCGGACGCGCGGACGCCTGCCGCAGCCAGGGCGAGGACAAGGGCCAGCGAGAGCGTGCCGAGCAGTTTTTTCATCTGGATTTCCACAGAGTCGGTCGAGCTATCAAGCCCTCTATGATACGTTCCGCTCGCGCGGCTTTGAAGCCGTGTTCACGTAAGCAATTGTAAATCAATGACGCCGGAGCAAGGGAAAATGACATCGGCGCTGGTGCTTCCGGGCGGCGGGGCACGTGGCGCATTTCAGGTCGGGGTGCTGAAGGCCGTCGCGGAGCTGTTGCCGAAGGGCGCAGCCAACCCGTTCAACGTAATCAGCGGCACCTCCGCCGGCGCCGTCAATACCGTGGTACTGGCGTCGAAGGCCCGCCGATTCAGAATCGCGGTGGCCGAACTGGAGCGGGTCTGGGGCCATTTCCGTTGCAACCACGTCTACCGCACGGACCATCTGACGATGCTGCGCAGCAGCCTGCACTGGCTGGCGGCGATCGTTACCGGCGGACTGGTCGGCATGCCCAAATCGCTGCTCGACAACGCGCCGTTGAGAGCGCTGTTGAGCCAGAACATCCGCTTCCCCAGGATCCGTAACGGGCTGGATCGGGACTGGCTGGACGCCGTCGCCGTCACGGCCGCGGGCTACGGCTCGGCCCGCTCGACCACCTTTTTCCAGGCGACCAGCGAGCACCGGCCGTGGTCGCGCACCAAGCGTGTAGGCGTGCCGTCCGATCTGAATCTCGATCACCTGATGGCGAGCATTGCCGTGCCGATGATCTTTCCGCCGGTGCGTATCGGCGGCGAGTACTTCGGCGACGGTGCGATGCGGCAGGCGACGCCGCTTAGCCCCGTGATCCACCTCGGCGCCGACCGGATTCTCGTCGTCGGTGTTCGTAATGAGATGGTCGACTACGCGCCCGCCCCTGACGAGCCGCAATCGCATCCGACGTTTGCGCAGATCGCCGGCTACATGCTGGACACGTTGTTCATGGACGGGCTCTACTCGGATCTGGAACGCATGACGCGCATCAATCAGCTCGTGGATTCGGTTCCCGAGGATCAGCGCACGGGTGTCCTCAAGGAGATGCGGCCGCTCGACACGATGGTCGTCGTACCTTCGGAAGACCTGCGCGACGTCGCCTTCCGTCACCGCAAGGAATTGCCGGTCGCGTTGCGGATTCTGCTGCGCGGCATCGGCGGCCGCGGCCATCGCGAGAACCGCTTGCTCAGCTACCTCCTGTTCGAAAGCGCATTTACGCGGGAGCTGATGGAACTCGGCTATCGCGACGCAATGGCGGTCAAGGACGAGCTCAGGGCCTTCGTGACCGGCGAAGACGTGCCGCGACTGTTTGCACCAACCTGGCTGCGGCACGATCTCAGCACGATTCACGGCGACGCGCCCTGAGGCTGTGGCCGTTCGGCCAGCGGAATCTTTCGCGAAGCTGCGCTACAGTTAGCCGGTCTGGCTGTGCGGTGTCGGCGGCGCGGTGTACAGAGCCTCGCCGAAGTGGCCATCGCGTCCGGCTGAGAGAACAGGGGGACCCGTGAATACCGAGAATGACAGCGCCGATCTTGCCGTAGTCAACAGGGACCAGCTCGACACGGAAGCCGAAATCGTCGAGGCCGAAGCGGCGGGTGCGGCCGACGACCCCGAGCTCGACGCGCAGACCGATCAGGTAGTCGACGCGTTGCTCGCGCTGAATCCTGAAGACCACGATGCCAGGCAATCCGGCAAGAACACGGCGGCGGAACTGGGCTTGTCGGTTCAGGAGCAGTCGGCGAAGAAGCTCGACATGCTCAAGGCGCCCATTCACCGCATCGTCGAACGCGGCGATACGAAGGGCGACGTCGGTTCATCGCTTGCCGATCTGAAGGTCGAGGTCGAGCGAGCCGATCCGCGGCGGTTCGACTTCGATCCGGGCTGGTTCTCGCGGATGCTGGGGTATCTGCCCTTCATTGGCACTCCACTGAAACGCTATTTCGTCCGCTACGAGAGCACCCGCTCGGTCATCGACGCCATCGTCAAATCGCTCGGCATCGGCCGGGAGCAGCTCAAGCGCGACAACGAGATTCTCGCGGACGATCAGAAGACGATGCGCGAGCTGACGGGACGGCTCGCGAAGGCAGTCAGCATGGGTCAATTGATCGACGCCAAGCTGGAGGAACGGCTCGCTGCACTGCCCGACGGCGATACGCGCCAGACATTCCTGAGCGAGGAAGTACAGTTTCCGTTGCGGCAACGGATCATCGACCTGCAGCAGCAGCTCGCTGTCAATCAGCAGGGCATCCTCGCGACGGAGCTGATCAGCCGCAACAACAACGAATTGATTCGCGGCGTCAATCGCGCGATCAACGTGACGTCGAGAGCGCTGCAGGTTGCTGCGACGGTGGCGATCGCGCTCGCCGATCAGAAGGCGGTGCTGAATAAAGTCGACTCGGTGAACAAGACAACCTCCGACCTAATCGAGGGCACGGCGGAGCAATTGAAGGACCAGGGTGCCGCGATCCAGAAGCAGGCGTCCTCGGCGATGCTCGACATCGAATCGCTGAAGTCCGCTTTTGCGGACATCGATGTGGCGATTACCGACTTGCAGACCTTCCGCAGCGAGGCCCTGCCGATGATGGCGCAGACCATTCAGGAGCTCGACGTCGTCACCGAAAAAGCCGGCGAATCGATTCAGCGCCTGGACGCGATCCCTAAATCCGACAATAGAATCCAGCTCGACGTGTGACGTCTTTTCCGTCCGATCTGCGATTCGTTCACGAGTGGCGGACTTACCAGCAGCGGGTACTCGATGACCTGGCCGAACACACGGCGGACGACCACCTGCACGTGGTAGCGGCACCCGGTGCCGGCAAGACCGTGCTCGGTCTCGAAGTCATCCGCAGGCTGAATCGAAAAACGCTCGTGTTGGCGCCGTCGCTGACGGTCCGCAACCAATGGATTCATCACTTCCAGGAATTGTTCGTGACCGCCGAAGACGGCAAGGATGCGCTGGTCAGCAGTTCGCTGGACGAGCCCGCGCTCATGACCGTCGCCACTTACCAGTCGCTGCACTCGGCCGCGAAGAATCGGGAAAGGGGCATCGCCGATTTCACCGACTTCGAGGTGCTGGTGCTGGACGAGGCGCACCACCTGCGGAACGAGTGGTGGAAAGTGCTCGTACAGCTCAAGGAGCAGCTGAGCTCGGTTCGGACAGTGTCGCTTACCGCGACGCCGCCCTACGACGTTCCCGCGCGCGAATGGAATCGCTACTTCGAGATGTGCGGCCCGATCGACTCGATCGTCTCGGTTCCGGAGCTCGTCAGGGAGGGAAATCTCTGCCCGCACCAGGACTTCGTCTATTTCTGCCGGCCGTCGGAGGAAGAAGAGCGGAGCATCCGTTTGTTCAGGCGCCAGGTCGAGGAACTGAAGGAGTGGCTCCTCGAATCGGAAGAATTGTCGCGCGCGCTGCTCGGTCACCCCTGGGTGAGCAATTTCGACGATGAGCAGCATCAGGCGGACATTCTCGACCAGCCGCAGGTCTTCGCCTCACACGTAATCTTCCTGACCGCGCTGGGTTTCGACTGTGAGCCGCAAAGGGATTTTCTCGGCGTCGCCAGGCGACGGGTACCTTCCCCATCGAACGAGTGGTTCGAGATCCTCCTGAGCGACATGATGGCTGATGACAGCGAGCGCTACGATGCGAGCAAGGCCTTTCGCAAGGAGCTGCGGAAGCGACTATCGACCATGCACGCAATGGAACGCCGCCGGGTGTCGCTTGCCGAGAACTCGAGTCTGGACAAGTCGCTGCGCAACAGCGAGAGTAAGCTCGCGAACTCGCTCTCCATCTTCGAGCTGGAGAATCGCAATCTGGGTGACGAACTCCGCATGGTCATCCTCACCGACTACGTCCGCAAGGAATTCCTGCAAACGCACGAACATCGGGTGAAGAGCCGCCGGCTGGGAGCCGTGCCGATTTTCGAGTCCATCCGCGAAAAACACGGCGGTACGGTGCCGCTGGCGCTGCTGACCGGCAGCCTCGTGGTTCTCCCGGCCGCGCTGGTTGCACCTCTGGAGAAGGCGATGCGGCGGCGGGACCCGGACATCCGGACACCGCGCTGCGTACCCATGCTGTCCGACAGTGGCTACGTGGTGCTGAATCTCGACGACGCGACACGCCAGGTGATCGTCGGGTCCGTGACCGAGTTGTTCAATCGAGGCCACGTGAGAACGATCGTCGGCACTGTCGCTCTGCTGGGCGAGGGATGGAATGCGCCGGCGACGAACACGCTACTGATGGCAAGCGCGTCGTCGACTTACGTGCAGACCAATCAGGTTCGCGGCCGCGCGATACGGATTCACGCCGAGGCGCCGCGCAAGGTGTCGAGCATCTGGCATCTCGTCTGCATTGAACCGGACTCGATCGACGGCGGTTCCGATTTTCAGAAGCTCAAACGGCGCTTCTCCGCCTTCGAGGGCCTGAGCAATAGCGAAGACAAGATCATGAGCGGCCTGAAGCGCTTGTTCCCGATCCCGCGGCGCTGGGCCATCCACGTGCTCGAGGCGCTGAACGACCGGTCCATGGAACTATCGGCAAAGCGCGATGACATCCACGAGCGCTGGCAGCGAGCGCTGGTGCCTCCGGCCACGGCGCGCCGCCACGGACTTATCGAGGAGGTCAGCGTCGGCAATCGCTCGATGGTCACGCTGAACGTCGTCAAGCATCCGCGTGGTCGCACGTTCGAGGCGGTCGGCGCGCTGGCGGGGTATTCGGCATTCGCGGCCGTCAGTTTTCCGCTGCATGCGATCTTCGCCCCGCAGGCCCTCGTTCTGCACGGAATCGCCCTTGCCGTGTTCGGCAGCACCTTCAGATTCGACAAACTCGTGAAGGATTGGTGGCAGGTCTTGAGACTGGGCATGGGACCGGTCGCGCTTGGACGGGTATCGGAGGTCCTGCTGGCGACGCTTTGCGAACTCGGGATCATCAAGACGCCGATCGACGAACTCGAATTGCACTATGGGCCGCTGGGCGAAGAGCAGGGCGTATCGACCATTCACGGCTGTTCCTTGTACGAGTCGGACGTCTTCATCCGGAGTCTCGAAGAACTACTCGATCCGGTGGACAATCCGCGCTACCTCGTCTTCCGCAAGAGCCGCGATCCGCGCAAGGCCCGAAGAGACGAGGGCGACTATTTCTCGGTGCCAGGCGTGTTGGGCACCAAGGACAAGGTCGAAGTTCTGCTCAGGCACTGGAAGAAGACCATCGGCCGTTGCGAGGCAATCTATACTCGCACGGCGGCCGGGCGAAGGCGGCTGTTGAAGGCGCGAGTCTCAGCTTGGGTGAACCAGCGACAGCGCATCTCGGAGCGGCAGAGTGTGTGGAAGTAGGCGATTGAGTAGCAGCGCGTGACCAGGGACCTGAGCGAGATTCGGCTGACCCGCGCCGTCGTCCGCAAGCAGGTGGCGCGGCAGGCGAGCCTGAGCCCCGTCAGCCTCGGTACGGCGGCCGCCGGACTGGCGATCGTGGCAGCCGGGCTTGCCGTATCGGCGATCCCGATACTGCCGATTGCCGGGCTGCTGCTGATTCCGTCCGGCTTCCTGATCGCGTATCGATTTCGCTACGCCGAGTACTCGCGCCGCTTCGTTGAGGCCGTCGACGATGCCGTCGAACGCAGCCGGAAACGGCGTGAGGGCGAGATCCGCGCCGATCTCTTCGACCTTGCAAATCGCCTGCCGGCGAAGGAGGCGGCAGGCGACCTCGCGGCGGAAGCGCTGTCGCAGTTCGGCCGGATTCACGACAAGTTCGAACTCTTTCTCGAGGTGCTCGATCGGAAGTTGACCAGGAGCGAACTGGCCTATGCGCGTATCCACGGAATTGCGAACGACTTCTTCCTGAAGGTCGTGGAGCACCTGAGCCGGACCGGCGACGCGCTCAAAGTCGCGTCGCAGTCGGATTCCGATGACGTTCGCGACCGGCAGCTGGCATCCGTCAGAGAGATGCTGGATCAGAATGCCGCGGCGCTGGAGGCCTTCGATCGATCGTCGGCCAACATTGCCGCCATGCGTGACAAGGACGCAACCGAGTCGGACGACATTGCCTTCGTCCGAACGCAGTTGGAAGAAATCGCCCGGCAGGCGAAGCGCCTGGCTGAGGTCTGAAGCGCTAGAGAAGCAACAAGGCGCCGAGCCCGAGGAAGGCGGCGTAGCCGACGACGTCGGTGACGGTGGTGAGCACCACACCGCCAGCCAGCGCCGGATCGATCCTCAGCCGCTTGAGTGCGAGTGGGATCGAGAAGCCCGAGACGGCGGCGACGACGAGATTGATGATCAAGGCTGCGCCGATCACGCCGCCGATGCGCCAGTCACCGAACCATAGGAACGTTGCCGTCGCGACGACGAGCGCCCAGCAAGCGCCGTTGAACAGGCCTACCGCGAGTTCCTTGCGGAGTATTCCCCGCGCATTCGTCTTGTCGATCTGACCGAGGGCGATCGCGCGGGTGATGATCGTGAGTGACTGCGTGCCCGCGACCCCGCCCATGCTCGGGACGACGGGCATTAGAACCGCGAGCAGAACGATCTTGTCGATCGTCGTTTGAAACTGGTCCACGACCGCCGCCGCAAGAAACGCTGTTGCGAGATTCACGCCCAGCCAGATCGCCCGCCGGGTTGCGCTCTTGACGACCGGCGCGAACATGTCGTCTTCCTCGCCGAGGCCGGCGGCGCTCATGAGCGAGTGCTCGGCCTCGTCACGGATCACGTCGACGACGTCATCCACCGTAATTCGTCCGACGACGCGATGGTTCTCGTCAACGACCGGGGAGGACAGAAGATCCCGGTTCTCGAATTCCCAGACAACCTGCGTCGAAGGCGTATGCGCGGGGATCGGCAATACGTCCGTGGACATGACGGCAGAGACGAGTTCCTCCGGATCGGTGATCAGCACTCGCGACAGGAAGAGCGAGCCGAGGTACTCGTTGTTGCGGTTGACGACGAAGATCGAGTCCGTGCCGTCGGGCATTTCGCCGTGTGCGCGCAGATAGCGTGCGACGACCTCGAGCGTCACGTCGGGCCGGACCGTGACGATGTCGACGTTCATCAGGCCGCCGGCGGTGTCTTCGTCGTAGGCCAGAACCTGCTGAACGCGCTCACGGTCGGTGGTGTCCAGCGACTGCAGGACTTCGCGCGTGACGGCTTCGGGAAGGTCCGCCAGCAGGTCGGCCAGGTCATCGGCCTCCATGCCCTCTGCGGCGAGGATCAACTCCTCGGTCCGCATGCTGTCGATCAGGTCGTCACTGACCTCGTCAGCGAGTTCGACGAGTACGTCGCCCTCGAGGTCCGGCCCGACCATGTCCCACAGCACGGCGCGCTGATTGCGCGGCAGCGACTCCAGCAGCCGAGCGAGTTCCGCCGGGTGCATGCTGTTGACCATGATGCGCGCCGAGCGCATACGCCCGCTGTCGAGCCTTTCGCGCAGCAGTGCCAGATTGGCCTGGGTGTGATCCCCGGTTTCCATGCGCTTCGGCGGCCCCTTGTTCGTTCCCGTACTTAGGAGGGTGTCGGCAGTTCGTTGTGGCGAGTCCTGACGGGCTCATCGCGATCCTGCAACGATGCGGCCAGTTTCTCAACCATGTACACCGACCGATGCTGTCCGCCGGTGCAGCCGATAGCGACCGTCAGATAGCCGCGGCTTTGCTCGCGGTAGTGCGGGATCCAGCGGCCCAGGAACGTCAGGATGTCGTCGTGCATCGTGACGAACGCCGGCTGGCGTTCCAGAAAATCCTGGACCTCGCTGTGTTGCCCGGTCAGACCGCGGAGTTCCATGGTCCAGTAGGGATTCGGCAGCGACCGGAGATCGAAGACGAAATCGGCGTCGGCCGGAATACCGTTCTTGAAGCCGAATGATTCGACCAGCACCGCCAGTTGGTTCTTCTGCCGCCGGTCCACGCGGCCGCGGATGAGGTCGCCGAGTTCGTAGATGCTCGTTCGCGTCGTGTCGACAATCAGGTCAGCAGAATTGATCACCTCGGCGAGCAGTTTGCGCTCCTCGCGGATCGCCGACCGCAGCGCGGCTCCTTCCTCGGCCAGAGGGTGCCGGCGGCGCGATTCGCTATAGCGGCGCAGCAGCGTCTCGTCGTCCGCCGCGAGGAACAGGACCTCGGTCATGATGTCGCGCTCGCGGAAGCCCGCGACGAGGCCCGGCAGCGCCTCCAGATCCTGGCCCGGATTACGTGCGTCGATTCCGACCGCGAGCATCAGGCCCTGTTCCTCGTCGACGCGAGCGACTTCGTCGACGGCCGATTCGAGCAGTGAAGCAGGGAGGTTATCGATGCAGTAGTAGCCGATGTCTTCGAGGACATGAAGGGCCACAGTCTTGCCGGAGCCCGACAGGCCACTGACGATAATCAGTCGATTGTGAGCAGCCATTGGCAGTCAGCGAAGGGTGCGGGCCGTCAGGGCCCCTGCGCCGCGATCGGGTCCGCCGGGGCGAGGTTGCCGCAGCCGGCAATCAATGTCTCGTAAAGTTCGTTGCTGGTGCTGGCGTTGCGCAGGTTGCTGCGCAAGGCCTCGTCTCCGAGGATGCAGGTGATCATCTTGACGTCCGCGTAGTGCTCCTCGTCGAGTTCGCTCGGCACGAGAAGACCGATGACGAGATCGATGGGTTCGCCATCCGCCGAGTCGAAGTCGATCGGCTCCGAGAGCCGGATCATCGCGGCACAGCTTTCCTCGAGTCCCTCGATACGGCAGTGCGGGAATGCCACGCCCATGCGCAGGCCGGTGCAGCCCAGCCGTTCGCGTTCGACGAGCTTTTCGAAGACGGCATCGGCCGGAATCTCCGGCGTTGGCCGCACGAGCAGCTCGCTCAGGATTTCGAGACAGTGCTTCTTGCTGCGCGCATGCGCATTGCAGAGCACGCTCTCAGGATTGATGATTTCTGCAAGCGCCATGAGTGTCGGTGAGTGTCGGGGCCCGCGTGGCGGTCGCCACGCGGGCAGTGTTTAGGCTTGCCGGTCAGCCGAACTGGCGCTTGTTGTTATCGCGCGCATGGTGGTCGACCAGCTTTTCCTTGTGTTTTCGAACGCGGCGATCGAGCTTGTCGACAAGACCGTCGATAGCCGCATACATGTCTTCTTCGGTGGCCTCCGCGAAGATCGTGCCGCCGGTGACGTTCACCTTCGCTTCTGCCTTGTGCCGCAATTTCTCCACCGTCAGTATGCAGTGGACATCCGACACGATGTCAAAATGACGTTCCAGCCGTTCGAACTTGGACTCGACGTATCCTCTCAGCGAATCCGTTACATCAATGTGATGGCCTGAAACATTCATTTGCATAATCGTCTCCCGTGTTTCTTTCTTCCCGCGGGTAGACGAAACGTAGCGCTCGTATCACCTCCCACGGCTCCGTCACGTCACGTGCAGCGTGGGGTCCTCCTTTGGGCGATTCGGCGATAGTGTCTTTCGCTGCATCGTGCTCCTTCAGGTCACCGGGCGTTGTCTGCGCTCACTCGATGACGCGATGTTCATTGACTCACGGTACTTGGCGACCGTGCGTCTGGCAACTTTGATTCCCTGCTCGGCGAGGAGGTTGGCGATCTTGCTATCGCTCAGCGGTTTGGCCGGATTCTCGGCGCCGATCAGCTTGCGGATCTTCGCGCGAACGGAGGTGGACGACTGGTCCTCGCCGTTGGCGCTGGAGAGATGGCTGGAGAAAAAGTACTTGAATTCGAAGACGCCGCGCGGCGTATGCATGTACTTGTTGGTCGTGACGCGCGAGATCGTCGACTCGTGCATGCCGATCTCCTCGGCGACGTCCTTGAGCACCATCGGCTTCATCGCTTCGTCGCCGTGCTCGAGAAACTCCGTCTGCCGGGTGACGATGCAGGTCGCGACCTTGAGCAGCGTCTCGTTGCGAATCTCGAGGCTGCGAATGAGCCAGCGCGCTTCCTGCAGCTGGGACCGCAGCACCGCGTGGTCACCGCTGCCGCGCAGCAGCTTGGCGTAGGTCTGATTGACGGACAGCCGCGGCACGCCCGTCGGGCTGATCTCGACTTGCCAGCGGTTGTCGACCTTGCGCACGAAGACGTCCGGCACGACGTATTCGGCCGCCGCCGGGCTGACGGCCTGTCCGGGCTTCGGATTGCAGCCTCGAACCAGAGCCAGTGCATCGTGCAGCTGCTCCTCGGAGGCCTTCAGCGACCGGCGGAGCTCGCCGTAAGCCCTGGTAGCCACGAGGTCAAGGTGGTCGGCCGCAATCTCGCGCGCAAGCTCGAGCCCCGGGGTGTCCGGGTCGAGCTGCACCAGCTGCAGCACAATGCATTCGGCCAGCGTACGGGCGCCCACTCCCACCGGATCGAGGCGTTGAACCTTGGCCAGCGCGGCGCCGATTTCCTCGACGCTGACTTCGTCGTCGATGCTCGCTTCGATGTCCTCGACGCTCGCGGTCAGGTAGCCGTCATCGTTGATTGCATCGACGAGCGCTTCGCCGATGACGGCTTCGCGCGGCGTGAAGTCTTCCATTTCGAGCTGCCAAAGCAGGTGCTCACGCAGCGTCTTGCCGGACTCGTCCTCGAATTCGTTGATTGGCCGGCCTTCGCCGCTCCAGCCGGAGTCGGAACCGCGATCCGAGCTTGAGCGGGTCGTCCACGTCTCTTCGGCCTTGATCGTCTCGATCTCGACGGTGGACTCGGAACTCGTGCGGGGGACGTCCGGGAGGTCCTCCATCTCGAGCATTATGTTCTCTTCGAGAGCGTCCTGAATCTGTGCATTCAGGTCGAGGACCGGCAGTTGCAGCAGGCGGATAGCCTGCTGTAGCTGCGGCGTCATCGTCAGCGTTTGCCCAAGTTTTAGCTGCAGTGACGGTTTAAGCATTGGTTAGCCGTTCCCAGACGTTTGCAGTATGCCTCAGAGCTTGAATTCCTGTCCGAGATACACCTCACGTACGTGCTGATTCTCCAGAATCTCCTCCGGGGAACCGGAAGCAATCAGGCTCCCATCACTCAGTATATAGGCTCGTCCGCAGATTCCGAGGGTCTCCCGGACGCTATGGTCCGTGATCAGGACGCCGATGTCGCGCTCGCACAGGTGCCGGATGATCCGCTGAATGTCGAGGACCGAGATGGGGTCCACGCCGGCGAACGGCTCGTCCAGCAGAACGAACAGCGGATTGGCCGCGAGCGCGCGGGCAATCTCTACGCGGCGCCGTTCGCCACCGGACAGCGCGATTCCGGGGCTCGTGCGGACATGCCCCACGTGCAGTTCGTCCAGCAGCTTCTCCAGCTCTTCCTCACGGCCGGCGCGATCCAGATCGCTTCTCGTTTCGAGGATCGCGAGGATGTTCGCTTCGACCGAGAGCTTGCGGAAAATCGACGCCTCCTGTGGCAGATAGCCGAGGCCCAGGCGCGCGCGAGCGTGCATCGGTTTCGCGGTCAGGTCCTGACCGTCGAGAAGGATGTTGCCGTTGTCGGCCGCGATAAGGCCGACGATCATGTAAAAGGCGGTTGTCTTGCCGGCGCCGTTCGGGCCCAGCAGGCCCACGACCTCGCCGCTCTTGATCTCCAGGGACAGGCTTTTGACGACTTTGCGGAGTTTGTAGCTCTTCGAGATGTCCTGGACGCTCAGTATGCTCATTCGGCGCCGTCCTCCGGGCCCGGCGCTTCGCTGTCGTCGTCGGTGGCAGCATCATCGGAAGGTGCAGAGTCGTCCGCCGCGGGGTCGCTGTTTTCGTCCCCGGTTTCCGGCTCGAGGCTACCGCTCGCGTCGTCGTCAGCCTCCGGCGGTGTGTAGGTCACCGTTACTCGATCTTCGCCGTTGCCGGACGCGCTTATTCGCTGTTCGCGGAAGTTGTAGACCAGGGTTTCGGAAGCGATCACGTTGCCGCCTTCGGTAATCGTCGCATCGCCGGAAAACTCGATGGTGCCGGCAACAACGTCGTAGTAGAGACGATTGGCTTCGGCATAGGTAATCTGATCGGTATCCAGCCGGCGGAACTCGAAGGTGGCCGGCGAGCCCGTGATCGTGGCGACCTGCAGCTGGAACTCCGAAAACTGGAGGTCCGCGGAGTCGCAGGTCACGCGGCCTTCCTCGATGTCGAAGGCAACATTGCCCGAGAACTGCCAGATGCTGTCGTCGAAGTCCATGCGATTGGTCTGCGCAAGGTCCGCGACGATGCCGATGTTGCCCTGCGTCAGGCGCAGGCCCGTAAACATCGTCATCGACGTCCTGCCGTCGTAGTCGGTGCTCTCTGCATCGACGATGACAGGCAGCCGCAGGTCCGGCGCCTGGGCCGAGACGGGTGCCGCTGCCAGAAGCGCGATGACAGCAATGATCGGGAGTAAGCGGGTCATGTCCGGCCTCAGGGGATGAACCGTCCACTGACGTTGGACTGGAGTTCCAGTCGGTTGTCGTTGAGCGATGCTAGCATGCCGGTCGCCGTCAGGCTGCGCGAGCCGATTCGTATCTGTACTCGCGCCTCGGTCTCCGCCACGTAGGCCTGCGGGTCGAACTCCAGTACCGGTGTGCGGATCTCCGTCTCGTCGCCCGAGAAGCCCTCGTCGCTGACCGCTCGGACATGGCCGGCGAGCAGAACGCGGTGCTCGTTCGGGAAGATGGTCGCCGTGTCGGCGAAGATGGTCCACGGTACGTCGCTCTCCGGTGAGTAGTTGATGCGCACGTCAGAGAATTCGATCCGGTCGTCGCTCCGTTGTTCCGCGCGAACGGCTTCGATCTCGTACAGCAGACTGCCGTCCGGGCCAGTCCCGAGGATGCGTGCCGAGCTCAGGTAGTAGCCGAAGTGCTCTCGCTCGACCTGCAGCCGATCCGCCTCGTCGTCCTGCTCGCTCCTCGCGAGGTACCAGCTGTAGAGTGCCGCCGCGGTGAGCAGCGTCAGCACGACGACCAGCCGCGGGCTCATCGAGGCTCCTCGCTGATCGCCGCCAAAACGAGTTCGCAAACCTCGCGCACGGCGCCGGCGCCGCCGGATCGCTCCGTGGTGTAGTCGCAGTACTCGCGTACGGCGGATACCGCATTGGCGACGGCGATCGAGTAGCCGACCTTACTCAACAGCGGCAGGTCCGGAATGTCGTCGCCGACGAAGGCGGCTTCTTCCGCTGTGATACCGAGCGATTCGGCCAGAGCGTCGAACGCAGCCGTCTTGTCGGAACATGCGAGGATCACGTGCGGGACTTCGAGTTCGGCCATCCGCTTCTCGACGGCCGCGGAGTGCCGTCCGCTGATAACCGCTACCTCAATGCCTGCCTTCAGCAGCTGGCGAACACCGAAACCGTCCTGCGTCGAAAACGCCTTCGACTCAATGCCGTCATCGGACAGGTAGAAACGGCCGTCCGTGAACACGCCATCGATGTCGAAAGCGACGAGACGGATTCCGGCCAGCGGGTTCGGTGCGTCTGAGTCAGTCACATGATGCCTGCGCGGAAGAGGTCGTGGATATTGAGTGCGCCGATCAGGCGGCCGTCATCGTCGGCCACCAGCAGCGACGTGATTTTGTTTTCCTCGAGGACGTTCACCGCCTCGGCGGCGAGAACCTCCGACGGCGTCGTCTTGCAATTCGCGTGCATGACGTCGCGCATGGGTGTCGAGCGAATGTCGGCGCCATCGTCGAGCGCGCGGCGTAGGTCGCCGTCCGTGAAGATGCCGAGGATGCGCCCGTCATCGTCGACGATCGCGGTCATGCCCAGTCCCTTTTCGGTCATCTCCATGAGCCCGTCGCGCAGCGCGACGTCGGGCCCGACGGCGGGAACGTCTCCGTCCTTGCGCATCACGTCCTGTACGCGGAGCAGCAGACGCTTGCCGAGACTACCGCTCGGGTGGGAGCGTGCAAAATCCTCTGCGGTGAAGCCGCGGGCTTTCAGGAGCGCGACGGCGAGGGCATCGCCCATTGCCAGCGTCGCGGTCGTGCTTGCGGTCGGCGCCAGGTTCAGCGGACACGCTTCTTCGCTGACCGCGACATCGAGATGGACGTCAGCCGCGCGCGCCAGCGTCGACGTCGGCTTGCCGGTCATCGTGATCAGGTGCGCGCCCATGCGCTTGACCAGCGGCAGTATCGTGACCACCTCGTCCGTCTCGCCCGAGTAGGAGATCGCGAGCAAAAGATCGTGCGCGGTGATCATGCCCAGATCACCGTGACTGGCTTCGGCCGGATGCATGAAGAACGCCGGGGTGCCGGTACTGGCGAGGGTCGCCGCGATCTTCGTGGCGATGTGGCCGGACTTGCCCATGCCGGTCACGACGACTCGTCCGGGCGTAGCCATGCACAGCCGGCAGGCCTCGGCGAACGCGTCGCTCAGGCGGGAACTGACCTCGCTGACCGCGCGCGATTCGATCGCCAGCGTTTCGCGCGCGAGCGCGAGCAGCTCTTCGTTGCTCATCTCCACCACGGGCCTAGTTTAAACGCTTTAGAGGCTCTGGACGACGACGTAGGAGGTATACGCGGCGTAGGCGCCGAACAGCGCGAAGCCCTCGACGCGGGAAAGCTCGCTCTTGCCGTCGTAGTCGTAGGTCATCGCGAACAAAACCAGCGTGAAGGCAACCATGACGAACATGTGCAGCGAGAGGACGGACGGATGCAGCGTTGACGGATGGATGGTGGCGGCGACGCCGATGACCGCCAGCAGATTGAAGATGTTCGAGCCCACGATGTTGCCGATCGCGAGCCCGTGCTCCTGTTTCATGACGCTGACGATCGACACGGCGAGTTCGGGCAGGCTGGTCCCCAGCGCGACCAGCGTGATACCGATGACGACCTCGCTGACGCCCAGCACGGTCGCGACCTCGATCGCACCGTCGACGAGCAGTTGGGCGCCGACCAGCAGCGTGCCTAGACCGACGACGAGCCAGAAGATGGCCCACGGGGTTTTCACGTCCGCCGGGATCTCGGCCTCGAATTCCGCAGCCAGCGGATCGCTTTCGACCGATCGGCTGCCGAGCCGCGCCAGCCAGATCATCACGATGAACAGGCCGACGAGCATCACGAGACCGTCGACCCTGGATATATAGGTGTCGAGGAACAGCGAAACCGTCAGTAGCGTCACCGCCAGCAGGGCCGGCATCTCCCGGCGCAGCGTCGCCGAGCGCATTTCGATGGGCTGCAACATCGCCGTTACGCCGAGCACAAGACCGATATTGATGATGTTGGAGCCGATCGCATTGCCGACGGCAAGGCTCGGTTCTCCTCGGAAGGCGGCGACGGCAGAGACCAGTATCTCCGGCGCCGACGTGGCGAATGCCACGATTGTCAGGCCGATCAGGAGTGGCGACACACCGGCGTTGCGGGCGGTCGCTGCGGCGCCGTGCACGAAGCGGTCCGCGCCCCAGATCAGCAGCACGAAGCCGGCAAGTACCTCAAAGATCGTCCAAGTCATACCGTCGGAGAGAAAATGGTCGGTGCGAAAAGTGTCGGTCTAAAGGCCTGAAATACCGGGCCTAAACGGGCCAGCGGCCCTTGCCGAGCCGCGTATCATACACAATCGGCCAGCCGGCTTGTGGGACCTGGGTCCTGGGCTTCGGCGAGCGCCAAATCGGGTCCGCGGCCCGGAATCGGGGGCGGGACTTCCGCCTGCCCTGCGGGCGAGCGAATCTCCACAGGCCGCTGGCCGTTGCGGTAGAATCCGCGGCCTTCCCAAAAGGACAGCCCAACATGCAGCCCGCAGAAATCCAGCACATGATCGAGGCCGGCTTCGACAACGCCGTCGTCCGCGTGGCGAGCGACGACAACACGCATTTCGAGGCGCTCGTGGTCGCCAGCGAATTCGAGGGGCGGCGGCCCTTGGCGCGCCATCAGCTCGTCTACAAGACGCTCGGGTCGCTGGTTGGCAACGAGATTCATGCGCTGTCGATCCGCGCCTTTACGCCGGACGAGTGGTCGGCGGAATCGTCCGGGAGTTGATCGGCAGTGGATAAGCTCCTCATCAAGGGCGGTACCTCGCTCGCCGGCAGCGTCCAGGTGTCCGGCGCGAAGAATGCCGCGCTGCCCATCCTGGCCGGCACGCTGCTCGCCAGCGAACCGGTCACCGTCCGCAATGTCCCGCATTTGAAGGACGTCACGACGACGTTGTCGCTGCTGCAAATGATGGGTGTCCAGGTGACGGTCGATGACCGGCTCAATGTCGAAGTCGATGCCGGCGAGGTGGCCAGCTTCGAGGCGCCGTACGAGCTGGTCAAGACCATGCGCGCGTCGATTCTGGTGCTCGGCCCGCTGGTCGCCCGTTTCGGGCATGCCGACGTGTCACTGCCGGGCGGCTGCGCCATCGGTGCCCGGCCGGTCAATCTGCACGTCGCAGGTTTGCAGTCGATGGGTGCCGACGTCACCGTGGAGAACGGGTTCATCAAGGCCCGCGCCGACCGCCTGAAAGGGGCGCACGTCGTTTTCGATACCGTCACCGTAACCGGTACGGAGAATCTGCTGATGGCGGCCGTGCTCGCCGACGGCGAGACCGTCCTCGAGAACGCGGCGCGCGAGCCGGAGGTGACCGATCTGGCGGCGTTTCTGACGACGCTGGGGGCGAAGATCGAAGGAGCGGGGAGTAGCACGATCACCGTGCAGGGCGTGGAGTCGCTTGGCGGCGGCGAGCACAGCGTGCTGCCCGACCGGATCGAGGCGGGCACGTATCTCGTTGCAGCCGCGATGACCGGCGGCAAGGTGCGGTTGGAAGGCGCCGCGCCGGATACCCTCGAGGCCGTTCTGATCAAGCTGGGTGAGGCCGGCGCGGAGATCAACGTGGGCGACGACTGGATCGAACTCGACATGCACGGCAGGCGGCCCACCGCGGTGGATATTCGCACGGCCCCATACCCGGCCTTTCCGACCGATATGCAGGCTCAGTTCTGCGCGCTGAACGCCGTGGCCGAGGGTGTCGCGACGATCAGCGAGACCATCTTCGAAAATCGCTTCCAGCACGTACTGGAGCTACAGCGCATGGGCGCCGATATCCAACTGGAAGGGCATACCGCGATCATCAAGGGCGTCGATCGGCTCACGGCGGCGCCGGTGATGGCGACCGATCTGCGCGCGTCGGCCGGGCTGGTGCTGGCCGGTCTGGCGGCCGAGGGGGAAACGCTCGTCGATCGCATCTATCACGTCGACCGCGGCTACGAGCGGATCGAGGAGAAGCTCGGCCGGCTCGGCGCCACGATCCGCCGGGTGAACAACTAGTCCCGCCGCCGAATCCGCGGCAAAGCGCTGCTAGGGACGGGGGAAAGGATCCGTTGCCGGCCGCTCCGCCGTCACCGCGGTGGTGCTGAAGCGCTCGCCGTCCCGTATTCCCACGATCTCCAGCGTTTCGCCCGGCGTCGTCCCGGCGGTGATCAACAGCGCCTGACGGTAGTTGACGATGGCTTCGCCGTTGATCGACAAAATCACGTCGCCCCGTCTCAGGCCCGCGAGGTCGGCGGGACCGCCGGCATCGAGCGACACGAGCAGGATGCCCGTCTGATTGTCGAGTCCGAGCGACTGCCGTTCCGCCGATGTCAGATCGTCGGGCTGGAGTCCCAACCAGCCGCGTATCACCCGGCCGTGGAGCTTGATCTGGTCGACGACGCCTCGGACCAGGTCCACGGGGATTGCGAAGCCGATCCCCTCGGTACTCGAGTCCTGCGCCAGCACGGCGGTATTGATGCCGACCAGCTCGCCGCGGGCGTTGACCAGCGCGCCGCCCGAGTTGCCGGCATTGATGGCCGCATCGGTCTGGATGAAGTTCTCGAAAGTCACCAGATCGAGCAGCCCGCGGCCAGTGGCGCTGACGATGCCCTGGGTCACGGATTTGGTCAGCCCGTAGGGATTGCCGATGGCGAGTACGACGTCACCGATCCTGAGCTGGGCCGACGAACCGAGCGGAATGGCCGGCAGGGTCCCCGCATCGGCCTTCAGAAGCGCCAGGTCCGTCTCGACGTCCACACCGACGAGTTCCGGCTCCAGGATCCGGCCGTCCGAGAGCTGCACGCGGATCTCGGAGGCATCGGCGACGACGTGATAGTTCGTGACCAGGTAGCCCTCGGCGTCGATGATGACCGCCGAGGCGAAATTGGTGCTGACCCGGAACCGGGTGCGGCCGGTCTCCTCGTCGGCGACGGCCACGAGCCGCTTGGTGTAGACGTTGGCGACCGCCGGGGCGCTGAGATCGACTGCATCGGCATAGCTCATCGGGGGCGCGACGGTGTCGTTGCCGATGGCCGGCAGGAGGTCCGGGCGCAGCAGCACGACGAGGAAGGCGACCGCCAGTCCCACGACGATCGACTGCAGCAGGAAGACGAGTGCCGATTTCACCTGAATGACCCGATACCAATCCAAACGTTCGGAGCTGCTGGCATCTAGCCAACTTCGTTAGCCCCCGTGTATAATGCGGCGGATTCCCGCACAGTCCCAAGCGGCTGCCGCCATCCTGACGGTAACACGGGGTTGCTGCAAATCCATCAGTTTCGAAATAAAGCAAATACGCGCTGACGGCAAGCCTGATTTTCAAACGAGCGGATTAACCGCTGATCAGACTTTCTGCAGCCGGGCGTATAGGAGTGCCTGATGACCGACGACGACATGGATCAGATTGATCAGAACCGACGTCATTTTCTGTCCGTCGCGACCGGAGTGACCGGTCTGGCCGGAGTGGTGCTGGTATCGGTGCCGTTCATTTCCTCGCTGAAGCCGAGCGCACGAGCGCAGGCGCTCGGCGCCCCGGTCGAAGTTCCGGTCGGCGCCCTCGCGGGCGGTGAGATGGTGCGGGTGCTCTGGCGCGGCAAGCTGGTGTTCGTGCTGCGTCGCACAGAAGCGATGCTCGAGCGCCTCGCCGCGAACGAGGCCGATCTCAGCGATCCGGATAGTGCGGAATCCGAGCAGCCCGACTACACGGCCAACGCCACGCGCTCGCTCAGGCCCGAGTTTCTCGTCGTCGAGGGTTCCTGCACGCACCTCGGCTGTGCACCGATCGAGAAGTTCGAGGTCGACATCACCGATCAGTTCTTCGGCGGGTTCTTCTGTCCCTGCCACGGCTCGAAGTTCGATTTCGCGGGCCGCGTCTACTCGGGCGTCCCGGCACCGACCAATCTTCGCGTTCCTCCTCATCGATTCGTCAGAGACGACCTGATCCTCATCGGTCAGGACACCGGAGCAGCTTAATGGCAACAGTTGAGGCAGAGGTAGGCACCCCACAGGGCGGCTTTCTGAAGTGGATCGACGATCGCTTCCCGATGACCAAGACGCTGAAGTACCACGTCACTGAGTACTACGCGTCCAAAAACTTCAACATCTGGTACGTGTTCGGCGTGCTGGCCTTCGTCGTGCTGTTCATTCAGCTGATTACCGGCCTGTTCCTGACGATGAACTACAAGCCGTCGGCGGCCGAGGCGTTTGCGTCGGTCGAGTACATCATGCGCGACGTCGAATGGGGCTGGCTGATTCGCTACATGCATTCGACCGGAGCGTCGTTCTTCTTCATCGTCGTGTACCTGCACATGTTCAGGGCGATGCTCTACGGTTCCTACAAGAAGCCGCGGGAGCTCATCTGGATCATTGGCATGCTGATCTTCTTCGTCCTGATGGCCGAAGCGTTCGCAGGCTACCTGCTGCCGTGGGGACAGATGTCCTACTGGGGCGCGCAGGTGATCATCTCGCTGTTCGGCGCGATCCCGGGGATCGGCGATGCAATCGTCGAATTCATTCGCGGCGACTACTCGATCTCGGACATCACGCTGAACCGGTTCTTTGCGCTGCACGTGATCGCGCTGCCGCTGGCACTGATCGGGCTCGTGTTCGTGCACATCGTCGCGCTGCACGAAGTCGGCTCCAACAACCCGGACGGTATCGAGATCAAGGAGAATAAGGGGCCCGACGGCGTTCCGCTCGACGGTGTCGCTTTCCACCCGTATCACACGTCGAAGGATCTCGTGGCCATCATCGTCTTCCTGATGATCTTCTCGGCTGTGGTGTTCTTCGCGCCGGAGATGGGCGGTTACTTCCTCGAGCATGCGAACTTCGAGCCGGCGAACATGCGTGCGACGCCGGAACACATCGCTCCGGTCTGGTACTTCACGCCGTTCTACGCGATCCTGCGCGCCGTGCCGTCCAAGCTCGGCGGTGCGATGCTCATGGCGCTCGCGGTGCTATTGCCATTGCTGCTGCCATGGCTCGACCGTTCCAGGGTGCGCTCCATCCGCTACCGCGGCTGGATGTACAAGACGGCGCTCAGCGTTTTCGTTGTCAGCTTCATCACACTCGGCTGGCTCGGCCTGCAGCCTGCCGAAGGCATCTACGTCCGCATGGCACAGATATTTACCGTTCTGTACCTGCTGTTCTTCATCCTGATGCCGTACTACACGACGATCGACAAAACCAAGCCGGTTCCGGACAGGGTGGTCTACCATGGGTAAGCTCAGCATGAGAATCCTCGCGGCAACGGCCGCCCTCGCGATCTCGATGACGGCGAACGCCGCTGGTGGCGGAGGCGACCTCGAGCCGGCGAACATCGATCCGGGCAACGTCAACTCGCTGCAGCGCGGTGCGCGCAACTTCATGAACTACTGCTCCGGGTGTCATTCCGCGCAGTACGTTCGCTTCAGCACCATCGGTGAAGATCTCGAGCTCAGCGAGGAGCAGCTCGTCGACAATCTGATGTTCAACGCCGAGAAGACCTTCGAGACGATCAACGCCTCCATGCGCACGAGCGACGCGGAGCGCTGGTTCGGCACGCCACCGCCGGACATGTCATTGATCGCGCGCTCCAAGGGTGCCGACTACATCTACAACTTCCTGAAGGGTTTCTACCTCGAGCCCGGCAGCCCGACCGGTGTCAACAACACCGTTCTCGCAGGCACCAGCATGCCGCACGTGCTGGGTGAGTTGCAGGGGTATCAGCGGGCCGTCTACGAAACTCATGATGACGAGAGCGGCGAAGCCGCATCGGGTTCAATGCATCTCGAGTACGCCACCGTCGGGACGTTGTCGCCCGAGGAATTCGACGAGTTCGTCCGCGACACGACGAATTTCCTCGCGTACATCGCGGAGCCGATGCGTTCGGAGCGTCGCACGCTCGGCGTCTGGGTACTTATTTTCCTCGGGTTCTTCCTGATACTCGCACGGATGTTGAAGAAGCAGATCTGGAAGGACGTTACCTAATGGCTGTAATTGCTAATCGCCGCTCGGTCATGACGCTGTTCTCACGGCCGACCGATATCCACAGCCACCGCACCCGACTGGTGCTGGCTGAGAAAAATATCAACATCGAGATCGCCAACGTCACCGGGCCGGACTTGCCCGAGGACTTGATGGACCTGAATCCGTACCACACGGTACCGACGCTGGTCGATCGCGATCTCACGCTGTACGACTCGCGCGTCATCATCGAATACCTCGACGAACGCTTTCCGCATCCGCCGCTCATGCCTGTGGATCCGGTCACCCGGGCGCAGTTTCGTCTCGCGCTGTTCCGCATCGAGACGGACTGGTACTCACTGGCGGAGGAGGCCGATCTTTCCGATGGCCGTCTCGGCGCCAAGTCGAGGAAGCTGCTTCGCGAAAGCATTCTGCAGAGCGTGGAGCTCTTCGGCGCACGTCCATTTTTCCTGTCGGACGAATTTTCGCTCGTCGATTGCAGCATCGCGCCGATCCTCTGGCGGCTGCCGGTCTATGGCATCGAGCTGGGCGACAATGCGCAGGCGATCGAGGACTACATGCAGCGCGTTTTCGCACGCCGTTCCTTCCAGCAGAGCCTGACGGAGCTGGAGCAGGAAATGCGCATGTAGATGCCGGACGAGGCCCGTTATGCGGGCCTCGTTATGTTGAGTCCGCGAATCCGACCCCGATCGGTGGTAAGCTTCTGCGAGCGGACGAGAGCGAATAACAACAGCAGCCAGTGACCAGTTCCACACGATCCAAGCGCCCTTATCTGATCCGTGCCATGCACGAGTGGATGACGGATAACGGCAACACGCCGCACATCGTCGTCAATGCCCTCGTCGACGGCGTCACGGTGCCGGCTGAGCACGTGAAGGACGGCAAGATCATCCTGAATATCAGCGCGTCTGCGGCGCACAATCTCAAGATGACCAATGAGGCGGTGAGTTTCCGCGCTCGATTCGGCGGGGTTCCGTTCGATGTCTGGGCACCGATGCGTTCCGTTCTGGGTATCTATGCTCGAGAGACCGGTCAGGGCATGATCTTCTCGCACGACACCGAGATCGCCGAGAGCAGCGATACCGCGCCCGAGCCGGCGGCGGACGACATCGAATCGACCCGCGCACGCTCGCATCTGCGAGTCATCAAGTAAGTTGACGCCGAGCGACGTCTCGTCGCGCGTTCAGACACATGCCGTATTGCTGGCCGCCGTCACGCTGGCGGCGTTTGCGCCGTTGGCTATTGCAGCCGGCGATGACGCCATCGATCGCAGCACGCCTGCAAATCATGCAGAGACCGAATCCATGAGCGAACAACGTTTCTCGAGCCTGACGGCCGAGGACGCCGAGCGGCTCGACACACAGCGTGCCAGGATCACGCAGTACCTGCGTGACGAAGACCGCAGCAAATACGCGACGGCCGCCGGGAAGTTGGGCCTGATCCGCGCGCTTCTCGAGGCAGGCGTTTTTGCAGCCGACGATACCTGGGAGTTGCAATGCCTGGGGATCGTGCTCGGCGACGCTTTCGTGCAGGACCTCGGCGTCGAATGGGTGATGGTCGAGGACGAACACGGACGAGATCCGGCACTGGCGTTGCCCGGCACGTCCGTACATCTGTTTCCGCTGACGATGATCTCGAAGCGAATCGAGCGCGGCGAAGTGGTCGACGTGTTTCAGCTATTCAATGCGGTCGCCGCGGACGTCGATCGGTTTCGAGCGTCGGGCGAGTACCCGCATGCTAACGACTAGCTGGCAGCGTCACCGAGCAGCGTCGTATCGATCAGATCGCAGAGTGCATGGATGATGACGAGGTGGACTTCCTGGATTCTCGCCGTCCGGGTCGCTGGCACGCGAATCTCGACGTCGCCTTCTTCGAACATGCCCGCCATGCGGCCGCCGTCCCGGCCCGATAACGCGACCACCTTCATGCCGCGCTCGTGGGCGGCGGTGATTGCGCGGCAGACGTTTTCGGAGTTGCCGGACGTCGAAATGCCGAGCAGCACGTCCTGCGGCTTGCCGAGAGCACGGACCTGCTTCGAGAAGATCTCTTCGTAGGCGTAGTCGTTGCTGATGGACGTCAGCGTCGAACTGTCCGTCGTTAGCGCGACCGCGGGGAGGCCCGGGCGTTCCATCTCGAAGCGATTCAGCAGTTCGGACGAGAAGTGCTGCGCGTCGCCGGCGGAGCCCCCGTTTCCGCAGCTCAATATCTTGCCGTCATCGAGCAAGGACCGCGCCATCAGTTCGCCGGCCGCCGCAATGCTCTCGCTGATTGCGTCGACGGAGTTCTGTTTCGTGGCGATACTCTCCGCGAAGTGTTCGCGTACTCGAGTGACTGGATCCATGGTGGCTTCTCGCGGCGTCTGGTTCAGGTCGCGATCTTAGCAAGTCCCGGGTCCATGTGTGAGGCGCACGCGCCGAATCGGAACGGCCGGACGCGATTTGCCGACAGCGCGGATTCGGCCGTCATGTCCGAAACGCGTCCTTCAGCCAACGGACGTTGTCGCCGCGATCGAGCCTGTCTACGCCAACGACGTCGAATCGACAGCAATGGTGTTGAAACCCTGGGTGCCCGGCGAGGAAGACCCTTGCCGTCCGTGTAAGTTTGCGCTGCTTTCGTGCGTCCACGGTGGCCACGGCATCGATCAGCGATCCGCCGCCGCGATAGCGCACTTCGACGAAGACGAGGCAGTCACCGTCGAGCATGACGAGATCTATCTCACCGTGACGGCATTGGTAGTTGCGCGCGACCGGTTTGAGCCCGGCGCGCCTGAGTTCCTTGAAAGCGAGATTCTCGGCCTCGTCGCCGCTCAGTCTTCGAGCGGTTCGAGCCACGGCTCCTCGTCGGCCTCGTCGGGCGGCAGCAGCTCGCCTTGCTCGCTCAAGTCCTGAATCGGACCGCCGACCGGCTCCGGCTCGGGCAGAGCGACAGGCATTCCGCTCTGGAACTGCGCCCACGCCAGGCGGCGATGAACCTGACCGTCGTAGTCGAGGTAAAGCCTGCCGGTGGCGCCGTCGAGTTCTTCCATACGGCCGCCGCGAACCGCGAACAGCGAGGCGACGAGATGGTAGGCGTCGTAGCCCATCGCGTGCAGGCGGCCGAGCCGTCGCTGTTCGGGCCAGTACTCGGCAAACATGCCCGGCATTCCCGCGATCCACGGCTGCGGATCGATGATCCACGGCGTGTCGGCGAACATGATGCCGTTGAGATCGGCGTCCGAGCGGCCGTCCATCGAGTAGATCGACGACGTCGCATACACCGGCAGATCACCGGAATAGTGGAACTTGAGCTGCGACTTCAGGAGCCGGCCGGACGATGCGTCCGCGCCCAGGAAGATGAATTCCGCGTCCTGCCGGCGCCGTGGATCGAACTGCAGCGGACCGCCGATGTTTGCGCGCAGACGCTGGTAACGGTTCACGCTGCCGGACAGCGCCATCAGGTCCTCGATCGTGTTCGAGAAGTCGGGATTGCCGGTCGTGTAGCTGCGGTAGTCGAGCACGGTACCGCCCAGCGCTTCGAAGTGGGTCGCGAAACTCTCGAAGACGCGGCGGCCCCAGTTGTTGTTCGGAATCAGCGCGAGTGCGTGCAGGTGACCGTCGGCGATTGCGCGTTCCGCCGCGGCGACCGCCTCGTCCTCGGGTGCCAGCGCAAACTGGTACAGGCCAGGCGGCGCAAGTGTGTTGTCCGGGAGATAGTTGAGCGTGAGCACCGGTACCGGGACGAGGATATCGTTCGCCAGTTCGTTGACGCTGCGCCGCAGCAGGGGACCGACAACGAACTCCGCCCCGTCCTCTACCGCCGCCGCATACGCGGCGCTCGCGCCGCCTTCGGCATTGACGTCGTAGACGCGCACGGTCTGGCCACTGTCGAGCCCGCCGGCCGAGGCGAAATAGGCGCCCAGGAAGCCGTTCTGAATCGCCGCGCCTGCGCTGCCTGCATTGCCGGACAGCGGCAGGATGAGCGCGATCTGCCGCGGATAGCTGGTGAGGACGAGATCCGGCAGACCGAGGTCGTCGACAATCGAGAACGCCGGATGGCCGGGATACTGCTCCCGCCAGCGAACGATGCCGTTCGACCAGCCGATGCCCTGGCCGCCGGTCGATGCTGCCAGCGAGCCGAGCGACAGCCAGCCGCGGATCGTCGGGTCGAGTGCCAGCTCCGCCGACGCGCGAAGTTCCTGCGGGTTGCCGGCTCTCAGGCCCTGCCACATGCGCTCGCGATTGGCCTCGATCTCGCGCCGGCCGTCGAGCCAGTTCTCGCGCTGCAGCATCAGTTCGACGGCGCGCATCGAGTCGCCTTTCTGGAACCACGCATCGGCGCGCAGCGCCTCGACGCGCAACCGATGATCCAGCGGCAGCGGCTGCCGGCTCAGCGGCTCGAGCAACTCGAGCGCCCGATCCGCTTCGCCGTCGGAGAGAGCGAACGCCGCCGTGCTGGTCGCCCACAGCCAGCCGAGTTCGCCGCCGGCCGGGCGATTGATGTTGCGAAAGGCCGTGCGCGCGCGATCGATGTCGCCGGCGTACAGCCACTGTTCGACGGCGAGCATCGTGAGCCGGTCACGCTCGACGCCCAGCGCCTCGCTGGCCAGTCCGATGTAGGTGCGCGCGGCGTCCGCGTGCTCGCCCTCCAGAGCGAGGCGCTCCGCGCGGGATTCGCCGGACAGCCCCGAGAAGCCGCCGGTGGTTTCGCAGCCCGCCAGTACGACGAGGCACAGCAGCATCGCGGCGATGCTTGCCAGCGAAGACCCGGTACGTGCAGGATGTTCTCGATTCATTTAGGGCCTGTTGACACTATGAGCGGCACGCTATACATCGTTGCCACGCCCATCGGCAATCTTGACGATCTCACTCCGCGCGCACGCCAGACGCTCGCGGATGTCGATCTCATTGCCGCCGAGGATACTCGCCACACCGGGCGATTGCTATCGCATATCGGCGTGCAAACGCAGCAAATGGCACTTCACGACCACAATGAAGCGTCGGCTGCCGGACGTATCCTCGAGGTCTTGCTGGCCGGCAAGGATGTAGCGCTGGTTAGCGATGCCGGCACCCCGCTGGTGAGCGATCCGGGCTTCCGCGTGGTTCGGGCAGCGCATGACGCCGGCGTTACCGTGTCGCCGCTCCCGGGTGCGTGCGCCGCTATCGCCGCGCTGTCGATTGCAGGCCTGCCGTCCGACCGTTTCTGTTTCGAGGGATTCCTGCCGGCGAAGCGGAAGGCACGCGCCGCGGCGCTGGCGGCCGCCGCCGCAGAGACGAGGACGCTGGTGTTCTACGAATCGGTCCATCGAATCGACGAGACGCTCACCGACATGGCGGCCGCTTTCGGCCCTGAACGCGATGCTTTCCTCGGCCGCGAGCTGACCAAGCTGCACGAGGAGGGGGTCCGCGGCACGCTCGCCGAGCTTTCCGACCGGGTCTCGGACGGCAGTATCGTCAGCAAGGGGGAGTTCGTCGTGGTGGTGGCCGGCGCGGAGCCGTCGGTGACCGGCGGGCAGCAGGCGGACGCACTGCTCAGGGAGCTGGCCGGCGTACTGCCGGCAAAGACGGCCGCGACGGTAGCGGCCAATGTGACCGGCGCGCGGCGCAACGAGATGTACCAGCGAATCCTCGAGCTTGCCGAGGACGCTGACGCCTGATCCGCGTCGCGCGTGGTCGGATGTTTTCCGAAACCCTGTCGAAATCGGTGCTTCGACCGCACGGCAGAGGTGTACAATCCGCCCACGGAAATGCCGGAGTCGGCTTGGCAATCGCGATACACGTTATCGAGGAAAGTCCGGGCTCCTTCGGACAGAGCGCCAGGTAACCCCTGGGGGGCGCGAGCCCATGGAAAGTGCCACAGAAAATATACCGCCAGGCCCCTCGAGGCCCGGTAAGGGTGAAAAGGTGCGGTAAGAGCGCACCGCGCGACTGGTAACAGCTCGCGGCACGGTAAACCCCGCTCGGAGCAAGACCAAATAGGGGAGTACGGGCGGCATTGCGTCCGCCCACCGCCGGTACCGAGCGGACTCCCGGGTAGGTTGCTACAGGCGGCTGGCGACAGTCGTCGCAGATGAATGATTGCCCTCGACAGAACCCGGCTTACTGCCGGCTCCGGCCTTTCCGGTCTCGTCCCTTCGGCACTCAGTCCGAAAACCAAAATAAATTCAATGGCTTAAGTTCTTGTGGCGTCCGAGTGCGCGGCATATTGCGCTGCAGCGCGCGCAAACCCGTCCAAACCTGCGCGAAATCGAGGCCTGTCGCCGTTTGCCGACCAAGTTCTCAGAGCTCATCGAGAAAAGAGATCTAAGCGACTGATTTAAATAGCGCAGCTCCCGCCACTTTTCGCCCTGATTCGGCCACCGGATCGCCCCTAAGTGCCTGTACAACAACAACAAATGAAGCGTCGTGTTGACGCTCCACAGGGCCGCACCTATAGTGTCGAAAAGTGGAAAAATGTGGGAGGAGATGGGCAGCGTGCCCGGATATCGCGCCAGAAGAGCGATCCCCGGTCTGTCCTCACCGCAATGTTTCGGGGTGCGACAAAAGTCACTTTGGACGCCAAAGGGCGTCTGGCCATACCGACCCGGTATCGGGAGCGGCTGGCTGCGCGTTGCGATGGACAAATCATCGTGACCGTCGACAAGGACCATTGCCTCCTGGTGTATCCGCTGCCGGACTGGGAAGAACTGGAGCGCAAGCTCGTCCGGCTTCCCAGCATGAATAAAGCGGCGCGGCGTCTGGTGCGAATTATGGTCGGTTACGCGACCGAGGTCGAGGCGGACGCCAGCGGCCGGATTCTCGTATCGAGAGAACTCAGGGAATTTGCCGGTCTCGACAAGCATGCGGTGCTGATCGGGCAGGGCAACAAGTTTGAACTTTGGGATGAACAGAGCTGGAACGACAAGCGCGAGGCGTGGCTCGAGATCGACGACGACGACGGCGAATTGCCGCCGGATCTCGAGTCGATCGCGTTCTAGTTTCGGATTCATCGCATGAGCAGCAACGCGCATGTGCCGGTGCTGCTGGGGCCGGTCCTCGACGGATTGAGGATTCAAGAGGACGGCGTGTACGTAGACGGAACGTTTGGCCGTGGAGGGCACGCGGGCGCAATCCTGGACGCGCTGGGAACGAAAGGAAGACTCATCGCGATCGACCGAGATCCGGATGCGATCGAGGCGGCACCAGAAGCGCTCACGAGCGACCCGCGATTCGAACTCGTAAGGGGACAGTGTGCGCAACTTCAAACAATCGTTGAACAAAGGACCGCTGGCAGACAAGTCGACGGAATTCTTCTCGACCTCGGCGTCTCCTCACCGCAACTGGACGAAGCAAGCCGCGGCTTCAGCTTCCTCCGTGACGGCCCCCTCGACATGCGAATGGACCCCGACGCAGGCCAAAGCGCGCGGGACTGGTTAGCCGAGGTCAGCGAGAAGGAATTGAAGGACGTGATTCGGCGATACGGCGACGAACCGACGAGACGTGCTGGGCAGATTGCCCGCGCGATCACGATCGCGCGCGCAAAATCGCCGATTACGACGACGAAGCAGCTGGCTGACGTCATCGTCGAATGGTCCTATCCCAGAGCGCAGCGCCGCCACCCCGCGACGAAGACCTTCCAGGGAATTCGCATTTTTATCAACGATGAGCTTGGGCAGCTCCAAGCCGCCCTCACGCAGTCACTCGATGTGCTGCGTGCGGGCGGCCGTCTTTGCGTCATCGCCTTCCACTCGCTCGAAGATCGCATTGTGAAGCGTTTCATGCGCGAGCACTCGAAAGAGTCCGAACAGTACCGTGGCATGCCGAACGTGCCGGCGGAACATCGTCCGCCTCTGACCGTAGTCGGCAAGCCAATTGCGGCTACAGAAGCCGAAATTGACGCCAACCCGCGAGCGCGCAGCGCTCGCCTGAGAATCGCGGAGCGTGCGGCATGAGCGAGCGACGCGAACCCGTCCTCTGGGTGTTCGTCTTTGCGGCGGTCTGCGTGGTCAGCGCGCTCGCGCTCGTCTACACGAAGCACGAGGCGCGGACACTGTTCGTCGAGCTCGAGGAGCTCACGCACGAGCGCGACGAACTCAATATCGAGTGGGGCCAGCTGCAGATCGAGCAGAGTACGTGGGCCACGCACGCACGAATCGAGCAGGTTGCGACCGAGGACCTCGAGCTTCTGCGTCCCGGCGCCACCGACATCTACGTGATCGAGAGACGATGACCCGCGGCGCCGAAACAAAATCGCAGTCCTCGCGCCGCTTCGTGGTGCGCGTGACCGTCGTACTGGCGTTCTTCGCGCTGGCATCGGGCGCGCTCGTCGCACGCGCCGTGCATCTGCAGGTTCTGGATACCGAATTCCTGAACAGCGAGGCGGACGCCCGGCACTTGCGCGACGAGCTCATCCTCGCGCACCGAGGCACGATCACGGATCGCAACGGCGAGCCGCTCGCGATTTCGACGCCGGTCGATAGCATCTGGGCGAACCCGAGAGAGCTGGCGCCCGCCGTCGACCGCATTCCGCAGCTCGCGGCGATGCTGGAACTTGATGCCGATCAGCTGATCCGGCGAATCACGCGGAGCATGGATCGCGAGTTCATCTATCTCCGGCGGCACCTGAGCCCCGATCACGCCGCGGAGGTGCTCGCACTCGATCTGCCCGGCGTCAACGTGCAGCGCGAATACCGCCGCTACTATCCGGCAGGCGAGGTGACCGGCCACCTTGTTGGTTTCACCAACATTGACGACCTGGGGCAGGAAGGTCTGGAACTCGCGTTCAATCACTGGCTGGCCGGCCAGTCCGGCTCCAAGCGCGTCCTTCGCGATCAGCTTGGCCGGCCGGTAGAGAATGTAGAGAGCATCGAGCCGCCGCTGCACGGCCGGGATCTCCGCACGAGCATCGATCTGCGCATTCAGTACGTCGCGTACCGGACACTCAAGGGCGCGATCCGCGATTTCGACGCCGAGTCCGGGTCCATCGTGGTCCTCGACGTAAACACCGGCGAGGTCCTCGCGATGGTGAATCAGCCGGGCTACAACCCGAACGATCGCTCGCAGTTCCACGCCTACCGGTTCCGCAATCGCGCGATCACCGACATTTTCGAGCCGGGTTCGAGTCTCAAGCCGCTGGTCGTCGCGGCCGCGCTCGAGAGCGGCATGTACCGGCCGAGCAGCATTATCGATACGTCGCCCGGATCGATCACGATCGGCGCCAAGACGATCGAAGACAGCCGCAATCTGGGACGCGTCAGCCTGACGACGATTCTCGCGCGCTCGTCGAACGTTGGCGCAACGCGGCTGGCGATGTCGCTGCCGTCCGACCAGCTCTTCGGGACGCTGCGGGACTTCGGGCTGGGATCGATCACGAGTTCGAGTTTCCCCGGCGAGTCCGCCGGCTCGCTGCGCCACTACGAGGAGTGGCGTGAAATCACTCAGGCCACCCTGGGCTACGGCTACGGCGTATCGGTGACGCCGCTGCAGCTCGCCCAGGCCTATGCGGTACTCGGCAACGAAGGCCGCATGCAGCCGGTCTCGCTCATCGCGCTCGAGCAGCCGGTGGAAGGCGAACAGGTCGTGAGCGAGGACACCGCGTTCGCGGTCAAGCGGATGCTGGAAGAAGTCGTTCGTCCCGGCGGCACCGGCACGAAGGCGGCCGTTACCGGTTACCGCATCGCTGGAAAGACGGGAACGGCCTGGAAGTCCGGCGAAAACGGCTATTCGGAGGACGAGTACTTTTCGATCTTCGCGGGACTCGCGCCGGCGAGCAATCCGCAGCTCGCGGTCGTCGTCGTAATCGACGAGCCGAGCGGCGAGTTGTACTACGGCAGCGACGTCGCCGCTCCGGTCTTTGCCGACGTCACGGCGGAAGCGCTGAGGCTGCTCGCGATTCCGCCCGATGCGCTGCCGGCCCGCGATCCCGGCAGCGTGATGCAGGCCATGAGCCGTCAGGCAGACGGTCAATGAGCAATGGTCGATGAGCATGCCGGCTGAACAAGTCACCGCCGTACAAACGCTCGATGTTCTTCTCAAGGGCATCGCGCAGGCGCCGGCCATTCCGATCGACGATCTGGCTGTCGACAGCCGTCGCGTGGTCAGGGGTTCGTTGTTCCTGGCCGTCGCCGGGGCGACTCATCACGGCCTCCAGTTCTGCGAAAAGGCGATCGAAGCGGGCGCGGTCGCTATTGCCTGGGACAGCGACACCGCGGACGCCCCGTCCGAAGCAGCGGGCGTGCCCATGATCGCCGTGCCCGGTCTCGCTGCCCGGCTCGGTGAGATCGCCGACCGCTTTTTCGGCCGGCCGTCGAAGGACGTGCAGGTCATTGGCGTGACAGGCACGAACGGCAAGACGACCGTGGCGTGGCTGATAGCGCAGTGCTTCGACGTTCTGGGCGCGAGCGCAGGCTACGCCGGTACGCTCGGCTACGGCGTCGGCAAGCTCACCAACGACGACGAAATGACGTCGCCCGATGTGATCGAAATGCACCGCCGGCTGGCTCAGTTCCGCGACGCGGGAGCGAACTACGCTGCTGTCGAGGTTTCCTCGCACGCGCTCGATCAACATCGCGTGGACGCCGTGCGTTTCGATTCCACATTGTTCACGAATCTGAGCCGCGATCATCTCGACTATCACGGTGACATGCGTGCGTACGGCGAAGCGAAGGCGAAGCTGTTTACGGAGCACGGCGCGGAGCGTCGGATCATCAACCTCGATACGGAATTCGGCACGGAACTCGCAGCGCGATGTCACGGCGAGGTGGTGACGGTGTCCACCAAATTCGATCGGGTGTCGAACGGCCGGCCGTTCGTATTCGTTCGTTCCGTCGTGGCCAGGGAATACGGTTCGGACGTTCGGCTGCAAAGCAGCTGGGGAGACGCGCAGGTGAGCGTGCCGCTGCCCGGTGACTACAACGTCGCGAACGCGGTGCTCGTGCTCGCCTATCTGTTGTCCTGCGGGGTTGAGCTCGAGGACGCGTGTGGCGCGATCTCCCGCGTGTCGGCGCCGCCGGGAAGAATGCAGATGGTGCCGGCCGCCAGCGGTCCGACGGTCTACATCGACTACGCGCACTCGCCGGAGGCGCTCGAGTCGGCACTGCGCGCGCTGCGTCCACACTGCCGCGGACAGCTCTGGTGCGTATTCGGCTGTGGCGGCGATCGCGACGCGGGCAAGCGTCCGCTGATGGGCCGAATCGCCGAGCGGCTTGCGGATCGAGTGGCGATTACCAATGACAACCCGCGGAGCGAGTCTCCCGAGGCGATCTTCAACGACATCGTCGCGGGCCTCACGGAGGCCGGCAAGGCCGACGTGATCGAGGACCGCGCCGCCGCAATCGGCTGGGCGATCGGCAGCGCCGAAGCAACGGATCTCGTCCTGGTCGCCGGCAAGGGTCACGAGGACTATCAGATTCTCGCCGACGGCCGAATCGACTTCTCGGATTTTGCAGTTGCCGCGGCAGCGCTGGACGGGGTGTCTGAATGATGACGACACTATCGGCCGCCGCGGAATCGATGCAGGGAACGCTGTCCGGGACGGATCGCGTCTTCGACGGTGTGAGCACCGACACCCGCAGCCTGAAGTCCGGCGAGCTGTTCGTCGCACTCAAGGGACCGAACTTCGACGGCAACAGCTACGTCAAGCAGGCGATGGAGCTCGGTGCGGCCGGCGCCGTCGTCAGCGCCGACGTCGGGTCGTCCTTGTCGCAGATCAGGGTTCCGGATACGCGGCTTGCGCTCGGCAGCCTGGGTGCCGCGTGGCGCAGGCAGCAGTCCGCCGTCGTCATCGGCATCACCGGCAGCAACGGCAAGACGACGCTCAAGGAACTCACCGCGGCCTGTCTCGCCAGCGAGGCGTCGACCCTGGCCACGGAAGGCAACCTGAATAACGACATTGGCATGCCGCTGATGTTGACCCGTATCGAGCCGACGCACCGTTTCGCGGTGATCGAGATGGGCGCGAACCATGCCGGCGAGATCGGTTACCTCACCGCGCTCGCCGAACCCGATGTCGTGGCGATTACAAACGCTGGCGAAGCGCATCTGGAAGGCTTCGGGTCGGTCAAGGGCGTCTCGCGCGCGAAAGGCGAGATTCTCTGCGGAACGTCGCGGCCCGGCGTCGCGGTGCTCAATGCCGACGACCAGTACTTCGACTACTGGAAGTCCCTCGTTGCCGACGTGGACGTCGTGTCCTTCGGGATAGACAGAGTGGCTGATATCAGTGCCGGCCACATCCGGGCGGACAGCGCCGGATCCAGCTTCGAGATTCGCGTCTACGGCCATCCCATCGAAGTGCGGCTGTCACTGCCCGGCCTGCACAACGTTCGCAATGCCTGCGCGGCGGCGGCGATCGCGAGCGCGGTCGGAATTGCACCGGAGCAGATCCAGACGGCACTCGAACGCGTCCGCCCGGTGTCCGGGCGCTTGCAGCCGCTCGACGGTCTGAATGGATCGACGTTGTTCGACGACAGCTACAACGCCAATCCGAAGAGCGTCGCCGCGGCAGCCGAGTTTCTCGCGGGGCTGAAGGGCCAGAGCTGGCTCGTACTCGGTGACATGGGCGAGCTCGGTGAAGACAGCGACCGCCTTCACTACGAGGTCGGCGAGGCGGTAAGCCGTGCCGGGGTCGACCGGCTGTTCGCGACCGGCGATCTGTCGCGCAGCGCCGCCGAAGCCTTCGGCGATCGTGGATTCTGGTTCGACGAGATCGACGCGTTGATCGATGCGCTAACGGACACCGTAACCGCCGATGTCAACGTGCTCGTCAAAGGCTCGCGCTTCATGCGTATGGAGCGTGTCGTGCACGCGCTGTCGAGCTCCGGCCGCGCGAAAAAGGGTGGGGAGAGCTGACGATGCTGCTGTACCTCACCAAATATCTGTCGCAGTTCGAGTCGGGCTTCAACGTTTTCAACTACCTGACCATGCGCGCCATCATGGGCGCGCTGACCGCGCTGATCATCTGCTTCGTGATCGGCCCGCGCATGATCCAGAAGCTGTCCGTCAACCAGGTCGGGCAGCCGATCCGCGAGGACGGGCCAGTCACACATCTACCCAAGGCCGGCACGCCGACGATGGGCGGCGCACTCATTCTGACCGCCATCGCCGTCAGTACGGTGCTGTGGGCGGACCTCGAGAATCACTTCGTCTGGATCGTACTGTTCGTGCTGCTCTCTTTCGGCGCGATCGGTTACGTCGACGACTACAAAAAACTCGTTTTGCAGGACCCGAACGGCATCTCTGCGAAACAGAAGCTCTTCTGGCAGTCGGCTGCGGCCATCATCGCAGCCATCGCTTTGTACGTTACGGCGGCCGACGAAATCTCGACATCGTTGCTGATTCCGTATTTCAAAGACCTGATGATTCCCCTTGGTGTCTTCCAGGTCGTCGTGACGTACTTCTTTATTGTTGGCTTCTCCAACGCGGTCAATCTGACCGACGGTCTGGACGGCCTCGCTATCATGCCGTCGGTACTCGTCGGCGGCGCGCTCGGCGTGTTCGCCTACGTCACCGGCAACGTCAACTTCTCCGGCTATCTCGGCATTCCGTATGTCGCCGGTACCGGTGAGATCCTGGTCTTCTGTACGGCCCTCGCGGGCGCGGGGCTCGGTTTCCTCTGGTTCAACACGTATCCCGCGCAGGTGTTCATGGGCGACATCGGCGCGCTGGCGCTCGGTGCGGCGCTCGGCGCCGTCGCCGTCGTGACGCGTCAGGAGATCGTGTTGGTGATCATGGGCGGCGTCTTCGTCGTCGAGACACTGTCGGTCATCATCCAGGTGGCGTCGTTCAAGCTCACCGGCAAACGCGTGTTCCGAATGGCGCCGCTGCACCATCACTTCGAGCTCAAGGGCTGGGCCGAACCCAAGGTAATCGTGCGATTCTGGATCATTACGGTGATCCTGGTCCTCATTGGCCTCGCGAGTCTGAAGATCCGATGAGCGCCGCGCAGACGACAAGAGACCTTGTGGTGGGACTCGGTGCGACCGGTTTGTCCGTCGCCCGCTACCTGTACCGCTCGGACATCGATGCGGCCTTCTTCGACACCCGCGCCGAGCCGCCGGGGATCGGAGAAATCCGCAAGCTGTATCCGGAAGCGGACGTCATCCTCGGCGACCTCCGGCTGCCGTCGGGTATCGGGCGGGTCATTGCATCGCCCGGCATTCCCGATACGCATCCGATGATCGCGGGGGCGCGCGCGTCGCGGCTGGAAGTGATCAGCGACGTCGAGCTGTTTGCGCGCGAGGCGAACGCGCCGTTCGTCGCCGTCACGGGCTCCAATGGCAAGAGCACGGTGACGACGCTCCTGTATCACTTCTGCCGCGCGGCCGGCCTCGATGTCCGCGCCGGCGGCAATCTCGGCAAGCCCGCACTCGACCTGCTGGAAGGCGAGCCGCCGGACATCTACGTGCTGGAGCTGTCGAGCTTTCAGCTGCACCGGACACAGCGGCTGCCCGCGGATGTTTCCGTGCTCCTGAACGTATCGCCCGATCACCTCGACTGGCATTCGAGCGAAAGCGAGTACCGCGAGACCAAATACCGCATCTATCGCGAAGCGAAGTCGGCGGTCGTCAATCGGGCCGACCCGACGGCCGCGGAGCGCACCGGGCATCTCGAAACCGTTGTGACCTTCGGCCTCGATGAGCCGCTCGATGGCCACTACGGCCTCCGCGTCGACGACGGCAAGACCTACCTCGCTCGCGGCGAAACGCTGCTGCTTTCGACCGATGAGCTCGTCCTGATCGGCCGCCACAACCAGGCGAATGCGCTGGCCGCGCTGGCCGCTGGCGAACTGGCCGGTATCGGTGTCAATTCCATGCTCGAGGTGCTGTGCGAGTTTCCGGGGCTGGATCATCGCATGCAGTTCGTCGCGCGCATCGGCTCGGTCGATTACGTCAACGACTCGAAGGCGACCAACGTCGGCGCTGCCGTGGCTTCGATCGATTCCATCGAGGGCTCGCTGGTACTGGTGGCGGGCGGCGACGGCAAGGGCGGCGATTTCACCGAACTCGGCGCGGCGCTGGAGAACAAGCTCCGCGCGGCCGTGCTGGTTGGCAAGGACGCGCAAGCTATCGCTGACGCGCTGGACACGGTGATGCCGGTCTATTTCGCCACCGACATGAACGATGCCGTGCAGCAGGCGGCGCACTACGCGGAGGCGGGCGACACTGTTCTGCTCGCGCCGGCCTGTGCCAGTCTCGACCAGTATCGGAATTACGAGGCGCGCGGCGACGCGTTCGCTCAGGCGGTAGGGGGGCTCCAGCGATGAGCACCAGCGCGACATTCCCCTTTCCGGTGCGCCTGAGGACGTCGCTCAAGTTCGATCCGGTGCTGGTCACGCTGGTGACCGCCTTGTTGCTGGGCGGTCTCGTGATCCTCGCCTCGGCATCGATGTCGATCTCCGACAACGCCACGGGCGAGCCGTTCTTCTACGTTCAGCGTCAGGTCGTTGCCCTGCTACTCGGGGCCGCGGCGGGCTTCGTCTGCCTGTTCATTCCGATGCACGTCTGGCGGACGCTGGGTCCCCTGATGCTGCTGGCCGGCCTGGCTTTGCTGCTGGTCGTACTGGTTCCGGGACTGGGCTACGAGGTCAACGGCGCGCGCCGCTGGCTGCGGCTCGGCGTCATGAATCTGCAGGTGTCCGAGCCCGCGCGTCTGTGCTTCATCATCTATCTTGCCGGCTATCTCGTCCGCCGTAACAAGTCGGTGCGCGAGCAGTTCACCGGCTTCCTGCGGCCGATGTTGCTGCTGTCGCTGGCCTGCGCGGCGCTGCTCGCAGAGCCGGACTTCGGCGCGGCGGTCGTGCTCCTGGCGACGGCGCTCGCGATGCTGTTCGTGGCCGGCGCGCGCATCCGCGACTTCCTGTTGTTCTTCGCGGTGGCCGTCGTCGGCATGGCGGCGCTGGCCGTGACCTCGCCTTACCGGATGCAGCGCCTCACCGCATTCCTCGACCCCTGGGCCGATCCGTACGATTCCGGCTTTCAGCTCACGCAGTCGCTGATCGCGATCGGGCGCGGCGAATGGTTCGGCGTCGGGCTTGGCAATGGTGTGCAGAAGCTCTTCTATCTGCCGGAGGCGCATACCGACTTCGTGTTCGCGGTTTTCGCGGAAGAATTCGGGCTGCTTGGATCGCTGCTCCTGATCGGCTTGTTCCTGGCGCTCCTCTGGCGAATCTTCCAGCTTGCGAAGCGCGCCTACAGCTCGGAGCGTTTCTTCGAGGCCTATATCGCGATCGGCCTCGGCACGTGGCTCGGCCTGCAGTCGTTCATCAACGTCGGCGTCAACATGGGGTTGCTGCCGACCAAAGGACTGACCCTGCCGCTGATCAGCTACGGCCGGTCCAGCCTGATCGTCACGATGGTCGCGATTGCGATCCTGCTGCGCATCCATCACGAAATGGTGGTCGATGCGAAGCCCGTGAACCGCAAGCGGTCGAAGAAAAAGAGGGTCCGGTCATGACCGCGCGCAACGACTCGCGACCGATCCTCGTCATGGCCGGTGGAACCGGCGGTCACGTGTATCCGGCGCTGGCGGTTGCGAGAGAGATCGAAGCGCAGTCGCGCGAGGTCGTCTGGCTCGGCACCGAGCGGGGCATCGAAGCGCGCGTGATTCCCGCGGCCGGCATCGACATCGAATGGATCAGCGTCAGCGGTCTGCGACGCAAGGGCGCGCTTGCGATCGTGACCGCGCCGTTCATGCTGCTTTGGGCGCTCCTGCAGTCACTCCGCGTCATTTTCCGCCGGCGTCCCGCCGCCGTACTCGGCATGGGCGGCTTCGCGAGCGGTCCCGGCGGCCTGGCTGCGTGGCTCACGCGCCGGCCGCTCGTCATCCACGAACAGAACGCGGCCGCTGGCCTTACCAACCGTCTTCTGGCGCGTCTTGCCCGGGTTGTGCTGCAAGCCTTCCCGGGCAGTTTTAAACACAAGCGCGATGTCGAAACCGTGGGCAACCCGGTCCGCGAAGACATCGCTGCCGTTCCCGAACCTGGCGCACGCTACCCCGGGCGCGAGGGGCCGCTCCGGCTCCTCGTGCTTGGCGGTAGTCAGGGCGCGCTGGCGCTGAACCGAACCGTACCTGCCGCGCTGAAGCTGTTGCCGGAAGGTCTTTGTCCGCTGGTACGGCATCAGTGCGGCGAGCGCACGATCGATACCGCGCGCGCAGCGTATGCGGAGTCCGGCGTCGAAGCCGAGCTGCTGCCGTTCATCGACGACATGGCGGCGGCCTATGCGTGGGCGGACCTCGTGGTGTGCAGAGCGGGTGCGCTGACCGTGGCCGAGCTCTGTGCGGTCGGGCTGCCAGCCCTGTTCGTGCCATACCCCGCGGCCGTCGACGATCATCAGACCGCGAACGCAACGCCGATGGCGGAGATCGGAGCAGCCGAGATTCTGCAGGAGCGTGACATCACCGAACAGTCGCTTGCCGACCGGCTCACGGCCTGGCTCACGGACCGGTCGGAATTGCAGCAGCGCGCGGAAAAGGCGCGCGGCCTGGCGATGCCCGATTCGACGCAGCGGATCACCTCGACGTGCCTGCAACTGGCGGGAGGGTGCGCATGACAACTCGAGCGCACGGAACCTCAGACGTTGGAGGCGTAGACGCATGATCAACAAGATGCGCCGGATCCACTGCGTTCACTTCGTCGGCATCGGCGGCTCCGGCATGTCGGGCATCGCCGAAGTCATGCTGAGCCTCGGCTACGCGGTTCAGGGCTCGGACCTCAAGTCCGGCAAACAGACAAAGCGCCTCGAGAAGCTGGGCGCGAAAGTATTCATCGGCCACGCTGAGGACAATATTCACGACGCGGACGCTGTCGTCGTCTCCAGCGCGGTCGATGAAACCAATCCAGAGGTCGCCGCGGCGCGCGAGCAGGTGATGCCTGTCGTATCGCGTGCGGAGATGCTCGCCGAGCTGATGCGATTCCGCTACTCCATCGCGGTTGCCGGCACGCACGGCAAGACGACGACGACAAGCCTCGTCGCCAGCGTCCTCGCCGAAGGCGGGCTCGACCCGACCTTCGTCATCGGTGGACGTTTGAAGAGTGCCGACGCGAATGCGCGCCTGGGCCAGAGTGACTACCTCGTCGCGGAAGCCGACGAGTCGGATGCGTCGTTCGTGCACCTGAAGCCGATGCTGGCGATCGTCACGAACATCGATGCCGACCACATGTCGACCTACGGCGGCGACATCGAGCAGCTCCGTGCAGGTTTCCTCGAGTTTCTGCACAACCTGCCGTTCTACGGCCTTGCCGTCGTTTGCAAGGACGATCCCGGGGTGAATGCCGTGCTCGGCGACATCGGCCGCACCGTGCTGACCTACGGTCTGGACGAAGATGCAGACCTGCGCGCGGAGAACATCCGCTTCGACGGCGGGCTCACTCGCTTCGACGTAGTCCGCGCGGGCGACCGGCCGCCGCTCGAGATCGCGCTGCAGCTGCCCGGTTTGCACAACGTTCGCAATGCGCTGGCGGCTATCGCGATTGCGGACGAGCTCTCGGTTGCCGACGACGCGGTGGTCGAGGCGCTGGGGAACTTCGAAGGTATCGACCGGCGTTTTCAGAATCTCGGCGAAGTCGAGACAGAGGCAGGCAAAGTCCTGCTGGTCGACGACTACGGCCATCATCCGACCGAGGTCGCGGCGACGATTGCCGCGGCCCGCAGCGGCTGGCCGAAACGCCGCCTCGTGCTGGTGTTTCAGCCACACCGATACTCGCGAACCCGTGACTTGCTCGATGACTTTGCACAGGTTCTCGGCGAGTCCGACGTGCTCATCGTTCTCGACGTCTACGCCGCGGGCGAAGCCCCCATCGCGGGAGCCGACGGCCGCGCCATTGCACGCGCCGTGCGCTCGCGAGGCGGTGTCGAGCCGGTATTCGTGGAAACGCTCGACGAACTGCAGCCGGTCCTCGAGGGCCTGCTCGAGGACGGTGACCTGGTCCTGACCATGGGTGCCGGCGACATCGGCGCCTACGCGCAGACCTTGCCGGAGCGGCTCGGCAGCAAACCTTCGTTAAAGGTGCACTCATGATGGCCGCTCTGGGGTCCATTGCCGTGCAGGGCGATATCCGCAAGGACGAGCCGATGAGCCGGCATACCTCGTGGCGCGTCGGCGGTCCCGCGGACAACTACTTCCTGCCCGCGAGCATCGAGGACCTGCAGGAGTTTATGCGTCAGCTCGACGACGACACGCCGGTATTCTGGTTCGGGGTCGGCAGCAATCTGCTGGTTCGGGAAGGTGGACTGCGCGGCGTCGTGATTGCGGCGACGAAAATCCTGCGCACGCTCGAGCAGAAAGACGGTTTCGCGGTTCGCGCCGGAGCCGGATTGCCGTGCACGCAGCTCGCGAAGCAGTGCATTCGCTGGGGACTGGGTCCCTCGGAGTTCTTCGCGGGCATTCCCGGAACCGTCGGCGGGGCGCTCGCCATGAATGCGGGCGCGCACGGCGGCGAGACCTGGGAGCGGGTCGAGTCGGTGACGACGATCGACCGCGGCGGAGAGATTCACGTTCGTGCGCCGGCGGAGTACACGGTCGGCTATCGCAGCGTTACCGGGCCGCGCGATGAGTGGTTTCTCGAAGCCACGTTTCACTTCGACCCGCAGGTGACGCCGAGCATGGAGACGATGAACCGCATGCTCGAACGCCGCAAGGCTACCCAGCCGCTGGGCTTGCCGAGCTGCGGTTCCGTGTTCCGCAATCCCGACGGCGACCACGCCGCGCGACTCATCGAGACGGCCGGTCTCAAAGGATTTACCCTGGGCGGCGCCGAGGTATCCGACAAGCACGCGAACTTCATCATCAATCGCGGCGATGCGACCGCGGGCGATATCGAGATGCTGATCGAACACGTGCAGAAGACCGTGCAGGCGACACACGGCGTCCGGCTTGTTCACGAAGTTCGGATCGTCGGGGAGGGCGGGCAATGAATCGGCCAGCCAGCGAGACGCGTATCGCTATCGCCGACGCGAACGCATTCGGACGCGTGGCGGTGATGCTCGGCGGCCACTCCAGTGAGCGCGAGGTGTCGCTGGACACCGGCGCGGCGGTACTCGAGGCGCTGACCGCGCGCGGCGTCGATGCCCATGCCTGGGATCCGGCCACGCGCTCGATGGAGGAGTTCGCGCGAGCCGACTTTGACCGTGTCTGGATTGCACTGCACGGACCTGGCGGCGAAGACGGCGCATTGCAGGGCCTCCTGCAGTGGCTGGAAACGCCGTACACCGGCTCCGGCGTCCTTTCGTCAGCGCTGGCGATGGACAAGGCTCGCAGTAAGCACCTGTTCCGCACGGCCGGCCTGCCGACGCCGGAGTTTCGGGTCGTGCGCGAACACGCCGACGCCGTGCTCGCACTCGAGCAGCTCGGGCTGCCGCTCATCGTCAAGCCGTCGGGCCAGGGCTCGAGCGTCGGTATGAGCAAGGTATTCGAGGCCTCTGAACTCAGGGAGGCCGTCGACCTCGCGCTGCGCTTCGATGAAGCCGTGCTGGTCGAGGAGTGCATCACCGGCAGCGAGATGACGGTAGCTGTCTTGCAGGGTGAGGCGCTGCCGACGATTCGAATCCAAACGCCGCGAATCTTCTACGACTACCGGGCGAAGTACGAGTCCGACCGCACCGAATATCACTGTCCGGGGACAACGTCGGACGAGGCCGAGTCGCACTACCGGGAACTGGCGCTGGCCGCGTTCGACACGCTTGGCTGCAGCGGCTGGGGTCGTGTCGACTTCATGACCACGAGCGACGGCGAACCGCAGATTCTCGAGGTCAACACGGTCCCCGGTATGACGAGTCACAGCCTCGTACCGATGGCCGCGAAGGAGCGAGGCATCGACTTCGCGGAACTCTGCTGGCGGATTCTCGAGACCAGCGTGTCGGTGCCGGCTGCGCTGGACGACAGACGGGAGGTGGTCAATGGCGCGTAAGCAGGCACGCCGCCGCAAGGCGACGCCGAAAATCAAGCTGCCGACCATTCGGGTCGGGCAGGTGCTGACGCCGCTGGCAGCGATCGCCATTGTTGCGCTGACCTACCACGTCAGCACGCGGATGCTCGATCGCGACATCGCCTCACTGGAAATCAACGGCCCCTTCCAGCGGGTGACGCCCTTGCAAATCGAGGAAGCACTTGCCGCCGAACTCGACGCAGGATTCTTCGGCGCGGACCTTGGCGGCATGCAGCAGCGCGTGCAGGCGCTTCCCTGGATTGATCAGGCGGCCGTCGCCCGGCGCTGGCCGGATCGCATCTCCATCACCGTTACTGAGCAGGTGCCGGCGGCGGTGTGGGGGGAGCGCGGCCTGCTGAACGTTCGCGGCGAGTTGTTTGTCGCAGACGCACAGCATCTGCCGGCGGAGCTGCCGCGGCTGTCCGGTCCGGCCGAGAACTCCGCGGACGTAGCTCGCCGCTACCTCAGTGTGCGGGATCAGCTCGTGCCGCTCGGTCTCGACCTGCATGAAGTGGAGCTCGATCGCCGAGGTGCCTGGGACATGACGTTGTCGAACGGCGTCCAGGTTCGGCTGGGCCGTCGCAACGTGGATCGCCGCACCGATTTGTTCGTCGCCGTCGTTGCCGATGTGATCACCGGTCAGGCGGCAGACATCAACTATGTCGACATGCGCTACAGCAACGGCTTCACAATCGGCTGGAAGGACGGTGCCAACGAGCCGTCCGAGGATGCCGAGCGTACGGAGCGCGAGATGTTGGCCGCGACGGGGGCGCAGTGAGCGAACTGCGAGCAATGAAAGGACGAGCAGAACCGAGGGAACGCACCAGGGATGTCTAAGCGCGGAGACAAGAACCTAATCGTCGGTCTCGACATCGGTACGTCGAAGGTCGTGGCGATCGTGGGTGAGGTGAACGAAGACGGCAACATCGAAGTGGTCGGCATCGGCTCGCACCCGTCGCGCGGCCTCAAGAAAGGTGTGGTCGTGAACATCGAATCGACCGTGCACTCGATCCAGCGCGCCGTCGAAGAAGCGGAGCTCATGGCGGGTTGCGATATCCACTCGGTCTACACCGGTATCGCCGGCAGTCACGTTCGCAGTCTGAACTCGCACGGCATCGTCGGCATTCGCGATTCCGAGGTCAGTGCAGGCGACGTCGATCGCGTCATCGACGCGGCGCGCGCGGTGGCGATCCCGGCCGATCAGAAGATCCTGCATATCCTGCCGCAGGAATTCCTCATCGATGGCCAGGAGGGCATTCGCGAACCGGTCGGCATGTCCGGTGTCCGCTTGGAGGCAAAGGTCCACATGGTGACCGGCGCCGAGAGCGCGGCGCAGAACATCGTGAAGTGTGTGCAGCGCTGCGGCCTCGAGGTCGACGACATCGTGCTCGAGCAGCTCGCGTCCAGCTACTCCGTCCTGACCGAGGACGAGAAGGAGCTCGGTTCGTGCATCGTCGATATCGGCGGCGGCACGACGGACATCGCCGTCTTCCTGGGCGGCGCCATCCAGCACACGGCGGTAATTCCGATCGCCGGCGATCAGGTGACGAACGATATCGCTGTCTCGATGCGCACGCCGACGCAGTATGCCGAGGAGATCAAGATCAAGTACGCCTGCGCGCTTTCGCAGCTGGCAAACCCCGACGAGACGATCGAGGTACCGAGCGTTGGCGACCGCCCACCGCGCAGACTCGCGCGACAGACGCTGGCAGAGATCGTTGAGCCTCGTTACGAGGAACTATTCAGTCTCATTCGCGACGAGCTGCGGCGCAGCGGCTTCGAAGAGTTGATCGCGGCCGGCATCGTGATCACCGGCGGCAGCGCGAAGATGGAAGGCGCCGTCGAACTCGCCGAGGAAGTCTTCCACATGCCGGTGCGCCTGGGCGCGCCGCAGTACGTCGAGGGCCTGATGGACGTCGTGCGCAACCCGATACACGCAACGGGCGTGGGCCTGCTCCTGTACGGGTTCGAGGCCATGTCGCGGCGCGGCCGCCGGGCGACGCCGGTGTCCAGCAATCTGGGCGACGTATGGGAAAGGATGAAGTCATGGTTCCAGCGGCAGTTCTGATGGAGACCGTGACGAACGAGTTAAAGGAGCCCGGCGCAAGCCGGGGGTTGGAGTAGGGCGCGTCTGCGCCAAATGGAGCAATACGGACAGGGTCGTGAGCGCCCCGTCCCTAACGCCAGGTAAATCGGAAAGCGGAGGAAAAGGATGTTTGAATTAATGGATGCACACAGCCAGAGCGCTGTGATCAAAGTCATCGGTGTCGGCGGTGGCGGCGGCAATGCCGTTGCGCACATGGTCGATACGGGAATAGAAGGTGTGGATTTCATCTGCGCCAACACGGACGCGCAGGCCCTCAAGGGTTCGCGGGTTCGCACGTCGCTGCAGATCGGCTGCAATATCACCAAGGGCCTTGGTGCGGGCGCCAACCCCGACATCGGCCGGCAGGCCGCGATGGAAGATCGCGACCGGATCCTCGAAGTCATCGAGGGTGCCGACATGCTGTTCATCACCGCCGGCATGGGCGGCGGCACCGGAACGGGTGCAGCGCCTATCGTCGCTCAGGTCGCAAAGGAGCTCGGTATTCTGACGGTCGCCGTCGTGACCAAGCCGTTTGCGATGGAAGGCGGCAAGCGCCTTGCGATCGCGGACCACGGCATCAATGAACTCGGCAAGTCCGTCGATTCGCTGATCACGATCCCGAACGAGAAACTCCTGAGCGTACTCGGCGGCGAAACGACGCTGCTCGACGCGTTCAAGTCGGCGAATCAGGTTCTGCAGGGTGCCGTACAGGGCATCGCGGAACTGATCACGCGCCCGGGCCTGATCAACGTCGACTTTGCCGACGTGCGCACGGTCATGGCCGAGATGGGCATGGCGATGATGGGTTCCGGGCAGTCGTCGGGCGAAGATCGCGCGCGAGAGGCGGCCGAAGCGGCGATCTCGAGCCCACTGCTCGAAGACATCAACCTCGCTGGCGCCAACGGCATCCTGGTCAACGTGACCGCCGGTATGGATTTGTCGATCGGCGAGTTCCAGGAGGTCGGCAACACGGTCAAGGAGTTTGCCTCGGACGACGCGACGGTTGTGGTTGGCACGGTCATCGACCCGGATATGACCGACCGGATTCGCGTGACCGTCGTCGCGACCGGTCTGGGACAGAGCGTCGCCAATGCCGAGTCGCCAATGCGCATTGTGCGCCGTCCCGCAGCGCAGGCGCAGCCGGAGCCCAACTACCACGGTCTGGACAAGCCGACCGTGCAACGCAAGCGGGCGGTTGGAGACGGTCTGGAGCAGACCGGATTGCAGGAAGACCTGTTGGATATTCCGGCCTTCCTGCGCAGGCAGGCGGACTGAGCCGGACCCTCGGGTCCGGGATTACCCGCGAGCACGCTCACAGCTCGCGTTAGGCCTCCGCGGAGCCGGCCCGGTATTGACCGGGCCGGCCCGATTCCTGCCTCCGCTGACGGGAACTTGATGGGGCATGAACACTTGATATCTAACACACTGAAAACCTTGAAGAGTTTTCGATTCGTGTGCTAGCATTCGCGCCGACCTGGGAGTGACACAACAGTGCAACATTCCGCCATTCATGTCGTAGTCAGGCAACACCGGCTACGCTTCCCTTCGAAATACTGACTTCTGGCCGTGGCGATGCTGCGACAACGAACCCTCAAAACTGCAATCCGCGCGACGGGTGTGGGCCTCCATACCGGTGAGAAGGTCTATATGACCCTGCGGCCCGCGGCCGAGAACTCGGGGATTACCTTCCGTCGGGTCGACCTGGACGAGCCGGTCGATATCCCGGCCGACCCGCGTCTGGTCGGCGAGACGATGCTCGGCACGACGCTGGTCAAGGACGGCGTCAAAGTTGCGACCGTTGAGCACCTGATGTCGGCACTGGCCGGTCTGGGCATCGACAATGTCTCGATAGACCTGTCCGCGCCGGAAGTGCCGATCATGGACGGCAGTGCCGGTCCCTTCGTCTTCCTGCTTCAGTCCGCAGGCATCGAGGAACAAAACGCGGCCAAGCGCTTTATCCGGATCAAGAAGCCGATCCGCATCGAGGACGGTGACAAGTGGGCGGAGCTGCGTCCGTTCAACGGTTTCAAAGTGAATTTCGAGGTGTACTTCAATCACCCCGTGTTTAACAAGATCAGTCAGCACGCGACCATCGACTTCTCATCGACGTCGTTTCTAAAGGAAGTCAGCCGCGCTCGGACGTTCTGTTTCCTGCGCGACGTCGAAGCCCTGCGGGAACGCAACCTGACGCTCGGCGGAAGCATGGACAACGCCATCGTGCTCGACGACTACCGCATTCTGAACGAGGACGGACTGCGCTATTCGAACGAGTTCGTCATTCACAAGATTCTGGATGCAATCGGTGACGCGTACCTGCTCGGCCACAGCCTGATCGGCGAGTTCCGCGCGTACAAGTCGGGACACGATCTGAACAATCGGCTGCTCAGGACTCTGCTCGACAACGAAACCGCCTGGGAAGAGGCGACGTTCGCCGATTCGAAGAAGTCGCCGATCTCCTACGCGACTCCGTCTTACGCCTGAGACTCTAAGAGGTCGCTCCGTGTCCGCCCGATCCGGGCCGATGCGCAACTCGTACCCGTAGCCTGTCGGCCTGGTGGCCGCTGGCGCGCGCCGCTGCCAGCAGGGCCTCGAATTCATATCTGAGCCTTGCGGCCCACGCTGGTGAAGAGCCAAAGACCACCAGTTCACCGTCGGCGGAAACGCTCGCCGCGACCAGGCCGTCCGTGAGGTCCTCGGGGAGCGCCGCAGCCAGCGCGTCGGTAAGCCGGGCGAAGTCCTCGGCGCGGCCGATGATCTCACCTAACTCCCCGTTTTTATTGCGATTCAGCAGATTTTCGAGCTTTTCCGCGGGCATAAAAATGTGACGTAGTACGCGGTTTTGGCAATGTCTGGGTGACCTCGATCACCGTTCGAACTTATCGATCTTGTAATGAATTCGGACATTATGCATAGTTTCGCAGGCGAAAAAGGCATACCCGCCGAAAGACGGGGACGCAAATCCACCGGTCTAAGGGACGCTCGAGTCCTAGGACAGCGGGGCTACCGACACGATGATGGACCGCGAGTCGAAAAACACAAAGCAGCAGACGAATACGATCTGCATACACGATATCCGCGGGGCACGACACAGCGTTTCGCGCAAAACGCATTCGGGGCTTACTCGATGAACGTAGTTATCTTCGGCAGGGGGCTGGGTAAGCCTCGGCAAGTGAATCTGTCCGGCACCGCTGCCGGTCTCATTCTGTTTGCCGCCGTTGGCTTGATGACCGCCGCGGCCTTCGCCGGCGGCTACTGGTACTCGTCGGTAAACGGTTCCGGCGTTAGCACCGCTGAACTTTCCTTACTTGGCGATGAGCTGGCTCTGCAGCAAGAGAGCATCGAAGAGATTCGTCGGCAAAACGAAGACACGCTCGACGCACTGGCCATTCGCATCGCGCAAATGAATGCCCGGGTTATTCGTCTCGACGCGCTCGGCCGCCGCCTGACCGAGATGGCGGACATCGAAGAGGGCGAGTTCGACTTCGATTCGGAGCCCGGACTCGGCGGACCGGAAGAACCGCTGGCATCTGGTGCCGTTGGCGGCATTCCGGACGTTGTCGACGCAATGAATTCGCTGGGCTTGCAGCTCGACGATCACGAGGCGCAACTGTGGGTGCTCGAGAGCGTCATCATGAATGAAAACCTGCACGAGCGCGTTTACCCACAGGGACGACCGGTCGACTCAGGTTGGATCTCCTCTTATTTCGGCCAGCGCACCGATCCGTTTACAGGCAAGCCAGCCAACCACACCGGAATCGACTTCGCCGGGCGCATGGGCGCCGATATCTACGCGGTCGCTGACGGCGTAGTGACGTACTCCGGCGACCGCTACGGCTACGGCATCATGGTCGAGGTCAATCACGGTAACGGCTACTCGACGCGTTACGCGCACAATTCCGAAAACCTCGTCGAGGTTGGCGACGAAGTCCGTAAGGGCGAAGTCGTTGCATTGATGGGCCAGACTGGCCGCGCAACGGGTCCGAACCTGCATTTCGAGGTCCTGAAGGACGGCCGCAGAGTCAATCCGGTCAACTTCATTCGCGACTCCCAGTAAGCTCGCATTCCCCCTCAAGCCTTGTTTTTGGCGATTTCGCCTTCAAATGCGAAGTCTGGCCTCGAACCGGCGAATTTCCTTACCTTATTGCGGTCCGAGCCTTAAAATAACGCGCTTTGTCTCGCCGGCGCTTTAGCGCCGCTCACGCAGGAGTCCCGAGTGGCCAACTTTCTGACCCGTATCTTCGGCAGCCGCAACCAGCGCCTGCTCCGTCAGTACGGAAAAGTCGTCGACCGCATCAACGCGCTGGAGCCCGAACTCCAGAATCTCTCCGACGAAAAACTCAGGGCGAAGACGGATGAATTCCGCGACCGCTTCGACAAGGGCGAGACCCTGGACGAACTGCTTCCCGAGGCATTCGCGGTAGCCCGCGAGGCGTCCGTTCGCACGATGGAAATGCGGCCCTTCGACGTTCAGCTCATCGGTGGCATGGTGCTGCACGACGGCAATATTGCCGAAATGCGCACGGGCGAGGGCAAGACGCTGGTTGCGACACTGCCGGCCTATCTGAACGCGATCAGCCGCAGCGGCGTGCACATTGTTACCGTTAACGAATATCTGGCGCAGCGCGATGCCGACTGGATGCGGCCGATCTACGAATTCCTGGGATTGACCGTCGGCGTTTCGAAGTCGGGGCAGACCCAGGACGAGAAGCGTGAGGCCTACGGTTCCGACATCACCTACGCGACCAACAACGAACTCGGCTTCGACTATCTGCGCGACAATCTCGCCTTCTCGACGAAGGACAAGGTTCAGCGGGAGCTCGGCTTCGGCATTGTCGACGAGGTGGATTCGATCCTCATCGACGAAGCGCGGACGCCGCTGATCATCTCCGGCCCGGCAGAGGCCAGCACCGACCTGTATGTGCAGGTCAACAAACTGATTCCGAAACTCTCGCCGCACAAGGACAGCGAGCTGCCGACGAACTACGACATCCCCGCGCGCCGGGTGAGAGTCGTGGAAAACAACGGCAAGCCGGCAGCGGGCGATGACAGCGTCATGGATCTCGAGGAGGCTGTCGAATGGGCGGACGCGCGCGGCGCCGATCTGGTTTTGCGCGACGATGACTCGAAGGAACCTGACTGTACCGTCGTGCCTCGCGGCGACTACACGACCGACGAGAAAGCGAAGCAGGCGTACGTCACGGATGACGGCAACGAAAAGGTCGAGCGGCTCATGGTCGAAGCCGGTCTGCTGCAACCCGGCGACAGCCTGTACGACCCCGCGAATATTCGCCTCGTCCACCACCTGAACGCGGCGCTCAGGGCGCATGCGATCTACACGCGTGACGTGGAATACATCGTCAGTAACGGCGAAATCGTCATCGTCGACGAATTCACCGGCCGCACGATGCCCGGCCGCCGGTGGTCCGACGGGCTGCATCAGGCGATCGAGGCGAAGGAAGGCGTCAAGATCAAGCAGGAAAACCAGACGGTCGCATCGATTACCTTCCAGAACTATTTCCGCCTTTACGACAATCTCTCGGGCATGACCGGCACGGCCGATACCGAGGCGTTCGAGTTCCAGTCGATCTATGGACTCGAGGTGGTCGTTATTCCGACGCACCGAGACATGGTTCGCGACGACGCGGCCGATCTCGTCTATCTGACTCAGAACGACAAGTTCGACGCCATAGTCGAGGACATCCGCGAGTGTCAGGAGCGCGGGCAGCCGGTACTGGTTGGTACGACGTCGATCGAGACCTCCGAACTGCTGTCCAGCACGCTCAAGAAGAGCAAGATCAAACACAATGTACTGAACGCCAAGCAGCACGAGCGCGAAGCGCATATCGTCCAGAATGCCGGCCGTCCCGGCGCGGTGACCATTGCCACCAACATGGCCGGCCGCGGCACGGATATCGTCCTCGGCGGCAACCTGGACGCCGCGCTGGCGGAGGCCGGCGCGAGCGAGGACGAGGCACGTGCCGAGTGGCAGGAGCGTCACGACGCGGTACTGAACGCCGGCGGTCTGCACATCATCGGCACCGAGCGCCACGAATCGCGGCGGATCGACAACCAGCTCCGCGGCCGCTCGGGACGTCAGGGCGACCCCGGTTCCAGCCGCTTCTATTTGTCCATGGAAGATACGCTGATGCGTATCTTCGGCGATCCGGAGCGTACCAAGGCGCTGCTGTCGCGCGCCGGCATGCGTGAAGGCGAGGCAATTGAAAGCCGCCTCCTGTCGAGGCAGATCGAACGCGCACAGCGCAAGGTCGAGGCGCACAACTTCGATATCCGCAAGAACCTGCTCGAGTACGACGACGTCGCCAACGATCAGCGTCGCGTCGTTTATCAGAACCGCGCCGAACTGATGGATGCGGACGAGCTCGAGGAGTCCATCGCGGCGATTCGCGAGGAGGTCGTGTCCGACGTCGTCGCGCTGCACATCCCGCCGGGCAGCCTCGACGAGCAGTGGGATACTGAGGGCCTGACGCACGCGCTGGAGTCCGATTTCGGTCTGGACGTCGACGTTGCAAAGATGGTCCACGAGGACAGCTCTCTCAATGACGACGGTATCCGCGATATCTGCGTCAACGCGGCGAACGAGGCGTACGCGGCGAAAGAAGCCGATGTCGGCGCAGAACTGCTGCGCAACGTCGAGAAGCAGATCATGCTGCGACAGCTCGACTTCCACTGGAAGGAGCATCTGGCGGCGATGGATCACCTGCGGCAGGGCATCGGTCTTCGAAGCTACGCGCAGAAAAACCCGAAACAGGAATACAAGCGCGAAGCGTTCGAGATGTTCGGCGCGATGCTGGACCAGGTCAAACACAACACCATCTCGATCCTCGCCAAGATTCAGATTCAGAGCGAACAGCAGCTCAAGGAGATGGCCGAGCAGCGCAAGAAGGCCGAGGCCTTGAAATACAAGCACGCCGCGGCACCGACGCTGGGCGGTCCCGCTGGGCAGCCCGCAGGTGCGCCGCCTCCGGCCGGCGCGCCGTCCGCACCTGTCGGCGGCGGGCCGCGAGCGGCGAAGCCCGCGGCAGATTCGGTGGCTACTTTCGTGCGCGGCAGCCGCAAGGTCGGCCGCAATGAGCCCTGTCCCTGTGGTTCCGGCAAGAAATACAAACAGTGCCACGGCAAGCTGAGCTAGAGCGCTTCGAGGTAGTCGCGGGCATCCTGCTCGACGGCGACGGCAGAGTCCTGATTACCGAGCGCGTCGACGACGGGCCGTTTCAGGGGCTGTGGGAGTTCCCCGGCGGCAAGATCGACGGACAGGAGAGTCTCGAGGCCGCGCTGCGACGCGAACTCGCCGAGGAAATCGGTGTGGATACGATCGCGTCTGCGCACTTCATGCGCCTCGATCACCGCTATCCCGACCGGCACGTCGGCATCGATTTCTACCTGGTCACCGAATGGCTCAACGAGCCGACCGCTCTCGAAGGCCAGCGAATGCGCTGGGTATCTATTGGCGAGCTGGACGCCGATATTTTGCTGCCGGCGGACCTGCCGGTGGTGGAGGCACTTCAGGCCGTTTAGCCGGCTTCGCGTCACGCGAATGAGTCGGGTTCGACGACAGATCGAATTTCTGGACCCAAAGGGTTCGATTGGTTCCGCGACGGTCGAGTGGTGGAGTGAGCCGGCCGATGGCGGTTGGCCTGTCTGTTGTGTCGAGATCTCGCTGCCTGCCGGGTCCGGTAGCGGCACGGGCAGCGATGTGTTCGCAGCGTTTCAGAATGCCCGAGTCGATCTCGAGAAACTCGGAAACCGAACCGGAGACGAGATAAGGCCATGTACCGTTAGCGAGCAGCGCGCGGCAGCCGAAGCGTGGTTCGATACGCGCGCAGAAGCACGCGACCGTGAGTAGGGATGCGGCTTAGACCGCGACGAACGCAGCGATCGTGATTTGCAGGGCGATCAGCAGATCGCGAGTCGGAACGGCACGTCGCGATTGGTTTGTGTCGCGCGGCTGTCGATCGTCGACCATTCGAGAAAGCGCACCGTGAAACGGCGCTGCGAGCCGCTGACCTCGGGATACAGCGAACTGCCGCTCGGAAGAACCACGCGCAGCAGCTGGCATTTGACGTCGCGTGGCATGGCATGCTGGTACATGCCACCTTCCGCAACGACGTCGACGGCGTGCGCGCTCTCGCGAATCAGCCACAGGACTTCGGCGACGGCATCGCCGAGCGGGCGTATGGCGCTGACCCAGCGATCCATATCCTCCCGCCGCCGCTCGATAGGCTGTCGCAGCCAGTGGCTGTACTCGGGCAGATCGAACTCACAGGTCCCGCCCGGAATCGCGCTTCGATGCTTGATCGCACTCAGGAATTCGCAGTCCTTCAGCGGCTGCAGAAAACCGGTACCCGCCGCCGTCAGCTCGTCCCGGTTGTCGGCGAGCGTGCGGATCAGCGAATCGAGTCTGCCACCGTCGACGTCCGGCTCATGCTGGAATCGTTCCAGGGTGGCGAGCTGCACATCGAGCTCCTTCATGACCTCGCTGCGCACATCGCCCCGTGACAGGATGGCCATGATCTCGAGCAGCGTCGAGATCACCGCGCGGGTCGCCCAGTTCGTGTCGAGCTCGGAGTTGTGGCTCAGATGCCGGTAAAGGAACTCGAGCCTCAGAAACGTCCGCATCCGCTCGGACAGCGGCTGCTCGCAAAAGGCGTCCCCGGAGGCGGTGTGGGCCTGTAAATTGGGGGCGGGGTTAACCATCGAGCTATTTTGCGCCCTAAGTCCGTTACAGGGCAAATGAGGCGCTTTTGAGCTAGTCGCTGTTCTGCGACAGTCCGAGGTAGAGGCGATGCAGCTTATCGACCTGTTGCTGCGTCTCTTCGACGCTCTCGGTGTTCGAAATCACGTCGTCGGCGATCGCCAGACGTTCTTCGCGCGTTGCCTGAGCCGCCAGCATGCGCCGAGCCTGGCCCTCGGCCTCCGAATCGCGCTCGATCAAGCGCCGAATCTGAGTGTTCTCGTCACAATCCACGACCAGCACGCGGTCGACGTAATCCTTGAGGGCGGAAGTGACCAGAAGTGGCACGACGATAATCTGGTAATCGCCGCCGGCCAGGACGGCCGTAGCGCGCGTTGCCTCGCCAATCCGCGGGTGGGTGATCGCCTCGAGGCGCTTCCGAGCATCATCGTCCGAGAATACGATCCGCCGCATCTCGGCTCGGTCCAAACTGCCATCCTCCGTGATCACCTCGTCGCCGAATTCGTGACGGATTTCCTCGAGCGCAGGCTGACCCGGCTGCACGACTACGCGGGCGATGGCGTCCGTGTCGATGATGGGGACGCCGTGTGCCGCGAACATATCTGCCACGGTGGACTTGCCGCTGGCAATCCCGCCAGTCAGCCCGATCCGGAGCGGCTGCGTGCGTTCTTCAGGCATTCAAAAGGGCAGACGGAAAAGAGCTTTCAGTTCATCGCCGTACAGCATCACGGCCCAGCCGGCTGCGGCGAGGAAGGGACCGAACGGCATCGGGATCTGATGGTCGCGGCCTTTGAAGACGATCAGCGCGATGCCGAGCGCCGCGCCGACGACTGCAGACATGATGACGATGGTGAACAGATACTGGTAGCCGAGCCAGGCGCCGAGCGCGGCAAGCAGCTTGAAGTCGCCATGGCCCATGCCGTCTTTGCCGGTTATCAGTTTGAAAGCCCAGTAGAACGTCCAGAGCACCATGTAGCCCGCGATTGCACCGATGATGGCATCGCCCGGCGGAATGAACAGCGTGTCCGCGCCGGCCAGCGGGTGGTACAGGCTCATTCCGAGTCCGATCCAGAGCAGCGGGTAGACGATCGAATCGGGAATCAGGCAGTGATCGAAATCGATCATCGTGATCGGCACCAGGAACAGCGTCAGCACGATGCCCATCAGCGCTTCCCAGCCGAATCCGAAATGCCAGGCGACAATCGCCGCGAGGACAGCCGTAATTGCTTCGACCAACGGGTAGCGAATCGAGATCGACTTCTTACACTCGGCGCAGCGGCCGCCGATCAGGATGTAGCTCAGGACAGGGATATTTTGCCAGGCCTTGATCGGCTTGCCGCAGGAAGGGCAGCGCGAATTCGGCAGAATCAAATTGAAGCGGCCTTCGGGGAGTTCGCTTGCCGGCGTTTCCGCGGCTTCGGCCGCCTGCTCTCGCCATTCGCGCTCCATCATGATCGGGAGGCGATAGATCACGACGTTCAAGAAGCTGCCGATGATCAGTGCGAATACGAATACGACGGCGATGAACACTGCCGGCGATGCGCTGATCATTTCCGTCATTTACTGACTCCCATCGGCAACAAAAACGGCGTCCGGAGTGTCCTCCGAACGCCGTATTTTTGCAAATCAGACTAAGTCTTCGTTCCGTTCCGCGGTTGCGCTTATACCACCGAGCCCATCTTGAAGATCGGCAGGTACATGGCGACGACGAGGCCACCGACAAGTATGCCGAGAATGGCCATGATCATCGGCTCGAGCAACGCGCTCAGGTTATCGACGGCATTGTCGACTTCCTCTTCGTAGAAGTCGGCGACTTTCGCGGACATCTCGTCAAGCGAACCGGATTCCTCACCGACGGCGATCATCTGGATCACCATGTTCGGGAACAGGTCCGTGTTCTCCATCGATTGTTGCAGCCGCTGACCGGTGGCGACTTCGTCGCGCATCTGCAGCACGCCCTGCTCGTAGACGATGTTGCCGGTTGCGCCGGCGACCGACTGCAGAGCCTCGACCAGTGGTACACCGGCGGCGAACATCGTCGACAGCGTACGGGCATAGCGTGCGATCGACGCTTTCTGCATGATCGGGCCGATAACCGGAATCTTCAGCGTCATACGATCGAGGAAGTGACGCATCGGTCTCGAGCGCTTCTTGAAATAGAAGAACGCGCCGACCGCGATACCGAAACCACCGGCGAGGAAGCCACCCTTGTCGCGCACGAATTGCGATAGGTCGATCACCATTCGGGTGAAGGTCGGGAGGTCCGCACCGAAGCCCTGGAAAAGGTCCTCGAATGCCGGAATCACGAAGATCAGAAGAATCGTCGTGACGATAAAGGCGACGACCAGGACCGCAGCCGGGTAGGTCAGCGCCTTCTTGATTTTCTTCTTGATCGCCTCGGTCTTTTCCTTGTACGTGGCGATCTTGTCGAGCAGCGTCTCGAGCGCACCGGCCTGTTCGCCTGCCTCGACGAGGTTCACGAACAGATCGTCGAAATAGATCGGGTGCTTTGCCAGAGCCTCGGCCAGCGCGCTACCGCCCTCGACGTCCGACTTCACGTCCATGATCAGCTTCTGCATGGCCGCGTTGTCGTGGCCCGTGCCGACGATCTCGAAGGCCTGCACGAGCGGGATACCGGCAGCGAGCATCGTCGCGAGCTGGCGGCTGAACACCGCGATGTCGCCGGTTGTGATCTTGCTCTGCCCGGAGAACAGTGCCTTGCGCTGTTTACGAATTCGGGTCGGTACGACACCCTGACGGCGCAGGTCGGCACGGACGGCCGCCTCGTCGCCGGCCATGGACTTGCCCTTGACCTTCTTGCCCTTGCGGTCCGTGCCTTCCCACAGGAAGGGGACCTTCATTACCGCTGTTTCAGCCATCTTTTCCGTCCGTTAGCTGGTTTTCGCAGCCTCAGAATCACTCAATTGTAACGCGGTTGACCTCTTCAAGGCTGGTAACCCCTTCCTTGACTTTGTTCAAACCCGCACGTCGTAAATCGATGACCCCCTCGGAAGAAGCCTGATCCGCGATCTGCATCGCGTTGCCGCCTTCCATGATGATGCGGCCCATGTCTTCGGACACTTCCATGACCTGGAAGATGCCGACACGGCCTTTATATCCTTCGTTGCACTGCTTGCAGCCCTTCGGGCCAAAGACAGTGAGTCCGTCGATTTCCTCCGCCGTGAAGCCCTCTTTCTCGAGTGCTTCGCGCGGCACTTCGCGGACTTCCTTGCAGTTGTCGCAAAGCCGGCGACCCAGGCGCTGAGCGATGATCAGGCTAACGGATGTCGCGATTGCGTAGGGCATCACGCCCATGTCGACCAGCCGCGTCAGCGTCTTCGGGGCGTCGTTGGTATGCAGCGTCGAGAGGACCAGGTGACCGGTCTGCGCCGCTTTGATCGCGATCTCCGCCGTCTCGAGGTCACGAATCTCACCGACCATGATGATGTCCGGATCCTGGCGGAGAAACGCCTTCAAAGACGAGGCGAAGGTCAGTCCGACCTTCGGATTGACGTTGACCTGGTTGATGCCCGGAAGGTTGATTTCCGCCGGATCTTCCGCGGTCGAGATATTGCGATCGTCGGTATTGAGGATATTCAGCCCGGTGTACAGGGAGACCGTCTTACCGGAACCCGTCGGCCCGGTGACGAGGATCATGCCGTACGGCTTGTTCAGGTGCTTTAGGTAGAGCTCCTTCTGGTGCTCCTCGTAGCCAAGCACGTCGATGCCGAGCTGTGCACTGGACGGGTCGAGAATACGCAGCACGATCTTCTCGCCGAACAGCGTCGGACAGGTGTTGACACGAAAATCGATCGCGCGGTTTTTCGACAGCCGCATCTTGATACGTCCGTCCTGCGGTACGCGCCGTTCCGCGATGTCCATGCGGGACATGACCTTGAGGCGCGCGCAGACTTTGTTCGCCAGCACGACCGGCGGCTGAGCGACCTCCGACAGCACGCCGTCGAGACGAGTGCGCACCCGGAAGAACTTCTCGTAGGGCTCGAAGTGAATATCGGATGCGCCGCGCTTGATGGCGTCCAGCAGAATCTTGTTGACGAATCGAACGACCGGCGCGTCTTCGATGTCGTCGCGCTGCAGGTCGTCCTGCTCATCTTCCTCGCTCGCGATGTCGAGGTTCTCGAGGTCGAAATCGTCGTCGCCGAGATCCGACATGGTCGTGTCGACGGCTTCGATCGCCTTCGTAATGCGTTCTTCGAGTTTGTCCTGTTCGACGACGACCGGATCGATTCGCAGGCTGGTCTGGAACTTGATGTCGTCGATCGCCTGCAGATTGGTCGGATCGGAGATCGCGAGGAACAGATGCTGACCGCGTTTGACGAGTGGCAGAACTCGGTGCTTGTTGATCAGTTTTTGGTCGACTGCCCGAACGACGTCGAGATCGACTTCGACCGCGTCCAGATCGAGCAGCGGTACGCCGAACTCATGCGACGCGGCGATGGCGATGGAGCGGGGCTCGGCAAGTTCCTCATTGACGAGATATGCGACCAGCGGCACCTTCTCGCTGCGAGCGGCCTCCGATGCCTCCGCCAGCTTGTCCTCCGAGACGATACCGTCCTGGACAAGCCGCCTCGGCAGGCCTGCGAGATTGGTCTGTGATGCCGTAGCTGCCATAGATTACCGATTTGCCGCGAAAACCCGAGCGTCACAGTCTCACTGATACACAGGGCGGATTCAACCGGATTTTGTGCGCCTGATCACACTAACGAACATTCATTAAGTCAAACTTCTCGAATCCCGTTTTTTTGACTCGAAACGGCCACTTACTGGCGGCAGACCGTCGGCAGGTAGCGCGGATCGACGGTCGCATTCTGATGATTTGCGCCGCCGGTCAGCAATGCCCCGCCAGCGGGTGCACCGGCATTCCCACAGCGCCAAATGATGGTATTGCCGGCCGTTTCATAGGGCGTGAGAGACACGGTGTCGCCGATGATGGCCGCATGCGCCAGCGGGCCGCCGAACGTGATGTCCACGCGCCCGTTGTCGATCGCCACCTGGCTCACGTAGTTACCCCGGGTGTCGGTGGGGTTCGGCGTCAGGCCGGCCGCTGCTCGGTCCACAGGCGCCGTACCGTCGTTGGTGTAGGCGTCTGCGATCGGCACTTTGGCGCCGGCAGCCATGTTGAGCCCCTCAGTAATCTGGGCTCGAATCGTGTAAGTCTGGTAGGCCGAGATCGCGAGCGATGACAGGATGCCGATGATGGCAACGACGATCATCAGCTCGATCAGGGTAAATCCTCGGTTCCGAATTGGCATACAAACTCCCCATTCCTTCGCGTCTCCCGTGTACTTCTTGTTGTCTTCGGGTCGACTGTTGCAACCGATAATACTCAGGCGCTGTTGACGGAAAAAGTGTGACTCACATCACATAAAGCGGCCGAGACGTGCACGGGCGCACATCAAATAAGGCGGGGCCTGCTGCTGCCCCTGTTGCAGACGAAAAGGCCCCGGTCGAAGCCGGGGCCTCATCGCGCCTGTTACGACGTTGTCCTTACGGACGGCAAGCAGCCGGCAGCCACTTGTTCTGCAGACCACCGCCATCGGCGCAGGCCCAGCTGACGGAACCGTTGTTGTCCGTGGCCGTCATCGTCAGCGAAGCGCCATTGATGTTGGCATTCGCGTCGACACCGTACAGAACCGTAATGATTCCGTTAGCGGCGCCTGCCGTGACGGTAACCGTCTGGACATACTTACCCGTGATGTTCGCCGGGACTTCGATGCCAGCCTCGGCGTTGTCCGTCGGCCATGCGCCCTGGTCCTGATAGAACTCAGCCACAGCGGCCTTGGCGCCAGCCGAGAGGCTAAGGCCTTCCGAAACCTGCGCACGGATCGTGTAGTCCTGGTATGCCGGAATAGCGATGGCCGCCAGGATACCGATGATCGCGACAACGATCATCAGTTCGATGAGCGTAAAACCTTGCTGCTTCTTCATTACTCTGTTCTCCATGAATTGTAGAGTGCTTGTAGACGGCGCACGCGCCTGTACCGGGATAAAAGCAAGCGGCGTGCCAAAAAAAGAGTGCACAGTTCAAGTTTCTGTATTAACAGCAGAAATTCGGCAGAAGCCGCCGTTATGTCGCGTCAACCGGTGTGACAAATAGGCGACAGCCGTACAGAGACTGTCAGTAAGTGACAATTTTTGTCAGGCGTCGATGCCGAGTTTCTTGATCCGGTAGCGGAGCTGCCGGAAGGAGAGGCCAAGCAGCTTGGCAGCGGCCGTCTTGTTGTAACGCGTTTTCTCGAGCGCCTCGACAATGGCTTGCCGCTGTACGTCCTCGACCTGATCGCCGAGCCGGGTCGACATCGCCGCCGCAGGCGCGGTGTCGGTGCCGCCCGATGTGCGCATGTGCAGGTCGGACTCCGATATCGTCCCGGTGGTGCACAACGTGACCGCGCGTTCGAGCATGTTTTCGAGTTCGCGGACGTTGCCCGGAAACGTATAGCTGAGCAGCGCCGTCTCCGCGGATTCGTCCAGCGATACCTGCGCGTTGAGGCGCCTCAGTATGTGCCTGGCAAGTATGAGCACGTCGTCGCCGCGCTCGCGAAGTGACGGCACGTTCAGCTCGATAACGTTGATACGGTAGTAGAGGTCCTCGCGAAATTGCCCGCTTGCCACCATGTCCGAGAGATTCTTGTGCGTGGCGGAGAGAATGCGGGCATTGACGGTTTCTTCCTTCGATGCCCCGACCGGACGGACGGTCTTCTCCTGGATGACACGCAACAGCTTCACCTGCATGGCCAACGGCAGATCCGCGATCTCGTCGAGAAACAGCGTTCCACCGTCGGCGCTCTGCACGAGACCGAGCTTGTCGCTCACCGCGCCGGTGAAGCTGCCCTTGCGGTGACCGAAGAACTCGCTCTCCATGAGTTCCGCCGGTATCGCGCCGCAGTTGACCGGCACGAACGGGCCGTCCGAGCGCGGTCCGCTCTCGTGAATGAGCCGCGCGACCAGTTCCTTGCCGGTCCCGGATTCGCCGGAGACGTGCACCGGGGCCTGCGAACGTGCGACCTTGTCGACCATTTCCCGCAGTTCGCGCATGGGCGGCGAATCGCCGAGCAGCTTCGACGCGTCCTCGTCCGCCGCGGCGTCGACTTTGAGCGCATTCTCGACGATGCTCCGCAGATTCCCGAGGTCCAGCGGCTTGGAGATGAAGTCGAATGCACCGAGCTTCAGTGCCTGCACCGCCGTTTCGACGTTGCCGTGAGCGGTGATGACCGCCACCGGGACGGTGGGCGTGTTGGTCTGCATCCATTCGACCAGTTCGAGTCCGTCGCCATCCGGCAGACGCATGTCGGTGAGGCACAGGTCGTAATGCTGTTCCGACAGTTTCCTCTGCGCGCCACCGACGTCGGTAGCCGAGTCCGTATCGATATCCATACGGCCGAGCGTCAGCGTCAGCAGCTCGCAGATGTCCGGTTCGTCATCGATGACCAGTGCGCGCGGCATGGCTAGGCTCGATTGTCCCAGCGGGAAGGATCGGTAAACACGATACGAAAGATACTGCCTCCGCCGGGACCGTCAAGATACAGCAGCGTTGCCCGGTTGAGTTCGCAGAGTTCGCGGCTGATGTAGAGGCCGAGGCCCGTCCCGCCGGAACGCTCGGTGAAGAACGGTTCGAAGATCTTCTCCGCGGAGGCCGGATCGATCCCGTGGCCGTGGTCGCGTACCTCCAGATACGGACGCGCCTGCGCCTGCGAGCGGGTTGCCGACAGCTCGACGAGAATGCCGCCCGTCTCGCTCGCGTACTTGACCGCGTTGTCGCACAGGTTCCACATCACCTGGCGCAGGTGACCCGGGTCCATGCGAACCTCGAGATCGTCGTCGATCTGCACGACGGACAGTTCGCCTTCCTGCAGTTCGAGCGTGCGAGTGAACTCCTGGGCGAAATCTTCGAGCCACGGGCCGAGAACCAGCCGCTCCGGCCGGGATGACTCTCGTCGCGACAGTTGCAGCACGTTCTCGATGATGTGACTCACGCGGCCGGAATGCGACTGGATGATCTCGGTAAGCCGTTTGTCGTCGTCGCTCAGCCCCTCAGACTCGCGGAGGAGCTGCGCGGCGTGACTCATCGCGCCGACCGGATTGCGGATCTCGTGCGCGATGCTGGCCGACAGCCGGCCAAGGGACGCGAGCTTGGACTGCTGGACCCGCGCGTTCATCTCGCTGGCGTCCTCGAGAAAGATCAGCGCCGGCCCCTGCCGCATGTCAGTCTTGTCCAGCGGCGCAATATGCGCGGTGATGCGCACATTCTCGTCGCCCGAGGCCAGCGGTATCTCCGGATGCGACGACAGGCTCTCGTCGGCCCGCCAGCGGGTCAGGTACTCTGCGAGCGGCGCGCAGATGGCACCCAGCGGACCCCCGCGTACCGGCGCGGCTTCGCCGAGCAGTCGCGCGGCCGACGCATTGCTCAGCCGGACATCGTCGCTCGCGTCGATGACAACGATACTCTCGCGCAAGTGCTGCACGATGTACTCATTCAATTCGGAGAGATTTTGCAGGTCCACGCCGCGCTGGCGCGCGAGCGCTTCGCTCATCTGAATGCGCCGCGCGAGCGGCCGGACGGCGACGGCCATCGCGAATACCACGGCTGACAACAGGCCCGCCGCGGGGTAGTTGGTCTCGAAGCCCGCTATTCCCGTGAACGTCTCCTGGCCGAGCAGTGCGAAGGTTGCCGCTGCGCCCAGCATCGCCGGCACGTTGACCGGGAGCAGCAGGCTGCCGGCCCCGATAAAGACGATCAGCAGGCCGCCCAGCCCGCTCGACGTGCCGCCGCTGGCATACATCAGCATCGCGATCGCCAGGATATCGGCGATCGGCGGCGTGATTGTATGGATGTGCGACGGCGCCCAGCGCGCCCGCAGGCCGAACAGAAATACGACTGCCAGCACGAGCCACCCGCTCGCCGTCGCCGAAAACAGGGTCGGAAATCGATCGCCAAAGGGCCGCGGATCGCCGCCGATGATGAACAGGACGAGCAGCGCAGCGGCAATCAGCAGCCGGAACGCGCTGAGTGTGGCGAGGACGCGCCGGCTGAGGTCCGGCTCGTCGATCGCGCGGGCGAGGAGCGCGTCCCGCGTTCCCCGGAACGTGGCCCTTTGCGAGATTTCGGTGCCTGCCTGACTCATCGCCTTTGGTTCATCGACCCTGGTTCGCGAACCCCGATCCAACGACTCTCGTGCATCGATAACAGGCTCGCCGGGTTCAAAGCCGCGATTGTAGAACAACGGGGCCTTTGCGTCTGGTCAGGCTTTGCCCCAAAATACGCCGCAGCCGGGGCTCCCGCGGGCCCTTTTCCAGTCCCTCCCGACCAGAAGAAACAATGAATCTTCACGAATACCAATCGAAAGGATTGTTTGCCGACTACGGCATTCCGGTACCTAACGGCGTTGCCGCTGAAACCCCGGAGGCCGCCGTCAAGGCCGCCCAGCAGCTTGGCGGCGAGTTGTGGGTCGTCAAGGCCCAGGTCCACGCCGGCGGCCGCGGCAAGGCTGGCGGCGTCAAGCTGGCCAAAACCCTGGATGAGGTCCGCGAAGCCGCTGCCGGGATGCTGGGCACGCAACTGGTTACCCATCAGTCCGGACCGGAAGGCCTGCCGGTCAACGTCGTATACGTCGAGGAGGGCTCCGGCATCGATCGCGAGCTGTATCTCTCGATGCTGGTCGACCGCGAGGTCAGCCGGGTGTCGTTCATCGCGTCCGCTGCCGGCGGGATGGATATCGAGAAGGTCGCGGAGGAGACGCCGGAGAAGATCTTCACCGTCGCTGTCTCCCCCGATGCGGGGCTGCAGGATTATCAGGCACGGCAACTCGCCTTCGGGCTCGGGCTGAGCAAGCCGCAGATGCGCCAGTTCGGCGATCTGGTGAAGAAGCTGTACCGGCTCTATATGGAGTGCGACGCCAGCCTGGTCGAAGTCAATCCGCTGATCACGACGAAGGACGGGGACGTCGTAGCACTGGACGCCAAGATCAATATCGACAGCAACGCGCTGTTCCGTCAGCCCAAGCTGCACGCCCTCCGCGACGTCAGCCAGGAGGACGAGAGGGAGCGCGAGGCGGCCGAACACGATCTCAACTACGTTTCCCTGGACGGCAACATCGCTTGCATGGTCAACGGGGCCGGGCTGGCCATGGCCACCATGGACCTGATCAAGCTGCACGGCGGCGAACCGGCGAACTTCCTCGACGTCGGCGGCGGTGCAACCAGCGAACGCGTCGCAGCGGCCTTCAAGCTGATCCTGTCGAACGAGAATGTCGATGCCATCCTCGTGAATATCTTCGGCGGCATCGTACGCTGCGATCTGATCGCCGAGGGCATTATTTCGGCCGTCAAGGAAGTCGGCGTCGAAGACCCGGTTGTCGTCAGACTGGAAGGAACGAACGTCGACAAGGGCCGGCAAATGCTCGCTGACAGCGGGCTTGCGATTATCGCGGCGGATGACCTGACCGACGCAGCCAAGAAAGCCGTTGCGGCCATTGCCTGAAGAGTGAACGAATGAGCATTCTCGTCAACAAGAACAGCAAAATCCTCTGCCAGGGCATCACCGGCAATCAGGGCTCTTTCCACACCGAACAGTGCATCGAGTACGGCACGCAGGTCGTCGGCGGAGTCACCCCTGGGCGCGGCGGCTCCGAGCACCTCGGCGTCCCCGTTTTCAACACCATGCGCGAGGCGGTCGGTGAGACGGGTGCCGACGTCAGCATGATCTACGTCCCGGCGGCGTTCGCGGCGGATGCGATCCTCGAGGCGGCCGATTCCGGCGTCTCGCTCGTGGTCTGCATTACCGAAGGCATTCCGGTGAACGACATGGTGCGGGTCAAGGCCGCGCTCCGAGACTACGATTGCCGGCTCATCGGCCCGAACTGTCCCGGCATCATCACGCCGGACGAGTGCAAGATCGGCATCATGCCGGGCTTCATTCACAAGCGGGGCCGTATTGGCGTCGTGTCCCGGTCCGGCACGCTGACCTACGAGGCGGTCTATCAAACCACGACGAACGGTCTCGGCCAGAGCACCTGCGTCGGTATTGGCGGCGATCCGGTGCGGGGCATGAACTTCATCGACTGTCTCGAACTGTTCGAAAAGGACCCCGATACCGACGGCGTGATCATGGTCGGCGAGATCGGCGGCACGGACGAAGAGGCCGCTGCCGAGTACATCCAGAGCAACGTAAGCAAGCCGGTCGTGGCCTACATCGCCGGCGTGACCGCGCCGCCGGGCAAGCGCATGGGTCATGCGGGCGCGATCGTTGCCGGCGGCAAGGGCACTGCCGCGGCCAAGTTCGAAGCCCTCGATGCGGCGGGCGTTGCGACGGTCCGGTCACCGGCCGAACTCGGCAGCAAGATGGCCGAAGTTCTCGGCAGTTGAGCGCGATGCTGCAGCCCGCAGCATCGAACGTATCCCGGGGGCTCTAGCCCATGAGCGATCAGGTCACACTGGCGCTGGCACAGCTCGATCTCGTCGTCGGAGACGTGGCGGGCAACACCGCCCGCATCCTCGACTATGCGGAACGCGCGCGCCTCGACCTCGGTGCGGACCTCGTCGTATTCCCCGAACTCAGCGTATGCGGCTATCCGCCGGAGGACCTTCTTTTCCATTCCGGTCTCCGCCACGACGTCGAGAATGCCGTCGCCGAGATTCGCGACAAGGTACGCGGGATCGCGTTACTGATCGGTTTCCCCGAATACGACGACGGACACATCTATAACAGCTCCGCCGTGTTCCGTGACGGCGAGGTGCTGTGCCACTACCGCAAGCAGTGTTTGCCCAACTATGCGGTCTTCGACGAGGAGCGCTACTTCACCGCTGGAACGAAGGCGGCGACGTTTCGGCTGAACGGTATTAGCATCGGGCTCAATATCTGCGAGGATCTGTGGCGCCCGGCGCCGCTGCAGTCCAGCCGCTCCGCCGGTGCCGAGGTCGTGATCGCAATCAACGGCTCGCCGTTCGAGATCGAGAGTCAGCAGCACCGCGAGCAAGAGGTCCGCAAGCGCATCGACGAGTCCGGCGTGCCGGTAGTCTACGTGAACATGGTCGGCGGCCAGGACGAGCTGGTGTTCGACGGCGGTTCGTTCGCGATGGACGCCGACGGCGAGGTGATTTTTCGAGCGCCGCCATTCGAGGAGGGGCTGCATCGCGTCGTACTCGAGGCGAACGCGGCCGGCGTCACGCCGGTCACGCGCGAGCTCTCCGAGATTCTGCCGCTGGAGAAGAGCGTGTATTCCGCGCTCGTCACGGGTACCCGAGACTACGTCAACAAACACGGTTTCCCCGGGGTGGTCGTCGGCCTGTCCGGCGGAATCGACTCTGCCCTCGTCCTGGCGGTTGCCAGCGACGCGCTGGGGCCCGACAAAGTGCGCGCCGTCATGATGCCGTTCCGCTACACCTCCAATATGAGTCAGGAGGACGCATCGAAGCAGGCCGACATGCTGGGCGTTCGCTATGACGTCATCTCGATCGCGCCGATCTACGACGCAGTTGTCAGTCAACTCGCGGAGATGTTCGAGGGTCGGGACGAGGATGCGACCGAGGAGAACATCCAGGCGCGTTGCCGCGGCATACTCCTGATGGCGCTGTCGAATAAGACGGGCCGCATGCTGCTGACCACCGGCAACAAGAGCGAGATGGCCGTTGGCTATGCGACGCTGTACGGCGATATGGCCGGTGGCTTTGCGCCAATCAAAGACTGCGCGAAGACGCTGGTCTACCGCCTGGCTCGCTACCGGAACACGCTGAGCGACTGCATTCCCGAGCGTGTGATTACTCGCGAGCCGTCGGCCGAACTCCGGCCGGGGCAAAAGGACACGGACTCGCTGCCGCCCTACGAAACCCTCGATCCGATTCTCGAGGCGTTCATCGAAGACGATCTCTCCGTGCAGGAGATCACCGACCTGGGCTACGACCGGGCGACGGTCATCCGCATCCTCGAGATGGTCAAGCGGAACGAGTACAAGCGCCGGCAGGCGCCGCCCGGCATAAGAATCAGCCGCCGCGCGTTCGGCCGCGATTGGCGGTATCCGATTACCTCTCGATATCGATTCCCGAGTGGGTAGAACCGTCGTACTGCTTGTCCTTACGATCGGCGTGGTCGCGAGCGCATGCGGTAACGAGTCCACGGACGACACGCCGGGCACGCTGCGAGTTCTCTTCGTGGGCAATAGCCTGCTCTACTACAACGACCTGCCATCGCTGTTCCGGACTTGGGCGAATGCCCAGCCCGGCAGCATCAGGATAGAGACCGAGATGCTTGCCGAAGCCGGACACTCCTTGTCGCAACACCTGCGTGACGGGGCATTGCGCGATGAACTGGCAACCGGCCGCTTCGACCTCGTAATTCTCCAGGAGATCGGAGGTTGGCCGCTGTGCGCCAGCAGTGATCTCGTGTGCGCAAATTTCGAATCCGACCTGAGCCAAGTCGCGGAATTGGTCAGACGTCAGGGCGCCGAACCGATCTGGATGGCGACGTGGCACCCCCTGGCTGATGCGCAAACACAGCTGTCTGAACGGGTGGCAGCGATATCGGGGCGTGTCGGTGTTCGAACGGTGGACACAGGACTCGCGCTGCATTCGAGTGAGGAATTCGAGGCGCTTACCGAACTCCTGGCGCCGGACTTTCATCCCGACCTGCCGGGCTCGTGGTTCCTCGCCGCGTTGCTGGCGCGCGCCGTTCAGGACGAACCGCTGGCTGAGCCAGACGCCGCGCTCGGCGCTTGCCGTCGTGATTGGCGCGGTCAGGGCATCGTTGCAACGGAGCTCGCGTCAAGCCAGGTGAGGTCCGAACCGTCGTGCGACGTTCTTGACCCAGCGCTCGCGAGTCGAATCGTCCGAGACGTCAACGCGGCAATCGGCAGCGTCGTCCGGTAGGGCGGGGTCGCGGGCAATCAGGTGTCGGGGAAGTTCAGCGCCAGTACGCGGCGCGCGTCGTCGGCAAGGTCGGTAAGGCCGAGTTCCTCGTAGGCGTCGACGAGAATCCGAAGCGATTCCTGATTGCTGTCCGCGCCGTGGTAATTCTCCAGTGCGGACTTGGCGCGATTCAGCGCGGCAACGTAGGCGCCGCGGCGCAGATAGTAATCGGCGACATGGTTTTCGTACTCGGCGAGCCGGTTCTTGAGATACAGCATCCGCTGCTCGGCATCCGGCGAATACGGGCTGGCCGGATAGCGCTCGACCAGCCGTCTAAGCGTTGCGTAGGACTGGACGACACCCTCGGGTGGCCGCCGCGTCATGTCGCGGCGGAACCAGCGCTCCAGAAAACCGGGTTCGGCATCGAAGAAGGCCAGCGCCTTGATGTACAGCGCGTAGTCGACCCTAGGATGAATCGGATTCTCGCGGACAAATGTGTCGGATGCGTCGATGGCGCGCTCCGATTGGCCGCTCTTGTAGTACGCGTACATGAGCTCGAGCTGAATCTGCCGAGCCAGGTCACTGAACGGGTAGCGTGCCTGGATGGCCTCGAATATCTGGATGCCGCGAGCGTAGTTCGAGCGCGCAATCGACTCCTGAGCGCGTTCGTAGGCTTCCTGGATGTTCTGGAGCTCGGTATTTCCTCGCTCATTGCTCGCACAGGCCGCGATCAGGCAAGCCAGCCCGACGACCAGCAGCCGCCTGACGTAAACTCCCCCCTCGCGGAGCGCGCTCCGCACTGTATTCGACTTGCTCATTTTTTCGTTGTGGGGCGGTGCCCCGTTCTCACTTTCGATGCGTACGCCGCCGGGGCTGGGCCCGCCGGGTCGGCGAGTATACCGTAAACTTGGCGCGCGACGATGGCTCCCGACAAAGACATAAAAACCGTTCCGGACTCGATGGCCGGCCTGAGGTTGGACCAGGCACTGGCGAAGATGTTTCCCGACTATTCCAGAAGCCGGCTCAAGGCCTGGGTGTTGGAAGGGGCGGTGCTGGTCGACGGCGAGACCATGCGTCCGCGCGACCGGGTCGACGGGGGCGAGGAAGTCGAGGTGAGCCCGGTCGCCGAGACGGCCATTCACAGCGATCCGGAGGCGATTCCGCTCGATATCGTGTATGAGGACGACGCGCTCCTGATCGTCAACAAGCCTGCCGGACTGGTCGTGCATCCGGGTGCCGGCAATCCGACTGGTACCTTGATGAACGGGCTCCTGCACCACACGCCGTCGTTGGCGGAGCTGCCGCGTGCCGGCATCGTCCACCGGCTGGACAAGGAAACGACGGGATTGCTGCTCGTCGCGAGGACGCTGCCGGCGCACACGGCGCTCGTCCGCGCGCTGTCGGAACGGGAGATTTCCCGCCACTATCACGCGGTCTGTCAGGGTGTGCTGACCGGCGGCGGCACGATCGACGCGCCGGTTGGGCGGCATCCGGTGGACCGGACGCGAATGAGCGTCGTCGATATCGGCAAGCCGGCGGTCACGCACTACACGGTATTCGAGCGCTTCCGCGCGCATACCTATATCGACGTTCGGCTCGAGACCGGCCGCACGCATCAGATCCGCGTGCACTTCGCACACCGCCGGCATCCGCTGGTCGGCGATCCGGTGTACGGCGGGCGCCTTGCCATTCCGAGCGGCGCATCGGAGCCGTTGATCGACGTTCTGCGAGGCTTCAAACGGCAAGCGTTGCACGCCGCGAAGCTGTCGCTCACTCATCCGACGGACGGCACGCCACTGGCAGTCGAGGCGCCACTCCCGGAGGATTTCCGGGCGCTTTTGAGCGCCCTGCGGACGGACACACCATGAGCGCGGGTCTCATCCGCGCGGAATGGCCCGCGCCGCCGGGCATTGTCGCTGTGACGACAAGCCGGGTTGGTGGCGTCAGCGAGGGCCCCTGGTCATCGCTGAATATGGCCATGCATGTCGGCGACAGGACCGAGGCGGTGGCCGAAAACCGGCGTCGCGCTATTGCCGATGTGCCGTTGCCCTCCGAGCCGGTGTGGCTGCAGCAGGTCCACGGGACACGCGTCGTTCGCGCGGCGGACGGCCCGCCGCAGGACGCAGACGCCATCGTTTCGGACGGCCGTCCAATCGGAGTTCTGACCGCCGATTGCCTGCCGGTATTGCTTTGCTCCACTCGCGGCGACGAAATCGCGGCGCTGCACTGTGGCTGGCGCAGCCTCGCCGGAGGCATCGTCGCGAACACCGTCGATGCCATGCGTAGCGACGCCGCCGAGCTGATCGGCTGGCTCGGGCCGGCAATTTCGCAACCGGCGTTCGAGGTCGGTGCCGAGGTTCGGGAGGCGTTCCTAGCCGGCGTTGCGGACGCGGGGGAGTGCTTCGAAGCGAATGAGAGGGGGCGCTGGCAGGCCGATCTGTACGGCCTCGCGCGCCGCTATCTCGCTGAAGCCGGGGTTTCACGGGTCTTCGGCGGCGGTCTCTGCACGTGGGCCGACGGCGAGCGCTTTTTCTCGTACCGCCGGGACGGCGAGACAGGGCGCATGGCCACGATTATCGCGCACGCTTGAGGCCGGCAGATTGCCCGCGAGCCTTGAAAATCAGGCCTCTGGCGCAATTTCACGAGGAGTTTAAGGATTCGCCCCTTTGGGGAGGGGACAGCTATGCGTCTGGACAAATTGACCAGCAAATTCCAGATGGCGCTGGCCGACGCGCAGTCGCTCGCGATCGGTCAGGACCATCAATTCATCGAGCCCGCGCACCTGATGGTCGCGCTGATGGACCAGCAGGGCGGCAGCGTCCGCGGCCTGCTGACGAAGGCCGGTGGCAACGTCAATCTTCTGCGCTCACAGATGGGCGACGCCGTCGATCGTCTGCCCAAAGTGGAAGGCGCGGGCGGCGAGGTGCACGTCGGCAACGAGCTGACGAAACTCCTGAACCTGACCGACAAGCTTGCCCAGCAGCGCAAGGACGACTACATCTCGAGCGAGCTGTTCGTCCTCGCCGCGCTGGACGACAAGTCGCCGCTCAAGGCGGCATTCGATCAGGCCGGTATCGTGCGCGGCGCCGTCGAGAAGGCGATCGACGATCTCCGCGGCGGCCAGCAGATCAACGATCCGAATGCCGAAGATTCCCGCCAGGCCCTCGAGAAATTCACGATCGATCTGACCGAGCGCGCCGAGCAGGGCAAGCTCGACCCGATCATCGGCCGCGACGAAGAGATTCGCCGCACCATCCAGATTCTGCAGCGGCGGACGAAGAACAATCCCGTCCTGATCGGCGAGCCCGGCGTCGGCAAGACCGCCATTGTCGAGGGGCTCGCTCAGCGCATCGTCAACAATGAGGTACCGGAGGGGCTTCGCAACAAACGCATCCTGTCGCTCGATATGGGCGCATTGATCGCGGGTGCGAAATTTCGCGGTGAGTTCGAAGAGCGTCTGAAAGGCGTGCTCAACGATCTCGCCAAGCAGGAAGGCCAGGTCATCCTGTTCATCGACGAAATGCACACGATGGTCGGCGCCGGCAAGGCGGAAGGCTCGATGGACGCTGGCAACATGCTCAAGCCGGCGCTGGCGCGCGGCGAGCTGCACTGCGTCGGTGCGACGACGCTCGATGAGTATCGTCAGAACGTAGAGAAGGATGCCGCGCTGGAGCGGCGCTTTCAGAAGGTGCTCGTCGACGAGCCGACGGTCGAGGACACGATCGCTATCCTGCGCGGCCTGAAAGAGCGCTACGAGGTGCATCACGGCGTCGAGATCACGGATCCGGCGATCGTTGCCTCGGCGACTCTGTCGCACCGCTATATCAGCGACCGCCAGCTGCCGGACAAGGCGATCGATCTCATCGACGAAGCGGCCTCGCGGATTCGCATCGAGATCGACTCGAAACCCGAGGAAATGGACCGGCTCGAGCGGCGCATCATTCAGCTCAAGATCGAACGCGAGGCGCTCAACAAAGAGTCCGACGATGCGTCCCAGAAACGCCTGAAGGATCTCGAGTCGCAGCTAGGCGGGCTCGAGCGGGAATTCGCGGACCTCGAGGAGGTCTGGAAGGCGGAAAAGGCCGCCATGCAGGGCACGGCACATATAAAAGAGGAACTGGAGCGCGCGCGCCTCGAATTGGAGACCGCGCACCGTGCGAACGATCTGGCCCGCATGTCGGAGCTGCAGTACGGCCGCATTCCCGAACTCGAGAAGCAACTCGAGGACGCGCTGCAGGTGGAGGGACGCGAGACCACGCTGCTGCGCAATAACGTCACCGACGAAGAGGTCGCGGAGATCGTTTCCAAATGGACCGGCATCCCGGTGTCGAAGATGCTCGAAGGTGAAAAGGAAAAGCTCCTGCGCATGGAAGAGGTCGTGCAGCAGCGGGTCGTCGGTCAGGCCGAGGCCGTGACGGCCGTTGCGAATGCAATTCGCCGGTCGCGTGCGGGACTGTCCGATCCGCGGCGTCCGATCGGTTCCTTCCTGTTCCTCGGTCCGACCGGTGTGGGCAAGACCGAGCTGACCAAGGCGCTGGCCAGTTTCCTGTTCGATACCGACGACGCAATGGTTCGCATCGACATGTCGGAATTCATGGAGAAGCACTCGGTGGCGCGGCTGATAGGCGCACCGCCGGGCTATGTCGGCTACGAGGAAGGCGGCTATCTCACAGAGGCGGTCCGCCGCCGGCCGTACTCGGTGATCCTGCTCGACGAAGTCGAGAAGGCGCATCCGGACGTGTTCAACGTGCTTCTGCAGGTGCTCGACGATGGCCGGCTGACGGACGGTCAGGGTCGCACGGTGGACTTCCGCAATACGGTGATCGTCATGACCTCGAACCTGGGATCGCAGCGGATTCAGGAGATGGCAGGCGAAGACCAGTACGACGCGATGAAGTCGGCGGTCATGGACGTCGTCGGCCAGCACTTCCGCCCCGAGTTCATCAATCGTGTTGACGATCTGGTTGTATTCCACCCGCTGAGCCGCGAACACATCCGCCGGATCGTCGACATTCAGCTGGAATACCTGCACGACCGGCTCGCGGATCGCGACATGCGCATCCAGCTGTCCGATGCCGCGCGAGACAAGCTCGCGGAGGCCGGTTTCGATCCGGTCTACGGCGCCCGGCCGCTCAAGCGCGCAATCCAGCAGCAGGTGGAGAACCCGCTGGCGCAGGAGATCCTGGCGGGCCGCTTCAGTCCCGGGGACACGATCGAGGTCGCGGTCGACGAGGACCGGCTCAATTTCGAGAATGCGGCCTGAGTAGTTGGCGCCCGGCTCGCGGGCGCCTACACTACGCGCCGGCGCCAAGGAGACCCGTCAATGCCCATCTACGGATACGTCTGCAAGAGCTGCGACCACACGCTGGACGCGCTGCAGAAGATCGCGGACGATCCGCTCGTCGACTGCCCGGCGTGCGGAGAGTCGGCGCTCAAGCGACAGCTGTCGGCACCGCGATTCCGTCTGAAGGGCAAGGGCTGGTACGAGACCGATTTCAAGTCCGACAATCAGCGTAACCTGGCCGGCGACGGCGACAAGTCGGACGCCAAGAGCGACAAGAAATCCGATAAGGCCGACAAGAAAGCCGAGACCAAATCGGATAAGGGCACGTCCAAGGCGAGTACCGCCTAAGGCCCACGGGCCTGTCCTGAATCATGCGTATCCGTCGCTATCTCGTTGCCGGCCTGCTCGTCTGGATACCGCTGGGTGTCACGCTGCTGCTGATCGGCTTTGCCGTCCGGCAGATGGACAAAGCGCTTGCGCTGATCCCTGAGCAGTATCAACCCAGCGTGCTGCTCCAGCAACTATTCAACACCGAGAGTCCGGTTCATATCCCCGGCTTCGGCGTCGTTCTGATCATCGGCGTCGTCCTGTTGACCGGTGTCTTCGTCGCCAATTTTATCGGCCGCTTCGTCGTCGGCGGCTGGGAATCCCTGATGGATCGAATTCCGGTCGTGCGCTCCATCTACTCCGCGGCGAAGAATTTCGCCGAAATCGTGTTCTCGGATACCAGCCAGTCATTCAAGCAGGTGCTGTTGATCGAGTACCCACGGAAAGGCCTTTACAGCCTAGCCTTCCAGACCAGCTCGAAACTCGGAGAAGTGCAGGCGCGAACAGGCGAGGAGGTCGTGTGCTGCTTCGTGCCGACCACCCCCAATCCCACCTCGGGACTGGTGATCGTCGTCCCAAGAAAGGACGTCACGGTGCTGGATATGGAGGTCGACGAGGCGCTCAAGATGATCATCTCGCTCGGCGTCGTCGTCCCGGCGTGGACCGAGAAGCAAGCCGCCGAATTGCCGATCGCCGAGACCGAGCAACGCCCCGCCGAGTAGGCTCGGGCCACGGGTTTTCCCGGCTTGCCCTTGTCCTGCCCACGCCTTACCATTCCCGCCCTTTCGAGCCAATCCGCCGGATTTTCGTCATGCGTAGCCATTATTGCGGCCATATCGACCAGAGCCTGATCGGTGAGGTCATCACCGTCTGTGGATGGGTGCACCGTCGCCGCGACCACGGGGGCGTGATCTTCGTCGATCTGCGCGACCGCGAGGGCCTTCTTCAGGTGGTTTTCGATCCCGATCGCGAAGACATTTTCGCGGAGGCTGAACGCATTCGCAGCGAGTTCGTGCTGAAAGTCACCGGGCTGGTGCGCGAGCGTCCGGAAGGCACGATCAACGAGAACATGCGCACGGGCCACGTCGAGGTTCTGGCCCATGAGCTGGAGGTCTTGAACCGCTCCGAGACGCCGCCGTTCCACCATGACGAACAGGCCAACGAGGAGCTGCGCCTCAAGTACCGCTACCTCGACCTGCGCCGCGAGAACATGCTCGGGAACCTGATGCTGCGGCACCGGGTCACGCGGGCGATGCGCGAGTTCCTCGACGACGGCGGTTTCGTCGACGTCGAGACGCCGATGCTGACCCGAGCGACCCCCGAGGGCGCTCGCGACTACATCGTGCCCAGCCGGACCCACCCGGGCAGCTTCTTCGCGCTGCCGCAGTCGCCGCAGATCTTCAAGCAGCTGCTGATGATGTCGGGTCTGGATCGCTACTATCAGATCGTGCGCTGCTTCCGTGACGAAGACCTGCGGGCCGACCGGCAGCCCGAATTCACTCAGCTCGATATCGAGATGAGTTTCGTCGACGAGGCCGAGGTTACTCGAACGATGGAGGGTCTCGTCCGCCATCTGTTCAAGGAAGCGCTGGACGTCGATCTTGCCGATCCGTTCCCCCGCATGAGCTACGCAGAGGCGATGCAGCGATTCGGCTCGGACAAACCCGATCTGCGGATCGATCTCGAACTCGTCGAGGTCGGCGATCTGCTCACCGACGTCGAGTTCAAGGTGTTCGCCGGTCCCGCCACAGATCCGGAAGGCCGGGTGGCGGCTCTGCGGTTACCCGCCGGCACCGAACTGACGCGCAAGGAGATCGACGACTACACGGCCTACGTGGGCCGCTACGGCGCCAAGGGTCTTGCCTACATCAAGGTGAACGATGCGGGGCAGGGCCGGGATGGCCTGCAGTCGCCGATTCTCAAGTTCCTGCCTGACGAAGCCGTCAACGAGATTCTCGCTCGAACGGGCGCCGAGACCGGCGACCTGATCTTCTTCGGCGCGGACAAGGCGCGGATCGTCAACGATGCGTTGGGCGCGCTGCGCGTCAAGCTCGGCGAGGACCGCGGACTCGTCGCCGAGGGCTGGGCTCCGCTCTGGGTCGTGGACTTCCCGATGTTCGAGAAGGACCCGCAGACCAAGCGCTGGAATGCGCTCCATCATCCGTTCACCGCGCCGGCCGTCAATGACGCCGAGGCGCTAAAGGCCGACCCTGGCGCTGCCCTGTCCCGTGCCTACGACATGGTGCTCAACGGCTCCGAGATTGGCGGCGGCTCCATTCGAATTCACGACCAGGACGTGCAGTCGGTGGTCTTCGATTTGCTCGAGATCAGCCGCGAGGAGGCGGACGAGAAGTTCGGCTTCCTTCTCAAGGCGCTTCAGTATGGCTGCCCGCCACACGGGGGTATCGCGTTCGGCCTCGACCGAATCGTCATGCTGATGGCCGGCGCGTCGAGCATTCGTGACGTGATCGCCTTCCCGAAGACGCAGACCGCGTTCGATCCGCTGACCAGCGCGCCGAGCCCGGTGTCCTCGCAGCAGTTAAAGGAAGTGGGCATTCGGCTGCGCACGCCGCGCGCGGAGTCGTAGTTCGGAGCGTAAACGTACGCGCTTGGCGGGCGATTCGCTGTTTCGCGCGTCGCTTCCGAGCCCGATCGCCGCGTCATTACGAAAATATGAGCTGGTCATCATGTCTGCGTGGCCGTCTCCTGGTAGGGTGAAGCTCGGATTTCTTCGGAGCTGACGATCAGTGACGACAACGCAGGCGGCAAAGCAGACAGCAACAGTGACCGGCGCACCTGATGCGCTGGCGGACGTCGACACGGTCGTTTGCCTGCACGGCTACGCTTGGCCGGGTCCGGCAACCTACCTGATCAAGAGACGCCTCGAGTCCGAACACGGCTGGCGGGCGCTGATGTTCAGCTATCCCTCGCTGACCCGCTCGATCGACGAGAATGCGGCGTCGCTTGCCGAATTCCTGGACTCGCACGGCCTCGAAAGCGCGCACCTGCTCGGGCACAGTCTCGGCGGGGTCGTGGCGCTAAGGATGCTGGCCACGCTGCCCGTCGATTTGCGGGGTCGAGTGGTGTGTCTGGGCTCGCCACTTACGGGGTCGCGCTCGGCGAAAGTGGTCAACACCCTCGATTTCGCCGATTTGTTTTCCTCGTCCCTGAAGGCCGGGATCATCGATGCGTCCGCCAACGAATGGGGCCGCTCGGTCTGCGAGACTCACGATGTGGGCGTGATCGCGGGCACGGTTGGCCGCGGACTCGGTCGCTTCGTCGCGCGGATCAAGGAGGCCAACGACGGCACCATCGCGGTGTCTGAAACCCGCCTCGAGGGTGCGACGGATCACCTGGTGATGGACGTCAGCCACAATCGGCTGCTGACTTCGCCCGCCGTCATCGACCAGGCGGCGGCATTCCTTGCAAGCGGCCGGTTCCAACGCGTCTAGCGTCCATTTGGCCCGCATCATCAGGAAATCCTGATCTCGAAATCACTCCCCCGTCAGGCCTTGCACGGCCCGGCGCGGCACCCTGAGCCTGAATCGAACGGCCGCCCTCGGGAGATTTCGTGATGGCACAGAAAAGAATCCTTACCGCACTACTGCTCGTCGTGTTCCTGTCAGGTTGCACGATGTTGTTTCGGCCTGAGCTTGGTACCGGCACGCGCGCCGGCGCGTCCTCGAGCCTCGTCGACTACCTCTATCCGCACGGCGAGGAGCCGCCCCGGTACGTCGACAGCGTGCCGCAATTGAATCTGCCGCTTCGCGTCGGTATCGCATTCGTGCCGGGCGGCCACGGTTCGATTCGGCCCAGCGAGGCGGTCCGGATATCGGCGCTCGAACAGGTCAAAGCCGAGTTCCTCGCTCGCGACTACGTCGATCACATCGAGGTGATACCGGACGCCTACCTGCGTTCGACTCGAGGCATCGACGGGATGCAGCAACTGGCTCGCCTCTACGGCGTCGACGTCATGGCGCTCGTCTCCTACGACCAGGTCAGCGTAACCGCGGACACTCGCGCGGCGCTCCTGTATTGGACGATCGTTGGCGCCTACACCATTAAGGGCACGAGCAACTCCGTTCAGACCTTTGTCGATACGGCCGTTTTCGATGTCAATTCCGGTCAACTGTTATTCCGCGCACCCGGCGTCGACGAGCGCCGCGAGCGGACGACCGCGATCGAAAGCGCTGACGCTGCGTTCGAGCAAAACCGCATGAGTTTCGATGCCGCGATGCATCTCATGACCGGCAATCTCGAGGCCGAGCTGTCCGAATTCGAGCTCCGCGTCCGGAACAACCCCGAATTGGTGCGCGTCAGCTACCGCGAGAACTATGCCGGCGGCGGATCGCTGGACGGACTGTTTCTGCTGCTGCTGATCGCCGTGGCTATCGCCGGCATCAGCTGGCGTCCGGACGTCGAAGACAGCATGGGCTAGGATCGTGCTGGTCATCACGTGGCTGTACGTGATCGGCGCACTCGCGATCGCGCTTGCGTCCGGGACTGCGCTTCCGCGGGACCGCCGGAAGTGGTTTCAGTGGGTGTTCGTCCTCGCGGCCGGCGTCGCGGTGCAACTCCTGCTGGTCAACACGACGGCGTGGGGTGCGAGCCAGGAGCTGCCGATCTGGATCTTTGTCGGAATCGCGCTCGCTTACCCCGCCGGCTTGCTGCTTCTCGGCGGAATCGCCTATGCGGCGCGGCGCCAGCAGCGGCTGCGCCGCATCTACCTCTGCATAGGAATGGCGGTGCCTATCTATCTGACGTCGACACTCGCCGGCATGGCAATGGGATGCGCAACCGATCTCGAGTGCATGCGATCGTACCCGGAGATTCTGTAGCCCATTTGAGCAACCGTCCTCCGGGCGCTGCCGCTATGGCGAGAGCGGGCCGTCCGGATCGCGCGGCCTGCGGGCCGTCCTTACGACACCCATCCGCCGCAAATAGGCCGCTGCCTGTCCCCGTTGATGAAGCCCGAGTTTCTCGAGCGCGTTGTGCACGTGGTTCTTTGCGGTTGAGGGCTGAATCGACAGCCGGCGCGCGATTTCCTTGTTCGAGAGTCCCTGATCGATGAGTTCGACGACTTCGATCTCACGCGGCGTCAGGCGTGCCACCGCCTTCGGCCCGCGTGCTGACGCGTTTCGTCGAATTTCCGCAAACAGGGCGGCGACAATACCGGGCGGGCACAGAACTTCGTCGCGAACCGCCGATTTCACGACATTCACGAGATTTTCGAGCGTGGAGTCGCGGCTCACATAGGCATGCGCGCCGAGCTCGGCGCAACGGAGAACGGCCTCCGGCCGCTCCGATATGCCCAATGCAACCAGCCGCGACTGTGGGAGCCGCTCGCGGATTTGCCGAGCGCTGGCCTCGGCGTTCGGAATGCCCATGTCCAGAAGGAGCGCGTGCTGTTCGTCGATCGGCGGCAGTCGAAATAGCTCGTCGATATCCGCGGCCAGGCCGGCCACCTCCAGTGCGGGCTCATGCTTCAGGGCCTGATCCAGACCTTCTCGATAGATCCGAATATCAGAAATGATGAACACAGTGATCATCGCGCCTCCCTGACGAGCGCTTGGCGAGATTTTTTTGTCATATTTTCAACAAATATAGCTATGCAAGCGTAATTCCGCAGCGGATGCACTCAATTAATTCCGCGCCGCCAGTTCCAGGGAGCCACTGTGCCCGTGCCCACGCCGGCGGTCCGGGCCATCGTCTGGGTAGGAATTGAGCCCACCTGCCCATTCTCAGAAATTGCGAGCGGCGCAGAATCCAATAAGCCGCAAGGAGCCGCTTTGTCGATACGAATACGCCTCGGCGATATGCCGCGACTACTCCGCGACCTCGTCGAGAAAATCCTGCAAGAGGAGACCGACTTCACGATCGTGGCGCCGACAGAGGCTCCGGACGTGCTGCTGGTCGCCGGTGACGACGTTGACGCCGCGACTCGCCAGGCATTGGGAATCAACCCTGCAACCCAGGTTCTTGCATTGAAGAACGACGCTCGAGAAGTCGCGTCCGTGCGTCTCGAGGTGCAGGAAGGCGACGCCGCAGAAGTATTCCCCCAGAAACTCGTCGCGGTCATCCGCGCCGCCGTGGCGGCGGATTCCGCAACTTAAAGACCATACGAGAGGAGTGCGATGAACATTACCGTTATGAACTCGGGCGCCAAGCACCGCTGGCTGCGGCTGAATAACGGGGACTACGTCGGCATTGCGCCGGGCGAGTCCCGCGAGATCGACGAGGCCGCGGTTGTCGGAAACACCGCATTCCAGAAACTCAAGGACCGCCACGAACTGGCGATCAGCGAGATTCGGGTTGGCAAGCCGAAGGCCGCCAAGTCGAAGCGCAAACGGGCGTCTTCGAAAAAGCGCAAGGTGAAAAAGCGCAGCGCTAAGAAGGCCAAAGCCAGTCGAAGGAGCGCGTCATGACCAGTGTTAGCTATCCAGGCGTTTACGTCGAAGAAGTTCCCGGCGGTGCGCGGCCGATCGAGGTCGCGAGCACATCGACTGCAGCATTCGTCGGTATCGCACGTCGCGGTCCGGACGGATCGGTCATCAAAGACGAGCCGCGGGCTCGCCGAGTCACGAGCTGGCAGGAGTTCCAGAAGCTGTATGGCGGCTTCGTCTCGGATGGGTATCTCGCCGAGAGCGTCTATCAGTTCTTCAACAACGGCGGCCGCCAGTGCTACATCGTAAGAGTCATCGGCAGCGGTGCGAAGGCTGCCTCGATCACCGTGCCCAATCGCGCCGCCGCGCACGGCATGAAATTCAGTGCGCGCAGTAGCGGCGCCTGGGGCAATTCGCTGTACATCAATATCGAGCCCGGCGATGCGACGGATCCGGGCAACACGTTCAACTTGCTGGTCTATCAGCAGGACGATCCCAACGCCAAACCGACGAGGGAAGCCGCGCTGACTTCCGTGCCGGTCGAAGTGCACGAAAACCTGGTCATGGACTCGACGTCCAGGGACTACTTCGCCAAGCGGATCAACGAAGATTCGGCCTTCCTGTTCGCAGAGATCGACGCGCGCAACACCGTCACCATTCGCGGCTTCCATCAGGGCGGGCTGAACCCTGCGACCAGCATTGCAGCCGACCTGACGATGGATATCGATGTGGACGGCGACGGTGTGCAGAAGGTCACGCTGGCGGCGAATACGTCGCTGACCGCCATCGCCACGGATATCCAGGCGAAAGTTCGCGCGCTCACGCCGCTGAAGAACAGCACGCATAGCGGCGGCTTCACCGCGTTCACCTGCGTGGCGACCGAGGAAGATATCGACACGGAACTGACCAGTCCGACGGTCGGCGTCCAGATAACGGCAGTCGGCACGGCCGCGCACGTCGTGCGCACGGGTACCGATCCCTTCGTGCTGACCCACGGCGGCAACGCGACCGCGGATATTGCCGCGACCGCGAACGCCGCAGCCGTGCAGGCCGCGCTCACCGCGCTGTCCGGCGCGCCGATATTCACGGTGAGCGGCGCCGGCTCGGCGGGCGACCCGTGGATCGTGCAGCGTCGCGCACAGCGGCTCGTACTGACATCCGGACGCGCCGGCACGTCGTCGGGCGTGGTCGTGCGGCCGTCCAGCCAGAACGATGCAACGGCCTTGCTGCAACTTGGGCCGGGACGCGGCGTATCGTTCGGTGGGCTATCCAATCGCCGGCCGGCTATTCCGGCACCCAGCGAGCTCTACCAGGTCGGGGACCATCCCGCCGGTGCGGTCATCAGCAGCGAACTCGGGGTCGACGATACGGGTTCCGTCACTGTGCCGACGAGCTTCGAGAACGCGTTCCGGCACCTCGACAATGTGTCCGACGTCAGCCTGCTGGCGGTGCCCGGCCAGCCCGGCATGTTCGACTCCGGCGTGGCCTACTGCGAGAACCGGCAGCTGCGGGACATCTTCTTTATCGGCGAGACGGCCGACACGGATGACGAGCCGCACGAGGCGGAGGCCGCGCGGACGGGAATCAACAAGCCCAATACGTACGGCGCGCTCTACTTCCCGTGGATCAAGTCGCCGGACCTCACCGGCGGCAAGGAGCCCGTCCTACTGCCGCCGTCGGGTTTCGTTGCTGGACTCATGGCGCGGATCGACTCCACCCGCGGAGTATGGAAGGCGCCAGCCGGGACCGAAGCGAGCATTAGCGGTGCCGCGGGCCTGCTTCGCGAGCTGACCGACATCGAGCAGGGCAATCTCAATCGCATCGGCGTGAATTGCCTGCGCCGCTTCCCGCTGGCCGGGATCGTCTCCTGGGGCGCCCGCACTGTGGCTTCCGATCCCGAATACAAATACGTGCCGGTCAGACGAACGGCAATCATGTTGCGGCGGAGCATTTACGACGGAATCCAATGGGCAGTATTCGAGCCCAACGACCACCGTCTGTGGGCATCGCTGCGCTTGAACATTGCCGCCTTCATGAACGGTCTGTTCCGGGCAGGCGCATTCCAGGGCGAGAAGGCCAACGACGCGTACTACGTGCGCTGCGGACTCGGCGACACCATGGATCAGGGCGATATCGATCGCGGCCAGGTGATCGTCGAGATCGGTTTCGCCGCGTTGAAACCTGCAGAGTTCGTGATCGTGCGGATTCAACAGAAGGCAGGACAAACTCAATAGGAGGTTCATATGCCAGCGCCAACATTTCCTGCCAACGCGCATCGCCACGACCCGTACCGGACGTTCAAGTTCCAGGTGCTGATCGATGGTCAGCCCGTCGCAGGTCTTCGCAAGATGACGGCCCTCAAGAAGACGACGGAAGTCGCCACCTGGCGTACAGGTGGTGATCCGAGTCATGAACGCAAGCTGCCCGGCGGTAGCAAATACGAGCCCGTCACCCTCGAACAGGGCCTAACCCACGATCCCGTGTTCGAGAAGTGGGCAAACCTCGTCAACAACATCAACGGCGACAGCGCGATGTCTCTCGTGAATTTCCGCAAGGACATCGTCGTCAACGTGCTGAACCTGCAGGGTGTGGTTGCGATCTCCTACAAGATCTATCGGGCGTGGGTATCGGAGTATCAGGCCTTGCCGGATTTCGATGCCGGAACGACCAACGTCGTCGGTATTCAGACGATCAAGATCGAGCACGAAGGGTGGGAGCGGGATGACGCTGTAGCCGAGCCAGCCGAGAGCTAGCTCAACGGTGCGCCGCGTGTTGTTGCAAGGCGGGCTGCGAAACGGCGACGAAATCGAGCGCCGAGCATTGCTACGTCCGCTGACCGGGCTGGTCGAAGAGGAATGCCACGACGCGGTACGCGCCGAGCCCGAAACCGCGGCCGCGGTGTCCGCTGTTCTGGCAGCCGCGATCGAGCGTCTTGGCGACGCTGACTTCGACACGGACACGGCCGATTCGTTGTGTATCGCCGATCGCCGCCAGCTCATGCTGGCGGTGGCCGGCAGTCTGGCTGGCGACCGGTGCTGGGTCAGCGCCAACTGCACCGATTGCGGCGAGCGCTACGACGTTCCCGTCGATCGCAGCCAACTCCCTCGAAAACCGGCTGGAGCAGGCTTTCCGCACGCCGAGGTAGAGCTTAACGGTGACACTGTGACACTGCGCGTGCCGACGGGAGCCGATCAGCGCGCGATCCGCGGCAGAAGTCATAAGGAAGCCCGAGACACTCTGGTCCGTCGCTGCGTCGTCGAGGTCAATGGCGCGACGCCGCAGGATTCCTTCTTCGACCGGCTCACGTCTCGGGACATCGAGACGTTTGAAAAGGCGCTGGACTCGGTGGCGCCGGATATCGGCGTGACCCTGGCGGTGAACTGTCCGGCGTGCTCCGCGCAGCAGGAGGCCGAGGTCGATCCGTACCAGTTCGACGTGGTCGCGGGTTCGAGTGCTTTGACAGAGGTGCATACGCTCGCCAGCCACTATCACTGGAGCGAGCGCGACATCCTCGGTCTCACCCGGGAGAGACGGCGCCAATACCTCGGCTTCATCGAGCGGTCTCAGGGCAAGGTGTCTTGAGCGAATGGGCTTCTTCGATCAGGTGATCCTCGATGCACGCCCGCGAGCGAGACGCGATGCGTCGCCGGGCGTGGACTCGACGGACGGCACGAGCGAGCTGGTGTGGCCGACGTCTGTCGCCGATCGCGAAAGCAGCCGCACGCTTGCGGACGCAGCTTCGCCATCGGTAGGTGCGCGAATGCCTGCGCAATCCAATGCACCGCAGTCGCCGCCGGACCGGGTGCGCGTGCAGCGCAAGTCCGCGTCAACCGCCAGCGCCGGAACTGCAGGACCCGCATTGACGCATTCCGGCACGATTTCTGCCGGGTCGAAACTCGAAAGCACGCCGAGGCGGGACGACAGCGCGCCGGAAAACCCGGTGGCGACACAGGAGACGCTGGCCGCAGCCGACCCGATCGCCGCACCGATCGGGGCGCCGGAATCGACACCATCGTCCGCATCCGATTCGGCCCCACAGCCGGCGGTGCCCGCGGAAAAAGGGACTGGCGTGGCAAAGACAACAGTCACTTCGGCAGGCGTTGAAACGGCTGTCCCCGATGCCGGTGTCACCATCGAAGCGGCTGAGAAAGCCTCAGCTCCCATGATCGTGCAGCGCGCCACAACTGAGTCATCGCGTGCGTTAACGCCAACGCCCGACCCCATGTCGGTCGACACGTCGGTCGCGGGCGCTCCGATCCCCGATTCGGTTGCGCCGGTTGACGCCAGCCGGCCATCGGCGCCGATACCCCAGTACCGGGTCTCGAACCGAGAGCGCCTGATCTTGCAGACAGCCGACGCCGAAGCTCCCAACGCCTCGGTCGAAGGAACGTCATCACCGGACACACCGGAAACTCGCGAATCGCCGCTCGCGCCGGAACCGATTGCGGAGGGCCCGCGCGTCGACGCGGAACTCGCCGCGGAGCCGCCGCCCACGTTCGCGATAACGTCAGCGGCGTTTCCATCGCCCGCCGATGCGTTTTCCGGCCACCAGGCCCCGGCGCCCGCCGAATCGCCAGCGGTGGTGATCGGGCAGGTGGATGTCATCGTCACGGCTGAAACGCCGCGCCGCGAAGAGCCCGCAGCTTCGCCAGCCGAGGCGCCCGCCGACCTGAGTCGCCTGTATCTCAGGAGGTTGTGATGGAGCCGACGGCTATCTCGCTCGCTGCCCGAGCCCTTCGCTCCCGTCTTGCCGCGGCGCTCGCGATCGTCGAGGGCAATATCTTCATCGGCCAGCCGACGGAGGCAAACAAGGCGGCGACGGGTGACGCGCCGTTTCTCAACATCTTCGTGTTCCAGATCGATCTGAGTGGCTACCCGGCAGACGCAGCGAGCGAGGATCCTGTCTATGCACGCCTTTACTGTCTGATCACGGCGTTCGCGGGCGCGGATACGAATGAGACCGGTCAGGTGCTCGTCAGTGCCGGCGAGAACGATCTTCGAATGATCGGCTCGGTCGCCGCCGCGTTGCACCGGCAGCCGCATCTGACGATCGACGATCCGTCAGGCGAGATCTCCGCTCAGCTGCAGATCTCGCCGATGCCGATGTCGCTCGACAATCTGAACAACCTTTGGTCGACGCAGCTCGAAGCGTCGTACCGGCCGTCCGTCGCGTACGAGCTTTCGTTCGTGCCGGTACCGTTCAGCGAGAAGCTTGAGCGCAGCGCGCTCGTACAGACCACCGAGGTCGATGTGCAGCCGAGGGCCGGCGAACCCGCGCCATGGCGTCCGGAGATTCGCCTCATCCGGACAGAGGGCGACGAGAGCGAGTTCGTGTCGGCGCTGACTATCGAGCGGCCTGCGCCGGCGACGGTGAATATCGCGCTTGCCGGCCCGGAAAATGTGCCGGTCGACTTCAAGTGGCAGCGATTGCAACGCGGCGCGGGTTGGCAGGACGGCCCGTCATTCTCGCTGCCGATCGACAGTGACACGCTCGGCGGTTCCACCGAGCACGAGATCGACTTTCCGAGCGTGGACGCCAACACGCTGCAGGCCGTACTGGTGGCGACGCATACAAGCGTCTCCGACAAGGGCCGCACGACAGTCGCTCGAAGCAACCCGCTGTTGATCACTTTTGTCGAGGCCGAAGAATGAGCGCCGCGGCTACCGACATTCACGCGGAATGGGAGCGAATCGGCATTCTTGCCGATTGCGTAGCTGCATGCCGACGCGGCGAACCCGTCGCCGGGCCGCTCAAGGCGCGGCTGATGACGGTGAACGAGTCCGTTGCTCATGAACGGCGTTCTCCGGTTTGGTCGGAGTTCGCCACGCGATACGGATTGGCTCCCGTGGATCAGGACATTCTGGCGTGCGTAGTCGCCCCGACCGTGGAGCCGCATATCGGCTGGCGCTACCAGGCCTTGCAGCCCGGGATCGGTTCACCCTATCCATCGGCCGCGCTGCTGCGCGAGCTGCTGCTTCTGGATGCCGCTGACGGCGCACGGCTGCTGGCTCGACTTGGCCGCGATGCGCCGCTTCGTCGCCACAATCTGATTGAAGCGTTCGCGCAGCGCGACAGCTTCGAACCCGTGCGTCCGGCCGAGGCCTCCATCCGTCATTTCCTCGGCGTCGAAGACACGAGCCATGCCATTCCCGGCGCAAACCGCGAGACGGTGGAGATCGGGTGGGACGATCTCGTGCTTCCGGGGGCTTGTCTCGACGCCGTAAGAGAACTCGTCGCTTATGTGGTGCATCGCGAGAAGGTTGTCGACGGCTGGGGCGCGAGTCACAGTGGCGGACCGGTTGCGCTCTTTGCGGGTCCTTCGGGTACGGGCAAAAGCCACGCAGCCGCGGTCGTCGCCAATGCGCTGCCCGGCTTCGAACTCTACCGCGTGGACCTGGGCATTTTGGTGTCGAAATACGTCGGCGAAACCGAGAAGAATCTCAACGCTTTGTTCGACGCTGCGCACGACAGGAAAGTGGTGTTGCTGTTCGACGAAGCCGACAGTCTATTCGGCAAGCGAGCCGACGTTCGCGACGCGAGAGATCGTTACGCGAACATGGAGATCAGTCATCTCTTGAGCCGGATCGAGCGCCACTCCGGGCCCTGCATTCTCACCAGCAATCTCAAACAGCACGTGGATCCCGCCTTCGTTCGACGCTTCCACGTCGTAGTCGACTTTCCGCTGCCCGGGGTCTCGGAACGCGAACGTCTGTGGCGGCAGTACCTGCCTCGTGAGGCACCGCGCTGCGACTCACTCGACTACGCAATGATCGCCGAGGCGGCGTCATTGACGGGTGGCCAAATCAAGAATGCGGCCGTGCGCGCGGCATTCCTCGCCGCCGACGAAGACGCGAGCATCGGCTATGAGCAACTTGCGAGATCGATTCGCCGGGAGCTCGCGAAAGAAGGCAAGGAGATATTCGGTTCGACACTCGGTGCGCTCGCAGAGCACCTGCCGGAGGCGATGTGATTCGGGTCGACAGAATGTCCTTGCAGCTGCCGCCGGAACTGGCGCCGCACACTCACACCATCGTCAACCGCATCGGCGAAGCGCTCGCCGGCACGGAGGTTTCGGGCGACCGGCCGATCGACGCAATCGCGGTCCCAGCGATCGCGGTCGATCCGTTGCACGGGCCCGGTCACGCGGCCGATGCGATCGCTACGGCCGTCTGTGACGCCGTAAACCGGGGTAGCGGGACGTGAGCGCCAACGGCAACTGGAGTCCCATCCGGGTCGTTCGCGGCGCGCTGCGGGAATACACCTCGGCCGAGAATCCGCTGGTGCTGTTTTTCGACTTCAATCCGGCGACGATTACCCGCTCGCGCTCGGTGTCGATACGCACCGGCGGTGCGCCCGGGACTCTCGGCGGCTACGACTTCGGCAACGCCGACGAGGCGCCGCGGGTGTCGCAGGGTGTGACAACCCAGCCGGAGAGCATCTCGGTCAAGATCCTGCTCGACGCGACCGACCGGATGAACGCCGACGACGAGACGGCACGCGAATTCGGGATACAGCCCGAGATCGACATCCTGCGCAGCATGCTGGAGCCGAAGACGCAGACGCGGGAAGGGGCGCGCACCCTCGCCGCGCTGGGCGAGGGCGGGGAGCGGGCGTTTTCGCGGCAACAGTTTGCGTCGGTCCTGCTGTTCGAGTGGGGCGAGAGCACCGTGCCGGTGTTCATGACTCAGGCCCAGGTCGCGATTCAGGAATATCTGCCGAACCTGTTCCCGTACCGGGCGGAGGCGACGATGACGCTGCAGATCATCGAGAGCGCCAATGAGTTCTACACCGGCGAACTAAGACGCCAGGACTCATCGGCGTCCGAGCGTTCGCGCAGCTTCGAGTCGGGTTGACGGCATGCTGACCAAGTCCTCTCGTTACGCCAAAGTGCAGGGCTTCGCGCCGCGCGATGCGGCGCTCGATCCCGAGCCGGACTTCCGCGGCTTAAGGAGCCGGCCAATCGCTCCCGCGACCGGCGTGCTCGAGCATACGCTGCAGTCTGGCGAACGCCTCGATCTGCTCGCGCTGGAGTACTACAACGACGATCGTCTGTGGTGGCGCATCCTGGATGCGAATCCACACATCCAGAACGGCGGCGACCTCACACTGGACATCTACGAGGGCCAGAAGATCGTCATACCGAGGCGCGAGGAGACGGGACGATGACCGGCACCCTCCGCGAACCCGTCGAGTGCGTGATCACCATCGACGACGTCGAGATCGCTGAGCTTTACCCCTACCTCAAGAGCGTCGAGGTGCGAGCCAGCCGCCGCGCGGCCACGACCTGCACGCTGGTGTTCGACACGTATCGCGACGAGCGCGGCGAGTGGTTCGTCGAAGACCTCGGGCCCTTCCATCCGTGGAAGACACTGGTGGTCGAAGCGCGCTTCGGCGACCGCACCGAGGAAGTCATGCGCGGCTATGTCCGCGAGGTGAAGGCCGAACACCCGCTCGACATGTCCGCTTCGAACGTGAAGGTCATCGGCCAGGACGATTCGATCCTGCTGGATCGTCTACACGAGCGCCGGGTGTGGTCGACCGAGGAAGAACCTCTGGCCGACGGTCGAATCGCTTCCCAGATCGCCGAGGACAATGGCCTGCAGGCGGAGACCGACACCGGCCTCGAGAATGAGAGTCTGAATCAGGATGGCACGGCGATCGACTTCCTGAAGAAACGCGCCGAAGCGAACGGCTTCGAGCTTTTCTTCCGCGAAGGCGTGCTGAATTTCTTCTCGCCGCGCCTCGACGGCGATCCGCAGCCGACCATCATGGTCTACGCCGGCTCGTCCTCGAATTGCCTCAGCTTCCAGACCGTGTTCGACGGCCACAAGCCCGACACGGTGCGGGTCGTTCGCGCGGCTGACGAAGGCACCGAGCCGGAGTCCGAAGTATTCGAACCCAATCTGACGCTGTTGGGCACGACTGCCGCGGACAGCGCATCGATGGGGCTCGAGAATTTCGAATGGTCGATGAACCGCCCGGCGGGTGCCACGCGGGCCGAGGTCGATGCGCGCGCGCAGGCGGTCGCCAACGACAACTCCTGGAAGATCGAAGCCACCGGAGAGATCGACGGAGCGATGTACGGCCACGTCCTTCTGACCCACGAGGTCGTCGAAGTCGACGGGGTCGGTCCGACGAATGGCGGGAAGTACTACGTGGACGAAGTAACGCACACATTTTCGATGGACGGTTACCGGCAGCGCATGAAGCTCCTGCGCAACGCGACCGGGCAGAACTGACGAAAAGGAGTTGCCGCAAGCATGAGCATGGAAGAAAACGTCGTTGCTGCGCTGACAGAGGTTCGCGGTCAGCTCTACGGCAAGTACCGGGGCTTTGTCGTCGACAACCAGGACCCGGACAAGCGCGGACGATTGAAGTTGAGCGTGCCGTCGGTACTCGCGGAACAAATTACTGACTGGGCCCTGCCGTGCCTGCCGTTCGGCGGCGCCGAACAGTACGGCCTGTTCCTCATCCCCAATCCGGACGCCCAGGTCTGGGTCGAGTTCGAAGAGGGCGATCTTCATCGGCCGATCTGGACCGGCTGCTTCTGGCAGACGCAGGACGATCTTCCCGAGGACGCCGCGCGGGACGAGCCAACGACCCGTATTCTGCGAACGCCGGGCGGACACGTGATGCAGTTCGATGACGAAGCGGACGCAGAACGGTTTCGTCTCTTCCATCCAGCCGACGCGTCGCTGGAGATCGATCACAACGGCAGCATCACGGCCCAGGACGCGAGCGGTGCGGAAATTCGCATGGACGCCGAGGGCAGCGAGATCGTCGTCGAAGACGCCAACGGCAACACCATGACGATGAACAGCTCGGGCACGACGATCGAGGACAGCAACGGCAACAAGATCGAGATGGCGGCGGCCGGTATAACAGTCGAAGGCCAGAAGATCCTGGTCAAAGGCAGCATGGTCGATCTCGGCGGCGAGGGCGGGGAACCCGTGATCAAGGGCACGAGCTTCCTGAGCATGTTCGCAACGCATGTGCACACCGTAGCCCCCGTCGTCGGCGGTCCGACGTCGCCACCCATTCCTCAGGGTGAATCCAGCACGCTCTCCACAACGGTGAAGACGATATGACGGACTCGAGCGATCTGCTGGTCGAGGCAACCTATCTGGCGTTTCCGTTCAGGATTAGAACGGCGCCGCAGGGCGACAGCGGCGAGTCATCGCCGGAAAGCGACGACCGGCTCGTGCAGGGACCCGTAACGAGCAACCGCGGGGAGCACGTTCGGGATCAGATCGAACAGGTCCTGTTCACCGATCCGCGCGAACGCGTCTTCCGGCCGCACTTCGGCGCCGGCGTGCGCCAGCTCGTGTTCGAGCCGAACGACACCAGTCTGTGGAAGATGGCGCAGGGCAGAATGATCGCGTCGCTGGGCGAGGCACTGGTCGGCGAAGTCGATCCCAAGACCCTCGACATCGAACTGACGGGTACGGAAGAGACCCTCGAGCTCACCGTCAGCTACAAGCTTGCGACGATCGACCGTACGGTCTCGCACCGGTTTACGATGGATCAGGGCGGTGGCTGAACTCGCACCCCCACCTTTGATCTTCGACGGCGGTTGCCCCGACCCCGGCACACGCCGCGTCGAATTGCCGAGGCCGCTGCCGGCCATTGGCGACGACTTCGACTGGCGGCTCGGCGATTTCGACAGCTATCGCGACGCGATTCTCGGCGAGCTTGCGCGCCGATACCCGGAACGCCGGGCGTGGGCCGCTGCGGATCTCGAGGTCGTGCTCGTCGAAGCGCTTGCCGCCGTGCTCGATCAGCTTTCGGATACCGCCGACAGGGTGGCTGCGGAATCCTATCTCGAGACCGCACGGCGCCCCGAGACGCTGCTTCGAATGCTGCAGTTCATCGGGCTCGAGGTCGACGAGCTATTGGCACAGGCGACGCCAGGCGAGGAGTTGCCGCCCAACGAAACGGAGGAGCAGCGGACCGTGCGGCTGCTCGAGCTCTGGCGGCGCAATCCGCCAATGATGGATGCCGCGCGCTGGGCCGGACCGGCAACGATCCGCCGGCAGCGGCGCATGGCCAGTCTTCGGGACTACGCGGTTCGGCTCGAAGAGCATCCGTTGGTACTTAGGGCGCAGGCGGACTGGCGCTGGGGCGGCTCCTGGGCAGAGGTCGCGGTGACCGTGAGCCTGTGGAACGACCTCGCGCTGGATGACAGTGTCACGGTCGAGAAGGACGGCCGGCCTCTGATCTCCAGCGTTGCGCGCCGCGACATCGACCGTTTCCACACTGAGCGAGGACTGGCCGAGCCGGTATGGGAAGACGACGTCGCGCTGGAGGACCTGCTCACAGAGTACGTTCGCAACTACCGCAGCGTCGGCCAGGAGGTCTTCCTCTTCGACGTATCGCCGCTCGGTGTCGATCTGGGTTTCTGCCTGACGCTGCAGGGAAACTACTTCCAGTCCGAAGTCGAGCGCGAAGCCTATCGCGTGCTTGGCAGAGGGCCAGGCGGCTTCTTCGAGCCGGGCCGGCTGCGCTTCGGCGAGGACCTGCACATCAGCGATTTCTATCAGAGGCTTATGTCTCTGGACGGTATCAGGACGGTCGACGTCGAAAGATTCAAGCGCGTCGGCAACGGCTTCGATCAAGTTGCGCCGCGCGGACGCATTGCGTTGGCGCCGCACGAAGTGGCCGTGTGTGACAACGACTACTTTGCACGCGAAAGAGGCACGCTTTCCTTCAACATCCGTGGAGGCCGGCGCGGATGACGACGCACGAGCCACTCGACCTGACTCGCTGGAATCGCTCCGGTCTCCAGCAGTTCACCTATGTGGATGGCAACGCGGCGCAGTTCCTGGAGGAACTCCGTAAAGCGCTGAAAGAACGCTTCCCGAACTCCTCCTGGGCCTTTCAGCCCGGACCGGAAGCGGACGTCGAGCGAGACACGGAGCACGAGCAGTTCGAGATCAATCGCAAGGTCGTCGAACAGTACTACGGGGAGCGTCGCGATCTGGTGTGGGAGATCGCACGCGGGCTGGCGCGTGCAGCCCACGTCACCGGTGCACACGTCGACGCCGCGGCCAATGAGGGCTTTCTCCGGACGGCGACGCAGTGGGACAACGTGCGGCGGCTCGTCGAGTTGATCGACTACCACCCGGCGCCCGCCACGTCTGCCCTGGTCGATCTCGTCCTCATCGCCAAAGACAGCAAACAGGGTGTTCTGAAGCGCGGTTTTCAGGTGAAGCATTCGCCGCCCGACTCGGGTCCGCCAATCGTCTTCGAGACACTCGACGACCTCGAGATCAACCACGAACTCAACGCGCTGCGCCCGCTCGGCTGGGACGAGCCGAGCGGTACCTTCGGCGGAGTTCCGCCGGCGGGAAGCGAACCGAAGTTCGGCAAGATCGCCGAGCGGCCGGCGAAGGTGATCTGGGGAATCGACGAGGCACCGGCGCGGCTGCGCAACATGCTCGAGAGATCACAAGTACGCGACCTGGTCGATTTCGATGTCGACAAAGCCGGCGAACGCGAGGACAGGCCGTGGCTGCGCGAGCTCAAGGGCAAGGCGATTGCGCTGGCGCGCTTCCATCTCGATGCGGGTTGGGACGCTTTGATGGAATTGCCGCTGGCGAAGCTGGCCGGTGCGTCGGCCGCCGGATTGGCCGAGGCGTCCGGCAAAACACCCGAAGAGGCGCAGGCGCTCAAGTGGCGGCTGGAGGCGATTCGCGGTTTCCTCGTCCCAGAGGAATTCGCCAAACGCACGCTTGCCGATCTGGCGGTGCCGTTGGATGCGGGACCCGAGCTGCTGATCGAGACCCTGTGGGAGTTCCCGAAGAAGCCGAAAGTGGAGGAGGGCGACGTGGCTCTCGTCTTCGACCCGCGTCGATCCGATGCGCAGGCGGTGTCGATTGGCGCGCCGTTGGCGGAACCCGGGGACGAGCCGAGCAACCGGATTCACGTCGAACCGAGTCCGGTACAGCGGAGCTGGCTCGACTGGTCGGTCGGCGGCGTGAAACTGTGGGTCGCACCCAGGCTGGAACGCGAGCCCTGGCTCAACGGAACCGATGTCGTTCGAACGGCTGCGCCGCACGGTCTGGCTGCCGGGGCCAAGGTCGCGTGGTTCAAAGGGTCGAGCTGGCAATTCGCCGACGTCGTCGAGGCGGACGACTGGAATCTGCGACTCCTGACTTTTGGCGACATGCCGCCCTCCGGAACGCCACTCGTCGAAGCGCGACCTGTTGAGAGCTCGAAGTTCACCGCCGAGGTCGCGGCAATCGGCATGGTCGCCGATCCGGACGAGCTCGTGGAAGTCGTGGACAAGTCCCTGACAAAGGCAATCGTTCGGCCGGACATCCTGGACATACCGGAATCGGCAGCTGGCGATGTCCCGTTTCCGGGGTCAATGGACTTCGGAAGCTTTCTGTTCCCAACGCCGATGCTTCCCGCGGATCTGGTGAAGGCGGCCGTCGAGATCCTGCTCAGCATGGGCGCGATGGTCATTCCGAGCACTGGAGAGCCGGTCTTCAAGATGCTGGAGAATCCGCTCGAGGTCGCGGGCTTGATCCTGACTGCGGCGGAAACCGCCGGCGCGACATTGAACGTGACCGTGCCGGCTGGGGAAGAACCGAGGGACGTTCTCGCCAAACTCCTAAACAACCCCGCCGGTTCCGACTCGGTGCTATTCAAAGAAGTTGCCGGCGAAATGCCGTCGAAGCCGCTGCTCGTCGTTCCCAAGGAGTTCACGACGAAGGCTACCGTTGCGTCGCCAGATCCGCTCTACGTATTGAAAGGCAGTCCGGGCAATATCGCCGTCGGGGATTGGGCCGTCGCCGCATTCTCGGACGGACTTCGCGGCCTGCGCGTCAAGAAAATCGAACAACTGCCGCTGGACGGGCAACCGGCCTTCGCCGTCGAGTTCCTTGGCCTGAACGGGCCCGCCGGCGAATTCCGCGCCCTGCACGGTGAGTTTCGCGCCTTCCTCGATCCTATTCCGTCCGTGAGCGAGGTCGAACTCGATAGCCCCGAAATCGAGATGGAGCCGCCGGCAGGACTGCGGCCCGGCCGCCGGGTACTCGTCGAAGGTGGCGACGAGCCGTCGCCCACCACGGTTATCGAGGTGCATGACGACCGCATCGTGCTGGACCCGCCCGTGGCCGGCATCGCAAAAGGCAAGCTGGTGATCCGCGGCAATGTGATCGTAGCGGGACACGGTGCGAGCAAGCCCGAGAAGGTGCTCGGTACAGGTTCCCTGCCGCAGCCGGTGCGCAGACTCGAACTCGACGTTACGAACGTCGCCTCGGTGCCGGATGCCACGTTCCCGCGCGGCACGCGCATGGACATCGACGTTGTGATCGAAGGCGCCCGCTGGCAGCAGGTTCCTCGCCTCAACGAGAGCGGACCGACCGATACGCACTACTCGGTCGGTGCGACCGAGAAAGGGCAAATCGCCATTCAGTTCGGCGACGGTAAACACGGCCGTTTCGTTCCGCTCGGCACGCCGAACGTCAGGGTCCGGTACCGGGTGGGTGCGGGCAGGAGCGGCAATCTGGACCCGGGCAGTCTGATCAAGCCCGTCAAGCCGAATCCGCTCGTGGCCGATGTGCTTCAGCCGCGGGCGAGCGGCGGCGGCGAGGACCGCGAATCCGTTCGCAACATGCGCGAGAACGCTCCCGCGACATTGCTCGCGCTCGAGCGCTCGGTGTCTCTGGAGGATTTCGAGAACCTCGCGTCCAGCCACAATCAGGTTTGGCGGGCGCGTGCGTTTCATCTGCCGCTGGTTTCGCGCTTCCGTGAGCGTGTGCGCGTCGTGGTCGTGCCTTCAGGCGGCCGGGAGCTGGAGCGCCCGCTGCGCAAGGAACTCACCGACTATCTGACGTCAAACGCGATCCCCGGCGTCGCCGTCGAGGTCGATTCCTTCTCACCGCGACCGGTGCAGCTCAAGGTCGAGATTCGCGTGGACCAGAATGTCTACGAGCCGCCCATCGTGGCCGTGGCCGTGCGCAATGCGCTGCTCGAGCGGCTGTCCATAGAGCGCCGCGCTATCGGCCAGCCGCTGTTCATCAGCGAGGTGTACCACGTCGTTGAGGAGGTCCGCGGCGTTTCCGATTCGCAGTGTGCGTTCGTCGGCGACGCCGATGCATCGCAGTTCCCGGCGGCAGGGACGATCAACGACGAAGACGTTGTGCATCTCGGAACCGACCCCGATGATCTCGTCATCAGCGTGGAGGCGTACACGCTGTGAGCAACGCGCCCGTAACAGACACCGGTCAGCTGCTCTGGCGGCTGCTGCCCCTCGTCTACCGGCGAAACGACGGCCGCTGGGGCATCGATCCGAAACGGCCAACGCGCGAGCCCGAGGACAAGGGCGACCTCGCGAACCTACTCGACGTCTGGGGCGACCTGCTGGACGGCTTTCGCGACGTACTGGTGGTGCGCTACGCCGATACGTCTCCGCTCACTTGCCAGCCCTGGCTCATTCCTTACTTCGCCGACATGCTGGACGTGTCGCTCGTCTCGCCTGAGATCGACGGGCAGCGTGAGGAAGTTGCGCGGGCGGTGTCCTGGCGGCAGCGGAAGGGCACGTTGTCCTGCGCCGCGGAAATTGCACAGGAAGTCGGCCGCTACGAGCGTGATGCGTTGATGCACTCCGGTTGGCGCCCGCTGCCGACGGTCGTGATCCAGGAGGGCTTCCGGCGTGTCATCACGACGGCCCGTACCGATGCACCGCTGCCGACTCTGCGCGCGTTGGGCGAAGCCCGCCGTCAGCCGGCGACCAGTCCGATCGAGGCTGCGAAGCGGCCGGGGCTGCCTGGCGGAACGGTCGATTTTCGTCTGCTCTCGCGTGCTCGGGCGATAGGAGCAACTTCGCCCGCAAGCCGGGATACGGCGTTCGGTGCAGAGGGCATACGCTGGCGTCAGGAACACCCGCGCGGTGTGCCCTGTCATCCCGATTCGTATCAGGACGCGTCGGTGCGGACGGTCGACGTACGCGCACCCAGCTGGCGTCACGGCCACTATCACCCCCGCCGCCTGATCGTTCATGCGGCAGCGCGCGAGGGGTTCTTCCACGCTGCCGCCCCCGATGACCTGTTCGCCGGCGGACAGCTGACCATGGCGTGGCCGGATCTGAAAGCGCTGTTCGACTTCTGCGACGCCGCTACCGATCAGCCCTTCGTGCTCCGAGAGGCGGCACACGGCCAGTTGCGGGAGCGGCGACTCCGCGACTTCCCCGGCGACGACCGTTTGCTCCTGATCGAACGATGGACGGAAGCGCACGACGGTTCACTCCAGCGCGAGCGTATCGCCGGACTCGCGCCGACCGGTGACGACGACGGACGCCGCGTGTACCGGCGCGAGAGGATCGGCCGGGACGAAGTTGCGTTCATCGCCGGTGTCGCACTGACCGATCGCCTCACCTTGCAGGCGACATCGGTAAGCGGCTTCGGTGAAGCGCATCCGCGCATCGACTTCCCGGCTTCGACCTTGCTGAACGCGGGCTGGCCCGCGCGGCATGTGGAGATTCGCGACGTCGTGTGCACCGGCACCGCGCGCGTGCGCGGCGTGACGCTCGACATGCAGCGCGCGGCATTCGGCACGCTCCGAGTCGAGGACGTGCCCGAAGGGTCGCTGGATGCGCCGCCGGTGGCACTGAAGGACTGCCTCGTCGACACACTGACGGTCAGCGGACGCTGCAGGCTGGAGTACTGCACCGTGCTTGAGCGAGTGCGCGCAGAGCAGCTTGCCGCGAGTGATTGCATCCTGCTCGGAGGGTCGGGGTTCTCTGAGCTCTACCTGCGCTACTGCAACGCGCCCTGGGCCAGAGGCCTTACGGTTGCCGACACGAAGCTGTTTGCGAGGACGATCACCACGGTAGCGCCCGTGTTTCTGAGCCGCGAATTCGGCAAGCCCGGGTGTGCCGTTCTGCACCCCACCAGCGCGAGCGCCATCCGTCGCGGTGCCGAAGATGGCGGCGAGCTGGGGAGCTATCACCACAGGCATTACGCGCTGCTCGAAGAGGCAGTGATCACCAAGCTGCGCGACTTCATGCCCGTAACCGTGCAAGCGGCACTGGTGCCGCATCTCGGCTGGACTCGGCCCGTGCCGCCAGCCGCGGACCGGAGAGAAGAATAGTGAAAGGTCAACTATCGCGAAGAAGCCACAATTCGGCGTCGAACTACACGGGTGTGCTGCAGCAACAGGGCCGCATGCTGACCGACGCGGACTGGAACGAACTCGTGGAAGTCGTGCAGGAGTGGCGCCAGCGCGCACTCAAAGCCACCGTCGGCAGCGGCGTGCCGAGGGAAGGCGGCATGCTGGAGATCCATGACGAAAGGCCATCCGTTGGTAAGGTCGACATCGCTGCTCGACCGCGGGAAGGCGCGGTCATCGTCGACGGGGTGCAAGCGCATCTGACCAGGGCGAACGACGCCAGGCCCTTCAACTACGGCAATCAACGCGACTTTTCCGAGCCGCCTCCACTCGCAGGCAACAAGCACACTTTCTACGTGGATGTCTGGGAGCGCCTGGTGATCGGCCTGCAGGACGACGCGCTGATCGACCCCGCGCTGCATGGCGCCGACACCTGCGTGCGGACTCAGGTAATGGCTCAGCTCAAGTGGTGTGCCGATCCGTCGTTTCTGGATCCGGCCCGCGGTTTGAATCCGCAGGTTGGAAACGCGGAGCTCGAGCTCGAGGCGAAAGTCGTACGTGTAGACGAAGACGACACTTGCACCGAAGAGACGGCAATTTCGCGCGAACTGGGGAACTACCTGTTCAGGCTGGAGGTGCATCACGTCAAAGGGCCGGCGAACGCGCCGACCGAGATCTGGCTGAAATGGTCGTCCGAGAACGGTGCGGAAGCGCACCTCGTTGACGATCGGCCGGTCGACTTCACCACCGACCAGTGGGTCTACGATTTCTTCAACGAGACCACCGAGCAGCATCTCGGTGTGCATTCGCAGAACACCGGCATCGTCTGGGAGGAGTTGAAGGAGGAGTACCCAACGGAGGCGCCGGAAGGCTTCCCCTTCGTTCGCCGCTGGGACGGCTACTGCGTCCTCAAGCGGGTCGGTAGCGCGCTCACCGTCACGAAGCATCGGCATCTCGGACAGCCGCTTGATTCGCCGCAGATCGACGGCGACGGCAAGCTCCAGCTCGAAATCGGCGATCTCTCGCTTGCGCTGGACGTCGTCGGCAAACAGGTGGTGGCCGGAGATTACTGGCTGGCGTTGCTACGTCAGCACGGCGAGTCGGTTCTGACGCAGGTCGTCTCGAGCGAGCCGGTCGGCATCCGCCATCACTATCTGCGGGTTCTCGAATTCGAGAACAGCACTATGCGTTTCCCGGCGTCCACCGACGACGTACGGCGCCTTGCGTTCCCCGAACTCACGAACCTGAGCGCGGACCGTCTCAGCTACGACCCCACGGCGACCGAGGCGCGCTGGACGGACATCAACGAGACAAACAGGCTGGCGCCGCTAACGGTGCAGGACGCGATCGATCAGTTGGCGGCCAACGTGGAGGCGAGCGACATCCACTACGAGCTCCCGGACGGTCATGGCAACGAGACGACCGTGCTCGAGTTGCTGGCCGAGAGCGTCACGCGCTGGCCGGATCTCGACAACGACGGTGCGACGACGCTGAAAGACATGCTCGACGCGCTGCTCTGTCACCTCGATGCCGATCGCGTGCCGTATTCGGTATCGGCGGCTGAGACTATCAAGGACTGGCTCGACCGGCTGCAGAGCGAAGTCGAAGCCCGTGTGAAGATCGCCGGGGACACGATGACCGGCAGTCTCAACGTGCGCGCCAGCGTCTTCGTCAAAGACCGGATTGGCATCAATACCCAGCAGCCGCAAGCCGCGCTCTCGGTGAACGGGGGGGCGCACATCGGCGGTACGTCGAATCCCGGAAACGACAACCTCGAAGTGGACGGCAACTGCGTCATCCACGGCAACCTAAGCGTGCGCGGGACGACGACGACCGTCGATACGAAAGAACTGGTCATCGAAGACAACATCATCCGGGTCAACAAGTACCCGAATGAACGTAGACCGAGGGACATCGATGGCGGTCTGGAAGTGTTCCGGGGCGGCAACGCAAAGAACGCCCAGATCATCTGGGACGAGGGTGAGAAACGCTGGAAAGCCGGCGTCGAAGGAGGACTGAACAACATCGCGCTGGGCGAAGAGATCGACACGCTGACCAACGGCAGCAACGCCGATGGGCTGCACAAGCACAGTCGATTGTTCGGCAAGCTGACCGATACCGATCCCGCCGTGCAGGTCGATGGTACCGGGCGCGTGCACATCAATGACAAGAATACAGGCGGCTCCAACAACGCGACCGGCGGACTGACCGTTGGCGTCGCGCCGCTTCAGCGTCTGGTGATCGGAACCAATCACCTGTCCGCGCGCGCCGGTCAAAACGGTGCGACCGCGCTGAATCTACAGCCGACCGGTGGCGATCTCATCTTCCACAATGCAACGACCGCATCTACGCGAGTTGTGTTCAAAAACAACGGCCGCGTTGGGATCGGATCGATCAACCCAACGGCGAAACTGGATGTCGCGGGGTCATTGCGCGTGAACCAGGGGACGATTTTCAATCGCATCTTCGCCGGAGACAGGGTGGTGGGATCGAGCAGCAACAATCTGAAAATCGTCACTGTCAACTTCCCCACTCCCCGCTTCACGCAGGTGCCGAAGGTGTTGATCACAGCGTCTGGCGGGCAGTTCCCCGACACCTTCGCGGTGACAATCAGGGAGGTCTCTACAACGCGCTTTCGAGCGAATATCCGTCGCGTCGACGGCACCGGCGGTTGGGGCCAGACCGGCCTGCGCATCAACTGGATGGCGTGGCAATGATCCACGCAGAACGAATAGAGGAGATCACGTCATGAACGAGCAATGGGTACAAACGCGGCTAGAGGCGCTCCGGGGCGAAGCGGAGTCCGGTCGGCAGATGCTCGCCGAAACCGAGGAGCGGGCCGTGGAGCTTCGGCAGACGCTGTTGCGAATCAGCGGGGCCATTCAGGTTCTGGAGGAAGGCCTGAGAGCGGAGTCACTCGAAGACGATTCGGCCACAGTGGACGTTGTGGACAGCACCGTCTCGCCATTGGCGTCCAGCGGCTAAGCCGCCGGCGCAGAATGGGCGCGGATCGATCTCTCGCACGCGGCCGCCGCAAACCGCCGAACGCGGCGCTGGGCGATACTGCCGACGTTGCAACCGTGCAGCGCCGGCGGGCACAGGCTGCCGACGTGTTGCACAGCTCGAACTCGAGCGTGCAGCGCAAGGTCGAGGTCGGCGAGCCCGACGATCAATTTGAGAAGGAAGCAGATGCCGTCGCGGAACGCGTAGCAGCCGGTGGCACGGCCCCTCGAATCTCCCGTCTCGGCGCCGAGGACTCGGTGCATCGCGCGACGGACAGCGCAAAGCTCGACGACCAGGAGGACAAGGACAAGCTACCGGGGACCGTACAACGTACATCCGAGTCCGACGTCGTCGAGGAAGAGCTGGCCGACAGCGACGCGGTTCAGCGTGCGGTGCAGCGCGCCGCGGGCGATGAGTCCGTCGATGACGACTTCGAAGATGGCGAAACGCAGACCCGTGTCCAGGCCTCCGGCGCGGCCGGGGCGAGCCACAGCGACGTAGCAGGCCGCGCCGTCGGCAATCGAGGTTCGGGACGGCCTCTCGATCGGCAGACGCGCAACGTACTCGAATCGGGTCTCGGCGCGGATTTGAGCGGCGTGCGCGTGCACGACGACATCGCGGCGCGGCAGGCAGCGAGCGATCTGAATGCCCGTGCCTTCACCTACGGCTCGGACATCTGGCTCGGACCGGGCGAGTCCGAACACGACACGCGCCTGATGGCGCACGAGGCGACCCACGTCGTTCAGCAGCGGGGTGCGGTGCAGCGGCGCATTCAGCGGCAGGACAACGATACGCCGCAGGACACCGCGGAGATCGATCAGGATCTACGTACCTTCCAGTTGCCGCGAATCAAGGCCAGGCACATGCGGACGTACCGAGGGTGGGCAAGCAGAGGAAGTCTGGTACGCGTTGCCGCATACGACCGCGGAAATCCAAATCAAAAGGACGGCGTGTGGTTGCCGAACGTATCGATCCCACAACCCAAACTGGATGCGCTCCACCTCGATCCGGACAACCCGGATAGACAGACAATCAACGTGCACAATCGGGCGATCACTGACACGTATCGGAATCTCGTCGACCTGATCAAGGTGCCCGACTGGAATCGTCGCGGAGAGCGCCTGGATCATCCCTTCGAGGTCGACCATATCGTCGAGTTGCAGGTGGGAAACTGGACAGGCTCCGGCCCCGCCAATGAACTCCAGAACATGGAGCTGCTGGACAAGAGTTCAAACTCCAGCGCAGGCGGCGGGACGCGCTCCAGCATCAGGGCCAACGTGCGCCGGTACCTGCGGGCTACTCAACAAGCGAGCGGTCGAGACGCCGTTACCAACTACCTGGACACAACCCCCATCAATTTCGATCGAGTGGAGCTGCGAGGAAGCGGTCGTACCGAGACGAATTCTCAGTGGTGGACCCGCGCGGAGATCGAACGCGGCGATCAACTCGAAGGAGCAGCACCTATCGGAAACGTCGATGAGTCGGGCAGTGCGACGTCCTTCGCGCTGATGTCGATCGGCCGCAAATTGACGCTGGGCGAGTACGGGCACGATGTCGGTCAGACTGCGATCGTTCTCGAGGATCCCGTGCAGCGAAAGCGCGTTTCAGGCCTGGATATTTCTCGATTCGACCTCGACCCGAACTACACGACGAAGACCGGAACGCAGCAGCTTGGCACAGCCACGGCAACGTGGGATCTACCGCCAATGCTGAATGCTCCGACTGAGGAGTTCACGCTTCCACTGTACCGGAACACGCAATACTCCGCCTTCCTCGGAGATCTTCCCCCGCTCGACGGTGTTGAAGCGAACCACTTGAGTCTGGCGAACTTCGGCCAGGTGGAGCAGGAAGGCAACGCGATCCGCGCGACGGGACAGCTGACGCCGTCGATACCGTTGCTGAATGCGCCGATCGAACTGCATCTGATCGGCGACGAGCTGCGGTTCGCCATGTATTACTCGCCCGATCAGCTCACATTGCCGGTCCCCGGCTTGACCATCGACGACGCCATGATCGGAGTCTACGTCGGCACGGAGGGATTCGGAGCCGAGGGCTCCATAGATTTCACGATCCGCAACCTCGGAACGGGCGCGATCTACGCCGGCGTCGATGACGAAGGCAATTTCGAAGTGAGCGGGACGCTCAACTTCGACTCCGAGCTCTTCGATCGAGCGCAGATCAGCGTCTGGTACCGAAACTCCGGTTTCGGGGGCAGCGGCACGCTCGGCATCGACAGCCCAGAGAAAGTCCGCGGCATCCAATCGGCCGAAATCACCGTGGGTTACGACGAAGGGGTGATGACCGCAACCGGCACCATCAATCCGGACATCCCGGCAATCGAGAACGCGACGCTGACGATGACCTACTCGGAGGAAGAAGGCTTGCTGGTCGGCGGCACGGCACAGCTCACGTCCGACACGCCAGGTATCCGCAGCGGTTCCCTCGAAGCGACTGTGCGCAAGCGCCCGGACGCGGACAACTACGAATTGAGCGCGACCGGCCAGGCGCAGCCTGATATTCCGGGCCTCGACACGTCACTGACGATCGCCTACGACGACGGCGCGCTCACCATTGAGGGCGACGCGGAGTACAGCCGCGGGATGCTCGCCGGCTCGCTTTCGATCGGCGTCACCAATCGCGTGCTCAGCGAAGACGGCGAGCCGACCGACGAAATCGGCGACAGCATGCGCGCGTACGGCGGTGGCACAGTCACCGTGCAGTTGACGCCGTGGCTCGCCGGTACGGTTGGAGTGCATCTTCTCCCGAATGGCGAGATCGAGCTGATGGGTTCCATCGGCCTGCCCGACACGTTGGAGCTATTCCCCGAGCAGGTTTACGAGCGAAACATCTTCTCGATCAACATGGATATCCCGATCATCGGCGTCGCGGTTGCCGGTCAGCGCATCGGCATATTCGCGACGATCGGGGGCGGTCTCGATCTCAGTGCCGGCATCGGTCCGGGACAGCTGCAGGAGCTCGGCCTTACGATTACCTACAACCCCGACCGCGAGGACGAAACGCACATCGAAGGCGGTGCACGGCTCGTCATCCCAGCGCACGCTGGACTGCGAATGTTCGTGCGCGCCGCGCTGGGTGCCGGAATTCCAATTGTCAGCGCGACCCTGGGCCTCGAGGTCGGCGGGCAGCTCGGCATTGAGGGCGCCGCCGAAGCAGGCGTGGAGATCGACTGGACGCCGGCGACGGGCCTCGTCCTCGATGCGGAGATCGAGGTGTGGGCGGAACCGAAGTTCCGCTTCGACATCACCGGCTTCGCCGAAGTAACCGCCGATCTTTTGCTGACGGAGATCTCGCTCTACGAGCAGCGGTGGGAACTCGCGGCCGTCGAGATCGGCTCGGACTATCGCCTGGGGCTTCGCCTGCCGTACCACCAGGAAGGCGATCAGTTCGCCGGCATCGATTTCAATGCGGTCGAGTTCGAGGTGCCGGATATCGATGCCGGCGAAGTGCTCGGTTCGCTGGTCGACCGAATAACTTAACGAAGGAGATCTGACATGACAGATCAGCAGACGGCGCGCGAAAGCATCAACCACGGTGTGGCGCTGCACCTGGCGGGTGACCTCGACGGGGCCGCGCAGGCATACGAGGCCGTGCTCGCCGCCGAACCGGAGAACGCCACGGCCTGCAACAACTTAGGCTTCGTGCGCGCGCAGCAGGGCGATCTGGCAAGCGCTGGCGAACTATACGAGCGCGCGCTGGAGATCGACCCCGGACGCAGCATGACGTACGCGAACCGCGCGACCATGCGCGCGCAGCTCGGCGATCAGGCCGGGGCGCTCGCGGACCTCGATGTCGCCGTGGAGCTCGATCCGCGCAACATCGCCGCGCTGGACAACAAGGCCCGGCTATTCCTCGCCGCAGGCGAATTGGGCGCGGCCGAAGCTACGTTGCGCCATGCGCTCGAGATCGAGCCGCACAACGTCGACCTTCGCGTCGCCCTGGGAACGACGCTCGGACTTGCCGGGCGCCTGAATGACGCCGCCGCCCAGCTTTCCATCGCGCTGCAAAGAGACGCAGGCTGTCAGGGCGCGTGGCATCAACTTGGCGTCATCCAGTTCATTTCGCACGATCTCGGTTCCGCGGCGACGTCGTTGCGGCGTGCCATCGCCATCGCCCCGGAGGACACCTCGGCACGGCATCACCTTGCCACTCTGCTCATGGTTCGCGGCGATAGAGCCGGCGCGGCGGTCGAGTTGGAGCGCGTGCTGACGATTGACCCGGAACACGTCAAGTCGCTCGTCGATCTGGGCGTGCTGGCGCTCTCCCGAGGTGACGGCGAGGCCGCACTGGCCCATTGCGAACAGGCACGAGACGTCGACCCGGAGAATCCACGGGCCAGCTTCTACCTCGCGCTGGCGCTCGCCCAATCCGGCGACAAGGAAATGGCGCTGCAGATGCTCGAGGGGCTGACAGCGGGAACGGGCAAATACGCCGCGCTTGCGGCTGAGCAGGCGGCCATCCTGAAAGGCGCAGCGAAACCCGGCGAACCGACGACGCAGTGAGTTCCGCGCGCTCGCGGGTCTCAGACGTCTTTTAGCCGATACAGTGCTTCCAGCGCTTCCCGCGGCGTCATCGCGTCCGGGTCGAGCGCGTCGACGGCTTCCCGGATCGGGTCGACTGCCGGTTCCGGGTCGGAGAAGTCGAGCTGTACCTGCGGTCCGTCCCCCTGGCTGACCTGCTGCGATTCGAGCGCTTTCAGGTAGGCGCGTGCGCGGCGAATGACGTCGCGCGGCACCCCGGCGAGCTGTGCCACCTGCAGGCCGTAGCTCTGATTCGCCGGACCTGGCTTCACCGAGTGCAGGAAAACCAGATCGCCTTTGTGCTCAGTCGCATCGAGATGGACGTTGGCGGCTGTCGGCATCTCCGCGGCGAGTGCGGTCAGCTCGAAATAATGGGTCGCGAACAGCGTCAGCGCCCGGGCGCGCTCGCCCATGAAGTGGGCCGCGGCCCACGCGAGCGATAGCCCGTCGAAAGTGCTCGTTCCGCGGCCGATCTCGTCCATCAGCACGAGGCTCTGCTCGGTGGCGTTGTTCAGGATCGTCGCCGTCTCCGTCATCTCCACCATGAATGTCGAACGGCCACCGGCGAGGTCGTCCGATGCGCCAATACGCGTGAAGATCCGATCGATAGGCCCGAGCACCAGCCTGTCGGCCGGAACGTAGCTGCCGATCATCGCAAGGATCGCGATCAGCGCGGTCTGCCGCATGTAAGTCGACTTACCGCCCATGTTCGGGCCGGTGATCACGAGCAGGCGGCGGGACTCACCCAACTCGAGATCGTTGGCAACAAACGGTGTGTCGATGACCTGCTCAACGACCAGGTGCCGGCCGGCCTCGATCTCGATGCGCGGTGTCTCCGTGAGCTCCGGCTTCGTCAGCGACAGCGCATCGGCACGCTCGGCGAAGCAGGCTAGTACGTCGAGTTCCGCGAGCGCGAATCCGGACTGCTGCAGATCGCCGAGCACGTCGAGCAGCTTGTCCAGCAGTTGCTCGTACAGAAGTTTCTCTCGACCGAGCGCTCGCTCGCGGGCACTCAGGACCTTGTCCTCGAATTCCTTGAGCTCCGGGGTGATGTAGCGCTCGGCGCCTTTCAGGGTTTGCCGCCTAACGTACTCCGCGGGCGCTTTGTCGGCCTGGCCCTTGCTGATCTCGATGTAGTAACCGTGAACGCGGTTGTAGCCGAGCTTGAGTGTGGCAATGCCCGTTCGCGACTTCTCGCGCGCTTCCAGCTCCAGAAGATAGTTGTCCGCGTTCTCGGCGATCGCCCGCAAGTCGTCGAGTTCGTCGTCGTAGCCCTCGGCGATTACTCCACCGTCGCGGATGACCATGGGCGGGTTGTCGACGATGGCGCGCGCCATGAGTTCGCGCTCGCTGCGGTGCTCGAGGATGGTCTCGTTCAGCTCGTCGAGCAGCGGGGAATCCAGCGGCAGCAGCGCCGCTTTGACGCCGGGCAGCCGGGTCAGCGCTTCTCCCAGTTGACGCAGGTCGCGCGGCCGGGCGGAGCGCAGCGCAACGCGCGACAGGATGCGTTCGATATCGCCCACGCCCTTGAGTTCGCTTTGAATGTCCGGCGTCGCGCGGGTGGCCAGCATCGCGTCCACCGCCTGATAGCGGGCGCGCAAGAGCGCGGGATTGCGCAGCGGCCGCTGTATCCAGCGTCTGAGGAGCCTGCTGCCCATCGGGCTTTGGCAGCGATCCATGATGCCGGCGAGCGTGTGCTGATCGTGACCGGACAGGGAGTGCTCGAGTTCGAGATTGCGGCGCGTCGGCCCGTCCATGATGACCGCGTCCTCCCGGCGCTCGACCGTGATCGCGCGGAGATGCGGGAGCGCCGCTTTCTGCGTATCGGTCACGTACTGCAGCAGCGCACCGGCCGCGGCCACGCCGCGGGCCATTCCGTCGCAACCGAAGCCGGACAGGTCGCGCGTCCCGAACTGCGAGCACAGCAGTCTCGTTGCGGAGTCCAGTTCGTAGTGCCACGGCGGGCGTCGCGTGACGCGAATCCGCTCGTCGATACCGTCCGGCAGCGCCGAGTCTTCGTCGACAATAAGTTCGGCCGGTCTCAGCCGGTCGACTTCGGCGAGCGCGGCGTTGGTGTCGGCGACTTCGGTCAGCCGGAAGCGCCCGCCGGAAAGGTCGAGCCAGGCGACGCCGATGCGGTCGCCGTCGACGAACAACGAGGCCACCAGGTTGTCGCGGTATTCGGAGAGCAGGGCGTCGTCGGTCAGCGTCCCCGGCGTCACGATGCGCGTGACCTTCCGCTCCACCGGGCCCTTGCTTGTCGCCGGATCCCCGACCTGCTCGCAAATGGCGACCGATTCGCCCTTGCGCACGAGTTTCTGCAGATAGCCGTCGACGGCGTGATAGGGCACACCCGCCATCGGGATCGGATTGCCCGCGGACTTGCCGCGCGCGGTCAGCGTGATGTCCAGCAAGTCCGCGGCCCGCTTGGCGTCATCATAAAAGAGTTCGTAGAAGTCCCCCATGCGATAGAAGACCAGCATGTCCGGGTACTCGGACTTGATCGCGAGGTACTGCCGCATCATCGGCGTATGTACGGGGGTGACGTCTGCGCTCATCGCTTTCGACCGGCCCGAAGTCCGGCCATCCGTTGGAGCCCGCCTTGCGGGCGATTGCTCAGGCCCTCATCGGACCGCACGATCTGGATAGCCGGTGCGCCCGGGCAGCCAGTATTATTCGAGCCGTGAAAATACTGCATGTCGAAACCGGGCGCCATCTCTACGGTGGGCCGCAGCAGGTTCTGTACCTGGTCTCCGCGCTCGCGGAGCGAGGCCACGAGGGCACGCTGGTGTGTCCGCCCGGTTCCGCGATCGATACGGCCGCGCGGGCGTTGTCGATCCCGGTGCGCAATCTGTTCTGCGCGGGCGATCTGGATCTGCCGTTCGCTTACCGGCTGACGCAGTACATCAATGAATCGAAGCCCGACCTCGTCCATTGCCACAGCCGGAGAGGCGCCGACATCCTCGGCGGTCTCGCGGCGAGTTTCGCGGATGTGCCCGCGATCGTGTCGCGGCGGGTCGACAACACCGAGCTGCGCCTGATGGCCGCGCTTCGCTACCGCCCATTCAAGCGCATCATCGCCATCTCGGAGGCGATCGCCACAGTCCTCCGCGAGCACGACGTCGATCCGGAGAGGATCGAGGTGATCCGAGACGCTGTCGACACGGACGCGTTCGCCGGCGAGCCGGACACGGCTGCGTTTCGCAAGACCTTCGGGCTCGACAAAGACACGTTCGTGATCGCCGCCGCCGGCCAGCTGATTCCACGCAAAGGGCACCGCTACTTGCTAACGGCTGCTGCGGAACTGGCGAAAGCCGGGCGGCATTTCCGGTTGATCATTTTCGGCGAGGGTCCGTTGGACAATGAGCTCCGCGCGCAAGCCGCCGATGCCGGTCTCGGCGAGCACGTGCAGTTCGCCGGATTCCGCGACGACCTCGACAAGTACATGGGGTGTTTCGACGCGTTCGTCCATCCGGCGCTCGCTGAGGGCCTGGGCGTCGTCACTCTCAAATCGGCCGCGAGCGGCGTGCCGGTCATCGCCTTCGAAGCCGGCGGCGTGCCGGAAGCGGTGGTGCACGGCGAGACCGGTCTGTTGGTCGCGCCGGAAGATACGGCCGGGCTGCGCGACGCCATAGCTTCGCTGATGGACGACGCATCGCTGCGCAAAGATTTGGGTGCCCGGGGCCGTCAGCGTATGCTAGACGCATTCTCGATCGGCGCGATGGCCGATAAGCACGTTGAGTTGTATGAGTTTGTCCTGAATGAGTGACCCGGGTTCGATTCGTCAGCTGTCAGAGCAGCTGGTCCATCAACTGGTCAATGGCCGCAAGACCGTCGCCACGGCGGAATCCTGTACCGGCGGCTGGATTGCCAAGTCTCTAACCGACGTTGCCGGCAGCTCGGCCTGTTTTGGCTACGGCATCGTCAGCTATTCCAATGCCGCGAAGGAGTCGCTGCTCGGCGTCAGGCCGGACACGATCGTGACGGACGGCGCGGTCAGCGAAGAGACCGTCATCGAGATGGCGGAAGGCGCGTTGCGGGTGAGCGGTGCGGATCTAAGCGTTGCCGTCAGCGGTATCGCGGGCCCGGACGGTGGCACCGCGGACAAGCCGGTCGGCACGGTGTGGTTTGCCTTCAGCGTCCGCGACAGCCGCGGCGTGGAGACGGCTGCGAAAGTCGAGCGCTTCGACGGCGACCGGGACGCCGTGCGCCGGCAGACCGTCGAATTTGCGCTCTCGGGATTGAGCGAGAGGGCGGCCTGATGTCGACGAAGCGCGTCTTTTTTGCACTCTGGCCGGACGACCGGCAGCGGGATTCGCTGCGCAATGCAATCAGTCCGGTGGCCAAGCTGGTCGAAGGATCGGCGGTCTATCGCGGCAACTGGCACGTTACCCTGGCCTTCGCCGGCGACGTCGAAGAGCGGTTGATCCCGGACCTTCAGGAAGCGGCCCGCGGCATCCTGTTCGAGCCGTTCCGCACGCGTTTCGACCGCTGCGAATACTGGCCGCGGCCGCGCGTGGCGGTTTTGGCCGCGCAGACCGTACCGCCGCCGCTCGAGTACGTCGTCGAGTCGCTGAATCTGGTCCTGAAGGACTTCGGGGTGGACGTCGACGAGCGCCGTTATCGGCCGCACATCACCGTCGTGCAGCGCGCGCGGCCGTTCGAGACCCAGCGTCTGGCGCAGCCCAGCGTGGTCGAATGGCAGGGCTTCGAGCTCATCGAGTCGGTCCTGACCCAAGGGCGTCGCTCGTACCATCCGCTGAAACAGTAACTTCGGCGCGATAGCTCGTTTCTGCACGAACATCCGGGATTCGGAGGCCGCATAGACACTAGGCTTCCGGGATAATTACTGTATATAATCACATGCAATTCGCTTCCGGCCGGATCGGGCGGAAATCAGACGATCACTATGGACGATAAGAATGGACGATAACCGCAAAAAAGCACTCGCAGCCGCTCTGGGGCAGATTGAAAAGCAGTTTGGCAAGGGGTCTGTCATGCGTTTGGGCGACGGCAGCGCGGCCAGGGACATCGAAGCGGTGTCGACGGGCTCGATCGGCCTCGACGTGGCGCTCGGTCTCGGCGGACTGCCGAAGGGCCGCGTCGTCGAGATTTACGGCCCGGAGTCCTCGGGTAAGACCACGCTGACCCTGCAGGTGGTGGCCGAGGCGCAGAAGATGGGCGGAACGGCGGCCTTCGTCGACGCCGAACACGCGCTCGATCCGCTCTACGCCGAGAAACTCGGCGTCAACGTCGACGAGCTGCTGGTGTCGCAGCCCGATACCGGTGAGCAGGCGCTCGAGATCACCGACATGCTCGTCCGTTCCGGCGCGGTCGACGTCATCGTTGTCGACTCGGTCGCGGCGCTGACGCCGAAGGCCGAGATCGAAGGCGAGATGGGCGATTCGCACGTTGGCCTGCAGGCACGTCTGATGTCGCAGGCACTCAGGAAATTGACCGGCAACATCAAGCGCTCGAACGCGATGGTGATCTTCATCAACCAGATTCGCATGAAGATCGGCGTCATGTTCGGTAGCCCCGAGACGACGACCGGTGGCAACGCGCTGAAGTTCTATTCATCGGTCCGCCTCGATATTCGTCGCATCGGCGCCATCAAGAAGGCCGACGAGGTCATCGGCAACCAGACCCGCGTCAAGGTCGTCAAGAACAAGGTCTCTCCGCCGTTCAAGCAGGCGGAATTCGAGATCCTCTACGGCCAGGGCATTTCTCGTGAGGGCGAGATCATCGACATCGGCGTGCAGCACGGTCTCATCGAGAAGGCAGGCTCGTGGTACAGCTACGGCGAGGATCGCATTGGTCAGGGCAAGGAGAACGTTCGCGAATTCCTGAAGAACAATCCCGAGATGGCGCAGGAGATCGAGACGAAGATACGCGCCAAGCTCCTGCCCGACACGGTGGAAGCGCCCGAAGCCCCCGAAGCGGACGACCAGGAGGCGGCGGCCGAGGCCTGAGCCGCTGATCTCGGCGCCGGACATGGCGTGCGCCGAAACTCGGATCGACAATGCCCGAGACGTCCTCGATCAATGAATTGATCACCGACCTCGTCGCCGGCGACGAGGTCGATCGCTCGCTCGATCCCCTGGCGGCACGCCGGAAGGCCATGGACCTGCTGGCCCGCCGTGAGCACACCCGGCAGGAGCTACTCGAAAAATTGCGGAAGGCCGGTTTCGACGAGAACACGGCGCTGGACGCGATCGAGGAGCTCGCCAGGGAAGGTCTGCAAAACGATCGGCGCTTCGTAGAAGCGTTCGTGCAGTCCCGCATACGTCAGGGCAAAGGGCCAATGCGCATTCGCGCGGATCTGTCCCAACGCGGCATCCGGGATTCTGTCATCCACGAAGTGCTGAGTGAGGCCGACGCGGACTGGCGGACGCTGGCGACCGACGTCCGCTGCAAGAAGTTCGGTGACGAAAAGCCGGCGGACCTCAAGGACAAAGCCCGACAGATGCGTTTCCTGCAGTACCGTGGCTTCGAGTCCGATCAGGTGCGCGCGGCTGTTGACGGCGACTGACAGACTCGCTCGCTAGGGGACGCCCACCGTCGTGTCCATCACGACGTCGAGACGAAATGCCACGTCGGCGACGTAGGGTCTGCCATCGACGGCAAACTCGAAATAGAAGCGGTGCACCACGTCTCGAGTGCTGCGGATGTAGTCAGCAGCCTCATCGGTGAAAACGACACGGCCGGACATCGTGTACACGAGACCCTGCAGGTCGTCCGGCACGATGTAGGTCAGCGTCGCCATCGGCCGGCCCTGCTGGTCATAGGCCTCATCCTCGAAGGCGCCGAGCAGCTGCTGATCTCTGAAGTCCGCCTCGTAGAAGACATTGTCTCTGACAAACTCAACCTCGGCGTCCGGCGACTCGGTCCAGACCTGGAGTTTTGCTGTCAGGCCGAACGGGGCCACCCAGACCTGCAGGCCCGGCGGTTCGGCGAGCAGGGCAAGGTTGTAGGTCTCCCGCTCCGGATCGGTGTGGAAGGACCTCGCCGCGAACTCATGCTGTCCGTCCGAGGTCGTGAGTGTCGCGCTGACGATTTCCAGCTTCGGAGCGGGGGCCTGATCGTCGGCGCAGGCGCCGAACAGAATTACGGCACCGACGGCCAGTAGCGACCGGCCCGACATGCTCAGTCGTGCTCGCATGACCATGGCTGCTCCAGGATCGGAATCTCTGCCGAATTTTGCTTTGCCGCGCCCACAAGTACCACCTACACTTGCCGGATTGAATTACCTGCCATTCGGCCGCAAGTATCCCTGATGAAGACGATGACGAGCAATGAGATCCGCGAGGCGTTTCTCGAGTTTTTCCGCGAACGCGGACACGAAGTCGTAGCGAGTTCGCCGCTCGTCCCCGGCAACGATCCGACCTTGCTGTTTACGAACGCAGGCATGGTCCAATTCAAGGACGTCTTCCTCGGCGACGACAAGCGCAGCTACGTGCGCGCGGCGACGGCGCAGCGCTGCGTTCGGGCGGGCGGCAAGCACAACGACCTGGAGAACGTCGGCTACACGGCGCGGCATCACACGTTCTTCGAAATGCTCGGCAACTTCAGCTTCGGCGACTACTTCAAACGCGACGCTATCAAATACGGCTGGGAATTCCTGACGGAGACGCTGGGCCTGCCGGCGGAGAAACTCTGGGTCACGGTCTTCAACGACGATGACGAAGCCGCTGACATCTGGCTCAAGGAAATGAAGATCGACCCCGAGCGTTTCACGCGCATGGGCGAGAAGGATAACTTCTGGGCCATGGGCGACACGGGTCCCTGTGGTCCCTGCTCGGAGATCTTCTACGATCACGGCCCGGACGTTGAGGGCGGCCCGCCAGGCTCACCCGACGAGGACGGCGATCGCTATGTCGAGATCTGGAACCTCGTCTTCATGCAGTTCGACCGCTCCTCCGACGGTGAGATGACGGCGCTGCCGAAGCCGTCCGTCGACACCGGCATGGGACTGGAACGCATCGCGGCCGTCATGCAGCAGGTGCACAGCAACTACCAGATCGATCTGTTCGCAAACCTCATCGACGCCATAGCCGACACGCTAGGCGTAGAGAACGACGGCAACAGTTCCCTAAACGTGATCGCCGATCACATTCGCGCATGTGCGTTTCTTGTGGTCGACGGTGTGCTGCCTGGCAATGAAGGCCGCGGCTACGTGCTGCGGCGGATCATCCGCCGCGCGATTCGGCACGGCAAGAAACTGGGCTACGACGAGCTCTTCTTCCACAAGCTCGTCGCGCCGCTCGTCAAGGAGATGGGTGAGGCCTACCCCGAACTCGCGAAGGCACAGGAACACGTCGAGCGCGTGTTGGAGAAAGAGGGCCGTCGATTTGCCGAGACGCTGGATCAGGGCATGGAGATTCTCGAGGCCGCCATTTCGGATCTTGATGGCAATGAGATTCCAGGCGAGGTCGTCTTCAAGCTCTACGACACTTACGGATTCCCGGTCGACCTGACTGCTGACGTCGCGCGCGAGCGCGGGCTGACCATCGACCAGGCCGGTTTCGAGGCAGCAATGGAAGAGCAGCGCCGCAAGGCGAAGGCGGCAAGCAAGTTCGGCGTCGTCGAAGGTGGCGGCGTCAAGACCGATTGTGAGACCGGGTTTACCGGCTACGAGTCCGTCGAGTCCGAGAGCGAAGTCGTCGGGCTCTACAAGGACAGCAAGCCAGTCAATCAGCTCGACGCCGGCGAGCAGGGTGCCGTACTGCTGAAATCGACGCCCTTCTACGCGGAGTCCGGCGGCCAGATCGGCGACACCGGCATCCTGGCCGAGCAGGGCAAGATCTTCCGTGTCGACGACACGCAGAAGAGCGCTGGCGCGCACGTACACTACGGCGTCGTCGAGGACGGGGAGCTGCATCTCGGCGACAAGTTGACGGCTATCGTCGACGCGGATCGGCGGCAGGCGATCGTGCTCAATCATTCGGCAACGCATCTGATGCATGCGGCGCTCAGGCAGGTGCTCGGCGATCACGTTACACAGAAAGGCTCGCTGGTCGCCCCCGACCGTCTGCGTTTCGACTTCTCGCATTACGACGCGGTTACGACCGAACAGCTCCACGAGATCGAGACCCTGGTCAACGACGAGATTCGCGCCAACCGGGCCGCCGACATCCGGCTCATGAGCTACGACGATGCAATGTCGAGCGGCGCAATGGCACTGTTCGGCGAGAAGTATGGCGACGAGGTCCGCGTCCTCAAGTTCGGCGATTTCTCGGTCGAACTCTGCGGCGGTACTCACGTCGAACGCACGGGCGACATCGGTCTCTTCAAAATCACTTCGGAGGGCGGCGTGGCTTCGGGCGTGCGGCGCATTGAAGCGGTGACCGGCAAGGGCGCCCTGGACTGGATCGACAATCGGCAGCAGTTGCTCGGCGATATTGCCGGACTTCTACGCAGTCAGCCGGACCAGGTCGTGACGAAAGTCGAGCAGGCGCTGAAGCGCAACAAAGAGCTGGAGAAGGAACTCGCTGCTGCACGTCAGGCACTGCTAAGCGGGCAGGCGACGGATCACAGCGACAGCGTCCAGGAGATCTCCGGCATCAAAGTGCTGGCGACACGAATGGACGGCGCCGACGCGAAGACGCTTCGCGATGCGGTTGACCGCTTCAAGGACAAGCTCAAGAGCGCGGTCGTTGTGGTGGGCTCCGTCGAAGACGGCAAGGTCCGGCTCGCCGCCGGTGTAACGCGCGACAACACGTCAAAGATCAAGGCCGGCGACCTGATCAAACCGGTTGCCGAGCAGGTCGGCGGTCGTGGCGGCGGCCGTCCCGATTTTGCGCAGGCCGGCGGCACGAATCCCGACGGTCTCGATGCCGCTTTGCGGTCCGTACCGGCCTGGGTGGAGTCACAGCTGGGCTAGACTTATTGTTAAATCGCCCTAAAACAGACCATCCGTACCAGATTTAGCCAAAATAAGCATCGGAGGGAAAAATCGGCTAGTATTCCAACACGTTAGGAGTACCACGCGCTCACAAGAACGGGGCAGGAGCCCCGCAGGGATGGAGTTGGAAGGTCATGTTGATACTGACACGACGCGCTGGTGAGACGGTCATGATCGGGAGCGATGTAACGATCACTGTCTTAGGGGTGAAGGGAAATCAGGTCCGAATCGGCATTAATGCGCCGAAGGACGTCGCTGTTCACCGCGAAGAAATATACGAACGAATCCAGAGCGAGAAGGCGGCCGAATCGGCCGCACCCAAAAGCGCCGAAAAATAGGCCGCATCCGGGCCCGGGGTTGTCGTCCGTGGGCACCGTAAGTACCATGTCGCGTCCGTCAACGGTTGACTCAAAGAGTCGCCCGACGCGCTAGGTATTGAGTACTAAAATGCCGGCGTTGCGGCAGAGATTTCGGAGAGATGGCTGAGTGGTCGAAAGCGCTCCCTTGGCTCAAGTGAGGATACGTTAATAGCGTATCGAGGGTTCGCACCGAGCCCGGCACAGCCGGGCGACAGACGCACGAAGTGCGCCCGAAGGGCGAGGAGCGGAGCGACGAGTCAATCCCTCTCTCCCTGCAGAAAGAGACCAAGGTAGGATAGATAAAACAGGAATTTCGGAGAGATGGCTGAGTGGTCGAAAGCGCTCCCCTGCTAAGGGAGTATACGTTAATAGCGTATCGAGGGTTCGAATCCCTCTCTCTCCGCCAGAATACAAAAAGGGGCCCGATGGGCCCCTTTTTGTTTTCCTGTCCGAGTGAGCATGGGATACAGAACCCTGTTCGACGCAAGCAGCGCCAAAGGCGCAATTGCGGACGCACGAAGTGCGCCTCGAAGAGGTGAGGGCCGAAGGCCCGAATCAATCCCTCTCCGATCCAATGCCACCGAAAACGTCAGTTCGGAACTACCGTAGTCGAAGTCGCAAATATGTCGGTCGGACTGCGGAAGTAATGCCTCTGCTCGACGCAAGCAACGCCGAAGGAGCACTCCGCCCTAAGCCCCCACCGGCGTCAAATACAACTGCACCACCAGCAACACATGCGCCGCGGAATGCGCCGCAATCACAATCCAAAGATTGCGACCGCAGAGCAGGAACGCCGTACCCCAGACCGCACCCATGATGGTCGTCATGAGCACGCCGCCAATGCCCCACTGAAAGTGGATCGATCCGAAGATGACGGCCTGCACGAGCACGACCAATACCGATCGAATTCCGCCGCGACCGATCAATGCGCTGAGCCGTTCGATAAGGAAACCGCGGTAGAGGATCTCTTCGGGAACCGCAGCGAACAACGGCAACATGATCGCCATACCGAGAGCGGCAGGCAGGTTTCCTCGGATCCCGTCATAGCGTGACATGTCCGGCGGCGACAGCTCGACGATCGTTGCCAGTAACGCCGGTACCAAGACTTGTGCGGCGATAAACACGACCAGGATTCCCACGACCCAGAGCGGGGCGGTCAGCCAGCTGTTCGGACGCGTGAAGCCGAGAGTGGCCAGCGTGCCGCCGCGCCGATAGGTGAGCCCGATGGCAAGCGCCGTACCCAGCAGTACTGCCGTTACTCCGCGCGCTTCGTCGCCCCACGGAAGGTAGTCCGCCGCCGCCGATTCGGCAACGAAAGCCGCCGCGGACGCGAAAGCGACAATTGCGATATCGATCGCCGCGCCTCGCCGCTTCTCAGCCGTGCTCCCGACAGACATCTCGTGCTCCAAATCCGCGAATACGTGGAAAAATAACAACGTTATTGCATAGAATAACGGCGTTATATGGATAAGGTCAATACACGAGAACGGCTCAAGACGGCCGCGCTGACGCTGTTCATCGAACACGGTTTTGTTGCTACGTCGATCGGCGCCATCGAGTCCGCCGCCGGACTTGCGCCGAGGGCGGGGGCTTTCTACCGGCACTTCAAGAGCAAGGAGGCGCTGCTCGAGGAACTTGCCCGCGAACGAATCACCGAAACACCGGACGAGTTCGACTTCGACGGTCTGAGCGCATTCAACGATACCCGCGCGGAACTGGTCGCGCTCGCACGTCAGTTCGAGAAAGCCTCAGAAAGGCAGCGGCCTTATCTTCGGCTTATCGAGGAGGTTCGTCTGACGACATCGGGCAAAGCGTTCGAGGAGGACGCCAACCGCGAAATGCTCGGCGCACTCATGGATTGGATGTCCACCAAGGCAGCCGCTCGGGGACGCGACAAAAAGCAGCTGGCGGCGTTGACGGTTTGCGTGTTCGGCGGATGGCTCTTCTATCTGACCAAGCGCAACCAGGGTGTCGAGGTGCCGGCGATCGAGCGTGACGTCCTTATCGACGAGTGGGCTGCGCTTTGGGCCGGTGTTCTGGACACGCCTGCATAGCACCGAAACTGCCCGGATTGCAGGACGCGGTCTCCTCGGCTTTGAAGCAGTCGGCCTGCTAGGTCCCCCGCCGCGCCTCCAGCTTCGCGCGGATCTGATGCGCTTTCTCTTCGGTGATGGAGTACGACGCCACCGCCCAGATCGCAACGCCGGACGCAGCTGCTGGGAAGAAGGCATCGAACAGGCGCATCTGGAAGATCGTCTCGGCGGCCTGATTGCCGCCCAGGTTGACGTCGAAGCCGGTTGCGACCAGCAGAATACCGCCACCGGCGATGGCGACGGCTTGTCCGAGTTTGACCACCCACCAGAAGATCGAACCGTACATGCCTTCGCGGCGTTCATTGGTTTGCAACTCGTCCATGTCGACAACGTCGCAGACCATCGACGGCATTAGCGTGAACAGACCGGCAAGCCCAAAGGCCATGAACGGCGCGGGAATCAGAACCAGCCACGGGCTGTCCGGGATGTAGCAGAACCACTTCAGACAATAGCCGATCATCGAGATGCCGGTGGAAACGAAGAAGGCCCTGCGTTTGCCGATCTTCGTGGCCATCCACGTAACGAGCGCGATGACACCCAGGCCCGTCACCGCCTGTAGCAGTCCGGAGTGGCCGACAAATTCCGCGCCCGCGCCCGCATCGCCGCCGAAGACGTAGTAGATGATGACGTAAGACTGGAACGACGCGATAAGGATGAAGCCGTTGAATACGAGGAATGTTGCGAGACAGAGTTTCCTGAAAGGTGCAAAGCGCAGTGTCGTCGCGAATCCGGTGAAGAAGGCCTCCATTCCCGGCATGTTGCTGAACAAGGTACCGCCGTGCTCATCGAGTTTTTCGAGGCAGCGGCCGGTAATCCGATTGCCGCTGGTCGTCTCGGCGATCTTCTTGCGGGCCTTGGCGTGGTACAGGCTGTTGCCCATGAATCCGAGGACGACCTTGGGAAGGATCCACAGCGACGACGTCACCCACTCGGCAAAGAACGACAGCGCCGGCGGCAGCGGAGCCGCTTCCAATGCCGCTGTTGCCTTAAAACCGGCCCAGCCGAGCACGACGGCGGCTGGAACGAACACGGCGAGCGGGCCCCACAGTCGCCTGTAGACGAGCCAACCGACTGACAGGAACATCGCCGACCAATTAAATCCGGAATCGGAGTACTGAGCCGCGTCGTCGTGTGCCGGTTTACTATCCGGTACCCACTTGGCGGCATAGTAGTCCGCCTCGGCGCCCGCGAAGGTCTTCAGCGCGCGTTCTTCGAGCTGAGCCTCTGAGAGACCCGCCAATTCCGCATCGAGCGGCGAGTCGCCGTCGTCCGCGGCGGCTTCCTCTTCGGGCGCGGCCTGGAATCGCTCGCGCAGGAATATGGCCGGCAGCACGCCAACCGCAATCACGATAACTGCAATGATGATTGCGAGTCCGGCGGCACCGTCTGTCACGTCGTCGAACAGGGCTTCGCTGTACATGATCGCAAGGAAGTACGGCGAAACCATGTAGGCGATATTGCCGATGAAGTTCTGCGTACCCATCAGACGCGTTCGTTCGTGGTAGTCCGGCGTCAGTTCGTAGCCGAGCGCCACCCACGGGGTCGCATACATGGTGTAGGCGAGGTAGAAGATGATCGACCCGCCGAGGAAATACCAGAAGTACCAGTTTTCCGATTTGCCATCCGGCAGCTGCCAGAGAATCGCGAAGATGATGCCGACAAGAATTGCGCCCACAAAGATATAGGGACGCCGCCGGCCCCATCGCGAACGTGTGGTATCCGAGATGTAGCCCATCAATGGATCGGTGATCGCGTCGGTTACGCGGGGCAGGGCGCCGAGCAGGCCGACCAGCGCCGGGCTCATGCCGAAGCCCAGGTTCAACACGATGATCATGCTGCCGATCGCGGCGGCCAGCGTGTTGTTTACGAACGCGCCCAGCCCGTAGATCAGTTTGTGATGAATCGCTATCCGATCTTCGGGTGCCGTCGCAGCGTGCGTCGCATTGCTCATTATTCTTATCCGTCGTCATGCGGGTCTTGCATCGCGCCAAATCGTGTAACACTTTGACAGCGCTGTCAAATGTTGCTACAACCGCGACGTCGGCGGAGAGACCACAACAACTATCGAGACCGCCGCGACAAAACGAGCCGAACACGGCGCTTCCACCCCGGATTTTCCGGCCGCACTGTGCGGCCTCTGTCTGAGTTTGACGATGAGTGCATCTGTTGCGAATCCCAGCGCCGAGACGATGAATGTCGAGGAACGCGTCTCTCTGTTGCTGCAGCAGATGACGCTGGAAGAGAAGCTGGGTCAGATGAGTCAGCTCAACGCCAGCCACGGCTACCCGCCGGATTATCTCGGCGACGGACTGCGCCATGGACGGATCGGCTCGGTGTTGAACGTCGTCGACGTCAACGTCATCAACGAACTGCAGCGCATTGCCGTTGAGGAAAGCCGTCTCGGCATTCCGCTGCTTGTCGGACGGGACGTCATCCACGGCTTCCGAACGATCCTGCCGATTCCGCTGGGTCAGGCTGCGACATGGAATCCCGACCTTGTTCGAGACGGGGTGCGGCTCGCCGCGGCGGAGGCGGCATCGACGGGCGTCAACTGGACATTCGCGCCCATGATCGACGTAACGCGCGACCCTCGCTGGGGCCGCATAGCGGAGAGTTTCGGCGAGGACACCTACCTAACCGGTCGTTTCGCGGTTGCCCACGTCGAGGGTTTCCAGGGAGACGATCTGACGGCACACGACACGATCGCCGCCTGCGCAAAGCATTTCGCCGGTTACGGTGCCTCGGAAAGCGGGCGCGACTACGCCACGACAAACATCCCCGAGCACGAACTTCGCAACGTTATTCTCCCGCCGTTCCACGCATCGGTCGATGCCGGCGTACTAACGTTCATGGCCGGCTTCAACGATCTGAACGGCGTGCCGGCCACCGGCAACGAATTTCTCATGCGGCAGATTCTTCGCGACGAGTGGGGATTCGACGGTCTTGTCGTCAGCGACTGGGGCTCGATCTTCCAATTGCAGATTCACGGCTTTACCGAGGACGACCGGGCATCGGCGCTTGCCGCGGCCAGCGCTGGCGTCGACATGGAGATGGCGACACATCTTTACGTCAGCCACCTCGAGGATTTGCTCGACGAAGGCAAGATCGACATCGACGCGATCGACATGGCGGTAGCGAACATCCTGCGCGTCAAGGTCCGGCTCGGGCTGTTCGAGAACCCGTACACGAATCCCGACGAGCATCGTGCGCTTGCCGACGTCGAAGCGATGTCGACGGCGAAAGAGACGGCGCTGCAGAGTATCGTGATGCTCAAGAACGATGGTGGTGCGCTCCCGGTGAGTGCGGACGAAATCGACAGTGTCGCGATCATCGGGCCGTTGGCTGACGCGCCCTACGAGCAGCTCGGAACGTGGATCTTCGACGGCGATCCCGAACTGACGGTGACGCCGCTCAATGCGATTCGCGGGCTGGTCGGCGATTCGGTCGAGGTTCGCTACGTGCGCGCGATGGAGACTTCACGGAGTCGAGCAAGCTCGGCATTCGACGAGGCTGTCGAGGCCGCTGCTGCGTCCGATGTCGTACTGCTCTTCCTCGGCGAGGAATCGATTCTCTCCGGCGAGGCGCACTCGCGCGCCGATATCGGATTGCCTGGCGACCAGCGGGAACTGCTGCGGCGTATTCGAGCAACTGGGCGACCGGTCGTCGCGGTGATTCAGGCGGGTCGGCCGTTGACGCTGACGGACATCGTCGATGATGTCGACGCGATTCTGTTCGCGTGGCACCCCGGCACGATGGGTGGGCCGGCGATTGCGGATCTGCTGTTTGGGGTTGCTTCGCCGTCCGGGAAGCTCCCATCGACGTTCCCGCGGATGGTCGGGCAGGTTCCGATCTACTACAACCAGAAGAACACCGGCCGGCCTGCGTCCTGGGACCGCGCGGTTCTCATCGACGACATCGATACCCGCGCCGCCCAGACGTCGCTGGGCAATACCTCGTATCACCTGGACGCGGGTTTTACGCCGTTGTACCCGTTCGGCTTCGGACTGAGCTACACCGACTTCGAGTACCGGGATATCGAAGTCAGTACCACTGAAGTTAGCGCCGGAGCGAGCCTGACTATCAGCGCGCAACTAACGAATGTCGGCGACGTCGCGGCAGACGAAGTCGCGCAGCTCTATGTCCGCGATCTCTTCGCCAACGTTACCCGGCCGGTTCGCGAGCTGAAGGGCTTTCAGAGGATTCGCCTGGAGCCCGGCGAGTCGCGCCGCGTGGCGTTCGAACTGCATACGGACGACCTCGCGTTTTATGGGCGTGACATGCAGCGCGTCGTCGAGCCTGGCGATTTCCACGTATGGATCGGCGGGGATTCCTCGACCGAGCTGCGCGCCGGCTTCCGACTCGTCGCCGGTAGCTAAGGGGCACTGCGGAATGGGCTACAACGTCAGATACATGGTCACGGTTGCGCTGATCGTCGCACTCGGCGGCTTCCTGATGGGCTTCGACGCTTCCGTAATCTCCGGCGTGATCCGTTTCATGGAGATCGAGTTCGAGCTGACCAAGTTCGAACTCGGCTGGGGCGCGTCATCGCTCGCGCTGGCCGCGACACTGGCGATGATGGCGGCCGGTCCGGTCAGCGATCGCTTCGGCAGGCGGCCGGTCCTGAAGGTTGCCGCGCTGCTGTTCGCGGTGTCTGCGATCCTGTCGGCCGTTGCGCCGAACTTCATCACGCTCGTCATTGCCCGCATGATTGGAGGGCTCGGTGTTGGTGCGGCGCTGATCATCGCACCCATGTACATCGCTGAAATCGCACCCGCCGAAGTGCGCGGCAAGATGGTGTCGTTTAATCAGCTGAACATTGTCATCGGCATATCCGCGGCGTTCTTCAGCAACTACCTGATCCTGACGTTGGGCGATTCCGGTGCCGAATGGGCACAGGCAATCAACCTCGGTGAATGGAACTGGCGTTACATGCTGGGTGTGGAAACACTCCCCGCCGTTCTCTACTTCTTTGCCTTGCTCCTCGTGCCCGAGAGCCCGCGCTGGCTGGCGTTGAAGAAACGCGACGAAGAAGCGCTGGCGGTACTCGAGCGGGTAACCGGCCCGGAGCAGGCGGCAGCCCAACTGCGTACCGTGCACGAGAGTATCGCCGCGGAAGCCGAGATCGAGAACGTGTCGGTGCGCGATCTCTTTCACCCTGCACTGCGACTCGTACTCACGATCGGTATCAGCATCGGAATACTGCAGCAGATCACGGGCATCAATGCGGTGTTCTTCTATTCGCCCATGATCTTCGAACAATCGGGATTCGGAACGAATGCGGCCTTCATGAGTGCCGTCATCGTCGGTCTCGTCAATCTGGTCTGCACTGTCGCCGCAATGGCACTGATCGACAAACTCGGGCGCCGGCTGCTGCTCGGTTTCGGAATGGCCGGGATGGGCATCTGCATGCTGGTGCTTGCGTGGGGATTCGGTTCGGCCACGTATTCCCTCGACCAGGAATCGATCGCGAGTCTGTCACAGGAGCTCGAACAGCCTGCGCTCGTCGCGGTCACCGGCGTCGTCTACGAAAGCGATATCGAATTCCGCGATGCACTGACGTCAGTTATCGGAGCGGACGCCTATCAGGAGCACGAGTCGGCACTGGTCAACAGCGCTATCGCCTTGAATCCAAAGCTGATTCTGGTTGCGATCCTGGGGTTCGTCGGGAGTTTCGCGTTCTCGCTCGGGCCGATCATGTGGGTGCTGTTCTCAGAGCTGTATCCCAATAACGTACGGGCGACGGCCATTTCGTTCGTCGGACCGATCAATTCCGTCGTCGCTTTTTTGATTACGCTGATTTTCCCGTGGCAGCTCGCGAATCTGGGCAGCGCGACGACGTATCTGATCTTCGGCATATTCGCCCTGGGTGGGCTGGTGCTGATGATGCGGCTGCTGCCCGAAACGAAAGGGCGCTCCCTCGAAGAACTGGAAGAGCTGCTGGTGCGCCATTGAGAGCTGGGGCCGCTCGCGCTGGCCCGGGAGGTAATGATGAAAAAAACTGGATCGATCGCCACATTCGTTTTCTGCGCCTTGCTGGCGTTTCCGCCGAATTCCGTCGCGCAGGAGAACGATGACGCGGCGCTGTTCGTCGTCGTCGAGTGCATGCAGGCCACGAGTACCGATTACCTCTGGGTAGAGACCAACCTCTGGCTTCCCGTGCATCAGGCGCTGGTCGATGCCGGCAACCGCAACAGCTGGGCGCTGTACGAAGTTGCGTACGGGGACCGGACGGTCTGCGACTACTACACGGTCACGACGTTCCGCGGCGACGAGCAGCTGAATTTCGAGCCGCGGTACGACGCGGTCTTCTCCGAGGTGCATGCGAACCGGCAAACCGCGGACGATTTCGCGCGAACCGCTGCGGCGCGGGACCGCCTCTCCACCGAGCTTTGGCGCATGATCGACAGCACCGAGATTGGCGATCACCGCTACGCGGTCATCAATCGCATGCGTGCCGACGATCCGCTGACCTACGAACAGATGGAGTCGCGCGTGTTCAAGGCCGCGCATCAGGTGCTCGTCGACGAGGGTCACCGGGCCGGCTGGGGCGTCTACGAACTGGTCTCGCCAATCGGCACGTCGATACCGTGGAACTACGCCACGGTCGATCTGATGAACGAGCTCGGTCCGGTGCCGATGGCGGACGCGATGCTGGCGGCGAATCCCGGCCGCGACATCGAAGAGCTGCACGAATTGCTCGAAGTTCGCGAACAGGTTCGGTCCGAAGTCTGGACGCGAATCGCTTCCACAACGTCTCCGTCGGAGGACTAGAGCAATGATGCGTCTATCGAAACTCGCGCTACTGGCAGTGTTTGCATCGCTCGCCGCGTGTGGCGGCACGGACGAGCCCGCGTCCTCCGGCGAGGCCGCGGAGGCATCCGCGGGCTACAGCCAGTCTCCGTCGGAGCTGCTCGCGGGCGAGGTCATGGCGATCGCCTATTCGGGCTTCCGCGAAGGGCAGCATCCGGACAGAGGTGATGGGGCGGTCAATCCGAGCGATGCGGAGATCCTGGAGGACCTGCAAATCCTCGCAGCGCACGATTTCGGGCTTATCCGCATGTACGACGTGGGCGAGAACACAGTCACGACGCTCGAGCTCATCCGCGAGCACGATCTGCCGATCAAAGTGTTGCTCGGCATCTGGCTGCGGGCCGAGTTCAGCAATCACGAGGGCTGCCCCTGGCTCGATGAGCCGATTCCCCAGTCGGAACTGGACGAGAACACCATTGCCAATGCGGCAGAAGTGCAGCGCGGCATCGAGCTCGCCAACGAGTACCCCGATATCATCGCGTCCGTAAACGTCGGCAACGAGGCGTTGGTCAGCTGGAACGATCACATGGTTCCGCTCGAGCAGGTCATCGAGTACGTGCGTCAGGTGAAGGGCGCCATCGAGCAACCTGTCACCGTCGCGGACAACTACGAGTGGTGGATCCAGGACGGCGCTCCGCTCGCTGCGGAAGTCGACTACATCGGCGTGCACACGTATCCGGCGTGGGAGAACAAGACGATCGACGAGGCGCTTGCCTACACGATCGAGAACATCGAAGGCGTGCGAGCGGCACTGCCGGACAGCCCCATCGCCATTCTCGAGGCCGGCTGGGCGACAACCGCGCTGGAGTTTCCGGAGCAGGCCAGCGAAGAAAATCAGACCCGCTACTATCGCGAAATTGCGGGCTGGGCGGCCGAGACGAACACGACGGTGTTCTTCTTCGAGGCTTTCGACGAGCCATGGAAGGGCAACCCGAACAACGCGGACGGCGCCGAGAAGCACTGGGGCATCTGGTTCGTCGACCGCACGCCGAAGCAGGTCATCGCCGAGATCGGCGGCGACTGACGGCCATCGCTGAAAGGTATCCGTAGTGGTCGCGCCGAGCAAAATCTCGCTGCGCGGGCTGCGCACCTTTTGCGTGGCCGCGCGGCACAAGAGCTTCAGGACGGCGGCGGAGAAGCTCTTCATTACGCCGTCGGCGGTGAGCCACCAGATCAAAAGCCTTGAAGACGAACTCGGCGAACGTCTGTTCGAGCGTGGCAGCCGCGAGCTGGCGCTGACCGAGATCGGCCAATCGCTGTACGACGACGTTAGCCCGCTCATCGAGCAGCTCGACGACATCGCGGTCAGCTACAAGAAAGGCCGAAGCCGGAGTTCGGTTCGCATCTCGGTGCAGCCCTTCTTTGCCAGTGAGTATTTCGTGCCGCGGCTAAGCGAGTTCACGGCCGACAATCCGGATATCGACATCCAGGTCGGGACGAGTGACGAGTCAACGGAGAAGCATCCGGCCGACGCCGATCTCTCGATTCGGCTCTTCAGGAATCCGCCGACCGACATGCCGTCGAACAAGCTGTTCCCGCTGCGCATGGTTCCGTCCGGTTCGAAGGACTTCAAGAAGGCGCTCAAGGTTCGCGGCCGGAAGATCGTCAGCGATTTCCCGCTGCTCGTTCATGAGTCGCGGCCGAAGGCCTGGACGCAGTGGGCGGCGGCATCCGGAATCGAGCTGCCCTCGGACAGCAAAATTACGCGCCTCGAATCGATGATCGCGATCGTGCGCGCCGCGGAGCGGGGGCTCGGAGCGGCGCTGGTTCCGATCCCGCTGGCCAATCAGTGGTTCCAGCAGGAGACGATCGTCCGGTTGTTCGACAAGGAACTCGTCGCGGACGTCAGCTACTATCTCGTCTGCAACAAGGATCGCGCCAACTACCCCGCCGTGCGCGAGCTCGAGGACTGGATTCTCGAGAACTTTGCCGACGACGCCTGAGCTCGGTAACGACCCCCAATCTGCAGCCGGAAAACGCCGGTGGTCCGCCGATTCACGTCTGCGGGGATAGGTGAATTCCGCTCATCCGTGGCCTGAATTTATTTCGTTTGAGACTCGATCCAGATGCTCCTACATTGCTGCCATCGGGCCGGTTTCTGACCGGCTCGACAATGAAAACCATGATCGGCCCAGCCAGGAGACAGACCATGATCAACAAAGCCGGACCTGCTCGCGACCCGTTCGCGTTCAGCCTTGGTGGGATGACGACGATCGCCTCGGTCGTTGCTCCGGCGATCGTTGCGGACGATCGATTCAACAAAGTTCGTGAGGCCCGCGCAGACCAGAGCGGCCAGTGGGACTCAGAGCTGTTGGACCTTTCAGAGAGTCAGATCGCGCACTGCTGCGCCTGACTTCGGCGGCCGGAGGCGCGCTCGAGGCACGCTCGGCCGATACCGATTGGGAAGCGAGGTGTTTCGTGCCAAGAGCCACCGTCTACGACGTCGCTGAACTCGCCGAGGTCTCGATCAAGACCGTGTCGCGAGTCGTGAATGGGGAGCCCAATGTTCGCCCCTCCACGAGGCAACGTGTGGACCGCGCCATTGCCGAACTCGACTACCGACCCAGCGAGGCTGCCCAGCGCCTTGCGCAGCAACGGGCGCATGCCGAATCGCTGAAGCAGCAGACGACCTGAGCTGCACAAACTCTCACCGGCACCGGTGAGCCATACCAAATTCATAGCTTGTTTCGATCGCACTCATCGAATGGGGTCGCCCTCGTGTGGTGCGATCGACAGCAATCGCATAGGAGATACGACCATGTCCAGGAAATTCGACAAGGAACGTGATCCATACACCTTCAGTCTGCGCGGCATATCGACGATTGCCTCGTTCGTCGCGCCGACGGCGATCGAAATCGATCGGATGAACCGAATCCGCGATCAGCGAATCGCTGAGAGGTCGAATCCGCAATCGGACGTACCGCCTGATTCGTCGAGCAGCAAGCCGCTGTTCGGCCGTTTCTGGCTGCGCTCCAAGCGGCGTTCGAGGTAGGTATTCGATGCTTGCCGGGGTTCGGGTAGTCGGGCCGGGACCTCGGCCGCGAGTTCTTCCCGGGCCGTTGCCTTCGCCACGCAGCCTGCTATATCGTCTCCCGCCCCGATCGCACGAGGTGGGCACGTGAGGAAAAGCCGCTCGCAAATCCTGTCTGCATTGCTGCAGGCCGTCGTTTTGGTTTTCGTGTCCGCGTGTGGCGGCGGTGGTGGCGGCGATGCGCCGACGGTACTCGTGACCCCGCCACCGCCACCGCCACCGCCACCGCCACCCCCACCGTCACCGCCGCCACCTCCTCCTCCGCCACCGCCAACGGGTAACGTCAACGTCAGCAACCCGACGCTGACGGTCGCCGACAATGACGCGGTGTCGCCGGGTGACACGCTGACCCTGGTGTGGGCCGACGAGTTCAATGCGGCCTCGCTGGACCCGGAGGTCTGGTTCTTCGAGACGGGCGACGGGAGTCAGTACGGAATACCGGGGTGGGGCAACAACGAGTTGCAGTACTACCTGCCGGACAGCGCGCAACTCGTGAACGGCAGTCTTGTCATCACCGCGCGCGAGGAACAGCAGAGCGGCTTCAACTACACATCGGCGCGGATCAACACGCGCGATCGATTCGCGTTCCGCTATGGCCGCATCGAGGCGCGCATGCGCTTGCCGGGCGGGCAGGGGCTGTGGCCCGCGTTCTGGCTGTTGCCACAGGACTTTGCCTACGGCGGTTGGGCGGCATCCGGCGAAATCGACGTCATGGAAGCCGTCAACCTCGGCGCGTCCGGCGGCAACACCAGCTACGGCACGCTGCACTACGGCGGCGAGTGGCCCAACAACGTCTACACCGGCGATACCTACGTCGTCGCGACCGACATGACGACAGAGTTCCATACCTATGCGGTCGAGTGGGACGCCAACGAGATGCGCTGGTACGTCGACGGGGTCCTGTATGCCGTTCAGAATTCCTGGTACTCGACCAACGGCAACTATCCCGCGCCGTTCGATCAGCCGTTTTACATACTCTTCAACGTCGCGGTCGGCGGCAATTTCCCCGGTGCACCAAATGGGGGCACGGCATTCCCCGTCACGATGGAAGTCGACTGGATACGCGTGTTCTCAGGCGAACCCTGAGTATCTTTTCGACAACTTCATAGTTGGATTTGTAACAAAGTGTTTCTCGGCCCTGTAGAATTGACAACGCTGTCATACCTTGATATTCATGCACACAGATACCGAGACAATCGCGTCCGGTAAAACAATAAAATCGTATCTGCGGGGGTACACCTATGACAGCTGGATGGCCACGTCCGGTCGCGTTCGCTTCACTGTTCGCTGCGGCAATTTCTCTTTCCGCTTGCGAAGACAATCGCCCGGTTCCGGGCTCCGACGTCGAGATTGCTCCGCCGGTAACGATCCCGACACAGAACAACCAAAACGTCAGCAATCCGACGCTGACGGTCGCGCAGAACTTTGACGTTTCCCCTGGGGATTCGCTAACGCTGGTCTGGAGCGACGAGTTCGACGGCGCCACGCTCGATCCCAACGTTTGGTTCTTCGCCTCCGGTGACGGCAGCGAGGCCGGGCTTCCGTCGGGCTGGGGCAATAACGAACTGCAGTACTACCTGCCGGACAACGCGCAATTGAGTGGCGGAATGCTGGTCATCACGGCGCGCGAGGAAGACGTTGGCTTCTTCGACTACACCTCGGCCCGAATCAACACTCAGGACCGCTTCGCATTCCGCTACGGGCGGATCGAAGCCCGGATGCGGCTGCCGGCAGGGCAGGGCATTTGGCCGGCGTTCTGGATGCTATCCCAGGACAGCCCGTACGGCTCCTGGGCAGCGACCGGCGAAATCGACGTCATGGAGGCGGTCAATCTGGGCGGCACCGGCGGCAACCGGGTCTTCGGCACGCTCCACTACGGTGGCGAGTTCCCGAACAATACTTTCACCGGCACGGATTACACGGTCCCGACAGACGTTTCGACCGAGTTCCACACTTACGCGCTCGAGTGGGACGCGACCGAAATGCGCTGGTACGTGGACGACGTGCTCTATGCGATGCAGAACTCCTGGTTCTCGACGGCGGCCGATTACCCGGCGCCTTTCGATCAGCCGTTCCACATCCTGTTCAACGTCGCCGTGGGCGGAAACCTGCCCGGCCCGCCGAACGCGAGCACGACATTCCCGGTCACGATGGAAGTCGACTGGGTTCGCGTCTACTCCGGAGAGGACTAGACGTCATCGAAAAACCATCGGTGATTCTTCGTCGGAGAGCGGATGAATCGCCGGTACACGAAATGCCTGAGTGGCCCGGCAAGATTGACAGCGCTGTCAAAGCTTGATAAACATGGGTTTATAACCGGGGGGTTAGACGAGTTCGAGGCGCAGCTCGAGTCCGTCTACACGATCTCCAGGCATAAGAAAAACGATTAAATTCTGAAGACTTACCTAGAGACTCGACGAATGAAAGCATTCCTATCCGTGCGCCTCGCACGCATTCTGAGACTTGTTCTGCCTGCAATCCTCTTGACGGGTTGTTTCGGTGAGGGCGACGGACCTGAACGCATTCTCGGCACGCCGGCGCCGCCGCCGCCGCCGCTACCGCCGGGTTTCTGTGATCCGATCAACTTCGAGGACGTATGTCCGGCGCCGGGAATCGCGAATTTCGCGGGCGGCGCTACGATCGTCGTCGACCACAACACGCTGTTCTCGGGTGGGTCTCCGGTACAAGGCGGCATCAATACCAGCGATCAGGTCGCCCAGATGCAGAAATTCCCTGATCAGGTATTCGGCGGCACGACCATTACGCCGGTCGCGCCGGTCACATTCGGCGCTGGCGAGGCGTGGACGATGAAGGTCTGGTCGCCGCGGTCCGTCCCGGTCCTGTTCAAGTTCGAGGGACTGGACAAGGAACGGACGGTCAGCCACTCCGGCAGCGGCACGTGGGAAGAACTCTGCTTCGACTTCACCGGAGACACGGCGGGTCCCGCGGTAACCGGCATCACGGTTATCTTCGATCTCGGCGTCAACGGTGCCGCGGACACGGATCCCGACAACTGGACGTTCTTCTACGACGACATTTCGCAGACCACGAGCTGCCCGGGCGCCGGGCCCACGACATGGAGCGAGATCACGTTTGACGATCCGGCGATTTCCTACACGCTGGCCGGTTTCGGCGGTGCCGAGGACTCTCAGATCGTCAATGACCCGACCGGCGGCTCGAACCAGGTTGTGCAGGTCAATCGCGCGGCGAACTCGGAAGTTTTCGCCGGCACAACCGTCTCGACCGGACTGAACAACTCCGTACCGGCCATCCCGCTGGACTCCGCGAGTCCGCAGATGGAGGTGCGCGTCTATTCGCCGGCAGCCGGAATACCGGTCCGGCTGAAAGTGGAGAATGCCAACGATCCCAATGTGTCGGTGGAGACGGAGGCACTAACGACCGTCGCCAACACCTGGGAAACGCTGACCTTCGATTTCTC